>JACTMY010000006.1 GCA_014584395.1 Planctomycetota bacterium | reverse complement strand
TTGTGTACTAAATTGTGGTCAAAGCTGAATTAGGCTAGCATTAGGGCACACGAACGTGGAAACGACCATGATCTACACGCATGTGCTGAACCGGGGCGGGTTGGGCGTCAAGAGCCCAGCGGATCGTTTGTAAGGCGAGCGGGATTGCGTCAGCGCCCAGAGGGAGCCGCGCATAGTGACGTTTAGGGTGTTAGGCTGCGCTCGTTTGCGGGAAGGCACCAAAGGATGGCCAGGGTTTGTTGCGTGCGATGAGACGATATCGCGCATAGTCGGACGGTCCGACGGCGCATGCTAATTGAGAGTTCGGCCTCATCCTTGTGATGTGTCCGGAGGGAAGCGAGATGTTCGGCTTTTTCAAGAAGAAGCAGGCCGACTCACCCAAGCGCGAGCTGGGTCCAGGTGGCCCGATCTTCAGCGCTCTCTTGTTGGAAGGGGACACCTTCCCCGCTGATGCATTCCTGAAGCAACTGGCCAAGGCACGGATTGCTGGCAAAGCCGTTTCGGGCATCAACCGTGGCGACGGTGGCGTGTTCAGTTTCGATGTGGGTGACGAGTTCTTTGCGTTGGCTCTGATGCCAGCGCCCTATCCGGACCTGGAAGGACCGATCGCTACCTCCTGGATGTGGCCGCAACAGCCGCCCATCGAAACCGTCAAGCGTCACCGCTCGCATCTGCTCATCACGGCGACGGGTGACGCTGCGGACCCGGTCAAGCGGCGACTGGTCGTGACCGCCGTCACCGCACTCGCCGCCAAGCAACCCGGCGTGATGGCCGTCTACTGGCCCGAGGCCACGCTTGTGCATTTTCCCCCGGTCTTCATCAACATGGCGGAGAAGATCGACTCGCCCGAGGCACCGCCGCTGTACCTCTGGGTCGATCTCCGTGCGCTCCGGAACGAAGATGGGACGACGGGCCTGTTTACGACCGGACTGTCGGCGCTCGGACACATGGAGATCGAGATCCCCCGCATCGACATGGAGCCGGGCGAGCTGCGGGAGTGGCTGCTGAACATCATGTACTACCTGTTGGAGAATGGCCCTGTGCTCAAGCACGGGCAGACCATCGGCATGACACCCGAGCAGCAGATTCGTATCCGGCACTGCCCGTCGAGCTTCGGGCATCCGGGAACGGTGATTCGTCTCGAGCCGTGAATTGGCAAGGCAAGCCGAACCATCCGCTGCAGCCGACGGCGGGAGCGGGCAGGCTTTCCCAGGTTCGCAGCTCACGCGGCCCGCGCCGCGGCTGAGCGGGTTCGTTATGCGGCTTGGTGCATCGATGAGCGAACGCCTACAGCGCGCGAGGTCTTATCAGGACGCCATCCGCGACGTGTTGATGCGCGAATGGGACCCGATCGGCGTAGCTGGCGTACCGGAAGCCCAAGACGAATACGACGGGTACATCAACGAAATCTACGGGCTGCTCATTCGCCGCGAGCCAAGGCAGAAGCTCGTGGACTTCCTTTGGTGGGCCGAAACCGAACACATGTGTTTGTACGGCAATCGTCAAAGGACTGAGCGAACGGCTGACGCATTGTTGAAGATCGTCGGGAACGCAGATGGATGACGGGTCAAAGGCGATGTGCTGCTTCTGCGGCGAGTACGGTGTCATCGGTAGCGACGATTTCCTGTCGTTACTGGTGGACCTGCCCCACGGCGCGACCCAACAACTTTGGGCGCATGGCGAATGTCTCCGTCGGGTGGTCCATCCCTCGGTGCCGATGCTTCCGCCCGGCGATGAGTGAAAGGAGGTTGCGATGATACGCGATGGCATATGTCGTTTGGAATTCAACACCTCCTGTAGCTCAGTGGTGAGAGCGTGGGCCTTATAAGCCCGTGGGCGCAGGTTCGATTCCTGCCAGGAGGACTGGCAGTATTATGTTCCTGCACAAGCAGTCGCCGCATAACAAGTCGCTGCAGCAGACCGGGGCCGCATTACGGTTTTTCAGGGTTCAAAGGTTCCCCAGCGGCCCCGGCTGCTGAGCGGGGTCGTTATGCCAATCCAATAGAGACTCCAACCTGATGAAAACGATTGACCTCCGTAAAGACGCCAAAGTCTTCCGTCGCGAACTTGAATCAAGCGTCAAATCGCTTACCGCTGCCAAACCAGCGTCACTGTCTGCACTCGAAATCGGCTATTCGTGCGATCAATCTGGATGGATCTTCATTCACGCAGACGAGCGCCCCAAGCATGAACGCGATGGTCAATGGACTACAAGTATCGATGAAGATCGATGCATTGACTTTGGGCACTGGATCGAGGCGATCGAATCTAGATTCGAAGGCGAAGCTTTTACTGTGATCAAAGTCGATGGAACGCAATTCGTTGTTCCCGCGTTAGATGAGGACGCGGAAGAGGAAAGCGAGGATGGTGGCGACCCATTTACCGTTGCAATCGGCGAAATGATCTTGGACGTCCTTTTGAAGGCAAAATCGGATGGTGTGTTCAAACCTCTCAAATCCTACGGCGACGTTCAACTCGACATTGAGGACTTCAATGGCGGCTGGGGCTGGCCGGAATATGACAACCTCGGCAAGACAAATCTGGCATAACCAAACGTTGGACGCGGAGTCAAGAAGGGTGCGTCGTGACACACCGCCGACCTAGGTTACGTCCGCATTCCAATGAGGTGCGTTTCAACGCACCCTACAGTTCTGCACGGCCAAGAACGTCAGAATCTGTTCGATTTCTGTCTTTCCCAGCTCGCGAGGGTGCCGTCCTACGCCCCGATTCTGGTCCCGGTGATACCGCAAAAACCGCTCCACCCACATGACATAACCCTGCTCGGTGCGCCACGCATAATGCAACATTCGCAGCTTATCTCGCAGCTGATCGAGCAGTTTCGGCGATCTCGTCTCGGTCGGGGGCATCTGATCTTACCATAGTTTTAACACCACAGAATCGGCCTCCAAACCTTGACATCAGCACGTCCATCAGTGTAGCCTGATCGGTGTTACGCGGAAATCCAACCGGAATACACAGAAAGACCTCGACGTTACACAGAAAAGGTTCTGTGTATACTATAGTTCTGCCAATCAACCGATAATCACCCATCGATGACAAATTCACATCAATCGACTGCATCAGATTCGCTTGCTGCCGATTCAGTAATCGCATCTGAAACAACCACAAAGCGTTCTGCTGGGGGATTATAGTACTTTGTACTAATTCCTATTTCGCTTCTGTACTTTGTTGGGGCCAGAGAACTGGCGGGTCCAGCCTATACGACAGCACCTAATCAAGGTGCGATGGCTGTATTCTTCGTGGCCTCGCTCGCATGGCCTTTTTCGCAATTATCATACTAGCTGTAATACGTAGTGTGGGCAACGTTCGCGGCGCGCCAGCGACGGCTTATGGCCTGATTGCTTGGGGGGCAAGCTGCACTATCCCCTTTCTGATTGGCATGAAGTGATACACGATGCATGGACGATTTCTTGCTTCAACGTTCAATTCGCATAAGATCGGAGGCAGAACAAACGGATGCAACGGAGCACGCGAGCTAGATCGCCTCTGATCGCAGCGCTTTTTTGCGCGTGCCCGCTGATCCGCATCGTTCGGCGGCGGGAGGGCAGCGTGACCTGGATGTTCGAGGTCTACTACCTGCCCCCGTCCGACCCGGCCCGCGAGGAGCGGGTTACCGACGTCGTCGCCCGGCACGGAGGCCGGCTGGACTTCCGGGAGGCACCCGAAGTGGACGGCACGCACAACGTCTGCCTGACCTACGAGTTCGCCGAGTTGTCCCGCGCCGAGGCTGCGGCCGGGAAGTTGCAGGCGGCCGGCGAGTACGTCGAGGGGCCGTACCAGTACACGTGATCGAGGCCGAACCGCCTTATGTCCCGCCATGTTTGAATAAAAACAACGACTCCGGTCAAGGCCGATTCATTCCATTGGCCAGGGGACCCAGGCGTTCAGACTGGGCTGACCGAATCGGCCCTTCAAGCCGAAATGCTCATTGAGAATACGGTTTACCCGGCGCTGGCGCTTCGGGCTTGCAATGGATCGAATGCAGCGCGAGCGCCGGGTTTCTTTTGCCAAGACGGAGTATGGGCGGAAGAGACGTCCGCGGCACGACAGCGAAACTGAGTTTCGCGATGAGGGCGTGCCCTAGCCGAATTTGGGCACGAGGGGAGGGAGTCAAGGTTCACCAAGGCCGCCCGCTGCTCGTGACGTTCAGCCTCGAGCTTTTGGCACAGGCTCAGCCATCCCCATTGGCTTCCTTGTGCTTTTCGAACACGATGATGTGCTGCCAGGGGAGAGTGCCGATCGTTTCCACGTGCTTGAGCGGGTGCGGCTCCATCTCCTTGATCACCTGCCGCTCGGTCATTTTGTGCAGCGGCTTGATCGGCACGTCGGGGTCTTCAGCCCGATATTCGACGAAGATGAGCCTGCCGCCCGGCTTCAGCGCCTTGCACATGGCCTCGGTCATCTCATAGGGGTGGGAAAATTCGTGGTAGACGTCCACGAGCAGGATCAGGTCGATCTTGTCCGCGGGCAGTTTAGGATCGGTGATGGTGCCCTTGACGGGCACGACGTTGTTCACTTGCAGCAGCCGCATCTTCTGTCGCAGGTAGGTCAGCATTTCGGGTTGGATATCGACGGCGTACACCTTGCCCTGTTTACCGACGAGGGCGGCCATGGGAAAGGTGAAATAGCCCGTGCCCGCGCCGACGTCGGCGACGACGTCGCCTTCCTTGAGCTTGAGGGCATCGAGCAGCTTCTTGGGGGCTTCCTCGCGTTCCCGTTCGGGCCGTTCCAGCCAGCCCGCGCCCAGGTGCCCCATGACCTGCGCGATCTCCCTTTCCATGTAGAACTTGCCGATGCCGTCCGGGTCGTGTTTGCGGCGAAATTCGTAGCGCGACTCTTTCTTGGGCGGGTTTTTCGGCTTCTCGTCGGAAGGCGGCTGGCCGGTCGTTCCCGCCGGCAATCCCAGCCACGCCGCCAGCAACGCCAGGAGGAGGAACGGGCCGAGGATTCGCCCGAAGTTGCGATGGCCTGATCTGGTCATGAGGTCCCTCCGGAGGGGCATGGGGGTGCTGGGGTATTCTCGACGAATAGAAAAATCAAGATAATCATACCTCAAGTGACACCTGAAGCCGAGTCCCTAGGTATGAAAGTTGAAGTTTATCTTCGAGGGGGGCGGAGAACGCGCATCCCAGCCTTCTTGGGGAACGGTTTCGATTCGTTTTTGATGGGAAGGAGATTGCTATGATCCCGCGTGTGACGTCACGCTGGTTGTTCGGATGGCTGTTGTTGCTGGGGCTGGCCCATGCCCCCGCGGCCAGGGCGGACTTCGCGGTGGTGAGCATCCGCTCAATTCAGGATGCCCTGAGCGACCTGAAGTATATCTTCAAGTTGGCGGGCAAGGAAAACGAGATGGCCCAGTTCGAGGGCATCGTCCAGAGCGTGCTGCCGACCAGCGGCCTGGACACGCAGCGGCCCTTCGGACTGATGGTCACCAAGCCGCAGAGCGATAAACCGCCGATCTTGGTCTTTATCCCCATCAATTCGGAAGCGGATTTCAAAAGCGTTCTGCAAGGGTTCAACCTTGAGATCGAGGATTTGAAAAATGGGCTGCACGTCTTGGACACGCCCTTCGGCCTCAAGGTGTACATGAAATTCGCCCATCGCTATCTCTTCGTCAGCGAGCAGGAAGAAACGCTCAAAGGCGATTTGCCGGACCCGATGAAATCCCTCTCGGAGGCGCATCGGAACAACCTGATGGCCGTTTCCGTGCGCTTCGATCGGATCAGCGACGCGGAAAAGCACAAGCTGCTGACCGACATGGACGCGGGCATGGCGCGGGAAAAGGAGCGGCGGCCAGGCGAGTCGGAAGGCGAATACCGCGGCCGGCTGGCGGGGATGAAGATCGTTCGCGACCTGGTCGAGGAACTGATGCGAGACGGCAAGGAATTCGGCCTCTCGTTCAATCTCGATCAGGAAAAGCATCGGCTCCGCGGCGACCTGTACATGACGGCGAAGAGCGGCTCCAAGCTGGCGGGCCGGATCGAACGCTTCGGCCGGGCGCGCAGCATGTTTCACGGCTTGACCCAATCCTCCGCCATGAGCCTCGTCATGCATTTGCCGCTCGATGAGCAAATTCGCAAGGTCTTCAACGACTTGATCGACGTCGCTTTTCAGGAGGCGATGAACGAGGAGCAGAGCATGCTCAAGAAGATGGTCGCCGAGAAGGTCTTCAAGACCTTGGAGCCGACGCTCAAGAGCGACCTGGTCGACTTGGGGCTGATGGCGTTCGGCCCGGATGAGCACGGCCACCTCACGGGGCTGGCGGCGCTGCGGATCCGCGAGGGCAAGAAGATGGAAGAACTGGCCCGCGACCTCATCCGCAACATTCCCGAGAAGGAAAAAGAGCATTTCTCACAGGACGTGGCCAAGGTCGAGGGCGTGGCGATTCATTGCATTCGCCCGCCGAATGGCGACCCCCAGGCCATCGACATGTTCGGCGCCATCGACTTCCATTTCGCCTTTCGTGATGACGTCTTCCTGGTCGCCGTCGGCAAGAACGGCCTGGCTCATTTGGAAAAGGCCCTGCGATCCTTGGCCTCCTCTTCCGCCGCGGGCGGGCAGCATCCCATGAAGATGGAACTGCACCTCAGTCAATTGATTGGCCTGGTAGAGGACCCCGAAAAGCGGGCCAAGGCCAAGCAACTGGCCGCCGAGATTTTCAAGGATCGGCAGCAGGACGACATCAACGTCACCTTGCAGGGCGGCGATGCCTTCCGCCTGCGCTTGGATGTCAGCACGCATATCGTGCCATTTGTGTTCCGTTTGAACCAAACTGATCAGTAGAACGCTGCCCTCCACGATCAGCCAATAACAACACCCCAAATACATCACCTCGGCGGCTGCGGCGGCCGAGGTTTGTTTTTGCGATTCTTGATCGTCGTCGTGATATGGTCGGCGGAGAGTTCGGTGACGACGAGCCGATGCGTCCAGGCCCGCCATTTGGCGACGACCATGACCGCTCCCAGGATCAGCACCAAGAGGGACAGCACGAAGGACAGGATCAAGATCGGCAGGGTGGAGTAAATGGTCGCCTTGGGGATGGCGCGGGACGAATCGTAGGGCAAACACAGCACGGGAAACGATTCGCCTTCCTTGACCTGCGCCCAGATGGCGGGAGGGGTTTCGTCCTTTTCGATGACCTTCTGTTGCTGTTCGGGGTCGCTGAAACTGTACTTGAGGTAATGGCGGTAGGTGGGAAACTTGCTCGAGCCGACTGCTTCCCGCCAATGCCTTTGGACGGTCGCTTGCACGGTGACGCCATCGATCAGGAACAGCAGCGATTTGGAAAAATAGTAACCACTTCCGAACAGCCCCGCGATGCCCAGGAAGAGTATGCCAAGGGCCACTTGTCCGGGGTATAAGTCGGTATATCGAGTCATGAGCGATGATCACCCTCGCTGGCCGTACCGGCCGTCATCGGTCTGGCCTGCCTAATCCATCCACTTGATTCTCTAAGGTCATCATACCTGCCTTTTGGATTGGCTGCCGCGGCAGCCATGCATTTAGTGATGAATTCGAAGGGACATAAGGCCATAAACGTTGCGCCTGGCAGCCGATGGATGACCGAGCGAGCATGGGTCATATGGCCCGTCCGCCGGTCAGCCATCCGCTTCAATCGCCACTGGCAACCTGATGGCGATATTCTATAATGAAAGATTCAACCGCCTGGTGGAGACGAGGGTGTACATCCCAGCCCGCCGGGCCGATTTTCAATTGGATCATGGATTATGTTCGAAGGCTTGACCAAATCCCTAAGCGACGCGATGCGTCGATTGACCGGTCCCGCCCGGCTCACGGAAGCCAACGTCCGGGAAGGGCTGGAGATCGTCCGCCAGGCGCTGCTGGAAGCGGACGTCAATTTCAACGTCGTCAACGCCTTCATCGACCACGTGACCCAGGAAGCCTTGGGTCAAGAGGTCATCAAGAACGTCAACGCCAGCCAGCAGATCGTTAAGATCGTTTACGATGAGTTGGTCGCCTTGATGGGGCCCGTGGATCATGTGATCCCCTTCGCCAAGGATCGGCCGACGGTGATCATGCTCTGCGGCCTGCAAGGTTCGGGTAAAACGACCACGGCGGCGAAAATGGCCCTGATGCTGCGCGAGAAGGGCCGCCAGCCGCTGCTCGTCGCCGCTGATTTGCAGCGTCCCGCCGCCGTCGATCAGTTGATCGTGCTGGGCCAGCAGATCAACGTCCCGGTTTACAGCGAACCTCAGGGGCAGCCCCTTTCCGTTTGCCTCAACGCCGTCAAGCAAGCACGCCAACAACATCTGGACACGGTCATTCTCGACACCGCGGGCCGCTTGCACGTGGCCGAGATGCCGATGGATGAGTTGCGGGCCATCGACAAGCAATGCAAGCCGGACCAGGTCTTCTTCGTTTGCGACGCGATGACCGGGCAAGACGCGGTGAACAGCGCCAAGGCCTTTCACGAAGCCCTGGAGCTGAACGGCGTCATCCTGACCAAGTTGGACGGCGACGCCCGGGGCGGCGCGGCCCTCTCCATCAAGGAAGTCACCCGGGTGCCGATCAAGTTCATCGGCGTGGGCGAGAAGCTGGACCGCCTGGAGGAATTCCATCCCGAGCGCATGGCCCAGCGGATCATGGGTCAGGGCGACTTGATGACCCTGGTCGAAAAAGTCTCCCGCATTCAGCAGCATCAAGATCAGGAAGCCCTCCGGAAACAGCAAGAAAAGCTGGCCAAGGGGGATTTCACGCTGGCCGATTTCCGCGCCGCGTTTGGACAATTGCAGCAACTCGGCGGCATTCGCCAAATGATGGGCATGATGCCGGGCATGGACGCGAGCATGCTCGAGGAGATCGAGGAAGACCCCGAGGCGGCGTTTCGCCGCATGCAGGGCATGATCGACTCGATGACGCCGGAGGAGCGCAAGAACCCGGACGAGATCGACCTGAGCCGGCGCCGGCGCATCGCCCAAGGCTCGGGCACGCAGCCGCATGAAGTCAAGCGGTTGGTCGAACAGTTCGGCGTCATGCGCACGCTCATGCGGCAGATGATGAGCATGAGCACCTGGCAAAAGTTCAAGATGATGACGGGCCTCTCGAAGATGGGGGCGCTGATGCCGGGCGGTCCGCAGTTGGCCAAGCAAAAGATCGGCACGGGCCACCGCAAAACGGCCAAGGAGCGCGCCGAGGAACGCAAGAAGAAACGCAAGAAAGGCAAACGCTAGTCGAACCTCGATGGGTTCGCTGGACCATGCCATCACCGTGAAAACGACCTTTGGAAGGAGTGACTCTTGGTTAAAATCCGCATGAAAAAGTTGGGCCGCAAGCATCGCCCCTATTTTCGCATCGTGGCCATCGATGGCCGGCAGCCGCGCGACGGCCGGATCATCGAGGAGTTGGGCACGTATGATCCGATGGTCAAGGACACCGACAGCCGGGTCACCATGAAACCGGATCGCATCAAATACTGGCTGGGCGTCGGCGCTCAACCCTCCGACAAGGTGGCCGTCTTGATCCGCAAGTATTTGAAGAAATTTGAAGACCTGGCCGCCGCTCAAGCGGCTGGCGTGCCCGCGGCGAGCGCGGCTCCCCAAAGCTAAAGACAGGCCAGTGGCGCGGCTTGGCCAGGATTGGACGCTCATGAAGTCAACGGGGTCCCATGCGTTTCGACGTTCTCACCCTGTTTCCCCGGCTATTTGACAGCTACCTGACGCAAAGCTTGCTCAAGCTGGCCATCGAGCGCGGCCTGGTCGAGATTCACGCCTGGGACTTTCGCGATTGGTCCAAGGACAAGCATAAAAAGGTGGACGATCGGCCTTTCGGCGGCGGTCCCGGCATGGTGCTGATGTGCGAGCCGGTGTTGGAGGCCGTCGAGGCCGTGCAGGCCATGGCCCAGCCTCCAGGCCAGGTCATCATGCTCACGCCGCAAGGAGAGCGTTTGACGCAAAGCGTGGTCCAGGAAATGGCCAAGGAGCCTCGACTGCTATTGCTCTGCGGCCGCTACGAAGGCTTTGACGATCGCATCCGACAATGGCTGCAGCCCAGGGAGATTTCCATCGGGGATTTCATCTGCAACGGCGGCGAAGTCCCGGCCATGGTCGTGATTGATACGGTGATTCGCTACGTCCCGGGGGTTTTGGGAGACGCCGAGAGCCTGCGGGAAGAAACGCACAGCGAACCGGGCATGATCGAATATCCGCAGTTCACGCGTCCCCGGGTGTTTCGCGGCTTGGAGGTTCCGGAAATCTTGATCAGCGGGCACCATGAAGCCGTTGCGGCCTGGCGGGCGGAGCAGGCCAAGCTTAGGAGCCAGCGACACCGCTTCCATCGTCCAGAGCGACACGCGGAAGCGCCAGACGCGGATTGAATCGGGCCAAGGAAGAGATAAAAAAAGAGCCTGCCAAGAGCGCACCTTGCCGATGGCGGGTGATCCATAAAATAAAAAACTTGCAGCCAACCCGCGGTTGATCCGCGCTGTGCACGAAGGAATAAGGCCATGATGAAGCGAGGCGAATTGTTAGCCAAAGTCGAAGCGAACTACCGGAAAGACCCCAAGTCCATCCGGGCTTTTGAAATCGGCGATCAAGTGGAAGTCCATCAGCGGATTCTGGAAGGCAACAAAGAGCGCATCCAGATTTTCGCAGGGACCGTAATCGCCCGCCGCGGCACGAGCACCCGGGAATACTTCACCGTTCGCCGCATTGTCCAAGGCGAGGGCGTGGAGCGGCAATTTCCCTTGCATTCTCCCAAGATCGCTCGGATCGTGGTCAAGCGGTCGGGGCGGGTTCGCCGGGCCAAGCTCTATTATCTCCGCGATCGCGTCGGCAAGGCCACGCGGCTGCGCGAAGGTCGCAAAGTCGCCGTGGAAATCCTGGGCGACGACAGTGCCAAGGCCACGGCCAAGGCCGAAAAGGCCGCCAAGGAAGCGGCGCAGTAAAGCCGCGGGGCCGCCGAACAACTTCCCAAACAATCGTGGTCCGGGGTTGACCGCGTCATGGAACAACCCTCCCCTCTTGAACCTTGGTGGCGGCGCTGGTTTGGCCATCGGTCCGAACGAGCGGCGTGCCGCTTTCTCCGCCGCCGCGGCCACAAAATCCTCAAGATCAACTGGCATGGGCGAACGGGCGAAGTCGACCTGGTCGCCTGCGAAGGGCGGACCATCGTCTTTGTCGAAGTCCGCTCCACGGAGGGCGCATCCACCGAGAAACCGGCTCTGTCCGTCGATGAGGAGAAACAGCGGCGCTTGAGCCGGCTTGCCGCGGAATTCATGCAAAAACATCGCCTCCTGGGCTACGCCGCACGCTTCGACGTCATCTTGATCGCCTGGCCCAAGACGCGGTGGTTTCCCGAGATCGAACACGTGCCCAACGCCTTCCCGGCGCAAGGCCACTTCGGTTCTTTCGGCTAGCCCGCCGCGGCGGGGGCAAGCCTTCCAGGTTCGAAGGGCTTTTGTATGCTATCCAAGCCGGATGCTCGCATGACCCTCTAAGGGTGTGCGGCAGGTTTCAAGGCAGGCTCGTAGAAAGAGAATGGTGCATGGCTCCCATTGAAGAACAATTAGCGGTGATTCGCCGGGGCACCGAACAACTTGTCCCCGAAGCGGAATTGATCGACAAACTCAAGCGGAGCATCGCCAAGGGCACGCCCCTGCGGGTGAAGTATGGCATCGACCCGACGGGGATTGACGTGCACCTGGGGCATACCGTTCCCCTGCGAAAGCTGCGGCAATTCCAGCAGCTTGGCCACAAGGCCGTGTTGATCATCGGTAACTACACGGCCATGGTCGGCGATCCAAGCGGCCGCGATCAAACGCGCGCGCACCTAACCGAGGAGCAAGTCCAGGAAAACGCCAAGGATTACCTGCACCAAGTGGGCAAGATCATCGACCTGGCCCAGGCCGAAGTGCGTTTCAATGGCGAATGGTTTTCCCGCTTCAGCTTTCTCGACGTGCTTGCCCTGACCAGCCAGATCACCGTGCAGCGCATGCTCGAACGCGACGATTTCACCAAGCGGCACAAGGCGGGGAATCCCATTTATCTGCGGGAATGCCTTTACCCCTTGATGCAGGGGCGCGACAGCGTCGAAATCCGGGCCGACGTCGAGCTGGGCGGCAGCGAACAATTGTTCAACTTGATGATGGGCCGGCATCTGCAATCCCATGCAGGCCAGGAGCCGCAAATTTGCCTGACCATGCCGATCCTGCGCGGCCGGGATGGCCACCGCCGCATGGGCAAGTCGCTGGGCAACTACATCGGCGTGGGCGAATCGGCCGAGGAGCAATTCGCCAAGACCATGAGCATTCCCGACGACCTCATGCGCGAATGGTTTGAGTTGTTGACGGATCGGCCCGGCGCGGAAATCGACCGGCTGGTGGATGCCCATCAGACGCATCCCATGGCGGCCAAGAAAACCTTGGCCCGCGACATCGTGGCCTGCTATTACGCTGCCGCCGAGGTCGATCGGGCGCAGGCCGAGTGGGAAAAACGGTTTTCGCAGCGCCAGGACCCCACGGACATCCCCGTCTTCACCATCCCCGATACGGATCGCGGCAGCGGCAAAATATGGATTTGCAAGGCCATGCAGTTAGCCGGCCTGGCCCCCAGCACGAGCGAAGCCCGCAGATTGATCCAGGGCCATGGCGTCACCATCGGCCCCGAGCGCAGCAAGGTCGCCGATCCGAAGATGGAACTTGAATTGAACCCCGAAGGCATTCTGTTGCGGGTTGGCTCGCGGAAAATTGTTCGGTTGCTCTGATCCCTCTTCCCACGATCAAGGGAATCATCATGCCATGGTGGCAAGCCGTCATCCTCGGGGCCTTGCAAGGGGTCACCGAATTTCTACCCGTTTCCAGCAGCGGCCATCTGGTGATCTTTCAGCATTTTTTTGAATTTCAAGAAGACCACGGCGCCCAGGCCATCTTCTTCGACGGCGTCTTGCATTTCGGGACCACGGTGGCCGTCCTGTTTTACTTCCGTGCCGACCTGCAGCGCTTCCTCAGCCACTTTGGCCGCAAGGTCAAGAGCGAACGGCCGGCCGCTGGGGCAACGGAAGCACCCGCGCCGGAGGCTGCCCCTTGGCCGCGGACGGCGGGCGAGTTCCTGTGGCTGGGCGTGTTGATGGGGTTGGCGACGGTGCCCGCCGTGGTGGTGAGCCTGTGGAAGGCGGAACACATTCAAAAAAGCTTCAATCAGCCGGTCCCCGTGGCGATCAACTTTTTGATTCTGGGCTGCATTCTGATCGCCACCGATCGCCTGGCCTCGGGGCAAACGCGCGGCCGCGACATGCGCTGGTGGCAAGCGCTCTTGATCGGGACGGCTCAGGCCGGCTCGGCGGTCTTTCGCGGTCTGAGCCGAAGCGGCATGACCATTTCGATGTCCCTGCTTGCGGGCTTGGAGCGCGGTTGGGCCGTGCGCTTCAGCTTCATGATGTCCGTCATCGCCAGTTCAGGCCTGGGTCTGCTGGGCATCCTGCGGGCGCTGAAGGACCCTCTCCGGGATCAATGGATGACGCCGTCTTTTCTTTGGATGACGCTGCTCGGCGTTGTCGTGAGCGGCGTGGTGGGCTATTTGACCATCCATCCGCTGATTCGCCTGGTTCGTCAGGCACGGCTCAGTTGGTTTGCTTTGTACCTGGTTCTGATCAGCCTAACCGTCATGATTTGGGCTTAGGCGCGATCCCTTAGCGCGTTGCGGAAGCACCGGTCAACAGCAAACTGGGGACGCGCTCCTCCACGATATAGCGCTGCAGATGCTGATCCAATTCGGATAGGCCGAAGCCATAATGCTGCCGCAGGGCCGCTTCATAACCCTTGGAGGCGGCGGAGCGGAGAAAGGCGACGAATTCCGTGGGGCCTTTCTGTTCAGTGAGATATTGCACCAGGCACACCCCTTGGCCGTAAAAGGCAGCCATGCGCGAGGGATCGGGGTAGTCGTCGCAGTTCATCAATTGCTCGGCCGTGAAGATGCGCTGTTCCTGATAGGCTTGAGCCAAAGGCTCGATGTGGCGGGCGATGCGCTCATACGTTTCCGACAGCACGGCCATGCCCTCGTCCGCCCAGCGCGGAATGGGCAGATGAGCCACTTGCCCCGCCAGGGTGACGTGCGTCACTTCATGCGGCAGCACGCACGAAACCAGATGCGGATGATCCGCGCGCAAGTCGATGCGCAAATTCTGCAGGCGGCGCGCATCCTGGCGATCGGCGCCGATGGTCGAATGGCCGGGCGACTGCGCAGGCGCTCCCGTGGCCTTGCTGTAACTGGCGGCGTCGGGGTAAAGATAGAGATCGCACTTCATCGTCCAATTCGGAAAGCTGCCTTGCCCCAGCCATTTGCGAGCGATGGCGGCGCGGGCCTTCTCGGCGGCATGGAGCACCTGGTCAGCTAAATCTTCTTGCTGATGGTGCAGCCGGAAGTTGGGGGATTCCGTCACCTGCCAGCCGTTGACGGTCCGAGACGCCGTCCGGGTGAGATTGGGATGGGAGGCAGGCGTGGTCGCTTTGGCCGCGGCTTTCGATTGCAGGTGAATGATGTCCAGGAGTTTCTGACTGAAGGTCAACCTGGGGGCCATGGCATGAGCGGTGCGAACTTCCTGCTCCAGGCCGGCCCAATCGAGGCCGCTGGGGGGCGGCTGGTTGATCAACTCCGTCACTCGATGCAGTTTGCAATAGGCCCAGCGTTCCTTTTCCAGCGTTGGCAAGGTTTGTTGCTGGGAGGCTTGCTGGTAGAAGCGTTCGGCCTGAGGGTATTGGCGTTCGCTGAAAGCTTGATTGGCTTGGGCGATCAAGGCGGTAGGTTGTGGGACCTCGTCGGCTTTTTGTCCGCGGATGACGATGGGCGACCGCGAATCCGCGACCCCAGGGGCCTGGTTGGGTTCTTGAGGTATGGTCGGCAAGGGAGGAACGGCACTGGAGGCGGAAGCGGCGGGTGCGAGATGGCCTTGGATGCGTTGCAGTCGATCATGATACATCTTGACGAGGTCGCTGCGTCCTTGTCCTTGCAGTTCCTTCAGATACTCCTGGTAAGCTTGAGCCAAGAGGGTCAGATACACCGCGTCCCCATCGGCCTGGCTCAGGCTGCCTTCGAGAAGGCGCACCGCTGAACCGTATTCACCCCGTTCCATGAACAGGCGGGCTTGCTGCACGGCCGTCTGCACGGGCAGGCTCAGCCGCGGCGGCGCGGCGGGAGGCGTTTTCGCTTCCTGCGCCTGCAGCGCAGGCAAGCCTCCAAGCCAAACGATCAATAGCATCCCCAAACCGGCACTTCCCTGTCGGCGCATGGCGGCATCCTTGCCGAAAAATCCGATCCACCGAGCGCGGCTCGGCGATCAGTCCAGGAACGTAGGCCTGTCGGTGAGGGCGGCGTTCAGACTCCGCTGAACGCGAGTGAAGGGTGTCCATCTTCTCGGAGGCGGCTTCCGTGCACCGAATGACTGCCAGGGCGTCCCAGCCCCGCGGCTCCATGGGTGTTCCGATGCCCTGGAGCGATTGAACGGCGGCAACTTTAGGAATTCTTCCAAAAAAATGCAAGCGGAGTTCAGTGATCATCCCGCCGCGTTGGCCAAGGTGGTTCGCCGAACTCGGTTTGCAACGGCCTGTCCCGGCGATTCACTCAAGCTAATTGCTCTTCTCCTGACGCCATTCCTTTGCTACATGTCCCTGTCGGTCATGGCCTATCCTGCCCAAATGGGGCAAGGAGCGTAAGATGCGAAGATGGATGCTGTTGCTGCCCGTTCTCGGCCTGCTGGGTTGGACCGCCGCCTCGGACAACCAGTTTGAGCGCAGTTTCGAAGGGCGTTCGCCCGAATGGATGGCCGGCGATGCCGATGCCACGTTCCAAGAATTGCTGCACGACGTGACGCAGCAGACCGCACGATCGGGTCAACAGTCCGAGCATCTGCGCCTCAAGGCGGAGCAGGGCACCTTCATTCATTACTATCTGGCCGTGGGGCGGGCCGACCTGAGCGAAGTCTTTCAGGCTTCGGTGTGGCTCAAGGCGAACCGGCCGGGGATGCAATTCATGGCCCGGGTGGTCCTGCCGCGGGAGCGGGATGCGAAAGATTTGTCCAAGCCGATGACCACGCTGCTGCGCGGCGATCTCTATCAAAACGTCGGCCGCTGGCAGCAATTGCACATCCGCGATCCGCTTCGGGTGATGCGCGAGCAGCAGCAACTGATGCGGGCCGAGCTGAATCGCGATCTCAATTTCGAGGGGGCCTATGTTGATCAAGTCCTGCTCAACGTCATGGGCGGGATTGGCCTGAATGAAATGTGGATCGACGACGTGAGCGTGTTTCCCGTGGCGAATGCCATGGCCGATGATCCGCGCGGCATCGGCCGGGTCACAACGCAGCCGAAAACCTTGGCGGCGGACGGCGGCGGCGCTCGACTGACGCAGCCCCGCGCCACCGTGATCGAGCTGAGCCAGGACCGCTTGCTCGTGAACCGCAAACCCTTTTTCGTTCGGGGGGTGCGGTACAGCGGCTCTTCGCTGAAGGCCCTTCGCGAAGCGGGATTCAATACGCTTTGGATCGACGCCAACACGCCCGAGTCAACCTGGATGGAGGCTTCGCAGCTTGGCTTTTGGCTGGTCCCCGAATTGAACGTGCTCGCTCCGTCCGCGGATCGAGCCAACAGCCTGGAAATCGTGGCGAGCCTGGGCGACCGGGTCAGCCGCTTCCCCGCTCAGGACGCCATTCTCTGCTGGCAGACTGGAACCAACCTGACGCAGGAACTCACCGATCTGATGCCCCGGGCCATTCGCACGGTGAAGAACAGCGATCCCTATCGCGGCCGCCCCGTGGCCGGCAGCGTGTGGGATGGCTTTGCTCCCTACAGCCGGCACTTGGACATGGTGGGCGTGCATCGCTGGCCGCTGTTCACCGGTTTGGAACTGATTCATTATCGAGATTGGCTGGAAACGCGGGGCCATCTCACCGAGCCAGGCATCTATCTGTACACGTGGATTCAAGCCCACACGCCCGAGGAAATCCAGGCGCGCATGGCGGATCAGCCGCCGGCCGGCGCGGCGGCCCCGGACGTCCAGCCTCACCCCGAACAGATCAAGCTGCTCAGCTACCTGGCCCTCTCGGCGGGCTATCGGGGCATGAGTTTTTGGCTGGATCGTGCGCTGACCGAGCAGCCTGTGGATCGGGTGCGCTGGTTGACTTTGGCCCTGTTGAACCAAGAACTGAGTCTGCTGGAGCCGATGCTGGCCACGCTCAAGGATTGGCAATGGTATCCCAATCGCCATGCGACCGAGGTCCATCTGTCGATGATGCGGTTCGATGGCGGCGTGATGGTGCTGCCGATGTGGTTGTCGCCAGGCATGCAATATGTCCCCGCGCAGGCGTCGATGAGCCAATTGCAGCTTATCATTCCCGGCGCGCCGAACGACGCTTTGGCCTGGGAAGTGACGCCCGTTCGGGTGCGGCCGCTGGCACAGACGCGCGTCGCCGGCGGGACCAAGGTGGTCCTTCCGGAATTCGGCCTGGCCACGTGCATCGTGTTCACGTCCGATTTCGCCCAGGTCGGCCGGCTGCAACAACTCGTCGGCCAGATGAACAAGCAAGCCGCTCAATGGTCGTATGAGCTGGCCGTCCTGCGGGTCAACGAGGTCGAGAAAATCCATAAAGAGCTAGAGCAGATGGGCCACCCGCAGAGCAGTTCCGTCAGTTTGCTGGCCGATGCCCGCAAGCATCTCTATGCCGCTCAAGAAGCCCTGCAGCGCGGCGGCGTGACCGATTTTGCCACGGCCTATGAAGAGTCGCAGCGAGCACTGCGCCCCTTGCGTAAATTGATGCGCTTGGATTGGGAGCATGCCCTGCGCGGCGTGGACCATCCGGTGAGCAGTCCGTTCACCGTCGCTTTTCAATCCTTGCCGCAACATTGGAAGATGGTGCGCGAGGTTCGCACCAGTCAGACGCTGCCCAACCTTTTGCCGACGGGCGACTTCGAGTGGCCGACGCCGCAGCCGCCCAGCGATTGGGTCGTGCAGCAGGTCACGCTGGATGAAGTGCGTTTGCGCTTGGATCGTGCGGCCGAGGATCCCAAGCAAGGCCGGCAATGTCTGAAGCTGGAGATTGTGCCCAACGACGTCGCGGCCCGGCCGGCCGCCTTGGAGCGGACGTTTCTGGCGTATCATTCACCCAAGGTGAACCTGAAGCCTGGCATGTTGGTGCGGATCAGCGGCTGGATCAAAATCCCCAAGCCCATCGAAGCGAGCCGGGATGGCGTGCTCTTTTTTGACAGCATCGGCGGGGAAGCGTTGGCCGTTCGCCTCTCGGCGGCAACCGGGTGGCGGCAGTTTTCGTTGTTCCGCCGCGTTCCCGAGAGCGGCCAGGTGGGGGTGACGTTAGCCCTCACCGGCCTGGGCACGGTTTATTTCGACGACGTGCGCATCGAACCGCTGGTTTCCTCGCAACCCCCAGCCGACGCTGAATCCCAGGAGACGAATCAGTCCACGGGGTCCAACGAACCTTAACCTGGCATGATGAAAGACGAAGCCGCCCCCTGATGCCAAGGAGCGGCTGCGTGATAGGCGGGGTCGCCTTTCGGCGATGTGTTAAATGCGATCCGAAAGCTTCTTGGCCACTTCTTCATTGAACTGGGTGTGTTTCTTTAAAAACTCGAGCCAGTTCTTCTGTTCGCGGGCCAGTTTCTCTCTCAGGACAAAGCTATTGAATGGTAGCTGGCCCATTTGACCCATCTGAACTTGAATCTGTCTGGTTTGATCTGGCACGATGACCTTGAAGTCGAAATCCTCGCGCGCGCGCAGATCATCCGGCCGGGGTTCCTTGCGTTCCCTGAGGACGATCAAATAGCAATGCGTCTTGGGTTGGTTCCAGACCACGAGGCTATCGCCAGGCTGCTGGAGGGTCTTGAAAGCTTCGCTGATCAGGTCCGGCATGGGGTGCTCGATGACCGGAATGGGCGCGATTTCATAGGTGATGGCCGAGGCGGTCGCCAGGTTGGTGGAGAGCTGGAATCGGGCCAGGGTTTGATGGTCCTTGAACCCTGGGCGGTCGATCAAGAGACGAATCCCATCGGGTTGCTTTTTCACCTCGGCCGCGGCTCGCTTCGCTGCTTCCTCGGCAAACGGGCGGGCTTGCTCCTGCATCCAGGCGATGCGCACCTTCGGCTCCGCTTCCTCGAAGCTCGGCAAGCGCTCCTCCGTTCGCTCCGACTGCCAGTACATGCCCAGCTCCTTCCATTGGAGATCATAGCCGGGCCGGATTTCCCGCCATTCGAAGGCGCGGTCGGCCTCCACCAGGCGGCTGGCGATCTGCTGGTCGATTTGCTCCTGCGGCATCAAAGCATACTGCGACTTGAAGAGGTTTTTCAGTGTGCCGATCGAGGATTCCAAGCTTTCCTTGACCAGATCGTCTTGCGTCCGCGCCTCCTGGCTCACGGCGTATTGCAAACCCCGCTTCTGAGCGAACTGCATCAGATATTCGTCCAGCGTCACCTTTTTCTCTTCATCGTAAAACGGCGGATCGAAGGGGACGTTGGTCGTGCGGCGAACGTTGCGCCATTTGAGCCGCTTTTCGGTGTAGCGCTTGCCGTATTCGGTGAGGACGGCCTCGACGTGCTTGAGGTCGCGCTGCAATTCCTGGCGGCACTGTTCCTCGATGAAATCGTACTTCAATTGATCGTGGACTTCATCGAAGGGCTTGATGATCGTGCTTTGTATGATGCGCTTTTCAGGGAAGGCGGTCAACAGTCCGGTCCAATGCAGCGCGGCCGCGTTGGCCAGGGCCAGCGCTTGAGCGGCTTGCATGACCGCTTGTTCCTTGGGCGAGAGCAGGCGAAAGCTCGGATGCCGGGTGGCCAGCACGGCCCAATGCCCCGCACCGGGCTGAAGCATCTGCAGCGCGGCGCCGCACAACGTTTGCGCGCCGAGCATCGGATCGACCGGCTGAGCGGCGAAAGGATGCAAGCGCACCTCTTGCCGGTTCGCGGCGTCGCCGAGCGTGAAATCCCAGATGCTTTCATTGGAGGTGTAGCGCAACGATTGTTGTCCATACTCCTGGAGCAAGCTCAAATGAAAATAGAGGGGGTTGAGCGCCAGGCTCAGTTGAACGAAAGATTCATAATGCTTGCGGGTTTCCTGAGTCTCGCGCAGATTCGCATACAGGTAGCTGATCTTATGCAGCTTGGGAACCTTGAAGCCCGGCGTGTCGCTGTTGGGGTCGGGCAGTTTATCGCGGTATTTGTGGAAATAAGCTTTCAACTCCTCCGGTTTGGGCGAAGGAGCCTGGCTGATGAATTGGTTATCCGATGCGGCCAGGGGCAAAATACCCACGTCCAATTGGGTTTTGAGTTGCACGTAGCCTTCCCATAAATCCAAGGGCGTGAGCTGGGCCAATTTGTTGTCTTGATCGCCCAGGAGCACCGTCCGCGCGATGGCGGCGCGCAGCTCGTGGCCGATTTCCTTGTACATCTCATCCAAGGTCATCGTCGATTGGGTGCGCTGGCGAACGGCGCGCATAACTTCATTCAATTCGACTTCCGTCAAGCGATCGCGGCCGCAGCGCAGTAGATCTTCCTTGATTTGCGCGGGGGTGAGAACAATCCCCATGATATCGGCCTGTTTTTTCCAATACAGGTTGTCGATAAGCGTTTCCGGCGCGGTGAATTCGCGGCCCGTGCCGCGCTCGAACGTGCCCAGGGGGCGTTCCGTCGTTGGGTCCTGCATTTGCTGCCAGTTTTGGTAGTAATCCATGCTCAGCGAGTCGCGCGACATGGTCGACAATTGCCAAAGATCAAACTGGCTGTTGCGTGCCGCGAAGTAGCGTTCCAGCAGTTTCCGCCTGGGTTCGGGTAGTTGATTCAAAATCTGTCCGGCAAGCTGGCCGTATTGCTGCATAATTTGCATGAGCCGATCGAGTTCAAGCATTTCCTGCGGCGTGAAGCCTAGTTGGCCAAAGACCACGGCCCGGCCGCGCACTTCCACGCCGCCGATGAAGGCCAGCACCACGGTCCTGGTCATGGCCATCTCGTTCAAGTCTTCGGGAAAAATTTTTTGCCCTTCGACGACCGCCACGAGTTGGGAGTCATCGTCCGTAAACCAGCCCCGGGAGCGCTTCTGGTTTGGGTTGTCTCCAAAACCGCGCGAAGAGAGGGGATCGCCGATGATAAACACGAACATGGCGATGACCGTCAAGACGGCGAAGACGATTTTTTTGTGCTTGCGAAAGTAATCCGCGGTGTCCCAAGCCATGACCACCTCACCTGTCCTGCTGCTGAAAAAAAACCATCCCTGAACCGGGGCCACCCTTGACGGAGTGCACCGGGCCATACTATGGGTTAAAGAGAGAGAACGTACGGCTGTAGGCATTGTACCGACTTGAAGGCCGGGAACAACCCACCTTGCAGCGGTCTGGGCCAAGTCCCCGGCGCCGGTTGGAGCGGCGCGATGCCGCCGCGGGCAGCGCGGCGGCCGGGCTGAAGGCCAAGCATGCGGAAGGAGATCGAAGTGCCCCCGAAGAAGAAAAAACTGGTGATTGTCGAGTCGCCAGCCAAAGCCAAAACCATCGGCAAATACCTTGGCGCGGATTTCGAAGTGGCGGCTAGCAAGGGACACGTTCGCGATTTGCCCGCCAAGCGCTTCGGCATCGACATCGACAAGGGGTGGGTGCCGACTTATCAAAACCTGGCCGACCGCAAGCAACTCATCGATGCGCTCAAGAAGCAAGCCAAGAAGGCGGAGCTGGTTTACCTGGCGCCTGATCCCGATCGCGAGGGCGAGGCCATTGCCTGGCATTTGAAGGAAGCCCTGGGGCTGGACGATGAGCGCGTGCGGCGCGTGCGCTTCAACGAAATCACCAAGACGGCCATCCAGAAAGCCTTCGTTGAGCCTGGCCAGATCGACATGGACCGGGTCCGCGCCCAGGAGACGCGGCGCTTTTTGGATCGCGTCGTGGGCTATCAGCTTAGTCCCTTGCTGCGGAAGAAAGTCTCCAAGGGGCTCTCTGCGGGCCGCGTTCAGTCGGTGGCGGTCCGTTTGATCGTGGAGCGGGAGCGCGAGATTCTGGCCTTCAAGCCCGAGGAATTTTGGCGGATCACCGCCACGTTGAGCACGAATCCCGTGGAAACGTCGCAGATTCACGTCATCGCGCCGCACCTGGTCCAGGATCAAATCGACCAGGATCAAGACACCGAGGCGGAGACGGACCCGGCTTCCGAGATGGCCCCCGAGTCGGGGAAACGCGGCCTGCCCCCCGATGCCTTTCAGGCCGAACTCGTCGAATGGCAGGGGCAAAAGTTCCGCGTCAGCCAGGGGGAGGAAGCGCAGCGGATCGTCGAGTCGCTGCGGCAGGCGGACTTTGTGGTCCATCAGATCGAGCAGAAAGAGCGCCAGGAAAAAGCGCCGCCTCCCTTCACCACGAGCACGCTGCAGCAGCAGGCCTCCTTGCGGCTGCGCTACCCGGCCAAGAAAACCATGATGCTCGCCCAAAGGCTCTACGAAGGCGTGGACCTGGGAGCGGATGGCCCGGTCGCCTTGATCACCTACATGCGCACCGACTCGGTCCGCGTCTCCGATGACGCCGTCAAGGCTTGCCGTGACTATATCGGGGCGCGGTTCGGCGAGCGTTATTTACCGGAGAATCCCAACCGTTATGCGTCGGGCAAGTCGGCCCAGGAGGGCCACGAGGCGATCCGGCCGACGGATTTGAGCTATACGCCGGAGAAGGTGGCCGCCTTTTTGCCGCAGGACCAACTCAAGCTTTACACGCTGATCTACAACCGCTTCGTGGCCTGCCAGATGAAGCCGGCCCAATTTGCCATCACCAACGTCGAAGTGCGCGCCGGCGAGGGCGTGCTCAAGGCGCAAGGCAAGATTTTGAAGTTCGACGGCTTCCGCAAGATTTATGCCCCGGCCGGCCGGCAGGAAGAAGACGCCTTGCTGCCCGCGCTCGAGGAGAAGCAGCCGCTGCATCTCGTCGAACTGGACCCCTCGCAACATTTCACGCAGCCGCCGCCGCGGTACAACGAAGCCTCGCTGGTCAAGACGCTGGAAAAGGAGGGCATCGGCCGCCCCAGCACCTATGCGGCCATCATCAGCAAAATCCAGGAGCGGGGCTACGTCGAGCAAAAGGAGCGGCGCTTTTTCGCCACCGAACTCGGCATGCTGGTCACCGACCTGCTCGTCGAGCATTTCCCCAAGATCATCAACGTGAAATTCACCAGCCACATGGAGGATGAGTTGGACGACATCGAAAACGCCAAGATCGCCTGGCAAAACGTCCTCAATGAGTTTTACGAACCGTTTGCGCAATCGCTCAAGGAAGCGGAAGTCAAAATGCAGTCTGTCCGCGGCCTGGAGACGGACGAAAAATGCGAACAGTGCGGCGCGCCGCTGGTCGTTCGCTTCAGCAAGCGGGGCAAGTTTCTCGGCTGCTCGAAATATCCCGAGTGCAAGTACATCAAGCCGCGCGAGGGCGAAACGGCCCCCGCCGTCACGCCCACGGAGTTTCAGTGCCCCGAATGCGGCAAACCGCTCGTGCAGCGCATGGGCAAATTCGGCCCCTTCCTTTCCTGCAGCGGCTATCCGGACTGCAAGACGATCATGAACCTCGACGCCGAAGGCAAGCCCATCCCCGCCGTCACCAAGACCGAGCACACCTGCGAGAAATGCGGCAGCGTGATGGTGCTCCGGCAAGGCCGCCGGGGACCCTTCCTGGCCTGCTCCGCCTATCCGAAATGCCGCAACGCCCAGGACGTGGATGCCCAGGGCAACCCGCTCAAGCCGATTGACACGGGGGTGTCGTGCGAGAAGTGCGGCAGCCCCATGGCCGTGCGCAAGGGGCCGCGCGGACCCTTCCTCGGCTGCACCAAGTATCCCAAGTGCCGCAACGCCAAACCGCTTACGGAGGAGTTGAAGGAAAAGCTGAAGGACGTGCTGCCGCCGCCTCCTCCCAAGAAGGAGATTCCCGAGATCGAAATCAAGGAGACGTGCCCCAAATGCGGCGCGGCGATGAAGCTGCGCAGCTCGGCCAAGGGCTATTTCCTCGGCTGCACCAAGTACCCCAAATGCCGCGGCACCAAGCAATTGGATGAGGAACTCCTCAAGCAACTGCCCGCTTAATGGAGGGTCCTTGTGCGTGGCACGGTCGTGATCGACAACCCGCTATCCCATGATCGTCTGTTCGCGATCGGGGCCGACGGAAACGATCTTCACGGGCAGGCCAAGGATGGTTTGCAGATATTCCAAATAGGCCGTGGCGGCGGCGGGGAGGTCCTGGCGCCGCCGGCATTGGGAGATATCCACCTGCCAGCCGGCCAACCATTCGTAAACAGGCTGACAGCGCGCCAGGACATGGGCATCGCTCGGGAAGTGGTCGATTTGACGGCCATCCAATTCGTAGGCCACACAGACGCCGATCCGGTCAAACTCGCTCAACACGTCCAGCAGCATCAGGGCTAATTCATCCGCGCCGGCCAGGGCGGCACTGTAGCGCACGGCCACGGCGTCGAACCAGCCGCAGCGGCGCGGCCGACCGGTCACGGTGCCGTATTCCCGGCCCGTTTGTCGAATCTGGTCCCCAGCCGCGTCAAACAACTCCGTGGGCATGGGGCCTTCGCCGACGCGGGTCGTATAGGCCTTGATCACGCCCACGACGCGCTCCAAGCGCCGCACCGACAGGCCCGTCCCTGCCCAGACTCCCGCCGTCGAGCTATTGGAACTCGTCACATACGGGAAAGTGCCATGATCCACGTCGAGAAGAGACCCTTGGGCCGCTTCGAAGAGAATGGAGCGGTTCGCGCGGTGTTGCTCATGCAGCCAGCGGGTGGTGTCGGTCACGAAGGGTTTGAGCCGCTGGCCAAATTGGGCGTATGCCGCCGTGAGAGCGTCCGCGTCCAAGGGAGTGGCGGCCGGGTCCAAGGCATGCAAGATCTTGTTCTTGACGGGCACGATCTGATGCAGCCGCTGGCGGAGATGGTTTTCCTCCAGCAATTCACCGACCCGCACGGCGTAGGTGCGGCCGACCTTGTCCTGGTAGCATGGGCCGATGCCCCGGCCCGTGGTGCCGATGGGCCTTCCGGAAAGACGTTCGTGGGCCGCTTCCTCCTGCATGTGGTATGGAAAAATGACGTGGGCGCGATCGCTCACCAGGAGACGGCTATCCGCCCGAACGCCGGCTTCCTCCAAACGCTGCAATTCGTCGAAGAAACTAGCCGGGTGAATCACCACGCCCACGGAAACGACGGCAAACTTATCGGGCCGGATGATGCCCGTGGGTATAAGAGACAATTTGAACTTTTGACCGCCATGAACCACGGTGTGCCCCGCATTGGAGCCGCCGTTGTAGCGCACGATGACGTCGTGCTCCTGAGCCAGGAGATCGACGATCTTGCCCTTGGCTTCGTCGCCCCATTGCAGCCCGACGACACAGGTGGATCGGTTCATGAACTGGACCTGTCGTGCAAATAAAAAGAACTCCGAACGAGAGCGTTCGAAGTTAAATGCTTCCGTACCGCAATTTAGGAGTCCAGGCGTTGTCCGTCAAGCTCATCGCGGCCAAGGAAGCGCGGTTATGGGGCTGACTTTGGCTGGAAACGCATGGCCAAGGCGGGTCTTAGGGCGAAACTCGCAGCCGGATTTTCATGCCCGCTTCAAGGCCATATTGCCGGGCTGCGCTGCCATTGACCAACGCCACTTCGACCAAACCATCGCTGGAAAAAAGCGCGACCAGCGACCCTGGCGGGGCCATGCCGTAGGTGGCTGACCAGGGGGCGGCCAGGTCGCCGATCTTCGCTTCAATGGGGACATGGCCTTGCAAAGCCGCTGCATCGAGGGCCGTGATGAGATTGCCGAAATCGTCGATGAAGATGATCTCCGCGTCGACGCCGCCATCGGTCCAGACCGGCTGCGGCCAGGGAAGGCGGTGCTGCGGTTGGACGATAGGACCGACGTCCTCGGGGGCTAACCCCATGGCCAGATGCGCCGCCGTGGGTGCGAGAATATCCCGGCCGTGAAACGTGGGACTGACCGATGATCGCCGACACAACGGATTTTCAATGGCGCGAGCCACCGCCTGTTCGAACCCCGGCAGCCAGGAACAGACGCCGTTGTCGGGGGCAAGGATGACTTGGTTCCGCCACTCGATCATGAGCAAGGATCGATCGGTGCCAACCCCCGGATCGACGACCAGGAGATGGATCGTGCCTTCCGGAAAATGGGGCCAGGCGGAGCGAATGTAAAACGCGGCATGGCGCAGGTTCTGCGGCGGCAGATCATGACTGAGGTCGAGCAGGTTAACCTGCGGGTACAGGGAAAGGATCACCCCTTTCATGCTGGCGGCATAGGGGGATTGCCGGCCGAAATCGGTCGTAAGCGTGATCTGGCGCTGCGACATCGCCGATAGCCCTGTGGCTTCAAGGAGCGGATAGAAACGCTCCACCAGGGAGTGCGAATTCCCTACAAGTGGCTGCTGGTATCTTCCGCGGTTATTGACTATCATAGATCGAAGCATGGCCCTGATCACCGAGGAAATTCAGCCAATGGGGCAGCCATGATCCTGGTTGGCCAAAAGATTGGTCCCTTTGAGATCGAAAAGGAACTTGGCAGCGGCGCCATGGGCACGGTGTACCGCGCCATCTACACGAATACGGGCCGACCCGTGGCGATCAAGGTCATTGTGGCGGGCCTGGGCGACAATGAGCGCGTGCAGCAGCGGTTCGAGCGCGAGGCCGCGATTCTCAAGCAGCTCAAGCATCCCAACATCGTTCGCCTCCTGGCCATCGGCAAGTATCACCGCTCCCCGTTTTACGCCATGGAATTCATCGAAGGCGAGCCGCTGGATCAAATCCTGCAGCGGCGCGGCCGGCTGACGTGGGAAGAAGTCATCGACATCGGACAGCAGTTGTGCACCGCGCTGCAGCACGCTCATGAAAACGGCATCATTCACCGCGACTTGAAACCATCAAACATCATGATCGCCAAGGGCGGCGTGGTCAAACTGACCGACTTTGGCATTGCCAAGGACACGGACGTCACCGGCTTGACCTCGGCCAACTCCACCGTCGGCACCGCCGCCTACATGTCGCCGGAGCAATGCCGCGGCGAACGGAACTTGACGCCCAAATCGGACATCTATTCCTTTGGCATCCTGATGTACGAACTGCTTACGGGCAAGAAGCCTTTTTTTGCCGAGAATGCCATGGACATGTTCATCCAGCACGTTCAGGGCACGTTTGAGCGCCCCACGTCGACCGTGATGGACATTCCCATTTGGCTCGATAATCTCGTCTGCCAATGCATGGAAAAGAAGCCCGAGCATCGGCCGCTCGACGCCAAGACCGTGGCCGAAGCTATGTTGGACGTGAAGCAGAAAGTGGAAACGGTTCAAAGCGTGGAAGGCGGCACCAAGAAACTCTCTGGCAAGAGAAAAACGGTCGATGGCGATTCCCTGGCGGCTCCAGGCGGCCGCAAACGCAAACGGAAAACAGGGACCGGCGCAAGCTCGTCGATGAGCAAGTGGCTGAGCGTGGCGGGACTGAGCTTGATCTTGGTTATCATGATCTCATTGCTTGTTTTTCTCCTGCAACCCGCCAGTGCCGAGCAGCTTTACCAGGCCGGCATGAAGCTGGTGCAGGAGGGAGACAAGCTGTTCGACGACGCGAACGAGGACGTGCGGGCGAACAGTTATTACAAGTGGAAGGACGCCGAGGAAAAATACTTCAATCGCATCCTGTCGCGCGATCCCAACAGCGAGTGGGCCGGCAAGGCGCAGGCGCAATTGGACTACATCAAGGCGGGGAAGCTGTTCCTCCGCGGCGAACCAAAAATCAAAAGCAAGGATTGGGTCAAGGCCAAGGAAGCGGGGTTCGATGATCTCCTGCAGCAATACCCCCAAGCCAAAGCGCGCAATGCTCCCGAATTGAAGTTCATTCAGAAAGCCCGGGAACTGCTGGCGCCTTTTGAAGCTCCCAAGTTGTTTGAGGTCGGCAGCGACAAATATAAAATTTTGATGACAGGGCGCAACGCCTACGATCCCCTCAATCAAAACGTCTGGAATCAAGCCAAGGCCAATCTGGGTTTGCTCGTCGAACGCTACCTTCCCCTCGAACAGGATGACGCCAAGAAGGGAGCGGCTTTGTATGAGGTCTTGATCGCCTTCGAATCGGCCATTCATATGGCGCGCAACAAGCGCAACTCGCTGAACGAAGCGGAAACCTTGGTGATCAAGGCGATCGAGGAAGAACTAAAAGACACTCCCGATCCCAACGCCATTCGCGAGCTGTGGATGGAAGTGAAAGCGTTTGGCGATTCCACTCAAGGGTTGGATTTGAAGGCCAAGGATATCCCCAAATATCGGGGCTACATCAAGTTGGCCGAGGAACGCCTGTTTCGCATGCAAGCCAGTTGAAGCTCGCAGCGCCGCCATTCGATTATCAAGCGAACAGATGGTTGATCTTGCAACCCTTGACGAGGGCTCCTGATGTCGTCCATGGATCGTCCCAAAAGTGCCCAGGCTTTCCAGCGCGCTCAGAAAACGATCCCGGGCGGCGTCAACAGCCCGGCGCGAGCCTTCGGAGCCGTGGGAGGACAGCCGCTTTTCATCGACCGTGCGTCGGGGCCGTTGCTGTTCGATGTGGATGGCCGGCCCTATGTGGACTACATCGGTTCCTGGGGGCCCATGATTTTGGGGCACGCCCACCCCGAAGTCGTCGAGGCCGTGCAAGCGGCCATGCGAGGCGGAAGCAGTTTCGGCGCGCCCACGGAGCGCGAGTCCGAGTTGGCCGAGTGCGTGGTCCAATGCGTTCCATCCATCGAAATGGTGCGGTTCACCAGTTCGGGAACCGAAGCCTCCATGAGCGCGATTCGCCTGGCCCGCGGCTTCACAGGGCGTCATCGCATCATCAAGTTCGCTGGTTGTTATCATGGCCACGTCGACAGCTTGCTGGTGCAAGCTGGTTCGAGCGCAACGACTTTGGGTGTGCCCAACAGCCCTGGCGTGCCCCCGGGGGCCGTCCAGGATACCTTGGTCCTGGAGTACAACGACGCGGAGGCTTTAGAGGACGCCTTTAGGCAGCAAGGGCCAACCATTGCGGGCGTGATCGTTGAGCCGGTGGCGGGCAACATGGGCTTGGTCCCCCCCAGCGCCGCATTCCTCAAGGCCCTGCGCGATGTGACGGCCAAGCATGGCAGCCTGCTCATTTATGACGAAGTCATGACCGGTTTTCGCCTGAGCTTGGGCGGCGCCCAGGAACTGTACGGACAACGGCCCGACCTGACCGTCCTGGGCAAGATCATCGGCGGGGGGCTTCCCGTCGGCGCCTTTGGCGGACGAAGGGACATCATGCGGCATGTCATGCCCAGCGGGCCGGTTTTCCAAGCCGGGACGCTTTCGGGCAACCCCTTGGCCATGGCCGCGGGACTGGCCACCTTGCGATGCTTGCTGAAAGACCCGCCCTATGAGAAACTGGACCGGCTGACCGCTCAGCTTGCGGATGGGATGGCCCGATCGGCGGCGCATTGGGGCTTGGCTCATCGGGTCCAGCGCGTCGGCAGCATGATCACCCTCTTTTTCACGGACGAACCGGTGATGCATTACACCGCCGCCAAACGGTGCGATCAAAAGCGGTTTGCCCGTTTCTTTTGGGGGTTGATGGATCGCGGCGTCTATTGGCCATGCAGTCCGTTCGAGGCGGCATTTCTCTCGGCGGCTCACGACGAGAAGCTGATCCAGCAGACGCTTCAAGCCGTCCACGAAGTCTTTGAAGGCTTGGCGGGGCCAGAAGAGAAAAAGTCCGCGACTGCCTCTTGATTCATGGAGCGCTTCATGTCAGGCTAGGCATTGCTGAGCGGAAATCCTAAAACGAGTAGATCAAGCACCATCCTTTGGTTGTCGCAGGTTATCCCCATGCCAAACGCCCGTGATATGAAACCATGCCCCTATTGTGGCGAAACCATCAAGATCAATGCGATCAAGTGCCGGTTTTGCGGCGAGTTCCTCGATGAGGAAGACCATGGGGATGATGGGGGATCGGCCGAGTTCATGCAATGGCTGTTTCCCGTGGGCGTCAATCTTTGGGCCATGCTGTCTTGTTACGTGGGCATCTTGGCGCTCATTCCCGGACCCGCTCTAGGTTGGGTCTATGCCATCACCGCGTTTCCCACGGATGCCGACACCACCAGGAAAGTCTTGCAATACTGCAGCATGATCAATGCGGTGCTGGGCGTGGCGGCCATCATCATGGGCATCGTGGCCTTGCTGCAAGTCGTGCAAACCGAGAAACCCGGCATGGGTCGGGCCGTCTTCGGCATCATCGCGGGATTGGTTGGCGCCCTCATTTATCCGGTGCTGACGTTGATGTGGTTCATCCCGGCCTATCTCAGTCCGCGCTGAGCGATCCGATCTACCAAATCGCCAAACCCCCTGCGGTCAACGCCAGGGGGTTTTGTATTTTCTGCGCGACGGACAAACAAATTGATATCGGCCAAAGCGTGCATCCGACTTTAGTCAAAATCAGTTTTGTAAGCGTTTTGTAAGGATTGCCTTCGCTGCCACGCTCTTCAAGATGATCTTACAAATTCGCCCCATCGGTCATGCCGCACGTCTAGGGAAAACACAAATCCATAACTGCTTATCTGTACTCAGGTTTTGCATCGCAGCTAAAAACTTGCCGGGAATTTTTGGCTCTTGGCATCGACCTTGCTTTTTGTTCCCTCCGTCATCAACCAAGTCAATACCCAATGAGGAGTCCATCATCATGCCTGCACACATTGCTGAATTGCTTCGCATGCGTGATTCGCTGACCAAGCTGACCTCGACGCACGACGAATTGTCCGCGGCGGACGATGCTCCCTTTGTGATCTATTTGACCGAGCGCATGCTCCGGGACATCGAAGAGTGCCGCAAGCAATGCCTCAAGTTGCAACGCCGGGCAGCTTGGCCATCCTTGAACTAAAACCTGATTGGCGCATCGAACCGCCGCCGTCCAGGCGGACCAATTGATACATCACTCCGCTTTTGTCTAGAAACCGAGTCTGAACGAAACCTCCTCCCTGTCCCCCCTGAACGGTCGGAAGCGCCCCCCCGCTTCCGACCGTTTGTTTGTTTCCCGCCGTCAGGAACGTTATCCCAAGCACCGTCCGAAAAGGACGTCTCCTAGGGACGATCGTCATAGCCCCTACGCCGCCTACCACCGTCTAGGGAAGAGGAGCAAGCCGCGCGAGTTTGGCGGTTGCTGGTGATAGCTAGCCGCGCTCGCGGACGATAAAGAGCCAGCATCACGGCAAGGAAATCGCCGTGGGCAAGCCATGGAGGGCGGATCAGGGGTGAAATCCTGTCAACGCCAGCATCCCAAACCGACTCTTCGGCAGAGTCGTTCCCCCCATGGCCGAATCGCCTGGCAACGTTGAATCACTGGAAGGTCAACGAACGTCGGTTACACGCAAGGAGGCATTATCATGAGAATGCGCTGGGTCGCGCCCCTGTTGTCCGCCATCGTCGCCTTGTCGTTTTACGGCATGGCCGCGGCGGGCGATTGCGGCTGCGCGTCGGCGGTGAATTGTGGGCCTTGCGGCGACCCTTGTGGTCTGTCCGCGCTCAAGGCTCGTTTGCGTCCCACCTATCGCCTGGTCTACGACACGGTGCACGAGAAGAAATTCCATACGTGCTATCAAAGGGTGGAAGAAATCACCTACAAACCCGTGACCAAGACCTGCTATCGCGATGAGATGCGGACCTGCTACAAAACCGTGAATGAAGTGCAGTTCCAGGCCGTCGAGCAGGAATGCGTGAAGACGGTCCATGAAACGCACTACAAGGAATGCAAGCAAATCGTTTGCAAACCCGTGTACAAGACCGAAATGAAGACGATCACGGAAACCATTTGCAAGCCCGTCCAGGAAACGCACTACAAGGAATGCACCTATACTGTGTGCAAGCCCGTCCAGGAAACCATCCAGGACCCGCCTTGTGAATACATGGTCCCCAAGACGGTGTGTGAAACGCATTACCGCGAAGTGTGCAAGACGGTGTGCAAGCCGGTGCAAGAAACGGTCACGAAAACGTGCACCTACGTCGTCTGCAAGCCGGTGCAAGAGACCATCGTCAAGGACGTTTGCGTGACCGTGTGCAAGCCGGTCGAGGAAACGTGCTACAAGGACGTGGTCAAGAAGGTGAGCAAGCCCGTGTGCGAGATGAAGATGGTCAAGCGGACGATCTATGAAGATTGCTGCGAGACCTACTGCGTGCCCGGCAAGAAGTACGTCCGCCTTGTCCATGAAGACGGCTGCAGCTACACCGATCCTTGCACGGGACACACCTGCAAGAAGAGCGGCGGTTGGAAGTTCGTCACGTGCCAGGAACCACCGCAGGTCAAGACCCGCACGGTCAAGAAGCCCAAGGTCGTTTGCGAGCAAGTGCCTTGCACCCGCATGGTGGAAGAGTGCGTGACCGAACGCGTCGCTTACAAGGTGACCCGCATGGTCCCGACGACCGAAGTGCGCAAAGTGCCCGTCACCGTGGTCCGCAACGTGCAGGAAACCGTGACCCGGGACATCCCGATCACGACGACCCGCATGGTTCAGGAAAACGTGGTGGAACGGATTCCCTACACCACGAGCCGCACGATCTACGGCGCCTACGTGGATGACCGCGGCGTTGGCCATCCGACGGAAGCGGCCGCGGCCGGTGCCAGCGGCGGCAGCACGGCCGGCGAAGGCGGCGCGACGGCGGGACCAGGCGGCGCCGGCTCGACCCGGTTCGTCGAAGGCGCCAAGATCGTCCGTCAGAATCCGCCTCGCGTCGTGACGCGCATGGTGGCCGAAAACGTGACCCAGCGCATCCCCTACACGGTGACCCGCACCGTGCAGGAGCAGGTGACCCGCCAGGTTCCGGTGACGACCGTGCAGATGACGCAAGAGGAAGTCGTGACGCGCGTGCCTTACACCGTCGCCAAGCAGGTGCCGGTCAAGGTGACCAAGCACGTCCCGGTGTGCGTGGCCAAGCAAGTGCCCTACACGTTCTGCGTGAAGGTGCCTTATCAGACGACGGAATGCGTGCCGGTCAAGTGCGTCAAGAAAGTGCCAGTGACCTGGTGCGAAGACGTCTGCAAGTGCCGCGTTCGCAAGGAACGGGTGTGGGAATGCCGCACGCCTTGCTGCAAGCCCTGCTGCCAGCCTTGCGAACCTTGCAAGCCTTGCGATCCCTGTGCGTGCCAGCCGCGGTGCACCGGCCTGTTGCAGCGCATCTTCGCCAAGCGTCTGTGCTGCGATGCGCCTTGCCAGGGTTGTGCGACCAGCGCCCCGGCGGAGAAAACCGCCGAGCCGAGCCCGATGCCGGCCCCCGGCAAGTAACGAGAATCGTTAACCCGTTAACCGATGCCAAGCCCATGGGAACATCCCATGGGCTTGGTGCATTTCATGGATGCCGTGCTCAGGGGATGGCTTGCAAATACCAAATGAACAAGACGACCGATAAAACGTGGAAGAGCAAGAACAGACCTCCCCAGATGGTTAACACATAATGGACCACCATGGAGGCATGGTCCATGCTCCGCAACTCTTCCTGCAGACGTTCGATGAATTGGCTCTCCAGCGCGGCGTCGGTTCCGGAAAAACGCAACTGGGCCGAACGCCAAAAGGGGTAGATGTCCACTTCCAGGGTCAATGGCCGCGCGGTCCATGTCACCTGCCTGGACTGGGCAAGGTAGGGTTGATTCAAGGCAGCGAGCACGGACTCGAGGGCATCCCGCAGGGCAAAGGGCGAGACATGAAAGAGTTGATACCGCCTTGCTTGTCGCGAAATAAACCGCCAGGCGAGCATGGCAATCGCGGCCGCATAGAGCGTGTATCCCGCCCAGTAAACCTTGGCTCCATAGGGATGCAGAAAAGCCAGTATCCAGGTGGGCGGTCCAAGCAGCAGGATGCCTGAACCAGCCAGTAATAGGTGGCAGGCGTTGCGGCGGCCGGTGACCAGCTTGGGCGTTTTACGGACATTGACCCACATGGCCAAATACAAGATGTACAACGTCACCGGTGCGAGAATGAGCGTCCATTCCATGGCATGGGGAGCGATGCGCAGCAGCAATTCATACATCACGGATCGACTCAACTCTCAAACCTCCCTCTCACTCGCCAGGCTCCACTGGACCATTTCCATCTTATGGACTCGTTTCCCGCCTGAGATGGAAAATGAATCGGACTTACTCTTGAAGCGACCCCATGAGAGACCTTCGCTATTTTCCCTGAATTCAATGGTTTATTGAACAGGGTCGGCCCGCTCGCCTTGCGAGACTCATCGGCTTGGTGTATAGCTGCCGGCGAGGTCGGCATGGATTCAGAATCCATGCAATCTTGTGGCAGGGAGTCGATGAGCCATGATGCATTGGTGGACGTTGGCTTGTTTGTGGTTCGGTTTTGTGGGTCTGCTGCCACAGGCGCAGGCTCCGACCGAGGCGTGCCTGCGCTTTCATCCCGAATGGCTCGATCTGGGAGCCGTCAAGGCGGGGCAGGTGATCGAACGAACCGTGCAGGTGCACAACCCCCGAAGCTATCCCGTGACGGTCCTGCAGATCAAAACAAGTTGCGGCTGCACCCGCCACCGCATCGAACCCGCGACCGTGCTCCCCGGCGGCACCGCTCATTTGCATCTGCAGTTCAACACGCTTGGCCGACCCGCTGGGGCCCAAGGCTGGCGCGTTCAACTCCAAGTCGAGACCCCGCAAGGAGCACAATCGGCGGAAATGATCGTCAAGGCGGACGTGGAGCAGGAGCTGCAGATTTCCCCGGCGGAGTTGACCATTTATGGGGGTACGCGCACCACGCAGCATCACATCACCATCCGCGATCTTCGCTCCAACCGTTCGCTGAAAGTGATCAAGGTCGAGAGCAGTTCGGAGCGGATCAAGGCAGCCATCGCAACGAACGAGCCGGAGGCCGGTGCAACGGCACGACCACCGCTAGGCATTCAACTGACCATCGAGGGCGGATTTGACGTGGGCGTGCATGAGGAGCGGCTCTTGATTCACACGAATGATCCACAATATGCGTTACTGCAGTTGCCCATCACCATCCATCGGCGCGGGCCGCAGCGGTTCACGAGCCTTCCCCCCATGGTGGATTTTCGAACCCAGTCCACGGCTTCGCAGCCTCATCGCGTCATCACACTTCGCGATGCGCGCGGCGAAACGATCAACATCACGAAGCTTTCGTCCACGTCGAAGGCGGTGCAAGCCAAGGTGATTCGCTCTTCTCCAGGCTCGGTCCAGATTCAGGTCACATGGGATCGCAGTCCAGCAATGAACGAAAGAGATTTTCTGCAGATCGAACTGCAAGGGCAGCCTGTGCCATTGAACATTCCCATTCTATTTGACTGAAAATGGTCAATATGGGTAAAATATTCCGTGTCGAGTCCTCCATTCCATGCGTAGGGGGGAGGAATTTTGAACTCATCGTGAATTCATGCTTGAACTTGAGTTCTTAGTCGATATTATTGCTTACCAGATGAAAGTTGATCACGGCAAAGAGGTGGGTCATGTATCAAGAATCGACCATGGAGTTGGACTTTATCGAAGAGTTGCGGATGCGCCGGTGGGCACGTGAGAATTATGTCCCCCGGCCTAGCCGAGAAAACTCCTGGCATCCAGTGATTCTGGATGAAATGGCCAAAAAGGATCGCGATCTGATGAGCAACACGGAACCGGCCTTTTCCTCGCTTGCTTAAACGATCACCTCGAACGTGTCTCTTGACCCAGCCAATAGCGGTTGGGTCTTCTTGTTGGCTCATGCATCGCGGGCAACGACGAGGCCCCATTCAGCCAGCTTCGCCGCGGGCAGTTCGGCCAGGAATTGCAGCAGAAAGTCGCGGCCCCAATCCTCATTTTCGATCGCCTTCCAATCGGGCAGTTCCCGCGTGCCCGCTTGCACCGCCAGTGTGTAAGCTTCTTCCGTGGTGAGATCGGTCAAGGGCCGCGGCGCCAGCCGGGTTGGCTCGTTCATGATAATTCGCCTCGTCACTCATAGATCACTTCCGCGGGACCGCGCCGGACCTCGCCGATGACGCGCGTGGGGCACTGTCTTTCTTGCAGTTGGCTGATGATGCTGTCCGCATAGTATTCACGAACGATCATGACGAAACCAATGCCGAGGTTGAAGACGCGATCCATCTCGGCCTGTTCAATGTTCCCGAGCTTTTGCAGCCATTGAAAGACGGCGGGCACCTCCCAACTTTGGCGGCGCAAGACCACTTGGCACTGCTTGGGAAGGATGCGCGGCAAGTTATCGATCAAACCGCCGCCCGTGATGTGCGCCATGCCGCGGACGACTTGCTTCACGGCATAATGATGGAGCACGTTCAAGACCGGTCGAACGTAGATGCGCGTCGGTTCGAGGAGGGCTTCGCCCACGGTCTGGGCCAGATCGGGGATCATTTGATCCACTTTCAGCCCGGCATGGTCGAAGACGATTTTGCGAACCAGGCTGTAGCCGTTGGAATGGATGCCCGTGCTGGCCAGGCCCAGGACCAGGTCGCCAGGCTGGATCGCCTTGCCGGTGATCATGCGGTCCTTTTCCACGACGCCGACGCAGAAGCCGGCCAGGTCGTAGTCGCCGGGTTGATAGAAATCGGGGAGGATGGCCGTTTCGCCGCCGACGAGGGCGCATTCCGCTTCGAGGCAGCCGTCGCTGATGCCTTTTAGGATTTGCCGCGACAGGGCGGGATCGTCCTTGGACATGGCCAGATAGTCGAGAAAGAACAGCGGCTCCCCGCCCACGCACAGGCAATCGTTGACGCTCATCGCCACCAGGTCGATGCCGACGGTGTCGTGTTTCTGCATCATCATGGCGATTTTCAGCTTGCTGCCCACGCCATCGGTCGAACTGACCAGCACGGGGCGGCGATAATTCTTGGCGAATAGGCGGCTATTGAAATCAATGCTCACCAAGCTGGCGAAGCCGCCGAAGCCATCCAGGACCCTGGGTGTGTGGGTGCGGCGGACCAGGGGGGCGATTTGGGCCAGACTTTCTTCATACAGGTCCAAGTCCAGCCCGGCGTCACGATAAGATAATTTGGCCATGCAGACATGCTAACAAGCCCCTGGCCGGAGGAAAGGGGGCAAAAGCAGAAAGACCGATTGGCCATGAAAGAACCGCGTCGGGGTCAACCGGCGGTTTCATATCGGCAGATGGCGTCGAGATGCCGCAAAGGATGCCACCAGATCGGCACCACGCGCATGGGCTGGGACTGGCCCAAGGGGCGCGACCGCAAAGGGATCATGACCATGTCCCGCCACCATAGATAGTAGTAGGACAGGAAAGCACGGACCATTTGCGGCTCGACCACGCGGCGCTCCAGGCAACCATCCACGATGGCGAAAAAGTCGAGCACCCGGGACACTTTTTGAAAGATGTCGTGCTCGCCTTGTTCGAGCCGCTTGTTCGCGGCCGGCTCGATCAAGTAGACCAAGAAGCGATCCAAGCGTTCGTTGATGCTTTCGGCCGTCACCTGGTGGTTTTCGGTCACGAAGAAAGTCCAGGCCTCGAGCCGCGCGCGGCGCATGTCTTCGCTGAAAAAGGAATTGAACAGCGAGATGGCGGCGCTTTGCCGGTTCCATCGGCTTGGGATGACGTAGAAGAAAATGGTCGGCACAATGATCGCGACCACGGGTGCGATCAAGGGAATCACGAAATCTTTGGCGATGTCGTACATGAGATGCACTCCACCTTCCGCCGTGCGAAGAGGGAAGACGCGCTTATTTCTTTTCTGGCCGCAGCAAGGGAAAGAGAATGACGTCGCGGATGGTTTGGCTGTTGGTGAGGAGCATGATCAAACGATCGATCCCCACGCCCAACCCCCCGGCCGGCGGCATGCCGTACTTCAGCGCCTTGATGAACTCTTCATCCATCTTGGCCATGGACTCATCTTCCGACAGACCCGCCAATTGCTGGCGAAACGTCTGCTCTTGCGTGAGGGGGTCGTTCAATTCCGTGTAGGCGTTCGCCAACTCCATACCCAGGACGTACAGCTCAAACCGCTCGGCGATGTCTGGGCGGCCCTGCTTGCGCTTGGTCAAGGGACACAGGGACGCGGGGTAGTCATACACAAACACCGGTCCCGCCAAATGATCCTCGACGATCTCATCAAAGAGAAATTGGATCAGGACGTCGTGGTCCTTGCCGGCGGGATCGAATTGCATTTGACGGCAGCGCTCAGCCGCTTTCTCCTGATGATCCATGGAAAAGCCGACGTGCCGCTCGAAGAGTTCGGCATAGCTGGCCCGCTGGAAGGGGGGAGTGAAATCGATCTCCCGGTCGCCATAGGGTAGCTTGAAGCCCTTGCCCAACTGCGCTACGCAATGGGCGATCATGGACTCGGTCAGGTCCATCATGGTATGGTAATTGCCGTAGGCTTCGTACAGTTCCATCATCGTGAATTCGGGATTGTGCCTGGGGCTGATGCCTTCATTGCGAAACACGCGGCCAATCTCGTAAACGCGGTCAAATCCCGCCACGAGGAGCCGCTTCAGGGGCAGTTCCAGGGCGATGCGTTGGAACAAAGGCAGGTCCAGCGCGTGATGGTGGGTGCGAAATGGCCGGGCCGCCGCGCCTCCCGCGATGGCATGAAGGACCGGCGTCTCCACTTCCCAATACCCGCGGCCATTCAAGTATTCGCGGATGGCTTGCACCATCTTGATCCGCAGTTCGGCCTTGGCGCGCAGGGTTTCATTGTAAAAAAGATCGAGGTAGCGATGCCGCAAGGCGAATTCGATGTCCTCGATGCCGCTCCATTTGTCGGGGTGGGGCAGCAGGGATTTCGCCTGATAGTGCAGCGCGTCCGCCAAGATCGTTAGTTCGCCGGTCTTGGTGGTGCCGAGCTTGCCTTCAATGCCCAGCAGATCGCCCAAGTCCATCAGTTCCGCCAGGCGCCAGCCCGTTTCGCCGATTTGCTTTTGTCCGATCATGATCTGGATGCGGCCGGTGCGATCCGCGAGGTCCAGAAAGCGGATTTTTCCCATTTTCCTCATGGTCATGATCCGGCCTGCCACCCGCACCGCGGGGCCGGTATCGAATTGATCGGAATGAGGCAGGTTGCGGACGTCGCCAATCATCTGCCGGCCGTCAAACCGGCATCCCCAGGGATCGATCCCCAAGGCTTCGATGGCGTGCAGCTTTTCCAAACGATCGGCTTCGAGCTTGTTGGTGATTGGCGTGCTCAAGTGGGATACACCTTCAATGGCCTCCCAGAGGGAGGAGAAAATCGAACGGCGGATGGGCAAGCCATCGGCCTCGATGCGGGGAAACGTAAAACTCCTATGATGATTCTCTACCAGGGTTGCCCCAGGGTGGCAACGTCGCAACGGATGCCTTTCCTTTGAGACCGCGGCTTCGAGCCTTATTGGAACGCCGCGGTTTCCCATGACCCATGGACACGGTCCATGCACGATTCGTTCGCTTTGGACTTGCAACAATTCGGCCCGCAAGCCCGTTGCCGACGGCCCACCCTCGCGGCTGCCCGGCGTTATTGCCGGCGTTTGGCCCAAAGACACTATGAGAACTTCGCGGTTGGCTCCCTTCTTTTACCGCGTTCCCTGCAGCAACATTTTCATGCCATTTACGCCTATTGCCGATGGGCGGACGATTTGGCCGACGAGACGCCCGAAGGGCAGCAGGCCTTGGCCTTGCTCCAATGGTGGCGGCAAGAGTTTCAGGCCATGTTGCAAGGATCGAGCCGGCACCCCGTCATGATCGCTTTGCGGGAGACGATTCGGGCCTTTGCCATTCCGCCTGAGCTTTTTCTCGATCTGCTGGCCGCCTTCGAGCAGGACCAGACCGTCAAGGAATATGCCGCCTTCGAACAACTGCTTGCCTATTGCCGCTCCTCCGCCAATCCCGTTGGCCGCATTTTGCTGCATCTGTTTCGCGCCGTCGATGCGGAATCGCTTGAACGGTCCGATCAGATATGCACGGGACTGCAATTGGCCAACTTTTGGCAAGACGTCGCCGTGGATCATGGCAAGGGGCGCTGCTATCTCCCGCGCGAAGATCGGGAGCGGTTTGGCTATGCCGACGAAGATCTCGCCCAGCGCCGCTGCACGCCGGCCTTTCAAGCCTTGATGTCGTTTGAGGTCAACCGCGCGCGACATCTGTTACAAGCCGGCCGGGCCTTGGTGCAAAAGCTGCCGAGCGAGGTGTCCGGCGAGGTGGACCTCATCATCTCCGGCGGCATGGCGATCCTTGAAGCGATTGAAAGACAGCAGTTCGACGTCTGGTCTCGACGGCCCACGGTGAGCAAGACGCGGCAGGCCGCCATGCTCATTCAGCACTGGCTGCAATGCCGGTGGCAGCAATTGGCTCCCGATCGCTGTTCCCCATGTCCAACCGATCGAAGTGCATCGCCGCACCGCCGCGGTTGGAGGGAGCGCATCTCCCTCGCGCAATCCGAGCGTTATTGCGAATATTTGGCTCGGCAGCGCGCAGGCAATTTCTACTACTCCTTTTGGATGTTGCCTCCCGAACAACGCATGGGCATGTGCGCCCTCTATGCCTTCATGCGCATCACGGACGACCTGGCCGATGACCCTGCTCCCGCGGCCTGGAAGACAGCCGCTCTCAAACGGTGGCGCGACGATTTGGATCGGGCCTTGCGGGGCCAATTTTCTCATCGCCTTCACCCTGCTTTGATCCGGGCCGTGCAGCGTTTTCGCATCGACCCTGCGTGGTTTCACGTGGTGATCGATGGCGTGGAGAGCGACCTGGCTTGCCGACGCTTTCAAACCCTGGCGGAATTGGAGCGTTATTGCGACCAGGTAGCCGGGTATGTCGGCTTATGCTGCCTGGCGGTGTGGGGTTGCCATGATCCCAAGGTGCTGCCCCACGCCCTGTCCGCTGGTCGGGCGTTGCAAATTACTAATATTTTGCGTGATGTTCGGCTCGATGCGCGCGACAATCGGTGCTATGTGCCCTTGGACCTTATGAATCAGCATCAAGTGCGGGAGGAAGAAATCGTCCAAGAACCGCCTCCCGCGGACGCTTTGGCCCTGTTGCGCGACATGGCCCGGATCGCCCGAGGTCATTATAAGGATGCCGCGGCCGTGGCGGATTTTCTCCCCCATGATGGGCGGGCCGTATGGCGGTTGATGTCGCAAACTTATGCGGAAATTTTGGACCGGTTGGAAAACTCGCAATTTCAATGGAAGGGAAAACGTTTTCGGTTGCCGCGCTGGCGCAAGCTGCAGTTGTTCCTAAAGACGATCCCTCAGCGTTGGGCGGCTGGCTCATGACCGCCCCAGGCATGTGGAGATCGGCACGATGTCCGGACGACTCCTGATCATTGGCGGCGGACTCGCGGGGCTGGCCGCGGCGACGGCCCTCGCTCCTCGCGGATGGCGCATTACCCTGGTGGAAGCACGCAGTCAATTAGGAGGCCGGGCCAGTTCCTTCACGGACCCCAACTCGGGGCAAGCCGTCGACCTCTGTCAGCACGTCAGCATGGGCTGCTGCACCAATTTTACCCACTTCTGCGAACAGGTCGGCATCGCTCACCTGCTGGAACGCGTCACAACGCTTTACTTCATGACGGCGGATGGCCGCGTCTCCCAATGGCGGGCCGATGGCTTGCCGGCGCCCTGGCATTTGATCCGCTCGTTTCTCCGCGCCCATTTTCTTTCCCGTTCGGACAAGCTCAGCATTGGCTGGGCCTTGGCGGCCCTGGAGCGCTTTTCGCCTCAATCCGATCCCCCCTTCATGGAGTGGCTCGAGGAGCAGGGGCAACAACGCACGTCCATCAACTGTTTTTGGAACGTCATTCTCGTTAGCGCATTGAACGAAGGCATTGAACAGATCGGCCTCAAATATGCGCGCAAGGTTTTCGTCGAGGGTTTGATGAAGCACCGTGAAGGGGGCGTGGTCTATCTGCCGAAGGTGCCCTTAAGCGAATTGTACGGCAAGGAAATGCAGGCTTGGCTCAAGGACCATCACATCGACCTTCGGCTCGATTGCCCTGCTCGGCAATTGCTAATCGAGAATGCGGTCATTCACGGCGTTCAACTGCGCGGCGGCGAGACGCTTGAAGCGGACCTCTATCTGGCCGCCGTTCCCTTTTACCGCTTGCTTGACCTGCTGCCTTCCGAGGTCGTGCAGCAATACCCGGTGTTCACGAGAATGCAACTGCTCAAAACCTCTCCCATCACCAGCGTGCACATGTGGTTTGATCGTCCCATCACGACCTATCCGCACTTGGTGTTGCTGGAAGGCATTTCGCAATGGCTCTTCCATCGCCCCTCGGGTGTGGCCGGGGAGCACTACTATCAAGTCGTCATCAGCGCGGCGCGCGACTTGCGAGGATGGGGCGGCGAGCGCATTTTGGCGGCGGTCCTGGAAGGATTGCAAGCGAGGCTGCCCATTCCGGCCGAGGCGAAGCTGTTGCGATCGCGGGTCATCACCGAGCCGCACGCGACGTTCAGCGTCGAACCGGGGGTGGATCGCTGGCGGCCGGACCAGCGGTCGCCCATCGCGGGGCTGTATTTGGCGGGAGATTGGACGGCGACCGGCTGGCCCGCCACCATGGAAGGGGCCGTTCGCAGCGGCTACCTGGCCGCCGAAGCCATTATGCAATCCGAGGGGATGCGCGTCCGCTTTCTCCAGCCCGATCTGGCCTGACGCTCAGCTCACGGGGCGGCCCATTTTAGCCATCAGCATTTTCATGTCTTCCCAGACGTCCCGCTTGGCGTTGGGATTGCGGAGCAGATAAGCCGGGTGATAGGTGCAGATCACGGCGATGCCGCGATAGGTATGGAACTTCTTGCGTAATTTGCCGATCGCCAGGTTGGTGTTCAGAATCGTTTGCGCCGCGGCAGCTCCCAAGCAACAAATGAACTTGGGCTGAATCACGTCGAGTTGCCTTTCCAGGAACGGCCGGCAATGGGCCACTTCATCGGGCAAGGGCGGCCGATTGCCCGGCGGGCGGCATTTGAGCACGTTGCAAATGTAAACGTCGCTGCGCTTCAGTTGGCAGGCCTCGAGGATGCGATTGAGCAACTGACCCGCGGCGCCGACAAAGGGTTCCCCTTGAGCGTCTTCGTCCGCTCCAGGAGCTTCGCCCACGATGCACAATTCCGCTTCGAGATTGCCCACGCCAAACACGGTCTGCGTGCGGTTGCGGACCAATTCCGTGCAGCGCGTGCAGGTTTTCACTTGTTGCTCATCGAGCGTTTGGAGGGCGATGCGGCGTTCTTCTAAACTCATGGGAACCGTTGGCGAAGGGGATGGTTCGAACCAATGTTGATGGGTCGTGGCTGCAGCGGACACGGAAGCGGAACGATTTGCACTGCTGGAGTCCGTGGTCGGTTTTTCAGCCTCGGCATCATGTCGGCGCTTCCAGGGCGGGGCATCGGAGGGAGGCAGCCAATGGATGCCCGCGGCTTGCCAACTGCGGGCATGATCGAGGATTTCCTTCAGCCATTCCTGCATCGGTGTCTCCGCCATGCAACGTCTCGATCATATTAGCGTTTGGCAGCGGGAGCGTCCTGTCATGGCGGCAAATCGGCCTTAGGAGGCGGCAAGACCTCACCTTTGGGAGGCGGCAAGATGCTTGGCGGCGGAGGAGGTTGAGTGAGTTCGGGACCGAGCATCGCCTCCATGTGCCTGCGAAACGCTTCAGGGGATTGCAAATAAGCCGGAGGTTTTTGGCCAACCTTCCCTGAAGGGGCAGGGGACTCGGTCCTGGGCGGCGGCTCCGAGCGTGGGTCTTTGGCCTGGGTTGAGGGCTGCAGGGTGACATTCGATTGCAGCGACTCGGGGCGGACCGCTCGAGCCAGAGCCTGTGCCTTGGTCGTCAATAAAAGCTGATTCTGGCTGAGAGGAACAAACTCGAGAGCCATCGATTGCAGGATGGTTTCCAAAGCAAGGTTGGCTGAGGTTTGTTGGTGCAGGCTGATGGTCCGCTGATCGAGCTGTCGCACAGAAACGCGTGGTTCGTCGATGATAAAGGTCACACCCGTGGCGTCGGCAATCTGTTGCAAGGCTTCGCGGACCGTGACTTGATCCCATTCAATGTTTATCGGCTTGGAAAGTCGCTTTTTCCAGGTAGTCGAGTCGCTATCGGGGGCGGGGAGCTTGGTCTTCGAGGAAGCAGGGATAGGCGGGGGAGGCGGTTGATCCAAACGTTGCTGAAATTCCCGGATGACTTCTTCCATCCGCTCTAGCACGGCTGACAGATCGTAATCCTTGGGAAAGCGATGCACGGTGCCGCGCACCATCTCGCTCCATCGCTGCGCCTCGGCGTAGCGGCGTTCCTGAACAAGGCTTTGCAAATGGACGACGGCCTCCATGAGACAGAGCCGGGCCATTTGCAAATCGGTCTTGAGCGGCGCGGGCGTCTTCAACTGCTGGTCGATGTGTTTTTGAAACAGCCGCAGGCCGGGCAGGTCTGGATCGATCTGCTCCGCCTGTCGAGCCAGGGACTGAGCATCGCTCCAACGGCCGGCTTTCCCTGCTTGCTCCGCCTGTTTGAACAGGTCCAAGGCCTGTTGTCGCTCACTGGTTTTTGTGGCCTCGGCCTTCTGACGCAGCTCTCGAAGAAGGTCTCGGAAGCGTTCCTCCTCCGTCGCGGGCAGCGGCCCTTGACAAATCGTCATCAGCAACGCCATGCCATTCAGCCACATCATGCCCATGGCCAATCCTCACATAGGGTGAAATGCCCCCATTGTCTTCGATTTGAAAGGTGGAAGCAAGATGGCGACCGATAGTCTTGACCGCACAATCCGTCAGCGGTCGATGGGCTTTCATTCTCTCATGATTGGATCAAACCGCTTCGGTTTTCATCCATTGATGAAGGCCGCGAAGCCGGTCACGAACTCTTTCAGCAATTCCCGCACTTTTTCGTCCTTGATGCGGCCATCGGCATCGAAGACGTTGGCGGCATTGGAGATCAACAGCCTTCCGCTGAACCATGGGCGCGTTCCAAGATAGCGAAGGACGGTCAGCCATTCGTTTTGACTGAGGATCGTGCCGAATCCTCCGGGCGTGGCCCCCATGATGGCGACGGGCTTGCCGGCGAACACGCGCTTTTGATCGGCGGGTGGCCGGCTGAGCCAATCGATGGCGTTCTTGAACACGCCAGGAATGGAATTGTTGTACTCCGGTGTGGCGAGGATCAGCCCATCCGAAGCGGCTATGGCATCTTTCAAATTGGCCGCGACCGATGGAATGCCTTGGGCCGCTTCAAGGTCGGCATCATAAAGCGGGATGCCATGTATGGTTCGCACCGAGAGTGTTGAACCTGAAGGCATCATGGTCGCTGCCTCCCGGAGCAAGGCCGTATTGATGGATCCCTTTCTCAAACTGCCCGAGAGACCGATGAGGTTGGCCATCAAGTGATTTCCTTGTTCTGTTTCAGCATGATTAGGATGGATATTAGCCGATACATTCGTAAAGAAAGCACGACCATTGAAGATAACTTGAAATTCATTGCTTGACGACGGGCTAATTGACCGATAAGATTATTGAGACTGATTCTCAATAGCAAGATCAAAGACGCTACGAGAACGATCATGCTTCCCCTTGAATTCCTGCAAAACTGTGAACAAGCTGAGATCACCGTGGTGGAAGGTGATCCTAACTTTGTCGCGCGTTTGGCAGACATCGGTTTGCATGTGGGGTCCGCCATTCAAATGATTCAGGCTGGCTCGCCTTGTGTGGTGCAAATCGGAGAAGCGCGTTTAAGCCTTCGGCTGAATGACCGGCAGCAAGTGTTGGTCAGACCTCTGTCCACCAACGAATGAGACTCATTCCCATGCCGAGTTTGAGCGAACTTCGACCCGGCGAATCGGGATGCATCACGGCCATTTTGGGCCAGGATCATCTTTGTCAACGACTAATGGAGATGGGGTTGCTGGAAGGGGAGCAGGTCGAGATGGTCACCGTGGCGCCGCTTGGAGATCCGATTGAGATTCGCATTGGTGGCTATTTATTGAGCTTGCGTCGATCGGAAGCTGCTCGAGTCATCGTTCAATGACGTCCAACCCGCCGAACCCTCTCGCCGGCCAAACTGAACCCCGCGCCGCGTCAGCCGCCGGTTCCCACTCATCGAATCGCCTGGTCGTCGCTTTGGTCGGCAATCCCAACACGGGCAAGTCGAGCCTGTTCAACGCCTTGTCGGGTCTGCGTCAAAAGATCGGCAATTATCCGGGCGTCACTGTTGAGAAAAAAGTCGGCTCCTTCACGTTCGCTGCGATGCAGTTCGACCTAATCGACCTGCCCGGCACCTATAGCCTCGCGCCGCGCAGCCCCGATGAAATGGTCGCCATCGACGTCCTGCTCGGTCATCAACCAGGCACGGCCAAGCCCGACGTCATTTTGAACATCGTCGATGCCTCCAACCTGGAGCGGAACCTTTATCTGACCACGCAGCTCATGGAGCTGGGGCGGCCCGTCATCGTGGCCCTCAACATGATGGATATCGCCCAGAACAAGGGCGTGGTGCTCGATCCGGAACAAATCAGTCAGCGCTTGGGCGTTCCCGTGATCCCCATGCAGGCTCATCGGGGTCAGGGCCTCCAGGAATTGAAAAGCGTCTTGGCAAGGGCGGAAACTTTGCAGCCGCCCGATCAATATCCGCACTATCCAGAACCGTTCACGCGGGAAGTCAACCAGTGGCGCAGCGAACTGCAGCGGCAAAGGCCCGAAATGCTCGCAGCCTGGCCGGTGGAAATGATTAAGCGTCTCTTCATCGACCGTGATGGAGCCACCCAGGAGCGCTATTTGAGCCAGGTTGGCCCGCAAGCTAAAGCCGAGCTGGAAGCGGCGCGGGCGCGCTTGCAAGCGGCGCAATGCCCCATTCCCCAGATCGAGGCTCGGGTTCGCTATGGCTGGATCAAGGAACGGCTTCAAGGCTGCGTGAAGCGGTCGACTGAGAAAACCGTGACCTGGACGAGCCGCATCGATGCGTTTTTGATGCACAAGGTTTGGGGCACGCTGACGTTCTTGGTCATCTTTTTCCTGATGTTCGTCGGTCTGTTTCTAGGCGCCAAACCGTTAATGGACGGCATTGACGCGGGCAAAGGCTGGCTGGCGGCCAGACTGAACGAGTGGATGGAGCCCGGGGTGCTCCGCAGTCTGCTCGTTTCCGGCGTGCTCGAAGGCGTGGGCGGCGTGTTGATTTTTCTCCCGCAGATCATGATCCTGTTCGCCTTTATTGCGATGTTGGAAGATTGCGGCTACATGGCCAGGGCGGCCTTCCTGATGGACAAAATCATGTCCAAATGCGGTCTGGGAGGAAAATCGTTCATTCCCTTGCTGTCATCGTTTGCCTGTGCCATCCCCGGCATCATGTCCACGCGCGTCATCGAAAATCGCCGCGACCGGATCGCCACCATTCTGATTGCGCCGCTCATGAGTTGTTCGGCGCGTCTGCCGGTGTATGTGCTGCTGAGTGCCGCCTTTTTCGCGCCGTTTGGCTGGTGGGTGCCGCCCGTGGTCATCTTCGGCATGTACCTCGTGGGCCTGATCGCGGCTCCCTTGGTCGCCTTGCTGCTCAAGCGAACGCTGCTGCGCGGCGAGACGCCGTTGTTCATCCTGGAGATGCCAAGTTACAAATGGCCATCCCCCTCCCTGGTCCTTTATCGCATGGTGGAGCGCGGCTGGGCGTTTGTGCGGCGCGCCGCCACCTTGATCTTGGCGAGCATGATCCTGGTATGGGCCTTGCTCTATTTCCCCTCGACGGACGAAAACGGGCACAGTTACGATGTGCAAGTCGCTGCCCTGGAGGAGCAGATCGAGGCACTGCCCGCCAAGGAGAAGGCCACAGCCGAGGAGCTGAAGCGCCTCGAGGATTTGGAAGAACAGCGAAACGCCATGCTGCAGTGCTGGCGCACGCAAAGTTATCTCGGCCGCACGGGCCGCTTCCTCGAACCGGCGTTCCAACCCCTCGGCTGGGACTGGCGGATTGGCATGGCGGCCCTGGCAAGCTTTCCCGCTCGGGAGATCGTGGTCGGCACCCTGGGCATCATCTATGACGAAGGCGAAGTGGACGTCGAGGATGAACAGGCGCGCCTGGCCTTGGCGCAAAAGCTGAAAAACTCAACCTGGGACGCCGGCAGCCCGCGGGCCGGTCAACCCGTGTTCACGCTGTCTGTGGCGCTCTCCTTGATGATCTTTTTTGCATTGTGCTGCCAATGTGCTTCGACGTTGGTGGTCATCAAACGCGAAACCCATAGTTGGCGCTGGCCTCTCTTCACCTTCACCTACATGACAGCGCTGGCGTATCTCGCCGCCCTGGCGACCTATCAGATCGGCCAGTGGATTTGATTTGGACTTTGTGCGTTTGCTTCGACCTCACGGCCTAGGCGATGTCCATGAGATCATGGATGGTAGCCAGGCCGTTCTGGCCAGGAGGAGCGTCCTTGGCGGCGAGACAAACCGTCTTGCATCCCGCTTCCTTGGCATGGAACAGGCAATCTGCATCGGTGGCCACGTAAAGCAACTGGCCAGGGGGGATCTTCAAATGTTCCGCCATGCGGCGGTACGTGGCGGCGTCACAGGCGGAGCCGAGTTCCGAGCCAAAGTGGTGGCTGGCAAGCTGGCCGATGTTTTCCATCTCGTTGAATTGAACGATCAACTTTTCCAGGACGGCGTTCTCGGGTGAATAAAAAGCGAAGCGTTTGTGTTTTTCGTTCCACTGTTGCAGCGCTCGAACCGCATTGGGGAGCACCACCCCTTCAATGGCATTGGCGCGCAGTTGTTCTTCCCAGAGAAGCTGCAACAAGATGGCCAGCGGCTCGGTGTGCACCTTTTGCACCAACATGCGAGTGATGACTTCGCGGAACCGCTCATAAGCATACTCCGGCGGCAAGCCTGGCCCTCCCAGCCACTCCGCGAAACTGTCGGCACCTTCGCTTTTGGCGAAGCGTTCACGCGCTTCTTGGACCTGGGGATGGCACCACGCCCGCCGCAAGAACATGTACATTTGCAAGCGCGCATGGGGATAAAGCACGCTTTCGATGTAATCCGGACGCAGCAGGGTGCCGGAGAGCTTGAGAAGCAAATAAGCGTCGGACGTTTGCATGAGGCTGTCACTTTTCATCAGACGTCGAACCACGGCTCCATGGGTAGATGGGAGTTTATGCGGGAAAGGGAAAACGTTCAAGCATGGTTCACGTCTTGCATCCCGCAGCAGCGATCCTGTTGGAGCTCGGAACCAGACGATCAAGGGGATGCCGTCTACAAACGGTCGGGAAAGATCAGCGATCGCCGAAGCATCAATTCGAAGAGATATTCCAGCGTCTCCAGGTGCCGGCGTGCTTCCTCGCCATCCTTGCCCCAGGTAAACAGACCGTGCCGCTTGAGCAGGAAGCCATATTTCATGGCGGGAGTGGCTTCAGGAAAGACGAGCCGAAGCCGGCGGGTCAGCTCGCCGATCTGCTGGGTGTTGTCGTAAATCTTGAGATAAACCTTGGTCGTCGGATTCGTCACGCCGCTCAACCCCTTGAGCATTTCGTAGCCTTCGAGCACCAGGTTGTTCTGTGGATAGTTGGGTTCTGAGATCAAGGTCGCGGCTTGGGATTGCGTGTGCACAATCACGCGAACGGCGGGCAGAAACTCCGCGATGACGCCGTGCAGCGGCGCTTCCCCGCTCGGCGGCGCCGGCGGCGAGCCCTCGATCTGCCCCTGTGCATCGATGACGATCAAATCCCGTTCGGTCAGGCGGCGCTTGTCGCTTTGGGGCGCCGTCATCACCATCCGCAAGGGGTCTCTACCCAAGACCATGCTGAAGCTGCCGCTGCCCGCTTCGCACCACCTCCGATCGTAAAAGAGCCGACCCCAGTCGATCAGCGTCGCCACGGCTTCATCGAGCGTGGGGAAACGATCGGCAGGGACGGGATCGTTCATCATGAAAGGCAACCCTCGAGCGATGACATTTCTTGCCAAAATTGGCTGTATTCGTTCCTAATATAATCCTTGGCGAAAAGGGAAGCGACGAGAAAGCCGCAAGACCATCCATTTGTGTTTGTGTCACGAAGGTCAATCAATGACATGATGCCTTGGGCCTGGCCATCCTGGACTGTTTGGGTTTGGATCATCCTGCTGCTGATGGGCCTGGCCATCCTGGGGGGAATGTTGCGCTTACCCCTGGCCCGGTGGCGCAAGGAAAAGCTCCATGCGCTCTTTGCCGAACAGCAACCAGCCCTGCAGCAGCGCTTTCAAGCGCAAGCGGCAGCATCGGGCAAGCCGCGCGGCCTGCGCTGGCAGCAGATCGATTGGCAAACCGAGGCCCACTTGGGGCGCGAGCGGCGTTCGGGGCAGTACGTCATGCTGATGGGCTGCGACATCCAATTCGATGTCATCCCTGACAGCGACATGGAGGGTCTGCCCGCCGTGGATTTGGCCAAGAATGCCACGGTGCTGTTCACCTTCGAGGGAGGCCAGTGGCATCCCTCGGAGAAGACGATTTTTAACTTCCATCCCGAGGACATCTTCCGGGAATTCGCCGCCAAGTTCGAACGGCTGTGATGGACTCGGCCAGTTCGGAGGCCGCGGTCACGCTAGGCTCGACCGATCAGATAGCGATGGGGGTCGACCTCGGTGCGGAGCAGATGCAGTTCTTGATCCGTTGGGGCGGGGGTTTGTTCCAAAGGTTCCCGCACGCCCAGGGGAAAACCCGTTTGCTGGCGCACCTGTTCCAGGGCGACCCCTGGATGCAGACTCACGACTTCCATGCGTTTGGTCTCTTCGTGATACCCCAAGATGGCCAAATCGGTGACCACGCGGTACGGTCCCGTGCCGGAGGGCAATCCGGCGGCTTCCCTGGCTCCCGGTCCGGAGAGATACCCCGGCGTGGTGAGGAAATCGAGCTTGGGCACGAAGCGGCGCGGATCGTGATTCATCAGCGTGATCACGCGCCAACAGAAGGACGCCAGATCGCACGCTCCCCCGCTGCCGGGCAGCCGAACCTTGGGGCGATGATAGTCGGTGCCAATGATCGTGGAATTCAAGTTGCCATGCGGATCGATCTGCGCGCCGCCGAGAAAAGCATAATCCATGAGGCCGCGCTGGCACGTTTCCATGATGTCGCACATGGAGGTGGCCATGAGACCGCGATAGTAGGTGCGGGAGTCGCCGACGCTGATGGGCATCGTGGGGAGTTGGGGAGCGACGCCGCCGGCCTCGAAGAACATGACCAGGTCCGGGGCATGCAGTTTCTGGGCCAGCATCGTGGCGGCGCACGGCGCCCCTGTCCCGACGGTCACGAGTCGGCCATTTTCAAGCAGCCGCGAGGCGCAGATGATCATCAATTCCATTTTGTTGTAGGTCATGAGCGATCTCGTCAAGAGGAAGGCGAATCGATCATCAACTCTTGCCGGCGCAGCTTGGGCAGCCGAGCGAAGCCGCCGCAGCGGTGCAGATACTCCGTGAAATCCTTGGTCTGGTAGATCATCTCATCGATGAAGCGCTTGAATTCATCGAGGTTTTCCTCGACGCGCAGCCAGGTGCGCAAATGCTCCTCGTCGGAGAAGTATTCATAGGCCATGTTGCCTGGATAACTGCCGTAGGGGACTTCGCAGACGGCGTCGACGCAGAAAAAGGGAATGGTCGTGCTCGTGGGGTCGCGGCGAAATTCCTCGGTCGGAACCAGCCGCTCGCACGTCATGATCAAACGCTTGGCGGCACGCGCTAAATCGCTGTCGGCGACGTTGACCCCGCGAATGCGGCCGTTGCCAAAACGATCCGCTTCGTGAACGTGAATGGCGGCCACGTCGGGATAAAGGGCGGGAATGGCCATCAAACGCTCGCGGGTGAACGGACAGGTGATTTCCTTGGCGGCGCTTTGTTGTTGTGTATCCGTTCCCAGCATGGTGTGCGAGGGCAGGAAGGGCACGCCCATGGCGGCGGCCTTGAAGCGCACGGCCAAGGCATAATTGGTCCATTCGACGCATTCCACCGTGCCGCTTTCCATCACCCGGCGAGCGTGCGGCGACAGCCCGCGCGCCTCGAGGCCGACGATGTAAGCCGCGTCGACGCGCTTGAGGGTCTGCCCGCGCCCGAGGAGATTGCCCGCGCAGAGAATTTGAAAATCATGGGTGGCGGTATGCCCGGCAAAGGACAGTCCTTGTTTGCCCTGACGAAGGATCTCATGGCACACGGCCGTGGGGAGTCGGTTGACGCCGAACCCGCCGATGCACACATAATCCCCATCCCGCACCCATTGCCGCACGGCGTCGGCCACGCTCATCACTTTATCCGTGAGCGAGCGATTTTTGCCGCGAAAATGTTCTCGGATCGGCTGGCTGGCGGGGGATGCAAACAGGGGCGGCGAATCGGCAGCGGAACCCATGGAAACCCGTTCCTTTCTGCGAGTTGGATCGGAAGGGTGGAACTAGGCTTGGCGATGTTTGGTTTTGCGCAAGAGCGGCAATTCGAATTCGAGCAGCAATTGGCGGTAGCGGGGGTCGTGGCGGATGTTTTCCAGGTCGCGGTCCTGGCTGAGATAGCGATAATCGCGATACCCCAATTCAATCGCCCGCCGCAAAGCAGCCAAGGCTGGCTCGGTTTGCCTCAATAAGGAAAAGCTGCACGCCAGGTTGTAGTGGGCCAGGAAATCACGCGGGCGGAGCTGAACCAGGCGCAGATCGATCGCCAACCCGTCCGCGAACCGTCCTTTGATGGTGAGGTTATTGCCCAGGATCCGCAGGGCGTCAACGTATTCCGGGTGGCGCTTCAGAATGCCCTGATAGAATTCGATTTCAAAGTCGATTTGGTTCATGTCCATGAACGCAGCACCCGGATAGGGAGTGGTAGACGAAGCACATGACGGGTCTTGCAAATTGCCTTTGCCGGCCATGACTGCTCACCTCGGCAAATGATGGCGGAATGGATAGGTATGACACCGCGCGAAACCTGCACGATTACGAAAGATAACGCAATTATACCCCTTACTCTTGCCGCTTCAAGGAATTCCATTCCTGCGGGCGGCGTCTTATTTCTCCGTAATCCCATCTATCGATGCAATCCTCATTTCTCAAGGTGGCTTTAATTGAGGGAAAATATAAGGGTTGTGAAATTCATCACAACCCCTGGGATGCCAAATCGTCCTAAAGCCATTTCGAACAGCATTATTCTTCGTCGTCAAAATTCTCCTCTTCCTCTTCCTCTTCTTCTTCCTCTTCGTCATCCTCTAAATCATCGTCGTCCTCGAATTCATCTTCAAAATCGTCTTCGAGGTCCTCATCGAGGTCGTCATCGTCCAAGTCGTCGAAGTCATCGTCGTCGAAATCATCATCATCTAAATCATCGAGGTCATCATCCTCGAGATCGTCTTCGAACTCTTCATCTTCCTCTAAATCATCATCCTCATCCTCTTCGTCGTCGTCCTCATCCTCGTCTTCGATGTCATCTTCGTTGTTATCGCCCTCTTTTTTGCGACGACCAGCCCGAGGCTCGCTCAGGCGCTCTCGAGAAAGCGTCTCCCCGGCGGTGCTGGGCGACAAGCAGGCGAGCAGGTCCTGCAACTCTTGAATGGTTTTCCGTAGGAGCATAAGGGATTCCTTAAATCAAATCACTTGAATCCTGACGAAAAGCTCCGGTTTCGCAAAGCTGGCCGAGTCGCATCCCATGGGAGCCATTCCGCGTCATTCGAGCCGCGTTGCCGGATCAGAGCCAGGGGTCATCCATTCTTTTCGAGCCGCACTCCAAGTACAGCCGCGTCGATTTCACCTACTTGAGTAGTAAACTCTGGCAAGCTTGTCAAGTCGCCCTAAGTGCTTTACCGGTTTCCTGATGAAGATTTTTGCGACAGGGCCGGAACCAGGGGCCGACCCGGCAGGGTGAATTTCCGTCGACTTGCCTTCGTCTTGATTGAAAGAGCAGGGGAGGCAACTATAATACGACCAACTTTGCGAACCATTTCTTGAGGGTGCTCGACGCGCCTAGAAGCCTCATCAAGGAGTCGGGAATGTCTGATGAACGTGGGGAAATGCGAGAGTCGACCAGTCCAACACGACGGCCATGGACCGAGGTCTTTCGCGCCTTTCAAATCGCCTTGGACCCTTCCAAGTTGATCTTGGCCACGGCCGCCGTCGTGGTCCTTTGGCTGGGCTGGTGGATTTTAGGGTTGGTCTTTGGTCAAAGCGACAGCGCCTACAGCACCTGGCCGGGCTACGTCAATCGCGGCAAAAACCCCTTCATCGTGGTCACCCATCCTAGCGAAGGCCATCTGTTCTCCGGGACGTTCTGGTTTGGCGGCGAGGGGCAGCAGCCTCCCGCTCAGGTCGAACCCTTCCAGAAATTCTTTGGTCCGGTCATCGACGTCATTCGCTCTTCCCCGCGCGAGGGCAAGTGGTGGTATGCCCTGTTCGGCTTGTTTTATTCCTTGGCGGTGTGGTCCATCTTTGGCGGAGCGATCACGCGCATTGCCGCCGTGCAGGTGGCCCGCCGCGAAAAACTCTCCATGTCCGACGGCATTCGCTTCGCCCGCCAAAAATTCTGGTCGTTTTTCACCGCGCCCCTGATACCGCTGCTCGGCATCGCCGGGCTGGGCATTTTGATGGTGTTGGGCGGCCTGTTGCTGCACATTCCCCTGGTGGGCGATTGGCTCGTCGCCATTCTCTGGTTTCTCCCCCTCATTGCCGGCTTGATCATCGCTCTGTTGGTCATCGGCTACATCGGCTGGCCTTTGATGTATGCCACAGTCAGCGCCGAGGGCACGGATAGCTTCGACGCCTTGAGCCGCTGCTATGCTTACGTCTATCAGCGACCTTGGCAGTATCTGCTCTACGCCTTCCTGGCGATCCTGTACGGCTTCATCGCCGTCTTTTTCATGGTCTTCATGACGTCCTTCATGGTCTATCTCGCCAAGTGGGGCGTGGAGTTGATTCCCTGGCATGGCTGGCGCGGCGACCCGTTGAGCACGCTGTTCATCTACGCCCCCACGTCCTATGAGTGGTGCACGCTGCTCGGCGGCGATCACAAGGACCTGAAGCCCGAATGGTTCCAAAAGTTCGCCGCAGGCATCGTGGCCATCTGGCTGCACATCATCTTCTTGTTCGTGCTTGGCTTCGCCTACAGCTTCTTCTGGTCGGCGGGCACGGTCGTTTACTTCCTCATGCGCAAGTTGGTGGACGACACGGACCTGGATGAAGTTTATCTAGAGGATGAAGACGTGATGGTGCCATTTTCCTCGCCCATGAGCCAGGAGCCCAACACCTTGCCCATCTCGGGAGGGAATGCACCTGCCCCAGCCGGCGGCTCCGGAGGCAATGAACCGCCGGTCTCTGGGGGTGGAACGCCGGGAGAAGGCGGCGCGCCGCCCAGCTCGCCGCCCGGCAACTGACGGCCAAACCGGACTTGCATGACGTGAACTCATCAGGGAGCGGCATCCACCGCTCCCTGTTTTCCATTGGCGGAGGAAAGGGATATGCCACGCCTGATTGGATTGAGCAGCCGCTCGTGGACGGACCGCGGACTCGAAGCGTTTGTCCAAAAAGCGGCTGAATGGGGCTATGCGGCGATCGAACTGGATTGCCAGGGAGAGCATCTGGCCATTCAAAGGGCCTTGAGCGAGCCAGACTATCCGCAGCGTTTGGTGTCGCTGTTGGAGAAACATGAAATTCGCCTGGCAGCGATATGCAATCGCATGGTGGGCCAGGTTGTCGGCGAGGATGCCGATGAAAGGCATCAGGCGGGATTACCGGATTACGTTTGGGGAGACGGTCAGGCTCATGGCGTGCGCGACCGTGCCAGCGAGGAGCTGGCGGCGACGGCTCGCGTGGCGCATAGCTTGGGCGTGAACCTGGTTGCGACTTGTGGCGGCTCACCCCATGGGCAAGCCCTGTTTGACTACCCGCCCGTGCCAAGAGCATGGTGGACGACGAAATGTCAAGAATGGGTGGAACGCTGGCTGCCCATCGTGCAGGAATTCCAAGCATTGAACCTGCGCCTGGCTTTCGAGGTGCAGCCAGGTCAAATGGCCTTCGATCTGTATTCCGCGGAAGCGATGCTGAATCTGTTCCAGGGTAGTGAAACCATTGGCTTTGCCGTGGACCCTGGGCAGCTTCATTGGCAAGGAGTCGATCCGGTCGAATTCATCCAGGCTTTCCCCGACCGCATCTTCATGATTTATTGGCAAGATGCGGCCCTGAATCTTAACGGTCGAACCGGGATCCTGGGTTCGCGTCTCACGGCTGGGGACCCGCGGCGCGGTCGTTCCTGCCGGGCGCCGGGGCATGGCTCGGTGGATTGGTCATCGCTCGTTCGCGCCTTGCATCGAACAGGGTATGAAGGTCCCTGGATCGTGAAAGCGGAAGATCCAGAAATGGATCGGGACTTCTTGGCGCAGGAAGCAGCCGCGTTTGTTCGCCGCATGGATTTCGAGCCTGCACGTCATGGCTTCGATCCCCACTTCATGGAAGGTTGATTGGAAAGCGATTGATCAACTTCATTACCTTGAACGCAATTTAACTCCTGTTCGATTCATCCCCATCCCCTCTCGGAGAAGACAAGCATGTCGGGTCCATCGCGTACGAGTTGGAAAACGATCCTGCTGGTGATCGCGGCTGTCAGCTTTGGCCTATGGGGTCATGGCCCTTTATCTTCTAATTCCCATCATCAGGTCGACAGCCATCGGGAGCTGAACGCACTTTTGTATATGCAAATGTCGGCCGAGTATCACGCTTGCTGTTTGCAAGCGTTCCAATTGGCGCTCTTTCGGCTCAAAGAAAAGCGACAGACGCACACACCGATGGACGGCAAACCCTGGGCCGTGGTGACCGATTTGGATGAAACCATTTTCGACAACTCTGCCTTCAACGCCGCCATGATGCAGCAAAAGCTGATTTTCCAGCCCAAGATATGGGAATTCTTCGAAGCCGAATGCGGCGACGACGTGCGGCTCGTGCCTGGAGCGCTGGCATTTGCTCAGGAAGCGGCGCGCTTGGACGTGAGAATGGTGTACATCTCCAATCGATCCAATAAAAACCGAGCGTCAACCCTGGCCACTCTCCAAAGGCTTGGCTTGCCCATCGAGGACGCGGATCGTCAATTGCTTTTGCACGAAGGCGCCAGCGACAAATCGGAACGCTGCCGCAGAGCCGAGCAGATGTTTCAGGTATTGCTCTATTTGGGCGATAATTTGCGTGATTTTGATGATGCCTATGCCTTTCCCAAGGGGATTGATCAAGCTCCCATGGAAGAGAAACAGAAAGCCATCGAGGAGCGAGCCCGGCTCGTGCAGCGGCATGGTGCTCATTGGGGGCAGGACTGGATCGTGTTCCCCAATCCGCTCTATGGAGAATGGGACAAGCCAACGTTGCGGGATCCCGGGCGAATCCTAAGGTCAACAAGCAAACCTCTGCCTTCGTCCTAGTCGAGGTGAAATCCGCGGCCTCATCACCCTGTCTTTGAATATTTGATTGAGGCGGAACATTCTCCCGATTATCATGCATGGGGGCTTCGCTGGTATCGTGCCGCGAATCCCGGACTCCTTGGGTGGCCGCCCGCCGCATGCCTTCGCAAGGGATGCGGCTTGAGCCAGGGGGCAAGCTAATGTTTCTCTGCGGCACGCGCTCCGATAGACGGATCCATGCCACCATCATCAAGAGAGACTTACCGAATCCCCCACCTTTCCGATGACGCGGCCAGGCCCGAGACCCCGGTTCGTTTTGCCGGTTCTTTTTGGGTTTGGGCATTTGGCGTCATTGCCGTCGTGGTGCTGATTTTTCACTTCTGGATGATGTGGCACGTTCGCCAAAGCCAAACCTACATTGAAGTCGAAGCGCAGCTCGTGGAGATCGTGCTCGATCTGGAACAGCGCTTGGCCCTCTACATGCTCAACACGAGGTATTTGAGCAATCCCGAACAAACGCCCATGGATTTCTATCAAGCGTGGCGCAAGGAACAGGGAGATCTGCTGGAGCGGCTCTTGCGGCAGGACGAAGGGGATGAGGTCGCGCGTCTGCTCGACCGCATCGATCAAAGAATTTTGCAGATGGCGGGTTTTGAGCAATGGTTGCGGTCGGCCGACCCCCTGTGGGAAGATGTCATCCATTCCCTCTACACTTTGTCGGCCCATCAATTCGTCCAGGAACTGGAAGACAGCGTGCAAGCGATCCACTCGCGCCTCTGGTCGCATCGCAACGTGGTCTTGAAAAATTGGGACTCGATTTGGCTGTTGGTGATCTCGGGAGCGATTCTCACCGGCATCATCTTTTTTCTGTTCCTGGCCAATCGCGGCACCATTCGGCAGCTCAACGGCCAAACGCAAGCCTTGGCCGTGGCGAATCGCTCCCTGGCCCAGGAAATCGCCCATCGCAAACGCATGCAAGATTCGCTCAAGAAGCAGGAAGAAAGCTATCGCCGCTTCTTTGAGGAAAGCCTGTCGGGCAATTACATCACCACGCCGGATGGCCGGCTCTTGGCCTGCAATTCCGTGTTTGCCAAGATTTTCGGCTTCGCCTCCGTTGAAGAGGCGCGAACGTACTCGATGAACACGCTGTACGCCCCGCCCGCGGCGCGTGATCAATTCATCGATCGGCTGCGCAAGGAAAAAAGCATCCAGAACCTCGAAGTCGAACTGCGGCGCTTGGACGGCAAACCGGTCTACGTCACTGAAAATGTGTTTGGTGAATTCGATGAAGCAGGCCGCCTCCTCGCCTTGCGGGGCTACGTCGTGGATGACACTCGCCGCAAGCTGTTAGAAGAACAACTCCTGCAGAGCGGGAAGATGGACGCCGTGGGCCGGCTCGCGGGCGGCATTGCTCACGACTTCAACAACATGATCACCGCCATCGTGGGGTACAGCAACATTCTGATGGAAACGGTCCCCGAGGATCAAAAACTGGTCCGCGAGGGGTTGCAAGAGATCATCAAGGCGGGGGAACGCTCGGCGGGCCTGGTGCGCCGGCTGCTTTCCTTCTCGCGCAATCAAGTCGTCGTTCCCCGGGTGTTGAATCTCAATGAGGTGGTGACGGACCTGGAAAAAATGCTGCGGCTGCTGCTCGGCGAGCACATCGACATCGACGTGCAATTATCCCCCGACCTGAAGAGCATCCAAGCCGACCACGGGCAGATCGAATCGGTCTTGCTCAACATGGCGCTCAATGCCCGCGACGCCATGCCCAACGGCGGCAAGCTGACGATTCGAACGTGCAACGTTTCGGTCAACGGCGATGAAGCTTACCTGAAGGGCAAGTTGAACAAGGGAGAATATTCCCTGATCACGGTGGCCGACACCGGCAAGGGGATGGATGACAGCGTCAAAGCGCGACTGTTCGAGCCCTTCTTCACGACCAAGGGGCCAGGCCATGGGACGGGATTGGGCCTGGCTTCCGCGGCGGATATTATTCAAAAGGCGGGAGGCGCCATCCTGGTCGACAGCGAACTGGACCGCGGGACCATGTTCAGCATTTACCTGCCGCACTTGGGCACGCAGCCCCTCGCCGATGGCGAGCCTTATTCGCCCAAGCGCGTCAAGCTGGCGGCAGCGGACAAGACCATCTTGCTCGTGGAGGACGAAGAATCGGTCCGCTCGTTCACGGAGCGCGTGCTCAAGCTTTATGGGTTTCGCGTCCTGGTGGCGAGCCATGGCATCGAAGCCTTGCAAATCTTCGACAGTGCCAAGGAGCCGATCGACATTCTCGTCACCGACATCGTGCTGCCGCAAATGAATGGCTATCAACTCTCGGAACAGTTGTTGGAACGGCATCCGCGCATGCTCGTCATGTTCATGACGGGCTATGCCAAGGACACCGGGAGTCGGTTTCTGCGGGTGCTCAAGCCCGGGCAGGCCTTGCTGCGCAAGCCGTTCTCGCCGGATACCTTGATGCAACACATCCATTCTTTGATGCGCCGCGAGACGCCGCCGCCGCAGCCGCCCTGATCTGCCGCTCCCGCCGGCGAGTCCCACGTTCGATCCCGTGCCTGCCTCAGGTCGCTGGCTTTGCCGGGTGCGCTTCCATCTTGTCAAGTCCGCCTCGTCGCTCTCACGCAAAGTTGCGGCGGTTCACCGCGAGTTGCGGTTGCTCCCTGATTTTACTGACAGTATAAATCGCCATGGTCGAACCCAAACTCGTGGAGCGGACCAAGCGTGAGTGATTGGGGCGAATGTCATCGTCAATTAATCAGCGGCGACTCGCGAGGGATGTGGCCGAGTCTGCTGCGCGGCGGTTTGAGTTTGGGGACCATGGCTTATGGCACGGTCACGTCGACGCGCAATTGGCTCTTTGACTTGGGATGGAAAACCGTCCATCGCGCGGCTTGCCCGGTAATCTCGATCGGCAATCTGACGGTGGGCGGGACGGGTAAAACGCCGATGGTCGAATACGTCGCCCGTCATTTCAGACAACAGGAGCGCCGCGTTGTGATCCTCAGCCGCGGTTATGGCGCGACGCATGGCCGCAATGACGAAGCGATGGTGTTGGAAGACAATTTGCCCGACGTGCCGCATTTGCAGGGAATCGACCGCGTCGCCTTGGCTCGGATGGCCCCGGAAGAGTTGGAGAGCGAAGTCATCGTGCTGGATGATGGATTTCAATATCGCCGCCTGGCCCGCGATCTAGACTTGGTCCTGATCGATGCCACGCAGCCATGGGGTCATGGCTGGCAGTTGCCTCGCGGATTGCTGCGTGAATCGATTCACGGACTGGCCCGGGCGGATGCCGTTGTGTTAACGCGCTGCGATCAGGTCGATCCTGAGGCCATGGGCCATTTGCGGGCGGAAGCCCAACGGCGCATGGGATCGCGGCCGGTCTTCTTGTCGGAACATGTTCCCGAGGTCCTGATGGATGCCCAGCAGCAGACAGAGCCGACGGCAGCCCTGGCGGGCAAGACCGTCGCGGCGTTTTGCGGCATCGGCAATCCCGAAGCGTTCTTCCGCATGCTTCGAGGGCTGGGGGCGGACGTGCGGCTCCAACGCACCTTTGCGGATCATCACCCCTATTCGCGAGCAGACGTGCAAGCTCTCGAACGCTGGGCGGAAGAGCTGCCTCCAGACGGTTGGGTCGTCACCACCCAAAAAGACTTAGTCAAACTGCGCGTGCCAACATTGGGCCGCCACCGCTTGCTGGCAGTCAAGATCGCGATTCGGTTGCGTGAGAGCTTGGATTCATTTCATTCGTTGTTGGATCGAGTGTTCCATTTATAGGGGAAAGGCATGGAAGCCCAAGGCAAATTTGCTCCCTTTAATCTGCACGGATTGCAGACGTATCCACTGAAAGAACGCCCGAGCAAGGTGTTTCATGATGAGTTGGGACGACCGGCGGAGGGGCCGATTACCCTCGAAGCATGGATGGACCAACTCCCCCGACAATTGGCGGCCAATGGCGTCCGGGCCTTGCGCGATCACTTGAGTGCGGCCTTCGAGCAGGGGCGTCCCGTGGTCGCGGCGCTGGGCGGGCACGTCATCAAGACGGGTTGTGCTCCCTACTTGATTGATTGGATCGAACGCGGCTATCTCACGGCCGTGGCCATGAACGGCTCCGCGGCCATTCACGACCTGGAACTAGCCCTGGTGGGCAAGACCAGCGAGGACGTCGCCGGACAATTGCCCAGCGGCAAATTCGGCATGGCCCAGGAGACGGCGGACGGCTTTGCCGTGGCGGCGCGCATCGGGGCGCAGGAACACGTCGGTTTGGGGGCGGCCTTGGGTCGCTACCTGGCCGATCAAAACTGTGCTTACCCCGAGGCGAGTTTATTGTTGGCGGCCCATCGAGCGGGCATCCCCTGCACGGTGCACGTCGCTCTGGGAACGGACATCGTGCACATGCACCCGCACGTGAGCGGGGCGGCCATGGGCGAAGCCAGCCTGGTGGATTTTCGCCTTCTTTGCTCCGTGGTGGCGACGATGGCCGAGGGGATTTGGATGAATCTCGGCAGCGCGGTGATCATGCCCGAGGTCTTCCTCAAGGCCGTGAGCGTGGTCCGCAATTTTGGTTATGCCCTCGACAAGCTGATCGCGGTCAATCTGGACAAAAATGCCAACTACCGCAGCCGCGTCAACGTGGTCGAGCGGCCCGTGCATCAAGGGATCGAACTGATCGGCCATCATGAAATCATGATTCCGCTGGTCCACGCCGCGGTGGCCGCCAAACTGTACCAACAGCGGTCGATTCCGGAGCCTCAGTCCCAGGCCGCTTGAGTTGGGTTAAAGGCGAACCGGTGAGTGACTTTGTTCATGGACGAATCGAGGGACAGGGATGTCCACGGATCTCATCCAACAGATTGAGCATTGGGGCGAGCCCCAAGTCTTGGTTCTTGGCGACCTGATGCTGGACCGTTACGTCTGGGGAGACGCGGAACGGATCAGCCAGGAAGCACCGGTGATCCTGCTGCGCGCGGATCGCCGGGAAGAGCGGCTGGGCGGGGCCAGTAGCGTCGCCACGATGCTCCGAGCCTTGAAAGCCCGTGTCGCCTTGGCGGGAGTTGTAGGGGCGGACGCCGATGCGGAACGCCTCCGCCATCTCTTGAACCAGCTTCAGGTCAACCACGACGCGGTGTTGACGGATGAGTCGCGGCCGACCACGGTGAAGGAACGGTACGTCGGCCGCGCCCAACAGAAACATCCGCAGCAAATCCTGCGCGTAGATTATGAAACCCGCCAGGCCATCGATGCGCCGTTGGAGCAGCGGCTGCTCGCGATACTCACGCGCCAAATCGCCCTGGCCGATATCGTTCTCATCAGCGATTACGACAAGGGCGTTTGCACTTCCACATTGACCCAGGCTGTGATCCGCCAAGCCCTGCATGGGGGCAAGCGCATTTTAGTGGACCCCATTCGCTGCGGCAGTAACGATGGCAATCACCCCTACATGAAATACAAGGGTTGTCATGCGATGACCCCCAATCGGCTCGAGGCCAGCCTGGCGACTGGTCTCCCGATCGACACGCTCGATCAAGCGTGGAAGGCGGGGGAAACGCTCTTGCACATGCTCGCCATGGAAGCGTCGATTATCACGCTCGACAAGGACGGCATGGCCATGGTTCATCGGGATGGCCGCCGCCAACATTTCCCCACGCGGCCCCGGCAGGTTTACGACATCACCGGCGCGGGGGACATGGTATTGAGCGTGCTCGGCCTGGCCTTGGCGGGGGGCAGTGGTTATGAAACGGCCATTCCTTTGGCCAACGTCGCGGGGGGGCTGGAAGTCGAAAAAGTCGGGATCGCTCCGGTTTCACGCGAGGAGATGATCGCGGATTTGCAAGCCAGCCACGGCGGTGCGGCAGGGTCTGTGCACAAGCAGGTCAGTCTGGATGTGCTGGACATGCAGCTCAGATACGAACGCGCGCGAAATCGTAAAATCGTCTTCACCAACGGTTGCTTCGACCTGCTCCACGCCGGCCACGTGCAGTATCTGAACGAAGCCAAGGCCCAGGGCGACGTGTTGATCGTCGGCCTCAACAGCGATCACAGCGTGCGCGGCCTGAAAGGTCCGCAAAGGCCCATTCATCATGAAGCGGATCGGGCGGAGGTTTTGGCGGGGCTGGCGGCGGTGGATTACGTCGTGCTGTTCGATGATCCCACGCCCTTGTCGTTGATCGAACGCATCAGCCCCGACGTGCTGGTGAAAGGTGCTGATTACAGCAAGGAGCAAGTCGTCGGCGCGGAGTGGGTCGAAGCGCGCGGCGGTCGGGTTCATCTGGCGGCGATGAAGCCGGGCTTGAGCACGACTTCAGCGGTGGTCAAGCTTCGCGATCAAGGCGAGCCTCCCAGCAACGCACTCAAGGTGGCTTGAAACATGAACCTGGCCGTCTTTCTGCCCAATTGGATTGGCGACGTGGTCATGGCGACTCCCGCGATCGCGGCCCTGCGCAGCCATTTCCGCCAGGCTCGACTCGTGGCCGTGGGGCGCAAATACGTTCACGGCGTCATCGCCGGCAGCCCGTGGTTCGATGAATGGCTGGGCACCCAAGGGAAAGGCTGGGCGGAGAGCGTCGCTTCCACGGCATACCACTTGCGCAAAATGAAAGCCGACGTGGCCATCCTGTTCCCCAATTCCTTTCGTTCGGCCTTCACCGCATATTTGGGGGGATGCCGCCGAATCGTGGGCTATGCCCGCGACCGCCGTTCCTGGATGCTGACGGATCGCTTGCCGCCCTTGGTCAACGAACGCGGCCGGTATGTTCCCAGTCCCGTCTTGGATGCATATAACCATATCGCGATGATCCTGGGAACGCCGTGGCCAGGCCATCAAATGCATCTCTTCACGTCGCCTCAAGACGAAGAGCAGACGGACAAGGTCTGGACGAAGTTTGGCTTGCAGGCAGCGGCCAAGGTCGTCCTGCTCAATCCGGGGGCGGCTTATGGTTCAGCCAAGCTTTGGCCGAGCGAACACTTTGCCAGGCTGGCACAACGGTTGGCGGATCAGGACCAGGCTCACGTCTTGGTTTTATGCGGCCCCTCGGAGCGCTCCCTGGCCCGGTCGATTGTCGACCAGGCCCAACGGCGCACAGTGCACAGCCTGGCCGAGGAAACGCTGTCCATTGGCCTGCTCAAGGCCTGTGTGCGGCGCGGCGACCTGCTCGTCACGACCGACAGCGGCCCGCGCCACTTCGCGGCGGCGTTCAACAAACCCGTCGTCACGTTGTTTGGACCGACCCATATTGCCTGGACGGAAACGTATCACCCCTTGGCGATTCACCTGCAAAAACCGGTTTCATGTGGCCCGTGCCAACTGCGCACCTGCCCGCTCGATCATCGCTGCATGACTGAGTTGGGGCCGGAGGAAGTTTACGATGCCGTTCGCCAACTGATGACGCGATGGACTTGGCCCTTGCCACAACAGGATCAACGAAAGCGAGCGTGACATGGCGGCCCTGTTGATCAATCCGCGCTATGCCCTCTTCCTGTGGAAATGGGGGCTCCGATCGTTCCATGATTTCATGGGCATCGAGGACGGCATCCTCGTGGGGGGGCACCGGCAACGGGACGTCAGGCAATTGACGTTGGATCAGCTCCAGGTCTTCCTGAAGAAAGAGTACGTGTCGCCCTGGAAGGATGCGCTAACCAATTGGTGGTCGGGTTTTGGTTGGGTGAGCAAGGCGCGCCGCGAGTGGCAGTTATTGATTCGCTTGCGTGAATTGGGCTTTTTTGCTCCCGAACCGATGGCCATGGGGGAACGCAAGGGGCAGGCGTTCCTGATGCTGCGCGCCTTGCCCATGGCGGTGGATTTGCCGCGTTTCCTGGCCGCGGCGACTCCCGGCTTGGCCCGGCGGAAAGTGCTGGAGCAGTTGGCCGATACCCTGGCGCGCTTTCACAATGCGGGCTTCCTGCATGCGGACCTTTACGCCAAGCACGTCTTCATCGGCACGCAGTCCAGCGACGTCGCCTTCGTGGATTTTCAGCGCTCCCGCTATTCGCCGCGCGGCACCCGGCTCGCCGAGCGCATGCGGGATTTGGCCAGCCTGTCCGCATCCCTTCACGAAGCCGCCGTGACACCGAGGGAGCGGATGGCCTTTTATGCCCGTTATTGGCGGAGCACCGCGGTCCGCCGCCAACGACAAGAACAATGGGCCGCGCTGCGGGCCATTCGCCAACGCGAAGCCCAATTATTGAAGCGCAACAAAATCCGCAAGATGCGGCAGGCCACGATCCCGCCGGCCCTGGAGGGCGACGCCATGCCTGCCGTCTCCTATTGGCGAGTGAGCGTGGATGCCACGGCATGGCTGCCTTCACTGCGGGTGGTTCAGCCCCATGAGTCGTCGGGAGAGGGTCCATGTTCCTGAAACTTTGGACCCGCGGCCGCACGGGGCAGGGGCGCTTCCTGACGCATCCGGAATGGCACGACTTCCTCGGCCACGTCGAGGCGGCCGCCCTCATGAATATGCCGGTCACGGATCGGTATCATGCCAAGCAAGGACGATCCACGGGGAGGTTGGTGTTTCACCGCGATGGCCGCACTTTGGTGGTTTATCTGAAACGTCATTTTCATTTCACATGGCTGGAACGGTTGCAAGCCTGGATCGCCCCGCAAAGCGCCTGGTCCCCCGCCTGGTTGGAATGGAAACATTTACAGTGGGCCAGGGAGCATGGGATTCCGGTACCGGATGCTTTGGCCGTCGGCCAATGGCGAGGGCCGCGCGGACGATGCCAGAGTTATCTGGCGCTGCGTGAATTGACCGGTCAGCTTAGCCTCAACGAGTGGCTTCCTCATGCCGTGGCGATCCGGCCTCGCTCCGAGGCGCCGCAATGGTGGCGTTCCCTCATCCGCGAACTGGCTCGCCTGGTCCGCATCATGCATGATGCGCATCATTACCATCAGGACCTGTATCTGTGCCATTTTTACGCGCCGCTGCCGACTCGGGACGACCCCCCCCGCATCCAACCTGGTCAGATCAGCATGATCGATTTTCATCGGCTCGGCCATCATCCGATCACGGGTTTTTATTGGCGGATCAAAGACCTGGCGCAACTGCTCTATTCGTCGTTTCTTCCAGAGATTACCGACCGGGATCGATGGGCTTTTTTCCGTGCTTATTTGAACGTCCGCAAGTTTTCAAACGCGGATCGACGGCTCGCTCGATGGGTGGCCCTTAAGGCCAAGCGTTACCTGAACCATAATCTAGCGAAAACCTCGGAGCCAGCCTTGCCGATGGTCCAAAAGCATGATGGGGCGCATCAGCGCGTGTCCAAGCCGGCTGCTTAACTCGACGATGAACACATGAATCTTGCCTTTGCCTATGAAGCGGTGTTTCCCCAGCGGGGTGGAGCGGAGACCTACCTGGCTGATCTGCTGCACCGCCTGGTGCGCGATCGCCATGAAGTGCATCTCTACGCCGTGGACTACGACGCCGCGTCGCTTCCTCAAGAATTGATACATCATCCGCTTCCCCCCAGACGAGCTCCTCGTTTTCTTAGGCCATGGCACTTCGCTAGGGCTTGCGAGCAAGCGATTCCCTTGCATCGGCATGACGTCGTGGTCGGTCTGATCAAAACCTGGCACCAGGACGTGCTCATTCCCCAAGGGGGGGTGCATGTTGTTTCCGCTCGGGAGAACCTGCGCAAACATGCTTCCTTTGGGATGCGTTCCTTGGCCTGGTGCGTCCAGCGCTGCAGCTTGAGTTATTGGTCGTTTCGCTGGCTGGAGCAAAAACAATATCGTGCGGACCGACCGCTCTGGGTGGTGGTGCCGAGTCGCATGGTGCTGGGACATTTGCAACAGTCGTATTCCGTCGATCCGAGCCGCGTCCGCGTCATTCCCAATGCCATCGATGCCGACCGCATGACAGCCTATGACCGCCCCATGCTGCGCGCGGAATTGCGCGATCGGCTCGGGATACATCCAGAAGAAGTGGTGGGGTTGTTCTGCGGCCATAACTATCGGCTGAAGGGACTCGGGCCTTTGCTGCGGGCTTGGGCCAGGCTTAAGGGGTCTGCTCAATTGATCGTCTGCGGCGGGCAAAACGTCAAACCCTATGAACGCCTGGTCCGCGATTTGGGCGTGGCCGATCAGGTTCATTTTCTGGGCTTCGTCGAGGAAGTGAGGCAGCCCTATTTTGCCGCGGATTTCCTGGTCCATCCAACCTTCTATGATCCTTGCGCGCTGGTCACTCTGGAAGCCCTTGCCTGTGGATTGCCTGTGATCACCACGGTGCACAATGGGGCCGCGGAATTGCTCCCTCCCGCCATGCAATCCCACGTGATTTCCGATCCGCATGATGCCGATCACCTGGCCTGGCACATACAACAATTTTGCGACGACGCTTATCGCCAGGGATTGGCCCGATCGGCCCGGCAGGCGGCCATGGCCTGGACGTTTGAGGATCATTATCAAGCCTTGCTCGAATTATTCGCGGAAGTGGCGCGTCGCAAGCAAGCGGCTTGATGGCATCGTGCCTCGAGAATGTCATGGATTTGCTCATCGTCTTGGTGATTGTGGCGGCCTATTTCATCGGCGCCATCCCCTTCGGCTACCTGGTGGCCCTGATCGTCGGCGGCATCGATATTCGCTCCAAAGGCAGCGGCAATATCGGCGCGACCAACGTCGGCCGCGTCTTGGGTTGGAAGTGGTTTCCCATCGTCTTTCTGTTGGACTTCCTCAAAGGGGCATTGCCGGTTGCCGCGATTCGCTGGGCCTGGGTGCCGATCAACCCTGGACCGTCGGGCATACCCCTTGATGAAATCGCCGCCTTGGTCGGCTTGGCGGCCCTGCTCGGACACTTGTGGCCCATTTACATTGGTTTTCGCGGCGGCAAGGGCGTGGCCACTGGAGCAGGCGTCTTTGTTCTGCTGCTGCCCATTCCCACCCTCGCCGCCGTGGCCGCCTTCGTCGTTTTGTTGCTGGGCTTTCGCTATGTTTCCCTGGGAGCCATCGTAGCGGCCATCGTGCTCCTTGCCGCCCGCTTCATGGAGGTCGGTTCAGCCGCGCTGCAACCCGAACAGCGTGCACTGACGCTATTCTGCATCCTGGGAGCGGGATTGGTGCTGTGGCGGCACCGCGGCAACATGCTCCGCCTTTGGCAAGGCACGGAGCAGAAAATAGGCCAACGCGCCAATACCGATTCGAGCAATATCGAAGTTCATCAACCGGCATCCTAAATTGGTTTCGTTTTCGAAGTCGTCATCGAGAAGGAGTCCAACCCATGAATTGGATCAAAATGCTGCACATGTTGTCGTTGGGCTTGTGGGTTGGTTCGAGCACTTTTTTCGGATTCTTCACGGCCTTGCCGATCATTGCTCGGATGCGTGAATTAGCCTCCACGGCGGGCAATTGGGCCGGATTTACCGATGAGAAGCAGGGCGTTCGCATGGCGGGGGAGGCTCTGGATGTGGTGTTCGCCCGGTATTTTCCCTGGCAAGTGGCCTGCGGCGTGGTCGCCACCCTGACGGGCCTGCTGCTCTACTCTAGTCCGGGCTTCATACAGAAGACACGGATTGGCCTGCTCGGCCTGGCCTTGGGGCTGGCGACGCTGAACCTGGTCGTCTTCGCGCCCAAGGTCCATGAAGTGCGGCTGCAGCGTTACGATCAGGACGTGGAAAAAGCCAAGCTGGCAGAGACATCGTTCAGTCTGCTGCATAACTACAGCTTGATCTGCGACATGGTCACGCTGCTGTGCGCGTTCTTAGCCCTGGCCCTGTTTGCCTGGCAACCCCATCCACCGAACGCCAAATGATGGTGGGCGGTCTATCCATGAGATGAGCGACCACACGACGCCGTGGAACGTTCAATGGAACCCGCGATGGCCAAGCAAGGAATGCTGTCGCGGCGGCAAGTCAACCCATAGAATGGTGATACCGCGCCCCCGTAGCTCAGGGGATAGAGCATCGGTTTCCTAAACCGAGGGTCGCAGGTTCGAATCCTGCCGGGGGTACTGACCCAACGCTCCAAGCAACTTCCCGACCCGGCGGTTCACGCCGGGTCGGAGACTTTCATCGCCTCACCTCCGCGTTTTACGCCCATCACCGCAAGGGTTTACCCGTCACCCGAGGCTCTGCCGTTGTCTCTCCCCATGCTGGGGTGGAGACATACCCACGACTACTGGCCCGGAGGGATCGGGGAAACTCTCGGTGTCTCGGCCCTGTTCCCACGTTCGGGTTATAGCCTTGTCGGCATCGCTCCCGAGCGGCCAACCGTTCGGTTGGTCACGGGCGAACCGCACCCTCTTCGGAAGGACAGCGGGTCGATGGTCGGCGAGTGTCTGCGTTAGCTAACGGAGTTCCTTTTGCAGGGCGTACATGCCGTTGGTCGGGCCGTCGCGGCCGGGGGCGTGGACCGGGCCGATCAACTCGACCGGCAACTAGCCGTCGCGGTGGGAGACGTGCGGGGCGCAAGTGAACCGCTTGACCACGGGCAGCTTGGTGAAGTCACGGGGCCAGCCGGGCTGGAGCTTGTGCCTGCCCTTGGTGGCCTTCTTGCCCAGGTCGCGGTAGCCGGCGTTTTCGAGGATGACCAACTCCCGCAGGTGCCGCAGGTAGTCCTGGCGGAGGAACGACTCGACCAACTGGCTGAGCAGGTGCGGCCGGTGGAACGTGCAGCAGAGCGCGGCGAGCTTCATGAGTCCACGAACCTCCGAACGGCGTCGCGGAGCGGGGCGGAAGCAGCCGCCTTGAAAATCTTCATATCTTCTTCAAAATAGTGCTTTGCTCGCAGCGATTTCTCAGTTCTCGCGGGTAGAGAGTGTGCCGGTCGTTCTGGAGTCCAGCCGTGAGGTTGTCAGTTCACCGGTGAAACCCATGTTGAGGAGCCGACAATGACACACCTGACTGATTCGATTCTTGCGATCGTCGTCAGTCGGATGCCCGACTCGTTCGATTCCCATAATGTCATTCAAGCCATCATGACCGCGTATCCCCAGGAGTATGTACGCGATCTGTACGAGAACGTCACCGCAGTCGATCCGATCCGGACGACCCACGCGGTCATCGGGCGGACACTGCACCGTATACCCGGGATCGTGGCCGTGCGGCGAATTGACAGTGTCAATGTTCGTGGACCGGAGACGGAAAATCAGCAATGGCAGAAAGTGGCGCTTGTGCCGCCGCATGACAACCCGTGAACAGCGGAGAGTCGATAGGTTACTCATCCGCAAATCAACACGGGGCAGGAAATATTCAAAAGCCAGCGACTAGATGTCGTCGCCGATGTTCTGGGTGCGGTACTGGACGACAGGATCGACGATTTGAGAAATCACGCGGTTCACTGAGGCGTTACCAACGATCCTGCGAACCCGGCATCTTCGATAGCTTTGAGGATTTGATCTTGAGGGAATGGACAACAGGCTTCGGTGGACACCACGGCTTGCTTGTTCTTGAAATCCACTTTGGCACTCAACACTCCCGGCACGCCTCTGATTGATTTTTCCAGAGCGACGGAGCAACCTTCGCAGGTCATCCCTTCGATGGCGATGGTCGTCTTTGTGACAAGCGGGCTTGTGGCCGTGGTTTCGCTTTCAGCCTCTTGGCTCGCCATGAAGAAGCTGACGTACTTCGGGAAAAATAGAAACAGCGCCGCCAGCAGCGTCACGCCCCATAGCATGATCTTGTTCATGGTTATCATGGAGAACCGCTGCTTAGTTTCCTTTTGCGGAACGGCACAGCAGTCATGGGCGGTGGAACAGCAGTTGCTTTCCGTGGTGGGTGACTTTCGGGGGCGGTAGGTAAAGTAGAACGCCGCCGCCAAGAAGCCGAAGGTCAGCACGATGAAGAGCGGTCTATACGCTTCCAACGCCCCGGCGATTCCCGCTCCTGAGACGCCGAAGGCCAACAGCAGCAACGGCAACCAGCAGCAGCTTGAGGCGATGATTGCCGACAGGACCGTTCCAATTTTTGTAATCGTCTCGGCCTTGTTTCCTGATGAAATGACGGGGGCTATCGGGGTGAGTTCAGCCTTTGCAGTTTCGATGCCTTTGGCGACAGTGCCAAGACAGCATGACCCGGACGGATTCGTGACCTCGCACGAACAGCCGGGGTCTTTCATCTTTGTGCGAATGTCCGCCAAGGCGTCCGACTGGCCTTTCAGTCGAAGTTCGCTGGTGATCGTGGCGACGGAGTGACCGAAGCAATAGCAAAGGGGGCGTTCCCCCGTTGTTTCCTTCACACCGACTGCAACCTTGAGTTGATCTTTGGTGAACGTGATACCGTTCTGCTCCCCGAAGTACACCACGTCGCATTCGGGCGAGTCACAAAACCGCCAGCCGGTATTTCCTTTGGAAGGGGTACAACCGGATTCGCAATTCGACTCGTCTGCAACGGCAACCGCCGCAGCGTACTCATCCTTGAGCAACGCCCGAAGGGTCACAGGCTTGACGGTCTTTCCCTTCTTGCCGCACTTCGGGCAATCCGTAGCCGTCGCTGTGGTAGTTGTCATGCTCATTATTCCTTTCTTGAACTGCGGGGGTGTCCATCCAGTGCGTCAAGGATGGGACACTCCGAACCGCCGCCTTTTTCGCAACACTCTTGGGTCAGCCGTACCAGTGCTTTCTTCATCCGCTGCAATGTCCTGATTTTGTCCTCAATGTCGGCAATCTTGATTTCTGCTCTGGCCTTCACATCGTCGCAAGACGTGTCGGGATCAATCCGCAAGGAAAGAAGTTCCTTGATTTCGTTAAGCGTGAAACCGAGTTCCTTCGCACGCTGAATGAACAGCAAGCGGGCAATGACTTCCTCATCGAACTGCCGATAGCCAGACACGGTGCGTTCCGGCTTGGCAAGCAGTCCTTCCCGTTCGTAGAACCGCACCGTCTCGATGCCCACGCCGGAACGCCGGGCAACCTGCCCGATGGTCAATGGCTTGATGGTCATGGTCTGGCTTCCTTCGTCTTTCTCCATTATCGACCCTGTACCATACTACAGAGTCAAGCCCTATTCGAGCTAGTGAGTCCATGACTCCAAAGAGCACGACGGCCGGCACCGATTCCGCCGACGGGCAGTCGCACCCCTCGCCTGACGTGCTTTCGCCCCGGCACAGGTCCGGGCAGACCACGCCGACGGCCCCCTGGAAGCCGGGCGTCGGCCTCCTCGCGCTTCCGCTTGGCCTCGGCCAGGGCTTCCTCCCACTCCTTGCGGGCGGCGGCGATGTCGGCCTCGCCGGCCGCGAGCGTCTCCTGCTTGCGCTTCTCGCGCTCGGCCCGCTCGGCCTGCTGCATGCGGTTGAGTTCGTCCTCGACCCCGGCGCGTTCGCCCTCGATGGCCGCTCGGCGGCGTTGACGTTCCGTCTCCCGTTCGTTGACGGCGGCGTCCCGGCGAGCGTTGATGGCGTTGTCCTCGGCGGCGATCTCGTCGTTGATGCGGGCGATCTCCTCGCCGGCGTCCTTGCCGGTGAACACGCTCTTGACCCGCGCCCACACCTTCTTGAAGAAGCCGCTGAAGCGGTTCCACGCCTTCTGCAAGACGCCGATGAAGTTCGTCCAGGCGGTGCCGAGGAAGCTGACCGTCTCGACCCAGGCGACCGGGATGCCGGCCCAGGCGTCGTTGAGGAAGCGGGCCAGGCCGCAGACCACCCGGTAGGTAGAAGGTGTCGATGAAGAAGTTCTTGAAGTCGATCCACTGCTCCTCGACTCAGGGGACGCAAAAAATCCCCAAAATGGCCTTGAACACATACCAACCAGTTGGTATGTTTATATCATGTCAGACACTCGTGGAGAACAAACCAGGCAGCGGATTCTTGGAACTGCATTGAATGTCTTTCGTTGTCAGGGCTACGCCGCAACAACGGTGGATGATTTGTGCCGTGCGGCTGGTGTCACCAAAGGAGCCTTCTTTCACCACTTCGAAAGCAAGGAATCGGTCGCGCTTGCAGCGATTGAGTATTGGAACAGTTTCACGGGAGCGTTGTTCGCCAACGCACCGTACTGGCAGGTGGAGGATCCCCGGGCGCGACTGTTGGCGTACCTCGACTTCCGAGGGGAACTCGTGCGGGGAGAACTCCCCGAATTTACTTGTTTGCTCGGGACTTTGGTGCAGGAGACGTTTGCCAGCCACCCGGTACTTCAGGCGGCGTGCGGCGCCGGGATGCACGGGCACATACAAACACTGATACCGACGATCCGAGCTGCCAAGGCCAAGTATGCTCCGCAGGCCAAGTGGACTGCCGAGAGCTTGGCGCAGCAAACGCAAGTCGTGCTGCAAGGGGCCTTCGTGCTCGCAAAAGCCTTGAACGATCCACAGGTCGTGCATGAGGCGATTAGGCATTTGAAGCGTTATGTCGAGCAACTATTCCCTCTTCTCAAATCAGGAAGCCGAAGATGAGTATGAACAATATCAGCTACTTCGAGATTCAAGCCGCTGATCCGCAGGCGTTGGCCACGTTCTACGGCACTCTGTTCGGCTGGCGGTTCCTCAGGCAGGATGGCTTGCCGGTCGAGTATTGGCGCATCGAGACCACGGGAATCGCCGGGGGCCTGCTGAAACGTCCCGCCTCAACACCGCCTGATGGCTGTGGGACGAACGCCTTCGTGTGTTCCATCCAAGTCAACGACTTCGACTCCACCGCTGAGTCAATTATCCGCGGAGGCGGTCGCGAAGCCATGCCGAAGTTTGCTGTTCCCGGACGCTGCTGGCAGGGCTACTTCATTGACCCCGCGGGCAACACCTTCGGTATCTTTCAGCCCGATGAGCAAGCGCGCTGAAAACCATCACCGTTGTCAACAATCGCACAATAGAACCATCCCGACAGGAGTACTCATGATCGCCAAAAACACCATTTGCATCTGGTACGACCGCGAAGCCGAGCAAGCCGCCCGGTTCTACGCCTCAGTCTTTCCCGATAGCCACGTGGGTGCGATCCACCGCTCGCCAATGGACAACCCCGGCAACAAGGCGGGCGAGGTGCTCGTCGTCGAGTTCACCGTGTGTGGCGTCCGGTGCATCGGGCTGAACGGCGGGCCAATGTTCCCGCAGACGGAGGCGTTTTCGTTCCAGATCGCCACGGAGGATCAGGAAGAAACCGATCGCTACTGGAACGCGATTGTGGGAAATGGCGGACAGGAAAGCGAATGCGGGTGGTGCAAAGACCGCTGGGGTGTCAACTGGCAGATTATCCCGCGCACGCTGACCGAGGCATTGGCCGCCGGTGGAGACGAAGCCAAACGGGCTTTTGCCGCCATGATGACCATGCGCAAGATTGACGTTGCCGCCATTGATGCGGCACGCCGAGGACACCAACCTCCCAACTCACAAGGACAGGCCATGTCGCAACCCATCACCATCGAGGCATTCGTTCCCGTTCCGCCCGAGCAGGCGTGGCAAGCGTTCAATACACCTGAGGCCATCACGCAGTGGAACCAGGCCAGCCCCGACTGGCATTGCCCGTGGTCCCAGGTCGATCTGCGTGTGGGTGGTCGGCATGTCTCCCGCATGGAGGCCCGCGATGGTTCCTTCGGCTTCGAGTACGAAGGCACTTACGAAGAGGTGGACGCCCCTCACGCCGTGACGTTGCGTCTCGATGATGGCCGTGGCGTCCGCACCACCTTTACCCCGGAAGGGATCGGCACACGTGTGCAGACCGTATTCGACCCGGAGCAGAGCAATCCCGTGGAGATGCAGCGATCCGGCTGGCAGGCAATCCTTGATAGCTACGCGGCGTATGTCGTGCGTTCCTTGGAGAAATGATGAACCACTTGGAACGGATCTTGGACTTGTATTCAGCTTCGCTCAACGATTTCGTTGAAGCGGTTGCTCGCATCCCGGAATCAGCAATGACCGCGCAACCCGCCGGGCTGGTCAATCACCCCGCTTGGACGCTTAGCCATGTGGCCCATGCCGCAGCGTTCATAACGACTCTGCTCGATGAGCCATGTGATGATGTTGGCGATCAAGACATGGAGCTTTACGGCCCAGGTTCCGTACCAATCGCGGACCCCAGCAGATACGCAACTAAGGCAGAACTCATTAGCCGATTGACACGTCGACACGAGATTGTTGAACGCGTCGTCCGGGCCAAGCATCAGGACTACTTTTCTAAGACTCCACCAGCCCCGTTTGATCAATTCGCACCCAGCGTTGGCCGAATCATTGTCTACCTACTAGCAGCCCACGAGTCGTATCACCTCGGCCAATTGATGGATTGGAAGCGATCAGCAAGCCTCACTTGAAACACGCCGATCAATCGTGTCGTTTCGCGCGTGATTCACCGCAAAAGTCTTAAGCCGGTGGGTTGGAGAGGATCCGTTCGCCCTGATCACGTCCGGGACTTCTTCTGCAAGTCCCGAAAGCTGACGCGGCCGCGTTTGACCGGTTCGCGTCCACCGGTGCCGGGGAGGATGACGCCCTGGATCGACGCGGCCCAGGCGTCCGCGACGGTGTCGCTCATCGCCGCGCCGGCCCGGTCTGGAGTTGGTTCGTTCATGATGTCCCTCATGCGCAGTGCCCGACCGTTACCTATGCCGTCCGCGAACAGGTTGTCCGCGTCGCTGGAAGATCTCAAACGGCGATGCGGCCCCTCCCTTGTTCAGCTACCGGAACCGCGCGAACGTCGGTGGTGGAATTCGCGATCTCTGCTGTCTTGGCGTGTGTCCCTCTACTGAAGAGCTTTCCAGTTCGCGCGCCGGATGACGCATCGGTCGGCGGATTTCTCGGAGGGGTCGGGATGTGGCCGAGTGGAAGACACGTCGGCTTTGTCCGGGTCGGCTAGAAGCTCGCCTCGCCTAGCGGCTTGGCCCCGTCGTCCAGGAGCTTGAAGAGTTTAGGTCGAGCAATCCCCGGACGCGCTTGACCAGCGCCACGTTGATGGCCACCGTCCAGGTCCGCACGGCGTTGTCCTGAAAGCTGTGCATCGCTGGCCCTCACTTCGTGGCTGAACTCACGGTGCGGATCGAGATCGGGTGCGGCCTCCATTCGCCGCCGGTGTCCGTGCGTTTGCCGTCCTTGCAGATGGGAATGGGGACCGGTACCCAGGCCTCGTCGGCTTCGGCCGGCTTGGGGCAGGTGCGTCGTGCGACCTCGGCCGAGCAGCCCCACATCGACACCTTGCAGGACATGCCGCTAGTGCAGCAGACCACCGACACCAGTTCGTATCGGCCTGGAAGATGCCGCCGCCGGAATCGCCGGACGAGACGCTCAGGACCATCCGCAGTTGGCCGTGGCCGTTCTCCCGCTCGGCGACGGTGCCGTCCTCCCGGTTGCCGGGCTGGTTCACGCCGAAGCCCATGTGCTTGGTCGCCCTCTTTCGGCATGGGGCACTCGTTCGTCAGAGTTGCCGAAGCAGGCCCGTCATGCCACAGCGACCTTGGACTACTACTAACAGATCAGATCAATAAAACACCGCGGGTATGATCACCGCAGCATGCCGATACTCAGTGGAATCGCAACACAAGTAGTCACTGCATGGCTTTGGAGAATCCGATGTTGACCTGTTTGTTTCGCCGAGCCATCGCGTTGCTCCTGCTGTTCTCGGTTCTTGTGCAAGCAGCCGAACCACCCCGCCCCTCGACCGAGACACCTTGGAAAACGAACACGCCGATCGTCACGGTTCACAAAGAACTGTATCGCAAACGAAGCAACCCGAATCAAGCACCGCTGGTTTCCGTTACCTACGTGGGGCCTAAGCTGGAAAAGCGGGAAATCTTCGCGGAGGAAACCGAAAGCGACGTGGCGGACAACGTGCTGGCTCGCTGGTCTTCCGACAATGGCCAAACCTGGAGCGAGTTGAAAAAGATTGTGCCCTCCTCCAAGAAACTCATCAAAGGAATTCCTGTCCATGAAACTGAGGGCGCGTGTGAGTATGACCCAGCTTCCGGCTGGCTCGTGCAACTCTGGCTTCGCCAAGTGCAAGAGGGGAACCTCTGGCACAACCACACATATGTCCGCTATTCCAAAGATTTGGGACAGACGTGGACGGCTCCTCAACTGCTTCGCTACGAGAACAACGGCACGGATTTTGATCGCGAGAATCCGCTCCAAGCGACGTTCCTCAACCACAACGAAGGCTACTTCGGCAACAACATCCTCCGCCGTAAAGACGGTACGCTCGTGACCGTCTTGGCCCACGCCAATGCTCCCCACGACAAACTGAATCATCAGCGGGCTTGGCGAATGGGTTCCGTGCTTTTTGTCGGGAAATGGAACGCTGACCGCAAGGACTACGACTGGCGAGCGGGAGCACGAGTGGAGATTACCCCCGACGAATCATCCCGGGGTTTGATGGAACCCGAAGTCGCCGAGCTGACCGATGGCCGGCTCTTAGTCGTCTGGCGTGGTTCCAACTCCAAGCTACCTGGCCACAAGTTTTTCAGCATCTCGAACGACAACGGCCAAACGCTTTCGGCCCCGGCGATCTGGACGTATGACGACGGCACGGCATTCTATTCTCCTTCGTCGTACCACCGGATGATTCGCCACAGCATCACCGGGAAGCTGTACTGGCTCGGTAACATCACCAATCAACCACCGAGCGGCAATTCGCCTCGGTACCCGCTGGTGATCGCGGAAGTCGACGACAAAACCGGGCTGTTGATGAAAGCGACCGTGACATTAATTGATGATCGACGTGAGGGGCAGGGCGACATTCAGTTCTCGAATTTTTCGCTGCTCGAAGACCGCAAAACGCATCATCTGGAGTTGTATCTCACCACCTACGGCGAAGACCCCGACCCAGCCAAGTGGACGGCCGCCGATTGTTACAAGTACACGCTCAAGCTGAAGTAACCCGCACGAACGCCCCGAACTTCGACAGCACCCGCCGCCTCCAAATTACTTGAGCACCTTGGGACGCGGTGAACCTTCCACCGAGATTGACTGTCTGGTGTTGGAGGTTGTCGCGCTTGCTGGCTCGTCGGGCAACGGAGTTTGAGATGGACGATGAAATTTGCCCCGGCTGTCGCGCCCGGTTCGATCGGTGCGACGGTCCCACCCACCCCTACATTGGCGCTTCAGCAGCCTGTTGGACAACCTATGGGGAAGTCTTGGCAAGGGAATACGAGGATTTCAACGAACCCGAGATCCATCGTCTCATCGTCGATGCTTACGCCGCCCAACACCCAGGAACGGAATCTCGTCAGTCTACCCAATCGGTGGCGATCCATCTCATTGGGCTCTGTTCACGGATCGAGAAAGGATTACCGGCCAAGGCAATCACCATCCAGATCGGCAAAGCGGTCAAACGTGGCGGATTTTGTTGGTTAACACCGCCTCAAGATCTGGGCACCATCACCATCCGAGACATCTGCCATGCTACGGATCTCGAGGATCATATCCGCAGGGTTCAAGGATGGGCCCGTTCTGTCTGGAGTGCTTGGCAAATGCATGCTGATACCGTGAAACGCTGGGCGGAAGGCTTGTAAGATAACGTTTTTGGTGAAGGCTTCTTGAATCAGTTCAAACATTAACAAGTCGAACATGTCGCTTTGAGCCTTGACCTTGGCAGTGTTGTCCCAGCAGCTTGACCGGGATGCCGGCCAGCGGCTCGGCCAGTATGCTTAGTATCATTGTTGCGATGGATTGAAGCAGTTTCTGGATCCTAGGCCCAGACGAGGTTATCGAACGCCAACTTTTAAGCATTGGGAGTTTTCCTCGTGATAAGAATACCCTGCATATGCCCTCTTCATTATCTCCTTTGGCTAAGCACAGTCAGTGGTCTGACTCTTGTCTCAACGGTGGCTTATGCTCAGAATCCACCGTCTCAAGATCCTAAAGGTCTGGACCAGAAGTTCATTCTCAGTGCCCCATTGACCCACTCCGACTGGATCCTCAAGGACAACGTTCCCGGCCTTGACGACAAACTCACTGGTGTTCGTCACATGCTTAATATGTGCAAAGCCGCCGGATGGAATCGCATCTATTGGAGGTGCTTGGATGCAGGACGATCGCTGTACCCTAGCAACTTGATGGATCCAATGGGAATGCCGGTGGCAGACAATTATTTCAATCCGAAACCTGAGGAGGTCGGAATCGCAGGGGCTGCGAAAAACGAGGCAATGCTTAAGAAAATTCGCGAGCGCTATCACTATGATTCCATTGATTACACTGCGGAGGCTGTGAAATATGGCCACCAGATCGGAATTGAAGTTCATGCATGGCTAACCCTCAACGAAGATGATCATGGCTGGGGCTGGCCGAGCCGGTATACTCTACGGCATCCCGAACATCGCTGGCGGCGGAAAGATGGCACGTTTTTTCGCAGTCAGCTGAGTTTCGCTTGGCCAGAGGTTCGAGACTATAAGCTGTCGATCGTCAAGGAGTTGCTGGAGAAATATCGCTTCGATGGCATTTTCATCGATTGGATTCGCACTGGCGATGTCCGAGATTTGCAAGTGGATCAATCAGGACACGCTGTTTATGGATATGAACAAATTCTGATTGATCGTTTCAAGCAATCGTTCAAAATTGATCCTCGCGATTTGCCCAACGATGATGAGCGCTGGGTGCGTCATCGGGCGGAACCCTACACCGAGTTCATGCGTGCGGTCCGAAAACTGTGCGATCGACTCCAACCTGGGTTGCCTATTGCCGTGATGGTGCATCATCCCTGGGGCTATCGCGGTGGAAACCCCAAATATGCGGACAATCTCCGGGGGCTGCATCTCGATGTTGCAACATGGGCCAAAGAAAAGCTCATGGATTCTGTGGTGGCGGCAGGCTATTACACAGGGGGAGGCACTCCTGAGAAGGCGTTTAATCATCTCAAAGAGCTTACTGGGGGGAAGGTGGATGTCTGGCTTTATGCTTGGGTTCCCAACAATCCAGACAGCTTTCGTCAGGAACTGCAACGTGCGTCGGCTTTAGGAGCCAAACAGATCTTGTTCTGGGAAGCTGACTATATCGACAACCTACCTCAGCAGGAGAAAGCCAGTTTACAGCAACTGATGCGGTCATACGCTGCTGAGCTTCCGAAGAAACCCTGACTCATCCGAGAATGATCGGACGTTGTTTTCTTCTCAAGCAACCACCTGGTTGTCGCCGATCGCGCCGACTCGTACTCCATTCGCCGGTTCGTTTCGGGCTTGTCGGAGAGCAGTGGGAGTCGCGAGCCGGTGCCGATCACGTCATTGGCCAGCGTCAGGACGATGCCGCGGGCGTGTAGCTGTTATTGGCGGCCTCGTAACGCGCTCGGTTCCGCAGGATGCGCCGGACCTCGGCGCTGTTAGCAGCATGGGCGGACAGGCCATCCGCGTTGGCCCAGTGCCGGCGGTTGTCGTCCGTGGTCACGGCCGCGTCGTAGCGAGCACGGAGCAGCCGGGGAGCGCGACGTGGGGAATGTCCCACGGCTCTGGGCGTGAACAGATTGGACAACCAACGGAACACTCAGTTGGCCCCTGGCGGCACGAACTTGTTGAAGCGCAGGCCGCGTTTCTTGTCCTTGGCGGCCTCTTTTGCGGCGAGGTAGCGGTCCGCCTCGATCTGGTCGGGCAGCGGGTGCTGCTCGACGCTGCCGGCGTCGCCGGAGGCCTTGGCCGGCCCCTGGGCGTTCTGGCGAATCGTGTCGTCGAGTTCGTCGGCCATGAATGTCGCTCCGTGAAAGGCGGGACGCCGGCCTCTACAGATAGACCTTTGCAATTCGGGCGCGAGATGACGCAGCGAGCGAAGAAAAAGAAGGGCAGCTTGCTACCTGTAGCAATCCGGCCCCTGGAGAACGGCAGGCGGGGCCTCGAATGTGACCATCTTCCGACCGCAATGGCGGCAGACTTTCCGGCGGCGAATGCGGCCGTTGCGCAGCGGTTCGGTGTGGGTGGTCTTAAGATGCCGGCAGCCGCACCGCGGGCAGCGGATGCCCAGCTCATCTCGCTTGGGCCGCATCATGCTCATCGCCGCCTCCTCCGCTGGAGTTCGGCTAAGCTGACGCGCTCGCGCTTCGCTGGCGCCTGGCCGTCCGTGCCGAAGAGCACGGCCCCTTGAATCGACGCCGCCACGGCGCAGACCACGAGGCAGTCAAGCCAGTGGTTGTCGGCACGCTCCGGCCGCAGCTTCCATTCATCGACCGTGCGGCCGCGCCCCTCGGTCTTCACGCGGTACTCGGCGGTGAGATGGTCGGCGAACAAGCGATGCTGCTCGGGCTTGTCGCCGAAGAGCGACAGGCAGCCCCGCTCGCCCATCGGCACCGCCAGCCGCGCGTGGATAAACGACTTCCAGTAGTTCGTGTCGTACAGCACATGGCGCACGGCCCGCTTGCCTTGCACGTTGGGCATTCGCCAGTTGTGCCCCACGCGGTCGCCGGGTTTCCGCCTGTACTCGGAGAACGGCTGGCTTGAGGCGCCGACGAAGCGCCCGTGGCTCGGCAGGACGATCCCGGCGAACGCCGACTGCCGGCAGAACTGGTAAACGATGTCGGTCGAGGAGCCCCAGTTGGCGTCGATGAGGCAGCGCTCGATCCGCAGCATCGCCCCGTCGTCCCGCCGCCACTCGCGGCCGAGGTAGTCCTGGGTCAGCGTCTCCAAGCCGGCGTAGATCGCCCCCCCCCAGGCCGCTGGCCTTGGTCGCGACGGCCAGCGTGTGCCGGGCGTCGCGGAGCGTGAAGTACGGCCGCTTCTGGTCCGGGTAGGTGCCGTAGTCGATGACGTAGCCGGTGAAGTCTGCCAGCGATTGTGTGCCAACATCTCATCTATCGCGTTTTTGTGGAGGGCCAAAGAGTGAGCTAAACTTGCTACCGAGGTGCGATTGCGCGGAAACTCTTTTACCAAATGCAACTTTTATTTCGGGAAACACATTAGTTGAGTCTTCGCCTATGCGGGTTGCCAAACACCGCAGCCCTGAAGGCGGTGACAGAGACAGTGGTTCGGTTGTGGGAGCAGGAACATGATGTACAAGGACATTTTTGTATTTCACCCGGAAAACCGCGATTTCTTGGCAGGAAACTGTGCGATTCCTGGTTCTCTTTGGAATACAACGAGGGTAGCCTGCACCGGCATCGTGTTCTTTGTGTTAGTGGCGCTGTTTTACTTTGGTGCGAATTGGAGGCAGGAAGGAGGAAATCAGAATGCGCTCGTTGGAGGGTTTTTCTTCATGGCCTTGGCGGGCCTTTGTGCAGCTCTGGCTTTGCGCTCATATTATCGCGCCAAGTTACGCCGAGACCATGGACGCGTTGTGCCTGGACAGATCATTTCTTGCACCGGCGGCAGCGACGCTGATGGCACATTCGGAATTGAGATACACTACGCCTTTGTTAATCCCGAAGGAAAATTGGTCGAACGGAAAGAAGCGGCGGATCGTGAAGACCTTCGTGGAGCACCTCTTCCTGAAACCGGAACGTCCGTAGTGATCTTTTATGCGTCCGACTATAACTGTGAGCTTCTGTGACTTGTCTCCGGTGTCCGTTGAAAAACTGACTGAATTCTAGCTCATCGGCACTAGCGGCTCCACTGTTGCAAGGGCCCGGTAAGATCGTTTTGTGGTCGGAATAGGCTCGACAATCGACTGGGCGATGCTCTGAGCCAAGGCGCGGGCCTTCAGCGTCTCGTAGGGGTCGCTCTCCGGCTCCCGCTTCGGGGCGTGCCGGATGCTCACCAGCCAGGCGACGTACCGCAGCAGGTCGACGTGGCGGGCGTCGCCGATCCGCAGGCCCGCGCGCGTGCGATGGCGGTACAGCTGCCACTCGTTGAGAACCTCGCCCAGCGGGGTCGAGTTCAGCAGGCGGCAGAGTTCGCTCGGTCGCAGTCGCCGCGGGTCAAGCATAGGCTGGAGTCCGTAGGCTGGAGGCTGTAGCAAAACCAATCACGGTTCGGGTCATCATTCTTCACCTCCGGTCTCCAGTCTCCGGTCTCCAGCCTGTCGAACCAGCCAGGCCGCGTAGTGCACCAGGTTGATCGTCCCGTCGGCGTTCGCCGGCGCGCCCGCCGCCAGGTCGGCCCGGATCATCTCCTCCGTCACCCGCTCGCCGCCCACCCTCGACAGCAGCCGGGCCGCGTTCGCCACGGACAGGGCGTTCGGGTTCAGACCCCCGGCGGGCGTATCGTCGCGTGCGTCGCTCATCGCGGATAACCCTGAAAAACCAGCCGGAATCCTCGCCTTCTGCGCTTCCCTGTCGGGCGGACCGGAGGTAACTGTGACAGCGCGTTGATGAACACGCGAACATCATCACCGGAGGCCCGAACATGGAACCCCGCAAGACCCCGAAGCCGAAGCTGACCGCCGAGGCCGCCTACGAGAACTCGCACCTGGTCGCCCGCGACCTGCTCGACCGGATCGCCGACCTGCTGCAGGACATGCCCGCGCCGGGCGACGACGACCACCCAATCCACTGGGGCCACGTTGGCGACATCAACCCCGTCAACGCCCTGCTGCTCCAGGTGGTGACCTTCCTCGACCGCCAACCGGGGTGAGAGCCGAAAACCGCGTGAGCGGGTCGCGGCCTCCCGCCGCCTGAGGAAGGCAGCCACAACCCCGATGCGAGGACCACGACCATGACCGCGACCAAGAAGACGACCACGAAGAAGAGCAGCATCCCGGACAAGAAGGCCGACGTCCCAAGGTTTGGACACGACCGGCGCACCGATGACGACTAGGGTGATGATCGAAATGAGCTGTCAGATACTCCGGACGCTGATTGCCCTGGCGACGCAGTCGCCATGTGAAAGCGGGGGTTGAACCGGCAACGGCTCAGGATCAGCTCTCCGACGATCAATCTCAAATATCATAGTGGGGTCGGAAACGAAAAGGGGTCAACTGCAATCGGTGGCTGAAGTGCGTTTCGCGTTTAGCGTGGCAACCTCACGAGTAAGTCCAAACTTGCGGTTTCCCTCGGTCTTGGTCACTTCGTGAAGAATATCTGATAATCAATTTACCGCGGGTTGGAGGAGTTCATCATGAAAAAGCGGACGAGTCTTAATTCTGTATTGCTGAGATGTACCGTGGTGATGGTGGGCAACTTTTTCGGGTTCATGATACAGGCCGCCGAACCAACACTCGTGCCGTTCACCGTCAAAGCCGAGGTCGCAGTACAGGAACTCAGCCCCAATTTTTGCTGGTTCCATCCCCGGCCAGCCGCGATTCCCGGTGCGGGCAAAGATGGCAAACCGGCGGTCATCGTCACACTGATGAAGCATCTCGAAGCCAACGACCACTACTCGGGGCTGTATTTCATACGCACCGAAGACCTCGGCCAAACGTGGACCAAACCGGTGGCCATTCCCGAGCTGGCGTGGCGAAAGCAAGGTGACAACATCACGGTCGCCGTGATCGATACCACCCCCGGCTGGCACCCCCAGACTGGCAAATTGCTTGTCATCGGTGCCAAAATACTTTACACACCGACGGGTGACTTCGGCTCTCTGGAAAAACTGCCCCGATCATATGAAACGTCATACGCCACTTACGATCCGAAAACCAATCGCTGGTCGGGCTGGAAGGAACTGGAGATCCCCCATACCGAGGATAAATTCTACCGCTGCGGCAGTGGCAGTTCCCAGTGGCTCGTGGAGCCGGATGGCACACTGCTGGTTCCGGTGCAATTTCAACCGAAGTCGGGTGGAGACTACCAAGCGACCGTGCTGAAATGCAGTTTCGACGGCGAGACGATGAAGTATCTGCGTCATGGCACGGAATTGGCCATCAAAGGTGGCCGAGGCTTCGCCGAACCTTCCATCGCGAAATTCCAAGGTAAGTACTATCTGACACTGCGCAACGATCAGGCCGCTTACGTCACCACAAGCGACGATGGCCTGACGTATGCGAAGCCTAAGGTCTGGACCTTCGACGACGGCAAAGAGCTAGGCAGCTACAACACGCAAGCTCATTGGCTGGGGCATAGCGACGGGTTGTTCCTCGTCTACACCCGCAAGGGGGCGAACAACGACCACATCCCTCGCCATCGTGCCCCGATGTTTATCGCGCAAGTGAACCCCGAGACGCTTCAGGTGATTCGTCGGACGGAACAAGTATTGTTACCTGAACGCGGAGCGATGCTTGGGAATCATGGTGCCGCGGCAATCACGGAACACGAGTCGTGGGTGACGGACTCCGAGTTCATTTCTCGACTGGTCGATCCCCAAGCGGGCACACGCCCCCATCCGCGAGGAGCCGACGGCACGACCTGGGTTGGTCGGGTGAAATGGTCGAAACCAAACAACTTACTGTCACCCGCACAAAAAGCTCCGCTGAAGAAATAATCGTTGTCCCGAACTGTGATGTGAATTGAGTTGGAGCCACAATGGGACTCATCAAGTTTCGGTCTGACCAGCAGGGACAACAGCAGGATACAGTTACTCCACCTTCACCGGCTTGCCTGCGTCGCCGCAGAGCAGGCGATGGTTGCCGAGGACCCACAGGTCGCCCGGTTGGGTGATCGCCGCGTCCGGCGGTGCGGGCACCTGGTCGGGGTCGGTCAACCCGTCCTTCACCGTCGGGTCGAGCAGGCGGGCCAGTTCGTCCGGGTCGAACCCGAGCAGGCCGAGGTCGTAGTTGAAACCGTGGGCTAGCACCCACGGCTCGCCGAATGGTCGATCGGCAGCAGGTCGTAGTTCCAGGTCGCCAGCGAGGCGGTCTGGTTGTCGGCGATGCGGTAGGCGCGGATCTGCTCGGGCATCAGATCAGTGGCCACATGCACCGGCACCTTTTCCAGACCCAGCTTGAGCGCGGCCTTGTACCGGGTGTGGCCGCAGACGATGACGCCCTCGCCGTCCACCACGATCGGCTGGCGGAAGCCGAACTCCCTCAGGCTGGCGGCCACGGCGTCGACGGCGTCGTCGTTGAGCCGCGGGTTGCCGGGGTACGGCGTCACGTCGCTGATCGTCCACAGTTCGATCTTCATGCTTGGTCCTCCATCAGGCGGATGTCGATCTCTTGCCAGGGGCTGGGTTCGTCGCCGTCGTGGAGGTGCCGCTCGGCTCCGTGAAAGGCGTCATTCCGACTTCGGGCCGATGTACTGGGTGGCCACGACCACGTCGTCGTACCAGACGGTGCGGGTCGTGCCGCCGCCGGCTCGGGTGTAGCCGGCCGGCTCCAGCCAGAGCGAGAGTTGCACCTTGTTCACCTTCAACGCGTTGGTGGACCGCCAGTTGATGTCGCGGAACTCGCCGCACTTCTTGCCCTCGATCCAGCAGTCCAGTTCGCCGTCGTCCTTGCCCGCCGTGTTCGCCTTCACCCGCCACTCGACGCACACCCAGGTTTCCCGCTTTGGCACCTGGTCGGGCTTCGGCCGGAACCAGTTGCCCCAGTAGTTGCCGCGTCCGTCGGCCTTCATCTTCCACCAGTAGGCGTAGAAGATCAGCGCGCCCGGCGGGTCGAAGTCGCCACGCGGGCCGATCGGCTCCAGTGTCGCCCAGAAGAACTTGTCGCCGTCCGGGGCCTTGCCCGCCCCCTTGAAGCCGCCCTTGCCGGCGTCAGCCATGAATCCACTGCCTCCGTGGCCGTGGTAGCCGTAGTCCTTGCCGTAGCGGACGTAGTAGCGCATGTAGAGTTCGTCGTGGCCGGGCTTGAGCCACTTGACGAAGGTCACGTCCTCGTGGCCGTCCTTGCGGAGTTGAACTTTGGCCGAGCGCTTGCCCCGGGCGATGTCCTTGTCCGTCTCGGCCTCCACGGGTTCGGCGTCGTCGGTCGCTCCGCGGCCCTTGCGGCGGTTGACCTCGTCCCACGCCGCACCGACATTGCCCTCTTCAAAGTCATCGTGGAACAGCACCGCCTTGTCACGGCCGATGCCGACGTCCTTCGGGTACTTCGCGGCCAGCCCCTTGTCCTGGCCGCGCGCAGCATTTGCCGACAGGCCAAGGGCGAGAATCAGGCAGCATGTGGCAGCGGATGCTTTCATGGTGCAAATCCCTCGGCCCGTTCAGCCCTCGTCTTCGTCGAAAAAGTCGTTAGACACTTCATTGAGTTCGTACCGTTTCGTCGTTGCCACGCCGACCGCACCAGCTTATACGGCATCAGCAGGCACGCCGCGAAGCAGTCGGCTTGCCATTCCACCGGCACCTTCCTCTCCGTGCTGCGGCAGATGTAACTCGGCTCGGGTTCGCCATCGAACAGGTCCTTCTGGCCCTCGGGCACCGTGAAATACTTGCGGTGCAGCCGCCAGTGCCCCGCCTCGTGCGCCAGCGTGAAATGGTAGCGGCCCCGCTTGCCGGGGTGCCGCGCCGGGTCGAGTTGCTCGTCCACGGCGATCCGCCGCTCGCGGAACCAGATCGCCCCGTGAACGTCGCCGAGCCCGAACAGAGTTTGCAGGTCGCGGATCTCGAATTCCAGCTTCAGGTGCAGTTCGATGATCTCGTCGATCGGCACCGGCGGACACACGACCGCGCCGTGCTCCCGGCCGTATTCCGCCAGCAGCATCTCGGCCTCACCCTCGATCACCTCTTCCCGCAGAAACGGCACGGTGCTTTTCATCCTTCCCCTCCGCCGGCGGTGCCCCGCTCTTTGAGTTTGCGGGCCTGCTCGCGCAGGATCCGCAGTTGTTCCGCCGTCAGGCCGCTGGCCTCCCGCAGCAGTTCGGGAATCGCCGTCGGCTGCTTCTGGATGATGCCCGGCAAGTCCTCGGGCACGCGGCCCGCCAGGGCGGTCCACTCGTCCGCGTTGGCCCCCAGCAAGGTGGCCATCGTGTGGACCCGCTCGGCCGTCGGCGGATCGACGTTATCCTGTTCGACCTGCGAAAGGTAGGTCGGGCTGATGCCGACCATCTCCGCGAACTTCCGCAGCGTGATCCCCTTCGCCAGTCTCGCCTCGCGGAGGACCTGGCCGAAGGTGGCTCGCTTCCTGGTCATGATGTCACCCCTGCAGCAGCGGGGCTCAAGACCATGTCGAACAATTGTCGGACGTAAGCGTCCTTGTCCTCCTCCTGGAACAGAATGTGTCGTTCGCCCATTGCATGCTTTTCCATGCCCCACAACAGTTTCATCGTGTAGGACGGCGTGTTCGAGACGATAAACGAATGAAGCCGCACGGCCGCATCGCCAAGACGCGTCTCGATCTCCTTAATCGTTTCGTGAAACTGAATCTTGGGATCGGTCGGCCCGATGTTGCGGATACCTTTGGGGTCCACGAAGACGACGTGCTGAACGCCGCCGATGAGCAGCCAGAGGATGAAGTCCGGATGGAAGTTGCCGGCCTCGAAGAAGCCGATGCCGCGTCCCTTGCTCAAGTTCCGCAGCAAGTACAATTCCTTCCCCTGGAAAAAGCCGCCGTCGTTGTCGTGGAAAGTCTTCAGGTCCTCCACGAACTGACGCTCGCCCTTGTTCAGCGGCACCGGTGCGATCTCGACGACCTTGTCCTGCACATAAAGCAGGGGCTGATAGAGGTGTTTGCCGAACCAGATTGATTTAATGCCCCGGAACTCCCAGGGCTTCAAGTCGCCCTTCTCGATGGTCGCCTTCAACTCCTCCAGCTTGGCGACGATCTCTTCCTGCGACTGATCGATGAGGATGCGATAGTATGGATCTCCTGGCGTCTCGCCGGTCCCCAGCATGTTTGGATCGTTCTCCGTGAGGTCTTGGTACTCCAGATGCGGCAACTCCCATTCGCGCTTTCGATACGTGTAGTACCGCTCCGTGTATTTCTTCAGCAGGGCCAGGGCGACCTCTTCCCAGACCGCGACCTTGTCGAACTTGTCGAACGCCAGTTCCTCGGCGGGAATGAGCAGCCGATACCAACTCTGATCCACGAGCAAGGGGCCGATGCTCGACCGCGTCAGGTTCAGGTTGTACCAGCCGCGTTCGGCCTTGAACCGCTCCAGCTCGAAATACAGCCGATCGAGATTCAGAAACGCCACATGGCCCTTGGTCAGATGCGTCGTGTTCGGCGTGGCGACCACGTCGCCGCCGGCGACACCGCGCGACTTCATCGCCTCGATCTTCGGATACCAGTTCAGCACGACCTGGTTCTTCTGCAAGTACTCCGGTGGCGACTGTACCGTCGGCACCGGGCCCAGCTTACGGAAGGCGTCGCCGAACTCCGTGCTGACGCCGTTAATCGTTTTCTTAAGCCGGATCGTCCGCAGCTTCTGCGTGCCCAGCCCCTTGATCACCGGCAGCAGGAATTCGACTCGGTCGTCGTTGACGGGCATGCCCTCTTCCTTGAGGAACTCGCGGAATTGGGCCATGTAGTCGGCGTGGATGCCGAAGATGCCCAGCATCTCCAACGTGCCGATGTGCTTGGGCCGATCCACTCCGTCGGGCAATTGCGCTTTGCTGCTGCGTTTCAGGCTCATGCCGTGGCCCTTCAGCCGCACGCCGCGACCGAAAAGCTGAATGATCTGCGCCCCCTCGCCCTTGCCGACGTTCATCAGCCCCATCGTGCTCACGCGCCAGCTGCTCCAGCCCTCGGTGAACTTCTTCGAGCCGATCAGCAGATTGACCGTCGAATGCGGCTTGTTGATGTCGTGAAACAGCGATCCGGAGAACTCGCGGTCCCCGGTGGCCAGGCCTGCTTCCTCGCAGAGCTTGACCAGCTTGGCGTCGTCGCCGACGTTGATGACGCCGAACGGCTCGTTTTCCGCACCGAGCCGCAGCGCCACTTCGCCGGTCGCGCCTTTCAGGTTTTCGACGTAAAGCTGCCCGCCGCCCGGTGCGTTGAAGAGCGTCGCCAGCGTCTCGGCGAAGACCTGTTCCGCCGTCAGCCCGGCCGTGTTCAGGTAGGTGAAACGCCCCGCGAACAGGTTTTTCTTCGCCGCCGTCTCCAATCCCTGGTTCAGCACGCGGCCGATACGTTCGATGCTGCCGGCCCGGTCCGAAACGTACCTTCCCAGGAACTTCAAGATCTCCACGATGTCCGACGCATCCCGGCTCGCCAGGGTCTTGGTCACGCTGCCGCCCACGAAAATCCAGAGCGGTCGCTCGATGTTGAACGAACGAAAGGTTGCCTCCTGCTCACGGTGCAGCCGCTGTTGCTGGAAGAACGTCAATAGGCACGCGACCAGGTAGAGTTCCAGGTGGTCGCGCTGCGTCCCCTCGTCCAGGTTCAGGATCTGGTAATCCTTCCCGAACCCGTCCGCGTAGAAGTAGCGGTAGCTGTAATTGAAGAGAATGCTCTTCGCGTAGATGTCCGTCAGCGCGGCGTTCTTGGTTACCGCCTGCTGGAATGTGGCCGAGTACTCGAAGGAAAACCCCTTCTCGCACAAGGCGTTGCGGGCCTTCATCCAGGCCCCCTCTTCGCCGCCGGATGCGCCGCGGTGCCCCTCGTCCACCAGCACCAGGTTGTTCCCCTCGAATGCCTCGACCGCGACCGTCTTCTCGCCGGCCTCGTCGCGCAGCCGCGTCACTTCCAGAATCTCGACCGGCTGTTTGCGGAACATGTCCGCCGCCCTGTGCTTGTCGAACAGTTCGGCTTCGATGTCGGCCGTCTCGAACTCGCGCAGGTGTTGCTGGCTCAACCCCTCGTTCGGCGTTAGGAGGATAATCCGGTTCATCTCGCCGCGCCGGCCGTGCTTCTCCAGGTAGAACTGGTATTGCAAGATATTCGCGTGCATGAGCAGCGTCTTGCCGCTGCCGGTCGCCATCCAGAACGCCAGCTTGTTCAGTTGCGTCCACGCCGGGACCGTCTCGTCAAGCTTGCCGACCTGGTCCGCCGATTCCTTGTCCGCGTTGTACTTGTCGATCTGCTCGTTCAGGGCCTTGCGAAGCTCGTCTGGCTTGCCGAAGTACCAGTCGAGATAGACCTCGGTGAACAACAGCGCCAGATACTGGAAGTACTTCCAGACGATCGGCTCTTCGCCGTGCGTGATCCGCCGCTCGTTCAGCGTCTGCGTGTGACGGACGATGTTCTGGTCGTACTCCAGCAGCAACTCCGTCGGCAGGAAAGTCAGGTTGAACAGTTGCGCCGTCAAGGCGTGATGGAAACGGTGGATGTTGTTCTCGTCCAGCCCCTCCAAGCCCTCAGCCCGAAGGTGCTCGGCCAGTTGCTCCAGCCGCTCCACGCCGAACAGGCCGAGCAACCACTGGTTCAGCACCAGCTTGTACGGGAACGGCACCTGCGGCTTGTTGTTGCGGGCACGGGCCGGGGCGGCGTCGCCGGCGGCCGGTCTCGCAGTTCTCGCGCGGGCCATTAGACATTTCCCCCAAGTTTCTCAAGCCGCGCAAGCCACTCGGCAAAGTGAGGGCACTTCGAACGGATCGAATCCAAACCGATCAGTTCGGCGACCTGAGGCCCAACGGCTGCTTTCGCATCCTCGTAATCTGGCAACTCAGCGATGATCCGCTTGCTGGGGGCTGTGTGCTGCCCGTCGTCAATCAATTCGGGCGTTGCGTGTGCAGCGGAGATGTTCTGGAGGGCCGCGATCTGCTTCGCATGATCGTCGTAGAAATACTCAAACCACTTCGGCTCCGAGAACAGGTAAGCCTCGTACTCGTGCAACTGGATGTACGGCACGAACCGCGAATCCCCGATGTCCTCTCCGAATGACGTCTCCAGCGACTCGACCCGTTGTTGCGGCACGTTTCGCAGTTTCTCGGCTTCTTCCAACCCCGGAAACCCGGCATGGATCGCGTACAGGTCGATCATCGTTGTGAAGAACACGTCTCCACCCTTTTCCTGCGCCAGGAACCGAAGTATGTCGTTCTTCATCGGCATGTACTTGCGGCCGCCACCGCGATGGACCTTGCCCTTCTTCCGGGCGTGCGCGATCAGGACCGGCGGATGCAAGTACACTCCAACGCTCGCCAGGTGCGGTTTGAGCACTGTATCCGCGAACGTCTGTTCCGTCGGGCCTTCGGCGAATAAGTAGAGCCGTGCCATTAGTGCGGCCCTCCGCCGATGACGTTCTTCTCCCACACCTCGCCGAGACTGTATTCCTCCAGCCACGATTCCAGCTTTTCCTCATCGGGCCGAAGAAACTTCGATTCCATCCCTTCCCGATTGACGACCACCACGTCCTCCGCCTCGAAGCTGTCGAGAAAGGACGCCGATTGCGTGCTGATGAGCACCTGCGTGTGGTGAGACGTCTTCTTGAACAATGCGGCCAGCACGGTCAGGGCATAGGGATGCAATCCCAACTCCGGTTCATCGACGATGATCAATTCCGGCAACTCGTCCTGGGGCATCATGAGTAGCGTCACCAGACAGATGGCGCGAAGCGTGCCGTCGGAGAGTTGGTGCGGTCCGAAGACTTGATCCGTTCCTTTGTGCCGCCAGTTCAGGATGATGTCCTTCTTGTTCGGTCCCTCGGGGACAAGCTCGAAGTCGTCGAAAAAGGGAGCGATCAGCCGAATGGTCGAAACGACGGGGTGGTACGCCGCGCCATCGCGTTCGTTTCGCAGCCGAAAGAGAACGGCGGCCAGGTTGCCGGCATCGGGCATCAGCCAGCGATTGTCGCCCACGTAGCAGAATTGCCGCACGCGGGCAGTTGGCGAGGTATCGTGAAAGTGGTAGACCCGGCAGTGATTGAGCAGATGCCGAAACACCTTGGCGGTCGGCTCGCCCCTGTCCGCCTCCTGACCAATGCGTGTTTCCTGATGTCCCGCCCCTAACGGCAACGACTTCGGATTGGCGTACCCCGTTTGCAGAAAACTCAACGTCTCCTCGGCAAAGACCAGCGTGTCGCCTGCCGCATGGAACAAGCGCATCGCGTAAGTATCTAGACCGTTGTCCACGGCGAACTCCAGCCGGGCCTCGAGCTGCGGCGTGACCTTCGGGCCGAAGTGCAAAAGCGACTGCGCCCGGCCCGCCGTGCCGATGTACTGTTGCAGCCGGCCCGCCATCATTTCGTTCAGCATCTTGAAGAACGACACGAGATTGCTCTTGCCCGCTCCGTTCGCGCCAATCAGAATGTTCAGGGGCCGCAACTCCAAGTCCATCGTCTTGATCGACTTGAACCCGTTCAGCACCATTCGCTGCAACATCGCCATCTGTCAGCCTCCTATGGTTCCACTCCCGCGAACATCAGCCGGTGGAAGTCGTCCTCGATCAGCCGCACTTTCCAAGTGTCGTCTGGTGTCTTGAGATTCTCCAGGTTGTTATCGCCATTGACGTAGATCAAATCGAACTCGCTGTCCTTGCTGGAATAGCCCTGCTTGGTGAACCACTCGTCGAGCACCAGGTTATCTTCCTCCGGGTTGCCGGTGAGCTTCCGCCAGATGACCAGCGTCTTGCGGCCGTCGGGCATCGTGCCCGTCACCGTGCGGAACCAATACGGTCCCGCGGCGTCGGGCTTGAGCCGGCCTTTCAAGCGCAGCCGCTTCTCGCTGTCTCGCTTGAACTCCGCCGTGAAGACCTGCGGGGCGGCGATATGCGTCACCGTCAGGCCCAACAGCCAATTGAACGTCTCGATCAGATCGACGCACACTTCGCGGCTTTCGTCGCTACCGGGACGCTTCACTTTCAGCCGGTAGTTCAGCGGATCGGCGAACGCCCGGATGTTCAGCAGGCTGGGGCTGCCCTGGGTTTCCACCTTCAGCAGATATTGCAGCAGGTATTGTTCGCGGAGTCGGTCCGGCCCTTGAGCTTCGGCATGAAACAACAGGTCTTGTTGCTGTGGCGTCCGCTTCACTTCGAGATTGTTGAGCGTGTCCTCATACGATTCGAGCCGGACGATCTTGAACACGCGTGGCCCGCGCTCGATCTCTTCCGCCGTCGCGAGGCGCTTCGGCCTGCCCTCCTTCCATTCCGGCGTGAAGGCGATCTTCTTGAGTCGCGGCAAAAGCACCGTGTCGAAATAGTCGGCCATCTCGACGAGAATGAACTTCCGCCGCCCGCCATCCTCGCGGTTCAAGTTGATGACGGCGTGACCAGTGGTGCCGGAACCGGCGAAGTAATCAAGTACCAGTCGTCCCCCGATCCATTCTTCCACTTCGATATTAATAAGCTTCGAACCAAGTGCAGAGGGTTTGGGAAATGTAAACATTCTGCTTCCAAACATACACTCAATTTCCTCTGTGCCCTCTTGATTGAATGGACCCAATAAAAGCGAAAGGGGTTTTCCTCGTCTCATTTTCCCATTTTCGTCACGCAAATACTGCTTGAATCGCACACTATAGGTGCCGTCGCCTTGTTTGTTGAAGACAATTTCGTCGTTTTCGATTGCGGAGAGCATCCTGTCCTGAGACCAAATCCATTGTTTGTCGGGCCATATCTCGTCGGATTGATACTTAATCGGGTAAACCAAATTTGGTCTGGGATCTTTACTTTTTGTTGCTAGAGGCTGAGTAACATAGCCTCCTCTGGTCGGAAATTTAGAATCCTTGCCCGTATAGGCCGAAATGGCATTCTCATCTAAAGGAGCAGATAAACTGGCATTTGGGTCAAAACTAAATACAAGGATGTGCTCGTGTAGATCGCCGATTCCGCGCGTTGCTGCACCTGGCCCGTATTTATTCTTCCATGCGATCATAGATTGAAAGCGGTCTGCCCCAAGAATTTGTTCAGAAATTGTTCGCAATCTTGCTTGCTCAATATTATCAATATGAATGAAACAAATAGCATTTGGTGCAGCCAAGACCGAAGCAGTAGTTAAACGATCGCCGAACATCGTCATCCACGATGAATGTTGATATGCATCCTTGTAAGCAAACCCATCATTCCCCGTGTTATACGGCGGATCGATGTACACGCACTTGATCTTCTCCCGATACCGTGCCTGCATCAGGTTGAGGGCCTGGAAGTTCTCGCTGTGGAACAGCACGCCGTCGGTCTTGTCTTCCAGGTCGCCGAGAGCTTCGAGCAGCCGGGTGGTGAAGTCGGCGTCGAAGTGGCGGGTGTCTACCATTGCTCCGCAATGAGTTTTCAGGTTACAGGTTTCAGGTTTCAGGGAAGAATCGGGGGGGAAAAGCGTTCCGCCCTCTTCCTTGACTTCCTGAACCCTGAAATCTGAAACCTGAAACCCCAGCCCCTCCCATTCCTTCATCTGCGCCGCGTTGGCGGCAATCTCCGCATGAAACTCCTCGGGAATCTCTTTGAGCGCCACACACCAACTGGTTTCCACCACGAACTTCTTCTTGAGCCAGAGGGTTTTTTGAAAATCCTCCAGTTGGGCCAGGAAGGTGATGATCTTGCCGGCGATCTTGCGGATGACCTTGATTTTGGAGAGATACTGCTCGACGCGCGGGGCGGTTTCGTTCTCGATGTCGTCGAGCATCATGACTTCGTTCTTGATGTAGAAGTCGAGTTCGCGGCGGAGGAAGCCGCCGAGGTCCTTGTGGATGAAGTAGTCGAAGGTGTTGCGGGCGACGTAGCGGTTGAGGTGAGGTTTCAGGTTACAGGTTTCAGGGTTCAGGAGGGAGAGGATTTGGGTTTCGGCGAGGTCGATGAGGTCCTTTTGGGTCGGCGGCTTGGTGCGCTCCGTCCCCTTGTCCCCCGGTCCCGCTGTCCCCCAGTCGTGAACGGTGGCGGGGCGGTATTCGAAGGGGATGAAGAGGTCGCCCTTTTCGACGCGCGGGCCGCGGGCGGCGGCGAAGATGAAACGGCGCTCCTTGCCGTTCTGCGCCTTGACGTTTCCATGCTCCCCCTCCGCCGCATCCACCAGCTCAAACGTAACCCTTTCCACCTGCCGGTCCTGAAACCTGAAACCTGAAACCTGAAAACTATACGACCTCAAATACTCGCTGGTCTTGATGTAATACTGGTCGTGGTTGGCCCAGTAGAGCTTCACTTCCTCGCCGTCGTAGGGAATGGCGTACTTGCCGTCGCGCGAGTAGCGGCGCTTGGAGACGAAGTCGCCGTCGGAATAATAGCGGCCGAAGAAGCTGACGAGATGGTCGTAGACTTCGCTTTCCAGCTGGTCGATGTCGACGGCGTCGGTTTTCAGTCGGGCGCGCAGGTCTTTGACTTTCTGCGTCGTTTCGGGAACGACGCCCAGTCCGCGGGCAGCGTCGATGGCCTTGGCGAGTTCGGCTTCGATCTCGGACTTGTCGGCCGTCTTGTACTGCGCGAATTCGGCTTTCACCTGCGGGAGCAGATCGCGTTCGAGGAAGGCGGTCACTTCCGCCGCCTTGGCGTGCATGATGCGATACAGGCCGAAGTCCAGGTCGGGCTGGTCGAGCTGGAAGAGTTCCTTCAGGAGCGATTTCAGCTTTTCGTATTTTGACATAGGTTTCAGGATTCAGGTTTCAGGTTTCAGGTTTCAGGAACTCGGTTTTAGGCGGCGTTTGATGGCCTGGGCGAGGCCGGTGAGCATTTTGGAGATTTCCTTCAATTCCGCAACCAGGGGTGTCATCTGCTCGGGTGGAAGCACGCCGATCTTGGCGGCGATGTAGCACTGGGTTCGCAGTTCGGCGGCGGAGCCGCGAGCGATGGTCAGAAAACGCACGTAATCCTTGCCGCCGCGTTCATGCCCTTCGGCGATATTCGACGCAATCGACACGGCCGCCCGCTGCATTTGATCCTTCAAACCGAACTCCCGCGAATCCTTCAGAATCTCGTATATCCGCACGGAGAGCAGACAGGAGCGTTTCCAGACATCAAGCTCTTCAAAGGAATGAAACATCCCGCCTCACTTTCTGAAACCTGAACCCTGAACCCTGAAACCTAAACGACCTCCCAGCGGATGGTGAAGAGCGTTTCGGTCGTTGTGTTTTGGACGAGACGCTTTTCGAGTTGGGCGATGAGGGTGTCGCGTTTCTCGATGATGTCGTCCTCGGCCTTGAAGATGTCCTGCCGCTGGCGGCGTTTCACCTTTTCGAGCCGGGCGATTTCCTCCTGAATGCGATGCTGCTCTTCAAGCGTCGTCGCCTGGCGGGCCTCGCGGGTCAAGACCTTGATCTTCTCTTTGGTGTCGCGCAACGCCTTCTCGGCGGCGAGAACCATGTCGTCGGCCCACGCTTCGAGCTTCTCGCGGGCCTGCTGAAAGTGCTTGCTGTTCGATTCGAGCGAGCGGCTGACCGTGGCTTCGGCATGGCGCTTCGATTCGGCGGCCAGCCTCAGCGCGGTGTCCTCCGGGACGGCGATGTCGTCGAGAATGCGGCTTTCGCAGAGGAACAGCTTCTCGATGGTTTCCTGTTCAAGCGTGTGGCCGTCGTCGTCGAACCCGGAGAAGAGCAGGTATTCTTCGGGTTCGTAGGTTTCGACCACGAGGCGCGTGAGGCACAGGTAGCCGCCTTTGCCGCGCAATGCCTCGACGACGTGCAACCGGGTCGGGTGGTGCGACACGTCGAAGGCGATCCGGGCCGGCGGGGTTGGCAGCGCCTTGGCGGTATCGACGACGAATTCGCCCAGCGGATGCGAGAGCCGGTACAAGAACTGATCCGCCCCGGCCTCGATCTGCGGCTGCGTCTTCGAGATCAGGTGATATCGGCCCGGCGGGATCGCCGCGCTCGGTGGCTGACGAAGGTCGAACGCTAGGGCCGAGTCGTCGAAAGCGGCACGGCCATCCAGGATGAAGCGGGTCACGCTCCAGAACCGCCGCCCGACGCGGTCGAGTTGAGCCTGGGTGTCGGCCAGGCGTAGACGCAGGCGCTGGTGAACGTCCTCGTCGAAATGCTCGAAGAGCGTTCGTTGAGTGTCATTGAGACGGGTCTGAATCTGCTCATCCATTTCTGCCTGGAGCTTGCGGAAGGCGGCGTCGATAGCCTCGGGCGTGCGGCACTCCTGGTAGATGGCCAGGATGCGTTTCTCAAAATCAACGCCCGACTCGATGGAGCCGAGCACCTCGTCGGACGCGCCAAAGACACCGTGAAACAACTTGAACTTTTCGGCGAGCAGTTCCAACACGCGCTGATCGGCGGCGTTGCGTTCGTTGAGGAAGTTGATGACGACGACGTCGTGTTTTTGACCGTAGCGATGGCAGCGGCCGATGCGTTGTTCGATGCGCTGCGGGTTCCAGGGCAGGTCGTAGTTCACGACCAGGGAACAGAACTGCAGGTTGATGCCCTCGGCGGCCGCTTCCGTGGCCAGCAAGATCGTCGCCTGGTCGCGAAAATGCTCGATGAGGGCGGTGCGGACATCGACGGCCCGCGAGCCGGTGGAACGACCAGTGCCGGCGTTCTCCCTGGCCCACCGTTCGTAGATCGCCGTGGCCTCCGGCCCGCCGTTGGTTCCATTGAAGACAACGACCTGGCCGCGATAGCCGTGGTCTTCGAGGTACGCCTTCAGGTAGTCCTGGGTGCGGCGCGACTCGGTGAAGATGAGTGCCTTGCGGGCCGCGCCGGTCCCCGTCAAAGTCTCAAAGCCGATGTCGAGGGCCTTCAGGAGCGTCTGCGTTTTGGTGTCGATGCCGATGCTGCGTGCCCGGTCGGCAAGGCGATGAAGGATTTCGATCTCTTCTTTCAGCTTCTGACGATCAATCGGCTTTGATTCGCCATCGGCGCTTTCCTCCTCGTCGTCAAGAATTTCGTCGAGCAGGTCGTCCTCAATCTCCTCGGTCTCGACAAGACGTTTCGCGAATTCCGGGTCGCTGTGGGCCTGTTCGTCGCGGAGCGTTTCCAGCCGGGCACGAAGCGTGTCAAGCGTCGCCGCGATGGCCTGGGACGAGGAGGCGAGCAGCTTGCGCAGGATCAGAGCCGTCAGGTGCCGCTGGCGCTGCGGGAGAGCGTAGCTGTTTTCGCGCTGGAGGAAGGTCGAGACGGCCTCGTAGAGCGAGTGCTCGTCATCGGTTGGACGGAAGGGCCGGGTGATCGCGCGGCGTTCAGTATAACGGATGTATTCGGTGACCTGATTGCGGAGTGTGCGTTTGCAGAACGCGGCCAGCCGGCCGCGCAGCGCCTCCAGGCTGCTGCCGGCGCTGGCGTACTGGGCGCGGAACGAGTTTGCGTCACCGAAGAGATGCTCGTCAATCAACGTAGATAGGCCGTAGAGTTCGAGCAGGGAGTTTTGCAACGGCGTGGCCGTCAGCAGCAGTTTGCGGCAGCCTTCGGTCGCCCACCGGATGCCCTGGCCGATGCGATTGCTGGGGCGATAGGCATTGCGAAGCTTGTGCGCCTCGTCGATCACGACAAGGTCCCAGGCGACGGTCTTGAGATCCTCGCGGATGGCATTAGCGAAATGGAACGAAGCGATCAGAACAGTTTTCTCAGCGACCGGATTACGGCCGTTTCTCCTCATCTCGCGAAACGTCTTGGCGTCCAGCACGAGGGCCGGCAAGTTAAACTTCTCAGCAAGTTCGAGTGCCCATTGCTTACGAAGCGAGGCTGGACAAAGCACCAGCAAGCGTCGCTTTCGCTCGGCCCAGTATTGACAAAGAACGATGCCGGCCTCGATGGTCTTGCCGAGGCCGACTTCATCGGCCAAGATGACGCCTTTGGAAAGCGGCGATTGCAAGGCGAAAAGGGCGGCTTCGATCTGATGGGGATTGAGATCGACTGAGGCATCGAACAGCGACATGGAAAGGCGGTCCGGGCCAGCAGCGCCCAGGCGGGTCAAGTCGTGGGCACAATACTTCGCGTGATGGGGCGAGATCGCCATCGCAGGCCCTAGCCGATGTTTATGAAACACGAAACATGGCTAGATTAGCCCGCCGGTCAGTCCGTGGCAACCCCCATTCTGTTCCGCTTCAGCGTTTCCCACAGCCGGCGCTGCCGAAAAAAGTTCGGCTCGCAACAGATCCGCCGCAGCCGCTTCTCGTGGATCGGGTGGCGGTCGGGTCGAACTCGATCCGGGCCGACACCAGCGCGATGATCTTCGCCTGCTCGCGGGGCGTCGGGTTGTCCCAGAGCCGTCGAAGTCGGCGAACCCGGCCGGCACGTCGTCCGCGTTCAGGCGGGCCTGGTGGCGGTCGTCGATCAGTTCGTCGAGTTCCTCGTTACGCGTCGTCGCCTGGGCGAGTTCCTTGGCCCGCTGCACGGCCCGTTCGCTGAGGCCGCCCGCCTCGCGGGTCTGGTGCTTCCAGAGGATCTTGCGGATCAGGTGCGTCCGGTGTCGGGAGTGTGTCAGTTCGCCGAACAGTTCGGCGAAGCGGTTGGCGAGTTGGCCCGCGGTCATGCGTTCGAGCGCGGCCTGCTCTTTGTCGAGGTCGAGTGGCATAAAGACCTCGTCGGTTGGAGTGCGTTAAAACCCATAACGCCGAGACCCAGTGAGCCTCGGGTCCGCACCCGATTCAAGACCTTCTTCCGGGGTTTTGAGAACTTCTTGGTCCGAGTCGGTCGGAACGCGCCAGGCCGCCTGCTTGAGGCGCAGTATGCCCCGCGCGAGGATGGCGGCGACTAGGGCCATGCACTGCTGGGGAGTCAATTCGGAATCGTCGTGGGACATGTCGTCAGGCTCCATGAAGGGTGACCTGACGGTTATGTATGCCGTCCGATTTTAAGTTGTCCGCGAAGGGTGTGACCGACTAAATCAAACTCAAGAGACAGCGGAGAACGGCGGGATTTCAGGCGGTTTTTCGCCGGTCGGACAGGCCGGGTTATGGACGTGTTTCCGCCGGCCATAACCCGCCGCACTCTCGGCAGCAGAAGCTAGGTGAACAACCGTGCTATAAATCGGCCGATTTGAGAAGTAACCCGAGACGACGAATCGAACGGCGGCGGTCGCCCTGTAGTGACTCTCACATTCTGCCGGGATGAGCCGGATGTTCAACGTTCTTCTTGCGGCTGACGACCAGCTTGACCGTCCGCTCGGCGGACTCGATCGCTACGAGGGCTCGCCCATCGAGGCGATTCGCGGGGCCGCCCGAAGAGTGTTCTCGAATCGGGTGCAACTGGCGATTACGGAGCGCATCGATTTGGTCCTGCTGTCCGGCGACATTTAAGATGGCGACTGGCCCGACTACAATACAGGACTGTCCTTCGTGAGGGAACTCCGCCGACTGGGCGAAGCAAACATCCAGGTCGTGCTGATCCGCGGCAACCACGACGCCGAAAGCCGAATCACCGCGCGGCTGCCGCTGCCGGCGGGATCACGGATCGTTGAATATGACCGCCTCTTAAGGTTCGCCAAGCCAGAGGTTTGCAAGAGGTGCCCTTCCGAAGAAGCCATGCTGCTGGCCATCGAGAGTAGGCTTGACGGGCCGTGGGATGACATGAAGCAAATGAAGGAGTAGGCCGTGGCGTTCAGCGAAACCCTCGCCAGCCGCATTCGAGATGCTCTGGCCCGTAAAAGGAACATTGAAGAAAAGAAAATGTTCGGCGGCGTTGGCTTCCTCCTCAACGGCAATATGCTCGTTGGCGTGTGGCAGACTTCGCTTATCGTTCGACTTGGCCCGGACAACTACGATGATGCCCTGTTGGAGCCGCACGTTCGAGAATTCGATATTACCGGCAAGCCGATGAAGGGCTGGGTCATGGTCGAGCCAGATGGCGTCGAAGACGACGACCCGTTGAAGGAATGGATCGAGCGGGCGGTGAAGTTCGTCAAGACGTTGCCGAAGCAGTGAGCGATAGACCCCGATGAGTACCTCATGCTTCTGTTGTCGCTGGCTTTTGCCATGATATCTTTGCTCGCCCATGGTTGGACGGTGAACGGCATTGGCCCGGCACTGCTCTCCACGGCGGGCAGTTTCTGGCAACTGTGGATGCAGTGGCTCCGGCATCGAAGCTATCTGCGTCACAAGGACTCTGATTTCATCCCCGGCACGCAGCATTTGGCGATCTCCGGCTGGCTCGGGTGGTCGCTGGCCACGTTTACTGCGGTGATCTGGGGAATGCTTACCCTGAAAGACCTACGACCATGACCACCTACACCCACATCCTCGATCTAGCCAACGAAGCCGAGCCGCCTGCGGACGGCATCTTGAGCCGTACGATCTTTCAAGATGACAAGATCAAGGCGGTCGTTTTCGGCTTCGGCCAGGGCCAGGAGCTTTCGGAACACACGGCGGCGAAACCGGCGATGCTCTTTTTCGTGAAGGGCGAGGCCAGTGTCGGCTTGGGCGATGACGTTCAAGATGCTCAAGCGGGTACGTGGGTCCACATGCCCGCCCATCTCAAGCACTCGATCAAGGCGAAGACGCCGGTGGTGATGCTGCTGGTGCTGTTGAAGGGATGATCACATCATGGCGAAGGCGTAGACGCCCACCGCTCGGTCAAGCTGCTCTCCTCCAGCCACAGTACGCGGGCCGGCCAGGCCGGGGACGCGTTCGAGGTCGCCGGGCGGGGTCGGGTGGGTGACGCGGCCCAGCGCGTCGAGCCGCGCCCGCCAGCGGTCGTCGAAGCCCCAGGTAGGGATCAGGTGAACGTCGAGCCCGGCCCGCCGCCAGAGCTTGACGGTGTGCCAAGCCTCAGTATTGGCCCCGCCCATTTCGCCGGGGTAGCCGGCCTGGGAGTCGCGCATGGAACCTCTGGTCAGAAAAAGAGGATCAAGCTGCTCTTGGTAAGCGGCGGCGAACAAAAATGTCGCGCGACGAGTTGACAAAACCAAGGAGCTTGTTAATTTAACCATATGGTTAAACGCGAGGCGAGTCTTGACGAGATCTTCACTGCCTTGGCTCACCCGGCTCGGCGCACGATCCTTCGACGCTTGTGCCGTGGTGCCGCCACGGTCGGTGAAGTGGCCAAGCCGCTGAAAATGTCTTTGCCCGCTGTCACGAAACATCTCGACATTCTCGAACGAGCCAAACTCATTCGGCGTAGTGTTCAAGCTCAGTGGCGTCTGTGCGAGCTTCAATTCATGCCACTGGACCAAGCCTCACAGTGGATTGCCGAGCAACGCCAAATCTGGGAAGCGCGTTTGGACCGGTTGGAGCAACATCTCCACGATCTGGAATCCCAACATGAGGAGAAAAACCTATGATGACCACTCCCGAACGTCAGTTGATGATTCAGCGTGAATTGCCCTTCCCACGGCATTTAGTCTGGAAAGCCATGACTGAGGCCGAGCATGTCAACCGCTGGTGGGGGCCGGACGGCTTCACGAACGAGAACTCAACGATGGACTTTCGCGTGGGAGGGCAATGGAAATATGAAATGGTTGGCCCGGATAAGACGCGATATCCCAACCTCGTGACCTTCAAAGAGATTATCGTGCCATCACGCATCGTGTTCGATCACGGGGACTGGGACCGTGTGTGGTTCGAGACCACCATCACGTTGGAGGAAACGCCTCGGGGGACATTGGTCACGATCGTGCAGACATATCCCACTCCCGCGGCGCGCGATGAAGTGGTCGAGAAGTACAACGCGATCGAAGGAGGCAAACAGCACATCGCAAAACTCGAAGCCTACATCGCAGCGAACCTCGCTTGACGCCCGATCCCCCGGCCGATGGCCGTGTTGTCGAGCGGCTCGTGCAGCAGCGCGAACCGCCCGGCGGTGATCCGGTCATCGGCCGTGCCGCCCTCGTCGGCCGCTTCGGACTCGGTGTTGTGCTGCCGGGCGCGGACGTCGTTGGCGGCGTCAACGAAGCCGTTGAACGTGTCGGCCGGGATGACCAGCCGCTGGCCGGGCAGTGCCTTCTTGAACGGGTCGGCCGGCATGTCACACCCCGATGCCCAGGAGGCGAAGTTGCAGTGCTCGTAGATCCGCTCCTTCCCATTTGAAGCTGCAGCCGGCGGTTTGGCTGCCGCTCGACGATCTCCTCGACGTGGCTCGATCCATCGAGATTCGTCACTCGGATGCGCGTGCCGATGATCCCCGGCGGTTGCGTATCGAACGACGCCGTCTTGATGCCTGGGATGAGGCCGTAGCCGCGGAAATGAGGCCATTGCGACAGGTCGAGAATGAGCGAAGCGATTTCCTCCGGTGGGAAGGGCAAGGTCGCTTGGCAGGAAAAGGTGATTGGTTTCATGTTGCTTGCTGGCATTGGTTGTGATCGACGGCGTGACGATCAAACAGCCCCAAGTCAGTTCCTCCATGAAAAAACAACCGCAAGTTCATGGGCCGATCTGAGGTTCGATGCACTTGGGCAGGTCGTTTCTGGGATTGTTGACGAGTTTGTTGACGGGATAGGCCTGGAGCCAATCCGCGGGGCAGGGCGTGAGCCAGCTTTTGAGCCGAGCGGTGTCTTGGTTTTGCGGGTCGAGCCAGGCTTCATACAGTTCGGGCGCTAGAATGACCGGCATCCGGCCATGGATGGGGGCGAGCAACTCATTGGCAGCCGTGGTCAGGATCGTGAAGGTTTCGATGGGGGGGCCTTCCTTCTCCCAGTGCTCCCACAGCCCCGCGACGGCAAACGGTTCGTTGTCCCTCGCCACGATGTAGTAAGGTTGCTTGCCGCCCTCTTCGAGCTGCCGCCATTCGTAAAAGCCGGACATGGGAACGAGGCAGCGCTGCCGCTTGAAGGCGGAGCGGAAGGCGGGCTTCGTGTCCACGGTTTCGGACATGGCGTTGATGGTGTGGTAAGCGATTTTGCGATCCTTGGCCCAGGAAGGCAGGAGGCCCCATTGCAGGACGGCCACCTCGTCGCGGTCGCCTTTGGGCTGCCGCCGGAAGGCGGGGGCAGGCTGGCTCGGCGCGATATTGAAGCGGGCCCGCTCCCAAATGGCGAGCTGCATGGCTTCATCCATGTCGATGTTGAGCCGCTCGGCGATCTTGCGGGCCTTGGCGATGAGCGTGAATCGTCCGCACATGGGTGTGATTATAGCTCCATGGCCCGGCAAGCGTTCATCAAATCCGCTCGCCGATGAGGGCGGGCATTCGCGGGCTGCGCGTCATGGTGCGATAGTAATGACTGGCCGACTCCACGACCATGTAGACGTAGGGTTGATTCATCGGATCGAAGACGAGGAGCCCCTCGATCCCTTGCCGCAAAGCAAACCAGATGCCGCGCTCGCACCCGGCATTGGCGGGGATGATCACGGGATGGGTTTCCAGCCCGGCCCAGCCCTGCCGCTGAATGGTCTCCTTCCAGGTCCAGCCGGTCTTGGGCAGGCCGCGCGCTCGGCCCCGGCGATTGCCCCAGGGGACGAGGCGGAGTTGCCGGTCGTGCAGGACGGGCAGGAGCGGATCGGGATCGCGGTAGAGGAACCGCGCCTCGGCTTCGCCGCCGCGCTGATGGATGCGGCGCTGGACGTCGGCGCGGCCGTGCCATTCGACGGGCAGTTCGGTCAAGGAGAGCGCGATCCCGGCACACATGTCCCAACTCGGTCGCAGGGGGTCAAAAACAAAACTTGCCGCGGATGTCGCAGGCGTCGTAATTCAGGGCGTCATCGCGGTAAACGTCGTCCAGGGGCAGCGTGGCGCCGCTGCGGAGCAGAAAGCGGCCCAAGCGCTCGTTGATCTGGCGCTTGACCAGGCTCACTGTCCGGGCCGGCTCGTCGGGCGGATCGAACAGGCCGCGCGGATAGGAGCCAGGCTGGTGGAGATCGGTGCCGATCAGATGCATGCCGTTGACGGGCCGGCCTGGCTGCCAGCAGCGGACGAAGCAGACGCGGAAATAATCGAGCAGCAGATCGAACCGCGCCGTGGGGGTTTCCAGCCGGCAACCGGCCGAAGCCGCCTGATCGTCCTGAAACCGCAGGACGAGGTCGACCCGGCCTGGCCGGACGGCGTAAAACTCCAACTCCTCGACGAAACGTTCGAGGTTGCGAACCACGAAGGCCCAAACGCGGCCGACGCGGGTCGACGCCTGGCCGATGGAACCGCCGCGCGACAGGATTTTGTGCCGGGGCCGCTGGGGACGGACCGGCTCGACGGCTTCGCCGTTCAACTCGTGCCACAGGCGCAGGCCAACGACAGTCAGCAGCCCGCGGATCAGACGCGGCGGCGCCTGGGCCAGGTCCAGGCAGGTCTTCAGCCCATAGGGTTCGAGCCGCCTGGCGCGGCGATGCGAGATGCCGGTGATGTCCGTGATGGACCGCGTGGCCAGGATGGCGCGTTCTTCCTCGAGGCTGAGCAGCGCCTTGGCGCCGAAGGGCTTGATCGTGTCGCCGAGCAGCTTGGCGAGCGTGCGCGACCGGGCGATGCCGACCGTCACGGGGAGATGCACGTCCGCCCAGAGCCGGGCCCGCACCTCCTCGGCGAAGGACTGCGGCTGGGCCCCCTCGGGGACGACGAAGAACAGTTCATCGATGCTGTAATACTCGACACAGGGGGAAAGCTGCCGGAGACAGTCCAGCATCTTGCGGCTGACAACTTCATACCAGCGGAAGTCGCGCTTGACGTAGATGCCCTCGGGGCACTTTTGCAAAGCGTCGGGCAGCGGTTCGCCGGTGGTGATGCCGAGCCGCTTCATCTCGTTGCTCTTAGCGATGACGAAGTAGCCCTGATTGCTGATGACGCCGACGGGCTTGTCGCGGAGAAACGGCTGGCGGATGCGTTCGGCGTTGACGTAAAAGGCATCGCCATCGACGTGGCCGATCAGGCGGCGGAAGGAGCGCGGCGCGGCGGACATGGGGAACCTCAGCGAACAAAACCGAAACCATACATGTACTAACGTATACTATCTCAGGGGGTTGCTGTCAAGAGGCAAGCGGACATGCGGACAGGCTAGCGGCATCGCGTTGGCCGCGCAGCAAGGAATGTTGAAGGACATCAACGACGGTCGGCGTGCCGAAAGATTGGCTCACGCTGGCGGGTAGTTGTCCACGCTCTTCTTGATCGTGCCGGAGCAGTAGTTCTGCACGAGTTGATAGAAGACGCGGAGGTTTGGAATGGTGTTGAGCTGAATGATCCAATGCTGCGATTTGCCGACGGAGCGAATTTCGAGGATGTGCGCCTTGGCTTTCTCGTTGTACCCGGCGATGACTTTCTTGATGTTGCGCCAGGGGAGAAACTTGTCCTTGTAGCTCAAGCCGCTGCGGCTGATGTCGAGCGGACCAAACGAGACCACGCCGCCCTTGTTCAGCGTGATGATGGCGGCGGGGAGATAGCGCTCGTTGACCTTTTCGGTGATGTATTCGCCGAGCGCCTCGACGTCGCGGATGGAGTTCCGAAGGTCGACCACCTCGTTGTCGATGAGCACGAAGCGGTATCGGGGCGGCATGGGCGGCATGCCCAGTTGCCAAATGTCCTTGATCTCATCCCACCGGACAAAGTGATGCTTCGAGCCGATCTTCTGCAGCAGGCCATGCGAATAGATGACATAAGTGACGCTGTGCAAGCTCCAGGTGACCAACAGGCCGACGACGCCCAGCAACATCAGGAAAATCGCGGCCCCCAGGAGGAAGCCGCGCGGCAGCGCCTGGGGGACGAATTGCGGGTTGTACCAAAAATAAAGGGACAAACCGGCCAGGCCGAACACGCCGAGAGACAGCAAGAGCATGAGGAGCTTGGTTTGCATCGTGGTGGCGTGCACGCGGATCGGCAGCCCCAAGGTCGCGGGATCCAGGTCCTGGTCGCCAGGTCGAATCCGCAGCCAGCGCCCTCGGACGAATCCGAGGATCGGCAGCAGACCCACGCCGCAAGCCAGGAGCGAACCGAGGAATTTGCCGATCATCGCGGCTCGACTGGGCACGGACAAACCCGCTTCGAGCAGCCAACCCTGAATCAAGTTGAATCCCGATTCGGTTAATTCCTGATAGGCCCGCGGCTCCAAATTGCCTTTGATGGGCCGAAGCACGCCGGCCAGGGCGGGTTCGGCGCATTTTTTTTGCAGTTCCTTCAAAGAATGCACGTCGCGAAAGCGGGCCACGAGCGGCGGGTGCGGCGAGTCGTGTTCCGGATTGACCGTCAAGACGACCACCACCCAGTTCCAGCGGTTCGGCGTGGCTTTCTCGGCAATGTAATTGCCGGACCAATGGAAGTCATTGACGGCCACGTGGTGGTTGCCGCGGGGGCCGCGATCGAGCAATTGCCGCAAGGTGAGCGACTGTGAAGCATCCTTGGCGATACCGCGGAGTTCAAGGTCGTCCATGGCGGCAAGGAAAAAAAAGACGCTTACCAGGAAGCAGACCAAAACCAAAGCGATCCAGCCCGCGCGAATCAGTTCCTTTTGCCAGCGCGGCAGCATCCCCTCCAGCGGCGGAGGGAGCGGCTGTTCGGGCAGCACCATGCGGGGGGGCTGTTCATAGGGAAATGGCGGCGGCGTATCCAGGTTGATTTGCGGCGGCGTGTCGTTTGAACTATGCAGCATCTCCATGGGGGGAGGCGAAGGCGCGGTTAGAGCAAAATTGATATCCTCTATCGAACCGATGTCTTTTTGCTGCAAGTCGATGCTGGTAACCCATGGCCGTTGATCGAGCAGTTGCGATTGCGCCAGCACGCGCCAGACGATCAGCAGAAGCGAGACCGTCATAATCACGATGCCCACGACCACAGCCAGGAAAATCCAGGCCAATTCCTGCGGCTCCAATTCCTGGGCGGCGCCCAATCGCGGCTTGGCTCTGGCGGGCGTAGACGCCTGGGGGTCGCTGGGCGGCACCGACTGCTCTGGCGAGGTTTTTTCCTCTTGAACGTCAGACGCGGTTCGAAGCGCCGGGGTCGCCAGCAAATGAACCGCGATCGTGCCCTGTCCAAGTGTGGAGGTGGTCAGCGGTTCCGGCCTCATGGACCAGAGAAGGGAACAAGCGGCTATCAGCACCCAGTGAATCACGTCATCCAACCTAGACGGCTTGAGTTCGACGGCAGGCTGCGAGTTTCCGTGAATACGATTACAACCGAAAACCAGCCATGAAACAAGATATCATTTCCTTCCATCCTATGAAGGATTTGAAAAAGGCCATGCCTGGTCGTCGATCCCATGAGACTTGGTTGTGGCGTGAATTCGTGCATAATGGAAGAATAACCTGGCAACGAAGAGGAGCAACCCATGCAGCGCATTCCATCCATGGTCTTTTGGGGCATGTCCATTTTGCTGCTGTGCACGGGGCTGGCCGCGGTAGGGCGGGCATCGGGGCAGGAGGCCAGGCAAATTCCCGAGCAGAATATCTCCAAGGAAGAGGCCAGGCTGCTGGCCGAGGCCAACCAATACTTTTCAGATCAGGATTGGGCCAAGGCCGCGAGTCTGTATCAGGCAGTGCTCGATAAAAATCCGAAGATCGGCTCGGCCTGGCATCATCTCGGCTATTGCCTGCACGTCCTGGGCAAATTGGACGAAGCCATCGTCGCCCATCAAAAAGCTTCCGAGTTTCCACGCTTTCGAAACTTGGGCCTGTACAACCTGGCCTGTGCTTATGCGTTGAAAAAGGACAAGGATAAAGCCTTTGCCTATCTCGAGAAAGCCATTGAAGCAGGGTTTCAAAGCAAGCAATTCTTGGAGACGGATTCCGATCTGGACTTATTGCGCAATGATGAACGCTTTGCCGAACTGATCAAGAAGACTTTAAAGGTGACCTTGGCCGAGGCCAGTCAACAGCTCGATTTTTGGATTGGCGAATGGGAAGTGAGCAGCCAGCAGGGCACGAAATTAGGCACGTCCCTGGTGGCCAAAAAGGACAAGGGCAAAGCCATCAGCGAAACCTGGCTGGCCACGGGGGGCAGTTCGGGAACCAGTCTGCTCTACTTCGATCCCAGCGAGAAAAAGTGGCACTTGGTGTGCGTCATGGATCAAGGTGAAATCTTCCGAGGCTCTGGCAGCATCCAGGAGCGAACCTTGAGCATGGAAGGGGATCACATCCGCGGCGATGGTTCCAAGGGGCGCTTCAAACTGACGCTGTTGCGGCAAGACCAGGACAAAATTCGCTATAGCATCGAGGTCTCCTCGGATGACGGGAAAACCTGGCGGTTGGCCCACGACGCCGTCTACGTCCGCAAGGCGAATTCCTGAGCCGGGACAGGGGCACGAAGTGCAACTTGCCTCTTGTTCATGGAGGAAAAAGCTACTAGGATCAATCATCATCAGGAGCGAGTCATCACCCAGCCGCGGGCAACATGCCCTTGGGGTTTTGCTCCGACGCCATGGCTGAGATTTCCGCATCGACTGATCGGTGATCTTGGCCATTCTTGTTTCCATGCGGCGGGTCGCGAACCCGCGCGAAGCCAGTTCGACTCCCGCTGAGATAAGTCGAGGAAAGGCATGATCGAAGTACAGCAATTGACCAAGTATTTTGGCGCCGTCCTGGCGGTGGACCACGTCAGCTTCGCCATCGACCGGGGCGCGATCGTGGGGTTTCTCGGTCCCAATGGGGCGGGGAAGTCCACCACCATGCGCATCTTGACGACCTACCTCCCCGCCACCAGCGGCTCAGCCAAGGTTGCCGGGTACGACGTTCGCAATCAGGCGATGGAAGTGCGGCAAAGCTTGGGCTACTTGCCGGAAAATGTGCCCCTGTATCCAGAGATGCGCGTCGATGAGTACTTGCAGTTTCGCGCCAAGCTCAAGGGCGTGGATCGATCCCAGCGCAAACAGCGGCTTCACTATTGCATCGACCGCTGCCGCCTAACGGGCGTGCAGCGGCGCCTGATCGGAACCTTGTCCCGCGGTTATCGGCAGCGCGTCGGCCTGGCGGAAGCCATGATCCACGACCCTCCGATCCTGATCCTCGACGAACCGACCGCGGGTCTGGACCCCAACCAGCAGCAGGATACGCTGGGTCTGATCCGCGAACTGAGGGAAAATCACACGATCATCCTGTCCACGCATATTTTGCCGGAGGTGGAGGAGGTCTGTGCGCAGGTCATCATCATCGCCCAGGGCCGCGTCGTGCTCCAAGACGCCCTCGACCAGTTGACCAAGGATTCGGAAATCCTGATCGAAGTGCGCGCGGATCGAGCCGAAGTGGAAAGCGTCTTGAAAACCATGAACGGTGTTGCTCAGGTCAATCCCCAGGCGGCGGACGACCCCGGGCTGGCGAGTTTTTCCATCGTCACGGTGGATCAGCAGGATTTGCGCGAGCCGATCTCCCGGCAACTGACCCAGCGCGGCTGGACGTTCCGCAGGCTCGATTTGCGGCGGCGAACCTTGCGGGAGCATTTCGTGGCCGCGACGATGGGCCGGCGGAGTACGAATTGACCAAGGCGCGCTGCTCATGCAAAACGGCCTTGGCGAATGGTCTTGGCCCAGAAAACGAGTTGATCATCATCAGGAGTCTGGCATTGCCAGTAGTCGATCATGAGTGAATCTGAAGTCGCTGCTCAATCCTTGAACAACGTCGACCGCTTGAGCACCCCCTCTAAAATCGAGGAAGCCGAACCCACGTTTCCCCGATTCGTAGGGTTTATCGGTTCGATCGTCCTGGTGGTCATGATCCTTTTGGCGCTGTGGGTCAGGGTGTTGAATCGACCCTTGCCCATGAACTTGACCATCAGTTGGACCTTCATCCGCATCTGGGCCTTGATCGGCCTGGGATTCCTGGTGCTGCAAGCCATTCTGGACCGCACGCGGTCGACGCGGAGAAACTTTGCCCTGCTCGGCAGCGGTTTCCTCGCCATGGGCATTTTGGTCCTGGCCTTTGCGACGATGAGCGCGAGCTTCGTTCAAGATGAGGCGGCGGAAGGTTTCGGCTCCACGTCGTTTTTTATCGCCTTGGCCGCGGTCGTGGTGTTGGGGCTGGTGCAGTTTTTTGCCTTCATCGTTCCCTTTGTGCGCGCCTCTTTGCCTGAAGGGGAAGCGGCTCGGTTTCATTTCCTCCGCGTCGTGCCAGCCTGGTTGGCGCAATTGGGGAAGAGTCAGAACTTGATGCGGTTGAGCTTGGGGCTGCTCAGCGTCTTGGCGGCTCTCGTGGTGTTAGCCATTCTGATTCATGCGCCGTTGAAGCAGACGCTCCTTAACGTGGACAAGATGAATCAAGACAGCCTTGTGCCCTACGGGTTCGGACCCTTGGCCCTCACGCTGATGCTGTCCGGCTTGTTGTTCCTGCTGATTTACTCGCAAAGCGAAAGCGAACTGGAATGGGCCCAGGCGGGAGTGAACCTGCTCGGCGTCAACGGCGTGCTGTTCGCCACGCTGGCCATGCTCTCGGGGGTCGTTGATTTGTGGGGTTGGCCAGACGTGGTGGCGCCTTACGGCTTGATGTTCGCATTCATTGGCTTCACGCTCGTCTGGGGCTTTTTTATCCGCCAAGAGCGGGATAGCTCGATCAGCTACCGCGTCGGGTGGTATCTGGTGATCCTGGGAACGCTCACGGTCCTGTTGGCCCTGGGCCGGAGTCTTTACCCCATCTGGGTGGAGTATCGCACGGGTCAGTTCATGCCCTCCTATTTGTCCCACAACGGCTTCTTGCTGATTTGCATGGGTCTGGTGTTTGCGTTCCTGGGTTTGACGCGCATATCGGACAACAAGATCGTGGTCATGACCACCCGCGAACTGGGGACCTACTTTACCTCGCCCATCGCCTACCTGGTTGTGGCCGGCATCGCCATCGTGGCGTGGTTTCAATTGCTCATTTGGCTGCCCTACCTGGAGATGTCCTCCATTGAATTCCGGCGCTCGGTGACGGTGCCGGAGCCGATCGTGAGAGGCTTTACCATGGGCTTTTTCCCCATCATCAGCCTCTTGGCCGTCATTCCCATGTTGACGATGCGCCTGCTCAGCGAGGAAAAGCGCACGGGGACGCTGGAAGTATTGATGACGGCCCCCATCGACGAAACGGCCGTCGTCCTCGGCAAATTCTTCAGTGCGTGGATCATCTTCATGTTCGCCTGGAGCATTTGGTTCATCTTTCCCTTGATCGTGCGGGTGGTGGGCGGTGAATCCTTCGACTATCGCCCGCTGCTCAGCTTTACTCTGGGCATCAACACCATGGCGGCGGCCTTCATCGCCTTTGGCCTCTTTTGTTCCTCGCTGACCAAGAACCAGATCACCAGCTTTCTCTTGTGCCTGGCAGGCATGTTCGCCTTGTTGGTGCCGTATTTCCTGACGCCCGATCGGCCGGGCATGACCGACGCCAGCGGCACCTGGATTGATTTTTTACAGTACATCTCGTTCGTGGAGCATTACTTCCAGTTCGCGACAGGCTCGATGCATTTGAAGTCGCTGCTGTTCTATGTCTCCATGGCCGTCTTTTGGCTCTTCTTGACGACCAAGGTCCTCGAGGCGCGGCGCTGGAAATAGCCCCGCATCCTTGAGACCCATTGGTTTGGCATCCCAAAGGCAGGAATCGGCATGACTGATTTGCTTCAACAAGACCGCAATGAGGGGCAGCGCCGCTTGGCGTTCTTGGTGCTTCTGGGCATTACCGCCGCCATGCTCTTGGTGATGGTGGTGCGGGGGACGTACCTCTATCACCAGGTCAACGAGGCCCATGCCAAGTCCGCGGCGGAAAAGCCGCGCCTGGAAAAAGACCCCATGGGCGAAGACAAGCCGCGCGAAGCCGCGTCGGCTTCCATGGAGCAGTTCTGGGAAGCTTATCGGACCGATCCGATCTTTCTTTGGGCTTTGGTGAATGCGGGCTTGCTGGGCATCGGCGCCACGTTGTTCTACACTTTGACGCGGCCTTCCGCCGCCACGGGGGAGGCCATGGTCGCTCCGCCCTGGCAACTGCTCTTCCTGGGAGTGGGCGGCGTGATCGGCTTCGCCACGACCTGTTTTCTCGGCATCGGCTACGTCTTCAAATATTGGAACGAATGGTCCCAGGGGCTCAAGGTTTGGCGCGAATTATGGCCCTGGTGGATCGTGCTCGCCATCGTCGGCGGCTTGATGGTGACCTTCATCAGCCTCATTTCCGTTCGTTCCCTGGAGCAGGATCATCCGGGACTGCGGCGGTTGATTTACGGTTACAACGCCGTCCTGATGGGCTTTCTGCTGCTGGCGATCTTGATCGTGTTCAATGTTCTCGTCCTCTACTTCGGACCGGCCACGCCGACGGATTGGACGGCCTCCAATATCTACTCCATTTCGCCCGAATCAAAAAAGCAACTCGCGGCCTTGGACAAAGAGGTCATCGTCTACGTCATGCTCGGACGCGATCCCCTCGGCGAAGACGTGGAACATCTGCTTTCCACCTGCCAAACAGTGACCAAGAAACTCAAGGTCGAGAAACTGCATCCCAACCTCATGCGGGATCAAGAAAAAATCGACAGCCTTTTGAAGCAATACGGCCTCCTGTTTCAGGAAGGGCTGCTGCTCGTCTACGATCCCCAAGGGGAGAATCTATTCGTTCAGATCAAGCGAACCGGCGAGGGGGCGGACGACCTGGCCCTGGAAGATGCGCCGCGGATGGGACGGGATCTGCCGAATTTCAGGGGCGAGCAAGCGATCATCTCCGCCATCCGGCAGTTTCGCGAGGGCAAGACGGCGGCCACCATCTATTTCACCCAAGACAGCGGCGAGATGTCGATCACCGATTTCAGCAAGAACGCCCGGGGACAACTTTCCGGGTTCGACCGCGGCTTAGGATCGCTGAAAAGCCGCTTGGAAAAACGCGGCTACACCATCAAGGAATGGAAGCTGGGGATGATCGATGAGCAAACCCTGGCGCCCGCCCTTATTCCCAGCGACGCCAGCCTGGTCGTCGTGGCGGATCCCAGCGCCACCATCGGCACCGACAACAAGATCAAAGCCCTCGAGGAATACCTGCAACGGCCCAATGGGAAAATGATCATCCTGCTCGATCCGCGAACGTCCTCCTCGGGCGAAATCATGCCCACGGGCTTGGAGAAACTCCTGGAACGCTACGGCGTCCAGGTGGGGCAAGACATCATCTTGCACCCTCCCTATCAAGAATTGTCCAATCCGACCATGGCGAGCATCGTCCTGGCTGACAACGCGGACACCGCCTTGCGGCAAGCCTTCATCGAGCAGTCGCAGCAAGTGATTGGCTTCATGATGTTCAACGTGCGCACCGTGCGGCCTATACCCGGCCACGTCGGACACGACGTGAAGCCGCTGCTCGAGACCAACCAATTGCTCAACATCGGCGCCGGACAATGGCCGGAGACCGAATTGAAGGGCGATCCGCGCGCCTTCGTGGACAACCTGCGCAAGAATCAACTTGGCGATTTGAACCTGAAGATGCGCAGCCCCAGCGTGCCCGTGGCGGTCACCGTGCGCGACAAGGGCACGCAATTGCCGCCGACGCAGCCGCATCTGCCTCCCGAAACCAAGCCGGGCGATCCCAAAATGGTCGTCTTTGGCGACGCCACGTTCGTTTGCAATGAATTGGTCGATCAGCAGGTCGGCGAGATCATTTTCTACAACCTGTTCGCCAGTTCCGTCAATTGGCTGAGGGATAAACCTATCATCCTGGACATCGCTCCGAAGGAGCGCAAGGCCTATCGACCCAACATGACCCGGGACACCGTGGAAAGCTTGAAATGGTGGCCCATTGCCCTTTTGCTGGTCTTCGTGCTCGTCAGCGGCATTAGCGTTGGCATGATGCGGCGGCGCTAATCGGAAATCGCCCGGCAACGCAGGCTTTCATGGAGAGATGGTGGAGGTTCGGACCGATGAAGATTCGCACAACCTTGATCCTGTTCGGCATCTTGCTTTTCGGGTTGGGCATCTTTGCGCTTTTGCAGCTTCTTGACATCAAGCCATCCGAGGAGCGCGCGGAGTTGAGCACGTTTCTGCTCCCCAGCCTCAACCTGGAAAAACAGGCCATGATGGGGCAGGCGAGCCGCAAACCGATCAATCCCTCGACGTTCAACACAGTTAAAATCGAACGCCTCGATCCGGCCACGCAGCAGCGGGAGACCTGGGAATGGCTGCGCGAAAACAACCAATGGAAGATGGTCGCGCCGCATTCCTTCCGCGCCGATGAGAACGCTGTTTCCGGGCTGGTCAGCCAGATCGCCTCGGCTCAAAGAGAATCCACCACCGACTTGACCAGCCCGCTGGCGGATTACGGCCTCGATCAGCCGCGTTTCACGGTCACGCTCACTAAGGGCGATCAAACATACACGGTCAAAGTGGGCAAACAGGGACCCGCCGCCAAGGACCCCGTTTTTTATGCCGTTTCCTCGGAAACCGATTCGAAGCCCGTAGCCGTTCGCAAATCGCGCATCGACAAGCTGTTTGAACCCCTAGGGCATTACCGGGGCAAACGCTTCTTCACCAGCTCCTTCGGCATCAACGAGATTCAACTGGCCGGTGCTGCCCGCAGCCCTTTGCATTTAAAGCTGGAGAATGGCGTTTGGAAATATCTGCAGCCGAACCTGGGCCATGCCGATGCGGCTCAAGTCCAATCCTTGACCACGGAATTGGCGGCCTTGCAGGTCGAGCAGCCCTCGGATTTCGTTTACGACGGACCCCTCGATGAAGCCACGCTCAAAAAATACGGATTGGTCCCGGGGCAAGAGGCTTATGCCATCACGCTTTCCCAGCCCAAGCCCGGCGGCGACGCGGCCTCCACCATCACGGAAAAAGTGCATATCGGCGTCGTCGAATCCGAGGAGACGGTCGATCAAGCTCAGCGAGCCGCCTTGGCCTTTCTGCATCCGCCCTCGGCATGGGGCTGGCCCGTGATCGCCGCCGCGGTCATGAGCGAAAAACTCAAGGTCAATCCCGCCGGCGGAGCGAAACAGTATTACGCTATGAAGCAAGGCGAGAACAGCATCATGCGGCTGCGTTCCCCGCAGGATGCAGGGACGTGGCCCCTCTTGGCGGCCTTGGACAAGAAAGTCGATGATCTGCGCAGCCGGCAGTTGCTTCAGTTGGAGGTCGCCAAATTGGATGCCATCGACCTCGCCACCGGCGGCGACAAACTTCGTCTGCGCCGGCCGGTCATGAAGGCAGATGGCTCCAGTCCCGCGGATTGGCAAATCCATAGCGACCAACGCGCCAAGACGCCCGCCCATTTGCCGACGATCGAATCCTTGATCAATGCATGCAATCGCGCTGCCCTGCACGATGCGCGGGGTTTTCTGGATGATGAAACCCGGCAGAAAGCCTGGTTCGGCAACGATCCCATCAATCTGGGACTGGATCAACCCCTGGCGGAGATCACGTTTTGGCTTGAAGCCCTGGTTCGGGATGACGCGGGCAAAGTGACCAATGAAAACGAACCGCCATTCAAGGATGGGGTGAAGGATCGACCCGCCGCGAAATTGACGATTGGCCGCAAGGACGATGCGAGACAAGTGGTCTACGTGCGCCGCGAATTGCCCGGCCAGAATCCCGTCATCCTGGCCATTCCCGATCCGTGGCTGCCTCCGCCCAATCCGAACCTTCCTCAGCCCGCGGATCCCAGGCAGGTCTTTTCGCTCAGTCGGTTGGCTTCGGGCGGCTTCTTGGCGTTTCGCGACCGGTCTCTGCCCTCCCTTCGTGCCGATCTGGCCCATGCCCTGACGGTTCAAAAAGGCGGTCAGCAACTCGAAATGGTCAAGGAGGAAAAGAAGGATGACAAGGGCGCCACGACGATCCATTGGAAGATGCTCAAGCCGGTGGAAGCGGCGAGCCCGGCGGCGGAATTCCTGATCTTGAATCTCAACCAATGGTCCGCCGATGCCTTGATCAACGACCGCGCCACGCCGAAGGATTGGGAGGAAAAGTTTGGCCTGGGGAGCAAGCCCTTCATGCGCTTCACGCTCGCCTCCAAGCCGGGCGAGGGGGGCAAAGCGCAGACCTATTCCTATCTCATCGGCAACAAGATCGAAAATCACGACGCTTATCCGAACCATGTCTACGCTCGGCTCGAGGTCGAGGGCGCTGAAACGCCTATAGGCGACAGCCAAGGGTTCGTGTTTGCGCTGCCCTGGTCGATGGTGCAAACCTTGGACGTGGAGCTGCGCGACACCATCATCTTTGCCCATGATCCAAACGCCAAGCCCGTGAAGATGACGTTCGTTTGGAAGCAGCGTGAGCCAGGACAGCCGCTCAAGGAGACCCGCTTGGAAGCCGCCTGGGATGAGGAGAAAAAACAATGGCTGAGCAAATCACTAAGCGTGGACGGCAAAGCCGTCGCGGAGTTGCCGAGCCTTGATCAAGGAAAAATCCAGGGGATGCTCACGGCCAGCGGATTGCCCTCAAGCAGGGCCACCGGTCCCAAGCTCAATCCCCTTCAGGCAGATCGTTTCTTGATCTACACGGGAACCATCGACCCAGCTTGGCGCGTTCTGGCCGATAATGTCGATCATCCCCCGCAACTGACGTGGACCATCGAGGACGGCCAAGGTCAAGCCAAGACGCTCTATTTAGGGGCGGCTTATGAACCCAAGGAAATGGACATGCCGTCGCTGGCCGGTCGCAAATTCCTCATGGCCGCCAGTTCCACGGTGCCGGGGGCGGTCTTTCTGATCGATCAGGCCTCATATGAAGACCTGGCGCGAAGCATGGATTACTTGAAGGCCGCCGCTGCGCCGCCGACCACGCCTAGCCCATCGACCCATCCCTGAAGCTGAATCGCAACCTTGGGAAAAAGTCGCCCCGGAGATGGATGCCTCCTCCTCCGGGGCCGATGGAACTTTTCTTGACTGCCACGCAACCTACTGCGGCTTAATGTCCACGCTGATCGGATCGACCCAGTGCTTGGCGTCGGCGTTGTAGTACAAATAGGCTCGGCTCGCCGGACCGCGGAAGCTGCCCGGGATCTGCGCGATCAAGTCGATGGGCACCTCGATGACCGCATCGGGGGCCAGGTCGCGCCAGTAGAGGATCAATTCGCGGCCGCGCGTTTCCCACGCACTGATGAGACCGGGCTTCGTGTCGTCGTCGCGCAGACGGGCATGGTCCTTGAGCTGTTTGAAATCTTCGGGCAGCGTGAGTCCCGCGGGCAGGCCGATGATGGCCACGGTCATCCCATGGCCCCGGCCGCTGACGTTCTTGACCGTGACATTCAGCCGAACCGTGTCGCCTTCCTGTATCTGCCGCTGCTTCAGTTCCGTGGTCAGGCGGACGGCACAATCCTCGTGGCTGACCGGGGTGATGGATTGGAAGGTCCAACCCAGCGAATAGGGGAAGCGATTCTTGCCGGTTAAGGTGAGGCGGATGCGATTATGTCCGGGCTGGAGATATTTCTCCGCGCTGGCCACGGCGAGCGTCATGGTGTCTTGCTGTTTTTCCGTGAAGGTCATCGCGGCAACCTCCGTGCCATTGACGGCGATGGCCCATTGGCCTGGTTCGATCAGTTGATTTTGGCTGCGTGCAAAGGTGAGCAGCGCTTTCAGGGCCAGGATGGTGGACTGGGTCGAACCAAATCCGCCATGGCCGCTGCGCTGTTGGCTGAGCCATTGCATGCTCTGCTGCAAGGGCTTGTGATAAGCGACCACGCGATTGGACTTCAGCCAAGAGAGAATCGTCAGGGCCGTGGTTTCAATGCGGAGATCGCGCCCCCCCGAACCGGTGATGCTGGTTTCCTTTCCTTGCAGGCTGCCGTCCTTTTCCTGCAGGTCGGTCAGTCGATCGAGCAGCCGCTGGGCATCCTCGAATTGCTTGAGGTTGAGCATGCCGTTGGCCACGAGGGCCAGGAAATAGGGATCCTGCGACGTTTGCGACTGGCGTTTGAGCAGTTCTAGCTCCTTGCTCAAGTCAGCCGAGGTTCCGCCTTCGGAAAGCGACCACAGGATATAGGCATTCGTGATGTGTTCGGGAGCCCGGCCATAGCGGTCCAGGCTGCGCGGATTCCGTTTGAAGCCGCCCTGGCCGTCGCGGCTGTCGAGCAGGAAACTTTCCGTCCGCTTGAGCATCTCTTGGTCGACGGGATAGACGGCCGCCATGTCGCGGAACTGCATCAGGCCATAGGCGGACAGCGCTTCGTGGGGAGGCACGTTCCCGCCAAACCAGTCATAGCCGCGGCGGGTAGTCGCGTCCTTATAGCATTCGAAGGAGATCAATTTCTGATAGCCCCGATCCATCAAGCTTCGGGCGCGGCGCTCGATCTCCGGATTGAGCTGGCTCGTCTCGCGCATGTAATTGAGGATCATGGTATTCGGATAGTTGGTCGAGGAGGTCTGCTCGAAGCAGCCGTGCGGCTCGCGGAGCATGCTCTCCAGACCGGTTTGCAGATCGGCCAGAATCGAAGGATACACCGAAGCGTGCAGCTTGAGGGTCCCCTTGAGCCAATCCTTGGGCAGGACCAGGTCATGGTTGACGATTTGATCCAACTCGCCGCCGAAGCTGGCGACGATAGGGAAGCCATCGGGCACGATCGGAATGGTGCGCCGCAGCGTGTCGGTGAAGGCGCCGCTCGAACCGCGCAAATCGAGGATGGCGTCCCCTTCGATCACGCTGGGTTTGAGCGTGAATAATTGACGCTTCCGGCTCTGCGGCGCCAATTCGAAGGAATGTTCGGCGGGGCCTTCGACGTGCTGATTTTGCCCCGTGAAGGTGAGCCTGACCTGTTGGCGATCCTCGGTTTCATTGGCCACGGCGACTGGAAGCTGCAGCGTGTCCGTCGCGGTCATTTCCACGGGCAGCTTGGCTTGCACGTGGAACGGCAAATTGGCCTGGAAGAGCAAGGTTTGCGCGCCGAGCCGGCCATCGAGCGTATGTGCGTAAGCCGTCACTTGATACGTGGTCACGGAATCGCCTAGTTCGAAGGAGACGGTGATCTTCCCCTCCTGGGGAAGGGCGATCACGGGATGCCAGTAGACCGTATCCTGAAAATCGTGCCGCATGGCCGTCATGCCCTGGGCATGGAAGTGGGCGTATTCCCGAATGAACAACGGCTCGGCAATTTCCCATCGTCTGCCGCTGCTTCGTGTTTCCTTTTCTATGTGCAGATGCCTGCTCTCGGCGCTGCCGCGACCTCTACCGCCTTCCCCCGTCATGCTTGGTTTGGCCAATCCGCCGGGAGGAACGGGTAATGTGGCGGTCTCTTTGTTGAGATCGCGCCCTGCATCGTCATCGAGCCGTTTGGCTTTTAGGTCTCGCCCCAGCCCCGCATCCGCCTTATCCGCCAATTCTCCTGGCGCTTTGCCTTTCTTGGCGTCGACGAGTCGATTTTCCGTGAGTTCTTCCCTGGGGGGCTTGGTTTCGATGAGGGAATCGGTGCCAGTGGCAACTTTGGGAAGGGGGCGCGTGGCTGCCGGGTCCGCTTGCCCAGCCGCCATCGGCGGAGCAGGGGCAGCATGTTCCGGTGTCGCGCCGAGCTGCACTTCAGGCCGCGGGGGCTCCGCGGGTGTCTTCTTTGCCGTTGTCGGAGGTTGAATGGTTTGCAGCATGTCTTTTCCGTCCCATTCTCTGTCAACCATTCCGCCGTCAATGCGATTGACATCGCCGCCGCGAACCGCCGCGGCCCCGCCACCGCCGCCGCCAAAAACGCTCCCCGCATTCGAGAAGTTGGAATTGGATCGACTCTCCTGAAAATGCAGACTGGTATAGCCCATCAAGATGGCGGCAAGAACAAAGAGCATCGTCCAAACAGCAGCGGTACCGAAGCCACTCTTCCTTTTGAGCAGCCGATGGACCGAATTAATCAGAAAGTAGAAGGCCATACCGATGAGGAAAAAGGCCAGGGCCGCCCAAAGGATGAACCAAAAATGTTCCATAAACTTGGCCCAGGCATAATCCAATGAATCGTACTGGCTGCGCGCCCACAGGATGAGTCGATTCAACTGTTGCAGCGAATCGCCTTCGGGTCCGCGCTGAAGTCGACTCAATTCCGCTTGCACCCTCACATGTTCGGTCTCCAACGCGACCTGGCGTTGCTCGACGGGTTCGAGGACGGGGCCGAGGCTGGATTTGATGTGCACGTCGAGGTTTTTGGCGATCTCTTCGTAATTATCCAAAGGCACGGGGGTGCCCAGACCGCTTTGCGCCAACATGCGCTCGGCGTCTTGAGCCAAATGCTTGCGGAATTCCTCGGGGTCCTGTTCGGCGAAGCGCCGCCAGCCCTGCGTGCCCAGAAGCAGGTCCAAGGCCTGCGCCGCCTTGGGATGCGGGCTGAGCATGAAGTCCATGAATTCGAGGTCTTCTGGCTTCCGCAGTTCGCTCGTCAGCACGAAGTGCGTCGGCATTGAGCGCGCGGTCTTGTCGTCCGCCAAAGTCAAGATGCTCTTGTCCGTCACGGCCAGCATCAAGATAGCGGGGACCGGCTTTTCCAGTTCATTTCGAGCCTGGACCGAGAGCATAACCTTTTCGCCTGGGACATACTTCTGCCGCAGAGTGCTCAATGTCAAATCAACACGTTCGGAGGAGCTGCGATAAATGAGCCGCTCGGCCAGGGGACGAAAGACCCGTTTATTATTGCGGACCAGTTCTTCGAAGACCGTGACCCGATAAACGCCGCTCTTGTTGCCTTCGGGGAGCAGGCTCACTTGTGCGGTCTGCTCGGCGGTGACGGCCAGGCTTTTCTGGGCCAACAAACGGCCGCGGCAATAGACGCCGACCAGCAGCAGCCGGGCCGGCCCTTGATTGTTCAGTTCCACGTGGATCGGTTCATTGGCCAACCCGACCCCTTGCGGGATATGCAGGATCAGCCCTTCCTTTTTCACCTGGGGCATGGTCCATTCGGGGACGAGACCCGCGGGCTGATCGATCTTGAGGCTGTAGGTCTTGTCGGCTTGCGGCGTGAATTCGAACATGCCCATGCCCTGATTTGCGCCGGGTTCGCGGTCATCGTTGAGGGTTTTCAAGGAAGCCACGGTCTGGCCCTGGTCGTCGACGAGCCGGCCGATCAACTCGGCGGGTTTGTCGAGAGGGTCGCGGACATGGAAGTAAACCCGATTATTGACGCCGGCTACCAGATCGCCCCCTTCGGGGAAAAGGGAGACAAAGAGTTTGTTCAGCACGATGGGAATGGGGCGGGCCAGGGTTTCGACGTTGGCGCCATCGGTGAACTGCACGGACAACGTCCCTTGGCCTTTGTGCATCTGCTTCGGCAAGCGGAAGCGGACTTGGACTTCGCCTTGATCGTCGGTTTGCAAGGTCCAGGGGGACTCCGTCGGCTCGCCCTTGGCGTCGTAGGATTGACCGTCGATCAAGCAGCGAACGACGACGGGCTTTTGGGCCAGGGGTTTTTGCGTTTCCGAAACCTTGACCTTGCAGGCCGCCACGACTTCCTCGCCGGGGCCGTAGGTTTTGCGCGTGAAGTCCAGTTCCTTGTCGAGGCGCGGGTGCTCATAGCGGTTGACGATGAATTTGCGGGATTCCGTCGGGAACCGCTGCTGCCGTTCGGAAACGGTCAGGGTATATTCGCCGCCCCGCGCTTCCGGGTTCAGAATGAACTGCCCTGCGCCTACGCCCCTTATGGGAAGGTTGTCCGGCCCGAGCACGGAACGATTGGTTTTAGGATCCACCATCCGGTCCTGGCCGATCAGACTGGTGACCTTTTCTCCCTTGCCATCGAACAGTTGGTACTCAAGCACGAGGTCTTCGCTCGGCGGCTTGAGGCTGTAGCGTTCGATGGTGAGGGATCGGAAATGGACCGTTTCGCCGGGCTTGTACATCGGCTTGTCGGTCGTCAGGTGCGTCACGAACCGCGAGGAGAAGAGTTTGAGCCGCTCCGACAGGCGGGCCGATTTGCCGTTGGCGGCCTGGGCGACCACCTCGACGACCACCTCGGGGAACGTTCGCGGATTCAAATCGGGGGGCAAGCTGATCTGGTATTCATGCGGCGCAACCCTTTGGGAGATGATTTTCTCCTGGGGCACGATCTCCTTCTCGCGCTGGGGGTTAAGCACGCGAACCTGCACGTCGGCATCCATCGGCTGATGGAGCAAGTTCAGCGCTTGCACCTTCATTGTGTAAGGAGCACCGGCTTCGTAGGTTTCCGGGTGAATAACCTTGACGTAGGGTTGGCTGGAGCGATTTTCTTGCTCGAGTTGGGCGATCTTCTGGCTGCGCTCCTGCGAAGCCAGTTCCTTGTTCGCCTGGATTTCATTGAGCTTGTTCCGCAAGACCAAGAATTGTGCGTCGACCTGGGTTCGTTCCTGCTGGAGTTGATGCAGTCTAACCCGGAGTTGCTCTTTGTTCTGTTTAAAGTCCGCGTAGCGGTACATGCCGTAGCTGGACCAGCCGGCGATGCCGATCAGAAGGCAAGCGGCCAAAGCCATCCATGGACGCCATGCCAGCCTTACTCTGCCCCACAAGACGGTTGGTTGTGCTTGTCTGGCCGGCACGAGGGCGGGCAGCGGTTTAAACTCCAGGGACCCGCTTTCGATCTTCGCCGCCTTGGCGATCAACCCTTGAAACAACTTGGCCTTCTCCAGGGCCGCCGCCGCTTCGGGATGGTCGCGGAGATGCGCTTCCATGGCGGAGCGCGTGACCCCCGCTTCGTTCGGCGACTCGTCGAGCAGGTCGTACAGGTAATCCAGAAGATGAGCTTCGAAGAGTTCTCGCGTCATGGTTCATCACTCCGTCAAGGAGGCGGATGGTCGAGTCGGTGCTCCCCATGATGAGGGGCCGGGGCGGCGGCTCATTGCATGAGCACGCGCAGCTTTTGCAAGGCGCTGCGCATTTGGGTTTTCACTGTTCCCACGGGGACGTTGCGTTGTTGGGCGATTTCGTCGTAGGTGAGATCGCCATTTTGCCGCAGGAGGAAGATTTCTTTTTCTTCGTCGCGGAGTTGGTGCAAGGCCGCCTGCAGGCGTGCCATCTGCTCTTGTTCTTCCAGGGCGCTATTGGGAGAAGCGGCATGGGCCAGGGTCATGATGTCACCCTCCGGCAGGGGCTTGGCGCGTCGCCGCCAAGCGCTGCGCTGCAAATCCGTGGCGGTGTTCATGGCCACGCGAAAAATCCAAGCACGCCAGTTTTGCACGTCCTTCAGATGGTCCTGATTCCGCCAGCACTTGATGAAAGTCTCCTGGGCGGCGTCGAGGGCGTCCTCCTGATGACCAAGCATGTAATAAAGCGTGCCCACCAGTTCGTCTCGCAGGTCGTTGAACAAACGGACCAGCGCGTCGCCAACAGGTTCTTGCTCCTGGGCGGAAGCCGACCGGGGCTTGGGTTCGATCCGCATGGGTTTGTTCATGACCTTCACCTAGACGACGAACCAGAGCACGGATTGGTTTGGCAGAGGTGCCAAAAAAGATTGGTTCTCCCGGCCATGATAATCCAAGTCAAAAGAGAGAGGGCAAGAAAAGAAAAGGGTTTTTTCGAGGCTTGATGCGGACGATCCTGCAAGGAACCCATCCCTTTGCCAAAACGACCCCCTTTAGCCATTTTCTCGAAAGCGCGAGAAAATGCTGCATCTGGTCTTGCCATGCGGGGCCGCTTTTGGCATAGGCCCCTCCCAAGCGATCGTCTGTTTGGATCGTGAAAGCTGGCGAAAAGGGGATGCGCTTGCGGACGGGGCGTTGGCTGGGAATTTGGCTGGTGGCCTGGTGCGGCAGCCTGATCGGCTGTTCGACGACCGGCCCGCTCCAGCGGGAGGCGATCATGCCCATGCCGCCTCCGCCGCTGGAAAATCCCGTCTTCGTGCCGCAAGGACCGGAAGGCTACAAGCAGGTTTATCATGAGGTGTACACCGCCGTGGCCCATTACTTCCCCGTCACCCGCAGCAACTTCTACGCAGGAACCATGGAAACCATGCCGGTGATCACGGCGGGCTTTTGGGATGCCCCCAAGCTGGATTGGTACAGTTTCCCCGAACTCTACGAGAGCGCCTTGCAGACCATCCGCCGCCGGGCCTTGGTCACCATCACCCCGGCGGACGTGGGCGGCTTCTTCGTTGAAATTCAAGTCCACAAGGAGTTGGAGGACTTGCCTCGCCCCATCCATGCCAACGCCGGCGCCGCCACGTATCGCTTTGAAGTGCCCATTGAACGCATCGGCGACGTCGTCGATGTGCCTTACGTCACCAAGGGATGGATACCTTTGGGCCGGGACCACGCGCTCGAGCAGCGCATCCTGGCACGCTTCCGAGACGGTCGTTAATTCAAGGGAGATTGGCAAACCATGAAGCGTTATACGCTCTTGATGTCCATGCTGGGTCTATGGGGTGGCTTGGCGGTCACGGCCTCGTGGCTCTTCGCCCAGGGCACGCCGCCCCCGGCACCCCCTAAGGCCGAACAAGCCGACGGCAAAACCAGCGCCGCGCCCCCTGAGCAGGACAACACGCCCAAGTTGATCCACTTGGAATTCAAAATGGTTCAAGTGCCCGCCAGCTTCGCCAAGAAGGTGGATGAACAAATTCGCAAGCAGTTTTCCCAGGAACTGGAGCAAAAGGGCTTCGTGAAGTTGACCTCCGCCGAAGTGACCCGGCTCACCGAAGCTGCGCAGACGGAGCCGAGCGCCAATTTGATGTTTGCCCCGGAAATCAACACCGTGGACAACCAGGCCGCAACCCTGAAGGTGGAAGACATGCTGGCCTTGGCCTGCCGCCCGACGCTCAGCAAGGACGGCAAGGAACTCACGCTGACGCTCGAGGCCAACGCCCGCGTGGATGCCGCTTCGGGAAAGGCCCTCTGCAATTTCAAGACGACGCAATCCGTCGACCAGCAGGGCACCTTGCTCGTCAAGGGAACCCTGACGGCGGGCCAGAAAAGCGAGCTAACTTATTGGCTCCTGGTCACGGCCAAGGTGGCGGACCAATAGCATCGGATCGCTGACTCCAATGAACCGCGAACCACCCATGCGATCTCGCATGGGTGGTTTTTTAGGGTCGCTGGATTTGCAGTACCTAGGATTTGAAACGATTAGTCTTAGCACCCGCTCCTCCGGCTTGGTCTCTTGACAGGCGATCTCTTTTCGTCGAAAATAGCCTAACTGCATGCCGCCGATGTTTCCCGCCTTCCAGCCACCCTGGCAGCGGCATCCTCCCCCAGTTTGAGGCTCACCGACATGCTCAACAAGGTGCTCATTCTCGGTTGGCTTTGCGCTTGCGCCTGGCTCCCTGCCCGCATGGTCGGCGAGGATAAACCAACTGACGAGCGTCAACCGGCGGCCAAACCGACCGATGGAAAGGTCCTTCAGGTCGATGCGGCGACGATTGAAGGGATCACGGTTTATCCACCATCCGCCCAGCTGGACGGGCCGCGTTCGGAGCAGCGGTTCATCGTCTTGGCCAGGTTGAAAAATGGCCAGGAAGCGGACGTGACGGACCAGGTCGCATGGGAAGCATCGTCCGGCGGCGAATTCGCGATGGATGGTCCGATCGCCAGGCCCCGCAAGGACGGCCAGGGCAAGCTGACCGTTCGCCTGGGGCACTGGCAAGCGCAGTCGGATGTCATTATTAAACAGGCCGCGAAAGACCTCCAGGTCGATTTTGCGACGGAAGTGATACCCGCCCTGAACAAGCTGGGTTGCAATCAAGGGGCCTGTCATGGCGCCCAGCACGGCAAAGGCGGCTTTCGCCTGAGCCTGTTTGGCTTCGACCCGCCCTTCGATCATGATCAGATCGTCAAGAGTGCCGAAGGCCGCCGGGTCGTGATGGGGGAGCCTGAGCAGAGCCTGCTGTTGCTGAAGCCGACTTTGCGGATGGAGCATGGCGGCGGCGAACGGATGAAAGGCGGTTCGCCCGGCTACGAACGCTTGCTCCATTGGCTCGAGCAAGGGGCGCCGGGGCCGCGGCCGGATCATGCCAAATTAGTCAGCCTCGATGTGTTTCCCCGGCAGAGGCTCATGCAGCCCGAGGAGCGGCAGCAGATCGTGGTGCAAGCACGCTGGTCGGATGGCCGGCTGGAGGATGTGACTTCCTGGTGCCAATACGACGCCATGAACGAAGCGCTCAGCAGCATCTCAGCGAGCGGTTTGGTGGCATGTCTGGACCGCGGCGAGTCGCACATCATGATTCGCTTCATGGGGCAAGCGGCGGTGTTCACGGTGACTTCGCCATTCCCGCATGGTCCGAGCGAATCCGAACCGGCGGCCGCCCATTTCATCGACCGCCACTTCGAGAGCAAATGGCGGCAACTGGGGCTGTCGCCATCCCCCGTGTGTTCCGATGAAGTCTTTTTGCGCCGCGTCCATCTGGACCTGATCGGCACCTTGCCCGCGCCGGAGGAGATCAAAGCTTTCCTGGCCGATGCCCGGGCCGACAAGCGAACGCACCTCATCGAGCAACTGCTCGACCGCCCGGAATTCATCGACTATTGGGCGCTCAAATGGGGCGACCTGCTTCGCAACAACCGGGCTTATCTCGATCAAAAGGGGATGTGGAGTCTGCATCACTGGGTCCGCGGCGCGATCCGGGATGAGATGCCGATGGATCAGTTCGTGAAGAACATCGTCACGGCCCAAGGGAGCACCTACCGCGAAGGCCCCGCCAATTTCTTCCGCATCGGCACGTCGGCCATGGATTGGGCGGAGACCACGAGCCAGGTCTTTCTTGGCGTCCGCTTGCAATGCGCCAAGTGCCATCATCATCCCTTCGAGAAGTGGAGCCAGGATGATTACTACGGGATGGCGGCGTTTTTCACGCGGGTGGGCAGCAAGAACAGCCAGGAATTCGGCCTCTTTGGCCGCGAGACGGTCATCTTTGTGCGGCCGAATGGCGAGCAGACGCATCCCCGCAAGGGCGGCGTCGTCCGGCCGCATCCGCTCGACGGCCCAGAAATGAACGATGAGCTGGATCGGCGCTTCAAGCTGGCTGAGTGGATCGTCGACAAGAACAATCCGTTCTTCGCCCGCAACATGGTCAACCGCTTCTGGGCCTATTTGCTAGGGCGGGGGATCGTCGAACCCGTCGATGATTTGCGGGCCACGAATCCCCCCATCCATCCGGAACTGTTGGATGCTTTGGCCCAAGACTGGATCGATCATGGTTATTCCCTCAAGCATTTGCTCAAGACGATCGCCACTTCGAAGGTATATCAGCACAGCAGCGACGCCGCCCCGGGCAATGCCAGCGACGTCGAGAACAAGTATTTCACGCGCTATCCCGTCAAACGGCTGACCGCGGAGCAATTGGCGGACGCCCTCGACGACGCCACGGGGTCCAGGGAAAAATACCCAGGCTTGCCCCTGGGCACCCGCGCCATTCAATTGCCTGATTCGGGGGTGCGTTCCTATTTGCTGGATGTGTTCGGTCGTCCGAAGCGGCAGATCGTTTGCGAGTGCGAACGGACGATGTCTCCCAACATCGCCCAGGCGCTGCATTTGGTGAATGGCGATGTCATCAACGGGAAGATCAGCCGCGCGGGTGGGCGCATCGATCTGCGGTTCAAGGAAAAGCAGGAACTGTCCGCCCTGGTGGAGGAGCTTTATCTCGTGACCGTGAGCCGGCCGCCCAAGCCTGAGGAAATGCGGACGGCCCTCGAACTGATGCAAAGCGCGCCCGCGCCGCGCGTGGGCGCCGAGGATTTGCTATGGGCGCTGCTCAACTCCCGGGAGTTCTTGTTTAATCACTAAGTTCGACCGGCATTGTGAAGCACTCGGTGCCAACTTGAACCGTTGCTGACAGTTGAATCGACGAACAGAACCAGAGATCCGCCATCATGACCATCCTGCTCTTTTTCTGCTTGAGTTGGCAATCGGAACCGCCAAAGACCCCTGCGTCAGCTCCCAAGGCAGACCCGACCTATTGGGCGGACATCCAACCGATTTTTCGCAAGCACTGCACGGCGTGCCACAGCGAGAAACATTTGAAATCCTCCGAGGTCTCCGCGGGGATTGCCTTGGACCGTTTCGATTTGATGCGGCAAGGCAAGACGCAGAAAATGTGGCATCCAGGCCATAGCGACAAAAGTCGCTTGCTGGAAGTGTTGCTGGAAACCGATCCCGAACAGCGGATGCCCCGGGATGCCGACCCGTTGTCCGCCGCTGAAATCGACTTGATCAAGCGCTGGCTGGATACCGGGGCCATGGAGGGAACGCCGCCGAAAGAGGTCGCATTGGCGCCTGGCTCAACCGTCAAGCGCCATCGGCCGCGGTTCGACCTCGTTCTGCCCACGCAATTCACGCCGCCTCCCGCTCTGACCGCGGGACAAGCGGCCAAGGGGCGGCTCGAATTGGTTGCCAAAGCCGGTCCGCTCGATCCGATCACGGCTTTGGCCTTTAGCCCCGATGGCCAATGGCTCGCCGTCGGCAGCCATGGACAGGTGGTGTTGTGGGCACTGGACGCGGCTCAACCAAAACAGGTGCTGACTGACTCGCTGGGAGCGGTCAACGATCTCAAATTCAATGCGGATGGTTCGCTCTTGGCCGTGGCGGGAGGACAGCCTTCGGTTCGAGGTGAAATACGTTTGTACAACCCGGCCACGGGGCAATTGGTCGGTCATTGGGGCGGTCATCATGACGTCGTCTTCACGGTCGCCTTTCATCCCAAGGAACGCAAGATCGCTTCCGCCAGCTTCGACCGCACGGTGCGCGTTTGGGACATTGACAAACAGGAATGCCTGCTGGAATACACCGGACATAGCGACTCCGTTTATGCCGTGGCCTTCACGCCTGACGGCCAATCCCTGCTGACCGCCAGCAAGGATCGCACCTTGCGCAAAGTTCAGCTCGCCACGGGTAAATCCGAGCTGACCTTCAGCGGCATGTCCGAAGACGTGATGACCGTGGCGGTCAGCCCCGATGGCAAGCAGGTCATCTCCGGCGGATTGGATCGCGGACTTTGTTTTTGGAACGCGGCCACGGCGGAACGCATTCGGCTCGTTGCCGGCGCGGGTTCGCTGCTGGAAGTGGCCTATAGTCCTGATGGTCAATGGGTCGGCACGGCGGGAGCCGATAGCCAACTCAGGATTTGGAACGCCCAATCGGGAGCGTTGGTCCGCAGCATGAACGCCGGCAGCCTGGTTTATGCCGTTGCCTTCCACCCTGACGGCAAGCGCATTGCATCGGGCAGTTTCGATGGCCAGGTTCGGCTGTGGGATCGAAATTCGGGGCGATTGCTGTCCCACTTCCTCGCCTGGCGGCAGGATCAGGGCACAGCTTGGCTGGCCTATCTTCCCGAAGGATATTGGCATGGCCAAACCCGCGATCAAGTGCATTACCAAGCCCCAGGGGCAAGCGTTCCGATCGAACAAACCCACGATCTGCTGATGAAAGCGGAATATGTCAAGAAGGCGGTCCAGGGAGAAGCCGTGCCGCCCGCGACCCTCCCCGCTCCACCCAAGCCGCCTGTCGCGCCTTCGCCGACGAAACCAACCACTCCGACCCCCACGAGTCCTGCAGGGAAATCGCCATGAATCGCCGTTGCCATTGGCTGCTCGTTTGCTGGTTGCTGCCCGTCCTGCACCATCCCTTGCAAGGACAGACCTCTTTCCCCATGATCACGCACGCTCACCCCGTGGCCGTGCAGCGGGGACAAGCCGTCGTGGTCGAGGTCGGTGGACAGCAAAATTTCGCGGGGGCTTACAAGGTCATTGTGTCGGGGGAGGGCGTCCAAGCGGAGGTGCTGCCCCCCGAAGTCAAACCCAACACCCCGCCGCCCGCGCGCCTGGCGAGTGTGAAGCTGCGCTTGACCGTTGCTGCCGATGCGCTTCCCGGCGTCCGCGAGTTCAGGATTGCCACCTCCCTGGGGGTTTCCAGCGCGGGCCAAATCCTGATCACGCAGGAGCCGGTGATGCTGGACGCGACCAATCCACGTGAAAATAAACCGATGTCGGTCACCCTGCCATGCGTGGTCTGCGGGAAGTTGGCGATTCCCGAGCAGGTGACGAATTTTGCATTCGAGGCCGAGGCAGGAGAGATGCTCACTTGCGAAGTCTATGCCGCCAGGCTGCAAGACAAGATTCATGATTTGCAGAATCATGCCGATCCCGCCTTGACGTTGTTCGATGAGCAGGGCAAGGAGTTGGCAGGCAATGATGATTATTGCTTTGCCGATCCGAAGTTGAGTTATCTGATCAAGCACAAGGGCAAGTATCGGCTGCAGATAAGGGATGCCAAATTCGAAGGCGATGCCCGCTGGGTTTACGCTCTGCGCATCACGCAGCATCCCGACGCCAGCCACGTCTTTCCCTTGGCTCATTCCTCAGGCATGGAGCAAACGGTGGAACTGATTGGGACGGGCGTCGCGCTGCAAAAGAAAGCCCCTCTGCGGATTCCCGATGCAACGCCGCGCGGCGAGTTCCTCGCCCCCTTGACATGGGATGGCCAACCCCTTATGCCAGTTCCGATTTGGGTCTCCGATCTGCCTGTGCGCACCCCTGCCGAAGCGGAATGGCCGTCGGGCATTCAGTTGGAAATCCCGTGCTGCATCAATGGCCGGCTTACGCAGCCGCGCCAAGCCCATGCCATGCGCTTTGAGGCCAAGGCCGGGCAGATCATCCGCTTCGAAGTCATCGCACGGCGGTTCGGCACCTCCTTTTACTCTGGTTTGGATGGCGCCATCGAAATCCAGGATGAGCAGGGCCGCGTCTTAGTCCGAGTGGATGACCAAACCCCCGGGATCAAGGACCCGCTGCTCCTCTTCAATCCCCCGCGCAATGGAAACTATACCCTGAAGTTGAGCGATCTCCATGGCAAAGCAGGGGATCATTTCATCTATGCCTTGGAAGCGACATACCCCCAACCCGACTTCACTCTTCGTTGCGACAGCGACATCGCCATGATCGGGCCAGGCTGCCGTGTTCCCTGGTACGTTCAGATCACGCGCTTGCATGGCTTCAATGGGCCCGTGGACGTCTCGGTCGAGGGACTGCCCGAGGGCGTGGAGGCGAGTTCATGCACTATCCCTGCCAACATGACGCAGGGATTGATCGTCCTCTCCGCGGCGAAAGATGCCAAACCAGACGCCCATAGGGTCAGGGTCGTGGGCAAGGCCAAAGTGGGGCAGGGAGAGGCACTGCAAGAAATCGCTCGAGAGGCCCGACCCTTGTCGGAAATCTACCTTCCTGGCGGGGGGCGCGGCTTATTCGAAGTTGATCTCCACGTCGTGGGCGTCACGGAAACGTCCGACCTTCTGGAAGTGTCTGTATCCCCTGAGACGATAACGCTTAAACCCGGCGAAGAGATCAAACTCAACGTGAAACTGGCGCGGCATGCACGCGCTAAGGATGCCAACATCACCCTGGACGTCAAGCTGCGCCATTTGGGCCGGGTCTATGCCGACCCCTTGCCGCCGGGCCTGCTGATGATCGATGGGCAGAGTAAAACCCTGCTCGGCAAGTCCGATGAGGGCTATATTATTCTTCGAGCGGCTCCCAACGCGGCGCCCATCAAGGACGTCTCCATTTGCGTGGCGGCCCATGTATCGATTAATTTCGTCGTGAAGGTGGCTCATGCCAGTCCGCCGCTTCAAGTGACCATCGAAGGTAAATAGTTTATTCATGTCCCATTTCGCCGATCGCTTGCTGGATCGATTACAAGCACGCGGCACGCCCCTGTGCGTGGGGTTGGACCCGCGCTACGTTTCGCTGCCGCGGTCGCTGCAAATGCGGCACGGCGACACCCTCGCCGGGCGCGCCATGGCTTACGAGGAGTTTTGCAGCCGGGTCATTGATCTCGTAGCTCCCCTTGTAGCGGTCGTCAAGCCGCAAAGTGCGTTTTTTGAAGCGTTGGGGCCTTGCGGCATGAAGGCCCTCTGGCACGTCATCCACCGAGCCAAGGCCAAAGGGCTGCTCGTGGTCTTGGACGCCAAGCGCAACGACATTGCGAGCACGGCCGAAGCCTATGCGGAAATGGCTTTTATGGTGTATCAGGCCGACGCCTTGACCATCAATCCCTACCTTGGCTCCGACAGCATTGAGCCATTCACACGGATCGGTCGAACGGTTGGCGCGGGCTTGTACGTCTTGGTGCGGACCAGCAATCCCGGGGCAGGGGAATTCCAAGCGTGGCCGGGAGGGGACCACCTGCTGCAGGAAAAGGTCGCCCAAGCCGTGACGTCCTGGACGCGACAGCACCTTGGGCAATCGGGACAGGGGGACGTGGGGGCCGTCGTGGGCGCGACGTCTCCACGGGAGTTGGCTCGATTGCGGCAATTGATGCCGGAGGCGCCGTTGCTGATACCAGGCTATGGCGCTCAAGGGGGGAAGGCCGCGGACCTTCAAGCGGCCTTCGATGGGCAAGGCCGCGGCGCGATCGTCAATAGCTCCCGCGGCATCCTTTTTCCTTATGAGCCTGACGAACGCAATTGGGAAGACGCTATTATGGAAGCCGCGCAGAGGGCCATTCGCGAATTGCCCGCCGTCCAATAATCGCAGAGGCTGCCGCCGCCGCTAATCCACATCCCAAGGCTGCCGCTCACGATCCGCCGTATGCTTTTGGCTCCAATCGCTGATCAGTTGAACGACATGGTAGATGAAGTAACCCGCCACGCCTACCGCCGCTGCGTAACCGATGGTCTGGCCGAGCGAGCCAACTGGCCCGCACCCATTCGGCCCTCAGGCCGCATAGGCAGCCGTGGGCCACGTGGAGACAATGGGCAGCGACAACAGGGTCAAGATTTTCCACCGCATCGGCGTTTCCTCAATCGATCTAAATGTCAGGCAACTTAAAGTTCCATCCTCTATTCATTCGGCCAGATGTTGAGCGTCATTTAAGTTAAACCATCGAGGCATCAGGCGAAATAAAAAAAACCGGAGGCGTTCCCTCCGGTGGATGGTGAATCGTTCATTGAGACAAAGCGGGCAATGGCCATTAACTGCATCCGCTCGTGGAGCCGCAGGTGTCGCACTTCAAACATGCACCATTGCGGACCATGGTGAGTTGCCCGCATTCGCCACAAGGATCGCCTTCGTAGCCCTTGAGCCGCGCCATGCGGACTTGATCGGAGCGGGCGTTGGCCAGGTTGCGCCGTGTTTTGGCATGGCCCCCGTTGCCATTCCCATGATTGGGCTTGGTGGTCGCGGCCGCGCTGGGCATGGTGCTCGGCGTCTTGGCTGGAGCGGTCGACGAAGCGGCAGGGGGAGGCGTGTCTACGATCTTGGCCGCGGCTCTCAAGGCATCCGCCACGGAGTCGATGTGTTCCGTGCGCGGCCGGAGCGTGGATTTGAACTTGGACTTATTGCGCGCCTCTTCATCCAAATCCACGACGCGCTCGGAGACCACTTCCTCGTCGAGATATTCAGGTTCCGCCGCGGGCTTGGCAGGCTTGGCGGCGTGCTTGCGCGGTTTGCTTTCCGCCGTTTCACCGTCCGGTTCGCCCTCGCGTTGGCCTTCGGTGAATCCCTCGCCGATCGTGTCGGGGCGGAGATCTTCCTCATCGACTTGGGCCAGGTCATAACGTCCCAGGTAGGTGATGGCCAACTCGCGGAAGATGTAGTCGATGATCGACGTCGTCAACTTGATGTGGCTGTTTCCTTGCACCATGCCGTTAGGCTCGAAGCGGGTGAAGAGGAAGGCGTCGCAGAATTCCTCCAGGGGAACGCCGTGCTGGAGGCCAATGCTGACCGCTATGGCGAAACTATGCATGAGCGCCTGGAAGGCGGCCCCTTCCTTGTGCATGTCGATGAAGATTTCACCCAGCGAGCCGTCTTCATATTCACCCGTGTGAATGTACAGCTTGTGGTTGCCGATGCGGGCTTTTTGGATGTATCCCGCGCGGCGATGCGGCAAACGGCGCCGCCGAGCGATGTAGCGGTGCACGATGCGCTCGATGACTTTGATTTGCGTTTGCGGGTGGCTCGTGCCTTCCTGCAATTCTTCGGCTTCGATTTCCAAATCGGGCGCGTCGGCCATGCTGTTGAGAGGCTGGCTGAGCTTGGAGCCGTCGCGGTAGAGGGCGTTGGCCTTGAGGCCCAGTTGCCAGCTCATCAGATAACACCGCTTCACGTCGTCGATCGCGGCGTCGTGGGGCATGTTGATGGTCTTGGAAATGGCGCCGCTCGTGAACGGCTGCACGGCGGCCATCATGCGGATATGAGCTTCGGGCGCGATGAAGCGTTTGCCGATCTTGCCGCAGCGGTTGGCGCAGTCGAAGATCGGATAATGTTCCAGCTTCAAATGCGGTGCGCCTTCGAGGGTCATGGTGCCGCAAACATAGTCGTTGGCCTGATCGATTTCCTCGCGGCTGAATCCCAAGGCCGCCAGCACGTCGAAATTCGGCTGGTTGAGTTGTTCATCGCTCAAGCCGATCTTGGACTTGAGGAAGTCTTCTCCCAGGGTCCAACGATTGAAAGCGAAGCGCAATTCGAACACCGTGGGCAGCATCGCCTCGATGCGGGCAATCAACTCATCGCCAAATCCCTTGGCCTTGAGGCTCGCACGGTGGATGTGGGGGCAGCCTTCGAGCGAACCCGTGCCTCGGCAATAGCGAATCATATCCGCGATCTGGGCGTCCGTGTACTTGAGCTTGCGCAGGGCCGGCGGGATCGAAGCGTTGATGATCTTGAAATACCCGCCGCCGGCCAGTTTCTTGAACTTGACCAGGGCAAAGTCGGGTTCCACGCCGGTGGTGTCGCAATCCATGACCAGGCCGATCGTTCCGGTCGGCGCGATCACGGTGACCTGGGCGTTGCGGAAGCCATGCCGTTCGCCCCATTCCAGCATGCGGTCCGCTTCCTGGCGCGCCGCCGTGAGCAGATCGAGGGGGCTGTTGCCCGCGTCGATGGCGACGGGCAGGATGTTTAAGTTTTCGTAATCGGAAGCCCGGAGACCCGCGGGAGCGTTGGGATCGCCGGCGTATGCCGCCCGGCGATGATTGCGGATCACGCGCAGCATGGCCTCGCGGTTGGCATGGTAGCGGGGAAACGGCCCCAGCTCCGAAGCCATCTCCGCCGAGGCGGCGTACGACCCGCAATGCATGATGGCCGTGATGGCCCCGGCGATGGCGCGAGCAACCGGCGAATCGTAGGGAATGCCTTGCACCATGAGCAGCGTGCCCAGGTTGGCGTAACCTAATCCCAGCGTGCGGTAATCGTAGGACTTGCGGGCGACGGACTTGCTCGGAAATTGCGCCATATACACGGAGATTTCCAAGACGATGGTCCAAAGCCGGACCGCGTGTTGGAACGACTCGATGTTGAATCTGCCTTCCTGGAAGAAGCGCATCAGGTTCAAGGACGCCAGATTGCAAGCCGTGTCGTCCAGGAACATGTACTCGCTGCAAGGATTGCTGGCATTGATGCGGCCATCCACGGGGCAGGTATGCCACTCATTGATGGTGCTGTCGAATTGCACGCCAGGATCGGCGCAGGACCACGCGGCAAAGGCAATTTGATCCCACAGATCGCGGGCCTTGAGCGTCTTGCAGGGCTTGGGGGCGCGGCCTTCGCGGCGGGCTTTGTCAATTTCGGTGCGCCAATAAAGCTGCCAAGCGCGATCTTCCAGGACGGCCTTCATGAAGTCGTTGGTGATGCGGACGGAATTGTTGCTGTTTTGCCCGGAAACCGTTTGATAGGCCTCCGAATTCCAATCCGTGTCATATTCCACGAAGCTGATGTGATGCACGCCTTGCTTGGCCAGTTGAATGGCCCGCTCGATGTAGTTTACCGGCACTTGGGCCTTGCGCGCCGCCGCGACCGCTTTGCGCAAGGTTGGGTTTTTGCTGGGATCAAAGCGATCCTGCGCGGCCGCTTTGGCCGTCGCTACGCTGGTGGTCGAGGCCGCCGCCGGGGTCGGGGCCGCGGGGATGGCGGCGTTGCATGCCTGGATGACTTCATTCAAGTGATGATGGCACGCCTTCGACCCAGAAACCAAGGCCGCGACCTTCTGCTCCTCGATCACTTTCCAATTAATGAACTCTTCGATGTCGGGATGGTCCAGGTCCAGCACCACCATCTTGGCGGCGCGGCGCGTGGTGCCGCCGCTTTTGATCGCCCCGGCGGCCCGATCGCCGATGCGCAGGAAACTCATCAAGCCGCTCGATTTGCCGCCGCCGGAAAGCGGCTCCCCCGCTCCTCTCAAGGAAGAGAAGTTCGTCCCGGTTCCCGAGCCGTACTTGAAGATGCGGGCTTCCCGCGTCCAAAGGTCCATGATGCCGCCGTCGTTCACCAGGTCATCGGTGATGCTTTGGATGAAGCAGGCATGGGGCGCGGGATGCTCGTAGGCCGACGAGGAGCGCGTCATTTCGCCGGTCTTGGGATCGACGAAATAATGGCCTTGCGGGGGGCCTTCAATGCCGTAGGCCCAATGGATGCCGGTATTGAACCATTGCGGGCTATTGGGGGCCGCCATTTGATTGGCCAGCATGAAACAGATTTCATCATGAAAGGTCAGGGCATCTTCTTCGGTGTTGAAGTAGCCGCCTTTCCAACCCCAATAGGTCCAGCAACCGGCGAGTCGCTTGAAGACCTGTCGGGCGTCCGTTTCTTGGCCGAGGTGTTTCGGTGGCTGGGATTCCGCAGCGGATCTGGCCGCATCGGACCGATCCAGGCCGGGGAAAAGGCCGCTCGATGTTTCCGCCTTGGGGATGGATCGTTGCAGCCAAGCGGGCATACCCACTTCGGGGACCCGTTCGGTTTGGCTTGGAACGCCCGCCTTGCGGAAGTATTTTTGCGCCAGAATATCCACGGCCACCTGGGACCAGGATTCGGGGACTTGGATGTCCTTCATCTCGAAAACGGTGGAACCGTCCGGATGGGTGATTTTGCTTGTGCGCGCAGCAAACTTGATCCCTGTGAAGGGGTCTTGGCCAGCGACCGTGAAACGACGTGTGATACGCATATCAGTTCCTCTGCTCCCTTAGAGTGAAACTGATGAAAAGAAAGAAGCTTCGTGCTCGGACTGCCTGGGGTGGACAGCCCAACATCCGTTGCTTCTGAGACATCCATGCTCCGATGTGATGTCTCCTACCCACTCATCCCTGAACATTGGTACAAATCCATTCTAGCCGAGTCATTGGCTACGGAAAAGGTAAAGTCACTTTATATGCAGTTGAGGTTCGCCCTGTCGACGTCAATTTCGGAATCATGGATTTTCCCGCTCATCGTGACGGATTTTTTTCCTTGACAGGTTAGCACCATGCCAAGCGAAGCTGCCAAAATTGGCCCGTTTCGTGAAACGATGCCACCGAGGCCAAGATCATTTTTTTATCCTTTTTTATTCCCGGCTGCATAAAAATAGGGGGACCCGCCTCCAACTTGAAGGGAGTTTGCTGCCATGCGCGCTGTTCCAATATTGCTTGCCTTGTTAGCGATCTGCCTCGGTTCAGGTCGTGAAGACTGGAAGCCTGCTTCCAGCCCGCTCATGACGCGCTGGGGCAAGCAAATTCGGCCGGAAAATGCCTGGCAATCCTATCCCCGACCACAGTTGGTTCGGGCCGATTGGCAGTGTTTAAACGGCCTATGGCAATATGCGATCACGCCACGCGGCGCTGCTGTCCCCAATCCATGGACAGGCTCGATTTTAGTTCCTTTTGCTATCGAATCCGCTCTCTCCGGCGTCGGGCAGACGGTGAGCGACCAACAATGGCTCTGGTATCGCAGGGAGTTTCCATGGGAACAAGCCTGGCAGGATCGCCGCCTCGTGCTGCATTTCGACGCCGTGGACTGGGAGTCGGAAGTCTTCATCAACGGCCGATCGATGGGCATTCATCGAGGCGGCTCCAATCCCTTTGCCTATGACATCACGCCTTTTGTGAAAAAGGAAAGTCCCAACGAGTTGGTGGTGCGCGTGTGGGATCCCACGGACTTGGGCCCCCAGCCTCGGGGCAAGCAAGTTCGCAAGCCGGAAGGCATCTGGTACACTCCCGTGACCGGCATTTGGCAATCGGTTTGGCTTGAACCGGTCCATGAAACGCACCTCCAGAGCTTTCGGCCCGTTTGCGACATCGACGCTGGCACCGTGCTGCTCCATCCCAAGATCGTTCAGGCCCAAGCCGGCGACCAAATCCGCATCGAACTGTTCGACGGTGATCAACGCCTTTTGCACAAGGAATTCAACGCCGATGCCCCCGTCGCGTTGACGCTGACGCAGCCGAAGCTGTGGTCGCCGAGCCAGCCCTTCCTGTATCGATTCAAAGCCACCTTGCTCCGCCAGGGGCGACCGTTGGATGAAACACGCAGCTATTTCGCCATGCGGCAGATCAGCGTCGGCAAGGATGCCGCGGGACATCTACGCCTGCTGCTGAATCATCAGCCGTTGTTTCAGTACGGTCCATTGGATCAAGGTTGGTGGCCTGATGGCCTGCTCACGCCGCCCTCGGAGGAAGCCCTGCTTTACGATCTGCAGGTGCTCAAGAAGATGGGCATGAACATGCTCCGCAAGCACATCAAGGTGGAGCCTTCGCTTCTGTATTATCATTGCGACCGCCTGGGCTTGCTGGTCTGGCAGGACATGCCCAGTGCGATGCAGGCCGGCCGATCCCATTTCGTGGGGCCGCGTGCCGAACGCGACGCCGTCTTCACCCAGGAGGAGAAAAAGCAATTCCGCTACGAACTGGAAGCGATGATCGACCATCTGGCCTTTTTCCCCTGCATCGTCGTATGGGTGCCGTTCAACGAAGGGTGGGGGCAGCACGACACCAATGATGTCCTTCGCTGGGTGAAGCAAAAAGACCCAACCCGCTTGGTCAACGGTCCCAGCGGCTGGACCGACCGCGGCTTCGGCGACATGAAAGACATGCACAGTTATCCAGGACCAGGCATGTTTCCATCCATGCCCGACCGCGTCTCCGTGCTGGGCGAGTTTGGCGGCCTGGGCTTGCCGATGAAAGGCCATTTGTGGAAGGAATCGAACAACTGGGGTTATCGCACCTATAAGAATGACGTTGAGTTGCGGGACAACTATCACCTTTTGATCAAGAAGTTGCGGCCCCTCATCGCCAAGGGGCTGGCCGCCGCGGTTTACACGCAGACCACTGACGTGGAAATCGAAGTCAACGGACTCATGACCTATGACCGCGAAGTCATCAAAATCGATCCGGAGGAAGTCGCCCGATGGCACGCGACGCTCTGGCAACCCATGCCCGAGGTCAAGGATGTCCTGGCCACTTCCGAAGTCCATCCACAAACCTGGTCATTCACCTTCGATCGGCCCGCGGACGATTGGTTCAAGCCGGATTTTGACGACGCCAGTTGGAGCAAAGGACCAGGCGGTTTCGGCACCCGCGGCACACCCGGCGGCAACATTCGCACCACCTGGAGAACAAATGACATCTGGCTCCGCCGTTCTTTTGAATTGAAAGAGCTGCCCCAAGGGGAACTCTTTCTGCTCATGCATCACGATGAAGACGTGGAAGTGTACATCAATGGCGTAATGGCGGTGCAAACGCAAGGTTACCTGACAAGCTATGAACGCTTCCCCATGGCCAAGGCGGCGAGGGAAACCTTGAGGCAAGGGATCAATACCATGGCGATTCATTGCCGACAAACGTCGGGGGGGCAATACATCGATGCCGGCTTGGAGGAGTGGATCGAAAGAAACAAATAGAAAAAAGGGCGACTTTTCACCTTCAGGGTTGGCTTCCATAGCCAGGAATCGAATAATGGAAGAGAACGCATCTGCACGGGGGCGAACTGGTTTCGACCGGGATGTCTGCGTTGGATGTGGCGTGTCGTGGTTGGTCAGTGGGCCACGTTAAAAGCTGACCGCAACATTAACTGCCGAAACGCAGTATGCTTTGGCTGCCTAATTAAACGGTAGCCCCGTGGATGCAGACTTCGCCTGAAAGTTTGCATCCGCGGTAGCCAAGTCAGGCTCGTTTGCCACTGAGGCCGCAAGGCCGAGCCATGGGCGTGGCGAACTAAACAACACACGTGGCTAGTCCTCATCTTCTTTGTGTTGTCAAGGGATGAGGGTGAACGAGGTTGGGTCGGCCAACCAAGGGCAACACTACACACGTAGATGCAGCCAACAAAGCGCTTTGGGACGCGGGTTCGATTCCCGCCGCCTCCACTGAACCATTATTCGCAATGGCACAATGTTCGGAAACCCTAGGAAATCCTAGGCTTTTTTCATCCCCTAGGTGTACACTGTTCACTACGTCGCAGAGCATTTCCGACGGTTGCTGCGCCGCTTTTTCGTCGTCCTCTTACAAGGTACGTTCGAAGTCTGCGTCGGTCACGTCAACTTGGTGACGCATGGCCACGGCCTGGGTGTTCCCCTGCCACTTAGCGACGACGGCCAAAGGGAATTGTCGTGCCAGGTCTATTTCACAACGAGCCCGCATCAAATGCCACAAGCGGGTCCACGGCTCTAATCCAGTCCTACTGATGATCTTTGCCAGTGTCGTCCTTAGATTCGCATTCACCCAACCCGCCGGGCCGTAAGCGCGTCGCCTATATTCTCAGGAATAATGAACTCTGCCCCTTCGTTGGCTGATTCCCAGCCATCTTCTAAGTAAGGACAGACGGACGGCAATAGCGGAATCACGCGGAAACCTCTCCCGGCCAAATGTTCTGTCTTCGGGCATGGAATCGTCAACCGTCTGCGCTCCCAATCAATGTCTTGCCAGCGCAGGCTTCGGGCTTTGCTAGGGACACGAAGACCCGCGAACCTGGATAAAGCCATAAGCAGCCTACAAACGCCGTTTGAGGCGTACTCAATCGCCCTTTGGACATCCGCAGCGGGGACATAAGCTCTACGCTCCGACGCTTACCCAGGCCGATCCTGCACGGCACGCCACCGCCGTAGGTGAAGGCGCCGGAAAAGCCAGAGCTTCCCGCTTTTTCTAAAAGGGGTAAAACTTCCGGAGTTTTGAGAACGCCGAACGGAGACGTACCACTTCAGAGCGGTATGGCCGGTCCAGCATCTGAAATCCCAAAAGCACAAGTGGTTTTGACGCATACACAAGAACACACACGTAGAAGGTCATTCAGCTGCAATCATGCGCCAACAAAAGATCATGGAAGCAACATTGTACATTAACAATCGAAAGATCTGCCCCAATTGCCTGAAATTACTTCCTCGAATGCTTCCAAAAGGAGCGAAACTCTATTTTGTTCTTCCCGACGGCACGGTGATTATTTTTTTAGGAGCTTAAAATGATTACCTTCTTTGTGGATATGCAGGATGATAACAATTCGTTAAATGGAAAGATCATTCAAGATTCCAATGATGTGGCTGCGGTATTTGCGGAAATGGAGAATCGTGAACCTTCGTTATGTCGATTAGATGCTGAGAATGGATATACACTCACAATGGGGATCAGCAAGACAGTTGGGTGCGCTCAAATCAATAAAACAAACGGAGATTCTCCCTACTTGATGGCCGTGACTGAAGAGCGTGATTGGAACGGGGAGGATTTTGAGTTTTTGACGGCGGATACGCCGACTCCCATTTTGCGGAAATATTGCTTGCCAATATCAGAAATTAGACGAATCGCATGCCACTTTGTAAATAAAGGCAATAGCTTGGACTCAATAACTTGGGAAGAAGTTTAGAACCTCTTCCATAATCTTGAAAGCTAATAACTGCCTGACTCAAAGGGTTTAATAATAGGCAATTTAAAGTTAATCGAAGCCCATTAGCCGCTACATCGGCTCCGGCGGCGGGGCAGGGCCGGCGCAGCACTGTTTGCCTAGCTTACGTCTTTCCACAAAGGATTTCTTCTAAAAACGTCGTGTCCAGTGCCGCGGCGTAACGCTTGCGCGCCAGGCTGAGCCGCGCCGGATGCCGCATAAACAGCATCAGCGGCGGCAAATCCCTCGCCCAAGGCGACTACCTCGGCGGCATGTTAGAACTCGGCATGTCCGGCATGCAACTCCGCGGCATGAACGCCGCCTG
>JACTMY010000002.1 GCA_014584395.1 Planctomycetota bacterium | reverse complement strand
TTCGAACAGACAACACAAAACAAATAAGAAGCTCCAGGCGGCAACTCGTTTACAAACACGATAACTCGATCAAACTTGCCCAACCTTTCGCTTCTTGACGTTTGTCCAATCGCCATGAACGATTGTCTTCTTGCGGATCATCGCCTGATGAATCCACGCGGACCATCTTTTACAGCCTGTTGAACTGTTAAAAGGATATGCCAAGGGCCATTAGGACGCGGTGATGATTTCTATTTTTTAGAGTCATTTCGAACCTAATCTTGTTTAATAACGCATATCATTTTATCACATCATGAAATAGTAGCACGACTATTTAATGTACTAGCTATCATGATCCAGCATCGGCAAGGCCGACTGAAATGGGAAAGGGTTCATGTATGATCATCCATCCATGATGGGTTCCTCACGCATGCGTTTGAGCAGCGTTAATGCCCGCGCCGCTGCCCAGCGCAACAAAAAAACCTGGCGTTAAGCCAGGCTATGCAATGAGTGATGGATGGGTTGCTGGTAGAAATCGCTTCTATGCCAACCAGCCAATTGCCTCGAGCCAAATCAGTCCAAAATCCACGGAGCGCACACGATCTTCGCGCAGCGAACTTAGTTCGGGCGAGTGCTTGATGGAGGAGTTTGCACCGTCATTTGCACCATTTGATCAGGCTTTGTGTCCGTCAGTGTGACTGAAGGGTAGATGACTTTCTTTTCGCAGCCGATCGAGCCCACGATCAAGGTGAATGCGACCAAGCTGAGCATGAGAACACGCGACATGGTGATACCTCTTGTTCAAAGAATGGAAGAATAATACCCAGAGAGTTACAACTCGTTAGTTTGCGGGAGAGGAGGTGAAAGGCCCCGTTTCCGCAGGCAAGGTCTGAGTGGCATACTGCGCCTTTTTCTCGCAAGCGATCCCCGACAGGATCAAGGCCAATCCCAAGGCGATGACGAGCAACCGATGCATGTGATCCTCCAACGCTTTACTTTGCCGAAGTTTGAGTAAACCTTCACGGTGATACTTCCATCGTGAAGGATATAAAAAAACTTGCCCGGCGTACAGCCGGGCAAGTGATTTTTATCTGTTTTTTCAGCTCAGTTGGATTATTCGCGGAGCTGGCTTTCATCCAAGCGGAAGCCATCCTTGCGGCCGGCCATGGAGGCCAGGATCTGCCAAGCTTGCCCGTAGTAGTTGCCCGAAACCACCGCGCCTTGCGGAGAGGTGGTAGGATCAACCCACGTAGCGGGTTGGAAGCGGAGGCCTTGGACCGCGCCGTCGCCCATGGCGAATTGCACCACGGCGGCGTGCTTGCTGGAGAAGTGCTTCCAAGAAGAATAGCCCGGGCCGCCGTTGCCTTCACCCGGATAGCCAATGCTCGAGCGAGCCAAGCCATACAGGGTCGGAAGCGAACCGACGCCGAACCAACCCCAAGCAGTGTCGCGGTTGCCTGCGCCAACGCCGCCGAGGCCTTCACCGAACATGAGGGTGTTGCTGGTGCCGTCTTGCACGGAGATTTGGCCCAGCGTGATGTCCGCGCGATTGGACATGATGCCCGTGTACTGAGCGTCGAAGGGCACCAAGGAATTCGGCCATCCGCCAGAGGCGACGCCGGTGTAATTGGTGCGACCGAGGGTATTTCCAGCAGCGCCTGTCATCAGTTCGCCCTGCAGATTCGTCACTGGCGGAGGAGTGCCAGACAGAGGCATGCCACCCGCACCGATGGAGCGGAACACGCCGGGAGGCGCGCCCACCACGCTAGTAAACAGTGCCGCAGGATTCTGACGAATACGGACAGGATTGTTCACGTCATCCGAGGGACAAGTGAACATCTTGAGCCGCGTCGTGGCGATGGTCAAATCGATGGAATTCGACCACCACGGTGCCGACGCGGTCCGCAAACCGAAATCGAATCCAGGCTGATTGTTGACCGCAGAAGGAGTCGGGAAGGTGGGACTGGTGGTGCGAAGCTGATTGTACAACAACTGCTGTTCCATATAGGGCAGCAATTGCACCAGGACACCCACGTGCTGCACGTTCAACGTTGGCGTGTACAGGGTGTAGGGAGACCCCGTGATGGTCAACTGCGCCAACTGACCCGGAGGAAGCCTGCCGAAGTCGCCATGATAATTGTGGGAGGCAATAGCAATCTGACGGATGTTACTGCCACAGAGCATTTTGTTCGCGGCTTCGCGGACCTTTTGAATGGCCGGCAACAGCAAGGCCATCAAAAGCGCGATAATCGCGATGACCACCAGCAGCTCGATCAGCGTAAACGCCGAGCGCCGGTTCAAACGGGACGTCATTCTCGACCCTCCAACAAAAAGAGATAGAAAAAAAGCCTTCCAACATAATGTGCTTCAATGACATGAAGCAACGACACCTTGAATGTTAATTCAGTCTCATCACATTTGCAAGTAGGACTTGGCCCACATTATAAAAATTTTTGACCACCCCCTTGATGGACGTGCGTGTGCTTCCTAAGGGCCATCCCTGCTTAGTCCTCGCCGCGGCGAAACAACCCGCCAAAGAAGCTTTTGCGACTGGCCCCTTGATCCGATTCCGGGGCCTTGCGGTCGATTTGCGGGATTTGCTGATTAGGAATCGGCGTGGGCGTCGAACCGGGGGATGGCGTGGGGCGACCTTGCCCGCGTCCGCCGGACTGCGACGACAGCAAATCCTCGCGCAACCGGATAAACCCGCCCAGGTCGCCGCGCACTTTGGCCTCGCGTTCCAAAATATCCATTTGTCGCTTGAATTCGGCCTGGAGTCTTTGGACTTCGCTGCGCTGCTTGGCAATGTCCGCCCGCTCCTTGGCCATTTGCAATTCCAAGGTTCGGAATTGTTCCTCCAGCGCCGCGCGATCATCGTCCAGCAATTGTCGTTCGCGCTGCAATTCCTGGTGCAAGGCGACCAATTCATCCTCGCTGGGACCATCTTTTTGTTCCACGGGCTGGGCGCGAAGCTGTTGATGCAACTGCCGAATCAACTCCGACTTTTCCTCCAACATGTTTTCATATTCTTTTTCGCGCGCCTGCCACAACTCGGCTTCCTTTTCCGCTTGTTGCACGCGATGCCGGGCTTGGTCGACGATTTGCCGCAAGCGTTCGTTGTCCTTTTTCAAGGCGTCCACTTGTTGGGCCAGGTCGGTCCCTTCCGCTTGCGAAGCATGCGCCGAGTCGGCGAGCATTTCTTCCAGCGTGGGCAGATGATTAGGCCCGTGCAAATCCGCCTTGAGCTGCATGAGCTTTTGTTCAAACTCCTGGTCGTTCATGCCGCTCATGCTTTCGGCCGAGGGTTCCGCCGGCGGAGGGCTGGCCGCCAAGGTCGAAGGAGCGTTGGCCTTGTTCGGATGATTTTTCCCCACTGTCTCACCTCCCGAAGTATAGCTTCGGCGACCTCATTCGCGTTGTTTCTTCCCCAGAAGATCGATTTTCACGCCTTGTCGCGGTCCGATGGAAACGCCCGTCTTCCTGCGCCTTCGGCGATTTCATGCATCAGTGCCGATCCAAAAGATTGATAGCTATTGTCCAAGAAAGGACGATCGCCGCAAGTTGTTTTACACTTCGCACGACGTGCTGCGATGCAGACGCCAAGGCAAACTCAGTTCGTTCAGTATATCCTGCCAAAAAAGGAAAAGATAGCATCTTCTCCTCTGATTAGCCTTGGTTCGTGATCTGACCTTGGCGTTCCCATCAACCGATTTCGATGAGGGAGGTCCAGTTTTTTTACCCGCCGTGGAGCGATTTCATCCGCTGCCCCATATTCAGGCTTTGCTTCAGGGATGTTTGGGAATTATACTTAAGTTATCATTCCATCCGTTGTTCCTTTAGGAGACCGTTTCGATGGCATCCATGATTGCTCAAGGGGAACTGGTCCCCGTGGGAGGTGGAGAGACGATTAGTCTCGTCCGCTCCAAACTATCCGTGGGTCGGCGCGAATCGTGCGATATCTGTCTTAAATTCCCCAATATCTCCAGCGTCCACTGCGACCTGGTCTTTCGCGACGGCTACTGGTACGTGTATGACAAAGGCAGCACCAATGGCACCAAGGTCAATGGGGTTCGGGTCCTGAAGAAAGTCCTGATCCCAGGCGACGAACTCAGTTTTGCTAAACGGAAATACACGATTAAGTACACCATGCCCGCGGATCGCCGCATCGAAGACTTGATGGACGACGAGGACATTCTGAATCAATCGCTGCTGGAACGAGCCGGACTGCAGAAAAGTTCGGAGACCGTGGCCGATTACGACGACGAACAACCGGTCCGCAGTCGTTCACTTTAAATGGACGGATTGGCGGTCACGACAAAGGATCGCGTCAACCATATAAAATCAGGTGGAGGCATCACCTCCACCTTTTTTTATGCTATCCGGGGCTTGAAATTACCAAGATTCCTTGCCTGAATTATCCGATCGCTGCAGCCAGGCCCGGAGCACATTCCACAAGACCATGAGACCGCACAGGCCGCCCATGAAGCGATGCTGCTCGAGGTTTTGGGGTTGCTGCGTGATCCAGCCGAGGTAAAAAGCCAACCCCACGCCTAGCCAAAGCAGCGCCAGAAGCAAGCTGAACACGACTCGGCGATTCATAAGCCCTGCTTTTCTCGCACCGTGATCCAAGCCCCCCAGGCACAGGCCATGAAGAAGAGCGCAACGATCCCGTCAATGATGACCCACGTTAAGTCCTCATTGGCATAATCGAGCACGGCCAAGACGATCCAAACCAACATCATGGCCAGGTGCAACCAAACGAATTTCATGACGGCCCCTTGGACAGGAGGGGACCGTATAAGTCGGGGCGGCGGCCCGCGATGCGATCCAGCTCATATTCGCCCGGGATGTTGACGACGCGCTTGTGCCTGGCCAGTTCAGGCTGAATGGAGCCAAAAAAAGGACCTTCCGCTTCACCCTTGGCCGCGGCCAACGTTTCGCCATGCCAGTCGACCAGTCGGCTCATGCCGATGAAATGAAAGCCTCCCTCCTCGCCGACCCGGTTGACCGCCAGGAAATAAACATGGTTTTCATGGGCGCGCATCGGCGGGATGTGGGAGGCACTGCAGCGCCCTCCCTCTGGCCAATTGGTCGGCAGCACGATCAAGTCCGCCCCCAACAAAGCCAGAATGCGAGGAGCCTCGGGAAAACTGCCGTCGTAGCAGATGAGCATCCCCAGTCGCAAACCATCGATTTCAAAAATTTCGTACGGCCGATTGCCCGGCGTGACAAACCGATCAACTCCCAGAAAGGGCAAATGGGTCTTTCGATAACTGCCCACCACGCCTGCCGGTCCGACCAGCACCGCGGCGTTAAAGAGATCGGCGCGGCGGCGTTCGAGCAGCCCGAAAATCACAAAACAGTTCAACTCACGGCACAATTCGGCTACCGCTAGGCTGCTCGGCCCGGGCACCGTCTCCGCATAGGGCCAAGCTGCTTCCTTGCTCGCAAAACAATAGCCCGTCAGGGCGGCTTCCGGAAACACGATCAACCTGGCCCCCTGTTCGGCCGCCTGTCTTGTCTGGCGCAGCATGTAGGCGAGATTACCTTGAACGTCGCCTTGCCGACAATCGAACTGCACTCCCGCCAATGTCCATGCTTCGTTCATGCCAGATCCTTGCTGTGCTGGTGCATCTCCGTCCTGGGTTTGGAGATCGATGGCTTGGATGCATCTTGCGGTCTCGTTTCAATTCGACGCTGACTGTCCATGAGCTTGTCCCGCGGTTCCGACAAGGCATCCATTATGGTCGGCTTTTGTCCTTGATGCACAAAGGTTCCATGGCATTCCATCACTTCCTGGCGATAGCGCGGATGGTGCTCCATGAGCAGACGGTGCGCTTCGAAAAGCTGATAGTGTGGAATGGCGGGAAACAGATGGTGAGGAATGTGCATATCTTGCCCATAGACAAACACAGCCCAACGGGTGAAGGGATCGGTGAAAAAGACGCGGGAATTGGTTAAGCGCCCCTGATCGGCATTAGCATGTTGATACACGTCGCGAAGCAGCATGAAATAGGGAAATGTCGTCAAGGCGGGGATGACCCACAAGGTCCAAAAATAGACGCCCCAAAACCGGCCAGTTTCAACGCGCAGCATCGCCAGGGAGAGCAAGAGCAAGGTAAAGAAGCTGAGCCGCATCATTGCGGCTGTTCGAGAGGAGTAGATGTTTTTAATCGCGGATTGGAAGAAGCCCTGTTGAGGCAATAGGCGGATCACCGTCAGTCCCAAGAGCCAGTAGCCGAGCGCGGCGCCAAGCACCCAGTCCGCGCGATCCCACGTCGCCAGGGTCGTGAGCAGCCCCGACAGGCTAAAGAAATAAAGCCAACCCAGGGCAATCGCGGCCTTCCGCCAGCCGGGCGTTCCCCGATCCCCATGAATGCGGCGCAGGTACGTATTGCCCGCGTCTCCCAACGTGCCGACGTAGATCACGTCCCAGAGATAGCGCAGCAGCGTCGGCGGCCAGAAAAAGCGGAGGAAGTAGGTCAGGATCACCTGGCCGCGCGACATCGGGAATTCATCCACCTTCTTGCTATGCCCCACGGTATGGAGGTCCGGATCGCGTTCCCAGTCATTCGTGTATTGATGATGGGCCAAATGAAAGACGCGATATTGATGCAGCGATGCGAAGATGGGAAAGAAACAGAGCCAATCGCCCGCCAAATCATTGGCCCATTTATTCTTGAATAAGGAATAATGGGCCGCTTCATGGCCTAGCCCCGCGAAGCGGTGTTGCAGTCCGCCCATCAGGATCATCGCCAGCCCAAACACCGGCAGATTCCAATACCAACTCCATCCCCAAGCTGCGCGATGTTCCGCGAACCAGACCACGACCCCGGCGATCAGGAGCAGCGTCAGATACTCCTTCGCCAGATAGAAGATGTTCGTGACGTTGTCGACGCGCCGCAATTGCCTGAGTTGTTTCTCCAATTCCGGCGCGGGCATGGACAACCCCGCTGGCTCTTGAATCTTGCGATCATTCATTGCTCACTCTCACCCACTTTATCCAAAAAACCTCCATGGACATTGTTGGTGCGATTCCTTGCTTTTCGGGATGGCCGCTATGCCTTGAAGTTCATGACTCGACCACGTTTTCCTCGGTTTCCTTGATCAGGTGCTGGACCACGGCCTTGTGGTCCTTCGTCTCATTGAACACGGCCAACTGCCGATCCGCGCTCGTTCCTTGTTCCAAAATCGTGAAGGCGTATTCCACCTCCTGCCGGCTGCCCAGTTCATCGACCACGTCGTGCAGGAACCAGCCCACCAATTCGCGGATCAAGTGTTTGGCCGAGCGTTCTTCTTGCCGCCCCAAGTCGAGCAGGTTGCCATTGATGCCATAGCGCACGGCGCGCCATTTGTTTTCTTCAATGAGCGCGGTGGAATAATGGCGGAAGGTGAGGTTGTCCCGCCGCAGTTTCCACAACTTGGCGATGATGGCCTGGAAGATCGCGGCCACGCACACGGCCTCGTCCACCCGGGTGCAGACGTCGCAAATGCGGAATTCGAGCGTGGGATACCGCCAATTGGGCCGCACGTCCCACCAGATTTTCGTGCCGTCGGGAATGCTCTTCGTCTTCACCAGGACGTTGACGTAATCGCTGTATTCGTTCCATGAATTGAGCGTGGGGGGAATGCCCGAACGCGGGAAATGGCGGAAGATGATGCTGCGATAAGAATGCAGCCCGGTGTCCCGCCCCATCCAGAAGGGCGAACTGCACGACAGCGCCAAGACGTGCGGCGCGAAGTAACGCGCCACGTTCATGCAGTCGATCAGGAAATCGCGATCCTCGATGCCGATGTGCACGTGGGTGCCGAAGATCAAAAGCTGATGGGCCAGGTCGCGCATGTCCTTCCAAACGCCGATGTAGCGTTCGAACGGCGTGATTTCCTGCTCGACCCAATTGGAAAAGGGATGCGTGCCCGCGGCGGCGATTTTGAGGCCGTTCTTGCTCGCCAATTCGATGATCGCCCGCCGCAGGCGAATCAACTCCGCACGCGCATCGGCGGGCGTTTTGCAAATCTCGGTCCCTACTTCCACCATGCTTTGATGCAGTTCCGCCTTGACGGCCTCGCGCAGCAACAGCTTTCCTTCATCGAGGATTTGCGTGATATAGGATCGCAGTTCACCCGTCTTCGGGTCGATGATTTGATATTCTTCCTCGATGCCAATGGTCAACGATGGGGGCTTCATGATGGTTTCGACTTTCCAGCAGCGCTCATGATGTACTTTCCACGTAACCACGTTATCCGTGATCGACGGCGCTTTTGCAATCGAAACTAAACGGAATTCTCAAGGGAAATCGTGCACAGCCTGCTGTCACCGCACCAGGCGCGGGTCGAGATGGCGAGGGTCAAATGCCATTTGACGAGATTAGGCGTGGCAAGTCGGGATCGCGCTTGCCGGCGCGTGGGTGCGGTCCACGTTGGTCCTTGGCGTGGGGGCGGCGGGGATGCCAAGGCTGCTCGGACAAGACTCTCCCGACGTTGGGCAAAAACCTTGGGCATCGGGTCCGGTAGCGCCGCACTCGTGGGCTAAAGGTTGCCTGCCGACAAAAGTCATCAGGGCATCCGTGACGGCTTCGGGATGGGTCAGCATGGGGAGATGGCCGCAGTCCTTGATCTGGAACATGACCGAATTGGTCAAGCCGCGGAAGAGCATCTCCTGATGATGATGCGGGACGAGGAAATCGCGGTCGCCGCACATGATGAGCACTGGTTGGCGAATGCCAGGCAACACGCCGCGCAGATCCACGCGATGAAGCTGATGAGCCCAATGGCCCACGGCCTTCAACGGCGAACTTCCGGTTTCGTTGAGGAAGAATTGCCACCGGGTGGGTTCGTGGCGATCGAAGGCGGGATAGTGCACGCGCTTGAGGGCGACTTCCCGGCCGCGCAGGTTGGCCAACGTGGTACGGCCCGCCAGCAGTCGTCCCGCCGCCGCCATCCACCAATGCCATCGGGACAAAGGCCGATGCGCGAATCCGCACATGATCACGCCGCGCCGCCATTGCGCCGGCTCTTCCTTGAGCGCCCGCAGGGCAATCGTCGAGCCGAAGGAATGGCCCAAGATCGTCGCCGGGGGCAAATGCAAAGCGTCGACCAATTGCCGCAAGTCATCGAGAAGATGATCGTGATGGTATCGGCCGAGCCGGGCCTGATCGCGGATGCCTTGGGGTTGCTGATAGGCGATGCAGCGAAAGAACTGGCTTAAATGGGCCATGAGCAGGGAGAAGGAGCGTGGATTGTCCCCCAGGCCATGCAGGATGACCAGCGGTTCGCCCTGCCCCCAATCGATAAATCGGCACAAGTATCGGCCGGTGTGAATCGTTCCCTTGACGGCTTCCCGTTCCATGCGGGCCAAGGCATCCTCGAGACAAAGCCGCGACGCATGAGCTTGATCGACTCTCATTGATCTTGGTTTCCTGGCTTGCCGAATGAATCCCCCAGCGAGCGATTCGGATCCTTTTTCCAGGCTTCTTGCTGCAAGCGCTGGAGTTCCGTGGCGCGCAGGCTGGTTTGCACTTTCAGCTTGGTAAGCAGGCCGGCGTATTTGTTGCGCTTGAGGCCCGCGCCAATCTCCGTGCGAATGAAACTCAGGACAAAGGGGTCTTCGCAGGTGCGAATCAACCCGTCCAACTTGGAGGCCAACACCGTCACCGGGCATGAATGGCTCAAGGTGGCTGAGTAATTGATGCCGCGCACCAGCGCCGGGATCGCTTCTGGTCCCAAATCGCGAAGGCGATCCACCGCCTTTTGACTCGGACGCACCCCCAAATCGTGCATTATGAATTCTCTAATGATCTGGTCGATTTTGTCTTCCTCTTCCTGGGTTAATTCCCCCGGTCGACCAGTCTTTTTTTGTGAAACCTTGCGGTCAGGGTCGACCTTGCCGGCTGAGGCTGCCTGGTCTTTGCCTGATTCTTTGCCGGGTGGCTTGGCCGCGGGATCTTGGCCGAGCTGCAACAGGAAGTAGGTGGCCGACATGACTGCCAAACCGTGCAACACCGTTCACACCCTTTGTGAAGGCACCATGAAGGTGATTGGGCTATTCGAAATCCTATCGTGATTCCACCCGGTTTACAAGGATAAGTCTCGTTCAGGCCGCCTTTTCTCGGAACTGCACATGGTCAAAATGAGGCTCTTGACAGCTTGTCCAGCAGAAAAAGGACCGACAGAAATTGGCAATTTGATCAACCTCGAACAATTGGTGCATATTGCTTTACATCATTGACTTACGACTAATAACTAGATTTCCACCAACACAGATTCGGTTAATCACCTAACTGAATCGCGCAGGTCATTTTGCACTCCGACGAGGGTTGAACCTCCCGTCACTCCCCCTTGACAGGCCGCTCATCGCTGTTATCGTTTGCCCCGCGCAAACCGTGTTCGGTCCATCGGGCCACTGCGTCGACGGTCCTTGTGCAAACCACCCCATCCCACAAGCGGTGAACTGCCACCCATGTTATCCCCCTTTCCTGCTCATGAAAGCGAAGCTCATTCAGCCGCATTGGCAACAAGGGGGCCGATCAAAAACCGCGATTTCCGGGCGCTACGGACGCTGCTGTTGCTCCCCGGCCTGCTGCTCCTGGCAAGTTGTCAAGGCATCGGCGTCAAGCACGCGGAAATCACCGGCCTGGTCGACACGTGGCGGGCCAGCCTCACCGGCGAGGATCGCATTTCACCTCGCAGTCAACAAACCTTGCGGCAGTTGGGCCTGGAGGAGACGTATCTCCAGGATCCCGCAGAAACTTTTGACCGCTTGCAGTTCAAGGTGATCGATTGGCCGCATCCCGACCTGGTGTTCGCCATGGCGGAATTGAGTTACCAGTTAGGTCGTGATTGCGAGCGAAATAAACATCCGGGGGCCATCAAATACTATTTCTTCTGTGCGGGATACGCGTATCACTATGTCTTCGATCCGATGGGCGAATTGGCCGTTCAAATGCATGAGGCGATCGACCTCCCCTCGACTCAGGAAAAACCTCTGCCCTTGAATTGCTTCGATCCGCGCTTCCGCTTAGCCTGCGAACTGTACAACACGGCTCTGGCCAAATGTATTCGAGCCGCTCAGGAAGTCGGCAGTCTGAATCCACAAAAGAGCATGCTTCTCCCCTTGCCCGGCGGCGTCACGTTTACCCTCAACGTCTCGCATCATGGTTTTACCTGGAAACCGAGCGAATTTGGCGAATTGCTCTTCTGTCAAGACTATCGAGTCCAGGGTTTTGCCAACCACTTTCGCAACTACGGCCTGGGCGTGCCGTTAATGTCCTTGCACGTGCCCTGCCAGGAGGGGCTGCCGCCGGCTCATACGTTGGAACATCAAACGATCCCCGTGACCGCCATTTTTCGCTTCACCGGCGGCATGAAGGAACTTGTGCAACTCCGCAGTGGTCAACTGGAGTTGCATAATCCCTTGTCCGTGAAGGCCATTGAAATGGCGGGCTGGTCGGTTCCCTTGGAAACGGACCTCACGACGCCCCTGGCCTATTCCCTGGGACATTCTGACTTCGAATATCTTGGTTATCTCGGCTTTGCCCGCGCGGATCAGCTCAAGCAGCGCGCGGGCATCTACATGTTCGAACCCTATCAGCCGGGCAAGATTCCCGTGCTGTTCGTCCATGGCTTGCTTTCCTCGCCTATCACCTGGGCGCCCATGCTCAACGATTTGATGGCCGACCCGCGCATCCGCGATCGCTATCAATTTTGGTTTTATCTCTATCCTTCGGGAAATCCCTATCTGGCCACTGCGGCGGACTTGCGCGATCGCTTGCGGCAAATGCGCGAGAAGCTCGATCCTGAACGGCGCGATCCGGCCATGGAACACATGGTGCTCGTCGGGCATAGCATGGGCGGGTTGATCAGCAAGCTGATGACGGTGGACAGCGGCGAAGACTTTTGGCGTTTGGCCAGTCGATCTTCCCTGGAATCCTTACCCTTGCCGGACGAAACCAAGAGCGAACTGCAACAGGTGTTCTATTTCGAGCCGCTCCCTCAGGTGACCAACGTCATCTTCATGGGCACCCCGCACCATGGTTCCGCCATCAGCCCGTCCTGGATAGGTCGGCTGATTCGCAAGGTCGTTCGTCTGCCCATGAACGTGGAATCGAGCATGATGGCCTTGCTGCAAAACAATCCGGATTATCGGTTGGGAGACGAGATGGGCCGCTTGCCCACCAGCATCGATCTTTTAGCCCCCGGAGCGCCGGCCTTGATCACATTGGCCTCGCTCCCCAAACCCCGGCAGGTCAAGTATCACTCCGTCGTGGGAATCGCTTCAAGGAGCGACCCCATCAGTTACATCACGAGGAATTTACGGCTCACGGACAAGCTGGGGGATGGCGTCGTCCCTTATGCCAGCGCCCATGTGGCAGACGTCGAGAGTGAAATCATCGTTCCCGCCGATCACATGACACTGCATCAGCATCCGTTGTCGGTCGAGTACGTGAAGGGCGTCTTGCTTCGCCATTGGCAGGACGCGAAGACCGAGGAGAAGGGCGTTTCTTCGCATGCGGTGCAGCATGCCTTGGAGATCAGGCCCATGGTCGACGGGCCATGGCCAGGGTCATCCCCTCAAAGGCCTGGCGGGGCACGCAAAGCTCCTTAACGCCGGCGGCGAGCATGGCGGCGGCCTCGCTGCATCGAGAGATGCGAGCAGTTTGACGCCGCATAGTTGGTTGCAGTAAGGCCAATTTCTCGTGCGGATAAGCGAGCAGCGGGATGGACCGCTCTTCAGCGAAGTCGATCAACGAGCCGTGATGGCGGCGGCGAATCGACGTGGCCACGGCCGTCAGACATGATTCGATCCACCCATGTTCTGCAAAAAAATTACGCACGCTCCGATTCAATGCTTCTACATCCACCTGTCGGCGACAGGCCACGCCCAAAGTCAGCGTCGGCGGCCGATAGAGCAGCGTGTATTCGCGAAGGTGCATTGGTAAATCAGGCAAAACCCGGTCGCTGATGGCGATCAAAGCTTGAACGGATCGCAAGGCCTCCTTGTCCAAATCGTCGATGAACTTGAATCGTTCCGCGTCCAATGCCGCGGCTCCCCAATCCGTCCGGCCCGCTTCCTGAAAAATGGCCACGGGCGCTCCTCGGGCCACGACCTGAGCCACGCGCGCCCGATTGACCGGCCATTCTTGAACCCAGGCCCAACGGTTGCCCAAAAGCGTTAAATCCACCCCCTCCGGCATCGGCATGGCCCTTTCGTCGAATTCCTTCGCATCATGGAAGATGATAGTCTATCTTAACGCATTCCCAAGCCGTTTGACCAGAAGGAGCCTTTTGCCATGCTGCGGTACGACGTGATCATCATCGGAGGCGGGCACAACGGCCTGGTGACAGCAGCCTATCTCGCCAAGGCGGGTTGGAGCGTCCTGGTGCTGGAGCGCCGGCATCTCGTCGGCGGCTGCTGTGTGACGGAGGAGTTGTGGCCGGGCTTCAAGGTTTCCACAGCGGCCTATGTCAACAGTCTGATGCGGCCCGAGATCATCCGTGAGTTGGAGCTGAAGAAACATGGCTTTACCATGCTTCCCAGAAACCCCTCGTCATTCACACCTTTTCCCGATGGCCGATATCTACTGATGGGTCCCGATCCAAAACTGAATCACCGTGAGATCAGTAAATTCAGCACGAAAGATGCGGCAGCACTGCCCCGCTATGAAGCCATGCTGTTGCGCGCCGCCGATTTTCTCGAACCGCTGCTCATGACGACGCCGCCGAATCCGTGGTCGTATCGACCGGGGAATCTCTGGCAGCTCGCCAACCTGGGATTGAAGTTCGCCAAGCTCGGCAAGGATGGGGCCGCCGTTTTGGACATACTCACCGGAGCTGCGCGGCCGATCCTGGATCGCTGGTTCGAGTCCGAGGAACTGAAAATCACCCTGGCCACGGACGCGGTGATTGGAGCGGCGGCTTCTCCTTCCATGCCCGGTACGGCTTATGTCCTGTTCCATCACGTCATGGGAGAATGCGATGGGGCTCGCGGCGTGTGGGGATACGTCAAGGGCGGCATGGGAGGCATCGCCAATGCCCTGGCGGCCGCCGCTCGTTTGCATGGGGCCTCGATCCGCTGTGAAGCGGCCGTCCGGCACCTTCTTGTCAAGGATGGCCACGCTGTTGGCGTCGTCCTTGATAGCGGCGAAGAAATCCTGGCCAAGCGGGTCGCCAGCAGCGTGGATGCCGCCACGACCTTCCTCAAATGGGTCGAACCGCAAGCCTTGCCCGACGATTTTGTCGAACACATTAAGGCCATTGATTACACTAGCATGACCGTGAAAATCAACGTGGCCCTCGACCGCGCGCCCAACTTCAAGGCCTTGCCGAGCGACGGGGTCGCCCCGCATCATCATGGCACCATCCATTTGTGCCCGGATTTTGATTATCTCGAAAGAGCCTATGACGATGCCAAGTACGGACGTCCCGCCGAACATCCGATCATCGAATGCACCTTGCCGACGGCCTTGGACGACAGCATTGCTCCGCCAGGCAAGCACATCATGGGGATGTTTGTGCAATATGCGCCCACGCATTTGCGCTCAGGCCATTGGGACGAGGTCAAGGAACCATTCGCACAACGCTGTTTCGATGTCGTGGAGGAATATGCGCCGGGGTTTAAAGCCTCGCTCTTGCATCATCAGGTGTTGTCGCCGCTGGACCTGGAACGCACCTTCGGCCTCACCGGCGGCAACATCATGCAAGGCGCAATGAACCTCAATAGTTTGTTCTTTATGCGTCCCGCTCCGGGATACGCCCAATATCGAACGCCCATCAAGGGCCTTTACCTGTGCGGCGCCGCAGCCCATCCGGGGGGCGGCGTCATGGGTGCGGCGGGCTTCAACGCCGCACGGGAAATGTTGCGGGACGGCCGATAAGGTTCTATTGCCAAGCATAAAGGCACACAGAGCATCCATCCAACAGGCATGATGGAACGAATCGTTGGATTGGTCCGTTTTTTCCATGGAGTCATGCGGCAATGACCTTACCCGCCTAAAGCAATCGTGTCGAAAGTGCCGCTTGGTCATGATCCGAACTACAACCTTCCCAGAACTTCTAATTTGTCAGATTTAGCTGATCGGATTAGATTAAGAGAGGGCATTGAAACGGGGCCTTCCGCTCAATCACACGACTTCCTACACAGGATTCCAGCGCATGGCGTTACGTTCTCCACAGCGTGGCGAGTTGCCGACTTGGGTTATGTTGCTCGGCAGCCTGCTCCTCTTGGTTCATCTAGGCGGCTTAACCATCGCAGCCTTGGATGCTCCTAGCGGTCCGTGGGCCACGCCCTATGGAGCCGACATGGCCATGCCGCCGCCTTTTGCCGAGGCGGCCAATCGGGTCAGCGGTCCGCTGTTCCATCAAGCGTTGCGGATCGCGGGCAATTATCATTTCCCCAGCAATCGACCCTCTTTCTCCGGCGTCTACATGGTCGCCAAGCTCAAGGATGCCGAGGGCAAGGTCTTCAAGACGCTCCGCTTTCCCGATGAACAGGCGCCAGAGGCCGTGCGCCATCGCCAATTCATGCTCATCCGCTGGCTGGCGGATGATCTTCCCGTGCCTCCCCCCGAAGGGGAAGTCATCCCCGCCCCCAATCAGCGCATGAACACCCTGCGCATCTGGGACATGGTCGAACCGCGGCGCCTGCGCTTGCGCGAAGTGCCCGAACACCTGATCCCTCGGGATCGCCCGGTGTTTCGCCCAAGCGATTGGACCTTGCTCGTCACAGCCAGTTACGCTCGCTACCTGTGCCGCTTGGAAGGGGCCGCCTCCGTGGAAATCGTTCGGCACTCCCGCGAGCCGATCTCGCCCGTGGTGATCATGGGCGGCGACGCCGAACCTGAATCCCTCTTGGAAATGGAATCCCACTTTGGGGAGTATCGCCATGAATAATGCTGCGACCGCGCTCCCACCTTCCACCGGGGTTTGGCAAAGCTGGTGTCAATTTTGGTTCGCACCGCGGGACGTGATCGCTCTGCACGCCCTGAGAGTGCTCGTCGGAACGTGGATTCTGATCGCTCTGTTACCCTTCATTAACCATGCCGAGGCCTTTTTCAGCCTCAGGGGATGGTTCGATACCCAGGCCTATTTGGCGGCGGCCAATTTACCCGAGGGCACACCCCACCGCATCACCTGGTCGCTCTTTTATGCCCTGGGGGACAACTCGGCAGGCACGCCCTATCTCTATTGGCTGTTCATGGGCGGAACCATTCTCTTCACCCTGGGAATCATGACGCGCTGGACGGGCATCCTGACCTGGCTGGGTGTCGCCTCCTGTACGGCTAACCCGGCCGCCATCACGGAAGCCGACACCCTGCTCTTGATGACGACGTTCTACCTCATGCTCGGCTACCTCGGGTTGCATCAATGGCAACCTCATCTCTCATGGAACGAGCGTTGGCTGGGAGCCAAGCCGCGCTGGTGGGGCTGGCTGCGCCGGCGTCCCATGGAGCCGGAGCCTGAAAGCAGCGCGGCCCAGGCGGCCATTCGCCTGATCCAGATTCACTTTGCCCTGATCATGGTCGTCAGCGGCTTGCACAAGCTGCAGTTTGGGGACTGGTGGGCCGGGCTGGCCTTGTGGTTTCCGTTGCATCCCACATTCACCACGACGCTGGAGCAAGCCCGCGCTCATGCCGCGGATGCACAACGCTACCTTAGCCTGCTGAGTTTGGGGGCTTACATTATGCTTGCCTGGCAGATCACCTTTCCTCTCTTCGCATGGCGCAAGCCGGGCTGGTGGGCCGTTATGGCTGGCGTTTCCCTGGGATGGTGGGGAGCATCAAACTGGTATGATCTGTTTCTCTTTGGCCCCTTGATGTTCACCATAGGGCTGAGCTATATGCCGGAAGCTCACTGGTTGCGGCTGCGCTTCAGACCCATCCTGGAAGGACCGGCTTCGTCCAAGGCGGCCCCAACCAGTTCGATCAAGATTGCCAAGGAAAAGTCGTCCGTGGTGGCTTAACAGAGATGACGAGCGGAGCATCGCCAAAGGGGCCAAGCTCCAACGCCCCAAGTTTGGTCAAGGGATCCGTGCCCGGTACAATCAATGCATGACCATGCATCAGACGGCGACCACGAGGGATTGACGAATGTTGTCTCGTTCTTCCAGGGTCATTGGGATTCTGATCATCGGCGTCATTCCGTGGGCGTCTTCTTGCGCGCCGACGCCCCCGGCCACCACGCCAACGGTCCCCGCCACGTCGCCCTTAACGAGCTTGCCGCGGCTCAGTCCCACCACGTCCGCATCGAACATTGACCTGCTCAAGGCGAGACTGGAACAGGCCATCGAGTCCGTGCAGAAGCGGGACGTGCTGGCCACGCATGGCTTTTGGACCGTTTTTCACGGCATCCTTGGCCTGGGCCCCAACCTGACCCTCCTGCAAGAAGATGGCAGCCGGGTCAAAGCCCTCGAGTATATTCAAAAAGGGGGCGAGCTGCGCGGCTTGCAATTTCCCATCACTCCCTATGGCCTGGATGTGCAGACGGGGCCGCAATTCGTCGGCCAAGGTCACCAGGATCAGTTCATCGCCGAGATGATCCAATGGGGCATCAAGGCCGATGCACCCTTCCGCGTCATGAACCGCGATTTCACATTCATGGACTTTGTTCGCCATTCGCAAATGATCGCCCGCACCACAGCGGACCAGGAGTTGAGCTGGACCATCATCGTTGTCGGCCAGCACCTGGGCACGGACATCTCATGGACCAACGCCCATGGCGAAAAGCTGCATTACCTGGACATGATTCGCTATGAGCTGGATCAGCCGATGGACCCTGCCGCTTGCGGAGGCACGCATCGCCTATTTGGCTTGGCCTGGGCTTTGTTCCTGCATCGCCAACGAGGCGGCAAGGATGAGGGCGTTTGGAAGGACGTGGTGGCCAAGTTGAATGCCCACGTGGAACTGGCGCGGCGGTACCAGAACAACGACGGCTCCTTTTCCACCGCCTTTTTCCGGGAGAAGGGCCAATCCGCTGACCCGCAACTGCGGCTCAACACCACCGGCCACATTCTCGAATGGCTCGCCTTCTGGCTGCCCGAGGATCAGCTTCATGCTCCCTGGATCGAGGATGCGGTGAATGCCCTGTGCCAAATGCTGATTGATGCTCAATATCAGGCGGTGGACGGCGGCTCCCTCTACCATGCCGTGCATGGGCTGATCATCTACTACGCGCGGCGCTACGATGCGGATCGATATCAAAAGCGTTGTTTGCCGATCACCTTTCCGGAAATTCCTTCCCCCCGGCCGCTGATCGAAATCAACCCTCCAGGTCGATAATACGGCCATGCAGATGCTCTCATAAGCTCGACTCTCGACGTCAGCCAATTTATTTGAAGAGTCGATCACGAATCGCCTCGGCAGCCTGATCGCGCTGCTCCACCGGCGCGGCGGGATCGTAATTCGTAAGCAGATTGGGCGGCACGACCGTCGTCAGATTGCGGAAGGCCAGTTCACGGATCGCCAGCCGGGCATGTTTCAAATGCAGGACCAGCGTTTCGATCTTGGCCTTGTCGGGAGCATGCACGCCGCGCAGCAGATCCAGCATGATGGCCGCATCCAGTTCGGGATAGCCCCGCTTCTTGAAGGCGTCGCGGACGACGGCCACTTGATCGGGCTTGCGGCCCAGGAAATGCAAGAGAGCATCAAGGGCGGCCAGCCGAAAGTAGGGATTGGCCCCTTCGTCCAGTGCTGCCACCAAGGAAGAAATTTGATCGAACGCCCCCAAGGTGAAAAGGGCCAGGTAATGTTCCCAAGCCCGTCGGCTCATGAGCGCTTCATCGCAAGCGATCTTGACCCAACTGATGTCATTCGCGCTGTTCAGTTTATCGAGCAACCTCTTTTGAAACTGGTTCAAGGCTTCGCGCACTTCGTTGGGATAGTTCACCCGGCGGGTCAGCCATGCGGGAGAATCATCGCGCACGACGCCGGGGCCAGGTCCGCCATAGACGCTGTCCCAGAGCAGCACCTTGCGGGCGGAAAGGGTTTCTTTGTGCTCGCCGCGTTCGACGTCGGCCACGCCCTTGACGACATAGATCGCCAGGCGGCGATGAGGCAGCCAATCTTCGGCGTGCGGCAAGACGCGCCCGGTCACCTCGATGCCGATTTCCGTCTCCGGGGCCAGCAACTTCACGTCCCACACGTCGCCCAAAAAGCGCACCCGCACCGTGCTGGGCGCGTCCGGCCGGCGCGTTATCAGACAACGCCCCCGCTCCATCTCCAAGTCGAGATCGACTTCGTTCTGATGGCGAATCGTCAGGGCTGATTCGAAGAAGTAATTAACGCTCATGGACCCTGGCAGCGAACCGAGCAGGGAGAGTTTCATCTTGTTGCTGAGCTGGAAATCACCGCGCGCGGCAGGCAGCGCCAGGATCGGCTCATGCGTCAAAATGAAAGCTTGGGGTTTGAGAAGCTGCCAGCCTTGTCCGTCGATCTCGCGAAACAGCAATCCGTCCTTGTGCGACTCCGCCTCGTACTGTCCCGCGGCGATTTTGACGTATTCGGGTTTCGCAGGCGGCTCTTTTTCCTTTTTGTCAGGAGGAATTACAGGAGGCGGCTGATCGGGAACGGGCGGGGGGATGTCCCCGGCTTTGGCTTCCGGCTCCGCCTTGGGCGCGTCCTTGACGGGCAAACTTGGCTCTTCTTGCCCCATGGCCAGGAAAAAGTTGGAGGGCAAGGTGGGCCGCGCCGCGGCGTACCCAGCGAAACCGGCGAGCAAAGATTCGGGGCGACCCGCGAACGCCAGCATTTCCTTCAAGACTTGCGGCGCGAGCGGATCCGGCGCGAGCGGTTGCTTGGTTTGTTCCTCTACGGACCGAGTTGCGGCGGCCTGATCGCGAAGCGCCCAGGAGGGAACCGGCTGCCCCTGCGTTCCAACGATGATCAACCCGATGATGCCGCCCACGAGCACGCAAGCAGCCAGCGGCATTAACCAGCGCCAAGGACGATGTTTCGTCCTGGCTTCCTCTGCCGCGAGGGAAGCCCGATCCTCCCGCGCGGTCAAGGGAGTCAGTTCGACCGGCGGCAGCCGATGGGGAATCGACTCCGGCCCTTTGGCGATGGCGTACATGCGCTGCTGCGCCAAGGGGGGAATCGTGATCGGATCATGCCGGCCCACGGCTTGCAATTGATGGCACGCCGCCAACTCGGCTAGATGAAGGTCCGATTCCAGGCAGAGTTTCTCCAGGGCGGCCAATTCCTCCCCTTCCAGTTGACCATCGAGATAAGCCGCAACCAGGTTCGGATCGTTGAGGGAATCATCACCGCCTGTGAATTCGGGGGCGGTGAGTCGGCGTCGCCGAGTGACCTTTTGCATCCGGTTCATTAGTTGTTGGGCAGCCGGATTGGCTGCTATTTTGTCGCCGATGTCCTTGGCCTCCTCGGGACTTAATGCATCGTCCAGATAGGCCAGGATCGTTCGCAGAGTGAGTCGCGTCATGGTGGCGGTTCCAATCCAAGGACGAAGGGAAGACGGAAGGGGACTCTACCCTTAATTGGTGTGCACCTTTGGGACATTTCGTTCATGAATTGCGCGTGTTTAGGCAGATTTGACGGTGAGCAGCAAACCGATGACAAAGAGCGACCGCAGCGTCCAGGCCGCGGTGCGAATGCCATTGGTGGCAACCAGCCGAGCATGGACTATCGGGTCAAAGCCCCGCAGCAATCGTCCATGTTGCGGGACGTGCACGCAAAACGTCATCATCCAAATGACGAGCAAGAGGATCAGTCCGCCCCAAGCCAACCAGGCTGACACGCCCGAGCCACCGATCGTTAATGCAAGCCATATTCCTGTGCCCAATTCAATAAGCATCACCGGCAACACCACCATCGAGGTGCGCCGCTGATGGCTTCGAGAATAAACAGCGAACTGTTCCGTCCCGACCATGGCCATCAAGGGATAATGGACGATCTGGACAAACCAGATCACCCCGGTCATGAAAAATGTCGCCGCGAGATGGAGGACGAGCAGCATCAGCACGGAGGGCCTCGGCCAGGGTCAAGCATGGACGGGGGTCAGTTCGAAGGCGGTTTTCTTGATCACGTCGGCGGCCTGCTCGATTTGCGCCGAAGTCACATCCAGATGCGTCACCAGGCGGAACACGCGCGGCGCCGTCGGCAGGGCCAGCACGCCTCGCTCCTTGAGCCGTTGGCAGAACGGGGCCGCCGCGCCCAATTCCGCATCGATGCGGAGGAACAGGATGTTGGTGTGGACATCATGCGGCCACAGCGACAAACCGGGAACCTGGCTGAGCGACTCCGCCAGCCGCTGGGCGTGGGCATGATCTTCCGCCAAACGGTCGATGTGATGATCCAAGGCGTACAGCGCCGCCGCGGCCAGGATGCCAACTTGTCTCATCCCGCCGCCAAAGAGTTTGCGCATGCGCCGCGCCTTGGCGATGAAATCCTTCGGACCGGCCAGGGCCGACCCCACGGGCGCGCCCAGTCCCTTGCTGAAACAGATGGAGACGGTGTCGAAATGCTTGGCCCATTCCGGCGCGGCAATCCCGGTGGCCACGACGGCATTGAACAGGCGAGCGCCGTCGAGGTGCCGGGCCAGGCCATGGCGCTGTGCCCAGCGGCACAGAGCCTCGATCTTCTCGAGGGGATATATTCGACCGCCGCCTCGGTTATGCGTGTTTTCCAAGCAGAGCAGCGTGGTGTGCGGCAAGTGATCACTCAAGGGCCGATTCATACCCTCGACCTGCATCGGATCGATTATGCCAAACTCCCCTTCCACAGTGCGGCACATCACGCCGGACAAGGCGGCAGGACCGCCCGTTTCATAATGCACAATGTGGGCGTTGGCGTCACAGATTAGTTCATCGCCAGGCTGGGTGTGCGTCTTGATCGCCACCTGATTAGACATGGAACCGCTCGCCATGAACAGGGCCGCTTCCTTTCCCAGCATGGCGGCCAGGCGCTCTTGCAAGCGATTGACCGTCGGGTCCTCGCCGAAAATATCATCGCCTACTTCCGCCTTGGCCATGGCTTCCCGCATGCCGGGCGTGGGTTTGGTGACGGTGTCGCTGCGCAGGTCGATCCAGGAGGTGGTCAATGGTGGACTCCCAAGGGGTGGTCTTTCGCCGCTGCGATTGCCATAGGTCGGCAAACCGCATTGGTGGTGAGGGTCATTTATACATGAATCGCCATCATGGCGTTCATTTTACGACATCCACGGGGCAATGACGGTTTAAAAAACAAACCCAAGCTGACCGAGACGTCCTTTTCAACATGATCATTGCTGGTTGCCTAACCCTCATGCTTGGCTAAGGCTAAGCATCACCTAATAAGGCCGTTCGGCATGTTAGCGGGATCCTTGCTCGTAGGCCTTTTTCACTTCTTCGAGGATGGAGCGCAGCGGCAGCCCCGTCTCTCGAGCGATGCGTGCACAATCCTCGTATTCCGGGGAGAATTGGCGAAGGCCGCCTTCGAGCCAGCTTAGCTTCCCCGCCACTGAGCCAAATCGAGTATCGACTGTGACTGATTGCCTCTGCATCGTGTGCCGCTGGACAAAATGGCGCCGCAGACCCAGCGTGCCGGTTTCCTCGAAGATCACTTGCTCGACGGCGGCCAAGGCGTCCATCGGCACCAAGGCTGAAAGCAAGACGCCAGGCCGTTGCTTCTTCATCTGGATGGGTTGCGTAAAAACGTCGACCGCCCCGGCTTTGGTGATACGTTCCTGGGCATAGCCTATCACCTCGGCGGACAGATGATCGAGATTGGTTTCGACGACCCATAGTCCATCCGTTTCCATCTGGGGCACGGTCGAGCCAACGAATAGACGCAGCAGATTGGCCTGTTGGGGAAAGTCTTTCTGCCCTGCGCCGTAGCCAATGTGTTCGATCACCATCAAAGGACTGTCGGTCCATTCCGAGACGACGGTGGCCAGAATGGCGGCGCCTGTGGGCGTGGTCAATTCCGACTTGATCGAGGAAAAGGCCAGCGGAATGCCCTTCAGCAATTCCGCCGTCGCCGGCGCGGGGATCGGCATCAGTCCATGCGCCGCCTTGACCGTGCCCTGCCCCGTGGGAACAGACCGCGCCGTGAAACGTTCGACGCCCAGCAACTCCAAGCCGATGGCTGAGCCGACGATGTCTGCGATGCTGTCCAAAGCCCCCACTTCATGAAAATGCACCTCTTCGAGAGAGGTGCCATGGACTTTGCCTTCCGCCTCGGCCAAGCGGCGAAAGATCCGCTGGGCCAGTCTCTTCTGCCCGGCCGTCAGCCGGCCGCGGTCAAGGATCGCTTCGATGTCGCGAAGATAGCGATGGGGCTGATCGTCCTCGGCCTCGACGTGCACGCTCAGAGCGGCAAAGCTGCCTCTCTGGGTGGGCTCCACTTTGAGCTTTAGGGGCAAGCCCAGCGAATCCAACCCAGCCCGAATTGCCGCATCGTCCACGCCGGCGCTGATGAGAGCGGCCAGCGTCATGTCGCCGCTGATGCCGCTGAAACAATCGAAGTGAGCCACTTTCATCGCCGGCTCCTTGATCTCCGCCCCTGAGGCATTGAAGTCGTTGAGTCTCGCGCTCAAACAGTCGCCGCGGGCTGCTTGTCTGGATGCAGGTAGACAAAGCTCTTGCCCAGCCGGCCGCCGTAGTTGCCCGCGGAAATGCGCAGCAATCCCGGCGTCTCCGCCGAGGCGGCGATGGCGGCCTGCGTGGCGGCGGCAATCGTCGCCAGATCGCGGCCATTGATAATGATTTCCATGACACTGCCTACGCCTTCGGGCAGCCGGGATCGCTCCCCCAACTGCGCACGGAGCGTCGGGCAATACTCGGCATAGGTGCTGGCGATCATGAAGCGATATTGGCTGCCGGCCTTCGAGCCGCTATGAGTGATGCCGCCGGGAAAGGGCATGATGACGCCGGGCCATGGCCGAATCGCCGCTGCAGCTTTTTCCGCCGCTTCGAGGGCCGAGCCGACGTCGCGCCCCATGAACCACAAGTTCCCGCCCATCAACCCATCACGGTAGCCGATGCGGCGTTCGATGATGAACTCGCCGCCCAGGATGGGAATGGCCCACACTTTCCGGCCGAAGCGCTCATCGCGATATTGATACCCATCGCCGAAGTAAGATAACTTGCGGCCCATGGGATAAAAACTGGGTTCATCGAGCCGATTGAAACAGGCGGCCGTGGGGCACGTCAGCACGTTTTGACTGAGCCGCACCAGCAAGGCCCGCTCCAACGCTTCCACTCGATCCTTCCGAAATCGAGGGAGGTGAAACTGCACGACGGCGCCGGGTCGGCCATCGGGGGTCGCCTCATCGGTGTCGCCGCCGGGGCCGATGTAATGGCTCAAACCCGCCTCGCAATCGCAGAGGATCGTGCTGCTGGCATTGCCGGTCGCCGCCTGAACGGCGTGGTCCAGCCAGGTGCGATGGCACGCGGTGATGAGCACTTCGGCATACAGGCTGCGAAAGGCCTCGGCATAAGTATCCTCGACCATGGCCCGATGAACTGGGTTCATGAGCGACGTCCTTTCCCGGGATGAACCGCCGCTTCGGTGATGATCTTGTCCATGAAGATGTCGTGGGGCTGCGTCGGGATTTCTGGGAAAAGCTGACATTCAAACGACAACGCCACCAGGGGCACCTCTTCCCGGGCCTGATGCAGCAGTTTATCGTAGTAACCAAAACCATGCCCCATCCGCGCTCCCCGGCGATCGAAGGCCACGCCCGGCACCATGACCAGGTCCAGCTCGCGGGGATGAACTTTTTTGCGGGGCTGGTGTCGTAATTCCGGCAGCGGTTCGAGGATCTTGTACATCCCCAGCGCCATCTCCTCCATCGCTTCCAAATGGAACAGCTCTAGCTCCTGCTGGGGATTGCACCAAGGGACGACGATTTTCTTGTGCGTTTTCAGGGCCTTTTCCAATGAATGGCGGGTTCGCACCTCGCTCCGCGCATCGACATAGAACATCACCGTTCCCGCGGCAGCATACTCCGCTTGCTCCATGAACGCCGCGCAAATGGCCAGGCTCAGTTCGTCCTTGTTGGGCTGAGCATTGCGGCGGCGATGGGCCTCCTCGCGGATGGCCTTTTTCAGAGCCTGTGGATCGGTCGCTGCAGGTTCGGACATGGAGGCCTCGAGATGGAATGGGGCGGACGGTTCTGTTACCTTCATTAAAGGAGCGGGCCTGCGGAAGGCAACCGGGAATGTGCTGTCGGGATTCATCATCCAGCGTAAAAAACGGCCAGTCTGCCATCTTGTAAAACCGCTGGGGAAATGTAATGTGAAAGGAAACGGGCGCTCGTCCGCTCGATCGCCAACGCACCCGTAGCTCAACTGGATAGAGCAATGGTCTTCGGAACCATAGGTTGGGGGTTCGAATCCCTCCGGGTGTAATTCATGCTAACCCTTCAAGGTATATCCACCCTTTACTCCTTCTCACTTTCATCGTTTGCCCAACTCGGTGATACTCCGCCGGCCGGATGGGGGCAACAATGCTTATCTCCATCGGGTTCACGTCACCAATCAGCTCGCCGCGTTCCCGTGAAACGATCAAATCGTCCTCAGCGGCATCCGTTTGCCGTAACCCTCTACATTGCAATATCATGCGTCGATGTTGACCCCATCGTAGCGATCGTTTCACGGGAGGGGGGTGGGTGCGCGAAACGATCACGCTATTTCCTTACGCAGCAAGCACTTAAGTGTGTTTTTTACAGCGCCGCGAACCACCAAGCGCAAGTACGTGAAATCTGAATAGCAAGCCCAAGCGCGAGCGCGGGGCGCAGCACGCTTCGGCACCCCCCGCGCACCGAGCTGCGCACACCCCCGAACCCACCCCCAACACACCCACGCACCACCCCGGCAGGCGCCAACGACCCCCTTGCCGGCCTCTTTAACGAGGTGCATCTTGTTGTTGCTGATGATTTCGCGGCAACGCCGCTGGACGTCCTCGGCGGAGTTGACCTCAGCGTGCTGGACGGCGGTGTGGGTGACGAGCCGTTTTTGCAGGGCCTCGAACTCGGCACGGGTGCGGGCAGTTTGCTACTGCGCTCTAACAGTCAAACTATCAATGACGGTGATTAATCTTCAGAGGGGCGTTATGGGACAATTGAATTCCGATTAAGGTCAGCAAGGTTTGCACCACTCGAAAGAAGTAAATCCTCAAGCGCTTGTGCTCCATGATCATGACAGAAGCGAAGCTCAGCTTGAGTGATCGGAATGGCCCATAATAAATCAACACGATAGTCGTTGATTATAAATGTGTTCGTTTCAGCATTAAAGGGGGGGAATGTGAACAGTATGGCCGAAAGGTGAGAATTTGGAACAATTGGAAACCCCAAAGACAAGCTGTGCCACCAATGCAAACAGGTATCATGTTCAAAGGGGTAACGAGCAAGGTCTATGAGTAGATGCGCTAGCACTCCCGCGTCCGATAAGAGACAAAAACATATTAGTTCAGTTCGGGGCTCAACCGATGGACTGTGCGCTTGCTCCGCTGCTTGAACACGATTTGACATCCCAGCCGTGCAAAGAAGCCCCTTGTTCTGACACTGTAAATCAGGCCAATGATAAACTTGAACACCACCATCTTGCGTAACCAGGTGGAATTCTTGCCCAAATTTGACTTTGAGTTGATCGATTACATTCAATGGCCACTCCTGTTCCATGGGTAGTTTGACGGTGGGCCAAACTTCAAATACTGATCACCGCCGACTTTATGTTCATTGCGGTGGTCATCTTTTAACACGGACTTCATGTTTGAGTCTTTGTCAAGCAAGTTGCGTTTGTATGGTGGAACAGTATATAGTGGGGGATCATGTGAAACTTCAAGGCTTGGCGGTACTTTATCCCCGTTGTTCTTGATGATGAAGTCCCTCTCTGATTGTGTTAATCCAGAATTTGGATCATGAGCATCACGTAAAAGTGCTTTGCGTCTTTCACTTTTGTCTCGTGGATATTTAATACGATTCCCGGTTTTTTCGTCTCTAACTACTCCGTTATTATCAACATATTTGTCCGCATGTATGGTAATCCTCGACGGTGAAGTTGTAAACGGTCTCGAGCTCGCCGGTGTCGAGCCTGTCGCTGAGCATCACCCAGCGGCCATCCTCGGACTTGCACTAATCGTCCGCATCCATCTCGCCCGCTTCAATCCATCCCCTGCCCCAAACATAAAACGGATGCTCGCTGGTCGTGCGGATGACCTGATCGCCGAAGTGGAGATGCAGGATGAGGGCCTGCCGCTGGAAAATCGCCACGACCCGCTTGGCGATGGGCAGCATGGCCGGGTCGTGTTCATCAGAGCTGAGCACCCAGTCATCGGCTCGAATCGCCTCGATGAACTTGTACCCATACATCGTGCGGATCGGCGTCACCGCGGCGAAACAAAGGCCGGCATTCTTCTGTGTCGCACGTGCTTAGCAGAGAGGGACACCAATCGACGATTACTGTCGTGGATCACGCATTAGGCGCTTTCCGGAATCACGTATTCGAATCGCTTCATGCCACCCAGGCTTGAGCTTGAGAGCCTTCTCGGCATTGGCAACGGCCGAAGCGGGATCAAAAGTAAGCTCTACGTTTGCCAGCAGCGTGTAGACGTTAAAGTCCGGGCGGATTTCCAATGATCGGCGAAAGCAAAACGCGGCCTTTTGGAACAGTTCACGGTCTCGGAACAGCAGGCCTAGTTCGGTCCATGCATAGTGGTCAGCACATTTGATTCCGAGTGCCTTGCGAAGCACCGCTTCGGATTCATCAAACCTCTTAGCCTCCCGCAGGAAGTGACCTTTTACCACCCATGGTTTAGACCAAGTTGGACGAAGTTTCAGTGCCCTGTCCACAAGCCTAACGGCACGGGCATAATCACCTTGCTCCGCAAGATTCCATGCGTCAAGGATGTATCGCTTTGCAATTCGATTAGTGGTAGCATCGTCCATTGTTCTTACTCATCGTTGTAACCGCGGGCCATATCTCTTAAGTGCTTCTTGGCGTTGGTCTCTGACCTTCTGTCGCCTTCAATCAACTTTCCGCGATTTCTCGCTTCTCTGAGTTGATCCAGTTGATCCAGCGGATCCTTGGGTGTGCCGTCGGGATTAAACCGCGTGCCGGGCTTCTTTAACTCCGGCTTCTCTTCCGGTGGATTCGTGAATTTTCCCGTCTTGGGATCGCGCCACCGGTTTGCCTTTGGGTCCCACACGCAATCCGCATTATGCGCCCAGAGGGCGAAGCCCCAGATCGGCTGGCCGACGTAATCGGTATGGTAATCCTCGACGGTGAAGTAGTAAACGGTCTCGAGCTCGCCGGTGTCGAGCCTGTCGCTGAGCATCACCCAGCCGCCATCCTCGGACTTGCACCAGTCGGGCCGGGTTGAAACCTGCGGTCGGCTGAATGGCGTGGTCGGGAGACCATTTCACAACAAGATGACGAGGAGACCTGCGGACAGCGATCATGCCGGGTCGGCAGACAGATCGACCTGACTCTCCCGCGGGGGATTCATATCATGTCTCCATGACCCTTCGGCATTGATGAGCCTCGGCTTTATCCCGATCACCATGGACACCGACCTAAACCCTCGAACCAAAGGTAGTCAGCCAATGAGTGTTGCCACCCAGGCGAAGAAGTACGACGTGAAGGATTTCAAACTGGCCAGCGAAGGCAAACGCCGCATTCTCTGGGCCGACCGGGACATGCCGGTGCTCGCGAAAATCCGCGAGCGGTTCGCGCGGGAGAAACCCCTGGCCGGCGTGCGCATGTCGGCTTGCCTGCACGTGACGGCGGAGACGGCCAACTTGATGCGGACGCTGGCCGCGGGCGGCGCGGACATGGTGCTGTGCGCGTCCAACCCGTTGAGCACGCAGGACGACGTAGCCGCCAGTTTGGCCCAGGATTTCGGGATCGCCGTCTTCGCCATCCGCGGCGAGGACAACGCCACGTACTATCAGCACATCGTCGACGCCCTGGATCATCGCCCCCACGTCACGATGGACGACGGCGCGGACCTGGTGTCGGCCTTGGTGTTCGTCTCCCTGGGTCGGCTCGACGACGTCCATGCCAAGGTGCGGGAATGGGCCGCGAAGCTGCCCGCCCCGGAACGCTTGGAGATCGTCAAAAACATCGCCGGCAGCATGGAGGAGACGACGACGGGCGTGAATCGGCTCCGCGCCATGGAGCGGGACAAGGTGCTGCCCTTCCCGGTCATCGCCGTCAATGACGCCCAGACCAAGCATCTGTTCGACAACCGCTACGGCACGGGCCAAAGCACCATCGACGGCATCATCCGCGCCACGGACCTGCTGCTGGCGGGGAAGGTCGTGGTCGTGGCGGGCTATGGCTGGTGCGGCAAGGGCGTGGCCCTGCGTGCGCGCGGCCTGGGGGCCAACGTGGTCGTCTGCGAGGTGGACCCGATCCGCGCCCTGGAAGCCGCGATGGATGGGTTTGCCGTGCAGCCGATGGCCGAGGCCGCCAAGCGGGGCGACCTGTTCATCACGGTCACGGGGAATGCCCACATCCTGCGGCAGGAGCATTTCAGCGTCATGAAGGACGGCGCGATGCTGTGCAACAGCGGCCACTTCGACGTGGAAATCGACCTGCCCGCCCTGGCGAAAATGGCGAAGTCAACGACCAAGAACGTCAATCAGCACGTGGATGAATACATCCTCGCCGATGGCCGGCGGCTCTATGTGCTCGGCGAAGGCCGGCTGGTCAATCTCGCCGCCGCTCATGGCCATCCCGCCAGCGTGATGGACATGAGCTTCGCTACGCAGGCCCTGGCCACGGAATTCTGCATGCAGAACAAGGGCCAGCTCAGCTCCATCGTTCATACCCTGCCCAGCTCCATCGAAAACCTGGTCTCGCAACTCAAGCTCGAAGCCATGGGCATCAAGATTGACGTGCTCAGCCAGGAGCAGATGAAGTACATGTCCGGCTGGGAACAGGGAACGTAGTCCCCAGCAGACGTCGATGACTGAGCCGCAGCAACGAAAGAACCGATGGTGTTGACCATCGGTTCTTTTTTGTTGCATCTCGTCAAGCGGGGCGAGCTTAGCCGGGCGTCTTGAATTGAATCTTTTCGTTCTTGGTCGTCATTTTCCGCCAGGCGAAGGCGACGTACTCGCCTCGGGGATCGACGTAGACGACCTTGAGCAGAACGAATAAGCGATTGTCCATGCTATCCCGGATGCGAATGACATAGGTATGCCCTTGAACGGCCTTGGCGGACAGCAGCCAGGTCAGGTCGCCGTCGATGCGGATCGAGCTGACGTCGCAGTCCTTGGCGAAATCCCAGGAAGCCCCCAGGTCGGCGATGAGGTTGTTTGAGCCGTTGTTGGCGTTAACCTCGAGGCTCATCGGATTGGCCAGGTGATGGTAAACGAGATGAACGTTGCCCTTGTGCACGGACTCATCGGCGGTGGAGTAGACGAAGTTGTAGGCGCAGTGGTGGAAGTTCGTGGTTTCAAACTTGGTCTTGGAGTGGATGAAAAAATAGCCGTGCTTGTCCGTGATCGCCTTGAGGGCGGGATTCGCCGCCAAATGCTGGTCGATGCGTGCCTTCCACGCCGCGCTGGCTTTCCTGGCGGACTCCTCTTGTTCCGCGTCCTGGGCGAAGACCGCGGGCGGGGCCGCGATGAATCCCCAGCCCATCAAAACCCAAAGCAGACCGCGCGTCCAACTCTTCCGCCCTTGTTCAATCATAATGTTTCCTCGTCGCTGGAACCACGCTTGGATGCGATGCCAAGACGCTTGATGCGAGTTATTCCATTCTTCTATGGAGTGAAGGCGCCGCCGAGGCCACAGCATCAGAACCGGCCGCACGCCTTCACTTCATTGAAACAGGTCGCGCTGCTTTTGCCAAGGATTATCTTGCCGGACGGCCAACGAGGACGCAGGCCATAGGCGGCATAAACGGCGGGGAGGTTACTTGATGTTGCTGGCAGGGTCCATGTCGCGATCCTTGAACGGATCGGAACCGAGGAAGAAGATCTTCTCATCGTCCATGCCGCAGTCGGCGAAATCGAGGGTGGACGGATCGGCGCTAAGGACCCGCAAGGCTCGCGGTCCGACGTTTTCGAAGTGGGCCCGCCCTTCCAATTGGCCGACGAACCGCAGGGCGCGGGCATACTGAGCATCCCGTTCATCGCGGCCCCACAGCTCCCCCCAGCGCGGGGCATCGTAATATTCCGGCCGATCCATGCGATCCAGCGGCTCCCAGCTCAGCAGCGAGCCGGTGGTTGCGTAGATATTGCGGCGTCCCCGCCATTCAAAGCGGCGGCGCAGCTCCGCTTCGTTGCGCAATCCTTCCACCCGAATCAGGCTCCCTTGCTCCGGCATGGCCAGCAGGCATTGAACGATCGGATTGACTCGGACCGGATAATGAGCGGAACGCTGCATCGAGGAACGAAGCCAAATCAGCCCCTGCGTCAAATAGGCGGAGACGCGCTCCATCCGCACCTCCACCGCATCGGAACCGGGGTCGACGTCGAAGCGCGAGCCTTCCACCGTCACCAGGGTGCCTTGCAGGGCGATGGCCATGTTGCGCAGCGCCAGGGACAACGGCCGACTTTGCCGGACGCGGAGGAGATCGCCGCGCCCGCGGACCAGGGTGTCTTGCAGTTCGAAGCTGGGCACGGGGTAGCGTCCGCCGCCGCCGGGGGAACCGCCCAGGGGGCCGCTGGCTTCCGTGGTCGACAGCAGACTGACGCGCCAATCATCCTGGCTGAGCAAGGTGGCCTGGCAGGATTTGATGCGGCAGCGCCCCGAGCCGCCGATTTGCACCAGCGCCTGCGGGGATAAGGCATCCTTCTCGCCTCCGCCCATGCGGAACGCCAACTGTTCGAGGGTCAAGCTGCCGTCTTGAACGCGGAAGAGCGCCTGCTCGCCGTCGCTAGCCAGGCCTGCATCAAAACTGCACAGCAGTTCGGGGGCATGTTGCTCATCCGCCCGGATCGTGATGCGGCGGCGGCCGATGTCCTCCGGCCGCACCCGCACGGGTCCGCTGAGCCGCACGGTAATGACGGTATCCTCGTCCGCGGCGACCGCCGCGAGGGCGCTGTTGAGGGTGGCAAAATGAAGCGGCTTCAACCCCATGCCATCGACGATCAATTCCCGGAAGCCCATCGGGTTCATCGGCTCGCTGGGGCCGGGCAGAGGTTGGTCGATGCGTTCCAGACTGGCATAGAGGCTGATTCCCAGCAATTGCCTGGCGCCTTTCATGGACGTGGGCGTGGCGCGGAGGCTGGCCAAGTTGGTTTTTAATCGGCACGCTTCGCTGACGGCCAATTGGTCGGCCTTGGTCCATTTGGCTTTGATGTCCAACTCAGCAAAGGGCCAACGTTTTTCCATGATGGATTGCTCCTCGGCGAACCGGCCCCCCAGCATCGCCCAATCGCTGGGCTGGCTTGCGAGAAAACGGAGCGTTCCGCCCGTGTCCAGCAGCGTGGCCAAGGCGGTCATTTGATGAAACACGTTGCCGCTGCCGCGATATTCGGTCACGGCCAAGGATTCCTTGCTCATCTGCAGCAGATAGACGTCCTTGGTTTGCTCATCGACGGCCGAGACGACGGAATCACGCAGCACAAAGCGAAACAGATAGCGCGGCTCCGCCCGAATGGCTGGCCCGCTGCCCAGGAGCCAGGTGCATTGCGTCATCTCCAATTCATGCGTGCCGAGGATATTGGGGTCCTGCTGCACGAGCCGGACGGGCTGCCGCATCGGCCCAAGCACGCAGTCCTTGAGGACCACCCGCGCCCCCTCTTCCAGGCGAAAGCCTTCTTGCCCCGAGTGGAACAGGCACTGGCGAAACTCGATGACCGACAGCAAAGGGAGAACGGGGTCTCGACCGGCGCGCAGATAGCTCATGCTGCTGCCGAAGCCCAGGTTGGCACCTTCTTCGCGCTGCACGAACTCGCAGTCTTCGCACAGGACCTGGCCGCCTTGCAGGTTGAGCGCGGCCAGGGCGGAGGTCTCGCCGCCGATGAGTTCGATCCGCAGCCCTTGCAGCTTCAGCCTGCCGCGGCGAACCGCGATCAAGTCCCGCGGGGAGGCATCCATGGCCGATGGAGCGGCTCGAAGGCGCAGGATGGGGCGCTGGCCGGGCGCCGCCACGAGCGTGAGATCAGGCTGATGCAAAATCAAGCCCGCCCCGCCGTCGCGGCTCAGATCGAACAGCGAGCCATTGAGCACGATCGTGCCTTGCTGGCTTTCCTTGAGGGCCTGGTGCAAACTTTGAGGGCTTGCAACCTCGCGGCTCAGCGACTCTTGGGTTTCCGTGGAGCGCGGCGATGGCCGGGCGCCCGGGGAGAGCGGCTCCATCGACCAAGGAGCGGTCGCCATGGGAGCACGCCCCGCCAAGCTGACGGCTTGCGTGGGTTGCGCCTCGGGCGATTGCAGAAAATGGAGCCAGCCGAGCACGACAAAGAGAAGCAATAAGGCGAGGAAGATCGTTGCAATGCGGTGGGGTTCCTGCGGCGCCGCCGGGCTGATCCCCCGCGTCTTCGCGCTGGACCGGTCGGGGACGAGGTAGGATTGCAGCATCAGCCGCAAATGCTCGGCCAACTCCCGCGGGTGTTGAAACCGTTCCTCGGGCCGCTTAGCCAGCATCCGCCCCAAAAGTTGCATCGTGGCGTCATCGATCTCGGGATTCAGCAGCCTGGGGTCGGCGGGCAGATCGTGTTGATGCGCTTGCAGCTTGCGCACGGCCGTCCCCGGCGGCACGGGCGGCATGCCCGTCACGGCGTGATACAGGGTGCAACCCAGCGAGTAAATGTCGCTGCGGCAGTCCGCCGACCGTGGGTCCAAGGCCTGTTCGGGCGAGATGTAATCGAAAGTGCCCAGCGTCACGCCCGATTGCGTGAGGGCTTGATCGGCATGAGCGTCCAAGGCGCGTGCCAACCCCATGTCCACCAGTTTGGCCTGGTTTTGCGGCGTGAGGATGATGTTCGAGGGCTTGATGTCGCGATGAATCACCCCGCGCTCCGCGGCGTGCTCCAAGCCGAGGGCGATTTGGTAAGTGATGTTCAGCGCGTCCAGGATCGGGAGCCGGCCAATCCGCTCGATCCGGGCCCGCAGCGTCTCCCCTTCGACGAATTCATAGGCGATGTAATGCAGGGACTGATCGATGCCAAACGCATACACCCGGGCCACGTTGGGATGATCCAGCTTGGCGGCGGAGCGGGCTTCGTTGTGAAAGCGTTGGACGTTTTCCTGATCGCGGGCCATGTCCGGCGGCAGAATTTTCAAGGCGACCGGTCGATCCAGCGTCAAATCCTTGGCCCGGAGGACCGCCGCCATCCCGCCGACGCCCAGCGTCTCTTCCAATTCGTAATGTGCCAACCGCTGACCGCGGACGGCAGGCGGCGCTTCGGGCTTGGGCTTGCTCGATGCCGTGGGAGCATCATCCACGGCCGGAGCCTTGTTCCCCTTGACGACCGTCGGTTCATCAGTGGGTTTAGCCGCGGCAAGCACCTGCTGCAAAACCTCGGCGACTGGCACTTCGGTCGACGTCGGTTCCGATGCCTGCACGTCGTTGGGCTGCGGCGTTTCCGCCATCATTGGGTTCTCCATCCCCACCTGATCATGTCTGGCCTGACCGCGAATCCATGATCTCCTGCGCGAACCGCCCGCTTACATTCAGGCTAACCAGCAAAGATGGACCGCTCCAGTTGATCGCACAAGCGATCCCGAGGGCTTTCAAGCTGGCTGACCTGTTCTTTATTCGGACAACCTGTGTTGTCCTTAAGCGGGTGTCGGCAAGCTCTTTGGTTCTCCGTGATGCCAGACGGTGTGGATAGGCAGAAATCCCGTCTGGCGAAGAGCTTGCGTCGGTTGTTCCCCGGCTTCTGCGTTCGGTTCCGACGAGTGCTTCCATCGAACGCTAATGAGATTCGTCTTCACTATCATGACAACCGTCAGCCGACATGTCAATTCAATAACCGGCTGATCAGACTGATCAGCTTTTGAGCGGGGGGCGTGGTCCAGGGCGAGCGGGGGGCGTCAGCCCCCTGCGTTACCCCTCGCTCGCGCTCGGGGCTTGCCTATTCATCGCGCTCGGGGCTTGTACTCGCGCAAACCCGTTCCCGAATCTGCTTCCCCCGTCAACACCCACCCATTATCATCGTGCTATGAATTTTTTCTCACCGGCACAGGTGCGGCCATGACCCACGACCCCTCGCTCGGCGAAACCAAAGACTACACCGGCATTCCGCCCTCCGGCTCAGGGACGCCGAAGGAAACCTCCACCCCGCGGGCAGAAACGCCCATCCAGGGCGACACCGTGGAAGGCAACGATACCCAACACAGCGGCAGCGATCCGCTTCGTACCATCGACTTCGCCGGCGAGAGTGACATGCCCATGTCATTCCCCGACATCCCTGGCTACGAGATCGAGAAGGAACTGGGCCGGGGCGGCATGGGGGTCGTCTACAAAGCGAAGCAAAAAGGCCTCGACCGCACCGTCGCCCTGAAGATGATCCTCAAGGCCGACTTCGCCACGTCTGAGCAGAAGCTCCGTTTCCAGATCGAAGCCGAGAACGCGGCCCGGGTGCAGCATCCGAACATCGTCCAGGTGTTTGAGATCGGCGAACATCACGGCCAGCCCTACTTCGCTCAGGAGTTCATCGATGGCGGCTCGCTAGCTGATTGGCTGAAGAAAGGCCGCATGTCGACAGCTGAGGCGGCAGCGTTCATTGAGACGCTGGCCCGAGCCATGCATACTGCTCATGCACAAGGGATCATTCACCGCGATTTGAAACCGGCGAACGTGCTCCTGACAAGCCCCGGACGTGAGTCCGGGGAGTTCACGCCCAAGATCACCGACTTCGGCTTGGCCAAGCGGCTCGATCAGACTGAGCATCTCACTGGCTCCCACGCTGTCATGGGCACGCCGACGTATATGTCCCCCGAGCAGGCCCAGGGTAAGACCAAGTTCGTTGGCCCCGCCGCGGATCAATACGCCCTCGGTGTGATCTTCTATCAACTGCTCACAGGCAAGGTGCCGTTCGAGGCCGATACGATTCCCAATTTGCTGATCAAAATCACGACGGATGAGCCAGCTTCACCGCGCAACATCAACCCGAGCATCCCGCACGACTTGCAAGTGATCTGCTTGAAGTGTCTGGAGAAGGACGCGACGAAACGATATCTAACCGCAGAAGCCTTGGCCGAGGATTTGAGGAACTGGCGCGAACATCGGCCGATCACGGCCCGTCCCGCGACGCGGCTGGAGCGAGTGACGAAATGGTGCCGGCGCTATCCTGCCATCGCGGCGTTGATCGTCGTTTCGACCCTGGCGGCAGTCATCGCCAGCGGCCTGGCCTGGTGGGCGGTGGCGGCGGAACGGCAAGCCGAAGCCAATGAACGGCAAGCGCTCCGGGAGCGTGATTTGAAGGAGAAGCAGCGCCAACGGGCCGAGGCCAACGAGAAGCTGGCCGAGGACCGCCTGGTGCAGGTGGAAGAAGAAAAGCAAATCGCCACGGCGGTGAGCGACTTCCTCCAATATAAGCTGCTGGGTCAGCTTGATCCGAAACAGCAAGCCAACCTCTTGCTGGCACTCGGACGGCGTGAGGAGGAACGCGATCCCGATCCGAAGCTGAGCGTCCTGTTGTCGCGGGCGGCGGCGGAGTTGGCCCCGGACAAGATCGAGGCCAACTTCCCCAAGCAACCGCTGCTGCAAGCGGCATTGCTCCAGACGGTGGGTAATACCTATACCGCAATCGGCGGCAAGGACAACGATCAGTATGCGTTGGCGATCAGCTTCCTGGAGCGTGCGGCGAAGTTGCGGAAACAGCATCTAGGGGCGGACCACCCGTCCACGCTGACCACGCTGAACAACCTGGCCGCGGTTTACCAGGCCGCCGGTCGGCTGCCGGAGGCGATTCGGCTCTTCGAGCAGGTCCGCGATGCGTTTGATCAAAAGCTGGGGGCGGACCACCCGGACACGCTGGGCACGCTGCACAACCTGGCGGTGGCGTACCGGGACGCCGGTCGGCTGCCGGAGGCGATTCGGCTCTTCGAGCAGGTCCGCGATGCGTTTGATCAAAAGCTGGGGGCGGACCACCCGGACACGCTGAGCACGCTGAACAACCTGGCCTATGCGTACCAGGCCGCCGGTCGGCTGCCGGAGGCGATTCGGCTGTACGAGCAAGTCCGCGCGGCGGTCGTGCAACCGCTGGGGGCGGACCACCCGTACACGCTGCGCACGCTGAACAACCTGGCCTTGGCGTACCTGGCCGCCGGTCGGCTGCCGGCGGCGATTCGGCTGTTCGAGCAGGTCCGCGATGCGCGTGTGGCCAAGCTGGGGGCGGACCACCCGGACACGCTGACCACGCTGCACAACCTAGCCGGGGCGTACCAGGCCGCCGGTCGGCTAGCGGAGACAAATCGGCTGTACGAGCAGGTCCGCGACGCGCGAGTGGCCAAGCTGGGGGCGGACCACCCGTCCACGCTGACCACGCTGCACAACCTGGCCGGGGCGTACCGTGCCGCCGGTCGGCTGCCGGAGGCGATTCGGCTGCTGGAGCAGGTCCGCGCGGCGCAAGTGCCAAAGCTGGGGGCGGACCACCCGGACACGCTGAGCACGCTGGCCAACCTGGCCGTGGCGTACCAGGCCGCCGGTCGGCTGCCGGAGGCGATTCGGCTGTACGAGCAGGTCCGCGATGCGCGCGTGCACAAGCTGGGGGCGGACCACCCGGACACGCTGGGCACGCTCGGCAACCTGGCCGGGGCGTACTACCAAGCCGGTCGGCTGCCGGAGGCGATTCGGCTGTACGAGCAGGTCCGCGATGCACGAGTAACCAAGCTGGGGGCGGACCACCCGGACACGCTGACCACGATGCACAACCTGGCCGTGGCGTACCAGGCCGCCGGTCGGCTGCCGGAGGCGCTGCCCTTCTTCGAGCAAGCGGCCAGCGGCATCACCAAACGACTCTTCCAGCATCAACACGCTCACTTGATCATTCCCAACACGATCCGCGCCTACGAAGTGTCCAAGCAGTTCGAAAAGGCAGAAGAGTGGCGGCGCAAATGGCTGGCCCATGTCAAGGCCTCCGCCGGGGTCGAATCCCCCGCCTACGCCGGGGAATTGGCCGCGCTGGGTCTGCTCTTGATGAAGCAAGAGAAGTGGGGCGAAGCACAATCGACTTTAAGCGAATGCCTGGCCATTCGCGAAAAAATCCAACCCGACGCCTGGACGACATTCAACACCCAATCCATGCTCGGCGGGGCGCTGTTAGGATCAGCCCGGAGCGCGAACGATGGGTCCGAGAAAGCGAAAATGCTAGCCGAGGCTGAGCCGCTGCTGCTCAAGGGTTGCGAAGGCATAAAAGATAGGCTCATCTCCGAAGGCCAGAACGCCGAGGTGTTGAAGGCGCAAAAGCAACGCCTATCCGAAACCTGCGATCGGCTCATCGAACTCTACACCGCGCTGGAGAAGTCCGATGGGGTGAAGAAATGGCAGGCGGAAAAGGAGAAGTGGAAGTGACGCGAGCGGGGTTGCGTGAGTGCCCCAAGTGAAATACACCCGGCGCTGACGCAACCGGGCTCAGACTCCCGGCGCTGACTTGACCAGGCTCGAAGTCCAGGCCGCTTCAGTGCACCTGAAAGATGTTTTTGAGCAGCGCGCGGGCTTCTTCACCCCGTTCCACGTTCACCACGACGCTCATGCGGGTTTCGCTGGTGGCGATCATGTCGATGTTGATGCCGCGTTGGGCCAAAGCGCCGAACATGCGGGTGGCCACGCCGGTGTGCGTCCGCATGCCCACGCCGGCGACGGTCACCTTGGCCATGCGTTCCACGATTTGCACCGGGGCGCTGGGGTTGATGCGTTGTAGGGCGAGCCGCGTTTGTTCAACGGCCCGGCCCAGGTCGGCGTGAGGAACGGAAAAGGAGAGTTCAGCGCGGCCCCGGTCGTTGAAGTTGTAGACGATCATGTCGACGACGATGCCGTTAAGCGCGATCGCCGCGAAAATCTTGGAACAGACGCCAGGCACGTCGGGCAGGTCATACACCGAGATGCGCCCCTGGCTCGCATCCAGTTCCACGTCGCTGATGATGACTTCCTCGAGGGACGAGAGCAGGGGCGTCAAATCCTTGCCGGGGTCGACGACGGCTCGCCGGGCGTGGCCATTGAGCGGCCGGGGATGGAAACCGTCCGGCGGCGCGGGCAAGGCGTGCAGACCAAAGGCCTGATGCACCACTTGCAAGGCGCGCGGGCCATTGTCCTTGTCCACGAGGACGGAGATTTTGATCTCGCTGGTGCTGACCATGCGGATGGGGATGCTCTCCGCGGCCAGGGCCGTGAAAAAATTCTCGGCCACGCCGGCATGCGTTCGCATGCCCACGCCCACGGCGGAGATTTTGCTCAGTCCCTCGCTGAACGAGCAGACTCCCTGCAGGTGCTCGACCACGGGCTGCAGGGTTCGCAGCGCCTGGTTGATTTCATTTTTCAGCACGGTGAAGCCGATCTCGGCATGGCCGGACGCATCGACGTTGGCCGCAATCATGTCGACGACGATGTTCTGGGACGCCAGGGCCGAGAAGATTTCGTGGACGAGGCCGGGATGATCCGGCAGCCGAGAGAGACGAATTCGGGCTTCATCCCGCACGATGGCCGCACCGCAGACCGGGACCTGCTCCATCCAGGGCGTTTCGGGCACGATCCAGGTGCCCTCAACGTCGCTCATCGAGCTGCGCACCTGCAAGGGGACGCGGAATTTCTTGGCAAATTCGATGCTGCGCGAGTGCATGACGCCCGCCCCCAGGCTCGCCAATTCGAGCATTTCCTCGTAGCTGATGGCGTGAATTTTTTGGGCCTCGGGGACGATGCGGGGGTCCGTTGTGTACACTCCCTCCACGTCGGTGTAGATTTCACAATCGACGTCGGGATAGAGGCCCAAGGAATCGTGCTTCATCACGGCGGCCAGGGCGACGGCCGTGGTGTCGGAGCCGCCGCGGCCCAGCGTGGTGATGTTCTCTTGCTCATCGACGCCCTGAAAGCCGGCGACAATGGCGATGCTGCCCTTGCTGAGCACGCGGAGGATGCGTTCGGTGGAGATGCTTTTGATGCGCGCCTTCGTGTGCACGCTGTCGGTGACGATGCCGACCTGCGCGCCGGTCATGCTGACGGCCTTGGCGCCGAGGGTGGAAATCGCCATGGCCATGAGGGCGATGGAGATTTGCTCGCCCGTGGCCAGCAAGGCGTCCATTTCTCTGGAGGGGGGATTGTCCGTGATTTCCTGGGCCAAGGCGATCAGTTCATCGGTGGTGTCGCCCCGAGCCGACACGACGACGATGACCTGATGCCCTTGCCGGCTGGCCTGGACGGCGCGGTTCGCCGCCGCCATGATGCGCTCCGCCGTCGCCACGCTGGAACCGCCAAACTTTTGCACAATCAGAGCCAAGGACCGATCTCCGTTCAATAATCAACCAGCTCGACGGGACGACATCTGCCTTTCGGCCCAGATCGCCCGCGTCCAGCGGACTGATGTTGTTGTATCAGTGCGATTCCATCGTGGCGGGGACATTTTTGAGGAAGGAGGGTGAAGGATGGGGTAAAGGTTCACTTTATGCGCACAGCGCCAGGCGGCTTCAGCGCGCTCGCTCCAAGGGCAGCGGCTTGACGAGCCAAGATTCCCGATACTCCTTATTGGAAAAATCGCCCGTGCCCGCCGCCCAATATTGGATCCCCTGCATGGAAAGGATGGTTTTCGTGCCGAAATGGATGGAATCAACTTGCAGATCATAATCCACGTGAAAAACCAGAAAATCACCGGGGTCGTTGCCAAAAAACCACTTGGGATCCTGGGGCGGTTCGGCATTCACCGCGGCGGACAGATCCACCGGGACCCAGCCCAGCCCCTGGACGAAGAACTCGGCCTTGACGTGGGTTTGATAGTAAGCGACGCCGCCAAGCTTGGCCCCGCTCTCGGCCGATTGGGCCCATCGGCCGACCAACACCCGCGCCGGCATGCCGTTGGCCCGCAGAATGCCGACGAAGAGGCACGACATGCCGCCGCAATCCGTTTGCAGCGACTGGCAAACGTGCGACACGCGCCGGTCCATCTCCTCCTTGTATTCATACTGCAATTTGGAACGCAGATAAGTGAAGACGCGATAGGCAAAATCCACCTCCCCTTCCTGTTCGCCGCGCCGCAGCCCTTCGCTCTTGAGCCAGGCGCGGAAGGACGGGGCCTCATGATCGACCAGTGAATTGGCGGCCAAATAGGCTTTGGTCAAGGCAGCCGAGAGCGGCGCCGCCGCGGGCCGCCGATCATTGGCTTCCATGGACGCCAAGCGGCGGGCATGGAGCGTGGCCGTGCAGGTGAAGTCGACTTCCAGCTCCTGTTGCTGGCGCGCCGAACGCACGGGGACGCGCACGCTCAAGATCGGCCGGCGCAGGGGACTGCTGTCCCACTTCTCCGTCCGCTGTTTCTCCAAGCTGGCCCGGATTTTCGATTGACCTGGCAGCTCGGGGCACTTCGGCGCGATCAGCACCCATTCGGTGGCCGTCAAGGAAGGGACGTTCAGTTTCATCGTGAGCTTGGCTTCGATGCGGCGGACAGGCTCGCTGTGCAAACGGAGCGGCTGGCGCAGGGGAAACGGATCCGATCCCAGCCATGACGTTGCCGCGAGCAAACCCGCCATCCACAAACTCATGCCGATCGCCTCCAGCCAAGTTCATGACCAGGGAACCGCCTTCGCCCCATGCCTAGCCTTCTTGCGGGCGAGGCGGCAGCGTCGGCGCCGTCCATGGGGTGCGCCGATAAGTCCAAAGAAACAGCAAGAAGAACAGACCATCCATCCAGGTCATCGAGAACACCGACAGCGAGATCCGCCCCAGGACATACAGGACCAGCCCCACGCCGAAGAAGCCGATCTTCTCCACCATGGCCGGCACCATCATGGGACGAAATCGAACCGGGTCGCTGGCGATGATCAGAAACGCCAACTGCCAGGCCAAGGCGACGCTATTGAACCCGTAAAAATACTCAGGGTGCGTGATCGGCGGCGGCTGCTCGATGCCAATCCATTCTTCCATGAAAAGGAAAAGGCCCAGCACGATCAACCCATAGATACCCGCCGTCAGAAAGACCCGTCTGGCCGCGATCACAAAGGCCTCCCCTCCATGATGCGCGTCATCCTCGCTCATTCGCTCAGTCTAGCTTCAGCTTATCCAACACCTTCTTGACGTCCGTTTCATTGGTCGAGCGAAAGGCCAGGCTGTGCTTGGCCTGGTCCCCCTTGGCGATGACCACCGTCAAATGGGCGTCGGCATTGATCGACCAATCCAGAGGCCCTTGCTTTTCTCCAGGGAACACCGTGAAGGTCGTTTGTTTCAGCTTGAGGGATTCCTGCACCCGCGGCAAATACTCCTTACCCTGGTCCACCTGATCGGTGAGCCAGATGAAGTAGACCTGAACCTGCTTATGGTCCTTTTGCAATTCGACGTCTAGCTCACGCACGAAGCGGGCAATGGGACGGTCCCAGGTGTCCTTGTTCACCCAGAGATAAAGGGTGAATTGATCCTTGGTTCCTTGGCCGATCTCTTGTTCTTCCCCCGCTTTTTCCCCGGTCAAGATCGCGGCCTTGAAGGGTTCCAGTTTCGTCCCCGCCGCGGGGCCAGACTCAATTTGCGCCCAAGCCGCGAGCGGCACCGCCAACCACCAACCCGCTATCAAGAACATGTGCTTCATGCCAATCCCTCCTCACGTGAACCCGCTTCGCTTTTGAAATGAGCATGACCGATGTGCTTTAACTGCTGTTCAACTTTAATCCATTTCACGACGTTCATCCAGTGACTACTTGACTTGAACCGTCCCATGTTGGCAACGGCTGCCTTGTCCCATCCATCGCGACGGGCAGTTTGGGGCGCCATGGCTGCTCGGTCATCGCCCGGATTTCATAAATTAAGCCAAGAGCCTGATGGCTCCAGCTTCCCTGGCCGCATGTGCTCCCGAACCTGGCAAAGAGAGAGGATGGCTTCCATGACATGGGCGGTCGTTCAACCCGGACAAACCCGCGTCGGCTGGATCGGAACCGGCGTGATGGGTCGCTGGATGTGTCAGCACATCTTGCAAAAAGGCTACCCGGTTGCGGTCTATAACCGCACTCCCGCCAAGACGCAGCCGCTGCTGGAACTCGGCGCCGCCCCGGCCAACTCACCCCAAGAGGTGGCGGAGCGATCCGACGTGGTCTTCACCCTGGTGGGCTTCCCCAGCGACGTCAGGGAAGTCATCCTCGGCGAAAGCGGCGTGCTGGCGGGCTGCCGACCGGGCATGATGCTCATCGACATGACGACCAGCGAGCCGCGCCTGGCCCGTGAGATTGAACAAGCCGCTTTGGCTCGGGGCGTCGCCAGTCTCGATGCCCCCGTCTCCGGCGGCGACGTCGGGGCCAAGGAAGCCCGCCTGTCCATCATGGTCGGCGGCGCCGTTGACGCCTTCCGCGCCGTCATGCCGCTCTTCGAATGCATGGGCAAAACCATCGTCCATCAAGGTTCCGCCGGCTCAGGCCAGCACACCAAGATGGTCAATCAAATCCTCATTGCCGCCAACATGGTGGGCGTCTGCGAGGCCCTGATCTATGGCTTCAAGGCGGGATTGAATCTCGAGTCCGTCATGCAATCCGTCAGCAGCGGCGCGGCCGGGAGCGTCGCCCTCAACGTGCTCGGTCAGCGGATGATGAAGCGGGATTTCGAGCCTGGCTTTTTCGTCGAACATTTCATCAAGGATATGGGGATCGCCTTGGCCGAAGCGGAACGCATGCACTTGTCCCTGCCGGGACTGGCCCTGGCCAAGCAACTCTACCAGGCGGTTCAGGCTCAAGGGTATGGCCGCAAGGGAACCCAGGCCTTGCTGCTCGCCCTAGAGCGGCTGTCGAACATCACGCGTTAAACGACTCATGCATACCGCCTGGCCGCTAGGCAGACGCTGTTGCTGGATGCGATACGGACGGCGTTTACCGTAAAACATATCCGTTTGCCGCAACAGTGACTCGACTTCCATGGTCCCCAGCCACGGCTGTAGAATCCGCTCCAGAACCCGTCGGCGATCCGCCGCCGTCGCCAGTTCATACGCTCGGTCCGGCTCCAATCGCAAGCAGCGCGAATAAGTCGGATCGTCCAAGAGAAGCATCCCATAGCGGCTCAAGAAGCGCATCGCTTCCGCCTCTGTCGGTTCGCTCCAGTCGCTGCCGCGCGGCCATTGCCCCGCGACGTGCGGCGTGAACGCGATCCATCGGTCCGCCATCCGCGCCTGGGCCGCCAACCACGCCGCGAACCAGCCGGGCGAATCCTCCTCTTTGAACCGCGGATAAACGTCGAGGAAAAAAGAACTGCGCAGGAAGCACCAGCGATCATCGACGGCGCCGACCCGATGCTGATTGATGAGCGCGCCATACCCGCCGAAATCGCCGCGAGGTTTGCCTTGATGGGACGCCCCCAGCACGCCGCCCAACCCCCACGTCATGCCCGCCGAGAGGATGCGGCCGTCATCATCCACCAAGGTCGGCGCCACCGCCGCGATCCGGGGGTCAAAAGCCAGCAGCGCCGCCACCTCTTCCTGATATGCCTGGGTCATCGGCCTCACCCCAGCGGCCCGCCATTCGATCCATTCCGATTGAGCCGCCTGGCGATACGTCCGTTCGAGACTTTCCCAGCTCCTGTCCCACGGAATGATCACGGCATCGTGACGTTTCGACGGTCGGTGAGCGATGCGCCACATGCCCGCATCGCCATAGAGCGGATTAGGCTCGATGGTCAACGTGGACGCCAACCCCTGATCCCGCAAGAAACGCTGGAGCAAGTGCCTTTGCCCCTGCACGGTGTACGGCTTGGCGTTCTGACCCGGGGTCGCCGTCGAGGCGGGATGCATCCTCCAGGAATAGACAATTTCAGGACAATGGACTGGCTCATCCCCCTCCGCGACAAACCGGCTGAAGGCATCCCAATCGGGACAGCCTTGAGCCTCCTCATCGGTGTAACAAGCCAATTCACCCGCCCGCAATCGATCCATCACGCCCAGATGAGCGGTGTAGCAACAATTGCAAAAGAGCAGCGGGTCCCAATCGGGTTTGCAGAAGGGGTGGTCCACCGAGCCATCCGGGAGCAGCTTGTCTTCATCGGTGTAGAGCAGCGGCGGGTAGCCATTTTCCTGCAAGACCGCGGCCGCGACCCGCAAAGCATCGGGATAAAGGCGGTCGTCATGATCCACGGGAACAATGTAGCGATGGGTCGCTTTGTTCAAGGCTAACCGCAGCCCGCCGAGGATGCCCCGATTGTAACCTGAATGATACACCCGCACGCGCCGATCCTGGGCCAGCCGATCCAGTTCATCCAGCACGACCGGGTCTCGTGACGCATTGTCCACCAGGATCCATTCGAATGACGAAAAATCTTGCTGCAATACACTCCGGCCAAGCTCTCTCAGGAATGACACCGGGGGATCGAACACGGCCGTGAGGATGGAGAACAGTTTAGGATCAGGATAAGGTCGATACTCCAACTGGCGTTCTTCGAGCCGCCGCTGCATCCATTGGGCGTAAGCATTGGGGCCGTTCGTCGGCCGCCTCAGCCAGCGACGACCGCGATGCCACAACGCTTTCATGATGGTCCAGGTTTTCATGGCGTCTCGCGGAGTCGATAATCGCCTGCACGGCGGCAGAGGTTCGGATTGTAGTACGGATCGATCGGATACCATTTCGCCCAGCGTTCCTGAAATTGCTGCAACTCCCAGGCGGACAGATTTTCATGACTGTCGCGTCGGACCCGTTCGAAGTGATACAACTCCACGTCGGGGGTGTACACGATCCGCCAACCTGCTTGATGCACCTTCAGGCAGTAATCCACGTCATTGTAGTTCAGCGGAAAACTTTCATCCAAGCCGCCCACGGCTTCAAAGACAGCTCTGGGCGTCATGAGACAGGCCCCGGTGACGGCCAGGAGATTCCGCGGCGTCTGGAGACAATCGAGATAGCCGCGCGTCTGTCCCGGCGAAGCATAGTAAGGGTGGCCCGGACCAGGATCGAACAGATGCACCCCGGCATGCTGAATGCGGCCATCGGGGAAAAGCAGTTTCGCACCCACGGCTCCAATGCCGGGCTGCGTGGCGTAACGAAGCAATCCTTCCAGCCAGCCGTCGTGAAGGATTTCCATGTCGTCGTTGAGGAACAGGAGTTGATCCCCCTTTGCCTGCCGCGCGGCCAGGTTGAGATTAGCGGAAAAATTGAACGGCGCCGGCCGCCGCACCCGCTGCAGGGCAAACCGCGCCAGATCCGTTTCCGTCTGCGCCGGCAGAGGACCATTGTCCACGAGCAAGACGTCGATGGGTTGATACCGCGTATGTCGAGCCACGCTTTCCAATAGATGGACGACGTGGGCCTTGACCGCGCCGCGGATGCGCGCCAGACGCCCTGCCGTGGGGATGATGATGCTGACTCGCGGCTTTCCCCGGATGGCAAGGTGGACCCGATAACCTTCACGGGTCCGTTCGACCTCGCCGGCCACGCCGCCCGTTTCCTGGGCCAGATGGTGTTGGATGACCTCGGCGGCGCGGGAGGGAGAAACCAAGGGCGCCTCAGCATTGGTCGAGCGATGATAGAGCACCTTGGGCCAGTGCACGAGCTGCGCCCCCGGCTGATGGGCCAACCGCAGGATCGCATCGACTTCGTGGGCGCCTTCCCATCTGGAATGAAAGCCCTCGATGGCTTGCAGGGCTGACCGGCGATAGACCGCCAATCGCCCAATATAAGGACATGCTCGATAATAATCGGGCGACCAGGCCGGCTTCATGCGCGGCGCATGGAATCCCGCGGCTGCGCTCCAATGCCCCTCATCCGTGTAAATCATGGCGGCTTCGGGATGCTCGGTCAGCGCTTCCAGCACATGCACCAAAGCATCAGGCTCCACCTGATCGCCCACGGAGAGCGGCGCCAGATGCGTCCCCTCCATTTGCGCGAGCACGTGATTGAGATGATCCGCCTCGCCTTCCACGCTTGGCGGCATCGGCAGAAGGCGATACCGGCTGCTCTCCCACTTTTGACTGTCCAGCATCACCTGCACTTCTTGTAGCAGCGCGGCGTTGACCGTGATGGCCAAGGTACAAGGCAAGCTTTGTGGCTGCCGGGCCAGGGATTGCAGCGTGCGCTGCAAGTCCATCATGCGGACGCGCCACGGCACGCACAAGGCGAACACGACGCGGGGCAAGTTCGCCTGTCCTTGCAGTTGGCTGACTTTGGCTTCCCTCTCCGCACTTGACCAGCGCTGCCTTTCCAGCCATTCGGCATACTCGGGCGGAAGGGTCAAGCCTGCCCCCTGGCCGCTCTCCAGCGGCTGGCTTGCCCTGGCCAACCAGGCTTGAGCGCATTCCTGTCTACCACGCGCTGACCATAGCGAACTCCACGGAACGGCTTGCCCTTTGCCCCGAAGGCGGTCCTTCAGCCCGCGCCATCCCCCCGCCAGGACGGCTCGCAGCGCCGACACAGGTTTCACGGCAATTGCATCCACGCGACATAAACCCGGCTGGGTCATCGGGTCCAAGCGCGCCCGTTTGACGGGATGATGAAAGTAGGCGTACGTTTCAAGATACTGCGTTTGATCCCATGTCCCCAAAAGCACCATATGCTGCTCTGAGTAGCCGTTTCCATAATCGAGATAGAGTTTCACCTGGTCATGAAGCGGGCCTCGCCCCCAAAGCCGGATGCGATGCCATCCCCGCGCCAAGGGAATGTCCCAAATCCATTGCGGATCGTCGTTGAGCGCCTCCCAGACGCCGGCCCCCGCGTGCCGGGCTGGAACCAGGTTCAATGGCTGTGCCATCGTCAAGGGCCACCCGGTTCGACGCCCCCAACGCCGCAACCGGTTCCCCCAGCGGCGCAAGAAACCCGGTGCTCCCGCTTGCCATTGTGCCCAGGCCAGGTCGCGGGATAACTCCTCGACTTTCGCTTCAAGCTCTTGTTGTCGGCGCTGAGCTTGCTGCTGGGCTTCAAGCCATGGGCGAATCGATTCCCGACCCGTTAAGAGTTCACGGAACAGCTTCGTCAAATGCAAGAGGGGATCGAAGTCGGCGACCTCCTGACCAGCGGCGTGATGAGCCGCGACGCCCTGCTGATGCCATTTGGCGGCGGCTTGCCGGGCCTGATCCTCGCTGCGAAAGGCACAATAGATTAGTCGATACGGACGCTCCTTGGCGAAGGCGCGGAAAGGCCGCATGTTCAAGAGTTGGTTAAAGGTGGCCACCCATTCAGGAGATCCCTGGGCGTGCAGTTCCTCCAAGATCAACTGCAATGGCAGCCATTCCGCCAGAGGTGCATTGCCAAAGACGTGGGCGGTCAGACCCAGCTTGTGAAAGATCGATCTCACCTCGGCCTTCGAGGGAATGCCGAACTGCTGATGCTCGCGCAGCCAGGGATGGGGCCGGCCATGGCGCCGGCGATGGGCCTGGTCCAGTCGATACTCCGCCTGGCGCACCGAGCGGCGATTCTGGGGACACGACAGGATCAAACCCTTGCGCGCCACCCGCGCCCATTCCCCCACATGGAAGAGGCGATCCTCTTGCGGAATGTGCTCCAAGACCTCCAGGGCGACGACAAAGTCAAAGGACTGATCGGCGCAGGGCAGCGGACCGTCCTTGGGAATATGTAGGAACGGCGCCGCGGCATCGGCGTGATCCTCAACGTCGGCTCGCGTCACCATAACCGGATAAGGCTCCAAGAAAGCCTCGAGCCAGTTCAGTTCGTTGCTGCCGATCTCTAAAATCTGAGCGGGCCGGCCCACAGGGTTCAAGAGCGGCTTGAGGAGCATCGCCGCGGCCCCATAGCGATGGTATTGGTCGAATTCGATGCGAAGCAATTGCTCTTGCCGCGTCAAGGCCATGACGGTTTCCCCTGAATCGGAGCTTGCCGGCGTCCCCGGCGCATCCCTTCAAACCGCGCGCCGGATCGTGATCGCCACGTCTTCATCCACCAGGCCATGCACGCGGCGTCCCGCGCGGGGATCGACGACTTCGATCATCAAGGCGTGATCGATCCAGTGATGGTACGAAGGCGTCTGCGCATCCTTGGCCAGGGCCGCGCTCACGCTGTATTTCCCCGGGCGCAGCCGCATTGGCCAGGCAAATTCCACCCACCAGCGATCGCCGGGCCTCAGGGACGGAAAGAGGGCCGAGGCATCGGCCGTGTTGCTGCCCATGATCTCGCAGCCAAAGCGATCCCGCAGATAAAACCCGGCGACCAAATGCGAACAGGCCCCTTGAAGGCGAATCTGCACACGCAGACGATAGCGCTGGCCCATCCGCAACACGGTGGTCGGTCGGTCAGCCTCATCCAGGCATTCCACGCCGGTGATCCGTGCCGCGGCTTCGGGGAAAGCTCCTTCCCCTTGGCCAACCGCAGCGTCCTGGCGCCCATGCTCCATGGTCTTCTTTGAACAGAGATGGGCGAAATACCAATCGGCCACGTCCTCGGCGGGGCCGGCCTGGATCAGCCTGCCATGTTCCAGCACATACATCACGTCGCAGAAACGCTTGCAGGTTTCCAGGTCATGGGAGACGAGGACCAAGGTCGTCCCCTGCTCGCGCAGCCGCCGCAATCGTTCGAAGCAGCGTTGTTGAAAGGCGAGATCGCCCACGGCCAAGGCTTCATCGACGAGCAAAATTTCCGGCTGGACCGAAGCCGCCACGGCAAAGGCCAGCCGCACGATCATGCCGCTTGAATAGGTCCGCAGCGGCCGCTGCAGATAATCGCCCAGTTCGGCCATGGCCGCGATCGCCGGCAAACAGCGGTTCATCTCGTCGGGGCTTAGCCCCAGGATGCTCCCCGCCAAACGCACATTTTCTTCCCCGGTGAAGTCGGGATGAAAGCCGCTGCCCAGTTCCAACAGGGCCGTCACGCGCCCTTGCAATTCGGCCGTGCCTTCGGTGGGGGTGAGCGTCCCGGCTAGGATTTGCAGCAAGGTCGATTTGCCCGAGCCATTCGCTCCCATCAAGGCAACGGACTGGCCCTTGGCGATTTCCAGGCTCACGCCGCGCAGTGCCCAGACGTCCTGATAAAAACAGCGTCTCCAGCCGAAAAGCCATTGTTTGATCCGGTCGCGTGAATGGCGAAACAAGCGATAACGCTTACCCAAATGGCGCACGCGAATCGCCCAATCCTCCCGGGTCGAAGGTTCGAACGAGGGAGCATGCACAGCCGCTTCCAGCGGCGCGCCGACCCGATCAGGAACGGGTTCGATGAGTTTCATGATGCTCGCTTTCGCCTTTACACCACGTCGGCCATGCGGGGCCGAAGAAACATGAACCACCCATATCCCAATTGCATCACGATCCACGACAACCCCAGGAAACAGAGCAGTCCGAGCAGCGGCGGCGCCGTCCCCATGAGCGCGGCTCGCCCCAACTCCACCGACCATGCCAGGGGATTCAACAGCATCCAGGCGCGATACGGTTCAGGCACGGACGCGAGGGGATAAAACACCGGCGTGAGAAATATCAGCAGTTGACACAGGGCCGTCATCGTCGGGACCAGATCGCGGAAGAAGACCGCCGTCGCCGCCAAAAACCAGCCCACTCCCAAGAGGAACAGCGCATGGGGCAACAGGATGAGGGGCAGCCACAGCCAGCTCCAGGTGATCGTCCCTTGAAGCCACCATCCCAGCAGCAGGACGACGCTGAGGCTGATCATCAAATGCAAGAGCATGCCGAGCAGCATGGCCAGCGGCAGGATTTCCAGGGGAAAGACGACCTTCTTGACAAACTGCGGTTGGCCCAGGATCAGATGCGACGCTCGTCCCACCATTTCGCTGAAGCTGTTGAAGATGAGCAAACCGCTCAGCAGCATCAGGGCCAGGTGCCAGGAGGTCAATTCCCCCCAACCCGCGCCGCGGGGTTTCAACACCGATCCAAAGACGAATGTGTAAATCACGAGCGCCAGCAACGGCATGACCCAGGACCAGAGCGGTCCCAACATGGAGCCATGATAGCGGGCCTTCACCTCCCGGACGGCCATTTGCCAGATGAGCTGGCGATGCTGCCATAGTTGGCCGATCGGCGCGAGCGGCAGGACGTGCTGACGCCAAGTTGAGGTGTGTGCACTCCGGACGACGATCATCCATGATCTCCAAAGGCGGAATCATGCTGCAACCCAAGGGCGGACCGTGGACCGTCCTGGCCACGCGCCAAGTCTGTTTATAGCCCCGATTTTGCCTATCTGTCAATGCAGACTCGGCTTAAGCGGGAATGAGATTAGCCTCAACCGATGGCCAAGGGATGCACGCGCCAGTCATGGACCAGACTCGTTAGGAAGATCCACGTCATGATGCCGGAGCTAACGGTTGCATTTCGTCGGCTGGGCAGGAAGCGTGGCGGCGTTAATCGCTGCTGGGCTTGGGAGCCTGGGGCGTGGCGGGAGATGGGAGGAGCATGACGGTGCCGTCCGAAAGCGGCGCAAAGGCCCAGTCCGATTGGCCCAGGGGAATGGCCCCCGTGGCGGGGATCAAGCTGACCATCAGTTGGTGCATTTTCCCCACGGGTCCATTGCGTTTGAGATCCAGCCAGATGAAGCGGCCCGACAACTCCGGGATGAGGATCAGCGACCCGATGGCGTGCGGAATGCCCACGATGCCCAGTCCGACTTCATCAGCGGTCTGTGGGGGATACTGCTTGAGTGCCGAATCATGATCGGCGGCGTCGAACCAGACCAGGCGCCGGCCGTTGACGATGCAACCGACCACGGACAGGTTCAAGCGAAAGGGGCCGCGGGTGATCGTCCCGCGCGTCTCCCATTCTCGCTGACTGGGGATGCCGCCGGTGGCCACCAGGTGCAATCGGCCATTTTCATCGCCCACGACCACGGCGGGTTGGTTGTTGGCGTCTTGCATGGGCAGCAAGGGCGTGACGACGCGCGCGGGCAGCGTGATGTCCGCAACGGCGACGCGCTGCCAGCCCCGCCGTTCATCGCGTTCCCACCGCAGCAGCTTGCGGGCGCCATCGGTGGCGATGATCTCATGATTGGAGAGGAAGAGGACGTGCCCCGGCGTGGCCGGACCGACGGAGAAATCCCGCCAGGTCAACGTGACGGGCGCCCGGGCCGAGGCGGTCAGGTTGAATTCCCGCAGATTGCCATCCCGGCAGGGAATGAAAATCGTCCCTTCATCGTTCACGGCAGGCGTGCCATGCGGGGGGCTGGAGAGGCGAAAAATTTTCTCCACGGTCACGCCCCGCCCCGGTTCGAACCGGCGCACATACAACTGATCCGTGTCGGGATTATGGGCCAGGCCAATGGCCGCCGCCCCGCTGGGCGTGGGGATGAGCCGGGCGAAATTGATGCCCTGAATGCTCAAGCCAGGCCAGTCGCCCACGGTCAACCAGGGCTCTTCCACCTTGGCCGGAATTTTGCGGGCATCCACCTGAAACACCGCGCCGCTGCGGTCGATGGTCAACACGTGGTCGCCCATGGAGATGGCTTCCTGAGCCGGCGTGACGCCGAGCTGACGCTGCCAGAATATCCTATTCGTTGAACGGTGAATGGCCGTGGCCAGCACGCGGTTGGAGGCTTGCGTCACCAGGATGACCAGGCGATTGTCCTGCGACACCGATGCGTGGTGCAAGGGCGAGCCCAAATCCTGAGTCGCATCGGGGACCGGAACCATTTGCTTGCGATAAACATCGAACCGCTGAATATAGAGCTTGTCGTTGACCAGCATCCACCATTCATTGAGATTGACATAGGCGATGAGGGTGGCCTTGTTCGGTTCCACGGTCGTCGGCTCCGCGCCGGGCGGGGCGCCAATGGGCAGCGGCGCTTCGGTCAAGGCTACTAGGGCATCGTCCTTGGTCGGTCCGCGATTGGTGCCGAAAATCATCAAGTAACCTTTGTCGGAGAGGAACCCAATCACGTCGCCATCGTAGTAGGGCTTGAACCAGGCATGGCCAGGGATGGTTCTCTCCGCCTTGGGCTTGATGTCGATGCCGGCGTCCTGCAGCGCGAAGGCCCTGATTTTCATGGCCCCCACGCCGGCCTGCTCGGCCAGGACGATCATGCTGTCCGTGACTACGGGTTCGCCGCGCAGGCCGCGCGACGGATGATTGGTGTAAAGAATGTCCACGCATTGGTTCTTGCCCAGGTCGAGCACGAAGATGCGCTTCGACTCCGCGGGGACATAGAGCCGATTATGCTTCGGGTCATGCAGCGGCTTGTACGGCAAAGGATAGCCCAGCTCGAAATAGCCCAAGAGCCGGCCGTTCGCCAGATCGACAATGCTCAAGCGGCCATCCATGGTGGGCAGGTAGGCGCGAGAGCCGATCAGCAAGGCCCCGGAGACGCTGGCCCCGGACAGATTCCTTTGCCAAAGATACTTGCCCGAATTCACATCCACGGCATTGAGCATGTACTGTTTGCGTTCATCGACGGAGATGACCAAGGCGATATCGGGCTGTCCCTTGCGCGTGGGCAATCGAGCGGGCAACCCTTGCGTGTCCAGACCGACGCGAATCGCCCAGCGCGGCTCGCCAGTCATGGTCGATAGGCCATAGAGCGTCCCCTTAGCCAGGGCCAAGACACAGGTGCCATCGTCGGCGGCGCCGGCAGGCGCCGGTTTGATGGGCGGACAAAGCAGCAAGCTGGTTCCCTGAGCGTTTTGGATTTGGGCGTTGGGAGCTTGATTCACGGAACGATAGGTGATCCAACCCGGCTCGGCCTTCAGAATCTCCTGCAATTTGCCATTCAACACTTCCTGCTTGGCCAACAGGGGCATGGCCTTGATTTTTTCGTCATACAGGTTGATGGCGATGTCCGCGCCTCGCGGCTCGCGGCGATCGAGGATTTGATCAAATTGTTTGACCAGCATTTTGCGGGTGTCGGCGGCGTTCACGACCTCCTTGGCCTGAGTCAATTTGCCTTCGGCCGCTTGTTGCTTCTTTTCCGCCTCCTTGGGGTCCTTTTCGACGCCCCAAGTATCTTTCGCCAAGGCGAGCATGGCTTCCGATGCGGCGACCAAATCCGCATCCTCGCTTTTCGACGCCTGCTCGGCCGCGCGCTCCGCGATCATGACGGCCAGGTTCCAAATGAGGCTGCGGAAATTGCGATCACGATAAACGGCGTCGCCCTTGTGGTTGGAATGGAAATCCATCAGGGCCGTGCGCGCGGTCTTCAGTTTTTCCGGCTGGCCGCTCGCGGCATCCAAATTGATGTCGGTCCATTTGAGCCAGAATTGGTAGCGGGTCTGATCCTTCGGATCGGGATATTGCTTGGACAGTTCATCGAAGGCGCGCTTGCCCATGCTGAAGTTGCCGCTGATGACGAATTCCTCGGCTTGCCGTTCGAGCTTGGCTTTATTGCCTTCCATGCGGCCGATGATGAACCAGGCGCCGACGGCCGTGCCGATGATGAAGAGCAGGATGATGGAAAGGACAATCACCTTGCCCTTGCTCGAGCGCTTCGGATAGCCATAGGGGTCGTAAGTCGAGCCGCCTTCTGAATAGGCGTCTTCCGCGTACCCTTCGGCAGGCTCATCGCCATAGGCTGGCACGGCCATGGCGGGGGCATATTCGACGACTTCGCCCATCGGCGATGCGGGGCCGCCGCCCATGGGTGGAGGCGCGGACAGCCAATCCGCCTCGGCGGGTCCGCCGCGCATGGCGGGGGGTTGAGACAGCCAATCCGCTTGCATCGGGCCATCGCCGCGCTCGCCGCCGATCGGAAACGTTTGCCCATCCGGGGCCACGCGGAACGTTTTGCGGCACTCCGGCGAGGCGCATCTGAGTTTCTTGCCTAACAGAGTTGAATCAATTTCCGCTTCCGATCCACAAATCGGACAGGTAATGGTGATCGACACTATTGCACTCCGTGGTCATGTACTGAAAAAACGATCCACACGCTCCGAAGAGGCCTCTCATCCGGACGTGTGGCCGTTCCTGACTGCTGCTATGGACATGAGCCTGCCTGCCTTCCGCAGGAAGCCATCCAGGAACCCCCATTTGGCCTTCCTTCAGTTTAACGAAGCCCCCTACCGGACTCAACCTACTTGTTCTTGATTTCCTTGGTGTCGGGGCAGCTTCCGCCATCTAAATTAGACCCTGGCAAGGCAAGCCTATGGCTCTTTTCCCTTGCGGCTCAGACCGCCAGCTAACTTTTCAAGGCAAAGCGACATGCCCCTTCTGACCTGGACGGAGCGCGGGTTGTACTGTCCTCGGGGCGATTTTTACATCGACCCCATCAAAAAAGTGGCTCAGGCCGTGATCACTCATGCCCATAGCGATCATGCCCGACGCGGTTCGAAGTCCTACCTATGCAGCCGCGCGGGAGCCGGCTTGCTCCGCCATCGCTTGGGTCAAGAAATCTCCTTGCAAACGCTGCCCTACGGTGAATCGCTGAAGGTGGGCGAGGTCGCCCTTTCCCTTTACCCAGCGGGGCACGTGCTCGGTTCCAGCCAGGTCCGCATCGAACATCGTGGCGAAGTCTGGGTGGTCAGCAGCGATTACAAGCGGCAGACCGATCCCACGTGTGCCGCTTTCGAGCCGCTTCGATGCCACACTTTCATTACTGAATCGACCTTTGGCCTTCCGGTGTATCGCTGGCCCGACCCGTCACACGTCCTTGAGGAAATCCATCGCTGGTGGTCGGCCAATCGCAACCAGGGTTTGACCTCCGTTTTGCAAGTTTACTCCCTGGGCAAGGCACAAAGGCTGCTCGCTCAATTGAATCCCAGCCACGGCCCCATCGCCGTCCATCCCAACATCATGGCCTTGCTTCCCGCCTATCGGGCCGAGGGAGTGGCTTTTCCGCCGCTCATCTCCCTGGCGGATGCCGATGTGATCAGGGTTCGAGGCCAAGGCATGGTCCTGGCGCCGCCGGGCATCAAGAGCGGCATCTTGGATTCCCTCAAACCCCTGGCGTTCGGATCGGCTTCAGGCTGGATGCATGGCGCGGCGGATCAGCGCGGCCAACCGATGGGATTTGTGCTTTCGGATCATGCCGATTGGCCGGGCCTTTTGCAAACCGTGCATGAAACCGGGGCCGAATCCATCGGGGTGATGCATGGCTTCGTGGCCACGCTGGTTCGCTATCTGACCGAGCAAGGCGTGCATGCCTGGCCCGTCGTTGCACGTGCAGGATAACTTGAACACCTTGACTTGAAAAACGGTGGTCGTTCGTTCAACATGCAGCGGTTTACCGAACTGATGCGAAACCTGTCTTCCGCAAACCGAGCCGAGTCGGCTCGCGCCAGCATCATCGCTTATCTCGATGTTGCCCCAGAGGAAGACGCGACTTGGGCCGTGTATCTGCTGACCCAGTTCCATGGGCCGCGTTGGCTGTCGATGGCACAGCTCCGTGCATGGGTTGCCGCCGAGACGGGGCTTCCCGATTGGCTGATCGCTGCCTGTCACCGCTCCATCCGCGACGAATGCGCGGCCTTATCCCTGATGCTCCCCGAGCCGGCTGCATCCCAGTGCCTGGGGCTTCGCCAGATCATGGAAGAGCGCGTGCTGCCCCTGTCCGACTTGCCGGTGGATGGGCAAGAATCCCTCATCCGGCAGACATGGCGCGAGCTTCCCGCCGAGCAGCGCCATTGGTTCAACCGCTGGCTCACTCGAAGGTGGCGCAAGCCGCGCCATCAATCGACTTTGATTGCCTGTCTCGCCGAGCGGTGGGACGTTTCCGAGGCTGCTCTGGCAAGCCGCTTGCTTCAGCCCTGGACGCCCCAGCAACGGTCTCTCACCTCCCTGATGCAGGAATGCCAAGGCGATCAGGCCATGCCAGGTCTGATGCGGCCTATGCCGTTTCAAGAGGTCTTGCTCTGGCCCGAAGCCGAACCCCTGGAACTCTTGGGGGACTGCGCCGATTGGTTATGCCTCGAACATTGGCACGGTCCGCGCATGCAATTGATCCGGCTGCGGGACCACGTTGTGGGCTGGACCGAACAGGGCGCGTGGCTCATCGATTTACCCGATGAGATTCAGCGTCCCGCTAAGAAACTTCCTGAAGGGTCGATCCTGCTCGGCACCATGACTGCCTGGAACCGGGACCAATCCCTGCCCGTTGATCCTGCCCGGATGCGCGTTGAACCAGCCTTTGACGTGCAGGCTGATATGAAACCCAAACCGCGCTCGCGGCAGGCACGCACTTCATCCTGGGTCTACATGGTGCACGACCTGCTCGCCCTGGAGCAGCAAGACCTGTGCGATCAACCGCTGGCGACTCGCCGAGCGCTGCTGGATCAATGCCTGGGTTCCATCGGGGAAACGGCCGGCCTGCGACACAGTCGAATCGTTCCCCTCCGCGAGTGGCGGGAAGCAGAGGCCTATCTCGAACAGGCGCGCGGCAGCGGCTTGGCTGCCCTCCGCCTCCTGAGCCTGCCAGCGGCCAGTTTGCCTACTCCCGCCGGGACTCGCGACTGGCTTCTCCGCCTGCCAGCCCTGCGGTTTCGCGGCGTGCTGATGCAGGCCCATGCCGTCAACGGATCGAACCGTGGCAAGATCGAACGGCTATCGTTGGGCGTGTGGCAGAACGCTCAATTGGTGCCCGCGGCTCATGTCGCGCCGGATTTGCCCGCCGAAGATCTCTCCATGATCGCGCAGTTCGTCCGGGAGAACACCGTGGAGCGGTTCGGCCCGGTGTGCGTTCTCAAGCCGCAACTCGTATTCGAATTCGCCTGCGACGCCGTGGTGCCCTCGCGCCGTCACAAAGCGGGCTTTCAGCTTCTTCGACCCAGATTGGTGCGTTATTGCGTCGATGCCGAGCCGAACTCCGCCCATCACGTGGCGCAGTTGACCGAGCAAATGATCCCTGTCAATGCCGCGAAGGAAACGCCGTTGCGTCCGCGGGTTGAACGCGGTTTATTCGATGAGATGTGAGGCGAACCCCATCCCCAAGGTCGACCTGCCGAAGCGAAAGCCAGCATGAATCATTTAACCTTTCGTTCGGAAATGCCCGTCGCTGCCGAGGAACTATTTCGTTGGCATGCCCGGACCGGCGCTTTTTCCCGCTTGTCGCCCCCTTGGCAGCGCGTGGACATGCGCGCTCGCCGCGGGTCGATCCGCGACGGCGACCGCACCTTGCTGCGCCTCCACGTGGCACCCTGTCTCACCGTGAACTGGCTCGCGGAGCACCAAGGGTTCATCGACCAGGTGCAATTTCAAGATCGACAGGTGCATGGCCCGTTTGCCTCCTTTGAACATACGCATCGGATGATCCCCGAGGGTCCCCAGCGTTCCTGGCTCGAGGATGACATTCACTATCAACTCAAGGGAGGTTGGCTCGGCGAACGGCTCGGGCAAGGACTCGCTCGGCAAGAATTGGAACGACTGTTCGCCTACCGTCATCGCGTGACCCAAGCCGACCTCCGCCGGCATGCCGCCTATCGCCATCGACCCAGGCTGCGCATCCTGGTGAGCGGCGCGTCAGGGATGATCGGCAAGCCCCTGTGTGCCTTTCTCTCAACGGGCGGGCACACGGTCGTGCGGCTCGTCCGCGAGGGAACCTCACAGGCCCGACCGCTGGATCTGCCGTCAGAAACCGTCTGCTGGAATCCCGAACGATCCCACGTACCCATGCAAGCGATGGAGCGCTTCGATGCGGTGATCCATTTGGCCGCTGAGCCGATTACCGAGGGCCGGTGGTCGGGTGCGAAGAGACGCCGCATATGGGAAAGCCGACAGCATGACACGAGGTTATTGGCCGAGAGTTTGACTCGACTCCACCAGCCGCCGTCCACGTTCCTGGCCGCCTCGGCCATCGGCTACTATGGCGACGAAGCCGAACACGACATCACTGAGGACACTCCGCCTGGTCCTGGCTTTTTGAGCCGCGTGTGCATGGCCTGGGAAGAGGCGGCACTTCCGGCCCAGCATGCGGGGCTGCGAACCGCCAACCTCCGCATCGGCATGGTCCTGAGTCCCGACGGCGGAGCTTTGCAAAAGATGCTCCCGTTCTTCAAGCTCGGCATGGGAGGCCGGCTCGGAGAGGGCCAGGTGTGGCACTCCTGGATCAGTCTGGATGACACGATCTATGCCATCCATCACGTGCTGATGGAACCTTCCTTGTCGGGTCCCGTCAACGTCGCCGCGCCGCAACCATCCAGGCAAAAGGACTTCGCCGCGGCCTTGGCACACACCCTGGGCCGCCCCTGCTGGGGACGCATGCCCGCCTGGCTGGCGGAGTGGCTTTGGGACGGCCTTGCCAAGGAAATTCTGCTGGCCAGCCGAAGGGTCATCCCCCGGCGGTTGCTCGATGCTGGATTCCGCTTTGAGCATCCTTCTTTGCCCATCGCCTTGGCACACATGCTGGGGAAAACGGTTCGAGTGAACCCATGAACAAGGACCGACAAGCCTTGGCCTGCCGGTCCTTCGTCGTTGGCTCATGGATTTCTTGCGTCCTGCGCTAGCGCGCAGTGCCTTGCACCTGCAGTTTCAGGTTGGGGTTGTTGGGCAGCGTCGTTTGAATCGTCAACTCTTGGCTCATGTCGCCCTGATGCACGGGGGTCCATTGCAAGATGACCACCTGGACGTTGCCTGGAGCGGAAGCAAACGTAGGCACGATGTCGCCGCCGGGTGCGAGGATATGACTCACTTGAAACGGCCGATCGCTGCGGATGGTGAAGCGGCGTTGCACGGGCTTGCCCACGTGGGCGGTGCCGAACTGCACCGGATTCGGCGCGATCGAAACCAAGGAGCGAATCGTCGCCTCGACGACCACGGGAATCGTCGGTTCCGCGGGATCGTTCGTTTTGAGCACGAGCGTCCGCTTGTAATCCCCCGCCGGCGCCGACTCCTTCAGATGCACCGTGAGGCGATAGCCGACTTGCCCCGGCCGCCGATAGGCTTCCGCGAAATGCGCTTCCACGTGATCGGGCAATTCGGCGATGCCGGTGATTTTCCAATCCAACGTGCCGGCGTATTCGATGTCCATACTGAGGGAGGGCTTGCTGCCTTCGGGGATCACGTCGAAGCGAATCTGTCCGGGATTGTAGACCAGATCCTGGCGGCTGTTCGCCTTGACCTCCAAGGTTACCGCCTTGGGCCCGGGGTTGACCAAGAGCTGCACGTGAATCGTCTTCGCGCCGCTGAAGCGGCGGCCGTCCAGGGCCACGTCCAGAAAACCCGACTGGCCCGGTTCGAGCACGCGCGGCGCGGGCGTGACTGTGCCGCAACTGCAGGAGACGCGGACGTCGGCAATCTCGATGCGCTGCGGCGTGGTGTTGGTCCATTTGAAGCGGTGAAGCAGTTGGGCGCCCCGGGGAACGGTCCCAAAATCGTGGCTGGTTTCTGGCCACATCGCGTCGGCGGGCGAGGATTGGGCTTGGGCCAGTGTCGTTAACGTCAGCAAGAACCACAGAGTCAACCCGGTTGAACAGCGCATGTTTGCATCCTCCTGACGACGGCTCCCCAGGCTTCCTCTTTCCTTCCCGGGGAAGAAGGTATAGCTCAACCCATCTGGCCGGTGAAGACCAGATGGGTGAGCCATGGTTTTCTCCTAGCTGTCACGCTTGTTGTCCGTACCAAGATCGGACGAAATCGGGAGCGAGCATCAACCAAGCGGGCAAGATACGCAGCTCAGTCAAAGTCTCCGTCCTTCTTTCAGTTAACCCCGTCACGATCGATTCAGGCTGAGTCATCCGCCCTTGCCATCGCGGCAAGGGTTGCCTAAAAAGACGGTTCGCCCTATTTGGAGGAAACAGACATGGGGATTCGTCCACGCACTCGGCGTGCCATTCGCTTGCGAGCTTTCCGTTGTCCGCGCTGCTCCGCTGTGATTGGCAGGGTTCGTCCGCGCTGCAGCAAATGCGGCATGAAGCTGCCGAAGTTCCGCTAAACGGCGGTCGATCTGGCTCCGTCCGCCGACCCGCCGATGCAATGGCGAACTCGCACTTCCCGTCCGCTCACGACGTCTTGAGCCAACTCTCTACTTGTCCGCGAATCGCGTCGCTCATCCAATAGACGGGCCTTTGGACCTGTTGCGGCTTGGCGTAGAAAAAGCCCGGCGAAATCGGAATCGGCGCCACGTTAAAATGGGAGAGTTCCCCCCTTTGCGGTTCGACCGGGAACAGGGGCAGCAAATAGGTTCCCGGCCCCTGCCAACCTTGCGACTCCACCAGATGCTTGACGATGATCTTTCTTCCCCCCGGCGCGGGGATGGCGGGGTTGGCTTGGAGCAACTCATTACCCTTGATCACGCTCTTGACGGTGACCACGGTCGCGTCTCCCTTGGCCTCGGGCACCTCGGCCTCGACCACTAAGGGCGCCAGGTGCAATTGCGGCAGCGAGATCACGCGCGGGTGGGCGTGCCGCCAAGCTTCCGCTCCCAGCCAAACGGACCACGCGGCGAACACGCCAAAAACAATCCACCAAAGGATGATGTGACCGCGCCTGGTCATCCCTTCACTCCACGGATCAAAACGGGTTCCTACGGCGCATCCTCCGCAAACGGCTGGACGGGCACGGAAGAGCCGCCGAGAAGACGCCGGTTAAAAATCATCGTCGATGGTGATCGCCACGGGCCGGGCTAACCGGCCGTAGAGATCGAACACGTCGTTAAAATCCTCGCGGCGATCATGAGGCGATTGCGTCAATTTCTTCACCGCGATGAGATTGTAGACGATCTCGCCGAAATCGTCGGTCTTGCGAATGTTCCATTGCCGAAACACGGTGGGCGCGAGCATGCCAAATTCTTCGACGGCATAATCGCACATGCCCTCGAGCAGTTCCCGAGCCGAGACATGGTCGGCCAAGGCTTCGCCCCGCGCCGCTCCCTCGGCTTCGCGTTTTTCCCGGCGCAATTGCGTGAAGCGCAAGGCGTCCGACACAAAGAAATAGGCTTCCGGCGGATAGCGGCGATCTTTTTGAAAGATCTCTTCGATGACGTTGTGATGCATGGCGAACACCCTAGAAGCACCTTCAACCTTGGCTCGCCGGTTCGGCGCAAGCCTCAAGCAAAGGTCGATCGAGTCAGTCTCTGCCTTTTTCGATTCTTCGAACGACTGGCGGTCATGGCCATGGGTTATTCGACCTCATCCGGTGCAGGCGTCGAGGGTGCATGGGCCGTTCGGCCCCCCATCACGGTCAACACCTCGTCGGCGCCGATCAAAACCCTTCGGCCATCCTCGAATTCGACGAGCAGCTTCTGTGCCAAGATTTCCTGGGCCAGGACGCGCCCTTGCCCCTTGCGCGTCAGCACCCGCGCGCCGACGTGGGGCAATTGGCCGTGCAGCTCATCGTACACGTCATATTCATACCGCAAACAGCACTTCAGCCGGCCGCAGCGGCCCGAGATTTTGGACGGATCCAGCGTTGACTTCTGCAGCTTGGCCATCCGCATCGACACGGGCGGCATCACGGCCAGATGCGTATTGCAGCAAACGGGCTTGCCGCAGTCGCCATAGTCGGCGAGGATTTTCGCTTCATCGCGCACGCCGATTTGCCGCATTTCGATGCGGGTTTGAAATTCGCGCGCCAGGTCGCGGACCAATTCGCGGAAATCGACGCGCTTTTCGGGCGGCCGCACCAGGAAATAAAAGACCAGCCGCTCGCCGCCCCACAAATGCTCGACGTCCACCAGGTCCATTTGCAATTGCCGCTGATCGATGTACCGCTGGCAAACCTCGTGAGCCTGGTCCTGTTTTTCGCGCAGGGAGTTTTGGAAACGCAGATCATCGCTCGTGGCCAGGCGGAGGATCTGTCCTTCCGTCGGCTCGGCCAGGAATTGCTTGGTGCGCTCGGTGGCTGGCGACAGGATGGTGCCGATCTCCGTCCCGCGCGGCGAACGCACAACGACCGCATCGCCCCGTTTCCAGGGCCGGTCGACGAGGGATTCATATTCCCCCAAGTGCCGCAACACGCCATGACGAACGATGTATTTTTCACTCATAAGGTCTGAGTTTCAGATGTTCGAATAGGCTAAAGTGGCTCGCCATTCTCTTGCCAGAAATCAAGCTCAGTCTCGCTTTTTCCTTTCCTGCTGTCAATGGACAAGTCCCGAACGTTGGGTTACAGTGCTCTAGATTCCTTATTTCGATAAAGGGGATGAGACGAGCGGCATCCGGAGCGATCATGCAGTTTCATTTTTTTGGACCGGTTTTATTTTACGACATGGTGCGGACGGCGCGCCGGGGCAGTTATGTGCTGATGCGGTTTATCTATGCCATCATTACCTTCACGCTGCTCTTCCTGATTTACACGAGCTATTTTGCCTACCGCGACCTGGAAAGCCTCAAGCCCAGCGAGACGACGGCCTTTGCGGAGGCCTTCTTCAATTGGTTCATGATCCTGCAATACGTGCTGGTGCTTTTGCTCACTCCGGCTTACGTCGCCAGTGCGATCGCCGAGGAAAAAGACCGCCGCACCCTCGAGTTTATTTTCGCCACCGACTTGCGGAATCAAGAGATCGTGCTCAGCAAACTGGTCTCCCGGATGGCCAATTTGGTCCTGTTCCTGCTCGCCGGCTTGCCGATCTTGAGCATGATCCAACTCTTTGGCGGCGTCAATCCCCGCATGCTCTATGGCGGCTTCATCTCCACGGCGTGCACGCTCTTCTCGGTCGCCGCAGTCACCATGCTCCTTTCGGTTTACGCCAAACGCACCCGGGACGCCATCAGCCTGTCCTATTTGCTCATCATCGGCTACTACCTCTCCAATTTCCTGTTCGCCTGGTACATGGGCGCCACCGAACAGTTGGTCTTCATGCGTCGCAACTTTGCGGAGACGGGAATGGTGGAGATAGCCACGGCTTGGGTTTTCGAACTCTATTCCGCGGGCAATCTCGTCATCAGCTTGATTCGACTTTCAAATGTTCGCATCAACACGATCGTCGACCTTGGCTCGAGTTTCGCCGATATTCTGCGCAACTATACCCTCTTTCATGTCATTGTGGGCACGCTCTGCACGCTGTGGGCGATCGTGCGCCTGCGCGCCGTTTATCGCAAACAGAACTTCGGCGCCGCGGTGAAGCAAAACGGTCGATCCAAGGGCAAACGCCGGCGGCCCATCGGCGACAAACCGATCCTGTGGAAGGAATTGTTTCTCAGCGCCAGCATGACGCGACTGGGGAAGCTGCTCTACGCTTTGTTCGTTCTGGGCTCCCTAGCGCCGCTCGGCATCATATGCTATATCCTGCTGAATCAGAGTCATATCTATGAGGAGCGTTTCTGGGAGAACTTCCGCGAGGCGGTCAATTACTACGTTCGCATCGTGGGGACGCTCGTGGCCTGCCTCTTGATCTTGGCGGTCGTGCTTCGCGCCGCGGGCATGATCACTCATGAAAGGGACAAGCAGACGCTGGACTGCCTGCTGACCTCGCGCCTGAGGCTGCGCGAGATTCTCATCCAGAAGTGGTGGGGAAGCGTCTTGGGGGTGCGTCCCTTGTCTTACTTGCTGTTCATGATCTGGTTCATCGGCTGGGTGACGGGCGGCCTGCACTGGTCCACGATCCTGTTCCTGCCCTGCTGCACGCTGCTCTACATGATGTTCTTTGCCGCCCTGGGGCTGGCCTTCAGCGCCAAGGCAACCACCAGCCTTCGAGCCATGATGGCCTCCCTGGGATGGACGATCTTCCTCGGCGGCGGCCATTGGTTCGTCTGCGCGCTGCCCGTGCTCTTCATGGCCCGATGGGCGAGCGAGACCCAGTACATCGCCATGTTCTTCGCCGGATTCACGCCTCCCGCCGTCATCGCCTGGATGAGCTTCAGCTACGAAGACGTGGAGCGTTGGCTGAGCGACTATCGCTATGGCGAATTTGAATTCTTCGGTTTTTGTGCGCTCGGTCTTTTCGTCACCTTGTTGTTCATCTTCATTTTGCTCGCCTGGGCCGAACGGCGCTTTGGCCAGAGCGTGGAACGCCCCAAACGTCCCGGCGGCATGGCGATGACCCCTCAATCTCATAGAATCGAACCTGAGTAAGGACGTCGCGGCCTCGCCTTGGGGGAGGTTTCGTCTGGTCCCAATTGGATGGCTCCTCTCGATGGGCCGGTCGTCGGCAGGGTACCTGGATCGATGCTTGGACCGATTTTTAATCGCGAATGGCTGACCGTCCCGCGTCATTTCCGACATTATCGCTTGCGGATTTTCTATCTGGGCACGCTGTGGGTCCTCGGGCTGACGGCGTGGCAATCCCTGCTGGGGTGGGGGCGTGCCGTTTCGCAAGGAGACCTGGCCGCCTTCGGCTCGCTGTTGTTTCAGCTTTTCACCTTTTCCCAACTCTCCCTGGTGCTGTTCTTCGCCGCCCTGATCGCGGCGGGCGCCGTCGCCCAGGAAAAAGATCGGCGGACGTTCATTCTGCTGCTGATCACGGATATGCGCCACCGGGAAATCGTACTCGGCAAACTGCTCGGCAGCCTGCTGCAAACGAGCGTGCTGCTCTTCGCCTCAGCTCCCTTGCTGGCGTTTACCGTGCTGCTCGGCGGGGTGGCCTTTCATCAGGTGTGGGAGGCCCTGGCGATCCTGGCCGGCACAGCCCTGGCCGCGGGCGCCCTGGGATGCTTGATCGCCCTGTGGCGGGATAAGACCTATCAAACGCTGGCTCTGACCCTTTTAGGCATGGTCCTCTACTTTCTGGTCGTGGAAAGCTTGGGTCTGCTGCCCCTGTTGACTGGGGTGGACAGTTCCACGATTGAACAATGGCAAGGCTGGTTCAATCCCTATCGTGCTTTGTCGAGCGTGTTGCTGCCGCCCGTCCATCAAGATTTCAACATGCAGCCCATCTTTTTCACGGCCATGATGTTTGGCCTCTTCGTCCTGCTTAGCGGCGTGGGCATCCTCAAGCTGCGCGATTGGAATCCCAGCGGCGAACCGATCCAGAAGCCCGACACGGAAGAGACCGAGGGCGAGGGCAAGGCCAAGCGCGACATCCATGCGGCTCCAGGCAAGGTCCGCGACGTCTGGCCCAATCCCATCTTGTGGCGGGAAATCGCGACCCGGGCCTACGGCCGAAGGACGCTGGTGATCAAGCTCATCTTCTTGTTGATCGTCATCGCCCTCAGCTACTCCGCCCTGGTCGGGCTGTCCAGCCCGGAGCGCACGGACCGCCTGGCCCCCGCCTTTGGCATGGTCCCCGTCCTCATCTTGAGCCTCTTAATGATCAACGCCCAGGCCGTCACCTCCATTACCAACGAGCGCGACCTCAACGCCCTGGAACTGCTCCTCGTCACCGATCTGACTCCCAAGGAGTTCCTCTTCGGCAAACTCGGCGGCATCCTTTTCAACACCAAGGAAATCATCCTGGCTCCCGTCGTGCTCGCCCTGATCTACGCCTGGAAAGGTTATTGCGGCGTTGAAAACACTTTCTATCTCGTCATCACCATGCTCGTCCTCATGGCCTTCACCATCATGCTCGGCATCCACGTGGCCCTGCGGACGGTGAAGGCTCGGCTCGCCATCCTCTACAGCATTGGCACTGTTTTCTTCCTCACCGTCGGCACGATGCTGACCATCTACCTCATCATCATTGGGGGACAATTCGAGTATCAGTGGACCAGCTTTATCCTGTTCCTGGGCATCGGCATCGGCGGCCTGTGGCTGGTGCTGGGCGGGCGCGAACCGTCGGTGGCGATCAGCGTGGCCTCCTGGGCGTGCCCCTTGGGGATGTTTTACGGCATCACCAGCGTCATCATCGGCAATCCGCGCACGGGCGCCTCGGGCGACGTGCTGTGGCCATTCCTGGTCGTCATCGGGAGCTTTGGCTTCGGCATCGCAGCCATGATGGTCCCCATGCTGAGCGAGTTCAACGTCGCCTTGGCCCACAACGCCCCCGCTGAGGAATAGACCGCTCCGTAAGTTCCTCGCGGCCCTGACCAATGACCTCCTTGTGCAACCGCCTGCCGCGGTACAATAGCAGCATGAACCTCGATGACCTGGTTTGTTACTGCTTTCATGTGCCCTATCGCAAGCTGGTCCATTACTGTCGGCGGGAAAAACCCCGCGTCGCCAGCCAGCTTTCGGACTGTGGCGGCGCGGGCACGGGCTGTGGCTGGTGCATTCCCTTTCTCAAGAAATTGTTTGAGCAAGAATCGGGCAGGTCAGGTTCAAAGCCCCTGGACCAGGTGAACCCGCAAGATTATGCCGCGCAACGAGCGGAGTATATCCGGGCCGGTCATGGCACGCCTCCCCCCTCAGCCCAACCGCCCCCGGCCAAGGAACCCTAAACGTTCGGCACGTCGACAGGCCAAGAGATGTGGAGGAGCCTTTGCCCTGGAGCTAACTCCAAGAGCATGGGCTTGGCCGCGGCAGGCAGGAAGAGTAACTCATGCCGGGAACATGTCGTCTCGGCGAGGTCCAAGGGCGGTCCCTCAAGATGAAACAGACAGGATGGCCCTTGCCAATCATGTTTTCCCTCGGCCCACCGCTCCATGCGGAAGAAGGGCGTATCGACCAGCAGTTCCCGTTCCGGTGAAATGCGTTTCGGCGCTTGCCGTCCCGCCCCCGGCAAATGAGGCTGCAGCGAAGCCAGGCCGGCTTCCAGATGCAAAGCTCTGGGCTGACCCTTGGCATCGACACGACCCCAATCATAGAGCCGAAAGGTGGCGTTGCTGGTCTGCTGCACTTCGAGGACGACGACCCCCGCCCCCAGGGCATGCAGCGTCCCCGCGGGGACGTTGAAACATTCGCCGGGGTGCGGGTGGTAGACCTCCATGCACAGAGGCAGCGTTCCTTGAGTCAACTCGCGGAGCAGCGTTGCGGGATCGATCCCCCGCTTGACGTCCAAATAAATCCGTCCCTCGGGCTGGCTTTCGAGGACATACCAGGCTTCGGACTTCCCCCCTTCCTGAGGCGCCCAACGTTTGGCCCGCTCATCATCGGGATGAACTTGGATGGAGAGATTCTCCCGCGCATCCAGGAGCTTGATCAGCAGCGGCCATCGGGATCGACTGCCCAGCATGGCCTGGCCGTGATGGGCCCATAACTGGTCCAGCGTCTGTCCTTGCCAGGGGCCGTCCGCGGCGACGCTGCGATGCAGGGGATGATCGCTGAGCAGCCAGGCTTCGCCGATTTTGCCTTCCGGAAAAGGGCCGGGCAGCCAATCCGCCAGGCGGCGCCCCCCCCACGGCATCGGCATGAGATGCGGCTTGAACTTGATGGGTCGGTCAGGAGCCTGCGGCATAGCCACCCCTGGGCGTCACCATTTCGCTTCATCGGCGAAGGGATGGTAACTCGTGGTTTTGGGTTTGGGTCGGGACTTCAAAATGGCTTCGGCCAGGTACAGGTCGCTCGGCACGGTGATTTTGATGTTGGAGGCATGGCCTTCCACGACGTGCACGGGATGGCCCAGAGCCTCGACCAATTGCGCATCATCCGTGATATTGGCCTTTTGGGGATTGCGCTGTTCATAGGCGGCTTTGATCCAATCCTTGCGAAAGACCTGGGGGGTTTGGGCCATCCATAATCCTTCGCGCGGCAGGGTCGCTTCGATGCGCTTGCCTCCCGCGACTTTCTTGATCGTGTCGTGGATGGGACAGGCCACGATGGCGGCGCCGTGCTTGGCCGCGGCCTGGCAGACGGCTTCGACCTGTTCCATCGTGACGCACGGGCGTGCCGCGTCGTGGATGGCCACGAGTTCCGCTTCCTCGGACAGTTCCGCCAAGGCGTTGGCGACCGAATCGTGCCGCGCGGCGCCGCCAAACACGATGCGCACGTTCATGAAGGCCAGGTTCGCTCCGAAGCGGCGGCGAAAGTTTTCCTCGTCCTCCCGGGCGATGACCACGAGCGATTGCACCACGTCGGCGCGCGTGACAAACAATTCCGCGGATCGCAGCCACACCGCCCGCCCATCGAGCGTGGCAAATGGCTTTTTTTCCCGGTCCTTGAACCGGGTCGATTGACCCGCGGCCAAAATGATGGCGGCTATCTTGGGCATCGCTAACCCACCTTTCCTCGAAACGTCGACGCACTCCCTATTTTTACCATCTTAGCATGGCCGCCGTCTCGGCAAGACGCTTCCTTTTCTTCACTTTTGCATTTGATTTATCTCCTCTAGCCCCCCAGGGCGATATCCCTTTTACGGACCGCTTGGTTTCTCGCCATTTCCTCGGGGTTGCCGACGATGCGCCAGTTACGCCGATGCTTGCCATGGCTCTCGGCCCTTGGGGTGGCTTGTCTCTATTTGCTGGTGAGTCCAAATGCCCGCGCCAGCGACCCCGTTCGATCCAGCACCAAGCCCAGTCCACCCCGTTCCCGGGTCGTCGACCCCGCCGACGACTCGGAATCGTTGGTCGAGAGGGCGGCGGCGGCACTCGTGGATGGACGACAAGACCTGGCCGCCGCTCTCTTGGAACAGCACGTCGAAGAGCATCCCGAAGCCATTTTAGTTCGTGCCCAACTGGCGGAACTGCTCTTTCGCATGGAGCGTTTTCCCCAGGCCAGGCATTATTTCGAAACGTTCATCGCCCTGGCGCAAATCAAAGGCGACTTGGCCTTTCGCTATCTGATTCACAGTCATAGCCGGCTGGTGGACATCGCCCTGGCGCAAAAGCAGGCCTTTGACGAACACCTTCACCGCGGCATCGGTTTATTCATGCTGGCCGAGCGCCGCGCCATGGAAACCGATCAAGCGGAGGGGCCGAGCGCGACGTCCTTGCTGGCCCGAGCCGTGGATGAATTGCAGTCGGCCCGGCAGCGCCGCCCTCGAGAAGCCCGCGTGCATTGGTATTTGCACCGCGTCTATCACCGTTTGGGGCAGCCTTCCTCTGCTCGCAGCGCCCTGCAACTCGCCGACCAATGTGCGCTGCAGAGCCGGCTCACGCCACAGGAGCGGCTCGAACTGGCCCTGGCGCTGCTGCCCACGCGCTGCCTCGAGCCGCTCGCTCGCTGATCAGGCTTCGCCCGTTGCGGTTGGTTTCCTCGCGGACCAAGAAGCAATCACTTCGGGGAGCGGATACTGATCGATGGTCAGTCCCAATGTGGGCAGGCTTTGCAAGCGCCGCCAGCCGCGCGTGACGCGCTGCTCTTCCTGAAGCACGAAGGCGGCATCCAAACCCTCCTTGGCGAACGACCCCTCGCATTTCACGGGGGGAAAGGCGGCGTCGACGATGAATTGGGCCACGGCGGGATTGCAGCGCAGATGCCGCTCCCGGGAACGAGGCAGCCGTTCCGGCGGCACCTCGCCTAACACATAGCGGAGATACAGGTCCGACTCGGTGATCGCTTCGACCTCCTGGCCGCATACGTCGCAGAGATAACCCTCTTCACAACGCGCCATCGCTCATGCGCCCCCCTTGCTCTTCCCGAATCGGGCATGGGTTTCAGTTTCATCACCCCTTCACGGATCGCTGCGTTCCATATTCTATGCTATGTCCTTGATCGAACCATGAAGGAAAGAGCCCCTGGCCGAGGAATGTCCGCCATGAAAGCAGAAGAACAAGCCTTCCTGGACGTGTTGGCCGTGGCGCCGCACCCGGATGATCTGGAAATCACCTGCGGCGGCACCCTCGCCAAACTCGTCAAGCAGGGCTATCGCGTGGGGCTGTTTGACTTGACGTCGGGCGAACCGACGCCGCGCGGCTCCCTTGAAATCCGCCAGAAGGAAGCGGAGGCGGCCCGGCACATTTTGGGCATCCCCCTGCGGGTGAACGTGGGTTTGCCCAACCGCGTGCTGATGGACGTGCCGGAGAATCGCTTCGTGCTTGCCACGCTGCTTCGCCGCTATCGGCCCAAGATCGTCATCACGATGGCTGGCCGCACCCCCGCCGCCTCCCCCGACCATCATCAGGGCCACATGCTCGTGGAAGCCGCCCGCTTTTACTCCCAGCTCACCAAGTGGGATGACCGCTTTGAGCACACCCTGCCCTACCGCGTCCCGCACTTGGTGTATGCCATCATCCCCTCCGACGCCGAACAGCGTCATTGGCACAGCACGTTTGTCGTGGATATTTCCGACACGTTCGAGCAGAAACTGGCTGCGATCCGGGCCTATGAATCGCAGTTCGACGTCGATCGCTTCGACCGGGTCGCCCATTTCGTCGGCAGTTACAACGGCTTCATCGGTTCGCGTTGCGGGTTCAAGTATGGCGAAATGTTCGCCCTGCCCCATCCCGTGGGCGGCGGCGACCTCTTCCAATTGGTCACCGGCGGACAAAGCAGCTATGCCCCGGTCGTTCTGCCCGGGCAAGGACATCTGCCCTTGGCATGATGAATGATGAGCGGCTGAACGGGGCCATGGATAAGAAAAAAGGGATGGCCAGGGTCGACGCCAGCCGACCGTGCCATCCCCAAGTCGTTGAGCGATCCGCAAGCCGCGGCTCAGACAATCCGCAGCAGTTCCACTTCAAAAATCAACTCGGCGTCCGGCGGAATGACGCCGCCCGCCCCCCGGCTGCCATAGCCCAGATGCGGCGGAATGGTGAGCTTGCGTTTGCCGCCCACCTTCATGCCCGACACGCCTTGATCCCAACCCTTGATCACGCGCCCCTCGCCCAGAACGAAGCTGAAGGGTTGATTGCGCTTGTGGCTGCTGTCGAAGCTGGTGCCGTTCGTCAGCCAGCCCGTGTAGTGCACTTCCACCTTGTCGCCGGACTTCGCCTCGGCGCCGGAACCCACTTGCACATCTTCGATCATCAATTCCGTCGCGGCCATGCTGCAGCTCCTCATCGCAAGAGTGAATGGTTCCGAAAGACCATTGCGGACCGAATCCAGCCAAAGTAAATCAATAGGTCGTGATGCGGACGACCTCGACCTCGAAAATCAGATCCGCGTTGGGCGGAATTTGCGGCGGATAACCGCGCTCGCCATAGGCCAGACTGGCGGGAACATAAAGCCTGCGGATGCTGCCCGCTTTCATGCCGGCGACGCCTTCATCCCAGCCCTTGATCACCTGGCCGCGGCCCAACGTGAATTTGAAGGGGACCTTGCGATCCAGGCTGGTATCGAACTTCTTCCCGTCCTTGGCGAGCCAGCCGGTGTAATGCACTTCGACCAGATTGCCGGCCTCGGCGGGTTTGAAGGCTCCCTCGCGGAGTTCGACGTACTCCAGGCCCGACGCTGTCTTGATGCGCTTCTCGTCCTTGCCTTCGACAAAGGGCTTGGTAGCCTGCGGCGCGGGAGGAGTGGGAGCGGGCGGCGCGGGCGGCGTCTGGTCTTGCCCCCACAGGGTCGAACCGCTCCAGCCGAGCGCCAAGCAGCACCCTGCCGCCAACCAACGAGACAACTTCCCCATCATGACTCCACCTCCACGGAATGCGTGCACTGTCTCCTTGATTCTAGGAAGATTCCCTGGGCTGTGTAGAGCGCTCCACCCGCTCCCGCACCTCACGAGCGATCGCCGCACGGCAACCACAAAATATTGATCCAGGGGCCTTGACACCGGCGCACCACCATGCTAGTGTACTATCCACATAGTACAGTATGACGGAGGTGCCGCGATGCTCTTGCGAATCCGTCCCGAGTCGGACGAACCCATCTACGAACAAATCATCCACCAAATCGTGTTTCAGGTGGCGGCTCAGGTCATCGACAACGGCACGCTGCTGCCCAGCATCCGCGAGCTGGCCAAAGAGTTGCTCGTGAATCCCAACACGGTCGCCCGCGCCTATCAGGAACTGGAGCGGCAAGGCATCCTCGCGGCCCGCCGCGGCATGGGCATGGGGCTGACCGAGGAAGCCGGCAAACGCTGCCGCGAGCTGCGCGCCCAGCGGATCCGGGAGCGCATCGGCCAGGTCGTCAAGGAAGCCCTGCACAGCGGCCTGGAGCCAGACGTCCTCAAGGCGTGGATCGAGGACGAACTCAGCCGCCACTCGGCCCGGACGCGAAAGGAGAAACGCTAACATGTCAGCCGCCATCGTGCTCGATCAGGTCCGCAAAGGCTTTGGTGCGAAGGTCGTGATCCAGTCGCTGTCCCTGGCCATTCCCGCCGGGTCGGTCTTCGCCTTGCTGGGAGAAAACAGCGCCGGGAAATCGACGACGATCCGGATGTTGGCGGGCCTGTTGCCGCCGACGTCGGGCCGCTGCGAGGTGCTCGGCCTGGACGCGTGGCGCCACTCGGATCAGCTTCGCCCCCGGCTGGGCTACGTGCCGGAGAAGCCGAAGTTCTACGATTGGATGTCGGTCGGCGAATTGGGCTGGTTCACCGCGGGGTTCCATGCCGCCGGGTATTGGACGCGCTATCAGGACCTGGTGCGCCGCTTCGGCCTCGACCTCAACGTCAAACTGCGGCATCTCTCCAAGGGGCAATACGCCAAGGCGGCGTTGGCCGTGGCCCTGGCGCAGGACCCGGAGGTGCTGCTCCTCGATGAACCCACTTCGGGGCTGGACCTGTTCATCCGCCGCGAATTTCTGTCGAGCATGGTCGACCTGGCCGGCGAAGGCAAAACGATCCTCATCGCCAGCCATCAGATCGCCGAGGTGGAGCGCGTCGCCAGCCACGTCGGCTTCCTGGCGGGCGGTCAATTGGTCCTGACGTGCCCGATGGAGGAACTGAAGCAACGGCTCGTGCGATTGCGCTTGCGGTATGAGCAAGTGCCTCCCGACGTCGGCACGCTGGGCGAAATCCTCCGCGTCCAGGACCAGCCGCCGTTTTGGGAAGCGATCATCTTCAATCCCATTCAACCCGCGCTGGACGCCCTCCATGGCCGCGAGGACGTCCTGGGGGTGGAGACGGCCGCGCTCTCCCTGGAAGAAAGCTACACCGTGCTCCTGGATCGCAAGGAGGGACGATGATGTTGCTGACGTTGGTTTGGAAGGAATGCAGGGAACATGGCCCGGCTTGGGTGGTGCTTTTCGTTCTGGGCTTTATGCTGATCTTTGGCATGGATCGCCCCTTTGTGCGCGACCAAATGCTGCCCGGGCTGTTGGGGGCCTATGGCTTGCTCGTTGGCGCGATGATGCTCGCCAGCGATCGCGAAGGGCAGACCCTGGAATGGCTCGAACGGCTGGCCCGAAGCAACGCCGACCTATGGCGAACGAAAATCATCGTCGGCGCCGGTCTGATCCTGGCGCAAGCGTTTGCACTGTGCCTGTTGTATGTCCTGCGGGATGCCTTCTTCCGCGAGGCCGCCGAGGTAATCCACTCCTATCCGCTGACGCTCTATGCGACGACCATCCCGCTGGTCTATGCCTCTTTGGGGTTGGCCTCTGGCCTGGTCGTCTCGGCCCGCAGCCACTCCGTCATGCTCTCCTTGCTCAAGGCTGGTCTGTTGTTGTTTGCGGTGTGGTTCTCCATGACCCCTATCTATTTCTGCCTCGGCGAAGAGATGGGATTGCTTGGGCAAGTCGCCATGGCGAGCGGCTTGCTGTTCTGGTCCCGGCGCCGTTTCTGCTGGCCCGACCGCTTGCGACTACATCTTCCTTCGGATCAGCCCCGCGTTCGCCCCTGGCTCGCCATGAGTTGGTTGTGGTGGCGGCAGAACGCCCTCAGCGCGGGGTTCATTCTGGGTCTGGCGCTCAGCCTGGGATTCCTGTTGCTGCCTCAATCCTTCACTCTCGGATGGGTCCTTGCTTCGGCCCTCATAGGTCTGGCGTGCGGCTTGCTCGTCTGGCTGCCCGATCAACGGCTCGGCCGGATGTACCTGGCGGATCAACGCGCACCGCTGAAACCAGTCATCTCCTTGCGGTTCACTCTGACCTTGTCCTTGGCGCTGCTGGCCTTCCTCATCATGCTCCTTGGCACCTTGCTGCGCGCTGCCGTGCAAATCGAGACCAACAAAATCGATTCGCTGTGGAGCGGCGTCATGTTCAGCAAGGTCTTGCTGACGTCCTTGTGCGCCATGCTGCTGGCCTGGAGCCTGGCTCAGTGGGTCACGGTGCTGACGGATCAAGTTTTGACCACGCTGGCCGCCTCCCTGGGGCTGTTGATGGCGATCCTCTACTTTTGGATGCCGACGCTGGTGGTGGATAGCATTCAATTCATCTCGATCGATTGGCGTCCCCTTGCCGCCGTGGGCGGGCTGACCGCGCTCTTGTTAATCACGGCGATGCGCTGGGTCGCGCCTTGGCTGCAAGCCCGCCATCGCTCCTGGTGGCACGTCGCCAAGGCAGCTTTGGTGCTGTTGCTCGCGGCGGGTTACTCCGCTGGGTTCTTTGCCTATCGGGCCATTGAGCCGCCTGATGAACCTTGGGAGGAAGGTCTGGGCGCCGTCGCGCCTTCATCTGAAATCAAGAGACAAGATATCGGTCTATTCTATCGGCATGAAGATCAAGCCTATTTCTTCCCAATGAACGACAGATATGGGATACCCATCAATAATATTTTTGTGATGCTTCTTCACGATACTGAGAAATCCTTGAATGCCACACAGTCGGAGTATGGCAAGTCACCGATACATTACCGTGAGATAAGCGATCTCGCCGCAGAAGTCACCTTCAAGGAATATCCATCCACGCAGTTTTCTTACCAGATGCTGGAGTTGTACAAAAACCACTATTTAAACGACCCCCGGCTTTGCCCCTATTCGCTGCACGACTTGTCCTTTCAAGATCAAGAGGACAAACGGCGGGCCTGGCATTTCTGGGCGGGACAGGTCAGCCTGCGAGTGTTTCAATTGGCCTTGGAAGGGAACCCTAAAGAGGGCTGGGAGTGGATCCGCGTCGGGATGGAGTTCGCCCATCGTCTCCGGGAGCATGGCGGCGCGATAGACTACTTGGCTGGCTCTACCATTGAACGGCAGATGATGGTGGCCATTCATCAGTTTTGGCTGCTCAACCCCCTGACGGAGGAGCAACTTAAAACGGCCCTGGAGGAGCTGCGCCAATGGGAAGCGCGGGTCCCGGCGTATCGCCTTGCTTTGCAGCGGGACGCCTATCGCATGCTCAAACTCGGACCACTCAAGGAACCTTGGTTTGATGCGCAGCTCAAGGAGATGGTCCATCCTGGCGCGAACCTGCATTTCAAACTGCATTCTTGGGAAAACTTACTGACGCAAGAAGCCTTGAAGGCTCCCTGGGAGCAACAGCGCCGGCAGCGCATCCTCCGCCTCTACCAAGCCGCCCATCTCCAAATCGACATGACTTCGGACCCCATCACGCGAACAAGCATCGATTTTTTTAGACCGGACCACCCGCGGAACGATGCACGCTGGACCGAGCCGCTACTTCGCGGCGCCGCCTCTTCCTATACCCCCAAGCAGATCGCGCGCTTCATCGTGGAGGGCATGTGTCGCGGGGCCAGTTTTCGGTCGCAGCACCACGTGGAGCCAAACGTTCACGCCTGGCATCGAGCGCTGCAACTGGTCATCGCCCTACGGATACATGAACTGCAAACCGGCCGGCAAGCGGAAAAGCTGGATGAGTTGGTCCCTGGTGTGCTCGCCCAATTACCCGAAAATCCCTACTCCAAGGAGGGGTTTCATTACTGGTTAAAGCCCCTGACCTCGGAACAAGAAAAGGATTTATCCCCGCGCGTGATCAGTCAGATGCGCCGCGGCAATATCAGCTTTTCCACCTCGCCGAAACATGGGCCTGATCCGTTTGCCGCCGCGGCGCGGCAAAGTGGGATGCAAATCTTCTTTCATATCTTCACCGTGACGGAGGCGATGCTCCCCAAGAAATGAACTAAGAGAAGGGCGTGCCAGAGCGAGCAGATGACCGCCATGGCTCAGAGCACTTCGAGATGCTTGAGCAGCACGTGATCGGACTGCATCATGAGCCACCAGAGAATGGCAAAGCCGGTGGTGAAGACCAGCCACATGATGGAAAAAACGAAGATGAACGTAATCATGCGATGCATGCCGTAGGACAGGCATGAGACGGCGGGGTGCTCAGGATCGTAGCGCACCATGACCTGTTTGGCCCGTTTGAGTTTATCGTAAATCTCCCGGTGGGCGGCCTCGCCGCTGCTGCTGCCATAGCCAAAGGCCAGTTGATCGCCCTCATAGGTCGTATTGTCCACGGCATAGGTGTATTGGACCCGAACCTGGTAGCTTGTGCTCTCGCTATCGGAACTTTCTTCCATGTGAACTCTGGTGAGAGTCCCGGGCGTGGTGGGCCAATTGCCCGCCGACTGGGAGCGTTTAGCGCTCCAGAGGCCAAAGACGAGCATGCCCAATCCCGCCGCGTAAAAAATGCAGATCAGGACGAAGAAACACCCCATGGCGGCCCTCTTGACGATGCGATCAGGCCGGGAGGCTTGAGATGCGTTGCTCTCCCCGAATGGTTCCAAGGTACGTGGCCCCTAGCCGATGCCCAATGCCGACAGAATTAATCTAACTCCGGCCCTGCCGGCCGACGGTCCGTTCAGCGGGGTTACTTGCCGGAGGGTTTGTCGTTGCCGTGGAGGTGGTTCATGAAGTCCCGGCGATAGAGCGGCAAGTAGCGGTAATAGACTTCGAGCGTTAGCACGGCCAGCGACGTGGCGTACACGCGGCCGCCGCGATTGCCATGGTCGGCGATCATGGGATCCCAGCTCCCGGCCCGATGGCCTTCCATTTCCTGGGTTTTGACGAGCAAATCGCGCACCCGGGGATTCCACTTTTCGAAGTAGGGGCCGCTCATGTGGTGCAGCACCTGCGTGGCATAGTACCAATAATAAAGCTGCAATCGATCCCCCGGCTGGAAATCCTCGACGCGCGGCGGCAAGCGATGGATCAGATACTGGCAGCCGCTGATGAGGTCGGGGTTCTTGGCGCCCCAGCCCAGGTACTCGCGGCTTAAGAGGCCCGCGGCGGTCAAAGCGGGCGTCTCGTATTCGCCCGGCATGTAGCTGAACCCGACGAACTGCTGATTCGGGACGCCGGCCAGCGCGACCTTGATCTGACAGGCATCGAGAAACTGATTGGCCAGGTCGTAGGTCTTGGCGGGAACCTTGAGATCGGCCAGTTCGGCGCTCTTCAGGGCCATGATCTGCCAGCCCAGGACGGAGGTGTCGCCGTTGGTGCGCGGCCGATAGCGCCAGCCCCCGGTGCGGGGATTTTGGGCGTAGACGATGAAGTTCACGGCCCGCTGCGCCGAATCCCGCAACTTGGGATCGCGGGTCGCGGCATAAGCTTCGCACAAAGCCAAGGTGGCCAGGGCATGGCCGTACATCGTTCCCCCCAGGTCGCCCTGCTGATCGAAGCGCCGCATGAGGTATTGCAACGACGCCGCCACGGTGTCGCGGTAGGGGGTTGGCTTTAGATGCGTGTGGCCGGCTCCCAAGAAGGGCAATAAGCCCAGGGCCGTCGCGGCGGTGTCGTTTTCCTGCACTTCCTGTTCGATCGGCGTCCGGCAATCGCAGCCCGGGCTGTGCTTGTGGTAATTGTCCATCGACCAATGGCCATCGCTGGCCTGGTGTTTTTTCAGCCATTGCAGCCCCATGGCCACGGCCCGCTGTGAAGCGTCGGTGCCGCCCATGATGCCGGCGATCTTATTCAGGTCGCCGTTGCGCAGCGCGGTGCCGCCTGCTTTGACGCTGCCGCCGCCCAAGCCTTCGAGCAGGCCCACGCCGTCGCCCACCGGCCCAGCTCCAGTGGCGCCGCTAAAGCCATAATCATGACCGACCAGCGGCATGCCGCTCAGTCCCTTGAGGTCGTTGCCATCCGCGCCTTGAACGCCGCCTTCGTTTCCCGAACCGATGCCCGAAGCGCGGTTGGGGTCCTTGATCAAATCCAAGCCGACGTCCAACTCCGGGATGGCATGGTTTGCGGGGATTTTAATCTCGGAATCGATGGCCGTGTCGCCGACGTGTAAGTCGACCGCTCCGGGATCGATGAAGTCATCCTTGGGCTTGGGATCGAAAGAGGTTTTTTCCTCGGCCGCACGCACCCGAGCCGCCGCGGACGTCGGGTTCGTGGTCGCGGTTTTGGGATCGTGAAACCAAATCAAGCAGCCGATGAGGATGGCATTCAACAGCAGGCTGAGCAGCAAGGCCGGCACGATCATGTACAGGTCGTTTTTCGAGACGCGGTTCTGCAGCAGTTCGGTCAAGGGAATGAACGACCGCATGGGACGGCGCGAAGCCGACGTCGTGCGCCGCTTGTCCGGGGTGGGCGTTTCGATTGGATTGGACATGTCCGATTCCCTTGATCCACGAATGGCGCGTTGGCTTGGCCTGGGCGATCCAAATCCTTGACTGCGATTTCATCTATTATAGACTCGATCCATCCGTCATGCTATCGGGCTTGGCCTGAGCTTCTGGCTCCGGGACCGAAGTTGGGTGGTCTTCCTGGGCATTTTTTTCCAGTTGTTCGATGGACTCCAGGTCCAGGGCATGGCGCCGCGACTCGACCAGGGCCAAGCGCTGCCGCAGGGAACGATCCTCCCGCACGTACCAACTCCAGGCCAGCAGCATCAGCAGCGCCACGGGCAGAGCCATCCAGAAAAACAGCCAGGGCAACTGGATGCCGCCCGCCGCGGCTTCCACGCCGGGCAGAAGGTGCAAACGCTTTCCCACCACTACGGGGACGATCACGGATTGGTTCGGCTGCTGGGGATGCTCGACCTTCAGTCCCTTAAGAAAATAACCCGCGATGGCCACGCCCAGCAATTCCTGACTGGGCACGGGCGTTTCCCGCCATCCTTCCGGCAGTTCAGAAAAAAGATAGCATATCCGCTGCTGCGGCTGTTCCAGAATGACCCAGGCTTGATAGGCATGGGATTGTCCAGGAATCTCGCTGCGCTTGAGGGGAATCTTGGACCAGGAAAGCAACTCGCCCTGAAAGCGAACCACTTCGCCGCGGTTCGCGGCGGGGTCCGCCAGGAGTTGTTCATAGGTGACGGACGGCCGCGCATCGTGCAACAGCGAGGCGCCGGGCGCCATGCTGGCCAGGAACAGCAAGTGATAGCGGGCGTCGGCGTCGATCCGATGCCGTTCGTTGACTTCGCTGGGCAACAGCAAACGATCGTTCTCGACGCCAAAGGGCGTGCCATCCTCCACTTTGCGCAGCAAGTCCAGGTCAGGGAACGGGGCTTGGCGCGGGCCGCTTGGCGCGGCGTCGATGGCGCCGGAAGGCGTCGTCAATTGCCCCCACCACCGCCAGGCCTTGGGCCGATCCAGCCGGTGCATGGCCCAATAGGCAAAGCCGAGCAGCATGAGCAGCGTCATCCAGCGGATGGCCAGCCGCGTGCCTGGCGACGCGGCGTGGACCTTCTGGCGGAAGCGAGACCGGATCATGGAGGTCTCCAGCGCGAAACCGAGCGACCATCGCCCCTTCCATTCTAACGGGGGGAAGTCGGAATGGAATCCAAACCCAGGGCGGCGCGATAGTCCGCCTCGGCTCGGTAGAAGTCCGCCAAGGCGTCGATGACCCTCAGGACGGCATTCGCCGCCTGCTGTTCGCGAATGTTGACGACGAAGAGGTCCAGGCCGCCCAGCTTCATCCGTTCCAGTTCGAGCTTGAGGACTTCCTCGGCCTCTTTCTGTTCATGCTGGGCTTGCAGCCACCGCTGCAGCGTTCGATCCAGATCGGCATGGGCGTTTTGCACGTCGGCGATGATCTGATCGCGGGCAAATTGTTCCTGAGCGGCCAATTGCAAGAGCAAGGCCCTGGCCGCCTGAGCGCGTCCTTGCGCCTCGCGGCGCTGCAGGGGCACGTCCAGAACCATGGTGATGTCCCAATTGGAGCGATCGAGACCCGACCCGGCCAAGCCAACGTCCTGTGAACCACTCATGCTCAAATGGAGCGCGGGATACAGCGCATTTTCCGCCAGGCGCAGCTCGACCGCGGCGCGCTCCCGCAGCAGCGGAAAGCGCTGCAGTTCCGGACGCCATTGCTGCGCGAGCGTGATATCCTTTTTCAACTGGCCGGGCGGGAGCGGCTTCGGCGTCATGACCCGAAAATGGCGCGGCAACCGATCCGCCCCGGGGACTTGGGGCAAGCCTTCCGCATCGCGCAAAAACAGCGACAGATCGAACGAGGCTTGCTGAAACAGCCGTTCCGCATTGGCCAAAATGCCTTGCCGTTCCGCCAGGATGCGGCGATTGTCTACGACGTTGACCTGATTGCCGGCCCCTTGCCTGAGTTGTTCCTCCAGAATTTTTTGACGCTCCACCGCCAAACGCAGAATGTCCTCCGCGACGAGATACTGCTCTCCCCGAGCGACCCAATTCCAATAAGCCCGGGCGGCGGCGCGGAGGAAATCGATCCTGGCCCGCTGAATCGTGGGGTTGGCCAGGTCCTCGGCGATTTGAGCCTGTCGCAACAACGCCCTTTGCCGGTCGATCGGCCCCCCGCGGAGCAACGGCACCACCAACCCCGCCCGAAACTCCCCTCCCTGGGCGGTGACTTGCCCCCCGGAGTAGCTGGGAAAATCGCCCCGCCCCAGGCGATAGCCGGCAAAATAACTAATCCCGTAAAGGGGCGTGGATTGCTCGAACGCCAAGTCGACGCGCCGGTTAGGATACGTACCTTCGGGAATGGTCGTGCTGCGTGCGCGCAAATGAAGATCAAACGCCCCCTCGGCGGCGACGCGCTGACCCGAGGCGATTTCACGCTCCTGGGTGATGGCCAACAGCAAGGGAAACGAGCGCTCCACGCTCTGCAAGATTTCCCGCATTTCCAACGCTCCCGTTTGCGGCAGCGCGGGCAGCGGCTTGGGATGCGGGGACGGCATGGAGGGCAGTTCAGCGGCGATCGATTCACGCATTGGAGCCGAGACGACCGGCAGCGAGCGATGGATGCCCGCAGGCGGCGGAGTGAAGACGTCGCCCAAGGTCCAGGGATGAATCGGACGATTCAGCCAATGCGTTCGCGCCTCGGCGGGCAGCGGCGGCAAGTGCGGACCGAAAAATAAACTCGCTTCCGAAGCGGGAGCGAAGGGCAGCACGGCTTCGGGCGCAGCGGGTTCGCCTTTGGGTGCGGCAGGGGCGACGGACGGCTCATCCGCCCAAGTCCACAGGCCCAATCCCAGCAGCCACAAGGCCGCGATGGCTTGGACATTGATTCCACCGAGCCTGATCATGAAGGACTCCTTCCCTTCTTCCTGCTCGTGCTCCATTCACTAAGCCATGCCGGCCCCGCACGCTACTTCCCCCGCGAGACCGGTCCAAGGATCGAGGGGTCTTTCGAACTCTGCTTATCCACCGAGACAGGGAAGCCATTCAAGCGCCGCCAGATTTCCCACCCCAAGCTCACGTCCTGTTCCATGAGGACCCAACCATTGGCGCGCACCCCTTGCCGGAGATAGCGTTGATCCGGCCAATCGTGGTCTTCGGGCTGGTGCTTATACTCCTCGACCAGGATGCGAAACTGTCCCTTTTCATTGGTGGTCGGGTCCACCAGGTAGACGCGGCCGCCGAACGTCCCGCGCGCCACCGAAGGCCACCCGACGAATTGCACGGCGGGCCAGCCCTCAAACTGCAAGCGGACCAACATGCCCGGCTCGACCAGGGGCAGGTCGTTGCCGTCGATGTTGAGTTCGACGACCAGCCCCGGATAGGGCGACGTGGGCACGGGCCAGCGCCTCGTCGCCATGGCGAAGGCTTCCCACATGGTTGCTTCAGCCGGATTGCGATACGGCAGCAGCGTTGCCAATCCCCCCAGGATCGTGGGCAGAACATTCTCGATCTTCCTCGAGTCCTTGACGTCGGGCACGATCACGGCCATGCGTTCGCCGGGCCGCACAAGGGCGCCGCCTTGATCCGCGTTGACCAGCAGGCGAAACACGGTGCCATCCGTGGGTGCGTTGACGTACTGGGCGCGTTGCCGGGCGATCCGCGTTTCGATGGCGAGCTTTTCCCTTTGGACGTTTTGCAATTCCGCCTGGATCGACTTGAGCAAGGCCTGCTCCGTGGAGATGCGCTGCTTGGTATCCTCATCCGTTTGCTTGATCCGCTCCTTGGAGGCGGTCACCTGGGCCAAAGCGCGTTCCACGAGCCGCTCGGCCCGATCCAGTTTGGCCTTGGCGGAATCCCGCTCGCGCTTCGCTTGAATGAACTGAAGTTCCGAGACCAGCCGGCCGAGGGGATTGTTGAACTGCCGCTCCATGATGTCGAAGTTGTCCACGGCCGCTTCATAAATGGCCTTAAGTTCCTCTTCTTCCTTGAGGGATGCCAGGTAAGATTGTTCGTCGCGCACCAAGTCGGCCCGGGCCCGCTCCATCTGGGCGTTCCGGGAATTGGTCAGATAGATGATGCTGTATTCGATCTGCTCCATGCGGCCTTCCACGGCCCGCAATCGCGCCAAGATGGCCAGTTCCTCGTCCAGGAGCCGGCGTTCGAGGCTGGGATCGTTGTCCACTAATTCCACGATTCTTTGCCCCGCTTTAACGTGATCCCCCTCCACGACAAACCACTGCTTGATGCGGCCATCGATCGGCGAAATGATGTATTGGGCCCGCTCCACGGGATTGAAGGCCACGGCCCGCCCGGATCCCACCACCGATTGCCGCCAGGGAACGAACATTAGCCCCGCCGCCAGCAGGAACATGCCCAGGATGATCCACCAGGTGGAAGGACGCCAGCGCCGGGAGGAATGGACCATCTGCACGCTGCGCAGGATTAGCGTGCGATTAGTCCAAATGCTGTCTTCCACGGATGCCACGGTCTGGTGCAGGTTCATGAGGTCGCCTCCTCGCTCAGCTTCACGAGCCCACGGCGTCGGGCAGCTTGCTCGATGCGTTTTCCAGCCGCGCGATGCGGTCAAGCCGAACCGTACGATCGCAAAAGTCAGCCACTTCCTTGCTGTGCGTGATCACCAGCAGCGTCCACGGCGCCTGAGGGTGCATCAGCGTGGGCAAGACGCTGTTCTGCAATTCATGGTCCATGTCGTCGAGGACTTCATCGAGCACCAGCAAACGGGGCCGGCTCAGGATGGCGCGCGCCACCATCAAACGCTGCGCCTGCCCCAGGGACAAGGGCGAACCGCCGGTGCGGAGGATCGTTTGCAAGCCATCGGGCAAATCCAGAACATCCTCCAACAAGCCAACGTCGTCAAGGGCTTGCCGCACCTCGGCAATGCCGACGAGCCCTCGCCCCATGCGGACGTTGTCGATCAGGGTGCCTTCAAAAATTTCGATCCCCTTGACGATGGCCATTTGGCAGCGCAACGCCGGCAAGGACCAATCCCGCAGGTCGATGTCGTCGATCTCAATCACGCCCTTGACGGGGTCGCGCAGACCCAAGAGTAAATCGAGCAAGGTGCTTTTGCCCGCGCCATTCGGGCCGATGATGGCGACGCGCTCCCCGGGTTCCAGGGTCAAGTTGAATTTCTGGAAGATGGGACGGCGCTGATCGCCATAGTCGAAATCGACGTTGATGACGCGCACCCGGGCCGGCCCCATGATTTTCCGCGTGTTCTCCCCCGATTCCCGCTCCAGGGGCAGGTCGATCAGATGGCTCAGCTTATCCACGGCCGCAAGCAAGTCGTAATAGTATTCCAATTGTTTGCCGAACTTGATGAAGGAGCTCACGATCAAGGTCACGATCAGCTCCGCGGCCACCAACTGGCCGAGCGAGAGTTGTTCTTGAATCACCAGATAGCCGCCGATGCCCAACAAGACGGTGGAGGCCACGGCGTGGACGGCCAGCAAAAAGCCGTACTGGCGCATCAGGATGCGGAAATGCGCGCGGCGGGCTTGCAGGTAATTCTGGGTGATGTCGTCGACACGGTCCAGGGCCAAGGCTTCCCCTTCGAAGAGCTTGAACGCCAAGGGATGCCGGGCCAGTTCCTCTATCCAACCGGCCACGACGTATTTGGCGCGCGACTCTTGAATGCTGGTCTTAATGGCGCCGCGGCCCAGCACAAAAATCGTAAACGCCAGGCACAGGATCAGGGCAATGTCGAACGCCAGGAGGAACTCGTGATAAAAAGCCAAAAGGATCAGCCCCACCAGGGTCTGCAAGCTCAACGAAATGCCATCCAGCAGCAAGGCGGCTGAGGCTTTTTGCACAGTCAAGACGTCAAAGAAGCGATTGACCAATTCCGGGCCGTGCTGCAGGTCAAAAGCGCTCAACCGCACGCGCGGCAGCCGCTGCGCCAAATCGATGACCACTTTGACAAAAATGCGCTGCTGAATCCACTCGACGACAAACGCTTTCATCCACCGCAAGATGGACGCGGCCAACAAACAAACCAACAGCACCAGGCAGAGGATGATGAGGGGTTGGAGAAACGTGGCAAAGGCAATGCTATTGACCAGGGCCGCCGCCGCGATGGGCGTGGCCAGGCTCAAGATGCCCACTGCGACTGAATAGACCACGATTGTGAGGATTTCGCGGCGTTCGGACGCCAATAATTGCATCAGCCGAGAAAGCGGCGACAAATGCTTGACCTGCCCGCCAGAGTGTGTGTCGTGAGCAGGCGCCATATGCTTGAACACCATGGAACACCCAGGCCGACAAGGTTCCGAGAATCCGCTTATCTCATTATTAGGGTGTCGCGATGCACTCTGCAAGTCGATGAAGTCGACCTTCTCTGCGCATGGAAAACCCACGGGCAAGCACCGTGGGTAACCGCAATTCATCGACTTCCATTAACACCCATCCGACCAGGCCAACGGCCCGTCATGGGGGCCCGCCTTATCTCGGCATGGCGCTGTTAACGGAACGCCCGGTCATCAAATCCACGCCCGCCGCGGAGGCTGCCGCCTGTTGCTGAGCCAGTTCCCTGGGCAGCGGAAATTGCGGCGAGGGCGTCACATACGTCGGTCGCTGCTGCAGATAGTAAGCGGATGGCAACGTCATCCCGCCCATGTTGGTCTGGCAGCCCACGCACCCCAACAGGGTCACGCCAAACAAACCCGCAACCATCTTCCATCCGTGACGGCGTTCCCGTTTCATCCGCGTCTCCCCCGACCGATTTGGATTCTTCGAGCGAAACGTCCCCCATTTCGCTCGACGATTCGCTGTGGCCACCCCTAATCCCCTGCGGTGGACTTCCTTGTTCCACCCCGCATCCGGAGCGCCCATGCTTCCTCCCCTTGGAACCAGCCCTGGGACTCCTCGTGAACATCATCGGCAGGCGGGTTGGATCGACTTCAACGATTTTACCGATCCGAGGGGAGAAGTCCGTTTGAACCGACCATGGGCTTTGGTATCATGAGACCCTGTCAATCGCCGGTCGATGGGCTGACCTCATGATGGATCAGGATGGATAGGCAAAGATGAGTGGCATCATTTCTCTGATTTCCCCCAAGCCGCGCACCGTTATCCCCTTGGAAATGCACTGGTCTCGTCATGGGAAGGGCCTCGCCTTGCCCGTGCGGCGGGTGCGCGGTCATCGCCCCTTGCCGCCGCCATCACCGCATGTCTGGTCGCCCCGGTTTACCAGCTCAGCCCATGGTTCCCCGGCTGCCCCGGGTCTAAATGACGAACATGGCGGCTTGGATTTCGGCCATGCCATTGGCGAACTGTGCAAGGACATCGTCGAACACGGCGCCGACTTCAAACACCTGCGGCTGCCGCAGATTCTCTTCACCATCACGCAAGCCCGTTCCGCTCATCGCCATGGCCTGCAGGCCAAGGTCACGCCACTGCGATTTCGCAAAGGGCAAACCCTCGAGAAACGGCGCGGCCGCTTGCTCCAGGTCCAGCGTTATTGGTTGGATCACGTCGAACTGCTCTATCTGGTCACGTTCTGCCTGCCCCGGTTCCTGAATCAAAGCTTTCCGGAAAAGTGCATCACGCTCTTCCACGAGTTGTACCACATTGCCCCCGAGTTCAATGGCGATCTGCGCCGCCACGAGGGCCGCTATGCGTTGCATACGTCCAGCAAGAAAGCATACGATCAATCCATGCTGCGGATGGCGGAGGACTACCTGAGTCGAACCCCGAACCGCGGCCTGCACAGTTTTCTGAAATTGAACTTCGAGCAGCTACAAGCTTGCCATGGGACGATCTACGGCCACGTCGTGCCGACGCCAAAGCTGATTCCCATCGAGGTATGACCGCAAAGTTCTAAACCCCCTGGTTCGACGGCAAGATCTGGACGCAGCGGCCGATCACCCGGAGCCGCCCCTCGGCAAACCAGCGAATCGCTTCCGGATAGGCTTCGCATTCTTGCTCGTACACCCGCGCCGCCAGCGTGTCGGGGGTATCCCCTTCCTGCACGGGCACGCATTTCTGCAAGATGATGGGGCCATGGTCGTATTCGTTGTCGGCGAAATGGACCGTGCAGCCCGTCACCTTCACGCCATGCCGCAACACGGCTTCGTGGACGTGGTGCCCATAAAAGCCGTGGCCGCAAAAAGAGGGGATGAGCGAGGGATGGATGTTCATGACGCGATGCTGGAAATCGTCGGGGATCAGGAGGAATTGCAGAAAACCGGCCATGCACACGAGGTCGGCCCCAACTTCACGGCAGCGCTCGAAGATGCGGTCGCTGAAGCGCTGCGTCGATCCCGATTCCTTGCGGGTGATGACCGACGCGGGCAGGTTGGCTCGGCGCGCCCGCTCCAGGCCAAACACGCCGGGGTGGCTTGATATGACCTCGACGATCCGCGCGGACAAGCGGCCCTGCTCGATCCGATCGATCAAGTTTTGCAGCGTCGTGCCGCCCGCGCTGATGAGAATGACCAATCTTGGCGTCATGGCCCTCATTATACACAACCCCCGGTCGATGACCGGGGGCGTTTGGGGGCTTGCTGATCGACCGCCGCGGGTAGGCCTTTAGCCGCATAAGGCGGCGATGGGTTTGCTTTCGCGGAAAAGCTGAATGGGCCGGCCCGTGCCGGTTTGCAGCTCCATGTGCGGGTCCAGACCCAGTTGCTGAAAGATCGTCGCGGAGACGTCGTCCGGTGAACAGGGATCCGTCTCCGGCGCCCGGCCATGCTCATCCGTGCTGCCATAAACGAAGCCGCGCTTGAAGCCGCCCCCCGCCAGGAGCACGCTCATCGACCGCGCCCAATGATCCCGGCCCGCGTTGCGGTTGATGTTGGGCGTGCGGCCGAACTCGCCGACGCAGTAGACGATTGTTTTGTCCAGCAGGCCGCGCTCGGCCAGATCGTGGATGAGTGCGGCCAGCACTTTGTCCAACTGCGGCAGGTTGCGATCCTTGAGCCGGGGGAAGTTCGTTTGATGGGTGTCCCATCCTCCCGTGCCGATAGACACGAAGCGCACGCCCGCCTCCACCAGCCGCCGCGCCGCCAACGCACTTTGCCCCAGCGGATCCTGACCATAGGCCGACCGGACTGACTCCGGCTCCGCGGCCAGATCGAAGGCTTTCTTCGTCCGGTCGGAGCGCAGAATGTCGAGGGCTTGCTGTTGAAACTGATCCAAACCCTGGACAATGTCGGAGCTTTGATCGATGCCCTTGAAATAGGCGTCGTATTCCGCCAGGAGTTGATTCCGATCCTCAAGGTCCTTGAGGGCGAACCCAGGAGGCAAGGCCACGCCGCGGACGCGCATCTGCCCGCCGCGGCCACTGGCGCCTTCGACTTCAAAAGGATTGAAGGCCGTTCCCAGGAAACCCGCGCCGCCGGCCGTTCCCGCGCGCAGGCTATTGAAGGTCACATACGGCGGTACGCCCACGGGCGTTTTGAGGAGCTTGGCCGCCAGGGAGCCGAGCGAGGGGTAATTGAGGGCGGGCGTGGGACGATTCCCCGTCGTCATGTAAAGCGTGCCCGGGCCATGCGCGGGGATCGAATGATGGATCGACCGCACCAGCGTGGCATGGCGCATTTCCCCCGCCATCTTGGGCAGATGCTCGCTGATCATCAGTCCGGGAACGGAGGTCGGGATAGGCTTGAACTCGCCGCGAATCGTGTCCGGAGCGTCGGGCTTCAGGTCCCACATGTCGATGGTGGACGGCCCCCCCGCCAGCCAGACCAGGATGACGCTGTGAGCCGCAGCCTTAGGCGCCGTCGGCTCTTGTTTCATCTTCGCTTCCGCCCGCAGCAGATCGGCCAGGCTCAAGCCCAGCACCGCGGCACCGCCCAGCCGAAGAAAATCGCGGCGGTGAAATTGCTCACAATCACGCAGCAGCGGCGAACTCATGATCGACTCCTTCAATGGGGACCATTGTTCCTTGGAACCACATCGGGTCAATGATTCAGGATGAATTCACGGGTATTGATTAACGCCCACATCACATCGGTCCAGGCCGCGGTCCGATCGCTCCGGGTTTTGACGTAGGCCAAGGTCTTCTCCTTCTCTTCCGGCGTGGGCCAGCGGCTGAGCGTCGCCAGGAAGCATTCCTCGACAATCGCCTCGGGACTGAGCCGCTTTCCCAACATCTGCCGCAAGCGGCCGGATTGAATCTTACCCAGCAAATAAGGATCGGACATCATGAACAGCGTTTGCGGCAAGGCCGGCTCCGGGGTCCGTTCGCAGTCGCAGGTCGTGCTGCGAGCGGGTCGGCCGAAGATTCTGAACAGGTAGTTCAGGTTGCCGTTGTTCGTGCGGCTGGGGGCGACCTCGATCACCTGGCTGCCCCGCGGCACATCGTTGCCAAAGTTTTCCTGCGTCCCCAGGGCCGAGTTGAGCACGTCCACGACCACCTCGGCCATCATCCGCCGCGGATAGGAGCGGGCGAAGAGCCGGCGGTCGCTTTGGTTATTCGAACTGGGCCGGGCCGTTTGCTGATAGGTGCGCGATTGCAGAATGATGCGTTCGAGGTGCCGCAGGTCGAACCGATGGCTGGCAAAATCCTCTGCCAAGCGGTCCAACAATTCGGGATTGGACGGCGGATTAGCCACGGCGAACTGATCCACCGGGTCCACAATGCCGATGCCGAAATAATGCGCCCAAACGCGGTTGACCATCGCTCGGCTGAAATAAGGGTTGTCGGGCTGAGTCAGCCAATCGGCCAGGGCAATCCGCGGATCGGCCCCCTCCAGGACAGGACCGCCCAGCGCCTGCGGCGGCAGCGGTTGGTTGGTTTCCGGATGAGTGAGCCGGCGCGGCCGCGGGGACATGTCCACGAACACTTCGCGGATTTGCAGCGCTTGCCGGCGCTTGCTTTGTGCTTCCTGAACGCGCTCCCGGTTGATCGGTTCGACCAGCGCCCGAGTCTCCGGCGACAGATTGAACCGCACATTCGCAAAAACATTCGCATAGCCGCGGTAATCGGCTTGAGTCCAACGGTCGAATGGATGTTTGTGGCATTGCGCGCACTCGACGCGAACGCCCATGAAGGCCGCCGCGGTTTGCTCCGTGGTCTGCTCCAGGGTCAGCCCCACCCGGCGATAGAACAGATCGAGGGTTTGCCGCTTGGCATACTCGGAATCGAACCCTGCCTCCATCTCCTTTTCGAGCGCAAGGACCTGTTGCAGCCATTCCTCGGGCGTCCGCCCCTCGCGGCTCGTCGCCGTCAGGACGCCGCGCACGATTTCGTCGTAGGGGCGATTTTCTTCGAGCCGAACGCGGAACCAATCATGCCACATCTTGCTCCACTTGGCTCGATAGTTCTGCGGGTTGCCGAGCATGTCGAAGTTGTTGCCCGTGATGTCGCACAGCTTTGTCGCCCAGAGGGCAGCATGCAGCGGATGGGCCAACAATTCATCGATCTTTTTGTCGCGCTTCTTCGGGTCCGTATCCTTGACAAAGGCGCGAATCTCATCGGGCGTGGGCAGCTTGCCGATGGTGTCGATGGTGACTCGGCGCAGGAATTCCAGGTCGTCGGCCAGGGCCGAGGGTTCGATATTCAGCTCGCGCAGCGGCTTTTGCACCAACTCATCGATGAAGGAATAGGTCTGCCAGGCGGCATCCGGCCAGGGAGCCGCAACCGGAGCGGGAATGGCAACGATGGCGGATTCGACCTGGCCGCGATAACTCACGACAATGGCCGTCAGCCCGGGTTGGACGGCTTTGACCTGGCCTTGCGGCGTCACGTCGGCAACCGCTTCGTCCTGTGCTCGGAAATCACACATGGCCGTGACATCGGCTTGTGAACCGTCAGCAAATGTAGCCACGACTTTAAGGGGCAGTGTTTCGCCTGGCTGTTGGAAGCGATGCCGCGGGGGAACGATGTCCATGCGTTCAATCTTGCCTGCCTCGGGCTTCCAGGCAGCTCCCGCCTTGATCCAACTCAAGAAAAGGCGATACGCTTCAGAATCCTTATCGAACCGCTTGCCGCCGCCATGCGGGATGGATCCCGTGGCCTTGAGCAAGACCAGGCTATTTTCCGGTTCGATGAGATTGATGCGCCGGCCCATGGCGTCCTGTGTCAAGGCGATGTGATCTTTCTCAGGCGAGTAGGCAAAGAGGCTGAGATACAGGCCGCCCTTCCCCTGGAAGGAGCCATGGCATGAACCCGAATTGCAGCCCAAGCGGCCGAGCATGCCCTGGATATGCCGCTCGAAATCCACCTGGACCGCTTCGCCCTTGGCGGCGACGGGCCGGGTTTCGACGTCGATGGCCTGGACGGACCAAACCAGGCCGATGCTGCACGCCGAGGCGATGAAAACGAGCAAACCGCGTGAAAACATGGAGACCGTCCCTCCCAAAGGGTCATGCCTCATTGAACACCAGCCCGGCGCGATCAGACCGCCCGAGTCGGCATTTTTGCAGAAAACCAAACTTTTTGATGCATCCCAAGGAGTGTTGAAAAGAGCCATCATTTGGCCAGAGCACAAGCCCCATTTCGTGGGTAAGCATGATCTACCAAGATACCATGCGACAACCAGGCTTGTCTGCAGGAATCCAATTCAGGGTATGGATGTTTGTGTTGGCATGATTTATGAAGACGAGAGACAGTCTCGATAGGCCAAGGCAACCGTTGATTGAGTCTGTTTGTAAATGCGATTGATAATTTGTGAAACCATGAACGGAATTATCCCGGATTACATCTCTTTATAGTTTTGCGACGCAGTTCGTTTTCAATGCCAAAGTCCATGGCGACTCCTCTGGTTTCAAACGGATTGCACTGACATTCTTCCGCTGATAAATGCTTGATAGTGTTGCATTCATGGGCATGTTCTAAATGAATCACATTCACAGCAGCTTTGCCCTACGCTGTCAGTCCCAAGGACGGGTTGTTGCTTGCTCTGGCGAGGGTGAGCGTTTATGCTCACGAGAAGTAGATTCTCGCCAAACCTGCTTCAATCCTCACCGGCCTTGATCGGCTCGGCGATGGATGTCTGTCTATCCAAGGGAATGCTCCATGATCTCACAGCACCAGCAAACGTTCTTGCGCTTGCGCCGGTTGACCCTGTTCCTGGCCTTTTGTGGCATGACCTGCTGGTTGAGCCAATTGTGGGCGGAACAGGCCCCGCGATTGCAAACTTCGGTCTATGCTCTGCAAGGGGCCACCTTGGTGCCAGGCGCGGGTCAACCGCCGATCCAGGCGACCTTGGTGATTCGCCAAGGCCTCATCGAAGCCATGGGACCTGACGTGCAGCCGCCCCCCGACGCGGAGATCATCCAGGCCAAGGACCTTTGGATTTACCCCGGCTTCATGGATGGGGCGAACAGTTGGGGGATCGATTTCAACTTGCGGCGGTCGGAAACCGGCCCGTCGGAGCCTTTCGATTACGGCAGCGAAGCCCTGGTGGCCACGAAATCGGACAATCGCAAGGGGATCACGCCCGAGTTCGACGTCGGCACGGCCTTGCAAGCGGATGATGAAGCTGCGAATCCATGGCGGAAGCAAGGATTGGTGCTTCGGGTGGCCAGCCCCGAAGGGGGACTGTTCGCGGGACAGAGCGTCGTGCAGGTGCTCAGCGGCAGAGCGCCGCGGCAAACGATCCTGCGCGGCCCCGCGGCGCAGCACATGGCCTTTCGCATGCCCCCGGGTGCGGGTTATCCGTCCACGCTCATGGGGATCATGGCTCACGCCAGACAGGTCCTGATCGACGCCAACCATCACACGCGCCGCAAGGCGGCTTTTGAGTCGGGCCAGTTCAGCGCTCGTCCGCCGCTGGACCCGGCACTGGATACCTTGCAACTGGTGCTGGCCGGGCAGATGGCCGTCGTCATCGAGGCCGACACGAAGGACGAGATTCATCGCGCCTTGGATTTCGCCAAGGAACACCACCTTCGCCCCATCTTGCTCGGCGGTGCGGAGGCCTGGCGCGCGGTGGATCGATTGAAGGCGGAACAGGTGCCGGTCATTTTGAAGTTGAACCTGCCCGAGCAACCCCGGCCGCCCCAGCGCCGCCGGTTTCAGCCGTTTGTCCCCACGTCCCCGGCGCCGCCTCCGGAAGAGCCTGCGAAGTTGACGGAGCTTCCCAAGCGGGCCCAAGCCGAGCTGCAACGCAAGCATGATGAGGAATGGCGCAACGCCGCCGTTCTGGCCGAACATGGCGTCCGCTTCGCCTTTTCCTGTCAGGGACTGGCCGCGGATAAATTCTGGCCGACGGTGCGCAAGCTCATCGACAAGGGATTGCCTGCCGACAAGGCCTTGCAAGCGCTGACGCAAGCGCCGAGCGAATTTTTCAACGTGGCCAACCAGGCGGGGCGGTTGGCTCCAGGCCGCCCGGCTCATCTGGTGGTCATGTCGGGCCCCTTTGAAAAAGCTTCCAGTGCCGTGCGCTTCGTGTTCGCGGACGGCGTCCGTTTTGATTACTCCACCCCCAGCTCAGGCCCCAGCACCGACAAGGATAAGGCCCCTGCCCCCAAGCCGACGGAAAAGAAAGAAGCCGCCGTTCCACCGACGACCACGGCATCGGACCAGCCTCCGGAAAAGGAATCGAGCACCGAGAAAAAGCAAGCGGCAGGGAAACCCGATGAAGGCCAAGCCGACGCACCGCCCGAACAGCCGACGGAAATCGAGGCGGACCGCGTTCCCAAGACGCGGACCGGCGGCAGCGTTTTGCTCCAAGGAGCGACGTTGATCACCTTGGCCGAGCCTGGCACGATCAAAGCGGACCTGCTCATCGAGAACGGCAAAATCACCGCGATCGGCCCCGACCTGCTCGCCCCCATCGGCGTGAAGGTCGTTCGCCTCGACGGCTTGTATATCATGCCCGGCATCATTGACACGCATAGCCACTTTTCCATGAGCGGCGGCGTCAATGAGGCGACGCTGTCCGTGGTGCCCGAGGTGCGCGTGCGGGACATTGTCAACAGCGACGATCCCCAAATCTACAAGGCTCTGGCCGGCGGCGTCACCACGGCCCGTCTGCTCCATGGCAGCGCAAATTGCATCGGCGGTCAAGACGCCGTCATCAAGATGAAGTGGGGTGCGACCGCCCACGAGATGGTGCTCCACGATGCACCCCGAGGGATCAAATTCGCCCTGGGGGAAAACGTCAAGCGCTCGGCGGGTCGCTTCCCCAATACGCGGCTCGGCGTCGAAGCCGTTTTGGTGCGCGCCTTCACCGAAGCTCAAGCCTATCGCCAAGAATGGCAAGATTATCACAAGGCCAAAGCCTCGAACCCGAATCTACTCGAGCCGCGCCGCGATCTGCGGCTCGAAGCCCTGGTCGACATCCTGGAAGGCCGGCTTTTCATTCACTGCCACTGCTATCGCGCGGATGAGATTCTCATGCTGCTGCGCGTCGCCGATCGCTTTGGCTTCAAGATCAAATCGCTTCAACATGGCCTGGAGGGCTACAAGGTCGCTCCGGAAATCGCGATCCATGGCGCATCGCTCAGTTCCTTCGCCGATTGGTGGGCCTACAAGATCGAAGCCTACGACGCGATCCCCTATAACGCCGCCCTGCTGACGGAAGCAGGCGTTTTGACCGTGCTTAAATCGGACAGCAATGAACTGATGCGGCATCTGTATCAGGAAGCCGCCAAGACGATGAAGTACGGCGGCTTAAGTGAAACGGATGCCCTCAAAATGATCACCCTTAACGCCGCCAAACAGCTTGGCCTGGACAAACGACTAGGCAGCCTCGAAATCGGCAAGGACGCGGATTTGGCTATTTTCAATGCCCACCCCCTCAATAGTTATGCCCGCTGCGAGATGACCTTGGTGGATGGGGAAGTCTATTTCGAACGCGCCGACCGCGGGCCAACCAAAAATTTACCACCCATGGAAATGCCCAAGGCGCGCGGACCGGAACTCAACTATCTCAAGATCGCCAAGAACCCCAAGGGTAAATATCTGATTCGCCATGCGACGATTCATCCGGTCATTGGCCCCGCGGTGCGGGGCGATGAGTTGCTGATTGAAAATGGCAAGATCAGCGCCCTGGGTCCGAAGTTGGACGTCCCCGAGGATGCCGTCATCATCGACGCCAAGGGCTTGCACCTTTACCCCGGCATGGTGGATGCAGGCACTATCTTGGGCCTCACGGAAATCGACTCCGCCAGGGAAACGAAGGACTATGCGGACAGCGGCGACTTTCAACCCGACCTCCGCGCCGCCATCGGCATCAATCCCGACTCCGAGCTGATCCCCGTGACGCGCTCGAATGGCGTGCTCGCGGTCGTCTCGCGGCCCACTGGCTCCATCCTCCCCGGGCAGAGCGTCCTGGTTCATTTGCATGGTTGGACCATCGAGGACATGGTCATCCGCGATCCCCTGGCTTTGCATCTGGACCTGCCCCCGCGCATTCCCGTCTTCTCTGGCTCGCCCAACGCTCCGCCGATGGCGCGTGCCATTGCGCGCAAGCAGCGCGATGAGAAGATTCGCAAGCTGAAGGACATGTTCAAGCAGGCCCTGCTTTATGAGCAAGCCAAGCTCAACAAGTCCCTGAACCGCCCCATCGACCCGAGACTCGAGGCACTGCTGCCCTACGCCAAGGGAGAGAAACCCGTCATGATCTTGGCGGAACGGGCGGAAGACATCCTTGAAGCCATCAAGTTGGCCGATGAATTGCACATCAAGATGGTCCTCAATGGCGGGCTGGAATCCTGGAAGGTGGCCAAGGAGTTGAAGCACCGTCAAATCCCGGTCATCCTTGGCCCCGTGATGACCATGCCTCAGGAGAATTACGATCCTTATGACGCCACGTTCGCCTGTGCCGCCAAGTTGCACGAGGCGGGAGTGAAGTTCTGCATTCGCTCCGAGGGCGGGCCCAACAGCCGCAATCTGCCCTATGAGGCGGCCATGGCGGTAAGTTACGGTTTGCCATGGGAAGAAGCCCTGAAGGCTGTGACGCTCTATCCCTCGGAAATCCTGGGGGTGGCAGACCATTTTGGTTCAATCGAAGTAGGCAAGCAAGCCAACCTGGTCTTCACGGATGGCGACTTGTTGCAAGCGACCACGCAGGTGCGCGGCTTGCTGATCAACGGCCAACCCATCGAACCTGTTGACAAACAAACGCGACTCTATGAGCGCTATCGCGAACGGCTCAAGGAACAACGGAATAGCCGATCCTTGAGTGATCCCCAGCGATAAGCCAAAGCAACGAACCGTCGGCTCGACGGCATGAAAAGTAAACCCCCAATGGCCCGAGGCATGAATCACGTCACGGGTTATTTTTTTTCTTAAAAAGTAAGGGATTCACTCATCCATTCATCGCCAAGGCATGGCTGAAAACCACAAGTACACATGGGTTCATTTACAGCATCAGCAAATTTCATCATCTCTTAACAGTCATTCTTGTTTGGTCGGACCAAATTCGTGTGCTAGCATGAATGACGAGTGCTTTAGAAAGTCGAAGACCATGGGTGAATTTAAGAATGCATGATTCCAATCCTGTGCATTTGAATCCCGCCTCTGAGTCTTCTCAGTTGCCGTCATCATCGAGCCAAACGGGATCAATCCCTTTTCTATTCACGCAATTCGCCTCCCGCACCAATTCCTGGTCATTGGAGTCTGAAGAAGGATCACCACTGGGCACACCAGAACGGATCGGGCCTTATCAGGTTTTGAAAGTGTTAGGTCGCGGCGGTATGGGCGTGGTCTACCTGGCCCGCGATGAACGACTCCATCGCATGGTGGCCATCAAGATGATCGTGACCGGGCCACTCGCCAGCCCCGATCGCGTCGCCAGATTCAAAGCCGAGGCGCAAGCTATCGCCCAACTAAAGCACGAGAATATCGTGCAAATTCATGAGATTGGTGACTATCAAGGATATCCCTATTTCGTATTGGAATACCTCGAGGACGGATCGCTGGAGGAATGGTGTCGAGGCAAGCCGCAGCCATGCGAGTGGGCGGCCCGAATGATTCAGGCGCTGGCTCAGGCAATGGAATACGCTCATCGTCAAGGCATTGTCCATCGTGACTTGAAGCCCGCCAACATTCTCCTCTCGACGCGCCATTCAAGCAACCCATCCATGAAAGACGCCGGCCAAGGCCTGAGCCCGGCCGTGGAGGTTCACCCGAAGATCGCCGATTTCGGCCTGGCGAAACTCGATCCGAACAAGTCCGTGCAGAGTTCTCAAGAACGGAACAGCATCACTCGCACCGGCGAAACCATGGGGACGCCAAGCTACATGGCTCCCGAGCAGGCCCAAGGCCGAAAAAATCAAAGCGGCGCGGCCGTGGACGTTTACTCGCTTGGCGCGATTCTCTATGAATTGTTGACCGGCCACCCGCCGTTCCTGGGGCCGACCCCCATGGATACGCTGCTGAACGTGGTGTCGCAAGACGCCGTCCCAGTTCGGCGGCTTCGCCCCACGATCTCGCGCGATTTGGATACGATTTGCCAAAAATGCCTCGAGAAGGAACCGCATCGCCGCTACGCCTCGGCCGGCGCGTTGGCGGCGGACTTGGGTCGGTTCCTGTCCGGTGAACCGATCCTGGCGCGTCCCGCGGGACCCGGCGAACGGCTGGTCAAATGGGCGAAACGCCGGCCCGCCATTGCGACCTTGGCCGGCATCATCACCCTGCTGACGCTGGTCGCCTTAATCAGTCTTAGTTGGGCCGTCGTCGTCATGCGCGACTACGCCGAAGCGGAAAGGCATGGCAAACAACTCGCCGTGGCTTCGGAACAAACGCAAAGCCAATTGCGCACCACGGCCGAACAAGCGCTCGAAACCGCCCGGCGCAACTTGTATTTCAGCCGCATTTCCCAGGCCCAACTACTTTGGGAGCGGAGCGACTTGGCCAAGGTGCGCCAACTGTTGCAGGAATGCCCGAAAGAGTTAAGGCATTGGGAGTGGCGCTACCTTTGGGCGCTCACGCAAAGCAGCCTGCGAACGGTCGATTCCACCATGTGGGTTTTCAGCATGGATCGCAGCCCAGATGGCCAATGGTTGGCATTGAATCAGGGCAACCCCTATGGCGCGGGCTTATCCTGGCGGGACCATCCCGGAGAAATCACCATCCTGGACGCCCAAACGGGGAAATGGCACCATCGCATCACCGATCCAGGGTTGAAGAATCTGCAATGGCTGCGTTTCAGCAGCGACGGCTCACTCCTTCTTGGCGCTGATTGGCACCAGCAGCTCCACGTATGGTCTTTGCCCGATTTCAAACACCACACAATGATATTATCCGAACCAGAGCTGCACTCATTGCGATTCAGCGCCGATGGCCGCAGGGTCGTAACAGCGACCGTTAATGGAGAAGTGAAGCTTTGGTCGGCAGCGGAAGGCAAGGTTGTCGACTGGCCCGCGGATGCGCCTCCGCCGCAGGGCACCGTCGCTGATTTTAATGAGGATGGGCGATTCCTAGCGACCGTCAGCGTTGACGGTCTGGCTCAACGATGGGAGGTCGACCACGGCCAGCTAGTCTCCTCCATCAAGAGCACGTTGCCCTTTCCCAGTCGCGTGAACCTGTGTTCCAGCGGCCGGTTCGCCATCATCGGCACGCACAATGGCAAAGCCTCATGCTTGGATTTCGAAGCCGGTAACATCCTCTTCACGATGGACGCCAGCACCGAACTTCAGGTCGCGTACAGCCCCTATGAATCGCATGCGGGCATTTTGAGTGAGAATCAATTGTTCTTGGTCCACTTGCAGAGTGGCGACTTGAAGCGCTTGCAACCCAACAATCCACACGCCATCAACACCTTTGCCTTTAGCCCTGACAATCAACATGTCGCCACCGGCGGCATCGATGGATCCGTGCGTTTGTTTAACCTGAAAAATGGACAGGAATTGCGGGTCTATCGCGGCCATGAACGGGGCATCACGGCGTTGGCTTTTACGGACGATGGCCGATCCCTGTGGTCGGCCGATCAAATTGGATTGCTGCAGCAATGGGATATCACGCGGCCTCAGGAATACCAGACCACGCATGACGGCGTTTCCTTGCATGCCACGTTTGGCGACCTGGCCTTCGCGGACCAGGGTCGTCAGGTGCGCACGGTGCGTAGCGGCGAACCAGATCGAGTGTTTACCTTTGATGCTGGGTCGGGAAAGCGTTTGCAGGCCATGGACGTGCCGCTGACAGATGAACCGATTTATCCCCGCAATGACTTTGCCTTGAGCAGCGACGGCGCTTGGGTGGCCGGGGTGATGGCGGGCAGTCAAGCCGTGGGCTTGTGGCATGCCGCCACGGGCGAGGAGAAAAGACGATGGTCCGACTTTTCCGGCCAAGTCCTGGCGCTGGCCCTTAACCACGATGGAACGCGGCTAGCCACGGTGCACTACCAGCGCGGCTTACCCCCCATGCCCAACCTGGCCGCCATCACGCTCTGGGATACCGCCACAGGTCAAACCATCCGGCAGACTTTCATTCAGATGCAGTGTCTGAGCTTGGCGTTCGCACCCGATGGCGAACGGCTCGCTCTTGGCATGCTCCACAACTTTCCACTCGCCAATCAACCGGATTCGGAACGTTTCGGTCCGGTGATTCTCTGGGAAGCCGATGGTCGCATGAGCCATTTAAAGAGCCTGAATGTCCCCTTGGACGCCCAGGCGGTGGCCTTCAGTCCGCAAGGCGATCGGGTGGCCTGCGTTGGGTTCCGACATGGCAAGCCAAACATTCTGGTCTGGGACTTGACCACTGGCCAATTACGCCATGCATTGCAAGGACCGCGGCATTTAACGGGATTGGCCTTCAGCCCGGATGGTCAACGGTTGGCCACAACCGGCTATGCCAGCGTCGTGACGCTATGGGATATGGTAAGCGGCCTGGACGTGCTGACGATGGAGTTGCCCGGGCAGCGGCCGCGCGATCATGGCTTCAAATCCAGCGTGGCCTTCAGCCCTGACGGCCGGCGCTTGGTTGCGAGCAACTTCTCTGGACAGTTGGCCATCTGGGACGGGCCTGCCGATGCGAGCGACCTCATCGGCGAATTGGTCCAAAGGAGGGATGCGGCTCGGCAATCGGCGCCCGATTGGCATTTGCGCATGATGAAAACCGAACGTCCCGACCGAATGCAGACGTTCCGCTTTCATCAGCAGCAACTAAAGCGTCTTGAACCGCTATCGGGACGCGATCGTTTGGTCTGGGCCGCTTGGAACTTGGAGATGGGAAACTGGGAGGATGCCCGCCAGCTTTACGTCCAAGTTGACGCTGACCGGCAGTGGCCCAAGAGAGACGATGATAAGTACCAATACGCTCTGCTTTTAAACTATTTGGAAGAGGACGAATCGTTTCACCGCTTCCGCCAATGGCTGCTGGAACAAGCCGCTGCGGGGCAGCCCCAGTGCCGCAGCGAATGGCTTTTCATGTTGGCCGCCATCCGCCCCGCCACGTTAACCCGGGCAGAACGAGAGCAAGTTGATCGGCTGCTGCACGACATCAGAGAACGTCCGCTCGGTCATCCATGGTTCAAGCAGCTACTGGCACTGGCCGAATTGCAATTTGGGGATGCATCCACCGCCCTTCGTTTGGCGCAAGAATACCAAAAACTCGAACCTTCCTTTTCAATGAGCTGGTTAGCGATGGGCACGCAAGTCTTGGCCTATCAGCGCCTCGGACAAAGCGCCGAAGCACAAGGTCTCTTGACTAAATTCTCTCGGCAACGCGCAGCGCTGATGCCTTATGCACCTGTCGCTTCAGGCATCCCCAGGATCGTCCCCATTCACTCATGGCTGCACATGCACATCTTGGAGCGCGAGGCCAGAAAGGCTCAAGAATCCCAGGAGCGCCAATAATCCTCTTGGCACAGATAGCCGCGTTGCTCACGTCCGTCCCCAGCGGCTGCAAACGTTCGAATTTCTGCTTGCTCCGCGTCTTTATCAGAGCGACGATTAGTTGGGTTGGCCCATGCCAATACCGCGGCAGGCGCGGCGTGGAGCAAAACCATGAACGTGTTTACCATTGGCTTTACGCAATCGACGGCGGAGCATTTCTTCACGCGGCTGCAAAAAGCCAAGGTGAAGCGCGTCATGGACGTTCGGCTCCACAACGTGTCGCAGTTGGCGGGTTTTGCCAAGAAGGACGATCTCCATTACTTCCTCCGAGTCATCGGCGGGATTGATTATGTGCACGTCCCCGAACTTGCCCCCACGCAGACCTTGCTGGATGCCGTCAAGAAGAAGCGCGGCGATTGGGGCCGTTTTGAATGGCAATTTCTCCAACTCATGGCCGACCGCCGGATCGAGAAGCTCCGCAAACGAAAAAACCTTGACCATGCCTGCCTGCTGTGCAGCGAGGATAAGCCCCCCCGCTGCCATCGCCGGCTGATACTCGAACATTTACAAAAGCACTGGGGCGATTTGGACGTTGTGCATTTGTGAAGGGAAAAGGGCCAGCACCATGAAATTGGAACTGGATCAAGCCATGGCCGTGCTCCAAAGGACCCCCATGGTCTTGCAGGCGCTGCTGGAAGGCCTTGGCGAGGAGTGGGTTGGCAGCAATTATGGCGAAGCCACCTTCAGCCCGTTTGATGTCGTGGGCCATCTGCTCCATGGCGAGCAAACGGACTGGATGCAGCGCGTCCGCCACATCCTCGAGCATGGCGAAGCGGTGCCCTTCCCTCCTTTTGATCGATATGCCATGTATGCATCGAGCAAAGGCAAAACCGCGGCCGATCTGCTGCATGCCTTCGCGAGCCAGCGGAGCCGGAATCTTGACGACCTGAAACGCATGCGGTTGACGTCCGCCCAATTGCAGCAGCGCGGCCTGCACCCCGCCTTGGGTCCCGTCACGCTCGGCCAATTGATCGCCACTTGGGTCGTGCACGACCTCAACCACCTCCATCAAATCGCCAAGGCCATGGCCTATCAGTATCGCACCGAAGTCGGCCCCTGGAAGGAATACCTATCCTTGTTGCCGCGGGATTGACGGTGTGCTCCGGGCCGATGCTCGCCGCCGGCGGCTTTTGGATGCATCGCTGTCCCCTGACATGGAGTGCTTGCCGCTTGTTGCGCTTCGACTATCTGGCCGACCACATGGAGCGGGCGCCGCTGCTCGCAGAGTGGCATTTCCGGGAATGGCAGGAGTTGCTGCCTCATTGGACCTACGCAGCAGCCCTTGCCGAACTGCAGGCCCAAACAGGACGCCGCCAGATCCCAACGACGATCCTGCTCTGGGAGGAAGGTCAACTATTGGGGTCGGCGAGCCTCATCGTCTCGGATCCGCCGGGTTGGGAACAACTGACGCCCTGGCTGGCCAGCGTGTATCTGATCCCCGAAGCGCGCGGCCGAAGGCTGGGGCAAAGGCTGGTGCAAAGGATGATTGAGGAGGCCGCGGCACTGACCGTGCCCGTGCTCTATTTATTCACGTCGGGACAGACCGGGTTTTATCAGAAGCTCGGCTGGCGGATTTGGCGCTCGATCGAACATCATGGGCGACAGGCAGACATCATGTTCCTGCACCCGGGCAAAGCCGTTTAGGAAAGCCACGGTCCTTTGCGGCACGGGATCCTATCTGCTCATGGCGGCGCAGCCGATCGAAGGAGCGGTCGGCCGCTCGCGGGTTATTCGTCCTTCCACCAAACCACCAGCTTGATGAAGGGATTTGGTTCCTTGATCAGTGGCTCACCCGTTTGCATCGACTTCTGGAATTCCGCTTGCCAAACGGCGGCATCGGCGGGCAGATCGCTTCGGCCCGTCGCTTTACAAAGCGCTAAATAACTGCGATGCTTCAGCGCCAATTCCCGCTCTTCCGCCAGACTGCCGACCAAGGCTTCGATGGCCTGAACGTGTTTGAATTGGCCAAGCGCCTCGGCGGCGGCGAGCCGAAGGTCGATGTCACTGGCGTCCTTCATGGCGGCCGTGAGCACGGGGATGGCGGCGTCGTCGCGCCGGCGTCCGAAGGCCTGCACCACGGCGATCCTGACCTGCAAGCCCATGTCTTGTTGATTGCGGGGGTCCTGCAAGCATTCCTGCAGCACCTGGGTCACCCTGGGATCCTGCAGCAGGGCCAGCTTTTCAATCGCCTTGATCCGGCAAATCGTGTCCGGCTCTTCCTTGGCGGAAGTAGCGAGGATGCGGAAGAGCACTTCCGCTTCTTCCGTCTTCTGCCACGGCTTCATCCAGTTCGTGTCGATCTGCAGATCCTCAAGCGCGCGGCGGCGCATGTCGCCATCGGTCGAACTGGCAAGCACTTGGAGCGGATCGGGCCGATTGAAAACGAGGTTCCAACGGTAGGAAACGTTGTCCCAAACGCCGGGTTCTGGACTGCGCGAAGTCACATCTTCCCAAAAATGGCCGCACCCGGTCAACCATGGAAGAAGCGTGACCAGCGTCAAGAGCTTCCACATGGCGATTGACGATCGTCGAGGATTCAGCATCACAGCTTCCATACCGGCACATCTCCCGGTCGATGTTCGTTCTCCCAAGCGAGCGGTTCAGATAGCAAGATCTGGTTGGCTGTCAAGGGAGGCTGAGTTGGATGCACGGCGATCCAAACCGCAGCTTTTGTCAATTTGCCCAACTTGCCTCGATTCGCCCGAGTTGGCAGCATTGCCCAAATTGCACATGGTTTGCATTCCATTGTCGTGGTCGGGCTTGTGGGGTTTCCCTAAATGGGGTATGGAAGGTGCGGGGTATCAGGCGAAAGGACGCGCCATGAAGCGAAGACGGGCATTGATCACAGGCATCAACGGTCAAGACGGTTCCTACTTGGCAGAATGGCTGTTGGAACAGGGGTATGAAGTCCACGGCCTGGTGCGCGATCCATCGCCGGCGCGGTGCCTGCGTCTATCGGGGATCCGCCACCGAATAACGCTTTGGAAAACAGAAGATTACGGCGGCAAGACGCTGCTGTCCGTGCTGCGAAACGTTCAGCCGAGCGAGATCTATCACCTGGCGGCGTTGACGTTCGTCCAGGAAAGCTGGCAAAAACCGATCCGCACGCATTCCGCCAACATGATTTCAACGCTCCGTCTCCTGGAAGCTCTGCGCCGGGTCTGTCCGGAAGGACGCTTTTTCCAAGCGAGCACGAGCGAAATGTTTGGTCAAGCTCCCGCGGCGCCGCAGTCGGAGACGACGCCCTTTCACCCGCGCAGTCCCTATGGCCTGGCCAAGCTGCATGCCCACTACACCACGACGTTCTACCGCGAACAGCATGGCGTCCACGCCTCCTCCGGCATCATGTTCAATCATGAAAGCCCGCGGCGCGGCGAAGAATTCGTTACCCGCAAGATCACGCGCTCCGTTGCCCGGATCAAACTGGGATTGGAGCGTGAATTGCGCTTGGGCAATTTGCAATCGTGCCGCGACTGGGGCCATGCCCGCGATTTCGTGCAGGCCATGTGGCTCATGCTGCAGCAAGACCAGCCCGATGATTACGTCATCGGCACAGGCAAACTCCATCAAGTCGAGGAATTCGTGGCCTCGGCGTTTGACCAGGTAGGGTTGAATTGGCGGTCATACGTCGTGGTCGATCCCGCCTTTTATCGCCCGACGGAAGCCGTGCCGCTGCAGGCGGATGCGAGCAAAGCACGAACCACGCTTGGTTGGACGCCATCCTGCCGGTTCGAGGACATGGTCCGAGAGATGGTGGACGCGGATTTAGCGTTGGAGCGGCAACGCCTGGCAGCCTAAGCGGTTGTTCGCTACCTTCCCTTAAGCATTACGTCTCGCCATCCCATTCCATGGTTGGCACCCATTGCCGGCGCTGCCAATGCTGGTCATCGGGTTCGGGGAAATCCAAGCGATAATGCACGCCGCGTGATTCCTCGCGTTGTTGAGCGCTCTGCAGCATCAGCGAGGCCAGCGTGACCATGTTTTGCAATTCCCAGCCCGCGGGTTCGGCAAATTCGTGAGTCAACACATAACCTCGCCAGAAATCCAAATCTTGTCGGGCTTCCCCCATGTGGGCGGCGTCGCGAATGACGCTTAGGTGCCTGCCCATGAGACTTTGCAGGGCGTTGCGAAGGTCGGCCACGTCGAGAGGCGTCGTGGCGGCCTTAAACGAGGATTCCAAGGGCAAGGGTTTCAACTCGGGCAGCGTTTGCCCCTGGCAGGCCGCGACAGCACCTCGACCGCATAAAGCTCCATAGACCAGCCCCTCCAGCAGACTATTGGAAGCCAGTCGGTTGGCGCCGTGCAGACCGCTGCTGGTGACCTCGCCCGCGGCCCACAAGCCGGGCAAGTTGGTTCGCCCCTCGAGATCGACGGCGACCCCGCCGATCATGTAATGCGAAGCGGGGCGAACGGGAATGCGGTCCCTGGCCAGGTCCAGATCGAACCGCTTGCAGACGGCGCTGATCCCCGGAAAACGCTGCGCGACCAGATGGGGATCGAGGTGGGACAGATCGAGATAAACATTGGGATGCTGCGTGCGTTCCATCTGCCGCACGATGGCGCGAGCCACGACGTCGCGCGGGGCCAGTTCGGCTCGCGGATCGACGTCGGGCATGAAGCGGCAGCCATTCTTGTCCAACAGCCGGGCGCCTTCGCCGCGAACAGCTTCGCTGATCAAATGGCGCGCCGACCCCGCCACGTACAACACGGTGGGATGAAACTGCATGAATTCCATGTCCGCCAGGCAGGCGCCGGCCCGATAAGCGGCGGCCATGCCATCGCCCGTGGCCACGGCGGGATTAGTCGTTTCGCGATAAATCTGCCCCATGCCGCCGCTGGCGAGAATGACTTGCCGCGCCCACACCATGATCAAACCCTGGTGGGGGCGATGCACGAGCGCCCCGACGCATTGACCGTCATGGGTCAATAAATCGATCGTGAAGGCAAACTCCCACAGGTTCACGTTGCAGCGGGTTTGCGCCTGGGCGATCACGGCGCGCATGACTTCCTGCCCCGTCGCGTCGCCGAGGGCGTGCACGATGCGGCGATGGCTGTGGCCCCCTTCGAGCGTGAGAGCCAATTTACCCGCGGCATCGGCGTCGAAATGGCAACCCCATTCGATGAGTCGAGCGACCTCCTCGGGAGCGGTGCGCACCACCATCTCCACGACCTGGCGGTCGCAGATGCCCGCGCCCGCCCGCATCGTGTCCTCGACATGGTTTTCAAAACGGTCCTCGGGGTCCATCACGCCGGCGATCCCGCCTTGCGCATATTGACTGTTGCTCTCGGGAAGGCGATCCTTGGTGACGACCAGGACTTCCCATTCAGGAGGCACTTCCAAGGCGGCCCGCAGACCCGCCAGCCCACCCCCAATGATCAACAGATCGGTGAAGGCATGGACCAGCTTGCGGGATCGGAACTGACAAAGATAGCGATGAGGAAGACGCACGGCGGCTATTTAATCTCAATGGGCATCGAAAAAGGCAGGGGATGAGTTTGCCGGCTCATCCCCTTATCAAATCATGAAGGATGCGAACCCGCTTGGGTTACGGTTTGGGCGTGGACCCGCCGGAGCCGCGCGAGGCGCGATTTTCCGTAAACCTGCGGAAGGCTCGTTCCAATTCGGGAGGCGGATTGTGCCGCGCATCCAGGTTCAAGCTGGTGTTCAAGTCCGATTGTGTATCCACTTTACGCACGTCGGTCGTTCGACCCGTGGATTGTCTAGTCAAGCGGTCGCGTTTCTTGATCAAATCCAGCGCTTGTTGGGGCGTCAGGTTGGCGTCCTTGAGTGCTTTTTCGAGTTTGTTGTCGATCTCGCCGCGCTGCAACTTGTCGCGCAAGGAGTCCAGCATCAAGTCGGTTGCGCGCTTGGCGTGTTCCGGATCTGCCTTGTCGGGAATGGGTAAATGCTCTGGAAGGTTGCCACCGCCCGTATTGCCACCCTTGCTTGGATCTTGCTGATCCAAGGCTTTGACGATTTGATCAAGTTGGTCCATGTCAGGTTGATCGCCTTTGGCGGTTCCTTGATTTTTCTGATCAGCTTTTTCATCTGATTTCTGATCGTTCTTAGTGGTTTGTTGATCAGTTGGGCTTTGGCCCTTATCGCCCTTCTGGGGCTGCGACTTGTCGGCTTGGGCCTTGTCGTCCTGCTCGCCTTTATCACCCTTCTGGGGCTGTGACTTGTCGGCTTGGGCCTTGTCGCCTTGCTCGCCTTTATCACCCTTCTGGGGCTGCGACTTGTCGGCTTGGGCCTTGTCGTCTTTCTCGCCCTTATCGCCCTTCTGGGGTTGTGACTTGTCGGCCTGGGCTTTGTCGTCCTTCTCGCCTTTATCGCCCTTCTGGGGCTGCGACTTGTCGGCTTGAGCCTTGTCGTCCTGCTCGCCCTTGTCGCCCTTCTGGGGCTGCGACTTGTCGGCTTGAGCCTTGTCGCCCTTCTCGCCCTTGTCGCCCTTCTGCGGCTGCGACTTGTCGGCTTGGGCCTTGTCGTCTTTCTCGCCCTTGTCGCCCTTCTGGGGTTGTGACTTGTCGGCCTGGGCTTTGTCGTCCTTCTCGCCTTTATCGCCCTTCTGCGGCTGCGACTTGTCGGCCTGGGCCTTGTCGTCCTTCTCGCCCTTGTCGCCCTTCTGGGGCTGCGACTTGTCAGCCTGGGCCTTGTCGTCCTGTTCGCCTTTATCACCCTTCTGGGGTTGCGACTTATCGGCTTGAGCCTTGTCGTCCTTCTCGCCCTTGTCGCCCTTCTGGGGCTGCGACTTGTCGGCTTGGGCCTTGTCGTCCTGCTCTCCCTTGTCGCCCTTTTGGGGTTGCGACTTGTCGGCTTGAGCCTTGTCGTCCTTCTCGCCCTTATCGCCCTTCTGGGGCTGCGACTTGTCGGCTTGAGCCTTGTCGTCCTTCTCGCCCTTGTCACCCTTCTGGGGCTGCGACTTGTCGGCTTGAGCCTTGTCGTCCTTCTCGCCCTTGTCGCCCTTCTGGGGCTGCGACTTATCGGCTTGAGCCTTGTCGTCCTTCTCGCCCTTGTCGCCCTTCTGTTGCTCAGAATCACGCTTTTGATCTTGTTGGTCTTTTTTCTGATTCTGTTGATTGGGATTCTGTTGTTCTTTCTGCTCCTGATGCTCTTGTTCTTCTTTTTTCGCCTGGTCTTCCTTCTGTTGCCGTTCGTCCTTGGTAACGGGCGCCTTGAGCTTGATCGTCAGCACCTTCGATTGTCCCAGGTTGGGTTTCGGTTCGGCTTGATCCTCGGCTTCGAGCCAGAGTTCCAGGATTTGATCCGGTTTGAGTTCCTTGAAGCTGGCAGGAGGATCCGTTTCCATGCCATTCGCTGGGGGGAGCAGTTCGGAGACCTTGGTCAAATCCAGGGTGAATTGAACGGGCACGGGAGGCAGCGGATAGCCATTGGCTTGTTGGATTTGCAACTCCTGTGCTTTGCCGCCCCACAGGCCAAGCTCGGTTCCATTTTGCATTCTGAGTTTGAGCCTGGCGCGATCGACCGCCACATCGTCCTGGGCTTCGCCGCGAACGGAAACGATGTCATTGGCGGCCAGTTCGATTTGCGGCAGGGGCTGGCCAGGAATGAAGAATTGATCGTGAACCCCAAGAAGGTCGATTCGGGGGATACGGTCCTCCTCGACTTCAATGGGATATTCGGGAGAGGAGCCAACCTTGCCATCCACGTTGGTGAAAGCAATGCGATACATGGCGCCCGGCTGCATCTCCTTCACGAGCACGATGGGCTGTTCGAGCATGAGCATTCTCGAACTGGCGCGCGGGTCGCTGCTCGGAAGGGGCTTAAGCGGAATGCGCGCGTGCTGCTGCATTCGCTGGTCGTTAGGGTTGCGGATCATGACCAGGATGTAACCCTCCCGGACGGGCTGGTCGGCTTGGACCCAAAGCATGGCCTTGGTCCCCGCCATCGCTCGGAGGGGCGCGTAGGCTTGGCGCGTCGGCGAGCGGTTGACATATTCGGGATAGGTTAGCTCGGCTTCCACGGAGCTGACCGAAGGCGGCTTGCGCGAGGAAACGACCAGGCGGTATTGCCGGGTTTGACCGTCATTGGCCTTCATGCGAAACCACAGCCCCTCGGACGGTATCGCGTCGCTGGGAAACGTCAGTGTCCAGGGGGAAGATCGCTGCTCATCGCGCGGCGCCTGCATTTCGCGCTGCACGGGCTTTTCATTTAAGGTGGGTTGGTATTCCAGGATGACCCGGTTCGGAAGCGTGCCATGAATGAGGACGGCGAATTGCACCGGCTCGCCCGGGGCCACTTCGATATCCAACGGTTCCGCGGCGGCAGGGTCGTCCTGAACCGGATCGGCGACGGGCTTGAGCAGTTCGAGCCGGGTATGGGAGGGGACGATGGTATGTTGAAACGGCAGGACGGCCCGTTTCAGAAAACTGTTGAATTGATCCGGCAAGAGCAAGGCAAACACGATCAGCCCCAGAAAGAGGGCCGCGGCGATCACGCCGAGCCGCAGCGGCGTTCGGGACGGAATCGCTTGTTCCACGTCGGCCGATTGCAATTCGCTGGCAGCCCGCTTCTCGACGGCTTCGCGAATGATGGGGTTCAGGGGTTGGCCGCGGAGATCGAGCCAATTGATCAAACTGTTCTTGCTTTCCGGAGTGGATTGCTCGAGCAGCTTGGCGGCAAAGTAGGGATTGACTTTGAGCCATAGGGGCTTGAGGACAGCCCAATAAATATAGACGATTCCGCCCGCCGTGATGACGCCGAAGGCGATTTGGCGGACCAGATCAGGCAACCGCACCCAACTATCCAGCAGAATGACCAGGAACAAATACGACAACACGCCCACGGCCAGAAAAAGCACGGACGTGGCCACGTCGATGGCTCGAATGCGTTCCTGGGCCTTCTGAATCTCCGAATCCAGCGCCACTTTCAGCTTGCTCTTGCGAACGACGGGACGTTGGATCGTGGTTGGCTTGCTCATGGAACCCTCGTTGTGACATCCTGGCCTTCGTTGCGTGGACTTGCTTCTATATCTATACGTCCGTAGCGGTGTAAGGGTGAATGGAATACGCTGGATATACCGCCGGTTTCTCCCATAAGATATGATCGAGACGCAACCCTCAAACGATTGACCTGAAAAGGTATAATCGCCCTAAAGCTTATCTTACTCCCTGGCATAGTCCGCCGAAAGCCTAAAAAGGGCAAGCCGTGAACGCCAACGTCCGCGAACGCTTAAGTCATTGGTTGACAAGCCAAAACGTGCCTTTTGCGATGATTCACCATGCCCCCGTTTACACCAGCGAAGAGGCGGCCCGGGTGCGCGGGACGCCATTGGGGAGCGGGGCCAAGGCGTTGATGGTCAAAGCCGGGGAGGCTTTTCTGTTATTGGTGCTGCCGGCGGATCGCAAACTCGACAGCAAAATGGTCCAGGCCGGCTTGGGGGTCAAAAGCCTGCGATTCGCCACCAAGGAGGAATTGCTCCAGCGCACGGGTTTGGAGCCTGGCGCCGTTCCGCCGTTTGGCAGTCTTTTTGAGCTGCCTACCGTGCTCGATCCTGACTTGGCGGCCTATCCGCAAATCAATTTCAACGCCGGCGATCATGGTTGCTCCATCTCCATGGCCTATGACGATTATCTTCGGGTGGAACAGCCCCAATGTTTGAAAATGAGCCGGCCTCCTAATGCCTAACCCCCGATGCATGCCATGGCCAACAGTTTAACCCGCGATCAAGTCCGTGAATTGGATCGACGAGCCATCGAAGAATATGGCCTTCCCGGGCTGCTCCTCATGGAAAACGCGGGGCGGGGAGCGGCGGATTGGTTGCTGGAATTGATTCGTCTTGACGCGGCGCCATCGCAGAAGGCCCCCCCGCATGTGGTGATTTGTTGCGGCCGGGGCAACAACGGGGGCGACGGCCTGGTCATGGCCAGGCACCTGGAGGCGCGATCGATCGCCGTCACTATCCTGTTGTTCTCCGACCCACAGCACCTCACCGGCGATGCACGGACCCATTACGAAATCATCCGCCGCAGCCGCGTGCCATTACATGCTTGGCCGACCCTCCCCGAGGATGCCACGGCCATCCTCAGCCATTTGCAGTCGGCGTCATGGATCGTCGACGCCCTGCTGGGCACGGGGCTGACGGGACCGGCGCGCCCCCCCATGGCGGAGGTCATCGAGTGGATCAATCAAACCGCCGATGCCACGGGAGCCAAAGTGTTCGCGGTGGACCTGCCCTCGGGATTGGACTGCGACCAAGGTTTGCCTTTAGGGCCAACTGTGCGGGCCGATTTCACCGCTTCCTTTGTGGCCCCCAAGCAGGGTTTCAATCATCCCGCGGCGGCGGCTTGGCTCGGCGACGTGCGCATCTTTCCGATCGGCGTGCCGCGGGCTTTACTGGCTGAATATGGCCTGGCCGAGTGAAGAAGGAGGATCGAAGGCCGCTTACCGCGGCGGTTCCCTCAAGGCATGCTGAACCGCCTTCGCCACTTCAGCGACCTCTTCAGGAAAAATGGTGCGCAGGTCCAGCAGGAGCCAGTCCTTTTGTATTCTGGGCAACACGGCTGGAGTGCCGATGCGAAGCCGATAGGCCAATTCATGACATCTGATCTTTTCCGATTGGATGGCGCACACCACCGTCGGCAAGGATTGCATCGGCGTCGATCCGCCCCCCAGGTAGGTTGTGTCATCACGCACATCAACGACGCATCCGGGAATCGCCCCTTGTTGCAGCGCATGGGCCAAACCATGAGCGCGGTCTTGGAGTTGCTCCAGATTCGTTTCCAGCATCGCCAGGATCGGAATCTGTTTTAAAGCTTCTTCTTCGCTGTGATAGGCCCGCAGGGTGGCTTCGAGGGCAGCCAGGGCCATTTTGTCCATGCGGACGGCGCGCATCAGGGGGTCTTTTTCGATCCTTTGGATCAAATCGCCTCGCCCAGCGATCAGGCCGGCTTGGGGTCCGCCCAGCAGTTTATCGCCGCTGCAAAGAACCAAGTCCGCCCCCTCCTCCAGGCTGCGTCTGGCCAGCGGTTCATCGTGAAAGCCCCAACGAGCAAAATCGATCAACGCCCCGCTGCCAAGGTCATCGATCACGGGCAGTTGGCGAGCGCGTCCTAAATCGACTAATTGCCGGAGGGTCGGCGCCGCGGTATGCCCCATGATGCGGTAATTGCTGGGATGGACGCGCAACAGCAGTCCCGTTTGCTCGGAGACGGCCGCGGCATAATCCTCGATGCGCGTGATGTTGGTCGTGCCGACTTCGCGCAAGATCGCGCCGCTCACCGCCATGATTTCAGGAAGCCGAAAACTCCCGCCAATCTCCACCAATTCGCTCCGCGAGACAATGACTTCCTTGCCCTTAGCCAAAGCTCGAAGGGCGATGATCGTGGCAGCGGCATTGTTGTTCACCACAGTGGCTGACTCGGCGCCCGTCAGTCGTGCCAGCAAGCCGCGCACCAGCCCTTGCCGGTGCGAGCGTGCGCCGCTCTCGAGATCCATCTCCAAATTGACGTAGCGTTGAGCGGCTTCGCAGGCCGCCCGCGCCGCCGACGCGGCCATCGGCGCCCGGCCCAAGTTCGTGTGCAACACAATGCCGGTGGCGTTGATCACCCGGCGAAGGTTTGGCTGGCATTCATGCTCAAGAAGGCGTCGAACCTTAAGACCCAGCTCTTGCGGACTCCAAGCCCCCGCCGGCACGTCGCCGGACCGGAGTCGATCGCGCATCTCTTGGAGAACGCAACGAATGGCCTGGACGACCGCTTCATGGCCAAACTGCTCGACCTCCGAGCGCAAGCAGGGGTCCGCCACAAGCTCATGGACGGCTGGTAAATCACGAAAGGGATTGGCATGCATGGGCAATCTTCCTAGACCGATCCGACTTTGACCGCCGGTTGAACCAAGTAGCGCAGATCGCCGTCGCGCCGGGTAAACCCAATGCGATCCAGATACTCGCAGATCGGAACGGCGTATTTGCGCGTCGTACCGAGCATTTCCTTGATTTCCGCCACGGACATGCCCTTGCCATCCGCTAATTTGGCCCGCAGTTGCTCCTTGAGGGCCGTTTCATGTTCGGCATGGAGGAAATAATCCGGGCTGATCGGAACGAGTTCGTTTTCGGCGACGCATACTTCAAACAGATCCTTCAAGTCCTTGGCGTTGCCGCCTGCTTGAGAGGTAAAACTCTCCACTTGAGGCGGCTGAAAGCCCGCGGCGCGGTGGGCCTCGACCAACTTCACTTTCAGCTTGCGCTGATTTTGGCTGAGCTTGGGTTTATGGCTGGCCAGGGCCACGCGGCGTTGATCCCCAACGATCACGCGCTCCATGATCATGCGGTCCAATTGCGCTTGGATCAAGCCATCGTCCCCCACGAAAGTCAGTGCCGTCACCAATTTGCCCCGATCATGGGCCGACAGCAACGGCCACTGTTCATGCCATCGCTGCAGCGTGGCGACAATCTTTTCCTTCAAGGACGCAAGCTGCTCGGCGTGAATAGCGCCCATTTCCTGCGTCGACGAATGCACGGGCATCAGTTTCCCCTGCTCCACCAAATGGGATAACATGCGGTCGGCCTGGGCCGGAGTGAGTCGCGCGGCTCGAACCAACTCCGCTTTCGTGATCCCGCGGTAGCCTCTGAGCTTGGCGACGAGCAAGGCCCTTTCCTCCGGATTGGCATTGGCCAACGGCTCGATGAGGGCCAGTGTCTCCACGTGGCGGCGCCGCAATTTCTCGGCCGCGGGCTGAAGCACCATCCCCCCTCCCAGGGTCATCGCAGCCGAGGGATCGCGAATGACGAAGGGTTGGCCCCAAACGGCCATGCCAGGCTCTTCAAGGAACATTTGCGCCAGGCACCATTGGCCAGGCTCCAAGCGCTCGGCATCCAGCAATGAGAGCGTGCCGAGGATTTCCGCCGTGCCGATGTGGACTCGGACCGGTGCACGATGCTTAATGGGTCTGGACAAACTACTCAAGGCATGAAGTCTGACGGTCATGACCCGGCTCGGCAGCAGATAGCCCGGCGTGGCCAGTTCTTGACCGCGCAGGACGTCCTCGTGCTTGACCCCGGCCAAATTGATCGCGGCGCGCATTCCGCGATGAATCTCTTCGACCGGTTGTTCATGATTTTGCAAGCCGCGCACGCGCAGCAGCGCTCCCCCCGGAAGCCAAGCCGCTTCTTCCCCAACGCGCAATCGTCCAGAAGCGACGGTCCCGGTCACGACCGTGCCATAACCGGCCACGGAGAAGCTGCGATCGATCGCCAAACGAAACCAATCCTCTTCGGGAGGTTCATCGACCTGGCGGCATTGATCGAGCAAGGCCTCTTTCAACTCCGGCAGACCGGTGCCCTTAAGGGTGGACGTGGGAATGATCGGCGCCTCCTTCAATGGCGTCGCTTGCAAGAGCTCGCGCACCTCCAGCATGACGACGTCCAATGTCAGGGGATCGACCAAATCCGCCTTGGTCACCGCCACCACGCCATGGCGAATGCCAAGCAGTTGCAAAATATCCAAATGCTCCCGCGTCTGCGGCATCACCGAGTCATCCGCGGCCACGACCAAGAGGACCACGTCAAAGCCCGTGGCTCCCGAGAGCATGTTCTTGATAAAGCGCTCATGGCCCGGCACATCCACGATCCCCAGCCGATAGGGCCCCAGCTCCAAATGAGCAAACCCCAAATCGATGGTGATGCCTCGGCTCTTTTCCTCGGGCAAACGATCGCAGTCGATGCCGGTCAACGCCTTGATCAGCGAAGTTTTCCCATGATCGATGTGCCCGGCCGTTCCCAAGATCAGATCGCGCGGCATAAACGGTTCCTTTTCTGCTGCTCGGTCTCTCCATTCTAGCAGCCAAGCCCCGGCTTCGCATCCATGGCCGCGGGATTGAAGGTGGAGCACGGGTCGGTCTGGTGCGAAAGAGCCGATCCTGCTACATTGAAGGGGATCAATGATCATCATGCATGGAGGATGCTATGCTCGGTGCGACGATGGGTGCCCGTGCCTTTCTGGAGCGCGTGGGCCGCGAATTGCTGCGGGTCGAAGAAGCCCAAATCCAAAACCTCGCCGACCGTATTTACGATTGCTATCGACGCGACCGCTTCGTCTTCATTTGCGGCAACGGCGGCAGCGGTTCCAATGCGTCCCATTTCTGCGAGGACTTGGGCAAAAGCACGCTGCGCCGGGAAGATTTTGAAAATGACCAGAAGAAACGGCTCAAGGTCCTCAGCCTGACCGACAACACTCCTTATATCCTCGCTTGGGGCAACGACGAGGGTTTCGACCGCATCTTCGTCGAACAGCTCAAAAACTTGGGCAGCAGCGGCGATCTCCTCGTCGCCATCAGCGGCAGCGGCAACAGTCCCAATGTGCTCAAGGCCGTCGAGTGGGCCAACCGCCATGGACTGGCCACCTTCGGATGCACGGGCTTCAGCGGCGGAAAGTTGCAAACGCTCGCGCAACACAACCTGCACGTTCCCCTCGATGACATGGGCATCGTGGAATCGATTCATCTGACGATATTCCATTGGGTGCTGGATCATCTCTACGCTCGCATCGGCTTGGGGCAAGGTTAACGCGGCATGTATGTCGGCATTGAGATTGGCGGAACCAAGCTGCAAATCGGACTGGGCGATGGCGCTGGTCATCTGCGCTGCTGTCAACGTTGGCCCATCGCTCCCCATTTAGGCGCTGCGAGCATTCTGGAGCAGATTAGGGTCCATCTACCTGCAACCTTACGGCAAGTCGATGGCTCTATGCAAGAAGTGCAAGGCATCGGCATCGGCTTCGGCGGACCGGTCGATGATCGTCAGCGCGTGGTGATCAAATCGCATCAGGTGCAAGGTTGGGACCACTTTCCCCTCGCAAGCTGGATGCAAGAACAGTTCGGCCGACCGGCGGCGCTCGGGAATGACTCGGACCTGGCTGGCTTGGCGGAAGCCGCGATCGGAGCGGGCCGAGGGTTCGATCCGCTTTTCTACATGAACATCGGTTCGGGAATTGGCGGCAGTTTGATCCTGAATGGGAAAATCCATCGCGGCGTCGGCCTGGGGGCAGGCGAGATTGGACACCTGTGGATCGATTATGACTGTGATGGCACCCACTTCCTGCCGCACAACGGACGTTGGCGGATTTTGGAGCAGCGCGCTTCGGGCTGGAGCCTGGCCGAGGCGTTTGGGGCGGCCCGGGCGGAGATCGTGGCGGCCCAAGCTGAAGCGGGCGACCCGCGCGCGCAGCACGTCCTTACGTTGGCCATTCGCCGCCTGGCGATGGCCCTGTCCCACGTCGTCGCCTTGATCTGCCCGCGGCGAATGATCATCGGCGGCGGCTTTGGCATGGTCGGCGAGAAGCTCCTTTTTGAACCACTGCGCCAGGCCTTGCAGGCCATCGTGTTTCCACCGTTTCGAGAGGCGTACGATTTGGTGCCGGCCGCGTTAGGAGAAGAAGTCGTCGTTCATGGCGCGTTGCTCTTCGCCAGGCAATGTCATGCTCAAAGAAAGGGTGATCGAGATGCCGCAACCGCGAGTTAACTGTCATTCAGACGATCGCGAATATGCTGCCATTTTTTTTGTTCTTCAGGATTCGCCAACGCGGAATAGAGTTCAATGATTCGATTGCAAGCCTCGATCAAACGAGTTTTCTTCAGCCCCTCGGGGATTTGGTCGGCTCTTTGTTGCAATCCATTGAACCCCTTCAGCAATAGAGGCTCTGCTTCCGCAAATTTCTCTTGACCCAGCAAAGCTTCTCCCAGCATGGACCGGGCGTAATAGGTATTCCAAGCATCGGGCTGGGTTTTCTCCCGTATAGCAAGACACTCGCGCAAGAGACCTTCGGCTCGGTCCCATTTTTTCAACTGCAGCAACTGCAAGCCCATTTGCCCCAGTTCGACTGTGTAGGCGACGAATTCCGCGCCGAGCCGATCCCTTAATGAGGAAAACCATTTCTTCCGCCATTCATTGGCTTTTTCCGATTGGTCCGCGCGCTCATGAACCATTATGACGTTCGTGAAAATGCGATGGGCAAATTTCTGATTTTGTGTTCGTTCAGGGTGGCCGCTTCCGCCTGCGCCTTAGCCAATTGAGCGATTATGTTGGCCTGACGCTCCTGTTCGGCGGACTGCATGGCCCAGAAAAACCCGATGGATGTGCCCAGCAAACCCAAAGCCAACACCATCATGGCAAAGGCCAAAACTCGGCGGCGCTTGCGCTGTTCCTTGCTTTGCACTTCCGCGCGAATCTGAGCGATTTCCGCTTGCTTGGCGCGTGCTTCGGCTTCGGCGCGCAGTCGCGCCACTGCGGCGGCGACGGCGTTGCCGTCCGCGGGGCGATCCGCGGAATGAAACTGCAAGCAATCCTTGCACAACTTGATGATGTCAGGCTCCGCGCCGCAGCCATCGAGCCGCGCATGGGCCTCTCCGAGTTCGCCGCGCATGGCCTTGACCCGAACTTCCTCGAAATCGCCGCCCGTGTATGGCGGCTTGCCGGTGAGCATCATGCACAGCACCGCCCCCAGCCCAAAGACGTCGGCCCGCTGATCCACCTTGTCGATCTCGCCGACCGCTTGCTCCGGAGGCATGAAGGACAGCGTTCCCAGGATCGTGCCTGCCTGGGTATGGCCATCGGATTCAAAGCGGGGCGCGACGACGTGCGTGGTATGAGAAGCTTCCACTTCGATTTTGCCAGGCTCGGGGGATGAGGCTCCGGTCGTCACCTTCTTCGACAATCCCCAATCCATCACCTGCACGTCGCCAAAGGCGCCGACCATGATGTTCGCCGGCTTCAAATCGCGGTGAATCACGCCGTGGGCATGGGCATAACCCACGGCTTGGGCAATCGCTTCCATGATCGCCAAAGGATTGAAGCTCATCTTGGTCTTGATCATTTCCTCCAGGGTTTGCCCCTTGATCAATTTCATGGCCAGAAACGGCCGGCCATCGGGAATCCGCCCAGCCAGATAAATGGGTGGGATGCCAGGATGTTGCAGTTGCCCCGTGATCTGGGCCTCCTCCACGAAGCGCTGGGCGATGACGGATTCGGGCGGAAAACGATCCTGCAACAGCTTGACCGCCACGACGCGATTCAAAGCGCGGTCGAAGGCGCGGTAAACGACGGCCATGCCGCCCCGGGCAATTTCCGATTCAATCTGGAAGCCAGGCACGGCGGGGGGCGTTTCATCTTGAGGAGCAGCGCAGGAATGAGTGTGCGTTTTTTCGAGATCCTTGGATGCGGACTCGAAAGGCATCGAATAGGGATGAGCTGAGGTCGAAAGATCATCGTCTGGCATGACGAACCTCGGGTCACCGCGACCGGCTTTGGTCAATAGCCTGCATGAAGCCAAATGTGCACCTTACCATGGCGTGAACGTCAGGGCGAATGGAAACCATTGAAGTTCAACCCTCCCGAATCCATGAGGCGTTCCATTGGCTATGAGGGTACAGCTTCGCACATGCCGCAAACGGTAAGGTTAAACCATAAGCCCGATTTCTATCGTCCAGCGGACCGCGCCTCGTCCCGGACTTGCATCCAGCGAATATTCCCCATATAGTACCACTTCCGAATTCGACTCTGGCTCATCGGCAAGTTTTTCTCTTGGAGAGTCTCAATGGAGGCGATCAAGACGGATATCAAGGCCCTGTTTCTGGAACGTGAAGATTGTGATGCGGGCACCGTGCAGCGTTTGCGGGAAGGGTTGACCCAAGGTCCAGCGCAATACAAAGCGCTGCGCGAAGTGATCGAGGCCATGAAGACCCGACTGGAATCGCAATCCGGCCTGGCGGCCAAGAAATGGCAACTCAAGCTCGGCATCGCCCTGTATTTCCTGGGCAAGGTCAAGGAAGCCGTCCAATATCTGAAACAAGCGGAAACGGCCCTGGCCAATTTCTATTTGGGCAAAGCTTTTGCCAGCTTGAGCGATTTGGAGGAAGCCCACAAAGCTTTCGAACGCGCCGAAAAATTAGGCTACACCAGCAGCCAAATTCAATTGCAACGGGCCGGTCTGTTTCGGCAACAACAACAGCTTAAAACGGCTCGTGACTTGCTCACCCGGCTCGAAGACCTCGGCTCGCACAGCGCCGAGTTTCACTATCAGATGGGACATTTGAAATTGGATGAAGGGGACCGGTCGGCGGCGATCAAGCATTTTGAGCGTGCCATCGAACTGGACCCGAACCACGTCGGTGCGCTGTTCCAGTTGGGATTCTTCCACGATCTCGTCGGCAACGACGAGGACGCCATCGGCTTCTACGAGCGCAGCATTGCCCAGTACCCGGTGCACGTCGGCGCGATGTTCAACCTGGCGGTGCTGTATGAAGACAACAACCAATACGACAAGGCGACGCGCTGCTATCAGCACATCGTCGACGCGGACGCCACGAACGATAAAGCCCGCTTGTTTTATAAGGATTCGAAGGCGTCGCTGAGCATGTTCATCGACGAGGAAGCGGAGCGCAAGTACGACAAGTTTGCTCAAGTTCTGGAAATCCCGGTGACCGACTTCGAGTTATCGGTGCGCAGCCGCAATTGCTTGAAGAAGATGAACATCCGCTCGCTGGGCGACTTGACGCGAGTCACCGAGGCTCAACTCCTGGCCAGCAAGAACTTTGGCGAAACGTCGTTGTTGGAAATCAAGGAAATGATGACGGCCAAGGGTTTGCGTTTGGGGCAGGCGCTGGAGGAAGGCGCGCGGTACGACCCGCGCTTCCGCTCCTCGCAGCAGCCTCTCTCCGAACAAGAACAAGCGATCATGAACAAGCCCGTGAGCGAATTGAACCTTTCCGTCCGCTCGCGCAAATGCATGAACCGCCTGGGCATTGCCACGTTGGGAGAATTGGTTTCGCGCACGGCCGATGAATTGCTCGAAGTCAAGAACTTTGGCATGACGTCCCTCCACGAGGTGCGCGAGAAGTTGACCCAAATCGGCATCAAACTGCGCGGGGATTAACCCCAGCGCTTGGTCAATCGGTTTCACCCAAGAACAGGGCAGCGGGGACCCAAACCAACAGGTTGACCCGTTGCCCGTTTGCTTTTGACACGACCCATGGCCGCTATCACCTTCGAACGATTGGCACAAGACGGCTCGGCCAGGCGGGGCCGCATGACCACGCCGCATGGCGTGATTGAAACCCCCATGTTCATGCCCGTGGGGACGGCCGCCACGGTCAAGGGCCTGACGCCCGCGCAATTGCAGGAACTGGGCGTTCGCATTCTCCTGGGCAACACCTATCATTTGGCCCTTCGTCCGGGGGTTGAAGTCGTCGAGGCCATGGGCGGACTGCACCGCTTCATGAACTGGAATGGAGCCATCCTCACGGACAGCGGCGGCTATCAGGTCTTCAGTCTCGCCGAGCAAAGAAAAATCACCGATGACAGCGTCGTCTTCAGATCGCATATCGATGGGGCGTTGTTTGAGCTTTCTCCCGAGAAAGCCGTGGCCATTCAGGAACGCTTGGGGTCGGACATTGCGATGTGCTTGGATGAATGTCCGCCATCCTTGGGCGAAGAGGACGAGGTCCGCGAAGCGCTGCGGCGGACGCTGCTGTGGGCGCGGCGCTGCCGCGACGTCCAACGCAAGCCCGATCAGGCTTTGTTCGCCATCGTCCAAGGCGGGCTGAATCCCGGCTGGCGGGTGGAATGCGCCGAGGCCCTGGCGGCCATGGATTTCCCGGGGTATGCCTTGGGCGGATTCAGCGTCGGCGAGCCCACCGAACAGATGTTGACCGTGCTTGCCGAGTCTACAGCGCCGCTGCCGGCCGATAAACCGCGCTACCTCATGGGCGTGGGGCGTCCGCAGGACATTCTCGAAGCCGTGGCTCGCGGCGTGGACCTTTTTGACTGCGTTTTGCCGACGCGCAACGGCCGCAATGCTCAAGCGTTCACGATGGCTGGCCCCATCAAGCTGCGGAACAGCATTTATCGACTCGATCCCGCCCCGCTGGATGAAACCTGCCCCTGTTACACGTGCCGCCACTTCAGCCGGGCCTACTTGCATCACCTGTTTCGGGCCGAGGAAATGTTGGGACCGATCCTGGTTTCCCTCCATAACGTCGGTTTTTATCTGCAATTCATGGCCCAAATCCGCAGCGCCATCGAAGAGCAGCGATTCGACTCCTTCCGTGCGGCTCACCTTGCCCGACTGGGAGGCAACTTTTAAGATACCAGCCAGACGAACGCTTGGGAAAACGCTACGCCCATGGCATCCGAGCAACCGACCCGGCCGCGCTGGAAGTGAGCATGGAACGCATGATGGATCCGCAGACCAATCTGTTCGCCTGGCAAGCTCAGGGCACTCAAGCCGCCGCGGGAACGCCCCCTGCTCCGGGGCCGGGAGGACAACCCGCCCCAAGTCCATCCGAACCCTTGTTCAATCTGTTGACTTTTGTCGGGGTTCCCTTCTTGCTGTTTTGGTTTCTGATTCTCCGCCCCATGCAGCGTCAAGAGCGGGAGCGCAAGGGCAAGGTTGCTCAGCTGAAGAAAAACGATGAAGTGCTGCTGGGCAGCGGCATCCTTGGCAAGGTCATCAGCATCAAGGAAAAGCCAGGGGGGCTGGCGGGCGCGGATGATGAGTTGGTCGTTCAAACGGAAGGCGGCACGAGGCTACGGGTCATTCGCTCGGCGGTGATTCGGGTGGCCGAAAGCGGTTCGGAAGCCAGCGCTGGCAACGACAGCGACAAGAAATAACCGGCGGCATATGGGTTACTCACGACGGCAATCGCAGGGTCGATTTCACCCGGCCCCTGCTCTTGATGAAACCAGAATCCCCCATGTCGGATGTATGGGGATATCCCTTTCTCGATAGGCCATCAGCATGTTCAAGTCTTTACGCAATCGGTTCCTCATCTGCCTTATCCCCTTGCTCTTGGCAGGCTGGGTCACCACTCACGCCTACCTGAATTACGGCAAGCCTGATGCCACGGGCCCCCGATTCAATTTGGGCGTCGACCTGGCGGGGGGATCCATTTTGGTCTTTGAAGTGGAAAAGACCATCTGGGACGCCATGCCCGAAGGACAGCGCAGCGACGTGCCGGAAAAGCTGGCCGCCAATCTCAAGCGCCGCATCGACCCCAACAATTTGTTGGAAATCACGATCCGCCCCATCAACACCGAACCCCCCCGCGTCGAGATTATCCTGCCCTTGCAAATCATGCGGCGCAGCCCGACCGGGGCCAAGGATGACAAGCAAGGCCAGGCCAAGATCGATGAGATCAAGCAATTGATCACCCAGGTGGGCCGGCTCGAATTTCGGCTCCTGGCCGACACGCGCAAAGACCCCGATGGCGAAACCGATGAGACGGCCATCAAACTCTGCACGGATTATTTGAATGAACAACCCTTTCTGCCGGAAGAAGGCAAGGTCCCCGAGGTGCCTCCCGAAATCCGCGATCAATACGCCTGGGTGGAATTATCCGCTGAGGAAATCAAGACGTATGGATTCAATGACCGAACAGCCGCGGGACCGAACCTCAGGGGAACCAATCTTTTTAACCACGCCCCCAAAGAAAATCGCCATTTTGTCTTGACGAAGTTGCCGACTCCCGAAACCACGGTCACGGGCGATGATTTGATCAACGTTCGGCCCGGTCCGGGCGGTAAAAACGGCTTGATGTACGTGGCCCACTTCGGGCTGCGCTCCGGTGCTCCCGAGCGCATGTATGAATTGACCAAGGCGGTCGGCCACTACATGGCGATCATTTTCGATAATCGCGTGATTGCCGCTCCCGTGTTGATGAGCCGGCTGCGGGACGGCGGCGAAATCCAGATGGGCAACGATGACAAGACGATCTCGCGGGTGAACAACCTGGTGCAAGTGCTGCAAGCCGGCGCTTTGCCGGCCACCTTGCGGCAGCAGCCGGTCAGCGAACTGACCATGGGGCCAAGCTTGGGCGAGGACACGATCCGCAAGGGCACCATCTCGGTCATCGGGTCGTTCATCGCCGTCGTCATTTTTATGTGCATTTACTACCGCTTTGCCGGCGTCGTCGCCATCACGGCCCTGTTCGCCAACTTGCTGCTGACCGTGGGCTTCATGGTCTCCGTCAACGCCGCCTTCACCCTGCCCGGCTTGGCGGGTTTGGTGCTCATGCTCGCCATGGCGGTGGACGCCAATGTGCTCATTTACGAGCGTTTGCGTGAAGAACGGGAACGCGGCGCGGGCTGGGGTCTCGCTCTCCGCAACGGCTACGAACGGGCCTTGCCTACCATCATCGACACGCACTTGACCAGCATCTTCACCGCCATCGTTCTCTATGCCGTCGGAACAGATCAGCTCAAGGGGTTTGGCATCAGCTTATCGGTGGGTTTGATCATCAGTCTGTTCACGGCCCTGTTCATGACGCGGACCATCTTCGACTGGGCCTTTAGCCGCAATCTGATTAGCCAACTCAAGTTCATGAAGTTCTTTGAGAAGCCGAATATCAACTTCATGAAATGGCGCCGCTTTTGGTTCACGACCACCGTGATTCTGTCGCTGCTTGGATTGGCCGTGTTCATCATGCGCGGCGAGAAGGGCCTCAACATCGATTTCACGGGCGGCACAGCTTACTCCTTCCAATTCAAGACGCCGCAAAACATCGCCGCGGTTCGCAAAGCGGTGTCGGATCAATTGCCCAATCCGACGGTCGATGCCCTCTATCGCGAGACGTTTGGCGCAGGGGGCGAGACCACGGAGTTCACGATTCGCACCACGGAAAAAGACATGCACCTGGTCCGCGAAACGGTGCAAACCACCTTTGGCGATCAACTGCTTTGGGCGGAAATCCTGGCCAGCCCGCTGCAAACCGTCCCCAATCAAAAATTAAACCAACGAGTGGACCTCAACTTCCGGAACCGCGCCTTCACGACTCCTGAACTGGAGCAAGAAATCGAGGAATGGTTCAAGGGCAAGCAGGTCGCGCGGCCCAGGGAATATTACCAAGTCACGGGCATCGGCGAGCAGGACAAAACCGGCGCCTATCAAGCCGCCAGCGTGCAGTTCACGCTGCCGGATGAAGTGGCCGTTGTAGCGCAGCCCGCCGAACTTGTGCAACATCTGACCAAGGAGATGCACAAACCCGTCTCCAGCCGATTGGAAAACTTCGACAAGCAATTGGCGGGCGAAACTCAGGAACGTGCTTTATACGCCATTGGCCTGAGCTGGCTGGCGGTCTCGCTGTACCTTTGGTTCCGCTTTGGCAATTGGACCTTCGGCGCAGCGGCGGTGCTCTGTTTGATCCATGATCTGACGTTTGCCCTGGGTCTATTGGGCGTGGGCGCCGCTCTCTATAATTGGGGCGTCGGCGGGTTCTTGCTGCTCGACAATTTTCTTCTCGATTTACCTGGCGTCGCGGCCTTCCTGACCCTCATTGGCTTTTCCGTCAACGACACGATCGTCGTCTTCGATCGCATTCGGGAAGTGCGCGGGAAAAACCCGCTTCTCACTCCTGAAATGGTCAATGAGAGCGTCAACCAAACTTTGTCGCGAACGATTTTAACCTCGTTCATCACGTTTCTCGTCGTCATCGTGCTCTACATCTTCGGCGGCGAAGGGGTGCACCTCTTCTCCTACATCATGGTCGTCGGCGTGATTATCGGCACCTACAGTTCGATTTTCGTGGCCAGTCCGCTCCTGTTGTGGCTCGGTGAAGGCAAACCTGAATCCAGGGTGGTTGCGAGTCGATCATCCACGGGGACAGCCAAAGTTCCAGCCCGCTGATCCCGACCGGGAGAGCACGGCGAAGGCTGCCCTTCAACACCGCGTGGACCTGCCGAGGTCCACGCGGTGCGCGTTTATTCCACGTCTGGATAGTCGCTGCTTCATTCCCTACTTGATGCCCGAGCTTGGCGCCACCGTGCCGCGAACGCCGAGCAGTTCCGGATGGCGTGCGATCTTGTCGGCAAAGACCTCCAAGTCGCGGACGATGCGGTCGAACCGGCCCAGGGACCCGCTGGCCGAGCGGGCCGCGTCGTTGAGGTGATTGAACAGTGCCGGGTCGTGCACGAGCCTGCGAATCGTTCCATCGCTGCTGGCCAGCAGCTTGGTGAATTCGCTCAGATGCACCGCGATGCCGTTGATGCGGACCGAGGCTTCCTCCACGTTTTGCAGCACGTTGGGGGCGCGTTCGTTGAGCATCTTCGACAGATCGCGCACGTGCACCATGGCCTCGTCAAAGCGATCCGCCGACGTGCTGACGCGCTTGAGAATGCTGCGTCCGTCCTTGACGGCCTCCTCCATTTCCTTGCCCACGCTTTCGATGCGGCTGGTCACGGTCTTGAGGTTTGCGCGGGTTTCGGTGGTCGTGGCGTTCAGATTCTTCATCAAATCCTCGGCCTGATCGCTGGCTCTTTTGATGTTTTGCAATGTGGCCACGAACTGTTTCTGATTCTCTTCGTTCAACAGTTCGGCGATCCGCTCGCTGAAGGAGGCCACGTTTTTGACGGCCGCGGCCAGGTTTTTACGGTTTTCCTCATTGAGCAGGGCATTGAATTTATCCGTGCCTTGATTCAGATTCCGGAGCGTGGCGGAGAGGTTGATCTTGTTCTCTTCGCTGAAGTAGCCCGGCAATTGTTCGCTAACGGCGGCCAGATTCTCGATGAGACGAGTAAGCTTCTTTTGCGTGTCAACGTTCAGCACGTCCGCCAATCGGGTCGATACGTTGGAGAGATTATCAAGCGTTTTCGTGACGCGCTCCTGGTTGACGCGCAGGACATTGTCGATGCCCTCCGCCGCCCGGCCCACGTTATTCAGGGTGACCTGCAGTTCGCTGTTGGTTTTCCGCAGTTCCGGGTAGAAGTCGTTCATTTTCCTGGCGAACGTTTTGATCTCCTCGAGGGCCTCGCGGGAGGCGGGAATCAGGTCCCGTGCATCGCCCAGAGCTTTTTCCAAGCCTTCGGGGATGCGGCCGGAATAGGTGAATCCCTCCGGCGCCAAATCGCGGTCGCCCTCCAGTTGCGTGGCGAAGTTGACCGAGGTTTCTCCCAGGACGATGCCGCGGCCCAACGTCATCTGGTCGCTCTTGCGCAGCTGATATTTCTTGCGGACGGTGAAGGTGACCATGACCTCGCCCGTGTCCGGATTGAGGTCGACGGAGGTCACGTCGCCGATGCGTATGCCGGACTTGCGCACCGGCGTCCCTTCCACCAGACCCGGGGCGGATGGCAGCTTCAAATGATAGGTGATTTGCGGCCGCAAAAAGTTCGGCGTTTCCCCGAACAAGACGATCAGGAAAGCGAAAAGGATGAGCGACCCAATGAAGAAGACGCCCAAGCGGAATTTCATGGATTGATCGCTGGCCATGTTCGTGTTCTCCCTATCAACGTCGTGCCGGGCGCGTCGCCGCCCTCCAGGATTCCTGATGGCCTTGGCTCAAGGAACCGACATGCGCGCCTCGCCGCGCACAAATTGTTGAACCCGCGGCTCCGAGCAGATGGCCAACTCCGTCGGCGTGCCGTCGAAGATGATCTGCGGTTCATGCGGCTGCACGCGGCTGAGCGGCATGAACATCACGATGCGTTCAGCGACTTTCATCACGGTCTTCATGTCGTGCGTCACCACGACGTTGGTCACGGGATGACGCTTTGGCACCTGTAGAATCAGGTCGTTGATCACGTCCGTCATGATCGGGTCTAATCCGGTAGTGGGTTCGTCATAGAGCATGATCTCAGGCCCCAGAATCAAGGCGCGCGCCAGTCCCACTCGTTTACGCTGGCCTCCGGATAGCTCAGCCGGCTTTTTCGTCAGCAGGCTCGGCGCCAGGCCGACTTCCGCAAGCAGTTGCAGCACGCTCTCTTCGATGGCCTGCGCGGATTTCCTGGTGTGTTCGCGCAAGGGAAAGGCGATGTTGTCGAACACCGTCAGCGAGTCGAACAGCGCCGCCCCTTGAAAGACATAGCCAAAGCGCAGCCGCTGCTGCGTCAAGGCCCGCTCGTTCAGGTCCGCCAGATTTTGCTCGTCGAAAAAGACGCGGCCCTGCGTCGGCCGCAGCAAACCGATCATCAGCTTGAGCATTACCGTCTTGCCGCAGCCGCTTTCACCGATGATGACCGTGGTTTCGCCGCGCCGAATGTCCAAATCGATCGCGCGCAGCACGGGCTGCGGTCCAAACTGCATGTGGACGTTCTCCAGCCGCACCAAGGGAGGCGCGGGAGGCAGTTGATCATCCAATAAGGGAATGGAACCAGTCAAGCTCACGCACGCTCCTTTCGACGCTCATTCAGGCCATAGCTGCCGATAGATCGAGTTGAAGAACATGGAGAGGAAAAAGTCCAGTGCTAAAATGGCGATGAAGGAATGGACAAAGGATTCCGTCGCGGCCTTGCCCACGCCTTCCGCCCCGGGCTTGCTGTGAAATCCCCGAAAGCAACTGATCAGGGCAATCGATGCCCCAAAAAAAACGGACTTGATCAGGCCGGTCATGATGTCCCACATGCCGAGCTTGTCTTGGGAGAGGCTCCAATAGCGATAAGGTTCCATGCCGTACAATTGCGTGCTGATGAGTGCCCCTCCCATGATCCCCATGAAGTCGGCCAGGACCGTCAGCAGGGGAATCAACAGCACGCAGGCCAGGAAACGCGGCACCACCAGGTAATGCAAGGGGTTGACCCCCAAGCAGGTCAGAGCGTCGATTTGTTCCGTGACGCGCATGGTGCCTAGCTCCGCCGCGATGGCGCTCCCCACGCGCCCCGCCAACATCGTCGCCGCCAGGACCGGACCCAGCTCGCGAATCACGCTGCCATTGATCGCCACGCCGAGCCAATCCTTCAAGGGCGGAATGCGCACAAACTCGGCATAGCTCTGCACGGCGAGCACCATGCCGATGAACAAACCCGTTATCCCCACCACTGGAACGCTCAGCACCCCCACTTGAAAGCAAATGGGCAGCAGCGTACCCCGGCTTGGCCGTTTGAAGAACAACCAACCCATCGAGCGCAAGATGAAGTCGGCCAGTTCTCCCCACGCAATGAACATCGTTCGCGCGGCGTTCAGGAGTTGGCGCATCGGTCCAGGCGTCGGCGTTGAGACGGCTGTGGACATGGACCCTCGCTCCCGGATCAGCAGACGAAATCCCCTAAATTAACAGATCGGCAAGGGATCGACTGGACCGCAAGCAACCGTGTAATCCGTTTCTTCGGAATCCATAATACCGCCGATAGGATCGGTACAGTTTACCTACCCAGCTTCTTCCATTGTTCCTCCGCGGAACTGGATCGGAAATAGAGCGGCTCCAAGGCGCGGGGTGAATCGCTTTGACCTGTGGCCAATCGAAGTTGGCCCAGTTCCAACATGGCCGTCAATTGCGGTTTCCAGAGGTGGGATGGCGCAATGCGACGATGGCTCGGCAGGCGGTCATGCACCAACGGCAAGCCGGGACCGATCACCCAACCTTCGGGATGGGAATTCTGGTTTTCATTCGAACCTGACTCGAGCCAATTGGCCACTGGCTGGACGGTCATCGCGTCCAGCGCGCGCGGCCCCTCGGGTGCTGAGGGGATGTGAAAGGATTGCACATAGAGCCGCTGCTGCTGGGCATCCTCGATCACTTGCCACGTCGAAGACAGCGAACGAGCTTGCCAGGCCAACACCTCGAACGTGGGCAGGCCAAGCAGTCGGCAACCCACGCTCCAGGCGAAGACCTTCGCCGAGATCAGACCAACGCGCAGCCCGGTGTAACTGCCTGGGCCCAAGCTGACCAAAACCGCATCGATCTGCCCGGGCTGCCAACCCAACTCCTTGAGCATGCGTTGCACTTGCGGCGCCAAGTCGCGGGCGTGTTTCTGTGCCTGATCCAGATGGGTTTCGACCCGAATCTGATTCCCTTCGGCCAAGGCCAATTGCCCGACTTTGCCAGAGGTTTCTATAAGGAGCCAATGCATCGGTTGATTCAGTCCCTGGTTGGCAGCGCGGCCGCCGCGCTTGACATGGAGGATTGATGTTGGTCCGCAACTAAAAAGCGGCTCATGACTTCATCGGCCACCAGTTTGCCTTCCAAAGTCAGGCCAATGGCCATCTCATCGTCCCATAACCAATCATTGGCTCTTCCCCAATGAATCGCCGCGCTGGCCAGGTCATCGATGGCCAATCCGGTCGTTGAGAGAAAATCGCGTCTCACGATGCCCTCCGCGCGGCGCAGGTTCAGCATGGCCGTTTCTCTGGCACGCTCTTCCGGCAACAGTTGCTCTTGATGCTGAACCACCGATTGTCCTTGCGCCAGCCGGTCCAAATAGGTGTGTAGACTGCGGGTGTTCGTCGATCGGCAGCCCTGCAGATAGCGAGCCGCCCCCAGGCCAAATCCATAATGGGGACGGTTGGCCCAATAGGTTTGATTGTGCCTGCAAGCGCATCCTGGCACGGCGAAATTGGCGATTTCATATTGCTCCAACCCATGCTCTGGCAGCCAGGTCATGGCCAAGCGATACAGGGCCGCCTCTTCGCTCTCAGCCAGTGGAGCGACCTTGCCTTGGTGCATGGCCTTCCAAAGCCCCGTCCCCTTTTCATAGGTTAAGCCATACACCGAAACATGGGTCAAGCCTAAGCGATGAGCCCAAGCCAAATCGGATTGCCATTCTTCCAGCGACTGTTCGGGGATGCCAAAGATCAGATCAATGGCCGTTTGTTGGAAATAAGGCCGAACCCGATCCAGAACTTTCAGGACATCCTCCCTCGTATGCTGCCGCTCTAAAAGCTTCAGCAAGTGGTTCTCAAAGGATTGCACGCCCAGACTAAGACGATTGACGCCGTTGTGGGCGAGCACTTTGATCTTGTCAAGCGTGAGACCATCCGGGTTCGCTTCGACGGACCATTCGAACCCCTCGCTCAACGTGAAATGGCGCCGGATCATTTGCAGCAGGCGTTCGAGCTGCGCTGGGGATAATTGGGTCGGCGTGCCCCCGCCGATAAAAAGCGTCTCGATGGGAGAAGAAGACGGATGGTCGACTAAAACCAAGCGGATTTCAGCCTCCAAGGCATCGAGGTAAGCATCGGCCAAGTGGTCTTTCCCTGACACAACGGCGAAATCGCAGTAGTGGCAATGATGGACGCAAAACGGGATGTGCAGATACAGCGACGCAGGATTTGCCACGAAAGCCGCCTGGCTTTGCTTGACTTCAATGGCTTGGGGCGTTAATTTGCTCTGCATGGAATGCGTTCACCCTGACTGAACCTGGAGTCGGGAGTGGATGAGGTTGTTATTCTATCCGTCATCGCCCGAGACCATCGATGTTAAAGAAACAACTCTTTGCCGTCAAATCACTCAAAGTCCTCCTTGAAGAAGCAGCCGGTGACAATCGATTAAAACGAGCCTTGGGCCCGGTGGCCTTGACGTCGCTCGGCGTGGGGGCCGTGATCGGGGCGGGCATTTTCGTGGCCACGGGTGAAGCCGCCAACACCACGGCCGGCCCCGCCCTCATGGTCTCCTACATGGTCGCCGGGATGGCCTGCATTTTTGCAGCGCTGTGCTACGCGGAGTTTGCCTCGATGGCGCCCGTGGCGGGCAGCGCGTACACGTACGCCTACTGCACCATGGGCGAGCTGTGCGCCTGGATCATCGGCTGGGACTTGGTGCTCGAATACGCGGTGGGCGCGGCCACCGTCGCCAATGGATGGTCCAGTTACTTCCAAGCGGTCCTGGGCAAGTTCGGCTTGCAAGTCACGGAAAAGCTGAGCAAGGCCCCCATCATCTTCGACGAAAAAACACATCATTTCATTTTCACAGGTGCGTATGTCAACCTGCCGGCCGTTATCGTGACCTTCATCATCACGGCCGTGCTGGTGAAAGGCATCTCGGAAAGTGCTGGGTTCAACTCCCTGATGGTGTTCATCAAGGTGGCCGCAGTGCTCTTCGTCATCCTCGTGGGCGCCTACTACATCAATCCCGCCAATTATGAACCCTTCGCGCCGTATGGTTGGGGCGGTTTGAGCTTTTTTGGCCAATGGACGCTTGGCGAATCCCATGGCGGCAAGCCCGTGGGCATGCTCGCGGGGGCGGCCCTTATCTTTTTCTCCTATATCGGGTTCGATTCCATTTCCACTCATGCCGAGGAAGCGAAGAATCCCCAGCGCGACGTGCCCATCGGCATCATCGCCTCGCTCGTGATCTGCACGATCCTTTACGTGGCAGTGGTCGCCGTCATCACCGGCATGGTGAAATACAATCAAATCGACCGCGGGGCCGGCGTTTCCGCGGCCTTCAAACAGGTTGGCATGCCCTGGGCGGAGTTTGTGATTGCAGCGGCCGCCATTGCCGGAATCACCTCCGTGTTGCTGGTCATGATGCTTTCGGGACCGCGCGTCTTTTTAGCCATGGCGCGGGATGGCTTGGTGCCCAAGGCCTTCTTCTCGGAGGTGCATCCGATCTTCAAAACGCCTTGGAAAAGCACCATCGCCATTGGCATCTTTGTTTCGGTGTTGACGGGCTTGCTGCCCATCGGGGCCCTCTTGGAACTCACCAATATCGGCACGCTATTCGCCTTCGTGGTGGTCTGCGGTTCGGTGCTCATTATGCGTAAGACCAATCCCGGTGCACACCGGCCGTTCCGCTGCCCGCTGGTGCCGATTGTTCCTTTGGCGGGCATGTTGACCTGCATGATGCTGATGATGTCCCTGCCCGTAGGCAACTGGCTCCGTTTGATCTTCTGGTTGCTTTTGGGGTTATTGGTCTATTTCATCTACGGCCGGCGGCATAGTCTTTTAGGCAAGGAATTGCGGGGCGAAGCGGTGGTTCGCGACATCCCGCCCCCGCCGCCCCCAGGACACTAAAGAACGTCAAGGCCCCTCGGCGACGGCAACCGGGGGGCCTTTTTTACCCATTTCCGAAGGAAAGAGCGGCGGCTTTCATGGCGTCACAACCTTCCGGTTCTTCCCACGGCTTTCAGCAGCGCTTGGGCCTCTTTGACGGCACCATGCTGGTCGCCGGGACGATGATAGGCTCCGGCATTTTCATCACCTCGCAAGACATCGCCAACGACGTTGGTGCGGCGGGTTGGCTCATGGTCGTGTGGGCCTTGTCCGGCGTGATGACGCTTCTCGGCGCCATGAGCTACGCGGAATTGGCGGGCATGATGCCCCATGCCGGCGGCCAATACGTCTATCTCAAGGAATCCTATTCGCCGCTCTGGGGCTTCCTTTACGGCTGGACCTGTTTCCTCGTGATCCAAACCGGTTCCATCGCCGCCGTGGCCGTGGCCTTTGCCAAGTTTCTTGGGGTGCTGGTGCCGATGATTGGCACGCAAGTCCAATTGGAAGTGCTGCAGCCGGCCAGGGACGTAGCGGCCTTATTCCCCAGTCTCGCCGACCTGGGCACCGATGCCCTCCATCAAAAAGCCATCATCGTCTTCGCCGCCACGAACGTGAACTGGCAATTTTCCCTGCCCTTTATGGCCGAGCCGTTTTTCGAAATGAAGCACTTCGTGGTAACGGCCGGGCAGATCGTGGCGGTCGGGGTCATCGTTTTCCTCACCTGGCTCAATTGCCGCGGGGTGCAGGAAGGCAAGATCGTGCAAAACGTCATGGGCGTGACGAAAACCTTGGCCCTCATCGGCCTGATCCTCGTCGGCCTTTTCGTGGTCGCCAGCGCCGCCGCGCGCACCGCCAATTACGGCGACCTCTGGGGCGGCCTCATGGGCACGGAATCCACCCTCAAAATGCAGAAATCCTTGCCGGCGTTCAATCTCACCGTGATCGGCCTGATGGTCGTCGGCGGCGCGATGGTCGGTTCCCTGTTCTCCATGGATGCATGGAACAACATCACCTTCACAGCCGGCGAGTTCAAAAACCCCAAGCGCAACCTCCCTTTGAGCCTCTTTTTCGGCACCAGCATGGTCATCGTCCTTTACCTCGCCGCCAATTACGCCTTTATCGAATCGCTCCCCGTGCAAGGCGATCCCTCCAAAGCCTTGGAAAAGGAACGGCTGGCCGACGCGGAATATCTAAAGGCGGAAGAATACGCCAAGGCCAACAACGCCGCGGCCGCCCAGGAGGCCCTGAAAAAAGCCGACCAGGCGGCCAGTGAAGCCGCCTATCATCGCGGCATCAACGGGGCCAAGGACGGTCGCGTCGGCACGGCGATCCTGGAACTCCTTTCGCCCCGCTATGGGGCCTATGCCATGGCCGTCGCCATCATGATCTCCACCTTCGGATGCGTGAATGGCATGATTCTCATGGGCGCCAGGCTCTATTACGTCATGGCGGTCGACAACCTCTTTTTCCGGGCCGTGGGTCGGCTGAATCGGCGCGGCGTGCCCGCCGTTGGCCTGATCTTTCAAAGTGCCTGGTCCATCCTGCTGGTGTTCTCGGGCACGTACAATGAACTGCTCGATTACGTCATCTTCGCCGTCCTGGTCTTTTACGTGCTGACGGTGATCGGCTTGTTCATCTTGCGGCGCACTCAGCCGCAAGCGGAACGGCCCTATCGAGCGTTTGGCTATCCCGTCTTGCCCGCGTTTTACGTCAGCATGTGCGCCTTGGTGATGGTGAACCTGCTGATCGTCAAACCCAAATTCACCTGGCCGGGGCTGATCATCGTCCTGAGCGGCATCCCGATCTATTTCCTTTGGCGGTTGCTGCAGCGGAAATAGCGGCGAGCGTCCAGGCGGCATGCGGCTATGGCCCAACCGGGAAGGACGACGCCCGTGCCGCCAAAAAGACGGCCTTTCTTGCTCCGTTTTTCGTTGAACTTATAATGACGACGGCGCGTCTGGCTCACAGACGCGGTCCGTTTTTTTTGGGAAAGGATGATCATGGCTGAATATCAGCGAAGCCATACTTGCGGCGAGTTACGCGCCCAGCACGTGGGTCAATCAGTCACCTTATGCGGCTGGGTGGACGTGCGCCGAGACCACGGCGGCTTGGTGTTCATCGACTTGCGCGACCGGTATGGGGTGACCCAAGTGAAATTTGTCCCCGCGCTGGGGCGCGAGATGTTTGAGACGGCCACGAAGTTGGGGCGCGAGTTTGTCATCGCCGTTCGCGGCCAAGTCGAGGCCCGCCCCGAAGGCAACCGCAATCCCAAACTGCCGACCGGCGCGGTGGAAGTCGTCGCAGCCCGCGTGCATTTGCTCAACGAGTCCGCCTTGCCCCCCTTTGAAATCAACAACGTGGCCGAGGAGACCGCAAGCGAAGACCTGCGGCTCAAGTATCGGTATCTTGACCTGCGCCGGCCCGCCATGCAGCAGACGCTGATTCTGCGCCACCGCCTCAACAAAATCATCCACCGCTATTTCGACCGGCTCGGTTTCATCGAAATCGAAACCCCGATGCTCGGCAAGAGCACGCCCGAAGGGGCCAGGGATTATCTGGTGCCGAGCCGCGTGCATCACGGCATGTGGTACGCACTGCCGCAGTCGCCGCAATTGTACAAACAAATCATGATGGTGGCGGGTTACGACAAATATTACCAAATCGCCCGCTGTTTGCGGGACGAGGACCTTCGTGCCAACCGGCAGCCGGAATTCACGCAACTCGACATGGAAATGTCCTTCGTCGATTGCGAAGACGTGTTTCAAGTCATCGAGGGGTTGACCCAGGAAGTCTTTGGCGAGTTGATCGGCGTCAATGTCCCGATGCCGTTTCCGCGGTTGACTTACGCAGAAGCGATGCTGAAATACGGCAGCGACAAGCCCGACTTGCGTTTTGGCCTGGAGATCGTGGAACTCTCCGAATGGGCCGCCCGCACCGAGTTCAAGGTCTTTCGTTCCATTTTGGACGCCAAGGGATGCGTGCGCGGCTTGTGCGCCACCGGAGCGGCGGAACAGTTCTCCCGCAAGGGCATCGACCAACTGGAAGAGGTGGCCAAGCGGTACGGCGCGAAGGGGCTGGCTTGGGCCAAGGTGGAAGCGGCTAAACTCAATTCCCCCATCGAAAAGTTTATTCCCCCCGAGGTTCAGTCCGCCCTGCGGGAGCGGATGGGGGCCAAGGCCGGCGATTTGCTTCTCTTCGTGGCCGATCAAGAGGAGACGGTGTGCGCCGCGCTGGGCGCGGTGCGTTCGCACCTGGGCGCCCACTTGAAGCTCTTTGGTCCGCGCTCCTTCCACTTTGCCTGGGTCATCGATTTCCCCCTGCTCATGTGGGACGCGGAGGAAAACCGCTGGGTGGCCAATCACCATCCTTTCACCAGCCCGATGGATGAGGACATTCCGCTGCTCACGTCGCAGCCGGAGAAGGCCCGGGCCAAGGCGTATGACATGGTGATCAATGGGGATGAATGCGGCGGCGGCAGCATTCGAATCCACCGGCCCGACGTGCAACAGCAAATCTTCCATTTACTGGGCATCCCCGCCGAATCCGCCATGAAGCGTTTTGGTTTTCTGTTGGAAGCCCTCAAGTACGGAGCGCCTCCTCATGGAGGAATCGCACTGGGGTTGGATCGCTGGATCATGATGCTGGCGGGGCTGAACAACATCCGCGATTGCATCGCGTTCCCCAAGACGCAAAAGGCGATGGACCTCATGACCGGGGCCCCATCACCCGTGGATGCGAAGCAACTCAAGGAACTGGGCTTGCCAACACAACCCGCGCCAACCGAGGGCTGACCCCAAGGAACCAAGGGTCGGCTCTTTCTGAATGATCGATCTAACGTCGGTCGTCTTTCTTGCCATCCGCCGGAGTTGGCGCGGCGCCTTTTTGCATTTGCCGCGCAAACTCCAGATATTTGGCCAAAGGCTCCATGCCCATTTCCTTGCGGCGTTCATCGACACGCTCGGGATCTTCCATTTTCTGGGGCACGAGTTCGCCAGCGACAGTATGCAGTTGCGTGCCATATCGTTGCGGCTTGCCCTCGCCGATGAGCACGCGATCCGTGAGATAGGCGAAGTTGCTTTTCGACACTTCCCCCTGATCGAGCAGGAGTTTCATCAACTCCAGGCAGTGAGATTGGAAGGCCCGATCGTGATCGGCGTGTTGCACCAGCAGCCAGGCGTTTTGTGCTCCATCCGCGCCCACCATGGACCTGGTCGGCCAGCCATGCTGTTGGACGATTTCCTTCATCCGTTGCGTATGCTTGCGGTCGATCGCGCGTAGTTCCTTGAGGATCGCGGTCATCTCCTCGGACGAAGCAGGGCTTTGGCGCATCATCTCGATCATCTTGAACCTGGCTTTTTGATCTTCCTTGACCATGTCGCCCAGTTCCTGCCGCAGTTCAGGCTTGCTGATCGGCGCGGGTTCATCCTGCTTGGAAGCTTCCTTGGGAGGCGGGCTGCCCGGCATGATCCAAATCAACAACAACAGCACCCCGCCTGCAAATCCATTCAGCATTGCGCGTATCCTTTTCCTCAGTTCACAAGAAAATTGGCGGCCGGGCGGAGCGCTGCGTTTTACGGCCGGCCAAAATGCTGGGCCTTGACCCTTTCCAGGTACTCGCTCATCGGCGGCATGCCCAGTTCGGCCCGGCGTTTCTCCAGGTTGGCCGGGTCCTGCACGGGCAGGGGTTCGACTTTTTGTCCGCTGATTTTGACCTGGGTGCCATAAATTTGCCGCTTATTATCCAACACCAGAATGCGATCCGTCAGATAAGCCCAATCGGTCTTATTGGCTTCTCCCTTGTCCACTGCTTCCTTCAAAAGGGCCAGGCACCGTTTTTGGAAGGCTCGATCCTTGTCGGCGAAATTGATCAGGAACCAGGCGGCCGCGGCGCCATCGTAATCTGCCTTGGCAATGGACGGCCAGCCATGCTTGGCCACGATCTTCTTGAGTTTGGCGGTGTTCTTTTTCTCGACCTCCGCCATGATGCCCAACTCCGCCTTGTCGGCCGGGGTGAGGGGTTCGCCGCGCTGCAAATTTCTCTGCTTATACCATTCCATGTACCGAGCGCGGGCCTTTTGATCTTCTTCCAGCATGGCCAGCAACTCTTGGCGCAGTTCCTGGTCGACGTTGGAGGTGTCCACCTCCATTTTCGGGGGCCGATTTCCCTTGCCAGCTCCATCCAGCATCGACGGCGGCGAACAAACCATGAGCAGGCCAAGCAGCCATGCTCCAAAAACCGGGTAAAGCATGGTAAGCCCCTTTTGTCGAAGTTGAGCCTCATGGTGCTGGGCGAAGCATCACCCATTATAAGTGCTTTTGGAACCGTGCGGAAGCCAGTGTCAAAATCACAATAGCCATCGACCACAAGACCAGGCTATGCGATCCCAATTCCGCCCAACTGGCGCCTCTCAAGATCACACCACGGGAAGCATCGATCATCCAGGTGGTTGGGACGATTTGCGCCACATACCAGAAAAAGATGGGCATCGAATCCAAGGGAAAGACGTAGCCGGACAGGAAAATCGATGGGATGACCGTGCCAATGGCGATCTGCTGCGCCGCGTCGCGGGTATTCGTCTGCGTGGAAATCCACAGGCCAATCCCCAGCATCGTCAGCAGGAAAGGCATGAAGATCGCCAGGAGCGTCAAATAGAAGCCGTGGATCGGCACCTGAAAGACGATGCGCATAAGGATCGTGACGATGATAAACTCGACCGTGGTCACGACCATGTAGGGAATGAGTTTGCCGATGATCAACTCGCCGGACCTGACTGGCGTCATGAAGAGCTGTTCGATCGTGCCATTTTCCTTTTCCCGCACGATAGCGGTCGCGGACAGCGTCACGGCCATCATCTGACAGACGACGACCATCAGCCCCGGAATGAAAAAGTTGGCGCTGCGGGTGTCCGGATTGAAAAGGACTTGCGGCCGCGAATCGACCGGCATGGGGCGGTCTTGGAGCAAATGCTCCAGGGAGGCGCGGAGTGCCACGGCATTGCTCACGTTCACGGCCGTGCCGGCGATGCTCGATTCCGATCCATCCACCAGGATCAACACTTGCGCCGTGTTGCCCGAGAGGATTTGCCGCGAGTAATCCTCGGGGATCTTGATGCCGATCCGCGCCTGGCCCGAGACGATGGCGCTTTTCAGCTCCTCGTCGCTGAAGACTTCTTCCTTCAGGAGGAAGATATCGGTGTTCTTGAACTGATCGAGCAAGCGCCGGCTCTCTTGCGTCCGGGCCAGGTCGAAGACCACCGTGCGAATGCGGCGGACGTTGGTATCGATCGCAAACCCTAAGAGGAACATCTCCACGATGGGGATGAAAATGGTGAAGAAGAGCATGGCGGGATCGCGGAGCACGTGGAACAGTTCCTTCCGGGCCACGGCGTAGAGGCGCTGGGCCGACCCGAGCCAGCCGCTTTGCCGCATGAGCATCTGGCTCGAGGAACGGAAGGCCTCGAAGCCGTCGCCTGCATGGTCCGCTGCGCTCATGCTCCTCCTCCTTGGGGCGAGGTGGCCAATTGCAGTTTGCGATCTTGGGCCTTGGACAGCGAAACGAAGACGTCCTCCAGCGTGGGTTCCGTCTCGATAACGGTCAAGCGGGGGTCGTCCAGTCCCAGGTCGCGGAGCGAAGCCTGGGCGTCGACCAGCGCATGAATGGACAACCCGAAAAGCGTCGCTTCATGCACGCCCGGGCGCTCCTTCATCTGGGTGAAAAGCGAGGCCGACTCGATCCCTGAAATTTCCAGCCAGCGGCTGCCCGGCGGCGTCACGCCTTCCATCTGCTTCAGTTCATGCGGCGTGCCCAGGGCGAGCATCTCGCCGAGATAAATGTAGCCCACTCTGGCACAACGCTCCGCTTCGTCCATGTAATGCGTGGTGACGAAGAGCGTAATGCCTTCCGCGGCCAGGCGGAACAGGAGGTCCCACAGATCGCGCCGCGCCACGGGATCCACGCCCGCTGTCGGCTCGTCGAGAAACACCAAGCGGGGGCTGTGAATCAACGCACACACCATCGCCAGCCGCTGCTTCCACCCTCCCGACAACTTGCCCGCCTGGCGATCGAGATATGGTTCCAATCCGGTCAATTGAATCAGCTCATGCTTGCGCTGCTGGGCCAAGGCCGGCGGCAACCCATAAATCCCCGCATAGAAATCCATGTTCTCCCGCGCGGTCAGGTCCTGATAGAGAGAAAACTTCTGCGACATGTAGCCGATGCGGCCGCGGATGCGTTCGGCGTCGGTGCGCACGTCTCGGCCAAAGACAAAGGCTTCTCCCTCGGCAAAGGAAATCAGCCCGCATAAGGCCCGAATGAGCGTCGTCTTGCCAGAGCCATTCGGACCGAGCAGGCCGAACACTTCCCCCGGCCCCACGGTTAGACTCACGCGATCGACCGCGGTGAAACTGCCGAAGCGGACGCTCGCTTGGCGAATGTCGATGACCACGCCGCTTCCCGAAGGGGACGGTGCGTTGCGCGTTGACGGGGTTGGCGTGAGGGTCATCGCTGGGGGCTTTCCGGATCAGCAAATCGAAGCACGCATCCAGCCCTTTATGGTTCGAAGGATAAAACCACGTTGGCCGCCATGCCGGGCTTGAAGATGGCCACCGCCTCTGGCTCGGTCAGCGTGACCTTGACGAAAAAGACCTGGTTCTTGCGCTCCTCGGGGCTTTGAACGTTTCTCGGCAAGAATTCGGCGATGGAAGCGATATGGGTGACGCTGCCCTTGAACGTTCGGCCAGGATGGCTGTCGATGGTCACCACGGCTTCTTGATTCTTTTTGACCTTGCCGAGCTTGGTTTCAGGGACGAAGACCTTGATCCAAACGTCTTCCGTCTTGAGGATTCTCACGACCGGCTGATTCGGCGCAACCAAATCGCCCGCGCGGACGGCCACGACTTCCACATAGGCCACGGCAGGCGACCGCACAACGGCCTCTTCGCAGTCCGCTTCGATCTGCTGCAGTCGGCCGCGCGCTTCCTCCACCTGGGCCAGGGCCAGATCGATGTCCTCTGGCCGAGTGCCCTTTTTCAGCAATAGATATTGTGCCTCCAGCTTATCCGCCTCCGATTGTGCTTCGAGGATATCTTCTTCTCGGCTGCCCGTGCGGTACATGTCCCAGCGAGCGTAGGCGGCATTGCGGCGGCTCTCCGAGCGGCTCAGTTCCGCCCGTGCCGCGTCCAGTTCCTTCTTCGTGACCGGCACCCCCGCTTGCCGAGCCGCCAGAAGCACTCGTTCCATCTCCTCCCGGGCCAGTTTCACGTCCGCTTCGGCACTTTCCAATTCGCTCTGAGCCTGTTTGATCTCCTCATCTCGCCAGCCGCGCTTTGTGCGTTTTAATCGAGCCTGGGCTGCTTCCCAAGCCGCCTTGGCCGCAAGAATCTCCTCCTCGCGCGGTCCACTTTTGGCTTTATCCAATTGAGCCTGGGCTGCCTGAAGGCGTGCCTCGGCTTGCTTGCGCTGCGCCAACAGTTCGGGGATGGCAATGCGAACGAGGACTTGCCCGGGCTGCACCGTTTGCCCTTCGAACACCTCCACGGCTTCCACCCGGCCGCCGATTTTGGATCCGAGCCTGATCTCTTGCGACTCGACGAACCCGGAGAGGTAAAGTTTGTCCTGGCCGTTGTAGGTGAAATGGAGATAAACCCAGCCGCCGCCCGCCAAGGCTGCCAAGATCAGACTAACAAAGAGGATTCGACGCATGGAGCAACCTTGAAGCAAAGGACGCGGACAGATCAAGCTTCTCTTTTATCATAGCAAATTAGCCTGCGAAAATTGGGCTGAGTTAGCATTCGAAGAGCGAAAGGGAAGCATCAGGAGTCAGAAATTCTCTTTGGAACCGTTTGGCTTTGAAAGCTGCTCCGAACGCGGGGCAAGTCCTGCTGAAAGAGTGGCTCTACCGCTCACGGCAGGGGTACAATAGCATGCTTGACCGAACCGTGAACGAAAGCATGATGAGCAGGCGCTGAAGGATGCCTATGACTTCGCATTCCCCCTCCTGGCCCTGGTGGATCAAGCTCCTTTGGCAACTGGTTGCCCTGTTCATCTTTTATTCATGGGGGCACAACTTCGTCCAGATCATGTGCATAGATCATGAGCAAATGGACTTCGTCCAAGAATGGGTAGCCGCTCGCAATTGGCTCACCGGTTCGCCTGTTTACGAAGAACATGCAACGTGTCTGCCAAAACATCTGCCCATTTTCGATCAGGGATTAAAACGCGAAGAAATGCGCGTCCAATACAACGCCCATCCGCCAACTTCGGTTTTGCTCGGCTTGCCTCTCGGACTCATGGACTATCGCTGGGCGTTGTTGACCTGGAACATCTTCTCCCTAGGCCTCATCTTGCTCGCTCTGTAGCTCTGCTGCCGCGGGCTTGAACTTGATGTGCCTGCCTGGCTTTGGTTGCCCTGCTTGGCTCTGCTCATTATCTACAATCCGCTCCGGCAGCAAATCGCACAAGGGCAGCTCAACGGCGTCCTGTTGCTGCTGATCACCTTCGCCTGGCTGGCCAGCCGATCGCACCGCGCTTGCTGGACTGGCGTTTGGCTTGGCCTGGCAACGGTGATCAAGTTAACGCCAGGATTCTTGTTCCTTTACTTTGTGTTGCGAGGGCAATGGTGGAGCGTCGCTGCGGGACTGGCCATGATCGTGACGGCGACGCTCCTGACGATTCTGGTGTTGGGAGTCGAAGCGTATCAGGACTATCTTCAGAACGTGCTTCCGAGCTTAAACACTTTTCGGACGGACAAAGCGAATGCATCGGCGTGGGGATTCTGGAAAAGGCTTTTCATCGGCAGCCCCGCGGAGGGTATTTTGCCTTGGATGGCAAAGCCAGGGATCGCCTGGCTGGGTGTGCTTCTCACCGCTGGCTGCGTGATCGGGGCCATCGCCAGCAGGACGTCTCCGCAGCAAACCCCCGCGCAGGCGGATGCATCGTTTGCCATGACGGTGACGGGAATGGTGCTCCTTTCTCCGATTTCCTGGGATCATTCCCTGATCCTGCTCTCCCTGCCCCTGCTTTGGCTTATGAAACAAATGCGCCAGGACCATGGGATCAACCGCCTGTCGGTGTTTCTCATTGTGTTCCTGTTTTTCATCAATCACAAAGCCCTGCGGGTGCTGCATGAAGCGGATGGCGTTTGGCCCATGATGATGGGTCCGCAGTTCAGCATCGGCGTCCTGAGTGTGCCGTTCTACGCGGTCCTGCTGATGTTCGTGCTGCAGTTTCAACGAAGCGGCCAAACAGCGGCAGTTCAAGCAGTGCGGCCGCGGCCAGGTTAAGCCCGCAAGGCGGATGCGAGAAGGGGCCAATGGTTCGTGCTGTGTGCTCAGGCGGCGGCTATTTGGCCGGTTGAAAGAGGTTCACGGGAATCTTTTCCGTGGCCGAGGGGAAGGGAATCCCGAGTGCCTGGGCCAGAATCACCGATGCCGCCAGAGGCGTGGTCGGGTCGGAGCGGATTTGGGCTTGGAAGTTGCCGCCGAGCAGCATCAGGGGAACGTGCGTGTCGTAAGGATGGGGCGAGCCATGGGTGGTCCCCGTCAACCTGGAGCTTGCGAAAAAGTAAGGCTGACAGACCACCATGACGTCGCCGCTGCGTTCCGGGTGAAAGGACTCCAGCACCTTGGCGAAGTAAGGATCGCCAAGCGGGGCGTCGCCATCCTTCAACTCCGCGGCCGTATAGGTGGCGACGACGTGTGGCTGCGATTTGAGGAAGTTGGCTAGTTCAGATTGCACTTTCACCTGATCCAGCCCGCTTGACTGGATCAAGCGATGATGAAGGTAGAAATCATAATTTTCCACGCTCTCGATCCAGCGGCTCTTCTCCGTGCCGCCAAAGACTTGCCGCAGATGGACCTCGGCGGCTTTGCGGATTTCCGAAAGGGAGATGCGACCGGCTTCGCCCTGTCCCTGGCGGCGGGCCATCTCGGGCAGCGGGCACACGCCATGGTCCGAGGTGAGGGCGAGGACATAATTCCCCCGGCCGACGTGTTCGTCCAGGAAGCGGAACAGATCGGCGAGCAGCAGGTCGGTGCGGAGCGTGACGTCGAGCACTTCCTGGGAATCCGGTCCCCAGCAATGACCGATGGGATCGTTGGCGGAGAAGCTGATGGCGAGGAAATCCGGATCGCTCCGCCGTCCCAATTGTTCCTCAAGGATCGCCTTCTTGGCTAATTCGAGCAGTAATTCATTGGCGAAGGGGGAGTTGTAGAGCGCGGCATAGTATGCCTTTCCGGGCTTGGGCAGTTCGCCGGTCATGGGATGCGGGAAGGTCCGGCCCTGGCCGTAACCTGTCGCTTCCTCGGCCACCTCATCAGGTCCGCTGTGGCGCACATAGTCGACGTCGTCGCGGAGTCTCGTCCAATCCTTGCCGAACCAAAAGTCGACACGCCGACTGTCGTTGAGGGCTTTCGCCCAGGGGTGAAGCTCTTCGCGGTAGAACGTGGAGGTGATGAAATCCCCCTCGGCTTCATCAAACCAATAGACGGCGTCCGCCTTTTGTCCACCCGCCAGGATAGCACCGCGATCCTTCATGGAAAAGGCCGCCACTCTGCCCCGTCCTTGGGAGTGCCGTTTCAGTTCATCGGCCAAGGTGGGTGCGAACAGCCTTTCGGGGCTGCCATAACCTCGGCTTTTCTTCGCTCCTTCGCGGCTAAGCGGCACGCGCATCGGCCGCTCCGTCGACGCACAATAGACGGACTTGGCCTGGGCGCGGTCGTACCATTCATTGCCGATGACGCCATGGACCCGCGGCGGGCAGCCCGTGGCCACGCTGGCATGCCCCGCGCCGGTGACCGTGTTGGCGTAAGGGTAATGGCACTGCGTGAACATCACGCCCTCGCGGCGGATGCGATTGAACCCATCGGGGCCAAACAACTCGCGCCAACGATCGGGATAGTCGCCGCGAAGCTGATCGATGACGATGAGCACGGCCAGCTTCGGTGAAGCGGAAGGTTCCTTGCCGCCGTCCGCCTGAACGGGCGGTTCGGGCCAGATCCAGGTTCCCAGGGCCAGGAAACAGCCGACCACAAAGAATCCCGCCCATCGCCCCATCGCGGCCCTGACATGCATGTCATGAATCCTCAAACGCGGTGTGTCACGAACCGGGTTGAACCAACATCAAGTGAACGGCAAGTCCCAGGAATGCGGAGTAGATCGATGCTCATGGTTGATTCTATTTCGGTAGGGCAAGCTGGCTTGCTGTTGCCCCAAGCTTCTCTTATTATTCACATACCCGCTCCAAAAGCGAGCGGTCCTTGTCAATCTGTATCGACGGCATGGACCGAATCAGCCCTCGTGGCCAAGAAACCCATCGGCCCGATTCGCTCCGTTGGCGCAAGTGCCCATTCTCCCCGTCGTTCATGGATGAGTTGGCCCAAGAAGGCGTTTTCTCCGAAAGTGAAGGATCCTGCCATGTCACGTTTCCATTGGATTATGGTGCTGCTGAGTGGGTTATCCCTTTGGGCCGCAGGTTGCGAAAAGTCCAAGCCCGCCCCAACGACCGCTCCCCAAGGCACGACCGCGACCACCGCCGAGGCCGCCGCCCCCCAGGATGCTTCACGGGACAACGCCCTGCATCAGACCGACTTTGGCCCCATGGCCGGTCTGGGCTACATGTATTCGTCCCAGGAAGCGGAATACCACCAGGCGATGCTCTCCGGCCTCGCTGCCATGGCCGAACGCAAATATCCTGAGGCCCTGGCCGAGTTCGAGAAAGCGAAAAAGGCCCAGGACACCGACAGCGTCCGGCTGCAGATCGACAAGGTGCGGGTGCTCATCGCCCAGCAGACCACTTTGCAAACCACGCTTCAGGACATCGAGGCAATCCTGCACCAGGGCCGAGCCGAAGAGGCCTCCAAGCTGGCTACCCAGGCCCTCGCACAATTTGGCACCGTGGACGATACAGGCCGGCTCATGGTCCTCAAACGGCAGGCCGACGCCATGTGGGCCAGCCAGGCCGACCAACAGCAGCGCAAACAGCGACTCCGGGCGGAAATCGAACAGGCGCGCAAGGAGGACAACCTGCGGGCGCTGCTCCTGGCCTACGAACAATGGTTGACCCTGGAGGATGATGCCGAAACACGCCGCAAGAGCGCGGAACTTCGCCAATCCCTCACCACTTACGACGACCTGCGGCAGCGGGCCGCCGAATTGAGAAAAGACCCGCAACAATGGGAGCAAGCCTTGGCCCTGCTGCAGGAAGCGGCCAAGGCCTGGAACACCCCGCTCGTTCGGGATGAGATCGCCGATTGTCAATTGGCCATCCAGAGCCGCCGCGATCGGCTCAGCGTGGCCGACTTCGAAGTGCGCGGCGACGTGGGCTTCCCCATGGCCGGACCGACGCTGGCCGATGAACTCCTGCCCCATTTCAAAAGCCGCTTCGACCTGGTTGAACGCAGCCAACTGGCCAAGGTCATGGCGGAGTTGAAGGTCGAACCCCACGGCCTGATTGATCAACAAGATCAACGCTCCGAAGTGGGCCGAATGGCTCAAATCAAATATCTTGTCGTCGGCAGCTTGGCATCTCTAAACGGCCTGCTAACCGTCAACGCACGGTTGGTCGAAGCGTCGTCGGGCCTGATCGTTCAAACCGGTCGCGTCACCGCGCGCAACAGCCAGGAATTGATGCAACGGCTGCCTGAATTGGCCCAGCAACTGCTCATGACCGATGAGGAAAAGTTGGCCTATCAACAGCGGCTCCAGGCCGACGTGCCCCCGCCGGTGCCAGTCGAGGAAGCCTTGAAGGAACTACCGCCGCTTCAACCCCAGGCGCCGCCCCCTCCCCCCATCATCACCACCGCGGCTAAGCCGCCCGCGTTCGGCAACTTGCGGATCGATGATTTTCAGCGGCTTCCTCCGCCTCCGCCGCCCGGACAGGTCGTGCCGACCACGTCCCTGTCGGTGCCCCTGGCGCCATCGCTGCAACAGCGCCTGTTCGCCCTGCAGATCGAACTGGGTGAAAACCTGTTTCGCCGCGGCCACTATCAGGAAGCCATGTTCCATTTTGAACTGGCGCAACAGCTTGGCCCTACCCGCATGGACATCGAAGCGCGCATCGCGGCTTGCCGGCCCCATCTGCCGCCGCCGGTGGTCATCATTCAGCCGGTGCCGCGGCCGCCGATCTACCGCGAACGCATCGCCATTCTCAACTTCCTTATCGTCGGCGACCCTCGGGTCGTGCCGCCGGGGCTGAGCGGCTGGACCCCGGAGCGCCTGGCGCCCTACTTCAGTCCGCCTTTCGACGTCGTCGATCAAGGGCAATTGTTCTGGTACATGACCCGGCTGGGGCTGAACGTCTACGACGTGATGAACCATCACGCGGCCCGCCGCTGGTTGGCCCGCGCTTTGCGGGTGCGTTATTTCGTCTTCGGCGTGGTTCAACAGACCAACAGCTACACGGTCACCACCCACATGGTGGACGCGGAGTTTGGCTATGAAGTCGGCCGGGGCAGCATCTTCGTCCGCAGCCAGTTCGAGCTGAAGCTGCGCTTGGCCGAACTGGCGCGTCTGACCCTGCTGGGGCCGACCGAACGCATCCGGCTGCAGCAAGAGGCCATTGCCCGGGAAGCCGCTCTTCTGGAAGCCCAACAAGCCATGAACGGCGGACAATGGGTCGTGGCCGTCGAACTTTTTGGCCGTTTGAAGAAACGCTATCCCTTCGACGTGCAAATCACCTTCATGAGCCAGCAAGCGGAGCAGCGTGCCTTGCAGGCTCAACTCGAACTGCAGCGGCGGCAGGAATGGGAGCGTCAGCAAGCGCTCCACGCCGAGCGAGCGCGCCGCCAGGCGGAGTTGGCCCTGGCCGCCGAAGCCGCGCGGCGGCAAGCCGCGGCCCAAGCCGCCATGGCCGAAGCGGAGCGGCAACGCTTGCTCCAGCAGCGGCAAGCCGCGTCGCAACAATTGCTCATCCAGGCGCGCGTGGCCCTGGGTCAGGCCAACTTCACCATCGCCATTCAGCAATTCGAGAGCGCCGCCGCCCTGCATCCCTCGGAGGCCATCCTGCTCGAACTGGCGCAGGCGCGCGCCCGGGACGAGGAACTCCGGCGGCAGCGAACCTTGCAGGAGATGGCCCGCCGCGATCAGGAGCTGCGCCGCCAGCGGGAACGCGAACTGGCCGATGCCCGGGCCCGCCATGAGGAGGAGCGCCGCCGCCGCGATCAGGCGGAGCGCGACCGCCTGCTGGAATTGCAAAACAACCAGCGCGCGGCTTATCAACGCTTGCTCGATGACTCCCAGTTGGCCATGGCCAAAGGCGAATGGGCCGCGGCCGTCAGCTTCCTGCAATCGGCCCGACAGCTTCAGCGCACCGACGAGGTCGAGCGGCTTCTCAACCAGGCGCTGATGGAGCAGGCGCGGGCCTCCGCCAAAGCCCAGGACGCGGCCAAGCTCGCTGAACTGGAGCGCAAGCTCGCCGAGGAAAAGGCCAAGCGCAAGGCCGCCGAGGAGTTGGCCAAGCAGAACGAACAGCTATATCTGGCGGCGCTCGAGGCCGCCCGCAAGGCCGAGCAGGAACAGCAGCACGAACTGGCCCTGGCCAAATACGAGGAGGCCGGCCGCCTGTTCAAGACCGACCACGTCCTCACCGGCATGGAGCGCAACCGCAAGGCCCTTCAGACCCGGCAGCAGGAGCAAGCGGACAGGCAGCGCCGCGAGCAGCAGGAGCAGCGCCGCCGCGGCGAACTTACCCGGCTCAAGCAGCAAGCACAGCAAGCCGAGGCGCAAAAACAATTCGAGCAGGCCCTGCAAAGCTATGAGGAAGCCTTGAAATTGGCGCCCGGTGATGTGGAGCTATTGACCGGTCAGAGCCGAGCGCGCATTGCCCGCGATCAATCCCTGGTGGAGAAGCGGCTCCACGAAGCAGCCCGGCACAAGGAGGCGCGTGCCGCCGAATTGAACAAGCTCGCGCGGTCCAGCATCGCCGCCAAGCAGTTCGACGCCGCCGAAGCCTACATCGAGGAATTGAAGAAAACAGCACCCCAGGATCCAACGCATCCTCTATTAGTGTTGGAATTGGAAACCGCCCGCAAACGCCAGGAGGCCGAACTGGCCAAGGCCAAGGCTGACGAAAAAGCCAAGGCCGAAGCAGAGCGGCGCCGGCAAACTCAGATAGCCGAGGAGGAGCGCCGCAAGCAAACCGAGCAGCTCAGCCGCTACCTCGCCCAAGCCGACCAGGCACTCCTGGAGGGGCAGTTCGAATTGGCCCAGACCTATATCCAAGAAGCCGCCAAACTGGCCCGGACCGACCCGCGCATCGGTCAAATGCAGCGCAAGTGGGAACAGGCCAAGCGCACCGCCGATCTGGCCAAGGCCAAGGCGGAAGCCGACGCCAAGACCAAGGCCGAGTCGCGGAAAAAAGAGCACGAGAAGCAGTATGAAGATTTGATGCGAGCCGGCCGCGAAGCGCTCAGTCAGAAGAACTATCAAGACGCCGTGAACAATTTCAAGGAAGCCTTGAAGCTGTTCCCGAACGATGGCGATGCGTCTCTGCTCTTAGGGATGGCCGAGAAATACCATCAAGCCGAAGTCGTCGCGACGGATCGGGAGAAGCGCGAAGCTGCTGAAAAGGCCAAGGCCGAAGCCGACGCCAAGGCCAAGGCCGACGCGGAAGAGAAGGCCCGGATCAAGGAGCGCGAGGAAGCGAAGGCCCGCGAGGAAGCCCGCGTCAAGCAGGAATTGCAGCAGCGGCGCTCGCAATCCCAGGCCCAATTACGGCTCGGCCGCACTGCCATGAACGAGGGCCGCTTCGAGGACGCCATGCGCGCTTTTCAGGAAGCCTTGCGGCTCGATCCCACCAACGAGGAAGCCACGACTCAATTGGCCTTGGCCCGGCAGCGCAACGAAGCGAGGAAAAAGGCCGAGGAAGAAGCCGCATCGAACCAACAACAAGATGCCGCCAAGAAACAAGCGGAGTTGCAAGCCGCACTCAAGGCCGGCCAGGACGCCATGGCCGCGAAAAGGTACAACGATGCGATCAAGGCATTTGAACAGGTTTTGAAGATCGACCCGAACCACACGGAAGCCAAGTTCCGCCTGAACCTGGCGCGACAGTTGGCCAAGGAGCCGACCCGTCCAGTCGACACCAGCCCCGCGGGAAAGGATGATGCGGCCAAAAAGCAGGCCGAGTTCATGAGCCACATGCGGGCCGGGGCCGCCGCCTTTGCCGCCAAGAAGTATGAGGAAGCGGTCCAGCATTACACGGCCGCCGTCCAACTCAACCCCCGCGATCCGCTGGCCAACCGCGCCCTCAACGATTCCAAGAAGGCCCTCGAGGATTCAAAGAAGAGGCCGCCCGAGCCGCCGAGCGATGATGCAGCCAAAAAACAGGCCGAGTTCATGAGCCACATGCGGGCCGGGGCCGCCGCCTTTGCCGCCAAGAAGTACGAGGAAGCGGTCCAGCATTACACGGCCGCCGTCCAACTCAACCCCCGCGATCCGCTGGCCAACCGCGCCCTTAACGATTCCAAGAAGGCCCTTGAGGATTCGAAGAAGAAGCCGCCAGGCCAGCCCACGCAGCCAAGCCGACCCGACCCTCGGCCACCGGTTGGCCCCGCTCAGGGTCAAAATCCCAATCAAGCAGAATACGCCAGGCAGATGCAGCTAGGTCAGCAAATGGACCGGCAACGGAAATGGGCCGAAGCCATCGCCGCGTATCAGGCTGCTTTAGCTGCCGTCCCCAACGATCCGCGCGCCAAAGCCGCTCTAAACATGGCCGAGTTCAACCAGTTCATGCAAACCGGCCAACAGTTCATGCAGGAAAGAAAGAATGCAGAAGCAGTCAAAGCTTTTGAGGCCGCTCTCGAGCGCATCCCCAATCATCCCGAAGCGACGCGTCGGCTGCAGGAAGCCAAGCGTGGACGGTAGACCGATCAACTTTTCCTACTGGCGACTCAACCGGTCGAAGAAGGCATAAACGTCGGGCAAGGCCACCTGAACGATGGCCAGGTGTTCGATGCGCGGGTACTCGCGGTATTCGACGGTTTTAACGTCGGCTTTCTTCAGGGCGTCCGCTAATCCCTGAGCGCCGCGGTAGGCGAAATCCTTGTCGCCAATGCCGACAAAAAAGGGCAAGGATTTCATCGGTTCTTGAACCCGAATGGCCCTGCCGCCACCCAGGGCGGCAATGCCCGCGAACGAGCGCGGCGACTGGCCGGCCGCAGTCAAGGCCGCCGCGGCGCCCATGGAATGGCCCACGACGAAAACGCGCTGGCGGTCAACGGGGTACAGGGCGTCGATGGCATCAATCAAGCCCGCTAAGTTCATGCCCAGGCCGACGCGCGGCGCCGCGAAAAGCCAGCCCCGCTCGCCGGCCAGCCGCGCCGCCAGACCATGGCCGTAGGTGTCGAAAAACATGTTTTCACTACCGCCAGCGCCATGCAGGGCCAGGACCAATGGGAGCGGCTTGCGCTCCCGCGCCGCCGATGGTGCCTGTAACCGAACCTGAACGGGAGACGATGCTTGAGGCAGGGTCAGCCAGAACATTCCGGCCCGCCCTTGACCGAAATACGGCTTGCCTTCTTGGACCGCTTGTGCCAGGGCTTCCGCCTCGGCGAGCAAGCGTGCCGCGGGATAATCCGTCTCGGGGCTGCGTTGATCGGCAAGCACCTTGAGTAGTCGCACCCTTTCGCGCAGCGTCAGGGCTTCGGTCGAACGGCCCGGTTCGGTTTCACGATCCAGTTTTTCCTGCAGTACGGCCAACCGCTTTGAAAGGTTCCGCGCCGCGGAGAGAGCCACCGTCCCCGAAAGCACCGGTTTCTCTCCCACCAGGATGCGGTAGTGCAGGTAACCATCGAGGTCCACCGATTGACCCAAGGTGAACCGATGTTTGTGGACAAGCGGCCAATCGCGGATCGGCAGGCTCACCTCTTGCTGGCTCGTTTGCCCCAAGGGCAAGAGTGCTTCCGAGATCAGCAAACGTGCGTTCTCCGGGATCGGCTCGTTGGCCTGATAGAACGGTTGCAGCCGAATCTCCACTTCGCTGGTGGCGAATCCTTGGCCGTTCTCGCTGGGGAGGGATTCGAGGAAGCGCCGCTCCACCTTGAGGTAGAGTGATCTAGCCCAGCGCTGCGCGGGCGTTTGGGATTCCCCCGCGAGCAGCCGGCGGGCTTCTTCGATGGCTTCTCCCGCCTGGCCCAAGCGAGCACCGAAAAATAATTGCACAGCCTGGTCGAGCTTCTCACACGCCTTGGCTCGACGCTCGGCATCAGCATGCTGATCCCAACACTTTTCGAATTCGATCAACCGCTTGCCCAGCTCATAGCGTTCCGCCTGGGCCAAGGCCGCTCCCGGGCAGGTGAAGCCCGCGACGAGTCCCCAGACTCCCAACCCCTTCCACAGCAAGGTTCTGAACCGGTTCATGGCGATGTCTTTCCTTATTCAATGCCAGGCTTGGCGTGATCGACTGCCTTTGATATCCGTCAAACCGCGGCATTTAAAACAGCGAATCGAGCATACTCTGAACGCGTTCCTTCAACCAAGTCTGTTGCTGCACAAGCGCCTCACGAGCATCGTGGTGGTTGACCCATGTAAAATGCACTTCTTGGCCAGGAGCCAGTTGCCCCATCTTGGGCCAATCCGCAGTGATCACGTGGGCCAGACGCGGATAGCCGCCGATGGTCTGAGCATCGACGCCCAGCAAAATCGGCTGACCCGAGGCAGGAAGCTGGAGCGTGCCCGGAGCGACGGGGGCGGAGGTCAGTTCGCCTCCCTCAAACGGCGGCAAGGGAGGATCGATCGTCAAACGCAAGCCCATGCGGTTCGAGTCCGGCCGAACCCGCAGTTTGGAGGCGGCAAGCCGGCTCCGCTGATCGGCCGATAGATGACTCCCCGTCACGACGCGCAGGCGATCCAGATCGACCGGCAGCAACGGCAAATCGGGAACCCAGCGGCGCTGGATACGGCTGGATGGGCATTCCAAGATGTCGCCTTTCTGGATCGGTTGCCAACCACCCGCAGGACTGAACTTCGGCGGTTGGCTCCACCCGCCCCGAACGCACAGATAAGCCCTGCACCCCTGCCCCGTCGAAGCCATCTGCAGCAGGTCGCCAGGCTCAACGGTAAACGTCGTCCCCACGGGAATGACGTCGCCGCGCAGCTTGATCAAGAAGGGCGCCCCCATGACCACGCAGCCATGGCGCTCCGTCGCTTCAAGGTCCGGTCCCAGACAAGTCATCTCCAGGGCGACGGCTTCAGCGGTGTTGCCCACGAGCGCCTGACCGAGCGTGAACGCCGCGGCATCCGCCGGTCCGCCCAGCGGCATGCCCACGGCGCGCCGATGCGGCTGCCCCTGATCCACCAGCAGGCTCAACGTTCCAGGGCGAACGACCCGAAAGCCCATCTCGCCTCACCTCGCCGCTTAGATCGTTGACGTCAACTTTTGACGCAGGGCCGTCAAGAAAGGGACCGGGTTGGGGTGATCACCATGGATGCAAATCGTTTGCACCTGGCCGCGGTCGATCAACCGTTGGACTTGATCCGCGGCTTCGTCCGGGTCCGTGATGATGGCCCGGGGATCGCCGCGGGGCACGAGCTGTCCATCCGGCAAGTACCGGCGATCCGCGAATCCCTCGGCGATGAATGGAACGCCCTGTTCCTTGGCTGCCTGTTCCATGCCGCCGCCGGGCAAACCCATCACGGCCAACGCGTACTTTCGGGCCGCCTCAACGAGGGGCCGGGCGACGGTCCGATCCCGATGTGCCTGATGGTAGAGTGCCCCATGCGGTTTGACGTATTCCAGGCTCATCCCTTCATGCCGGGCCAGGGCATCCAAAGCAGCGATCTGACAAAGGACCAAAGCGAAAATCTCCTCCGGACCAAGCGGCAACTCACGCCGTCCAAAATGCTCGCGGTCCCAAAAGCCGGGATGGGCGCCAACCCGGGCGCCAAAGCGCCGGGCCAGCCGCAGGGTTCGCAGCATGGTCATGGGGTCGCCGGCGTGGCCGCCGCATGCGACGTTGGCCGACGAGATCAGCGGGAACAGTTCCTCGTCGTGCAGGCCGTTTTCACCCAGATCAGCATTGAGGTCGATCATGTCCACCTCGTCACGGCGGCAGCCAGGCTTCGTTCGACTCGGCGATCAAGTCCCCGGGCTGGATGCCGAAATGGTCGCGCAGCCGATGGACGATGGCATGGCCCGCATCCAAGCTCGACTCGGCGGGAAGCACCGCCTCGAACTCCAGCCGAAGGCCCAGCCCCTCGATGTCATCGAGATGGATGCGCACGTTTTCATACAGCCACAGCTCGCGGGTTTTGACAATCTGCCCCCGGCAGCCCAGGGCCAAAGTCAGCGTCCGCTTCATGGCTTCCGGATCGGCCACGGGGGTCAGCAGATATTCCGACAAACGGCTCTCGGGGTCCGCCGGTCGATGATACCAAATGAGCACGGCCGGCTCATGCAGCGTCTCGCGGAGTTTCAACTGGCCATGTGCGGCGCGGAAATAGGTATCGACTTGCCGGAGGAAACCCATGGGTTTGGCGCCGATCCGTGCCGCTTGCTTTCGCGCTAGCTCCACGTCGCGCAGATGGGCTTTGATTTCGACGTTGCGCCGCGGTGGCAGTCCTTCGATCACCGCCGGCGTCATGGCTTGGTCTCCGCCTTCGGAGCCACGACGTGGCCGTTCTTGGGGTTGATGGTCAAGTTGAGGTCTTCATTCGCCAAGGTATAAAAAAAGAAGCCGTTCATCATCTCGTCCTTGGTCTGCTGCCCATCGCGGACCGTGGCCTTGGGATCGGGATTATAGGGGTTGAAGGAGGAGTTGTCGTAATGAGCGATGCACTCGATGACCGTCCCGGCCGGAAAGCGCATGGCGTCCTTGGCCCAGCGGTAGGGCATCTGCCAATCGAAACTGTAGTTGGGGACGACGAGCAATACCTCCGGCTCCTTGCGGTCGGGCCGCCGCGCCAGGAAGGTCATGTCGCGGCCGCGCAGATGCATGTGGATGAATAGGCCCACGCCCACGCTTTCCTCTTCGAGCCGCCGGCGCGCCTCGACCCGATGGGCCGGGGCTTCCGGCGGGATGGCGAACCGATAGTCGGCGATCAGCTTGAACCGCAACTGCTTGCGAATCACTTCCCGGGCGTAACGCATGCCAATCTTGATCTGGCACCGCTCCGGCTTGCCCGTCGTTACATAGTGAATCTGGATGCCGATGATCGACCGCTTGGGAATCTTGAACCCCACCTGATCCGTCAACCGCATCGGTTCGCCCCCGGGGACGTAGCCGGTGATGAAGTTGTTCATCTTAAAGCCTTCTCCCACCACCAGATAGGCCAGGTTGGCATGGTGAACGACTCTTGGATTGTCTGGCAGGATTTGTAAATCCTGAATCCAGGTATCCTCAGTGAATAGGAAGGGCAGAAAGACGTACTTGTAAGCCACTTCGCCCTCGGCGGGAATCTCATGCTCCGTGACGTTGAGCACCAGGTCCGGCTCGCCGATGAGCCACTTGGAGGAAGGTTTCACCACTTCTTCAGGCAAGGGGGGCAGCTTCGCCAGATCGCCGGCCGGCTTGCCTTGCCGCACCCAATCGGCGATCCGCTGTTTCTCCTCGGCACTCAGACCCCGGCGATTGACAAACTGGCCATGTTCGGGGCTTGCGTACCAGGGCGGCATGCGCTCCTCCCGAACCACTTCCGCGAGGGTGTTCGCGCGCTGGGCGGCCTGTTCATAGGTTAATAGGAAAAAGGGGGCCGCCGTCTCCGGTCGATGGCACTCGATGCAGTGGCGGCGCAGGATCGGGGCAATGTGCTCGGCATAGGTCACGGTTTGGTTCGATGGGCTTGGAACATGGAAGGTGATCAGGCACCCATCCACTGGGGTCTCGGGAACGCTCACCTCTTGTCCCGCCAGCAGTTCCGTCAGGGCTTCCTTCAGGTCCGAGCGCGTCGGCTCGCTGCGGGAGCCGCCGAGGCGATAGCGGTCGTCGATGCGTCCCCGGTAGCGCAGCACCCGCTGTTCATCGAGGATGACGACCTCCGGCGTACGCAGCACGCCTAGCTTACGGGCCGCGGCGCCGCCATCATCCTTGAGCATCGGCATGACCATTTGAAAATCGAGGGCCTGCTTGGCCATGTCGCGGATGGTGTCCTCTTGGCCCACGTTCACGGCGGCGAAGCGAACGCCCTGAGCGCGATATTCCTTCTCCAAGCGATTCAGCGTCGGGATGGAGCGTTGGGCCACGGGGCAGGAGGTCGTGAGAAACGCCAGGACGATGAACTTGGCTTCGCCGAGTTCGTCCAGCGACCGGGGCAGATAGCGAATGTCCTTGAACGTCAAACGGTCGATCTTCGACCCGATGGGCACGGTTGGACCAGGCTCGGCCGCGGGCGGTTCGGTGCGTCCAGCCCAGAGGGGCAAACTTGCGATCGACCCGGCCAGCAGCAGGCCAAGTCCCAGCATCATCGCCATTCGCTTTCCGTTTAATCGCGGCCACATGCCTGTATCACTCCCCATGGTTGTGCCCTTGTTCATCCGCCCGCGATGGGCCAACGGCCCTATTCTACCGCGATTCGCCGATGCAAAACAGATGGTCTTGGCCGCGGAGGTAGAGCTTGCCGCCGACGGCGGCCGGCGAGGCGATGACCGCCTCGTGCAGATGATTTTTTGCCGCCAGTTTCCAGCGCGGTTCCGCGGCGAAGACGAAAACGTCGCCTTCTTCGTTCACCGCGTAAATGTGCCCCGCCGCACAGACCGGCGAAGCCGTGAAGTTGCCGCTCAGCCGCTGAGTCCAAAGGCTCTTGCCGGTCTTGGCTTCCAGGCAGCCCGCCACGCCTTGATCGTTGACGTAAAACAGCCAGTCGCCGTGGGCAATCATGGTCGGCACGTAAGGCACGCCGCGGGTGAGCCGCCAAGCTCGGTGGGTGCTGGTGACGTCGCCGCTGCCTCCTAGGCGCACCGCCATGGCTTGCCGTTCGCCGCCGCCCGTGCCGCTGGAGACGATCACCAGGTCGCCGCACAGAAATGGGGAAGCCACGGTGCGGAGTTGCTCCTTGTCGAACGACCAACGACAAAACCATTGCTGGTTGCCCGTTTTGGGATCGTACCCGGCCACGTCGGCCGTGCTCACGACGATCAACTCGGAGGCGCGTCCCTCAGCTTCGTGAATGAGCGGCGTGGAATAGCAGGCCCGAAAGACGGGCCGCTTTTGCTGCCAGCGCTTCTGGCCCGTGGCGGCGTCGAAGGCGAAGAGATCGGAGCCGGCGTCATGGTCCTTGAACAAGTAGACCGTTCCATCATGCACAATGGGTGAATGGCCCGCTCCATGGTTGGCCGTGAAGCCGCCGAGGGAGACTTGCCATGCCGCTTGTCCTTGAAAATCATGGGCGGACAACAACAGGTCCTGGCCATCCCAGGAGCAGACGTAAACCCGCTGTCCATCCGTCGCGGGCGTCGAGGAGGCCAGGGAATTCTTGCGGTGATGCGGGGCCTTGCGTCCGGGCAGGCGGCGCGTCCATTCCAACTGTCCGGTCCCGGAGTGGACGCAATGAAGCAAACGCTCCGTGCCATCGGCGCTGGCGGAGGTGAGAAAGAGCTTGTCCTCCCAGACGACGGGCGAACCGTTGCCCTGCCCTGGAATCGGCAGCTTCCAGAGCATGTTTGCCGTGCGCCACTCCACGGGCAAAGCCACAGCGCTTGTCCCCGCGCCGTCCGGACCGCGAAACCGCGGCCAGAGGCTCTCCACGTCCTGCCAAGCCATGGCGATGAAACTCGATAGGATCAGACCCGCCCAAGCCCCATGTTGCACGGCAACCTCGTTATTTCAAGGGAGAAAAATCGATCGGATCGAGATACACCCGATGAATCTCGTCCACCAGTTTGCCTTCCTTCTCCGACTCGGCAAACGCCTGTTTCCACTCGGGATCGTTGACAAAAGCCTTCCACGATGCGTCGGCCTTGGCCCGGCTCTCATGGGCGATCAACCAGATCAATTGCTTCGAAGCCAGCTTGGGATCGTTCGGCGTCCAAAAGCCGATCAACTTCACGCCCTGCTTTTCCAACAACCGGTTGGTGTGGTCGCGGAAGCGCCTTTGCAAGGCGTCCATCTTGCCTTCGGCAACGTGATAAGTCCTTAGCTCAAAGACCCGCTGGTCCGGTTCAGCGGACTGAGGACGCAAACCATTCGCCCAACTCCATGAAGCCAACCCGATGACGCCGCACAACACGCCGGGAATCAACCAAGATCGCATGAGCTATCTCCATCTAACCGTAAAATGCATCTGTCTGACGCTAACCGACCCGCCCTGCCGCGTCAATGCTGCAGGTGATGAACCATCGCTTCCACCACGGCCGTCGTCCGAGGCGATCGCCTCAAGGCAAACTGGCTGGCGCTGATTTCTGCGAAGCACGGTGAATCGCCAGGATTCAATCACGGTCGCGCTGCTCCCAAGCGGCGAGGCGGTCGGCGATCAATTGACACAGCAGCGTGCGGTGGCAGCGGTCCGCGTCCCAACAGGCGGAGGAGCAGAGCAGCGTGATCGACTCGCCAAAGCGCACCCGGGCAGCCAACTCATCGATGGCCTGGGTCTGCTTCCGCATCTCTTCCACATAGCGCCGGGCATATTCCTCGAACGAAATGGGCGGCCCGTTTTTGCCGTAAACGGCGGCGAACAGTTCCGGACTTGGCCCCAGGTGGGGGTACCAATCGTCCCAGGTCTCTTCTTCCTTCTTCACATGGCGGGGGCGGTAGCGCGTGATCAGCAGCCGCCAACCATCGGTCGGCTCGGCGGGATCGTTCCAGCGTTTGTGGTACAGCGGCACGGATCGACGCTCGCTCCATGGTCAGACTCGGGCCAGGAAACACCAGTCCCAGGGCGGCGGGTAATCCTGCAGTTCCTTCCAGCCGGAAAACTGTTTCCAGGAGAGCAGCGTCTTGCGCATCTGCACCCGTTTGAATCCCGCGCGCTTGAGCCGATAGGGGATTTCAAAGGGTTGCCAAAAATGCTGCTCGATGCCTTGGAAGTGAAACCGGCCAAAGGCGAAGCAGTAGGAGCCATGCTCGGCCAGGGAGGCGGCGTTCATGCGGGCCGCGTCGAGGGGTTTGCCGCTCCGCAAGGCCCGGTCCAGAAGCAGCATGGTGTGGTAATGCACGCCATCGAGGGAGGGGACGATGCCGAAGAGTTTCCCTCCAGGCCGCAGGCAGCGGCGAATCTGCACCAGGGCTTCATCCAACTGCCGAACGTCGGGCAAGACCAGGCTGTTGACCGAGGTGGCCACGTCGATCTGGCCGTACAAGGGAGACAGATCGCCAAAAGGCTGTTCGAGGAAGCGGACGTTGGGTAAGGAGGCGCAGCGTTGCCTGGCTTGAGCGATCATTTCCGGGGCGAAGTCCACCCCCCAAACGGCCTGAAACCGTTCGGCCAGAAAGGGCAGCAACGGTCCCAAACCGCAGCCGAAGTCTGCCGCGGTGAGTCGATCCAACCCGCGCATCTGGCGCAGCGCCCGCAGCATCGGGTTGTGCACGTCGCCCCGATAGGGGTCGATGAATTCCTGCTCGTACCGCGATGCGATCTTGCTCCAGGCTTGGGCTTGGTCGTACATGGCCCCATGACCCCTTACGCCACAACGAAGCTGATGAGCTTGTTGGGCACGGCAATCGTTTTCTTGATCGTCTTTCCCTTGAGGTGTTCCTGCACATTGACGTGCGCCAAAGCCGCCTGAGTCAATTGCTCGGCATCATGCTCGGCGGGGACCATGATCCGGGCCCGCACCTTGCCGTTGATTTGCACGGCCATCTCGATCTGATCCGCCTTCAGCTTGCCGGGATCAAAGACCGGCCATGGCTCGTAGGCCAAGGTGGCCTGATGGCCGAGCCGCTCCCACAACTCCTCAGCCAAATGCGGAGCGAACGGCGCGAGCAGCAGGACCAGCGTTTGCACGGCCGAGCGGGGGCGGACCGGCAGCTTGGTGAGATGATTGGTCAATTCCATCATGGCGGAAATGGCTGTGTTGAAGCGCATGCCGTCCAGGTCGTCGGTGACGCGCTTGATGGTCAGATGGACGAAGCGTTCGGTCTCCGGCTCGGGAGCAACGTCCTGGATGGCGTCGGCCAGCTTGGGCGTTTCGCTCTCCTCGCTCATCATCACCCGCCAGACGCGGTTGAGGAAGCGGAACACGCCCTCCACGCCGCGCATGCTCCAAGGCTTGGTCGCCTCGAGCGGCCCCATGAACATTTCATAGAGCCGCATGCTGTCCGCGCCGTATTCCCCCACAACCTGGTCCGGATTGATGACGTTCCCCCGCGCCTTGGACATCTTGTAGGCCCGAGCATCGACGCGGACGCCAGGCTCGTCCTTGAGGACGAACCCCTCGCTGTGTTTTTCCACCTGCTCCTCGCTCAATTTGACGCGCTCATAAGGCTCCTCCGTGTCCTTGTCCGCGGCGGAATCGGCGTCCACGCGCTCGGCGGACACCCAATGACCCTTCTTCGACCGGAACGCGGTGAACTCCATTTCCCCCAGGATCATGCCCTGATTGACCAACTTTTGAAACGGCTCCGCGGTGGAGACATAGCCTCGGTCGAAAAGGACCTTGTGCCAGAAACGGGCGTAGAGCAGATGCAGCACGGCGTGCTCCGCCCCGCCGACGTACAGATCGACGGGCAGCCAATACCGCTGTTTTTCCGGGTCGCAGAGCATCCGATCGTTGCGCGGGTCGATGAAGCGCAGATAGTACCAGCAGGAGCCAGCCCATTGGGGCATGGTGTTGGTTTCCCGTTGATAGCGCTTGCCATGCCGTTCGACGTGGACCCAATCGACGGCTTTGCCCAAGGGCGGTTCCGGCTGGCCGCTGGGTTTGTAGTCCTTCATGTCGGGCAGCCGCAGCGGCAGCTCCTCCACCGACAGGGGCACGATGCGGCCCGTCCGCCGGCCTTGATCGTCTACTTCGTGGAGCAGCGGAATCGGTTCGCCCCAGTAGCGCTGGCGGCTAAAGAGCCAATCGCGCAGCTTGTATTGCACGCGGCGCTGCCCCAGGCCGTTTTCCTCCAACCAGGCGATGATTTGTTGCTTGGCCTCGGCCACGTACAAGCCGTTGAGGAAGCCGCTCTCGATGGCGGGGCCGTCGCCCAGATAGGCTTCACCGGTCCAATCCTTGGGCGGCTGCACGGTGCGGACAATGGGCAGATTGTACACGACGGCAAACTCCCAGTCGCGTTGATCTTGCCCGGGGACCGCCATGATCGCCCCCGTGCCATAACTCGCCAGGACGTAATCCGCGATCCAGATTGGAATCTTCGTCTTCGTAGCCGGGTTGATGGCGAAGGCGCCGGTGAAGACGCCGGTCTTTTTCTTGATGAGATCGGTCCGCTCCAGGTCGCTCTTGCGGGCCGACGCTTCCTGATAGGCCCGGACCGCCGCCTGCTGCTCGGACGTCGTGATGAGGCTGACGAGGGGATGTTCGGGAGCCAGCACCATGTAGGTCGCGCCGAAGAGCGTGTCGGGCCGGGTGGTGAATACGCGGATGGCCGACTCCGCTTCGGACAGCGTCGCCGGGGGGTGGGCCAAGGCAAAGCGAATTTCCGCGCCCTCGCTGCGGCCGATCCAGTTGCGCTGCATTTCCTTGATCGCCTCGGACCAATCCAGCGGCTCCAGGTCATGCAGCAAGCGTTCGGCGTAGGCGGTGATGCGCAGCATCCATTGCTTGAGCGGCATGCGAACGACTGGATGGTTGCCGCGCTCGGACTTACCATCAATGACTTCTTCATTCGCCAGGACGGTGCCCAGGGCGGGACACCAATTGACCGGGGCTTCGGTCTGATAGGCGAGCCGATGCAGGTCCTGAAACGCTGCCACGGCCGCATCTCCCCGCCCCCGCACCTCCTCGGGGATCGGCAGTTCTGCGATAGGTCGGCCCTTTTTCTGCTCCACGTCGTACCAGGTGTCGTACAGCAGCAGGAAAATCCACTGGGTCCATTTGAAATACCGGGGATCGGTCGTGTCGATCTCCCGCTCCCAATCGTAGCTGAAACCCAGGGACTTGATCTGGCGGCGAAACGTGTCGATATTTTTCTGCGTCGTTTCGGCGGGGTGCGCCCCCGTCTGAATGGCATACTGCTCCGCCGGCAGGCCGAAGGCATCCCAGCCCATGGGGTGCAAGACATGGAACCCCTTCATCCGGCGATAGCGGGCCAGGATGTCCGTGGCGGTGTACCCTTCGGGATGGCCGACGTGCAGCCCCGCCCCGCTGGGGTAAGGGAACATGTCGAGGATGTAAAATTTGGGCCGATCCGAGCGGTCCGGCGTGCGGAAGGTCTGATGATCCTCCCAATATTTTTGCCATTTGGGTTCAATGGACTGCGGATGATAGGCTGGCATCGCCGCGCTGCTCCTTGGGTCGAGCCGGTAAGTAACGAAAAGGTCTGAACGATTAAGCAAAAAACGACCAGCGGTGGCCAGGCCACCGCTTGCAGTCGATTTTATGAAAAGACCCAGGGTAAACGAGATGGGTTCGACTAAGGCTCCGACCCTGGCGGTCATCGGCGAGCGACGAAAAGGCTACAGTCCCTCTCGCGGCGTGAGGGTGAGTTTGAGATCTTCGCCGTTGCGCCGCACCGTCATTTCGATGGGTTGTCCGAGTCTGACCTGCGACGCCGCCCGCCAGGTATCCTCGCTGCTTTCCGTCCAGGTGCCATCGAGGGTCAAGAGGCGATCGCCCTTCTTCAGGCCAGCCGTGGCCGCCGGACTGTCGGGCCAAACCTGCACCACGTCGATGCCCGCTTCCTCGTCCCCCTCCTGTTTGGCGACGTCAAAACCCCACAGCCCGCCCGAACCAAGGGTTTTGATGACCTTCTGATTTTTTGGGGCCATGAGCATGCGCGTCATGTCTTGCAGCACATTGCCCGGCTCATAGACGACGGGAATCATCGTCATCGTCTTGGCTTGATAGTCGATCGTGGTGCGAAAGCGGGCGAAGAAGGGAAAGCCCAGCAGACCCTCAATGGGGCCGACGAAGCGCGCGATGGCCACCACCGTCGGATGATCCATGACCATCACCGGCATCTTCTTGACGCTGGCTTCCCCCATCTGCAATTCATCGACGGTATAGGAGCCGGCCATCATCATCGGATTGGCCCGTCCCTGGTTTTTCGTGAACGTGATCTTGGCCTGTTTGGACACCTTGTTGCTCAGCAGCGTGAACGGTGCTCCGGTATCGAAGATGACGCGGAAGGGGCCTTGACCGTTGACCATGATCTGCACGGCCATGTGCTTGCTGGCGAGAATCTCGAACGGCACGACGATCGCTTCATCCGACGTTAGATGATGGGCCCGTGCCAGAGCCGCGGGGAGCGCCAGCGGCGCTGGGGTCCAGGTCATGAGGTAGAGCATGGATACGAGGGAGGTCATGATTACAGCCCCTTGATGGGTTGAAGAGTGACCGAGGATTCCTTGTCGCCGCGCTTGATTTTTATTTCGAGTTCCTCGCTGCTGGCATGTTTGAGGGCCTGGCGATACAGACCCGTCAGCGAAGAGACTTCCTTGTCCGCGAATTCCAGGATGATGTCCCCCGCTTGCAGTTTGGCCTGAGCGGCGGGAGAATTCGGCAGCACGCGGACCACGCGAATCCCATCGTTGACCTCTTCCAACTCCACGCCGATGAAGCCGCGATATTGGATCACGGGGTCGGGCCGGCGGCCCAACAGCCCGGCGGCGAACTTGCTCAGATTGCCCATCGCCTCGACATTGGCTGGCGGTTTGCCGCCCATTTGCCGCAAGCCGACCGGAGGCGGCGGCTCCCAATCGATCTCTTCGAACAACAAATGGGGATCGGTGAAGTCATAGGTGATGCGGTACTTGGCGAGCAACGTGTAACCCATGAAGCCATCCAGGCGGATGCCCGTGATGTTAAGCTTGTTCATCCCCGCCATTTGGAACGGCTCTTCCAATTTGGCCTCGACGTTTTGCAGCTTGAGGCCGCCTTCGATCTCAAACTGCTCGAACACGCCCATCCCGCCCTTGCCAGGTTCAACGCCCACCTTTTTGGCCACGTCGGTGCCGATGAACAGCGCGGGGGCTCCGGTATCCAGGACGAAGTTGAACGGACCCTTGCCGTTCATTTTCACTCGAACCAGAACGTGCTTAGTCGTCGTGAGCTGATAGGGCACACGGTAGATCGTGGTGTTCTTTTTTGGCGCTGGACGCTCGGCCTCGGGGGGTGGATCATCGGCCCGGGAGCACGCGGCCAAGGTTAAGACAGACAGGCAGACCAGGGTCCAGCGGCGCGTTGCTTTCATCGTGCACACCTCGACGGATGATGAACCGGCTTATTCTGATTTTACCTCATGGCTGCGGAGCGGTCCCAGGGCCTGGCGCATTTTTTGCGCCATTTTTCGGGGATCATCCGCCTGGGTCAGGGCCATACCCACGGCAACGCGGCGCAGCCCCGCCTTGACGATTTCGGGCACGTGGTTCAAAGTGATGCCGCCCACGGCAAACGCCGGGAGGGACGTTTGTTCGGCGACTTGCTTGGCCAAGGCCGTCCCTAGATGTTCTTGAAAGCCCTTGGTTTGGCTCGGGAAACAGGGACCGACGCCGATGTAGTCCGCGCCGGCTTGCAGGGCTTGATGCACTTGGTTGAGATCATGGGTGCTGACGCCGATGATGGCCTGATGGCCCAGGAGGCGGCGGGCTTCATGAACGTCGATATCCTCTTGCCCTAAATGCACGCCCTCCGCCCCCGCCAAGCGGGCCAGGTCGGCGCGGTCGTTGACAATGAGCGGAACGCCCGCCTTTTGACAAGCCTTGTGGACCCGGCGGATGCGCTCCAGCCACTCCCGATCCGGCAGTTCCTTTTCACGCAACTGCACCATCTGCACGCCCCCCGCCGCGGCTTCTTCGATGGTCCACTCGAGGGACGCCGCGCATCCGGCCCGGCTCACGAGCATGTAAAGCTGCACGTCCTTGAGCCGGCCGCGAGCGTGGCCGCCATGCAGCAGCGCTTTTTCCAAGACATAGGCCCGATAGCGCAGGGACTCCAGCCGAGCGCCCCCCTCGACCGAGCGTAGTTTGGCGTATTCCTCCAGCGCCCGCAGGGATTCGCCAAGCCTCTTGGCGTTGGCTTCCACCACGCCCCGGAGCGAAGAACGGTGGGCTTCGCCAGGCACGGAGAGCCTCGTCCCCACGTCCGCATCGGTGGCGCGGGCGGAGAGAAGCAGATCGACGCCCAGCCTCTGCATGATTTCGACCAACTCATGTCGCATCTGCTTGAACGCTTCGCAGAGATAAGCGTCGTTCAGCACGAAACGGCCGTAATCCTCGAGCACCCGCATGCCTTCCCTGGCCCGGTTGGCGTTGGCGTCGAGAATCCGGGCGACGTCGATTTCGTCGGTGACTTCCAGGAGTTCAAGGGGTTCATCCATCTTGAGCGGCGCGGCAAAATCGCCCATCAACTCGTCGCGGACTTTCTCGGCGTTGAACCCCAGACCCGCCAATTGGCTCCGCAAGTCGATGTCCTGCTCCAAGGCGGCCAACATGAGATGGACCGAGGAGGCGATGCGTTCGCCGGCCAAATCGAGGGCGAGCAAGCGGGCGGCATGGACCAACTGACGGATCACCGCGTGAGCATGGGGTTGACCGTTGGCCATGTCTTCGGGAAGCGGGAAAATGGGCTGAGCGCCGATCAGGGCCGTCCGCACGTCTTCCAGAATAACCCCTTGTTTCTGGAGCAGGACCGCTGGCTGACCTTCCTCCTCCTCGAGCAGCCCGAGCAGGACGTGCACCGGCTCGACCTCCGGCGCCCCGAGACGGCTGGCCCAGGTCAGTGAGGCTTGCAAGGCGCGCTCCGCGGCGGGCGTCAATTCGGGATTCATCATGGGGCGATCCAAAGGCTAGGTTCCTTTGATGCGGCACAGAGCTTCCTTCGATCTTAACGGGACGGATCGTTCAAAGAAAGTTGGCTATCGGCAAAAGAATGGGAAAACGCGACCACGGCGGGTGGATAGGCACAATAATGCAGACCATGCATACTTGAATTTGAGTGAAATGTCGCATCGTGTTTTCTGAAGGACGAAACGTGAGGAAACCATAGCGCCATTTGTGGAAATAGGTTCTGCATGTTTCTCTCCGCAAGACAATCATTCACATCCAAGCCAATTCAAAGAGCGTGCATACCAAGAGTCAGCCGCCGGAATTTGGCCAAGAAAAGGCATAATCCCGTTGACGGCTTGTGTTTGAGTCGTTAAAGATGAATGATTCAGAAATAGCTCCGTCATCAAACGGAACCCACGGCGCAGCGTCGGTTCCGCGATGTCCCAAGAAACCCTTGTCCTGCGACCTAGCTGAAGGAGAACTGCCAATCGTTGTCGAGCGGAGTAGTGGGGGCCACGCGGATCGAGGTCCACGCATCAATGAACAAATTCGAATCAGCCCCGTCCGAGTCATCGGCCCCGAAGGGGAGCAATTTGGCGTGCTGCCCACCTCCCAGGCCATGGAGAAGGCCCGAGAAGCGGGGTTAGATCTGGTCGAAGTCGCGCCAACGGAACGTCCCCCGGTCTGCAAAATCATGGACTTTGGCAAATATCGCTATCAGCAGTCCAAGAAACAGGGCAAGCAAGCGCAGCAAAAGCGCAAAGAAATCCGCGTCAGCCCCGTGACCGGGGATCATGACCTAGAGACGAAGATCAACCAGGCGCGGCGTTTTCTCGAGCATCACGACAAAGTCCTGGTCAAGGTTCGTTTTCGCGGCCGGGAAATGCAGCACGTCGAGGAAGGCCAGCGCGTCATGAAGCACATCCTCGATCGTCTGGCCGACTTGTGCAAGGTGGAGAAGACTCCCGGCATGGAAGGCAAGCAGATGACGGCGCTGCTGGCCCCGAAATAGCGAAATCCGCGCGCGGGACTAGCCCCGGTTCAAACGGATTTCTAGAATGGCTCTTCCGAATGAAACAACGGCCCAGCGCCTGCCGCGCGGGCCGTTTGATTTGTTAGCCAAAAAGGCCATCAGTCATGACGAAGCAAAAGACCCATAAAGGCGCCAAGAAACGATTTCGCGTCACGGCCACGGGCAAGCTCAAGCGCAAGCGCGTCGGCAAGCGGCATCTGAACAGCCACAAGACCGGCAAACACATGCGCCGTCTGAGCGAGAACGTGACTCATGACGACAAGTTGGGTAAAAAAATCGTCGCCGCCATCTTAGGAAAATAAACCGCCAGGGGAGCGAACCTCTCCCCCGCGCGGAACCTCTCAAACAACACGTTAGGAGTCGGATCGATGCGTGCCCGCAGTGGTAAAACGGTGCTTCGCAAACGGGCCCGGATGCGGAAACTGACCAAGGGCTACCGCGCCAGCCGCGGCAACCTTTGGGGGCAGATGAAAACGACGCTAATCCGCGGAGGCGTCTTCGCTTATCGCGATCGCCGCCAGCACAAGCGCAACATCCGCCGCCTGTGGATCACGCGCATCAACGCCGCCTGCCGGCTGCGCATGGTGCAATACAACGTCTTCATCGCCGGCCTGATCCGCGCCGGCGTGGAGTTGGATCGCAAAATGCTGTCGGAGGTCGCCATCCACGATCCGGCCACGTTTGATCAACTGGTGGAGTTAGCCAAGAAGCACGCGCCCAAGCCCGCGGCCGCGGTTGCCAAGTCCCGTTGATCTCAAGCCCGGCTTGAGCCTTGCCAAAACAGTCGGACTTCAAGCCCACGGCCAACACCGTGGGCTTTCTTGTTGGCCCTTTCTTCCCCCGGGGAGCGATCCCGACACGCTGACCCGAAACGCTGTGCGGAGCGACAGAATCATGACGGAACTCGAACAGCTCGAACAGGCCGCCCTCGCCGACCTGGCGGCATGCCGCGACGGCGCTGGCCTAGCCCAATGGCAGGGAAAATACCTGGGGAAAGCCGGCGCCGTGACCTTGGCGCTGAAAAAGGTCGGCGCCTTGTCCCCCGCCGAGCGCCCTGCTTATGGCCAGCAGGTCAATCAACTCAAGCTCAAGCTCGCCGACGCCGCCGAAGCCAAGGAGAAGGACGTCCGCGAGGCGGAACTGGAGCGGAGCTTGCGGGAGGATCGCGTTGACGTGACTCTGCCGGGCCGCCCCCGCTGGCGCGGCCGGCTGCATCCCGCCACGCAAATGATGCGGCGCATTCTTGCCCTCTTTGCCGATATGGGTTTCCAGGTCTATCGCAGCCGCGAGGTTGAGGACGATCAAACCAACTTCGAACTGCTCAACATGCCGCCCCATCACCCGGCGCGCGACATGTGGGATACCTTTCACACGACCACGCCGAACGTGATTCTGCGCACGCATACCTCGCCGGGCCAGATCCACGTCATGCGCGAGTTTTGCCCCGAGCCGATCCGGGTCGTCCTGCCGGGCATGTGCTACCGCTACGAACAGATCACGACGCGGAGCGAAATTCAGTTCGAGCAGGTCGAGGGGTTGGTCGTCGGCCGGCACATCACCATGGCCGACCTCAAGGGCACCATCCTCGCCTTTGCCCGCAGAATGTTCGGCATGGAGCGCGAGATTCGCATTCGTTCGAGCTACTTCCCATTTACCGAGCCGAGCATCGAGGTGGACGTTTCCTGGCCGGTCGTCGATGAAGCGAGCGAGCGGCTGACCAAGGGGACCGGTTGGCTCGAAATCATGGGCGCCGGCATGGTCCACCCCGCGGTGCTCGCCAACGGCGGCTACGACCCGGACGTCTACAGCGGCTTCGCCTTTGGCTTGGGCACGCAGCGCATGACCATGGTCAAGTATGGCATCAATGACATTCGGCTCTTCTGGGGAAATGACTTGCGTTTCCTTGAACAGTTTTAGTTGAAGCGAGGGATCAGCCGCCATCGGAACATGTGTGTGTCTCCCTGGCGGCCTGCCCTGCCGGCCGTTTTAACCTAATCCTTTCCTGTTGAGGTTTCCCCAACCATGCGTGTTCCATTGCGATGGTTGAACGATTTCGTGGACGTCTCCGGCATCGGCTTGCCGCAACTGGTCGAAAGGCTGACCCTGGCCGGTCTGGAAGTGGCCAGCGTCAAGCCGATTGGCTTGCCCGCGCCGGAAGGGTTGAAGGCGAAGATCGAGGAACGCGGCCCGGTCTGGGCGGCCGACAAGATCGTCATCGCCGAGGTGCAGGAAGTCGTGAAGCATCCCGACGCCGACCGCCTGACCCTGGTTCGTCTCGATTACGGCCAGCCCGAACCCAAGCAAGTCGTCACCGGGGCCAGCAACCTCAAAGTCGGCGACCGGGGGCAAAAGGTCATCCTCGCCCTGGCGGGTTCGGTGCTCTACGATGGCTACGCCGAAACGAAAGTCCTCAAGGAACTGAAGCCTGGAAAAATCCGCGGCATCCTGAGCGACGCCATGGTCTGCTCGGCCAAGGAACTGGGCATCGCCGACGAGCATGAGGGCATCATTCTGCTCGATCCGGAGGCGCCGGTGGGGATGCCCCTGGCGGACTATCTCGGCGATTTCGTCCTTGAGATCGACATTCTCCCCAACATGGCTCGGTGCCTGGGGCTGATCGGCGTGGCCCGTGAAGTCGCCGCCCTGACGGGGCAAGCGCTCAAGCGGCCCGCCATCGACGGCCAAGCGACTGGCCCCAGCATCGTCGGCCAGGTGGATGTGAACATCCTCGAACCGGAGCGATCCGGCCGCTACATGGCTCGACTCATCACCGACGTTCAAATTGGACCGTCACCAACCTGGATGCAGCTTCGCCTGAGCCTGGCGGGCATGCGGCCGATCAACAACATCGTCGACGTCACCAATTACGTCATGCTCGTCTGGGGGCAGCCGCTGCATGCATTCGATTTCGACCGGCTCATCGAACGGGCCGGCGGCGGGATGCCGGTGATTGCCATTCGCTCGGCCCGGGAAGGAGAAAGCCTGCGCACGCTGGACGGGGTTGATCGCAAGCTGAATCCCAGCCATCTGCTCATCGCCGACGCGGCGGGGCCGATTGCCCTGGCCGGGGTCATGGGCGGAGCCGACACCGAAGTCACGCCGCAAACGCGGCGGATTCTGCTCGAAACGGCCAGCTTCGATTACGTCAGCATCCGCAAGACGGCCCGGCATTTCGACTTGCCCAGCGAGGCCAGCTTCCGCTTCAGTCGGGGGATTCACCCGGAGATCGTCCGGCCCGCGTCGGAGCATGCCGCCGCGTGGATGCAGCGTTTCGCCCGCGGGACGATGTCCCGAGACGCCCTGGACGTTTACCCGGGTCCAATCCATCGCGATCCGATTCGCCTCTCGAAGGCCTATGTCGATCGCTTGCTGGGCTTCTCCATCCCGGCCGAGGAGATCGTGCGCATCTTGCGCAGCTTGGAATATGGCGTTTCACAGGCGGGCGCCGACGAGTGGCTGGTCCAGCAACCGGAACATCGGCTCGATATCCAACATGGCCCCAGCGACCTGGTGGAGGACATTGCCCGCATTCATGGCTATGACCGCTTGCCGGCGACGCTGCTCAGCGATCAACTGCCCCGGCAAAGGAACAACGTTTCCCTTATGGCTGAGGAGCGAATCGCGGATGCACTCGCTGACCTGGGTTTGCAGGAAGTCCGCAACTACAGCTTGACGACGCCGGAGCGCGAAGCTCCCTTGCATGGTGCGGCAGTGGAATATGTTCGGCTCGCCAATCCCATCAGCAGCGAGCGCGTTGTGATGCGCCGCAGCGTCCTCGCCAGCGTGCTGGAAGCCGCGGCGCGGAATCTGCGCGACCGCGCCGGCGTGCAACTTTTCGAGCTGGGGACGATCTATGAGCCTGTCGCCGGGGAGCCGCTGCCCAAAGAAAGCCCGCGCCTGGCCATCGTCATGACCGGCCCCCGGCAGCCCGAACATTGGGACACGCTCGACGCCCCTGCCCCGGTGGATTTCTTCGACCTGAAGGGCCTCGTCGAAGCCTGGCTGGAAGGCTTGCATCTTGGCGACGTCAGTTACCATCCGAGCAATGCTGGCTATCTACACCCTGGTCAAGCCGCCGAGGCGCGCAGCGGCCTGCAGAGCCTCGGTCATTTCGGACGGCTCCATCCCCGGCTGCACGAGCCGTTCATGCTCGGGCAGCGCATCGTGCTGGCGGGGGAGTTCGACTTGGAGCGCATCATCGCCCTGATGCCGGACAGCCATGCGGCCAGGCCAATCTCGACGTTCCCGCCCGTGCTGCAGGACATCGCCCTTATCGTGGACGAGGGGCTGCCCGCGGCGCAGCTTACGGAGCACATCTGGATAGGCGGCGGCGAACTCCTGCGCGGCGTTCGTCTCTTCGATGTGTATCAGGGGCCAAACCTGCCCCCCGGCAAGAAGAGCCTGGCCTTTGCCCTATGTTTCCAGGCTGAGGATCGCACGCTGACGGAGAAGGAAATCGCCAAGGTGCATTCGAAGATCGTCAGTCGCGTGGAGAAGATGGCCGGCGCGAAGCTGCGCGGCCCCGGCACGGCATCCTAGGCGTCGTTGCGACGTGCACTGTCTATTTGACGGAGAGCGAAGGCGTGGGGGCCAGACTGTTCAAATGATCGAGCAACTGGGCCATGTTCAAGGGGCGGGTCAACGTGCGCACGCGATACTGCGGATCGACCACGGCCTCCACTTCGTTTGGCTCCGACGTGATGACCACGCCATCGCACTTGAGCGACATGGCACGAGCCGCACCAAGGACCTGATTGACCGCCAATAAACCCTCGCGGCGCGTGGTGTCGGCGTCCACCAGGATGATGTGGAAGGGATGCTGGCGAAAGCGATCCACGGCCCGAGCGGGATCCCCGGCGAGCAACACGCGATAGCCATACTTCTTGAGCTTTTCCCGCAAGGCATTTTGCAGCCGTTCATCGCTTTCGACGACGAAGACCGTGGGTGCGAAGCGGGGTCCCACGGAATCGGTGCTGGCGCGCTGCCCGGACAGAACTTCGGCCCGAATGCTCTTGATGGCGTCGAGCAATTGATTGGGCGTCTGATACCGCTTGGCCGGGTCCACCGCCATCATGTTTTCCAGCAGCCGCAGCACCAGGGGCGAACCATCGATCTCATCCGGCCGCAAGGGGCGCACCCGGAGAAAGCGCTCCCGATTCATGCGTTCCATCTTGTTCTTGCTGAGGAGCAAGGGCGGCCGGCCGGACAGCATCTCATAGGCAATGCAGCCCATGAAGTAAATGTCGCTGCGGACGTCGCCGAAGGGTGCGTTCGTCGCCTTTTCCAAGCCGGCGTAGTCGACGGTGCGCTGCACTTCCGTGGCGGAGTCGTCGAAGATGAATTTGGTGGAAAAGATTTGCGCCAGGCCGAAATCCACCACCTTGGCGACCCCCGAGGAGGAAATGAGCACGTTGGAAAGTTTCATGTCCCGGTGGGTGATGCCCCGGGCAAAGGCGTAGGCCAGAGCAGAGGCGACGTCCTCGAGGATCTTCAGCGTTTCGACGACGTCGAACCGTTTGCGAATGGCCAGGATGTCGCGGAGATTGCCCCCTTCGACAAATTCCATGACGATGAAGTAGCTGAGCGACCCCGGTTCCTTGCCCACGGAGATGATTTCAACGATGTTGGGATGGCGCAGGGACATGCCCACTCGCCCTTCGCGCTCGAAGAGGTCGACGATGTCCTTGTTCTCGGACCAACGATTCCGAAGCACCTTGATGGCGACCACTCGCCCGGAAGCGGGGTCGTCGGCTCGATAGACCCGGCCGAAGCTGCCCGAAGCGATTTTGTAGAGCAAGCGATAGTTGCCCAGGAAATAGCCGCCGCGGTCGTTTTTGCGCAACTTGTCCGTTTGGAACGAGGTCAAATAGCCTCGTTTTTCCATGATGGCGAGGAATTCATCCACGTCGTCGGGCGGCGACGCGGTGACCTCGGCTTGACCTTCGTCCAATTGACTTTGCGTGACCAGCTTGGATTGCACCAAGAAGGTCGATAGGCTGCGTAGATCAAACGCCTGCATGAAAGTGGCTCACTTCAATGACAATGCCATGATCAGCGACGCTGATGAGTTGGATGCCGGGAATCGTGAATAAGGGAACAACAACGATAAAATTCATCCTGGGATGGAACCCATCCCCTCATCCATTGGCCGCCTGTCCCTCCTTCTATCATAAATCAGCCTGAGCCGCTGACTAGTTTGATTCATCCTTCCGTTCGAGTGTAGCATAAATCAAGATTCGAATGTGACGAGATTTCTGAAAAGTTGACTTGGATTTCCATTTTTGCGAAGCGGCTGCCAGGATGAGTGTCTTCTAAGTAGGTTCCCTGGACACGCGGTTCGCGGACCGCTACAAGATGGCATTGAACACAATCAACCGATGGATAAGTGGAATTGGCAGGCGTTAGATTTCGATCTGAATGTCATCGCCCACGATCCGGACGGGATAGCAGGGGACTTTGAGCTTGGGGCTGTCCACCCACGTGCCATCGGCTAGGCGAAACCGCCAGGCATGCCAGGGGCAGGCGACGACGCCGTCGTGGACGGTTCCCTCGGCGAGCGAGGCGCCCATGTGGGGGCAGGTGTCCTCGATGGCAAAGATGGTTCCTTCCCGGTTGAACAGGGCCACCATCTTCATCCCATGCCGCACCACCTTGGCGGTGTTCACGGGCACTTCGCTCAGTCGCGCCACCGTGCGAAACTCGGCCATGCCGCGTATCCCCCGTTGAGCCTGGACCCTGTAGGATAACGATGCCACGCTGATACCCTAGCAATCCAGCGAGCCGATGTCAGCGGCGGCCCCTGGCTTTCATCGGCGCCTTCAAGGAGAAATGAAGCGGATGACCACCACGACCGCCCCCACCGAGAAAAAATCCAGCGACCCCGTGCTCCCGCTCAGCAGCGCCCAAGGGATCGCCTGGGACCTGGGCGACCTGTATCAAGGACTTGCCGACCCCAAAATCGAAGAGGACCTGGCCCAGGCCAAGCAGCGAGCCGAACGGTTCGAGCAAACCTATCGTGGTCTTTTGCAAGCTCCAGAAGGCCCCGCGCCGGAGCCTTTGCAGCAAGCTCTCACCGAATTGGAAGCGCTGTCCGAGCAGATGGACAAGCCGCTCATCTTCGCCATGCTCATGCACTCGGCGCAAACCAATGATCCAAGCCGCGGCGCCTTGCTCGCCAAGACCCGGGAAGCCCGCACGGCCATCAATCAGCATCTGATCTTTTTCGACCTGGCTTGGGTTGCCTTGCCGGACGCCGTCGCACAGCCCCTGATTGAGCATCCCCTCCTGGCCCGCTTCCGCCATTACCTCGAACAGAAACGACTCTGGAAGCCCCATTACCTGAGCGAACCCGAAGAGAAGATCCTGGAGGAAAAACAGGTGACGGGGCGGGCCGCTTTCGTGCGGCTGTTCGATGAGACCACGGCGCTGATGACCTGTCCCTTTGAAGGCAAAAACGGCGTCGAAAAGCTGACCATCCAGCAAACGTTGGCGAAGCTGTACGACCCGGACGCCGCGGTGCGCCAGGCGGCCTCGAACGCCCTCACTGCGTCCCTCAAGGAACAATCGCGGCTGCTCACGTTTCTCTTCAACACCGTGATCCTGGATCATCAGGTGGACGTGCGCTTGCGGCGCTTCGCGAACCCCATGGAGCCGCGGCATCTGGCCAATGAAATCAGCGCCGCGACCGTGCATGCCCTCATGACCAGCATCGAAGCCTACCACGGCACGGTGCAGCGCTACTACCGCATGAAGGCCAAACTCATGGGGCTGCCCGTGCTGCACGATCATGACCGGTATGCTCCGGTGTTCGCCGACTTGCCCCGCTGCCCCTGGGACGAGGCGGCCGCCCTGGTGCGCGAGAGTTATCGGCAGTTCAGCCCCCAGGCGGGCCAGATCATCGATCAATTTTTCGAGCGCCGCTGGATCGACGCCGACCCCCGCCCCGGCAAGCGCGGCGGCGCCTTCAGCAGCAGCGCCGTCCCCAGCGCCCATCCCTACATTCTGATGAATTACACGGACAAGCTCCGCGACGTGATGACGCTCGCCCATGAGCTGGGGCATGGCCTGCATCAATACCTCTCCCGCGACGTCGGCTATTTGCAATGCGACACGCCCCTCACCACGGCCGAGACGGCCAGCGTGTTCGGCGAGATGCTGACTTTCGAACGGTTGCTCGACCGCTACCCCGAGCCGCGCATCCGGCTCGGCCTGCTCTGCGGCAAGATCGAGGACAGCTTCGCCACGGCCTTCCGGCAAGTGGTGATGACGCGCTTCGAGGAAGCCGCCCACCAGGCCCGACAGGAAAAGGGCGAACTGGCCACCGAACAGCTCAACGACTTGTGGATCCAGGCCAATCTGCCCATGCATGGCCAGGCCGTGACCTTGACGCCGAACTATGCCTGGTGGTGGCTGTACGTCGGCCATTTCATTCATGTGCCGTTTTACTGCTACGCTTATTCCTTCGGCGAGTTGCTTGTCCTGGCGCTGGTGCAAAAATACAAGCAAGAAGGGACCGCCTTCGTGGAACAATATCTGGACCTGTTGCGCCGAGGGGGTTCGGAATCGCCCCCGCAGTTGCTGCGGCGCTTGGGCGTGGACATCAACGATCCGGGCTTTTGGAAGCTGGGACTGCGATTGCTGGACGACATGGTGACCCAAGCCGAGCAGCTAGCGGCGCAAATCTGACTCGCCGAAATCATCAACGCGGAAGGGACAACATGAGGGTACTCGTCACCGCGGGCAACACGCAAACGCCCATCGATCAGGTGCGCTGCATCACCAACGTCTTCTCGGGCCGCACCGGGACGCGGATCGCCTGCGAGGCGCGGCGCCGGGGCCACGCGGTGACGCTGTTGACCTCGCATCCCGAGGTGGTGAAGGAAATTGCCGGCGGCAAGGTCACTGAAGGTCCGGATTGGAAGGTGCACCCCTACCGGACGTTTGATGAGCTGCATCAACTGATGGCGCGGCTGATCCCCTTCGCTCCGGGCCAGCCTGGATTGGATGCGATCGTGCACGTGGCCGCCGTCAGCGACTACCGGGTCGAGGAAATCCTGGTGCCCAAAGCGCTGCCCTGGCCGGAAGCAGCTAGCGAACCACGGGCCTTTTTCGACGACGCGCGGGCCGGGAAAGTGAAAAGTCATCACCCCGAGGTATGGCTCAGAATGACGCCGACGCCCAAGCTGGTGGATCGGATTCGGGGCGATTGGGGATTCACGGGCATCCTCGTCAAGTTTAAGCTGGAGGTGGGTCTAACCCCGGAAGCCTTGCAAGAGACGGCCGAAACCTCGCGCCGTCAATCCAGCGCCGATTTCATGGTTGCGAACACCTTGGAAGGCATGGGCAAATGGGCCTTGGTAGGCCCCGGCGCGGAAGGCCGATACGAAAATGTCTCCCGGCTCAAACTGGCGGCCCTCCTGCTGGATCGCATCGAACAACGCTTGAGCGAACGAAAGTGATGGTCCTTCGCGGATGCTCAAACATCTCCTCCTTGGCGTGACCGGTTCGGTGGCGGCGTTGAAAACCCCCGCCTTGTACCAAGCCCTCAGCGGCTCTTTCGAGGTCAAGGTCGCGGCCACGGACCCGGCTTTGTATTTTTTCGATCGGCGAGAACTCCCCGAAGGCGTGTTGCATGTGAATGCGGATGAGTGGCCGCGGCGGGACCAGGGAACGTCCTATCAGCGCGAGGACCCGGTCCTGCACATCGAACTGCGGCGCTGGGCGGATGTGCTGCTGATCGCGCCGCTCGATGCCAACACCCTGGCCAAACTGGCCTGCGGCCTGTCGGACAATCTGCTCACCTGCGTCTACCGGGCCTGGGACCCGCACAAGCCCGTTCTCCTCGCCCCCGCCATGAACACCTTGATGTGGGAGCATCCCCTCACCGCCCAGCACTGGCGGCAACTGATCGACCAATACCGGCTGCCTGCCGCCCCGGCCGGCGCCTCCGCGGATGAACTCGTGGCATGGATCAATCAGCACGGACGCACTCTGGCCGTCATCGGCCCGATCAGCAAAAAGCTGGCCTGCGGCGACGTCGGCATGGGCGCCATGGCGGAAGTGAATGACCTGGCCCTGACCGTGCAAGCGTTGCTTTTCCCCCCCTCTTCACATACATCCAGAGCATGAGCCACCGCGAACTCCTGCTACTCAGCCCTCATCGATTGCCCACGACGAAGCCCCTCGAACTGTCCGCCGAGGAGATGGCCTCTTTCCTGAACGGCTACGCGGCCCTGTGGCACCCGGCGGTCTTGGCCGGGGCAAGCGAACCGCCCAAGATCATCGATGCTGCAGCGGGACAGGAGCCCGTGTCGGGTCAGCTTTTCGCGATGACGCAGGGGCCATTTCCGAGCTTGCCCGAAGATTGGCCGGAGCGGGTCAAGCAAGCGGGGGCCGTGCGTTTCTCAGCTGGACCCGACCGGAAGGAGACTTTTCGACAGCTTGCCGACGCGCTGCAAACCCCGATCGAAGAGGATGAGGCGGCCCGTCCGTTCTTCGGCCTGGGATTGGGCTATCTGATATTGCATGCGCTGGCCGAAGCGATGAACCATTTGCAGCCGCTGTCGACCGCCGATTTTTGGTCCGACGTGCAGCGAGCCGCCGCCAGCACCGATTCTGATGCCAGGCAAGAAGCCTTGGCCGCCGCCGCTCAGAAGCTCAAAGAAGCCCGCGAAGTCCTCTATCCCTCAACGATCCATGTCGTTGAATTTCTGCATGTCACGGAACCAGCGCTCAAAGAACATGGCTTCCCCGGTTGGGCGATGTTGGCCAAAGGCCATCCCATCCTCGATGGCAAGACCTTGTCCCTCTTGGCTGATCGGCAACCAGAACTGTTGCAGTCGTGGAAAGAAGCCCTGGAGCAACAGCGGATCGAACTGTGCGGCGGCGCATGGGATGAGGAAGACTCATCTTTGCTGCCCATCACGGAACAAGTCGATCGGCTGCGACAAGGGCTCGCGCTCTTTGAACGGCATTTGGGCGAACGTCCCAAGACCTATGGCGGGCCAGCCGCAACCTTGAGTCCGATCACGCCAGCCTTGCTGTTGGCATTGGATGTCAAGTCGGCCCTGGGGTTTCCCCTGGGGGGCACCAGCACGGTGCCCTCGTTCAAAGGTCCCCTGGTCGAATGGCCGAGTCCGCATGGCCCCTCGATCACCATTCTGGCCCGCAAGCCCACGAGCATCGATCAAGCCGCGGCGATCTTCCAACTGGTCCCCCGGCTGCATCAAACGATCATGGAGGATTATTCCGCCATTCTGACGCACATGACCGAGGGGCAGCCCTGCGACGCCTATGCGGATTGGACGGCGCTGCACCGGCTGGGGAATATCTTCGGAGAGGCGGTTTTCCTCAGCGACTATATCGCCAACAGTTACGCCAGCGAACACCCGACGACGCTGCCCGCCGACGATTTCCTGACCAATGCCCTGCACGACGTCAGCGAGCAAGGGCTTGACGATCCGATCAGCCGGTGGGCCATTCGGCAGCAACAACAACTGAAAAAGGACGTTCAGGAGGCTTGGCCCGCGCTCCTTGGTGCGGCCGGGCAGCGGGAGGAGACCGGTTCGACCGCGTCAACCGCGACCAAGCCGCATGACATGGCATCGGCTCCCAGCGACGCACTGGACGCCGCCGCGGCTGCCCTGGCACAGCGATTACTCGCCTCGGCTACGGCGAACCAGCCCGGATTCATGATCCTCAACCCCCTGGGCATGACGCGCAAGGTGGCGGTCGATCTCCCTGGCGCGACGACGCCCATGCCGCCCCCCGCCAAGGCCTCTCACGTTGAAGCATCACAAACAACGGCCATCGTCGAACTGCCGCCGTTTGGCTTTGCCTGGCTGCCTCGGGCCATCTCCCCGGGCACCAAAATCCTTCAACCGAAATTGCCGCTGGTCCAGCAGTGGACGCTCCGCAATGAATATCTTGAAGCCGAGATCGACCCCGCGACCGGCGGCTTGAAGGAAATTCGCGATCAGCACCGCAAAATCGGCCGCATGGGATTGCAATTGGCGTTCGCCCGAGGGGGCACGATGCGGGCGGAGCAAGTGCGAGTGGCCACGGTCAATTCCGTGGTCGCCGCCATCGAGGCCACGGGGTTTCTGCACGATGAGCACGATCATCAACTAGCGTCGTTCAAGATCGAATACCGCCTCTGGTGGAGCCGGCCCTATTTGGACCTGCAAGTGGAGCTAGCGCCCAGCCATCCTCCCGGCGGCCACTCTTGGAATGACTACTTCGCCCTCAGACTGGCCTGGCGGGACGCCTCGGCCGAACTGAAGCGCAACTGCGGCTGGACCGCGCAAACAGTGGGGGGACGCCAGTTCGAGGCGACGCGCTGGATTGAATGGCTTGCGGGACCAACCCGCACGTTGCTGCTCACGTCCAGTCTGCCGTTTGCCCAACGAATCGGGCCAAGGATGTTGGACGTCCTTTTGATCGCGGGGCATGAAAAGGAGCGCCATTTCCGTGCCGCCCTGGCATGCGAGATGGAACAACCGGACCAGGCATGGTGGGACTGGGCGCAGCCCGCGGCTGTGGCGCCCGTGGATCGCGGGCCGCCGGCGATCGGCCCATCGGCCTGGCTCATGCAAGTGGATCGGCCTAACCTGGTGGTCATGCAGGTTCGCCCCGCGTCCAAGCCCAAGGCCGTGCAACTGCTCATCGCCGAGACCTTGGGAGTTTACACGTCGGGCAAGCTGCTCTGTTGCCGCGATCCCAAGCGCGCGGCCGTGGTCAATGCCTGGGGTCGAGAGCAGCAAGACCTGGCCGTTCGGGGGGATGCTGTGTCGCTGGAGCTGTCCGGCTGGGAATGCCAATGGGTGCAGGTGGAATGGGATTGAACCGAACTTGAATCATTTCGCCGCCCTAAGCGCCATTTTTCCGCAGGATTCGACCTGTTCTAGCGAGTTCGAAGGCCCTAGCCGATTTACCATTCTTAGCTGCGGGGGCCGGGGCGTTTTTCCACGAATCCAAGGTTTTGGAACGATGTTGCGGCTTGCCATCGCGCATAGTTGCATGCTGGCCCATGGGCGAGCGTTTGGGCGATTGGATTCACCCCCACTGAGGAAGAGCAACATGAAGAAAGTGTTCCTGGCGAGCCTGATTACGCTGGCGGCATGGGCGGGTCTATCAAGCCCTGCCATGGCCGGCGGATGCGGCAAGGGCGGCTGCGGCCCCGGCGGCTGCGGCATCAACCCCTGCATCGACGTCTACAGACCGTGCATCAGCATTCCGCAACTCCGCATCCCCGTGTTTCTCCCGCACGTTCGCATCTACTGCGAACGCAACCCGCAAATGAACTGCTACAACGGCGGCCAGCCGTGGTACACCTCGTTTCCGCAAACACAGAACACCGGCTACAACTTTGCCCCTTATGGCTCGTTCCAAGGCGCGGCCTGGTATGGCGCCCCAGCCGGTCAACCCGCGGGCGGCGCTTCGTACTTCCATGGCGGCGCGATGGGGCAAGCCGCTCCCAATTATTGGTACGGCCGCTAAACCTTCGATCCCAACTCCACGCGATTTCCCCCCCCTGCAGTCCGCGCTTCGGCGCGGACTGTTTTCTTTGACTCGTTCGATGAACCGTCTTCCCATGCTGCCAACGCGCCGGCCGTGCCGCTCTCCCGCCTGGCCCGTTCGGTGGCGCTATTTTTTGTAAGCTAATTCAAGTCTCAAGCACGGGTCAAATTTGTTGAGATTCAATCTTGGTCAATCTCAGCACATCGGCATGCAATGGGAGGTATTGACTTGTCCATTAAGGAGTCTGTTCGACATTGGCTTCAGGGCGCGCTCGGAGCTGATCGCTATGACCGCTGGAATCGCGGAGTACGCCGCTTGGCGAGCCTGCTCGTGGGAGGTTCGGCCTTAAGGGAAGGCGTTTTGATCCGCCTGCTTAACTGCTACTATCGTGAAAAGATCAGACGCGAGTGGGCCTTATCCAAGGAACCGCCACATTACACTGACTTCCGAGCGACCTGTTTCCAATTTGGTTTTGGACAATCAGCCTTCAGTCCGCTGAACTGGTCGCGCTGCTTTTACAATGCTGAAATCCTGCGCGACTCCGACGTCGTTCTCGACATTGGCTGCGGTGATGGCTTTACGACCCGGCGCTTTTTCGCCCCATGCTGCTTTCAAGTGGATGCTCTCGACGTCGAACCCAGCGCCATCGCGACCGCCAAACGCCACCAGGCCTTGGACAAAATCACTTACCATTTGATGGACGCCGTTCAGTCCCCGTTTCCGAGGGAACGTTATAACGTCGTGATCTGGGACGGAGCCCTTGGCCACTTTCCACCGGAGACAACAGCCCTTATGATGCAAAAGATCCGCAACGTTTTGACTCCCGATGGCATCTTTGTCGGCTCGGAAAGCCTGGGACATGAAGGCGGCGATCACTTGCAATACTTTGAAACCCTGGAGGAACTAGCTAAATCTTTCACGCCTCACTTCGAAGTCGTGGCGATGAAGGAGCACGCCTATCGAATCGGCAGGAAAGGCGAATTAATGCGGCGCGAAGCTTATTGGCGATGCAGTGCTAGCGCTGAAAGGTTTGATGCGCAAAAGTGGAGATCGTTTAATTCGTGTTGAGTTCAATGCCCGTGGTTGTTCTGCAAATGCAAGAATCCATTTAAAGATTTCATGAGTGAGCAAAATCACGAGGTTTGAGAGGCGATTTTTTCCCTTTTTCGTTTGACACAGGAACGTGAACATATAAACTATGCCTAACGTAGCGAAGATTGCGCCCATTATACGTTCCATCGTTTTATCCTCTTCAGGGGGAAACATATGATCCGCTCCTTCCGAAAGCTCATGCTGGCTGCGTCGCTGGTCATGATCGTTGCCTTGGGAACTACTCGCTCGGCACAGGCCCAGGTGGCTACCTTTGCGAGCATCTTCCAGCAGGACATCTCAGCCACGCCGTTCACCTTCACGAATAATGGCCCGACGTCGGCCAGTTTCACGGTGTCTACACCGATCTTTTTCGCTCCCAGCGCCTTGTATCGCTCCAGCGCTCAATTCGTGGCTCCATCGTTCCCCGGTTCGGGAGCCATCGCCGCCACGCTCACCATCAACATTTCCACGAACACGGTCGCGAATCTTTCAGGCGGCAACATCGACCAACCCATGGGCAACCCCACCGGCACCTTGAGCATCGTTTCCACCACGCAATATGACGGCCTGGATCGGCTACTTGACGCTTCCTTTAACGGCAACATGTCCGGCCCCGCGGGCGGCAACTCCGCAGGTTTCACCTCGACCACGCCCGTGAATACCACCATATTCACTTCCGATTTTGTTTACTTCAACAATGCCGCGCAGCGCAGCTTCTCGCTCAGCTTCACCAACGTTCAGCCCGCTCTCTCAATCATTGACAGCTTCATGAGCAGTTGGACGGCTTCGGGCACTGGCGTGTTCAGCGCGGATATCCAACAGATTCCCGAACCCACCACGCTGGCCCTGGTCGGCTTTGTTGGCCTGACGGGATTCGCGATCCATCGCCGCCGCAAGGCCAAGCTCGCCAAGGCTGAAGCTGAGAAGGCCGCGACCGAGGTGGCGCCCGCATAATGCATGCGATTGAAGACAGCAATCAAAAAAGACCCGCCGAGAGATCTCGGCGGGTCTTTTTTATTCCCGAGCCTGCGTCATCACAGCCGGTGGATGATTAATCGTCCAAGGAGCTGAAGTGGCCCTTTTCGATTTGGCCGCCGCGCAGCAGATGGTAGGCCAAAGGGAGAAAGTTGCGCAAATCCGCGTGATTAAGCACGAAGGCCACGTGATCGGGTTGCGTCGATTCCCAAATGTGCAAGCCCACGAGCACGTCGCCGGGCTGAAAGCCGGCCTTGTCAGCGGGACTGCCTTGGCGAACCTCCAGAATCTTCAGGCCGCCCTGCAGATGCGGTTGCTCGCGGCGCACGGTTTCCTTCGAGACCATGGCCAACTTCACTCCCAGCCGGCGCCAGGCCAGGTCGCCCGCCACCTCGCCTGGTTCATTGGTGCTCTTGATCGGAAACGCCAAGTCCACTTGCTCATCGCCGCGCTTGACCTTCAGCGGCAGGCGATCCTTGGTTGGCATGTCCAACAAGGCGCGCTCCAGGTCCAGGCTGGTTTTGACGTCGACGCTCCCGGCTTGCACGATCACGTCGCCCGGCTTCAACCCCGCTTTGGCGGCCGGGGTATTCGGCATGACGCGTTCGACCGTGAGGCAGTGAACGGGATTGCGCCGCACGTCGATCCAATCGCGGTAGTTGAAGCCGATGGGCAGTTCCTGGCTCCGGCGTTTGGCCAGCATTTCGCTCACGCCCCCCAGCATCTGATCGACCGGGATGGCGAAGCTGATGCCCTGAGCCCCGGCCCGAATGGCGACGTTGACGCCAATCAATTGCCCGTCGATGTTGAGCAGGGGGCCGCCCGAATTGCCGGGGTTGATGCTGGCATCGGTCTGGATCAGAGATCGGTAGGAGACTTCCTTGTTGAGGGCAACGTCGCGGTTGAGCGAACTGATGACCCCCACGCTGACCGTATGCTCGTAGCCAAAAGCGTTGCCGATGGCGATGACCGTTTCCCCCACCATCAGGTCAGAGGAGGTCCCCAGGGGAATCGTGGGCAGTTCCTTGTTGGCGTCGATCTTGATCAGGGCCAGGTCCTTGTCCTTTTCCTTCACAATCACCTTGGCGGAATAGGTGCTGCCGTCGTGCAGACGGATGCGCAAGGAGGAGACGTCATCGACGACGTGGTGATTGGTCACAATGTAGCCGCGGGGGTCGATGATGATGCCCGTGCCCATGCCGTTGGAGCGATTTTGGATGGGCGTGGAATAGACGCCATTGGGCGTGGATTGGTAGGTGATGCGTTCGCTGTGGATATTGACCACGGAGGTCTTGGCGCGTTCGACGACTTGCACGATGGCAGTGCGTCGCCCCGAGGGGATGGCCGCGTCGCTGGCCCAGAGAGCATTCGGAATGATCCAGAGGAGGCAAACGCTGTAAATCCACCAAGGTTGCCGACGCATGCGTGCTCCAACATCTGGCTAGGACCGGGGTTGAATCAAGTTGAACCTGCAGACCATTTCGACCAGCCCGCGCCTTCCCCTTCAGCCACCTTGACATCTTTTTCCTAAGTTAAAATCGACCCCATGCGGATCGATCCAAGCGTGACAGCCAAGAGACTGAATCCGAATGATCAGATGAAGCGAACCGGTCCGATTAACCGGATTGCATCAATTTCCAACGGCCATTCACGGGCAATTCATTGTACCCCTGACTTGCATGGCGAGACAAACTCATGAGCACCTCCGCACGGCGCGAACAGATCGAAAAGATGCTGGAACAAGACCCCCAGGACGCCTTTTTGCTTTACGCCCTGGCCATGGAATGGATCAGCGAGAAACAAGTCGAAAAGGCTCTCGATCAATTGCAGCAACTCCTTGCCGTGCATGTGGATTACGTCCCCGCTTACCTGCAAGCGGGCCAGCTTTTGGCTCAAGTTGCGAGAAAGAGCGAGGCCGTCCATCTCTTGGAGCAAGGCATGCAACAGGCCCGCATCCAAAATGACCTTCATGCCTTCGAGGAAATGGAGCTATTGCGGCAAAGTTTGACGACTTGACCAGGCAGCGCGGGTCAGCCCAACGGGACGCGGCCCAGGACCGTGTACTGCGGCCCCGAACGGGTCAGTTCGCTGCCCATGACGTGGATTTCTTGGACGGTCATGTCCCCCGCCTCCGCCGCGGCGGATTCAGTCAACCATTGGCCAAGCTGTGTCAGGGGGCCGTCACTGCGGGTCCGTCCCAGAGTGATGTGCGGGGTGAAGCGCCGCTCCTCGCGGCGATATCCCAGCGTTTCCAGGGTCGCTTCCAGGGCGTCATGCACGCGGATCAGTTCCTCGGCGCCCTGTTCTACTCCCGCCCAGATGATGCGCGGCCGGCGCACGTTGGGGAAGCAGCCGACGCCCTTCACCTTCATGGGAAACGCCGACAGTTCCGCCAGGGCCACGGCTTCCTCCGTGAGCGAACAGACCTGGGGAACTTCCCGATTATCCACTTCCCCCAAAAAGATGAGGGTGAC
>JACTMY010000003.1 GCA_014584395.1 Planctomycetota bacterium | reverse complement strand
GCCTATGGCGGTCATGCGCGGGCTGGCTTGGGTCGGGCGAGCGCTCGGCTTCCGCCTCCCCGAACTAGGCGTGCAGGTCGCCGAACCAGGCGCTGCAGCAGACGGCGGGGCACGATAGGTTTCTGGGACTTCAAGCTCACCGGTGCCCCGCCGCTGCTGAGCTGGGTCGTTCGGCGGCGGAGGCAACAGGCGTGGCGAAGCGATTACCAGATCCGTTCGGCCGGCTGACCAAGCGGCTCGTCGGCCAGTTGGATACCCTGGTACCCTTCCTCGCTCTCTCGCATCGTGAGATTTTCGATGTACTCAAGGAGAAGTATGAAGGTTGGTACACAGACAATCGGCGATCGACTCTTCCCAACACTTTCAAGGAATATGGCCATCAGGTTGCACACGCCGCCTTCTTGTTGGGCTACTCCTATGCTGAAGCGTTTGTCACCGACCTTATTCTTGAAGTTTACAATGTTCGTCGTGACCTTATTCCGAAGGAGAAGCAGCTCTCTTTTGGCGAGGTCTTGCAGCACAACGATCTTGAGGAACTCATTAAGCAAATGGTCGAGGCCACAATTGGCGATATGAACAGCCTTGAGGCCAAGCTGCTTCATCTGGAAAGGAAGTTGGGTTGGCAGATTGCTGAAGCCAGTCAGTTGCTCGACGCGTATGTCGCGCGTAATGCGCTGGTTCACAATGCCGGGCACGTGAACCGTGAACCCCCCAATGGCTCGCGTTGGCATGCCGGTGATAGGATTCAGCTTTCAGCGACAGACGTGCATCAATTCGGAATCGTTGGCCGAGCACTGGCGCGAGAGCTGTGCAAACGTGGAAAGGCAACTTGCCAGGGCAAAGCACGCCGAACAAAGCGTTGCACTTGACCGGGCCGGCATGACAGTTTTTCGAGACGTCACGAACTTTGCAGCCGGCTCGCAGGTGAACGCAGTCGTTGGAGAAGTTGTCCGACACAGCGAGGTGTTTGCTGCTCGGGGAGAAGGCGATGCTCACCGCACGAATAGGCTATTGCACAACCGCCTCTTTAAGATTGTTCGTTCTCCAGACCCTCAAGATGCCCGGTGCCTCTCCTGCCAAACCGCCCGCGGCGATCCACTTCCCATCGGGGCTAAAGGCCACGGCTTGTGCCATATCCTCGAGTCTTTTGTCAATGGTGGCAACGACCTCTCCCGGCCTGCCGGGAAGGGCGTCAAGGGGATTGCGCGGACATTGGCGTCGTCATCCACATGACCAAGCGCCACTGCCGCCAGGGTTACAGCGAGACCGAGCAACACAGAGCAACACACGCCCGCGTGCCAGTGTCTTGAACACGCTCCGAGAACTAGTTGGTGTTGCATGACAAACCTCCGATCGCCCGGTGCCTAGGAGTGACTGCGCCACGGGGTCACGGTACGCTGTGCTCCCGTGCGAACTTTCAGAAATCTGGTGCGTTTTGCTGTGCTCAACGCACCCTACCAAAACCAGCCTGCCACCTGGCCGCCATGGTACCTGCACGCGTGGTTGGTTGAGACCTGCGGTCGGTATAAATGGCGTGGTCAGGAGGCGAATTCACAAATGAGCACAGGCGGACAAGTCGCCTGGGGCACATCCTAAATGTAAACGAACCAGATCTGCCTGGGAAAATTCCGCTTCTCCCAAGAAAGCCGCCAAGCTAGTTTGAATGCAAACGTCGTTTCGATCCAACACCTTTGATCATGGCCAGCGCATCATGCATGATGATCTGCCCAGCAGCGAAGACGCCCCCTCCCAAACCTTGGAACCGGCCGTGCGGTTCCCTCTCTGGGTCCGAGGGCTGGCGATGGTTTTCGTCTTGTCCAGGTTCGTGGGCATGGCTGGTTTCGTCCTGCTCGGCACCTTGGCCTGGTGGCGATACTTCAAACAGCAAGCTTTGGACATCGGCGTGCTGGTTCTGGCCGGCGCAGCCGTGGCGTGCCCCCTCTGCATCGCCCTGTTTCAATGGTGGTTTGTCCGCATGGGTCGGAGGCGTTGGCCGGGCGGCCATCCCCACGATGAACCAAACGCTCCTTATGACCCAACCTCTGGATCACACTAGAAGCGGTCGGCACGGTTTTTGAGTGCGGTCAATGACACGACAGAGTTGGAAGGGGATCAAGAGCGAAATGGCAGGCTAGAGCACGAAAGCCGTGCGCGAAGCGGATAGAAAAAAAACTCCGAAGCACAAAGCTCCCATGGTGCGGCTCATTCTGACAACGAGCGCCCACTGACTTCGCGCTTCGGAGGCAATCGTCTTTCACCTATTAATAACGACGGTTGCCGTAACCGCCGCGGGAATTGGAGCCCCCTCGGCTACCGCCACTCGTTTTGGGTCGAGCTTCATTGACGGTCAAAGGTCGTCCGCCCGATTCCACGCCATGAAGAGCGGCAATGGCCGCCGACGCTTCTTGATCGCTCTTCATTTCCACAAACCCAAAGCCTTTGGAACGGCCTGTGTCCCGATCCATGATCACTTGGGCCGACTCCACGACCCCATGAGCCTCGAACATCTTCGTCAGGTCATGATCGGTGACCTCGTAGGAAAGGTTACCGACATACAACTTCTTACTCATCACAAACTCCTTACAGGGAAAGGCCTTTCGTCCAACATGGAGAAACTAGGCCGAACAAACTGAATCGCATTCACTCCGCGATCGGCGCTGGATGCCGCCCAGGGCGGGGACATGACGTCGACGGAACCGGTTTCACGATCATGGCTACGCGGGTCCGTCCAGGGAGACGGGCGCAGGCATTTCATCCTTGACCACTTGCATGTAATAAAGACCCTTATGGTCAGCGCGTAACTGCGCGAGTTTTGCGTCCGCGGCTGCGCGCTGGTTGTAATCAAAGACGGCCACTTGATTCATGGCATTGTTAAAAATGCCCCACCGCGCTCGCATCCTGGGCGGCGGTGGTTTGACCCGAGGTTTCCGCTTGGCGGGAGCCCGTTGCGGCATGACCGTTTTTTCGGCGGCCTTTTTGGTTTTTTCCTGCGCTGCCGGCTTGGTTTTCAATCCTTTGACTTTGGACCGTTTGGCTGATTCGGTGGATGCTTTCTTTTGCTCTAATGGGCGAGGTCGTGGCGCCATGACAGCCTGCTTTCTTGTTAGGGTGTAGTTCGAGCCAATGGCTGCGCCCCTGGTTCCTGGTTGCGGTGGACCTTGCCAACTCTTGTCACGGCGACCTCAGCCGCATCTCATCCGTGGTTTCACTGCCCATGCCCTATTGCATTCCTTTCCCGCCTGAAGGGGTGCTCAGGCGGCGGGTCATTGATCTATCGCCGCAAGCATCGCATGGTTCCACCCCCCACTTTCTGAAGTTCAGGGTGTCCATGGACCGCCGACGCAGACGGACGTCAGCCCAAATGATCGTTCAAGTCGAATCGGGGCAGCGCGACTTCCAAGGTCGTGCCCTGGCCTTCTCCCGAATCAACCGACAGGGAGCCCCCGCATTGCTCCACCAGCAGTTTCACCACGGCCAAGCCAACGCCCATGCCGGCCGCGCGCATGGGGGCCGCGCGATAAAACAATTCAAGCACCTGATGGCATTCGCCGCTGGACATGCCGACCCCATTGTCTTCAATGCGAAAGACGTATTTGTCTGGGGACACGCGCAAGTTCATGCGAATCCAGTTTTCCTTTTTGCCCACGTCGCGAAAGCGCAACCCATTAGAGATCAGGTTGTCCATGACGTGGCGCAGGCGGCCGGGGAACCATTCAATGTGATCCTGATCAAGTTGCAAATGCAGCGTCACTTCCGCCGCGCCAACGATGCGCTGTTGACAGCGGAAGACTTTGTCAATGAAGGGACGCAAGGCGATGTCGACCACCTGATCAAAAGCGGGATGGTAGTCCGATGGGTCTTGCAGATCTTTTACCACGCGCATCAATTCGGTGATGGATTGTTCAATTTCCGGCAAGGGAGGCAGCCCGTTGACCATCCCCGCGGCATTGCCGCACAGCAACCGGATGCGCTTTAAGATGCCCAGCGTCTCCAGTTGAAAAAATTGACCATGCTTGCGCAGTCGATCTACCTCCAACTCCAAATCGGCAATGTAGGTCAACATGCGCGCGACATCCCAGTCCGATGGCTTCATCTGCTGAATCAAGCGCATCATGCACATCCTAATGGGAAAGGAAACAGAGCCGTGGGAGATGAGCGTGGTGACTCGGCCTTGCTGCCTGAGCTTACTCAAGCCAATGGGCATCTCCGTGTCATTGAGGACTAAATTGTCCCCTCCGCACACTTGATGTCAGCCAGGACCAGAATGGGAATCTTGGAACGAGGGAGGCACCAGGAATGAAGAGTTGTCTCTATTGTATCAGTGTCACCGTGACTTGTCCAATGAACGCGGCCATCCCCATGAACCCGTGCTGTGGACGCATCGTCGCTCGTAGCATGAAAAATGGCCTTCCTGCATCGAACCCCGGGCCATGCCGGCCCGATCCGATCGGGTCTTGAAGCTGTGTTCTGTTGACAGGAGTGCTCTCTCTGACTATGATGTGTGGTGTGTTTTAACCAACCCTCCTGGATCACCTGTACCGCAAAGCTTACCACACCTTCATCCCGCCCGAAGGGCAGCGGTCTCATGGGTGAAAAAGCATGAAAGGAAACCCTCATGCTCAATATCTTCAGTCCACGAAGACAAGCCAATTGTGATGGATCGACGCGCCGTGATTTCCTGCGCGTGGGCGCGCTGGGCATGACTGGCCTGGCCTTGCCCGATCTCTTCAAACTGCAAGCCCTGGCCAAGACCCATGGGCAATCGCCCACGAAGAAGTCCATCGTCTGGCTCTGGCTCGGCGGCGGCGCCACCCACGTCGAAACCTTCGACCCGAAAATGTCCGCCCCAGCCGAGTACCGGAGCACTGTCGGCGCCGTACAGACCAATGTTCCCGGCGTGCAGATCGCCGGGGTCTACCCAAAAATGGCCACGGTGGCGGATCGGATGTGCTTTGTCCGCTCCTTTGCCCACACCAATTCCGGCCATGCCGGGGGCACCCACTGGATGATGACCGGCTACGACCATCCCCCCGCCGACAATGGCGCCGCCCCGATCAAGCCCTCGATAGGGTCGATCATCAGCCGCTTCAAGGGGGCCTTCAACGAGCAAAGCGGCATCCCAACCTATGTCCGCTTGGGCGGCATTTATGCCGATGGGCCATCCTGGCTAGGTGCGGCCTACGCCCCGTTCGACGTCGGCGGCCAGGCGCGCCGCAACATGAACATGCACCTCAGTCATGACCATTTGAACGACCGCCGGTCCTTGCTCAAGGAACTCGATAAGATCGATCGGCAAATCGACCACACGGGATTGATGGACGGGCTGGACAGCTTCGAATCCCAGGCCTTCGGACTCATTCAAAGTCGAGCCCGCGAGGTCTTCGATCTGTCCAAGGAAGACCCGCGGACCCACGACCTCTACGGCCGGCACACCCTCGGCCAATGGTTCCTGCTCACGCGGCGGCTGTGCGAGGCGGGCTGCGGCTTCATCACGATGCACTACGGCGGCTGGGACATGCACGGCGACATCGGACCCGCCATGCGCGGCATCGCCCCCCCCATGGATCAAGCCGTTTACGCCTTCATCGAGGACCTGACCCAGCGCGGCATGTTGGACGATGTGTTGCTCGTCATCAGCGGCGAGTTCGGACGCACGCCGCGCATCAACGGCTCCGCGGGCCGCGACCATTGGGCGCCGCTCAGCCCGCTGGCCTTGGCCGGCGGCGGCTTGAAGATGGGCCAGGCCCTGGGCGAATCGTCCGCCAAGGTCGAGGTGCCGAAATCCACGCCGATCACCCCGCAGGATTTGATGGCCACGATTTTGCACGTGGTCGGCATCGATCCGCGCATGCAAGTGCGCGACCCCAGCGGCCGCCCGGTCTATCTGGTGGAAAACGGCCAACCGATCGCCGGTTTGGTTTAACGGCAAGCGATTGAATCCAATCATTGATGACAGGGACGGCCCCAACGGCTGTCCCTCTTTTTCATGGGCCGTGCGGGTTTAGGGCAGGATGAAGAGAGTGCGGCTCGGCCGCGGCGTCTGCGATATGAAAAGCGCGATGGCCTAGTCCAAAACCAAAGCGGACGTGTCGCGCTGCCCGCCGTCGTGTTTGCCCGCCAATTCCTGAAGAACGTACCAATCTTCGCTGTTTCTCTGATGGGTTTGCCGATACCGAACCATGCGGACGGAGCCGTCGGCAAAACTAAAATTGACGCCCTGTACGTGGTAGCTGCTGAAAGCGATCAGGGGCGCCTTCAGCCCGCGATGCAGTCCTAAATAGGTGCTCATGCCCCCCGCCGCCATCCAGCACAATTCATACATCTCAGGCGGGCTTGCCCACCACGATCCGCAGATTTCACCGTAGAGCAGCGTGTGGCTGGTGCCGTCTTGAACGGTCAGTTGCCCAAGCGAGGTTTTCGAGCGGTTGGTGTAGATGCCTTCGTAGCGCGACAACTCTGGATGCGACCCCAAACCGGTTCCCGCGACGCCCGCATAATGGGTGCGCCCCAAGGGACGATAGGCCGCGGCGGGTCCATACTCATCCTTCCAGGCCACCGTTTCGACCCCTTGCGCGGATTGATACACGTGCATGCCGAGGATCGTCCCGCCGCCGCGCCAAGCAGGGTTGCCGATGGGTGTGATGTAGTTGGCCGCGGAGGGGCAGCGAAACACCTTGATGGACTTCATGGCCGCCGTATAGTTGGCCGCGTGCGGGGGGCCAGGACCGTTGGCCGGCGCACTCCAAAACCACTTGCGGGCCGATACGACCATGGGATCAAAGACAACGTCAAGCTGCTCAAATAAGGCTTTCTCCTCCAGATAGGGCAGTAAGAGCGGGAAATGGCCAATCCACTGCCCCTCATACCAAAAGTCCGGCGATTGCGCATTGAGGTCGTGGCTCGGACCAAGATATCCGGGCGGCAACCGGCCCTGATCGGCGTGAAAGTGATGCGCCGCCGTCGTCAATTGACGCAGATGGTTGGCACAGAGCATCTGATCCATGGAGGCGCGGACGCGCTGAATCGTGGGCATGATCATGGCCAGGATCAACACGATGATGCCGATGATCACGAGCAATTCAATTAAGGTAAGACCGAGGCGACCTCGGCGGCGGCGGTGATTCCCTCTTTTCGACAGCACCTTGCCGCTCATGGGCTTTGGGTCCTGAAAACATGAACGGGAACCAGCAGCTCGAACGTATCGCCGGCGGACTCGATCGTCAGCGATAATGCTTTTCCCGACATTTCGAGAAACGCTTGCCGGGACCCTAGGATTGTGATTTTTTGACTGAATTTGGGCGAAGCGCCTGGTTCGCTTGTCCAGGTTAAACGCAGGTTTTGGGGAGAAAGGGACTTGACCTGGAAAGGCTGATCGACCAAGGAAGCCAAAGTCAGCGTGGTTTCGATGGGCTCCGGTTCCGCGACCGCGGTCAAGGCGATCAAGCCGGGATAAGCCATGACGGGCGTCACAATCTTGGCTTTGACAGGCACGGTCATTTTTTGAAAATGAGCGATATTGGTCTGGATCGTCAAGGTCCCCGACAATTCGCCCGCAAGGCCCGCTTCCGCCTGGCATTCCAGCTCGAGCAACCCCATCGAGCCTAGCATGCGCAGTTGGCCCTGCGAATGCGGCCAGAGTTGGTTCCGCAGTGCCGGGTCGTTGGCGGGCTTGATCGAGGCCTTGAGCGCGGGATGGTCGCATTGCACGGCTTCGACTTGAAAGCTTTGGTCGCCCTCATAGCGAACGATCAGATGGAGCTTCTTAGTCTGCCCCCAGGGTACCTGGCCGAATTGCACCCTGTCGGGCGTCACGTGGACTTGGGTGTTGGCATTGCCCGCGGCCCGCAGCACGATCATGGGGTGAACGGGGTCGTTGGTTTCCACCAGGGCTTCGTGAACGAAGGCCCGATGGCGGCCATCGACGGCATATTCAAGGCGAATGGCGCCCGTTGCGCCAGGGGGAATGGCTTGCTCGGGCGGCTTGGACGAAAGACAGGCGCAAGTCGTATGGACTTTCTTGATGACCAGGTCGTTCTTCCCATCATTCCTGAAGGGATAGGAATAAATCACGGTCTGCGAAGGGCCCACGACGGGGATGTCGCCCTGGTCGATGAATAACGTGTCGAAGGCGATGCGCGGGGCTGGGGTCTCTTCCTGGCGTTCATGGCTGCCCGCGCCAGCCACCACGGATGACTTCTTCACAGCCAGCACGTTTCCCGACCAGCGCTGTTGCAACACGGCGGGCGGCAGGGTGCGATGCCGTCCATGATCATCGAAGAAGGAAACTTGGTTGGCATCGGCGCGCAAGACAACGATGAAATGATTGGGGACGCTCAGGTGCACAATGCGAACCCCCGCTCCCGCCAGAAAGTGTTCATAGCTTTCCTTTTTGCCTTGGGCCTCCAGGCCAAACGCTTTCAGCGCGTCTGCAATCTGCTTCATACTATGCCCCTCGGGAGCATGGGGCATCATTGCGACCAAGGATTTAGGATCCACCGGGATGCCCAGCAGCTCGCAGGCACGAAACACCGCCCAGTGGCCGCAATCCAACTGAGTCCTGGTTGGCACGGTTTTTTGGTTTGCTGGATGGGCGGGCTGAGTCGCGCCACCAACATAGAACGCAAGCACCGCCAAACCGGCAAAGTAAAGCACCAGGAGGGCAAGATTCGCGCTCTTACGCCATAGCATGATCGGCCCTCCGGCGCTTGCGCCTGCGCAGCCACAACACGAGCAGCGCGATGAGCAGCGCCGCCCCGCCCAGACC
>JACTMY010000008.1 GCA_014584395.1 Planctomycetota bacterium | reverse complement strand
GCCTATGGCGGTCATGCGCGGGCTGGCTTGGGTCGGGCGAGCGCTCGGCTTCCGCCTCCCCGAACTAGGCGTGCAGGTCGCCGAACCAGGCGCTGCAGCCGACGGCGGGGCGTGATTCGGTTCTGGGAGTTCCTGGCTCAGTGGCCCCGCCGCGGCTGAGCTTGGTCGTTAGACCGCTTCGAGACCGTGATGAACGTACTGGCTGAGAACGACGGCAAGATCTACGCGCGAGCGGCGATCACTGGCCCAGACGGATTCACATCGCCGTTCTCTGGCCTTCCGTTTCCCTGCCTAATCTGGGACCATGACGGTCGCTTCACCGATGCGGGTCGTCTTGCGATTGCCAGGGACCTGCTCGAAGCTGGATGTCGATACGCCGTATGCGGCGGTCAGAGCTGCGAGGCATGGCACGATGCCATCGATGAGGTGCTCGTCGAGGCTCATCTCGGGGATCCCGACGACGTTCAAGACGCGGCCTTTGTTATGACGTCGTGGCACGATGGGGAGAGTCCAGATGACGTGGCTTTCTTCTTTGTGCTCAACACGAACTTTGACGCCCATGACTTCAGGCGGTACCTCGTGCTGCATGTCGGCGCCGGCCCGGCACAGGATCAAGTCGATGCGGCAGTGAGGAAGTATGCACTCAACGAGAACGCGGTCTAACAACAGCATGCAGCGGACGGCCGCGCTGCGGCTCGCGTGCCAAGAAAGCTTAACGTGAGGTAGACGGAATGGACTCATTCATGGATGCGGCGATTGCTGAAGCACAAGCCGGCCTCGCCGAAGGTGGCATTCCCATCGGCTCGGTTCTTGTCCATCAGGGCAAGATCATTGGCCGCGGCCACAATCGCCGCGTGCAAAAAGGCAGCGCTATCCTTCACGGGGAGATGGACGCTCTTGAAAATGGCGGTCGGCTTCCCGCAGCGGTGTACGCTCAGAGCGTGCTCTATACGACGCTCTCCCCATGCGCGATGTGTTCGGGGGCAATTCTGCTCTACCGCATCCCCCGCGTCGTCGTTGGCGAGAACGTTACGTTTTTGGGAGAGGAAGAGTTGTTACGGAGCCGGAGGGTAGTCGTGGATGTGCTACAGGACTCCCGCTGCATCGAGATGATGCGGGAGTTCATCCGTAAGCACCCTACACTCTGGAACGAAGACATCGGGGTCTGACCCGGGCGCGAGCGAGCGCGATGAATGGACAAGCCCCGAGCGCGAGCGAGGGGTCGACCCGGGCGCGAGCGAGCGCGATGAATGGACAAGCCCCGAGCGCGAGCGAGGGGTCGACCCGGGCGCGGCGACCCGGCGCTGGCGCTTCGGGCTTGTGAAAGAGAGAGATGAAAGTTGAGCGCTCCGCTGGCTTACTTCATCACCTGGACGACGTATGGAACTTGGCTTCCGGGCGATCGCCGCGGCTGGGTTAAGTTGGACAGCATCGCAATCGAATTGCCCGATGCGCAACGGGAAGCCAAGGCTCGGTCATTGATGCGCGAAGAGGCCGTTTGGCTGAATGAGGCACAACGATCAATAGTGGCATCGACGATCAGAGTGCATTGCCAACTTCGCGGCTGGCAGCTCCATGCCCTGAACGTGCGCACCAATCACGTCCATTTGGTGGCCACGGCGGAGGCGCTGCCAGAAACGGTGATGAGTCAGTGCAAGGCATGGTGTTCGCGGCGATTGAATGAAGAGTCGAACGGAGCCGGCCGCCAGCGCTGGTGGACACAGTATGGCAGCACGCGCTATGTGAAGGATGAGGTCGGGTTGGCCGCGGTGATTGAGTATGTGCTGCACGGACAGTAACCCCCCGAGCGCGATGAATGGACAAGCCCCGAGCGCGAGCGAGGGGTCGACCCGGGCGCGGCGACCCGGCGCTGGCGCTTCGGGCTTGCGTTGCATCGAACATCGGCGCTGGCGCTTCGGGCTTGTAGCGCCTCAGGGTTGTGGTAAAATAATCCATTGACATGGTTATGACACTGGCGCGGCGTGCCCGCCGGGAAGCGGGCATGGCAACCCGCTGACTCTTCTCCTCGTCGAGGTGCCCCATGCTTCGAGCTGGACTCGTCCTGATCGGCGGCGTGTTTCTCTGGTGGCTGGCGGGGACGGCCGCGGCGCAGCGGCCCGCCGAGGCGGCCTTTGCCGGCACCTGGCGGATCACCGCCCTGTTGCCCGACCGCGAACAGACGCTGGCCCTGCTCGCCATCGAAGCCCGCGGCGGCCGGCTGACGGGCCGCTTCCTCGCCGCCAATGTGGCCGACCTCAAGACGCTGCAGGTCATCGATCCGCAGGTCGAGGGGCAGGCACTCCGCTTCAAGGTCGTCACGCCCTATTCGACCTATCTCGCGGTCATGTACGCCCCCAAGAATGAAGCCCGGCCCAATCGACTGCTGGGTTCCTATGAGGTGAAGGGGCGGCGCGACCTGCTCCGCATGGAGAAGACCGACGCCCGGGACATCGACTTCAGCAAAGCCATGACGATGAACCCCGCCATGGAGGACCTCAACAAGGTGCTCGGCCTGCCCACGGCTCGGGAGAAGGAGGCGGCCCTGCGGAACCTGATCAAGAAATATCAGAACTGGCCCCACTACACCCTGCCCATGGCCCTGGAGTTGCTCGAACTGGCCTTGGAGACAAAGCCCTCCAGCGACGAGGTGGAGGCGCGGATCGATCAGGTTTTGAAATTGGCGGGCGGCTTCGGCCGGGAGATGGAGCTGCAGGGTTACCGCCTGACGGCTCAGATCCTGCTTGGCTCCGAACGCTATGCCAATTTGGCCCTGATGCAGGCTCAGGTGGCGGAGAAAATGCTTACCGCCCAGGACAGCCCCGCCAGCCAGCTTCGCGTGCTAAAAACGCTGCGGCAGGCCCTCAAGGCGGCCCAGAAGAGCGACCCCCTTAGCGAACTGCAAGCCCGCATCGATCCTCTTGAGGAGCAACTCGACCAGGAAGAGGAACAGGCGCCGCTGCCGTTTGAGGTTCGGCCCCACGAGCCTCGCCCCGAAGGCGCGAACCAGGCCGTCGTGGTGGAATTATTCAACGGCGTCCATCAGCTTCCGCAGGCGATCATCGACCCATCAGTCTCGGCGAGCTTGTTGTTCCTGGGCCTGCATCGGACCTATCCCGCTTCGGAAGTCATTCTGATGCAGCACCATCTCCACATCCCGGACGCCAACCCCATCGCTTGCGAATGCTCGGAAACGCGGGCGCTGTTTTATGGGATCAATTTCGTCCCCGCCTTTTTCATCAACGGCAAACAGCATCCCAGCATCTCCGGGGCGCTGGAGGATGTTCGGGGCGACTTCGACCATCTCCGCCGGACCGTGGACAAGATGCTGGCGGACAAGGCGCCCTTGACCCTGCAGCTTCACGTCGAGCGGGACAAGGACCAGATCAAGGCGCGGGCGACAGTCGAGGGCGCGCTGAACGGCGGCGACGCAGACGTGCCCCGGCTGCATCTCTTCCTCGTCGAGGAGCGGGTGCGGTATCAGGGCAGCAACGGCCAGCGGCTGCACGTCCACGTGGTCCGCCGACATCTGCCGCTCGAGTCATCGGAGCTAAAACCCGGCCCGGCGCAAACCTTCGAAGCAACGCTCGACCTTGAAGCCTTTCGCCAGCAGCAGGCCGCCTATTGGGACAAGACGGCCAAAACGGACCCCTTCCCCGACGACGACCGGCCGCTGGCCTTGAAGAAACTGAAGATCATCGGCCTGGTGCAGATGGAGAAGAGCAAGGCGATCCGTCAAGCGGCGCTGGCCGAGGTGCCCGAAGCGAAACCAGGGGATTAACGACGGGCATGAATCTCGGCTGGTCCTGGCGGATCACAACACTTTGAGGAATTCCACCAGATTGCGTTTTTCCTCGGGATTGAGCTTGAGAGGATGCAGCAGCGGGTCCAGGTGCGGGTTCGGATTGCCTCCCCGGTCATACAAATCGATCACCTCTTCCAAGGTTTTGATGCTGCCGTCGTGCATGTAGGGGGCGGTCAAGCGAACGCCGCGCAGCGTTGGCGTTTTGAAGCGGCCTTTGTCGGCGTCGCGCCGGGTCGCTTCATACCGGCCCAGGTCGAGCGGTGTACGTCCCCAACTGACGCCGGTGTTATGAAACTTTTCATCGGTGTAATGAGGGGCTGGGTGGCATTTCCAGCATTGGCCCTTGCTGTCAAAGATCCACATGCCATGGCGTTGCGGCGCGGTGAGAGCGTCGTGATCGTGTTCATGGAGAAAGCGATCGACGGGGCTGTTGCCGCGCAGCAGCCCGCGCTGAAAATCAGCCAGGGCCTTCGCCAGGTTGGCGGCGGTGATGCCGTCGGCAAAGGCTTTTTGAAACCGCAGCGGATAATCCGGATGGCTCCGCAAGCGCCGCAAGGTTTCCGCGACGGTGGACCCCAGTTCTTGAGGATCCTCGATGGGCTTCAAGGCTTGTTCTTCGAGGGAGGCGGCGCGGCCGTCCCAAAAAAAGGCTTGGCCGTAGGCGCGGTTGAACAAGGTCGGCGCCCGGCGGCGCAACCCTTGCCCCTTGATGCCCTTGGGAGCGCCATGGCTGAACCCCCGTTCGGGCGGATGGCAACTCGCGCAGGCCAAGGTGCCGTCGGCGGAGAGCAGCGGATCGAAAAAGAGCCGACGCCCCAATTCGGCGCGGTCCTTCGCCACGGGCCAGTCCTGGGGATCGGGAAAGGCGGGCAGCCCCAAGGGGATCGCCGTCAGATGCAGATCATCACTCAAGGCATCCCGGGGAGGCTCCTCGGCCGGCGCGGAGAACGTCCAGGGCGCGGCCAACGCCAAGAGCACGATCATCCAGACGATCCAGCTTCGTCGAAATCGGTTCATGAAGGCAACGGCAAAAAGAACCGGAGGGTTCCGCCGCGAGGGCTCCCTCCGGTTCACCAGGATCAGTTACCGGCCTCGGCTTCCTTGACGAGTTTGTCGATGGCTTCGTCCATCACTTTATCGCCAGGATTGCCGACCCACTTGTAGCGCAGGATGCCTTTGTGGTCGATGAGAAACAACGTCGGCCAGCCGCGCACGTTCCAGTCCGCGGAGATGGGGCCGCCCGTCCCCTGGGGTCCGTTCCAGAAGGAACGCCAGGTGATTTGCTCGGTGTTAAGCACTTCTTTGAGTTCGTTGAGATCGCGGTCGGAATTGACGCCGATGAGGGCAAAAGGCTTGTCGGCAAGACGCTTCACGAGCGACCGCTCGTGGGGGTACATGGCCCGGCAGGGCCCTCACCAATTCCCCCAAAAGTCGAGGAGGACCACCTTGCCGCGATAGTCGGAGAGCTTGAACTCCTTGCCATCCAGGTCGGGGCCGGTGATTTCGGGAGCTTCCTTGCCGACGCGAATCGTCCGCAAGACCTTCAGCTCCTTCTCGGCCAACGTTTTGTAGCGCTGGGCGCCTGCCGAGGCATCCTCGATGACCATGGCGAACACCTTTTCGGCTTCGCTGGCCACTTTCTCGGCTTCCTCGGGCTTGGAGCCTAAGCGATCCGCTTTAGCGGCGAGCATCTGCCCCAACCCCAGCGCGGCTGCCGCTTTGATCTCGGGCTTGTTGGCTTTTTCCAGAATCTTGCGCAACGCCGCTTCCGCGTTGACTGATGCGCTGCGCGCCAGAACCAGGCTGGCGTTTTCCAGCGAGGGATGATCGGTGTGTTTCTCGATCAAGCGGTCAATCGCTTTCTGGCCCACTGGATAAAAAGCGCCGCGCGCCACGATCCAACCGAGCAACTCCGGCGCGTCCGGGTCGGCTTCGTCCTTCAAGGCCCGCTGATACACCAACTCCAGCACGCGCACGTTGCCGAAAATGGGATTCAAGCGCACCACGAGGGCTTTCACGGGCTGCGTGTCGATCTCCTTTTTCACTTTTTCCATGGCCTTGTCGAATTCCGGGCTCCCCGCGGCGTTCTGGACGATCCAGAAGGCGGCTTCCATGGCCACTGCATCTTGCGGATGCTCCTCCATCAATTGGTAAAACCGTGCGGCAAAGGTCTTGCCCAATTCTTGATACGCGCGGATCAGCTTCTGCTGTTCCTCGCCCTTGGTCGATTGCAATCCGCGAATGGCTTCGGATCGCTTGGCGTTAAACTCCGTCACGAGAGCCTGCCATTGCTCTCGGGGCGTCGATGGTTTGGGCTTGTCCTGATCTTGCATCCCGGGCGTCGCCAGGAGCAAAGTCAGAAGGCCCGCCGCCCAACAAAACATCGGCGTATTCTCCTTTGCAAGAGACTTCGAAATCACCGCGCCGCCCCCCTTGATCGCGGGGTGGGCATGGCCGGCAAGAGCACACACAACGCGTTCGATTGTAACAAGAGCGCAGGTCCGAGGGAGCGCGCCCATAGCAAAAATGGCTACAAAGAACAAGCGGAACTGGACGGCCGATGCCCGCCGCGGCCTGCCCTTCCCTATTTCGCTTCGTCGTTCTGGCGGGGCTTGGCTTGCTGGGCTTCCTGGATGCCTTCCACGACGGCCTTGGTCACGGCCTTGACGCCGGGCTGGATGTTTTCCCCCATGTAGTTGATGACGTCCTTGGCCACGGGAGCGGTTTCGCTGGCCGCATAGCGATAGAGCGTTCCCAGGTAGCCATACATGCACATGACGCCGCCGACGAAGATCAAGGGCAGTCCGACGAAGGCGCACCAGAAATAGCGGGGCGACTCGAGCGTGCCAAACGCGGTGAGAAAACTGGCGAAGCCGATGATGGTCATCAGGATTCCCAAGACGACGAGGATGGGACCGCCCACGCGGAGGACGGCGCGAATCTGGCGGTGGCGCGGCGACGGCAGTTGCCCTTGGTTCATCTCATTCATTTCGTCCCTCTCTTAATCCTGGTCGCTGCCGCTTGCGGGCAGGGAGCGTGGCGGATCGTTTGCCTTACTTATCAACCCTATCCCCTGCCGTGATCCGATGCCAGCGAAAAGGGGGACCGGCTCGATGACCATCTAAACTACCCAACTCCAGAGCAGATAGACCAGAGCCGCCAGGCCGCACAGGGCCAGCAGGAACAAGACTCGTTTCATGAGGGATGGCCCGGGCACCACGACCGCATAGGGCGAAGGCCCGTACATGACGCGATGAAATTCGCGCCTTACGGCAGGTTTTTCCTCTTGGAACGGCGCCGGACCGTACATTTCACGCTGCTGAGATTCTTCGTTATCAAACATAGCGGGACCGTACATCACCCGCATCTCATACGATGTATCCCCTGGTGTTTTCTCGCCGGGCTTGAGGGCCGCGCCGCAATGGGGGCATTGGGCATCCTCGACGCAATGGTGCTGTTGACAATGGGGGCAGGGAATCAGGGCGTCATTTTCGTTCGGGGACATGGTTCACCTCTGCGAAAGGCAAGGGTTCGAGGACGATGTCAAAGCGGCCATGATCGAAGGGAGCGCCCGGGGCGGCTTCCGCCAGGACCAGGCGTTCGCGCTGCCCCGCCTGGTGCCGCTGCAAGGCGCGGTAATGGCAATAGGGATTGTTGCCAGGCCGACCGAACAACACGTGGCTCGTCCAGGTGCAGCCGCCGCGGCACACCTGGGCGTAATAGCAGTCATGGCAATAACCCCACAGGTCGTCCCGGCTCCGCTCCTGTATGACGCGGAGCGGCGTGGTGCGGAGCAGCTCGCTGAGAGGCCGATCGCGCAGGTTGCCGCCGGCGTAGGGAGCCGTGGGCAGCGATGGGCAGCCCTTGAGCGTGCCGTCGGCTTCGATGCCCAAGGTGCGCTCGCCCGCTTGGCAGCCATCCCAATGCGCTCCCGGCGCCTGGCTCCCGCGCAACAGCGCTTCATAGGGGCCGAAGTAGCCGATGTTGTTGCCCGGGGTAAATTGCACCCGCGCCTGATCGCAGCGCTCTTTCATCCGCGCGAGCCGAGGAAAGAGATCGAGCAATTCGTACGGCTGCAACAGCCAGTCCGGATGGTCGGCGGCGCGGCCCATGGCCACGGTCAGTTGCACGCCCCAGGCCCAGATGTCCTCGGCCAGCAGGCGGTCCAGGAGCGGCTCCAATTCGGGCATGGACAGGCGATTGATTTGCGTATTGACCGACGCCTGGAGGCCCGCTTGCCGCAAGTGCCGCAGGGTTTGGCAAGCGGATCGAAAGCTGCCCGGCACGCCCCGCTGCCGATCGTGCGCCTCCTCCAAGCCATCGATGGAGACGGCGACGTTGACCACGCCCGCGGCCTTGGCGCGGCGGGCCAGGTCGGCATCGAACCCGCGCCCGCCGGTCACCATGGAACAATAGATGCCCTGGTCCGTGACGGCCCGCGCAATGACGTCCCAATCGGGCCGCAGGTAGGCTTCGCCGCCGATGAGGGCCACTTCGCGGACGCTCTGCTGGCCGAGCTGCCGCACGACGCGGAGGGCTTCGTCCGTGGTCAATTCGCCGGCGCGGGCATGCCCGGCCCGGGAGCCGCAGTGCAAACAGGCGAGATTGCACTTCAGCGTCAGCTCCCAGACGACCATCAGAAAACGCGGCTTGGGAGTCGGCATGATCGGCATGATGGTCCAGCCTGTGCCACGGAATCCTCATTCATGAGCGATCAACCTGAAGACTCTCAGCGCTTTGCGAGAGCATAGAGGTAAGATTTCGTTTTGACGTACAAGACGCCGTTGGCCGCGACGATGGTGCCTTGAATGGACGAATCCATTTCCATCGTCGCCAGCAAGCGACAGGCCCGACCGGCTTGAAAAACGAAGACCCGGCCATCCTCGCCGCCCACGTAAATCTTGTCATCCGCCCACAAGGGGGCGCTCCAAAGATTCTCGAACACATCGTACTCCCAGTAGCGCTGGCCCGAGCGGGCGTCCACGCAGTGCACATACCCTGACAGATCGGCGACGAAGCAGAGTCCATCCTTAATGGCACAGAACGAAAGGGATCGGCGAAAGAGATAATCCCGCGCAGCGGGATCGGTGCCGGGCCGCAAACCGCCCAGATGCCAGACCAGGCCCGAGTTCTGATTGACGGGCGCCTGCGGATCGAATGGATCCCCGACGGGCGACAAATCCACGTTCGTGGGACTGGCTCGGCTCGGATCGATGCACCAGAGGCGGCCGACGCCGTCGCCATGCTCAGGATCTTGCCCCATGGTCGCATAGACTTTGCCTTCGTGAAAAACCACGGGCGCCACGAAATCGCTGCGATCGCCCTTGCCGCCGAGCTTCCATTGGGCCGACTTGGGATTGCCGTCGAACTTCCAGAGCAATGTGCCGGTGGCGGGTTCATAGGCGCGCAGCCAACCATCGCCGCCGGGAAAGATGATCTGCGGCTGCCCTTTGACCTCGGCCAGAGTGGGGCTGGACCATTGGGCGTGCAGGACGTTCTTGCCTGGAGCGTTGTCCTTCCAGACGACTTGGCCGGTTTTTTTGTGGACGGCGATAAAGCTCGGCGCGTGCGGCGCGGGCAGATGGTTGTGCGTTTCATCATGCCCGTTGCCGGTGATGACGAACAGCAGATCGCCCCAGATCAAGGGCGAAGAGGCAGCCAGGTTGTGCGGGAAGACGCCCAGCTCCTTGATCATGTCCAGCGTCCAAATGAAATCGGCATCGATGGCGTCGCGATATTTTTCATCCTGAACCCCTTGATTGCCATCGGCGAAACCTTCCGAGTCGGCGCAAACCAGTTCGCAACGATTGCTGACGTAGTAGAGCCGATTCCCTTCCACCACCGGCGAGGAGGCAATGCCCTGCTCAGGCCAATCGTTCACCAGACCCGCGGGCAGCTTGTCATGGACCGCTTGCCACAGGAAAGCTCCATCCGCTTCGCGAAAACACATCAAGACGCCTTTGTCCTGAGGCGATGAACGATCCCCGGGAATCCCCGATGGCGCATATTGGCGCGGATGGCGCGGAACGACATTGTTCGTGCCGATGTAAATCTTGCCCCCGGCGACGACCGGACCACCATAGGATTGCGTCCCCAAGCGAACCTTCCACTTCACGTTTTCGCCGGTGTTAAGGTTCCATTGCTCGGGCAGATTTTTCTCCACGAGATTGACCATGTTGCGCGAGGGCGTCCCCCCCAGCATCGGCCAATCGGACCGCTTCGGCTGAACGACCCCTTCCTGCTTCACGGGCGACGGTTTCAAGCCGGATTCGATCGCGGGTGTGCGAAAAGGGGCTAGGCCGGCGAGCGCGGCGACCAAGCTGGCCGAGACGACGCCACAGGATAGGCGCACTGCCCATGAATGCATCAGCTTGATCCTTCTCCATGATGGGGGCCTGCACGGGTGAGAGCGCCTGACGTAAGGCGGGATCAAAGGCTCTCACCGACTCTAGGGCACGGATCGAGTCGCCAACTTACTTGAACTTGCAGATGAATGATCAAGGAGCGTGGGTGGAGGGTCAAGGAAAATCGGCCGTCAGGCGGAGGATTCGGCGGCATCGGTCGCGCCGAGCTGCAGGACGGCTTCGGGGAGAATGCGAATCGGGCCGCCCTCGGGAGGTTGCAGCACGAGGTGATCGAAGCTCAGGTCCAGGAGACGGCCCTGAAGGGCTTGCGTCGGCGTTTGGACCTTCACGGCCCGGCCGAGCAAGGCGGAATGGAAACGCCAACGTGCTTCGAGATCGGCCATGTTGCCGCGGCACGCGTCGGCATACGTTGCGTTGAGGTGGTCGAGCAAATCCCGCAGCACGGCTTCACGGTCCAGCGGTTGATCGGTGAACAGGGCCAGGGAGCCTGCCCCGGTCAGCCCCTGCTCTTCGAAGAAGGCCGCCGGCGTCGACACGTTCAGCCCCAATCCCATCACGGTCCCCCGCGGGGAGCGTTCCACGAGCACGCCGCAGACCTTGCGGCCGGCGATCAAGACGTCGTTGGGCCATTTGAGGGTGGCTTGCCGCCGGGTAGTGGCGAAGATCGTTTCGCACACGGCGACCGCGCCGAGCAAGGTCAGCACCACGGGGCGATCGCACACGGGCGGCGGCTTGAGCAGGATGGACAGCAGCAAGCTGCTGCCAGCAGGCGCCTGCCAGAGTCGGCCGAGCCGCCCCCGGCCTTGCGTCTGCACGTCCGCCAGGATCACCGTCCCCTCGGCTTCGCCCCGGTCCAACGCTTGCCGGGCCAGGGTTTGCGTGCTTTCGACCACGTCATGGCGAATAAGGCGCTGACCGATCGGCCCTTCCGGCTTCATGTTTCGTAATCCATGGCCAGGTCCAAAGCCGGCGCGGAATGGGTGAGCGCGCCGATGCTGACGAAATCGACGCCGGTCTCGGCGACGTCGCGCAAATTGGCGAGGGTGATGCCGCCGGAGGCTTCGAGTTTAACCTGGGGCTGCAGGTCATCGCGGCGCTGCACGGCGGCCCGCAGCATGCCCACGTCCATGTTGTCGAGGAGGATGACGTCGGGGTCGGCGCGCAGGGCTTCCTCCAACTGCACGAGCGTCTCCACCTCGACCTCCAGGGGCAGATTTTTCTGATGGGCAGCGCGGGCCGCCTCGATGGCTTGCTGAATCACGCCCGGCCCCTTGCCCAATGCGGCCAGGTGGTTGTCTTTGATCATGATGCCGTCGAACAGCCCCATGCGATGGTTGTGCCCGCCGCCGCAGCGGACGGCATACTTTTCCAGCCGCCGCCATCCGGGGGTGGTCTTGCGCGTGTCGAGCAACTGGCAGGCAAGCCCTTCCAGCTTGGCGGCATAGCGGCTCGTTTGGGTCGCCACGCCGCTGAGCCGCTGGAGGAAATTCAAGATGGTCCGCTCGGCGGCGAGCAGCGTGTGCAGCGGCCCCGATACCCGCACCAGGCGCTGCCCCGGTTCGATGGTCTGGCCATCCTTGGAAAAGCATTGCACGGCCACGCGGGTGTGCAGTCGGCGATAGACCAATTCCACGATGGGCAGCCCCGCCAGCACCCCCGCCGCTCGCGCCACCAGAAAGGCCGAACCTTGCTCCCCCTCGGGAAGGACGGCCAGCGAGGTGAGGTCGCCTGCCTCTTCGAGATCTTCCTGCAGGGCCAGGTCGATTAAGGCTAGGGCCGCGTGTTCTTCCACCTTGGACCAGCTCATCGAGACACACTCCGATAGGATTAAGTTGAATCACAAGAGAGCTTTGCGACAAAATCCGAGGATCGACTTCGTCGCTCTCATAAAAGCTCTACATCGGTTCTAATATTCTCATGAATTCTCATGTCATTCTCATGAAGATGAAGTATGATGAAGACACTAAGCCCTTCACCAAGGAGGCTTCATGCTTCTGAACAACAACGACTTGAATGAGCCCGTCTTGTCCTCTGGCCCCGTAACAGGAATCCAAACGATGCGCGTACTACTCATTGAGGACCACATTCCCTTGGCGCGAGCGCTAAAACAAGGGTTGGTCGAGGAAGGCTACGCCGTGGACGTGGCCCATGACGGCGAGGAGGGGAATTTCAAGGCCCGCACCGCCACCACCTCCTATGACGTCATCATCCTCGATCTGATGTTGCCCAAGATCGATGGCCTGTCCTTGTTGCAGCAATGGCGGCGCGACGGCATCAAGACCCACGTGCTCGTGCTTACCGCCAAGGACAGCCTGCAGGACAAAATCCGCGGCCTCGACCTGGGAGCGGATGATTATCTTACCAAACCCTTCGAATTAGACGAATTGTTGGCCCGCCTCCGTGCTCTGGTGCGGCGCGGCCACCACGTCAAGGACCCCATCATCCGCATCCACGATCTGGAAATCAACACTGCCGCCCGCATCGTGAAGCGCAACGGGCAGACCATTCGCCTGACCCCCCGGGAGTACGCCTTGCTCGAATTCCTGGCGTTTCATCGCGGCCGCGTCGTCACCCGGCCCATGATCTGGGAGCATCTGTACGACGAAGAGGACGAAAACACCTCCAACGTCGTCGACGTCTACATCCGCTATCTCCGAAACAAAATTGACAAGGGGCACGAGAAGGCTCTATTGTTGACTCGTTGGGGCGAGGGGTACTTGCTCCGCGGGGAAGACGACGTCGATGAAGGCTCCACGATATGAAATCCATCCAAGGCAACTTGCTGGTCTGTTTCCTGGCCCTGGCGGCGCTGGTGCTCGGCGGCGTTTCCATCTACGTCTACCATCTCACCGCCGACACGCTGCTGCAACAAGACATGGAAACGATCCAGTTGCTCAAGGAGCGGCACGATCAGCGCGCCGACACGCTGCGGGTGCGCTTCGATGACGACCTCGTTCGCAAGGCGCAAAAAGTGGCCAGCCGAGCCAAATTGCTCACCGGCATGCCGCTGCAAAATCACCACCACTTCGCCATGGCCATCGCCGCCAACCCCTGGTCGGGTCTGCAGAGTCCGCTGCCGCTGCTTATGCAAATGCCCGGCCATCGGCTCGCCGATTGGCTGGGCCGCATCAGTTCCATCCAGGTGGCGGACGAGCTGTTGCCCCTGACCTCCGACAGCCATGAAATCGAATTTTGCCAGGTCCACAATCGCCGCGGCGTCGTGGTGCAGAAGTCGCCCACCCTCGAGGGGTTCACCTTGCAGTATCCCGCTCACGAGCTGAGCCACCTCAATGTTTTCGAATGGGACATCGAGGATGAAACGTCGCCCCAGGGGCAACACATTCGCTATGTGGTTTACAAAACGACGGTGCCCGGCTTCATCATCCAGCCCAGCATACCCCGGCCGCAGAACAACCTCAACGCGCCGCCGGGCTTCCAGTCCATGGGAGGCGGCCGCGGCGGACGGACGATGCGGCCCGCCATGGCCCCTTTTTCCGACACCTATCCCATTCTGTACATCGTCTACGGCCGGCAAACGGATCGCCTGCTCACGGAATTGCAGCAACTCCAAAGCGAGTTCGATCACGACGTCGAAAACGTCAAAGCCAAGACGCAAGTCGTGCTCATCAATCTGCGCAATCGGCTGATCATGATCAGCTTGTTGACCTTCGGCATGTTGGGCGTGGGCATCATGTGGCTGGCGCATTGGGGTTTTCTGCCGCTGACCCGGCTGCGCGACGCCGTCAGCCGCGTCTCGGAAAAGAACTTCAAGCTGGATATCGATGAGCACAAGCTGCCCCAGGAAATCCGGCCCATCGTCGACAAGCTCAAGGAAACGCTCAGCTCCCTGGAACAAGCCTTCGTCCATGAGAAGCAAGCCGTCGCCGATATTTCGCACGAACTGCGGACGCCGATCGCCTCGCTGGTCACCACCCTCCAGGTGTGCCTGCGCAAGCCGCGCGAGTCGGAGGAATATCGGCAGACTTTGCGCACCTGCGCCGAGATCGGCGACCATTTGCATCACCTGGTGCAGCGGCTGCTCGTCCTGGCCCGCCTCGATGCCGGCGTGGATCAAGTGCAGCCGGAGCTGATCGATGTGGGCGAATTGGCCGAAAGCTGCATCGACATGATCCGGCCCCTGGCCGAGGAACGATCTCTCGACGTCCACGCGCACCTGAGCCACGGCGTGCTCGTCGAGAGCGACGCCAACAAGCTCCGCGAGGTGATCATCAACCTGCTCCACAACGCCGTGCAGTACAACCGGGACAAAGGCCGCATCGATCTGCGCGTCAAGGCGCAAGGCCGACAGGCGGTCATCGAAGTCGCCGACAACGGCATCGGCATCAGCTCCGAGAAAACGAAGCACCTCTTCGAGCGCTTCTATCGGGGCGACCCCTCGCGACATGCCAACGAAGTCCATGCCGGATTGGGCCTGTCGATCGTGAAAGGGTATCTCAAGCTGCTGGGCGGCGGCATCGAAGTCCTGAGCGAGGAAGGGCAAGGCAGCACCTTCCGCGTGACCTTGCCCTTGGTGGAAATGCCCGAACTGGCTGCCCTATCTCCTTCGTGAGGTTCTAGGATGATCTCCCCTCCCGCCGTGAAACGCGCCTACGCCAAGACGGACCCCGACGTGGCCCTCATGCTCCGCGTGCAAGCCCACAACGACACCCGCGCTTTTGAAACGCTCGTGCATCGCTATGAAGATAAAGTAAAACAGCAGCTGCGAATCATCATCGGCGATCCGCTGGACATCGAGGATCTCGCCCAAGAGGTCTTTCTCCGCGTCTATCGCCATCGCCAGAAGTATCGCCCCTCGGCCAAGTTCATTACCTACCTGTACCACATCCTCCGCAACGTGGCCCGCAACGCCCTCCGCGAGCGCCGCCGCCGGCCCACGCTGTCCCTGTCGGCCTATGACGCCGCCCACCAGGCCGCGGCGCCCATCGAGGATGAACGCTCCGAGGCTCCGTCCGGCTCGCTGGAGCGCGGCGAACTGCGCTCCCTGGTCCGCATGGCGCTGCGGCAACTGCAAGACCGCCAGCGGCATGCCCTGTTCCTGCAGCAGTACGAGGATCGTTCCTACGAGGAGATCGCCGACCGGCTGCATCTCTCCCCCGTCGCCGCCAAGAGCCTGCTCTATCGGGCCCGCAATCAAATCCGCGAAACGCTTGATCCCTACGTCAACGATTAAGCGCGGGTCGGCGGCTCGACGAAACACCTCCCGTATTTCTGATCATCAACGCCCGGGGACAAGATATTTGTTTGACCCGTGCCTGACGCGCTGCTACGCTGGCCAACGGCTTGTGTGACTGTTGTTGTTGCATCACACGTCGTATTCCATCCAGGGTCGATCGCCATGTCAGGCCGCCATGCCTTGCTGTTGACGTTGCTCCTTGCCCTCCCCCGCACGGCCTTGGGCCATGACGATCATGGCGGCGGCGACAAGGGAGGAGGAGGCGGCGGCGGCAGCGGCGGCGGTCCCTTCACTTCCTCGGGCGTGAATCTCCTCGGCCATCTTTCCATTGAGCAATTGGGCGGCGGCGCCGGCATCCTGCTCAGCGACATCTGGGGCTGGACCGACCCCCTCACGCGCAAAAACTACGCCATCGTCGGCCGTTCCGACGCCACCGCCTTCGTCGATATCTCCGATCCCGCGAACCCGATCTATCTGGGCCATATGCCGAGCGCCACGGGGACGAGCGCCTGGCGGGAAATGCGCACCTATGCCAATCACGCCTATGTCGTCTCCGACGGCAATGGCGCCCATGGCATGCAAATCTTCGACTTGACCCGGCTTCGCGGCGTGACCACCCCGCAAACGTTCAGCCACGACGCCCGCTACACCGGCGTCAACAACGTCCACAACATCGCCATCAACGAAGCGACCGGCTTCGCTTATCTCGTCGGCTCGAACACCTTCTCCGGCGGCCCCCACGTCCTCAATCTCAGCCAACCCACCAACCCCGTTCTGGTCGGCGGCTATGCTGGCGACGGCTATACCCACGACCTCCAAGTCGTCACCTACCACGGCCCCGATGCCCAGCATTTCGGCAAGGAAATCGCCTTTTGCAGCAATGAGGACACCGTCACCATCGTCGACTTCACCAATAAAGCTGCGCCCGTGCAACTGGCCCGCAAGGGCTACTCCGGGGTCCGCTACGTCCATCAGGGCTGGCTCACCGAGGATCATCGCTACTTCATCCAAAACGATGAACTGGATGAGTCGCAATTCAACCAGAAGACGCGCACCCACATCTGGGACATGGCCGACCTGGATAATCCGATCTACCTCGGCTTCCACCAGCATGACACCGACGCCATCGACCACAACTTGTTCATCAAGGATGGCTTCGTCTATCAGTCCAATTACACCGTCGGACTGCGCGTGCTGCGGATCGGCGACCTGTCGAACCTGGAGTTGACCGAAGTCGCTTTTTTCGACACCTATCCCGCCGACGACGCCCGCTCCTTCAACGGCCAGTGGGGCAATTATCCCTTCTTCGACGACATCGTCATCGCCGCGGATCGGCAGAACGGCTTGTTCATTCTGCAAGTGACGGCCATTCCCGAGCCGGGCAGCCTGGCCCTGGGCTTGAGCCTCGCGGCCGGCGGTTGGATCGCCTGGCGCCGGCGCTGGAACGCGACCTCCACACTCATGGCAGCGCCGAAGTGATCAGGTCCCGGTCGATGCCATCGACGACTTTGCGGATCAATTCCAGGCTGGAGATTCAGCAAATGGTCGTGTTCCACCCTTGTAAATAACAAGCCTTTTCCACCCGGATTCCCTGAACATCCCCCCTGGCGGCTCGCGCCAATCCGACCTGGCTTGCGCCGTAAACTGTGCCGTTCATGAAGCCTGTAGCAGCCGCGGGCCGCGGCGAAGCGCGGGGAAGCGGCCGCCGCGGTTTGACTCCCCCGCTTCATGCTTCATGATTCCCTAGGGGAAAAATCCAAACCACGACGGCTTCCGGCGGGCTGGAATGACTTTCGCCGCGAGAAGGCCAGGCAAGGCCGAAGCGCCGGCGGTTGGGCGTGGTGGCTGTAAAAGGGGATGCTTCGATGAGACGTTTAACGTGGGCCGGGCTGATCGTGCTCGGCCTGGTGGGTTTGGCGGGATGCAAGAGCGACCCGTGTCAGCCGTCCTGGTTTGGACGGTTGCTGGGCCGGTCGAACAACGTGGATGCGTCGATGATGGATTGCGATTGCATGGGGCCAGGGATGATGGGCGGGTCGATGGCGCCGCCGTCGGTCGATGAGCCGATTCTGACGGCGCCGCAAAAGGTCACGGACCCGAACAAGAAGGGACCGGAGGAGAAATTCGTTCAGCCGACGCCGTTCAAGCCCGTCCAGTAAGCAGGAGGGCGGTCACGGCCGCATCTGGCGCTGAGCGCCGGGAGCGGCGCCGAACCAACGATCCGCGGGCCGCGACGTGGAACCAGGGGCAGCGCCTCTGCGGTTCGCTCGCGGCCGCTCTGTTTGAAAAGTTTGACCCGTCCCGCGCGGCCCTCACGCCGCCAGGCGCTTGCCCTTGTCCGTCGTCCCCGATTCCGGGCGCGGCTGCGGCACGCGGCTGTGGTTTTCATGCTCTTCGAAATTGCGCACGTAGCGGTTGACCACGGGGGGATTGTGCTTGATCACCAGCAGATTCTCGGCGTTGTTCATCTCGGCCTGCTGCGTGAAATTGTAGGAGCCGGTGACGACCACTTTGCGGTCGATGATGATGACCTTGTTGTGGGCGATGGCGTGGCTCGAATCGATCAGCGTCGGCACGCCGAAATTCATGATCCGCACCATGTCGGAATAGGTGGCGGCTTCGTTTTCCTTGTCGAGGATGATTTTCACCTTCACCTTGCGTTTATGGGCGGCAACCAGGGCGTCGACGATGGGGTCGTAGGTGAAGGAATAGGCGAGCACCAGGATCTCCCGCCGCGCGGCTTCGATCTCGGCGACGATCGCCTTCGAGCAGCCGCCCCGGGGAGAAAAATAGACCATCAGGCTCGGCGGCGGAAACCACCGGCGGCCCAGCCAGCCGCCCCAATAGCTCAGCGTCCAGGCGGCGACGGCCCCCACGGCCACCAGCAGCGCCTCCATGGCGGAACCAGCCAACTGGATGTGAAAATCCACTCCCCCCATGGCCGCGAACGACTCCTGTGCATGGGACGCAAGGGCGAAAGCGCTTGGCGATACCAATCCCTTGCGGAAGTGTCAACTTCAATTCCCGCGTTCGGCATGTGTTCGGCGCGGGTTTCCCGACCCCGCCGGCCGCGACCAGCCCCCATCGCTCTCATGTGCCCCCGGCGAGTCACCGGGGGCTCAATCGCATTTGTTTGCACGATCCGCCATCCCCAATTAAAGTGCAGGGGTTAACGGTGATCAGTGGGAACTTCATGCGCTCCGCAATGCTGTTGGATCGCGGTATGGAGTTCTTAGCTGCCAACAGCGAACTAACGCCCAACGACATGGAGGACCTTTTCCAGAAGATTGATGCGGTGCTGAGATCGAGTACACAGACGTGGGCGAGCGTACAGCAGAAATAGACCGCCGAGCCAGCGGCGTCTCGGTTCAGTTCGCGGCATGCCAAAATCCCCGTCTCTTGGCCTGGTTTGCGCCTGCGCAAGCAATCGATGGCCGGGCCAGACTCGTCTATGCAGGAGTCGGACCGTGCGCTCATGCGCCATGGAGTTTCACCTTGGGCTAGCGAGCAAGGCCGGCGGTGGAGGGAAACTCGTGTCTACAAAAGATGGGATGAGAGCAGCAGGTGTTATCCTGGCTCTCTTGATGTTTCATGGTGCTGTTTGGGCCGAAAAGATTGAAACGGCTGAGCAGGCCACCCATGTGGTGATCGGGACGGTCAAAACCGTGGACGTGCACTCGTCCTTGGGCTTCGACGTTTTAGCTTCTTACCTTTTCCGGCAATATCGCGCGGCCATCGCCGTGGAAGCAGCCGCGTCGGGGCAAGGTGTGCAACCAGGCCAAACCATTTACGTTCGCTATTGGTGCAAAGACTGGGTGCCGTTGTCGCTGATCGTCATCCTGGGACTGGCATTCCTCGGTTTCTTCGGACTCAAACGCGCCATAGAATCCCGAGTGGTGCGGTGGTTGATGACAGTCGTTCTGGTCGCCGCGGCCTTGATCGCTTCGTTGCTGTCCGTCCCCATGGCAGGGATGTTCGGTCATAAGCAGTTCCCCCAAGAGGGAGACCGGGTCCGCGCTTTGCTTAAAGCCAATTCGTCTGGCGAGTATGATGCACTCTATCCGCAATGGGTTGGCGATGGCGCACAACCTTTCCAAATGCGACCGCTCGCTCCGCAGCCAAACGGCAACTGAAGGCCATCGTTCGGCGGCCAGGATTGACCATGATAAACCCTTTCTGCGTCAAACGGGCCGAGCGGTGCCGCATCCTATTCCATCGGAGATAATTGATGCTGATTTCCGCGGAAGCTCGGTGGTTCTGGCCCAACAGTCCCCCGGATGGCTTGGAAGACTGGTTCATTCAAGCCCACGAGCCCTACTGCCCTGCAGGGGGCGGGGAACCCCGGATCGATGAATACCTCGTTGACCCCGGCCAGGTCGAGCTGGGTCTCAAACGCCGCGGCGGCAATGCGGGTGTCGAGGCGAAAGGCTTGGTCGCCGTCGCCTGGGGCGGTCTGGCGGCGGGGCCGTTTGTGGGGCCTATCGAAATCTGGGGCAAATGGACCTCCAAGCCTTTGGAACTCAAACCCGGTTCGACGATCGCGATCCACAAGAAACGCTGGCTCCGCAAGTTCGACACCACGGCGGCGCACCCAAGGGAAATTCAGCTCGATGCCAAAGAGCAGCGGGTTAACAAGCAGCCTTTACCGGCACGCGGTTGCAATGTCGAACTGACCCAGGTCAGCCTTGCCGACCAGAAGATTTGGTGGACCCTCGGCTTCGAGGCGTTCGGCGCGGCCGGCACCATCGAGAATGACCTGCGCGCGGTGGCGGCCGAGCTGGCGGCGCGCCAGCCGCCTGAACTCAAGGGCGGCTTCATGGCCAGCTACCCGGCTTGGCTCAGTAAACTCAGCCCTTGATCGTCGCTGCGGCCGGGGAGGGTAACCCGCATCGTCGCCGATGGTGGCAACCGGCTCGAATGAGCAGAGTCCACGTTAATTAGCCACCCGTGAATCACGGGTGGTGATAGTGCATTCACCGGCGCCTAGCCAATATCTCACGCCCGGCGGCGAATAGCTGACAGTCGTCGGGGCGCGTACCCCTCGTTCGCTGCCCCGAACCACGGGTGGACCCATTCCACGGGAGACGTCAGAGATGAAGTGCCGGTTCCTGCTGACCCTGTTCGCCGTGAGCTGTCTCGTGCCCACGCCCGCTGGGGCGGCCGACGAGGCGTTCGACTCCAACGGTGTGCAGATTCGGTATGTCACGGAAGGGACGGGCGAACCGGTCGTGCTCATCCACGGCTGGATGGCCGATTCCAGCATGTGGGGCCGGGATGGTTCCGGCCATACCAAACTCAAACCCGCCGACGGGTTCCAGTTGATTGCCCTGGATTGCCGGGGACACGGCAAGAGCGACAAGCCGCACGAACCGGAGAAGTACGGACCGGAAATGGCGGAGGACGTGGTGCGTCTGCTCGATCATCTCAAGATCGAGAAGGCCCACTTGATCGGCTACTCGAGCGGGGCATTCATCGCCGGCAAGGTGGCCGCAGCCCACCCGGAGCGCGTGCTCAGCGTCGTCTACGCCGGGCAAGCGCCGATCATCGCGGAGTTGATGAAAGCGTCCGATTTCTCCGAATGCGAGCTTTTTGCCCAGGCGGTGGACGAGGGCAAGGATCTGGGGTCTTATATTCTTGCCGTGACGCCGGCCGGCAAGCCGAAGCCGACCGCGGAGCAGGCGAGGGCCATTGCACACTTTCTGTACAAAGGCAAGGATGTCAAAGCGTTCGCACTGGCCGGCCGCAGCTTCAAGCATCTGGCCGTCACCGAAGAGCAATTGAAGCAATGCACGGCCCCGATCCTGTTCATCCACGGCGGGAACGAATCGGCTCACGTGACGAATCGGGTGGCGATGGTCCACAAACAGCTCGGCCGGGGCGAGGTCAAGATCGTCGCCGGCGGCGACCACATGACCACGCTGATCAAACCGGAATTCGGGACCACGATCCTCGAGTTCCTGCGCGCCTGCAAGCGAAAATAGGCCGGCGACCGAACTAGCGCGTTGCGCTCAACCGGCCCGGTGGGGTTCTATGTTATCCGGTTCGTTCAAGCCGCCGATCCAGGGTCCGCATGGTTCCTGATGGAGAACACGAACGCCGCGTCTGGTGTTGATCCGGACACCCGCCGGGATCAGGAAAGTTGAGGGTTCACAACCCATCGAGTTGTGATCGAGGAGGTGGCTCATGAAGAAACTCTTGCGCTGGAAAGTCCTCCGCTGGGTCCTCCTTGGAGTGGTGGTCGTCTTCGCGGCCATCCAGTTTGTCCCGGTGGATCGATCGAATCCTCCCGTGACGGCCGAGGTGCCGGCATCACCCGAGGTGCGAGCCATCCTTCGCCGCGCGTGTTACGACTGCCATTCCAACGAGACCGTGTGGCCCTGGTACAGCAAGATCGCTCCCGTCTCGTGGTTGGTCGCGCGCGACGTCCACAAAGGACGCGAGGAGCTGAACTATTCGACCTGGGACCGCTACTCGACGAAAGAGCAGGTCAAGAAGTTGAAGGAGAGTTGGGAGGAGGTCGCGGAAGGCGAGATGCCTCTCTGGTTCTATCTGCCGATCCACCGCGACGCCGTCCTTTCCCCCGAGGACAAATCGGCTCTGCGCAACTGGGCCCTTGGCAAGCCATAGTGTCAGCCTTGAACGGCACATCGGAAGTTCGTCGACGGAAGATGCCCGGCGCTCACACGCCATGCCACTTCTTGTGGGCATGCAGGCACCCAGCCTGCACCCATCTACAAAACCCATCTTCCCATCCATAACCCCCTTGGCTCAGCCTCGCCAATCCGCGCCAAGCCAGCCTTTGCCGCTTCTTTCGTTAAAGTCCCGATTTTCTGCATCTTCCCTGCCCTTTTGCCGATTTAACCATCAGTCAAATGAAAGTCCTCCTTGCAGCCAATCTTTGAGAGCGTGTCATGGCGCGAACCCGGCCGGCCTGGTTGAAAGCCCTCGGCAGCAAGGAACCGCCGGCGACGATTCACATCGCCGAGGATGAGTATCAGCTCGATCACGTTTTCAAGCATGACTCCTGGGCGGCGACGGCGTCTTACCGCAAAGCCCATGGCCGACCCGAACGCATCGTCTGCAAGTTCAATCGCATTCAGCCGATTCTGGGTCTGCCGATGACGTGGCTGGGCCGCTGGCTGGCTCGGCGCGAAGCGGAGGCTCTGCATCGGCTCTCGGACCTCATGGGGATTCCCGCCCCCATGGGGCCGATCTTCGTCGAGGGGCGGCCCGCACCCCATGCCGCGGCCCATGCCTTCATCCCCGGTGAACCGCTGCGGCCGAACCATGACGTGAACGACTCCTTTTTCCCGACCCTCGTTCGGCTCCTGGAGCGGCTCCATCGCCGGGGCTATGCCTACGTCGACCTGCACAAGCGGGAAAACATCCTCGTCGATGACCGCGGCCGCCCGTGGCTGATCGATTTCCAGGTCCACTTCAGCCTGGCCTGCCCCGCCCTGGCGAGGTGGCCGATCCTGCACCGCGTGCTGCGCGCCCTGCAAGTCGGCGACCTTTATCACCTGGCCAAGCACGTCCATCGGCTGCGGCCTGATCAAACCGACGTGCTCGCCCGGCTGCACAGCGAACGGCCCGCATGGATTCAGCTTCACCGCGTCGTCGCCGTGCCGCTGCGCCGGTTTCGCCGGGGTCTGCTCACGCTGCTCGGCGTGCGTTCGGGCCAAGGCCGCGCTACCTCGGAAGTCTTTCCCGAGGAAGCGGTCCGACTGGCACTGCCGGAACCCGCTTCTCAAGAAACCACGCCCCGCCGCGCCGCTTGATGGCGCAGTCACTCCTCAGCCGAACCCACACGGGCCGCGTTCCGTCTTGATTCAGGGACGCGGATGTGTCATTCTGGACGGAGCCAATCTTGCGTCCTGAAACGACCCTGGCCTTGGAATCGAACTCATGCGGACCGTGACGTCGGTCGAGGAATTACGTTCGCTTGTCCGCGAGGCGCGCCAGCGCGGCGACCGCATCGGCTTCGTCCCCACCATGGGGGCGCTGCATGAGGGACACGCCAGTCTGCTGCGAGCGGCCCGCGAGCGGACGGGCTGCGTCGTCGCTTCGATCTTCGTCAACCCGACGCAGTTTGGTCCGAGCGAAGATTTCAGCCGCTATCCCCGACCCCTTGATGCGGATCAACGCCTCTGCCAGGCGGAAAAGGTGGACCTGCTCTTTCTGCCCAGCGTCGAGACGATGTACCCGCCGGGCCATGCCACAGCGGTGCGGGTGAGCGGCCTGGACCACATCCTCGAAGGGGCCGTCCGCCCCGGCCATTTTCAGGGCGTCGCCACCGTCGTCGCCATGCTTTTCAACCAGGTCCAACCCGACCTGGCCTTCTTCGGGCAAAAAGATGCCCAGCAGGCGGCGGTGCTCCGCAGGTTAACCCGCGATCTGCACTTTCCGATCGAGATCGTCATCTGCCCGACGGTGCGCGAGGCGGACGGGCTGGCTTGCAGCTCCCGCAACGTCTATCTCTCGCCCAGCCAGCGGGCGCAGGCCACGGTCCTGTACCGCTCCCTGGAACTGGCCCGGCGGATGATCCGCGAAGGGCAGCGGCAAGCCGCGCTCCTTCGGCAGGAGATGGGCCGGCTGATCCATTCCGCTCCGGAAGCCAAGATCGACTACGTGGAGATCGTCGACCCGCTGAGCATGGAGCCGATCCAGGCCTTGCAAGGGCAGGCGCTGATCGTCCTGGCAGTGCGGTTTGGCTCGACCCGCTTGATCGACAACGACCTGGTCGAGGTGCCGTGATGCGCCGCCTGGGCATGGGACTATTGCTCGCGTTGTTGTGGTTGCCGCTGCTGGGCTGGCCGGCACGGCCCGCGGTCCAGGAGCCGCCGCGGGTTTTCCCCGCGCCGGCGGAACAGAAATCGACCACCCCCTTCCCGGGGATCACGCTGCTGCACGAGCGGCATGAGGAACCGCGGCCGTTGAACGTGTGGATGGTTCGCATCGACCTGGAGCATCCCGACGTGGACTTCGTGGTGACGCCGCGGAGCGACGTGAAGCGTCCCGCCGTCACGCTGAGTGAAACAACGCTGACCTTTGCCCGGCGGATGCAGGCCAGGCTCGCGGTCAACGCCAGCCCGTTCAAGCCCGTGGCCGTCCTGCCCGGCCAGCCGACGCAAATCGAGGGTCTCTCCCTGGCCATGGGCGATCTCTATTCGCCGCCGGTAAAGGATTTCGGCGTCGTGGCCATCGACCGCCATCGCCGCGTGCACATCCTGCCGCCGCCGGTGCACGTGGAACAGTTGGAAGGCTATTGCCACGGCGTGGGCGGATTCGCCATGCTCATCAACGACGGCAAGAACCTGCATCTGGGCGACAATCCCCACGACGTCAAACATCCCCGGACCGCCATCGGCCTGACCCGCGATCGCCGAACGATGATCTGGATCGTGGTGGACGGCCGGCAGCCGGGCAAAAGCGAAGGCGTCACGATGCGGGAGCTGGCCCAGATCGGCTTGCAACAGGGCTGCCATCAACTGCTCAACATGGACGGCGGCGGTTCGACCACGCTGGTCAAGCAGGACGATGATCTCCGCGATTGGCACGCCGTCAATTTGCCTGTCGGCCAGCGCCTGCCGGGTTCGCTGCGCCCCAACGGCAATCATCTGGGCGTCCGCGTGTTCCTCGAGCAAGACAGCGTGACGACGGCGCAGCTTCGGGCGATCATGCCGCAACTGTCCAATCCTCGTTGCAGGCAATTCATCGGCCCGTTAAACGATGCCATGCGCGAATTCGACATCAACACGCCGCGGCGCCGGGCCGCCTTCCTGGCGCAATTGGCCCATGAAAGCGGCGAGCTGCGCTACCTGGAGGAAATCGCTTCCGGGGAAGCCTATGAAGGAAGAAAGGACCTGGGCAACACGGAGCCGGGCGATGGCGTGCGCTTCAAGGGCCGCGGTCCGATCCAGCTCACGGGCCGGGCCAACTATCGCCGCGCGGGGCAAGCGTTGGGGCTGAATCTCGAAGCGCAGCCCGCGCTCGCCGCCGATCCGTGCATCGGCTGCCGGGTCGCCGGCTGGTTTTGGAAGCAGCACAAGCTGAACGAACTCGCCGATCAGGAAGACTTCACCGCCATCACCCGCGTCATCAACGGCGGGCTGCGCGGCCAGGCGCAGCGGCAGGCATATTACGAGCGGGCCAAGGAAGTCTTGAAAGTGAAGTGACACACCCGGTTCATGAACGCGGCCTCATTCACCCTTCTGACGAGCCCTTTTGTTTTGAACTGACCCTTCGCTTGGGTTAGGCTGGTCTTTTGCCGATCGATCCCTCCAACCCTGGGCGCCCATGGCCGTGCATTGGAATTTCTGGTCGAGGCGGTTGCATCGCTGGGGAGCGATCCTCGTCGCTCTCCCGTTTCTCCTGGTGATCGTCACCGGCATCCTGCTGCAGCTCAAGAAGGATTGGACGTGGGTGCAGCCGCCCACGGCACGGGGCCAGGGCAAGTCGCCCAGCATCAGCTTCGACGCCATCCTTGAAGCCGTCCGTTCCCAACCCGAAACCGAGGTGAAATCTTGGGCCGACGTGGTGCGGGTGGACGTGCAGCCCAAACGCGGCCTGGTCAAGGTCACCTGTGAAAATCGCTGGGAAGTGCAGATCGACGCCCAAACGGGCCAGGTGCTGCAAACCGCCTATCGCCGCTCCGATCTGATCGAAGCCTTGCACGATGGATCGTGGTTCAACGACACGGTCAAGTTGTGGATTTTCCTGCCTTGTGCGATGGTTGTCTTGGGTCTATGGATCACCGGGATTTACCTTTTCTTCCTGCCGCACGTGGTGCTCTGGCGGCGCCGGCGGCATCGTGCTGCTTCAGCGGCGGCGGTTCCCTTAAATCCATCCGCCGGGCCAGCGAATCCTCCATCAGGTTGATCGAAACTCCCTTCCTGAGTTGCGAGGTGCATGATGATCAAGCACGCGGGTTTCGGCTTGAGTTTGATGGTCGTTGGCTGGCTCTGGCATCCCGGTCCGGCAGCGGGTCAGGACGACGTGGCCGACGTGGCTTCGCGGGACCTGCGGACCAAGCAAAACGAGCAGCAGCGCTATTTCCTGATCGGCCCCCAAGCCGGGGCGGCGGCGCCGGAGAAGGGCTGGGGCCTGGTCATCGTCCTGCCCGGCGGCGATGGCTCAGCGGAGTTTCATTCCTTCGTCAAACGAATTTACAAAAACGCCGTCCCCGAGGGCTATCTGGCCGCCCAGCCCGTGGCCGTCAAGTGGACCGACAGGCAAACGATCATCTGGCCCACGGCGAAGAGCCGCGTGGAAAAGATGCAGTTCACGACCGAACAGTTCATCGCCGCGGTGATCGACGACGTCGCTCAAAGGCACCAGCTCAACCCGGACCGCATCTTCACGCTTTCCTGGTCGTCCAGCGGCCCGGCGGCCTACGCGGCGGCGCTGAGCAACAAGAAAATCACCGGCTCGTTCATCGCCATGTCGGTGTTCAAGCCGAACCTGCTGCCGCCGCTGGCCGGGGCCAAGGAGCGGGCCTTTTTCCTGTACCATTCGCCGGACGACCGCGTCTGCCCCTATGCCATGGCGGAACAGGCGCAGCGCGATTTGACCAAGGCCGGGGCCAAGGTGACGCTGAAAACCTACGCCGGGGGGCATGGCTGGCGCGGCGGGCTGTACGACCACCTCCGCGAAGGCCTCAACTGGCTGGAGGAGCACCACGGCCCGCCGGACCGGTGACCCGCAGCGGGGGAATGGGATGCATGACATTTCAAATGTTGTTCGATGAATGCCTGGGCAAGCCCCTTCGGTCTTGCATTGCTTTTCAATCCCGCAGGTCGTGGCCCGTGAGCTTGAGGAAGACCCGCTCCAGGTTCGGCTCGATGACCTGCAGCCGGGGCGGGGCGATCCCCGCTTCGCGGAGCAGTTGCGACAGCGGCCAGACCAGGCCGGTCGCGTCGGCATGAAAGAGCCGCCAGCGCCTGCCCTCGGCGGATGATTCGCAGCGCACACCGGGCAGCGCGGCCAACCGCTCCGCTAACCCCGCCGGCGGTTCCTCCCACGTGAGCAGCAATTCCCCTTCCAGGTTCCGCAGCAGTTCATCCACCGCTCCCCAGGCGATGAGCTGGCCATGGTCCATGATGCCGATGCGGCGGCACAGGCTCTGCACCTCCTCCATGTAGTGCGAGGTGTAGATGATCGTGATGCCGGCCTGGTTGAGACGGCGGACTTCCTCGAAGATGTGGTTGCGCGACTGCGGATCGACGCCGGTCGTGGGCTCGTCGAGAAAGATGAGCCGCGGTTCGTGGACCAGGGCGGCGCCCAGGTTGAGCCGCCGCTTCATGCCGCCGGAATAGCCCGCCACGCGCTCCTCCGCCCTGCCCTCCAGGCCGACGGCCGCCAGCACTTCGTTCACGCGCCGCCGCAGCCGGGCCGACTCCATGCCGTAAAGTTGGCCGAAAAAGGCGAGGTTCTCCCGGGCGGTCAGGTCGCCATAGAGGGCCAGCTCCTGGGGCACGATGCCGATGTGCCGGCGCAGTTCGCGGGTGGGGCCGTGGACGACGTCGTGGCCCAGGATGCGGGCCTGGCCGCCGTCGGCGTCGAGGAGGCAGGAGAGAATGGAAAGGAGCGTGGTCTTGCCCGCCCCGTTGGGTCCGAGCAGGCCGAACAGTTCCCCTTCCTCCACGGCGAAGCTGACGCCCTTCAACGCCTGGAGCGAGCCATAGCGTTTGGTCAAGCGTTCGACTTCAAGGATCACACCCATGCGGTCCCATCCCGGCAAAGCGACTGAGCAGGCGTTCGGACAACGTGATGCTGTATGACAGCTTTATATGGTTTCGAGGCAGCGAAACATGGGCAAGGATGACAGGAAATTCACCTAGACACAACTAGACAACGGCCATTGCGATAAGTATACAAATGTATACTTATAAGCTGGTCGTGTTGGACATCATGAGGGTCTTGTTGGCTGGGAGGGGCGGTCATGTGGAAGTCCTGTCGGCATTGTGGTCATGCGGTGGTGTCGCGGCCTCGCGGATTGTGTTGGACTTGTTACTATGCCCCGGGCGTCAAGGATTTGTACCCGCCCCAGGGGCAGGGCAATGGCGTCAAGGACATCACCGGCCATCGGCCCATGCCGCCTTGGCCGACGGAGGCGCTGCCGGGTTCGCCGGCGAAGGTGGAGGTCTTGTGTCAGCGGGCTTCGCAGCGATGGAATTTGTGGCATCCCAAGGATGCACGCTGAAGATAGAATGGGATCATGATCGACGAATGGCTGCGACACATCGAACTGGAAGCGGCGTGGAGCTTTGCCCGCTCCGGCGGCCCAGGCGGACAGAACGTCAACAAGGTCAGCTCCAAGGCCCTGCTCCGCTGGAACGTCCTGCGTTCGACGGTTCTCCCCGCGGAGGTGAAGGATCGGCTGCTGCAGCGCATGGGCCGCCGGCTGACCAGCGAGGGCGACTTGTTGATCAGCTCTCAGCGTTATCGGGATCAGCCGCGGAACATGGAGGATTGCCGGGCGAAGCTGGCCCAATGGCTGCACGAGGCGGCCCACCCGCCGGTGCCGCGCCGGGCCACGCGGCCGACCCGCGCGTCCAAGCAGCGCAAGGAAGCCAGCAAGCGGCGCCGCGCGGAACGCAAATCCTCGCGCCGCCCGGTGCGCGAGGAGTAAGAAAACCCGTCGATGGAAGCGGTTTATTTCGAGCGATGGCGGCCACGAAAGAAAATCCGTCGAAGGGAGCGATTTACTTCGAGGGTTTGCCTTTCTTGAAGGCCAATTGAACGGTGAAGCCGCCGACGATGTCTTCCTTGTCGGTGAGATAGCACCAATCGTTCAGATCCTCGACCGGCACGCGGACCTTGGAGCCTTCCTTGAGCGGTCCCAAGTCGCCCGGCTCATTCGCCAAGACGCCGTAGAGGTAATCCCCTTCGAGGCTTTCCACTTCGATCCAGATGAATTCGGTGTTGTCCTTGTACGTCACCGGGGCCTTGACGCTGAAATGCTGGCCAGCACGGGCTTCAAAGGCGGCGACGAAGCGCGGCCAGGCGGCGCGGGCCTCGGCCACGGCCTTGATCATCTCTGGATCGTCGGGGTCGATCTCGACCATGGGCGCCAGCGTGTTGTCCCGCAAAGCGGCGACGGGATCCTTCATCCGCAGAGCGACCTTGGTTTGATCGGTGATGGGAAACGCCTCCCCCGCGTCCGGCAGATAGATCAGCAAGCATTGATCGTCCAGCAGTTCCGCGAAGAGTTTGCCGAGCATCTGCAGGATCGAATGGACTTCCTGTTCCGAGGTGTTGCGGTCGACGCCGAGGGCGTCGCAGGAGAACCAGGCCTGGTGCGCGGCAAACAATTGCCGGAGCCGCAGTTCGGGGATCTGTTCCGCCGCTTCCTGTGTGTTATCGACGTAGGGTTTGGGGAAGCTATTGACGAGAAACAACCGGTCGCGGCATTTAATTGTGCTGATGACGTCGACGCCGACCACGAAGCCGTCCTTGCCTTCGGATTGGCCATCGCCCAGGTCGGCGTGCCAGACGGCCCCCGCGATCCGGGCCAAATCCGCCGCCGCGATGGTCTTGGGTTCGCGTAGCAGGGCGACGAAGGAGATCAGCCGGGTGGGCGATTCGCGTTGCTTCCGCCACCACCAGAAGGCCAGTCCCGCCAGCAGCAAGATGGCTAGACCCGCGATCCAATACATCGATGCCTCCCCCCGTCCCGTGATCCGAGCGCCGCCGCTGCAGCTGCGCTTGCCAGTAAAGGATCGACCTGTAATGGCCAAGTGTGTTTCATTTTGACACTCGGCTCGGCGCATCGCAAATGAAAAAACCCGGCCGAGGTTTCGACCGGGTGGAAGGGATTGACTTCGATCAGCGGCAAACTTAGTCGCGGCTGCTCATCAGGATGCGGATGATGTAGTAGAACAGCGTCATCACCGCGGCAAAGATGTACAAGGCGGCGCCGACGTGTTGATTCGTGCGGTAATGATACATCACGTTGGAGGCGGAATAGAGGATCGCGGCGGACATCAAGGCCACCATCGCAAACGAGAAGAACAGCCCCAAGTTAAAGCCGAAGATGAGCGCCAGGATGATCAAGCCCAACGCGACGAGACAGCCAATGCTGACGATGGGGCCAAGAAACGAGAAGTCCTTTTTCGTAACGAACGCCGCCACCGTCAAGCCGCCGGCCAAAGCGCCGGTCAGGATCGCGCCCTGATAGACCACTTGCAAGCTGCCCGTTCGAATCTCCGCAATGACGAGCAACGGCCAAAAGATCATGACTTCCAAAACGATGTAAAGGCCCAAGCCCATGTATTGCACGGGGGCTGGCCGATCCGCTTGAACCAGGTACTGCGACAAATAGCTGCCGCCGATGAAGAGCAGGAGAATGACCAGCATCCCCGCCCTGCCAAAGACGTCGAACATTGTTTCCTTGGGAACGAGCGTATACACCGCGGCCAGGAGCAGGGCAAAGACCGCGATGGCGCCCGCGACGTGGAGATAAGTGCGGCGAATGAACGCGGTGCGGGCCAGGGCCGGGGCTTCCGCCGCCATGCCATAGCCATAGGTTTGGGCTTCATACGAATAGCTCATGCGTATTCTCCTCTCAAGATTACCGGGATGCGGACATCACCGATCATGGTTATAGTCGCGGGAAACCGCGTTTCACGATAGCATATTTTACGGTCTTCGCAACCGCTTTTACAGCCCTGCCGAAGCGCATTCCGGGAAGAGGGGCGAACCCTTCCCGCAACGCCCCTTCGCCATAAGCCCCAGGCTCGGGTATACCGAAAACCCCAGCATCTGAGCCATTCATCACTACGCAGGAGGATAGAAAATGGTTGCTCCCGTCTGGCGGATTGAGCGCAAGTCCCTGGCGGAACTGCTCCCCGCCCCTTACAACCCCCGCCGGCCGCTCACCCCCAAGGACGCCCCCTACCGCAAACTCAAACGCAGCCTCGATCAGTTTGGCCTGGTGGAGCCATTGGTCTGGAACCAGCGAACCGGCCACCTCGTCGGCGGCCATCAGCGCCTGCTCATCCTGAAGGACCTGGGCTACACCGACGTGGAAGTCACTGTTGTGGACCTGGACGCCGAGCAGGAGAAGGCCCTCAACGTCGTACTCAACAATCGGGAGGCCCAATCGGATTGGGACCTTCGCAAGCTCCGCGCGGTGCTCGAGGAACTCTCGGCTTCCCCGAGGCGACTGCTTCCAGCGACGGGGTTTGACCCCGCCCACCTGGAGCATCTCCGCGAGCGGCTCGCTCCCGCCGAGCGGCCCGAACTGGAGGCCGAAGGTTGGCCCAGCCATTTCGAGGTGACTTTGAAAATTCCATCGGAACGATTCGAAGCGTTCCGGGCCGCGCTCGATCCCCTGATCGCTGAGCATGACCTGGAATGCCACGTCAAGCTGCGATGAGCATGATCAATCAGTTGGCTGTCACTGGGCCGGTTGGATGGCCTGCAGCAGCGGCACCATGGCATCGAGGTCCAGTTCCGAATAGCCCGCTTGCACGAGCACTTGCCGAGCGACCAGGAGCGGGTCGAGCGGTTGAACCTGGACCGTTCGGCGGCGATCCAGCCCCAGGGTGGCGATCTCGGCTTTGTAGTATTGATCGGAGTCGCCGAAGTTGCCGTTTTGCCGGGTGAAGCTGACGTTGGGCGGCGGCTCGCGGTGGCTGCCCCGGCTGGCTTGCTCGATGGCGGCCTTCTTCTCGGAGTACATCGCGCCCACCTGCGTGGCCAAGACGGCGGCCAACTGCCCATCCGTGGCGCAGCGGTTGATCAATCCCACGCTCACCAGGACTTGCTGGTGTTCTTGCCTCAAGAGCACCGGCTGCTCATCGTTCAGAACGACCCAGACCGGCTTGACGCCCAGGCTGGGATTCTCGCGAAGGATTTGGGCGCCCACGCGCTGCACCCGTTCCCGCGCCGCCACGACGGGGGCGGGAGCGTTGGCCCCGGGCGATCCAGGTTGATCGATGATCGCCGGCGCGGCCAGGTCGCGCGGCAAAGGCTGGCCCGTCGCCGCCATCGGCGGCGCGGTAACCGGGCGCGAGGAAAGACAGCCGAGGGCGCCTGCCCCCAGCCACAGGGCGACAAGCCCGCCCGCGCCGTTGATCCATCCAGGAGATCGCTTCATGATTCCCGCCTTTCCCATCTGGCCCAAACGCGGCGGACGATAGCGACCTCCGCCTTTCGGGTAAAGGCCAATCGGCGGGTTACAAGGAAGGGGTTACGTGGCGGCTTTTTGTGGTTCGCGCCAATGCTTCCATAGCACCAGCACAAGCATGATGAACATGCTGGAGTAAGTAGACGCCAGAACGACGAAATGGGATGGACCTAGCAAGAAATAGAATTTGAAAGGATCTTTGCCTTCGAGCAGCAAACACATCATATACGCATTGAACCAGGCACCCATCAAAAACACATAATGGATCAAGGGGCGCTGCCGCTGAACGGCGTGTATGAACGCCCATGCTAAACCACAATGGATGACCAATTGGATCAACAACAGCAACAAAGCCAGGATCGAGATATGCCAGCGCCATTCCATCCACTGTAAAACAAGGTCAGCGAAGGTGTGCATTCCCAAATGCAACGGCAACATGATCAGGAAATAAACGAGCATTTGTTTGATCAGGGGTAGTCGTCCGTTCTGCAGAAAACTCGCCAAGCTGACTTGAATAACGCCCATCAAAGGCCAATAGAGCAAACAGTAAGCCATGCCGAACCAAACACCCTTAAAGATGCCTATTATCTGCCGTGTTCCCGTCAGAGCTTGGTAATAAGCGACACGATCTTCAGGGTTCAAGCGTGACAGTTCTGGATAGAGATCAAGCAAGGATGCGGAGCCGGGATGGGGAACCTCAAAATAGTGATGGATCAACTGCCCCTGCTCACTCATGCTCGGCACATAAACCAGCGCGAGAAGGAATGATGGCGCGAGGGTCGAAAAGCCAATCATGCCGACGGCGAGCCCCAGTCCCACGCCGCAATTCATGGCATGCCGATAGTTCGGCAAACGGATGATCAACGATAGGAAAAAGCCCAAACCCGTCGTCAGGAAGTAGGCCAGGCCGATGGCGATCCAACTGCCTGCAGCGCCTTGAAACCAAGAGCTGATCCACGCCGCGAAGACAAACCCATCGGGCGGCTTTAAATCGTGAAAGCGCTGGTAAGCAGACACCATTTCACTGACAAGTTTGGCAAGGCCTTGCGTGTTAGCTTCCAACAGGATGCCCAAGCCGCCCGGAACCACGCCGATGAAGACGACCCAAAAGGCGTCTTGCAAATGGCGATGGATCCAAAAACGGATGCTCTCCAACAGCCCCGCTGGCTTGACGCTCAACGGTTCACCCGCCAGCCAGGAGCGCAGGTCCGAGGCCAGATGGGCGGCGCTGGTATAGCGATCCTTGGGTGTTTTTTTCAGGCACTTCAGGGCAATGGCCGCCAACCCCGCATCGACCTTCGGATTGATGCTGCTGGGCAGGGGCACTTCGCCGTCTTGAACTTTGATCAGCGTTTCGATGTAGTTGGCGCCGACAATGGGCGGGCGCCCCGTGAGCATTTCAAATAAAATCGCCCCCAGGCTGTACACGTCGGTTTGCGTCGTGGTCTCCTTGGCATCTTTGGCTTGCTCGGGAGCCATGTAGTGGGGCGTGCCGATGACGGCCCCGGTATGGGTGATCTCTTCCACACTTTTCCCGCCGAGCGCATCGGCTTGCCGTTTCGCCAGGCCAAAGTCGGCGATGACCGGCGTCGCGCCCTTGTCGAGCAAGATGTTGGAGGGCTTGAGGTCCCGATGGATCACGCCGCGTTGATGAGCAAAGGCGACCGCCTCGACGACTTGCAGGAAAATGCCGATGAAGCAGCGCAAGACCTCCCCGGTTCGGTCCTGGACAGGGGTGGCTTTGAGCTTCTCGGCCAGCGTCTCTCCTTCGATCAACTTCATGGAAAAATAGACTTGGCCATCCACGGAACCCACGTCGTAGATGGGCACAATGTGCGGATGATCAAGGGCGGCGGCGGCTTCGGCCTCCACGCGGAACCGCTGGGTGGCGATCGGGTCCGCCAGTCGACCCAATAGAATCATCTTGAGGGCCACCGGCCGATTCAGAGTCAATTGACGTGCTTTGTAGACCACGCCCATCCCGCCGCGCGCCAGCTCGCTTTCGATTTCATAATCGCCAAAACGCTGGGGAATCGGCGAGGATGAACCGCCGTCGCTCGGCGCACAGGGCAACGTGGCTCCTTCCGCGGGCAAGGATGCCCCAGCGGCCAAGGATCGCGTTGGCGGTAACTCAGGATTGGGTGTGGACATGGGCTTATTGGAATGCATGTTCGAAGCGAAGTCAATGAACTGCCATGTTCTTGACCGCTCATCGAGCCGCCACGCTTATGGCCGCTCTCCCGCCATGTTTGACCGCTCACCTGTCGTGATGAACGAACTCATCCCGCACCCGCTTTTTTGCTGAACTACGGCCCAAAATATGGTTCAATGGCAACACTTTCGTAAAACCTTCAAATGTTGGTCTCGTTCGCTGTTTGCCTTGAAGGAGTGATGATGACACGCCGGTTATTCACGTTCGTTCTTGCGGCTTGGTGCCTTGCCTTTCCCCTCGTTCTCCAGCTCCACAGTCAAGAGGCCCAGCGCCGGGCCATCCAGGTGGACGATCTGTTTCGCTTGCAGCGCCTGGCCTCCCCGGAGATCAGTCCCGATGGTCAATGGGTGGCTTACGTGTCCATGTCGGTCAACGTTGAAAACAACAAGAGCATTTCGCACCTCTGGATGGTGGCCAGTGATGGCAAGTCGCCGCCCCGCCAGCTCACCACCAGCGAAAAAAGGGACCTGCATCCGCGCTGGAGCCCCGATGGGCAATGGCTCTTGTTTGAATCCAATCGCTCCGGATCGATGCAGCTTTGGGCCATTCGCGTCGCCGGGGGAGAAGCGCGGCGTTTGACCAACCTGGCCAGCGAAGCCGGGTCGGCCACCTGGTCGCCCGATGGCAAGCAGATCGCCTTCGTCTCGGCCGTTTGGCCGGAGTTTTCCAAGCTGCCCTTCCAGGAAAGCCAGGCCGCCCATCAGAAACGAGTGGACGACCAGGAAAAGAACCCGGTCAAGGCCCGCGTGTTCACCCGGCTCTTTTTCCGCCATTGGGATTCCTACGTCGAGGACAAGCGGCAACATCTGTTTGTCATGTCCTTCGACGATGGGACAGCGGGCGAGCCGCGCGACGTGACCCCGGGCGATCGGGATGCGTTTCCCACGTCGTCGACCTTTTCCGGCGCTCAGGATTACACCTTCAGTCCGGACGGTCAGCATCTGGTCTACACCGCACCGCCGTTTCTCAACGAAGCCTGGAGCACGAACTACGACCTGTGGCGCGTCTCGGTGGCGGGAGGCGTGCCGGAGTGTTTGACGACGACGAACCTGGCCGCCGACGGTCAGCCCCGCTTTTCCCCCGATGGCAAGAAGCTGGCCTACCGTGCGATGCGGCGGCCGGGCTTCGAGGCGGATCGCTGGGAACTCATGGTCGTCGACTGCGATGCTTCCGGTAAATTCACCGGCAAGCCCGAAAGCGTCTCCAAGGAGTTCGACGCCTCGGTCGAGGATTTCTTCTGGCAGCCCGACGGCAAAGGGTTTGTGATTCTCGCTGAGCAAAAGGGCGAAATCGCGGTCCTGCGGCTGACGTTGGACAAGGGCGAAGTCACCGTCCTGGATTCCACGCCTGGCGTCTTCGGTTCGATGTCGATGAGCCAGGACGGCAAGACGCTGGCCTTTGCCCATTCCTCCGCCCAGCGGCCGATGGACATCTACGTCTCCCGGGAGACGGCGCCCGGCACGTCCCAGGGTTATCTGGTGACGCAGGCCAACGCGGGGCTGCTGAACAGCCTGCAGCTTCCGGCTTTGGAGACCGTGACCATTCCCGGCGACGGCGGCACCCCCATGCAAATGTGGCTGCTCAAACCGCCGGGTTTCGATGACAAGAAAAAGTGGCCCCTCATCTACCTCGTCCACGGCGGACCGCAAAGCGCCTGGATGAACGGCTGGAGCTGGCGCTGGAATCCCCAAATCTGGGCGGCCCAAGGTTACGTCGTCGCACTGCCCAATCCCCGCGGCAGCACCGGCTTCGGACAGAAATACGTCGACGAAATCTCCGGCGATTGGGGCGGCAAATGCTACCGCGACCTGATGGCCGGCGTCGACTATCTCGAAAAACAGCCCTACATCGACGCCTCCCGCATGGCCGCCGCCGGGGCCAGCTTCGGCGGCTACATGATGAACTGGTTCCAGGGCAACACGACCAAGTTCAAGACCCTCGTCTGCCATTGCGGCGTCTACAACCACGACAGCATGTACACCACCACCGAGGAACTCTGGTTCGATGAATGGGATCATGGCGAAGGCAAACCGATCTGGGAGAATCGCGAGAAGTACCTCAAACATTCCCCCCATCTGCTCGCCAAAAACTTCAAGACGCCCATGCTGATCATTCACAACGATCTGGATTTTCGCGTCCCGGTCAGCCAGGGCATCGAACTCTTCACCACGCTGCAGCGGCTCGGCATTGCCAGCCGCTTTATCAATTTCCCCGATGAAGGACACTGGGTTCTGAAGCCGGCCAACAGCCGTTATTGGCACAACGAGATTTTTGCCTGGCTCCGCAACTACACCCCCCCGGGCGGTCGCTAATCCCGCCCCTGACTTTCCCACCGGTTTCCTCGCAAGGAGTTTGCTCATGTCCAACGGTACCTCTCCCCTGGCCTCCGCCGCGGCGGATCGCCGCACCTTTTTGCAAGCCTCGGCCATCGCCGGCGGCTCGCTCCTGGCCCTGGCCCCGGCCGTCCACGCCGCGGGCAGCGATGAATTGAAAGTCGGCCTCATCGGCTGCGGCGGACGCGGCAGCGGCGCGGCCGTCAACGCCGTCCGCGCCGGCCCCGGCATCAAGCTCTGGGCCATGGGCGACATGTTTGCGGATCGGCTCGAAGCGCATCGGCAAAGCCTCCAGAAGGAAATCGGCGACCGCATGGATGTGCCCGAGAGCCGCTGCTTTCTCGGCTTCAACGCCTATCGGCACGTCATCGACTCGGGGGTCGATGTCGTCTGCCTGGCCACGCCGCCGGGCTTTAGGCCGCTGCACCTGGAGGCCGCCGTCGAGGCGGGCAAGCACGTTTTTTGCGAAAAACCCGTGGCCGTCGACGCCCCCGGCGTGCGGCAAGTCCTGGCCACCTCCGCCAAGGCGAAGGACAAGGGGCTCTCCATTGTCTCCGGCTTCTGTTGGCGGTATGACCAGGGCATGAGGGAAACCTTCCAGCGCCTGGCCGACGGCGCCATCGGCCGCATCACCGCCATGCAATGCTCCTACAACACCGGCATGCTCTGGATGCACAAGCGCCGACCCGAATGGTCCGACATGGAATGGCAGCTTCGCAATTGGCTCTATTTCACTTGGCTCTCCGGCGACCACAACGTCGAACAGCACATCCACAGCCTCGACAAGATGGCCTGGGCCATGGGCGATCAATATCCCGTCAAGGCGGTCGGTCTGGGCGGCCGGCAGGCGCGCACCAGCCCCGACTATGGCCACATCTTCGACCATCACGCCGTCGTCTATGAGTTCGCCAACGGCGTGCGCTGTTACAGCTACTGCCGCCAGCAGCCCGGCTGCGCCAACGACGTCACCGATTTCTACTTCGGCAGCCAGGGCACGGCCATGACCCACGGGGCCAACGGCACCGCCTGGATCAAGGGCGAATCCTCCTGGCAATACACCCCCGCCATGTCGCGCCGGGCCATCGATAAGTACCAGTTCGAACACAACGTCTTGTTCAAGAGCATCCGCGACCGCCAGGCGCACAACGACGGCGAATCGATGGCCAAGAGCACGCTCATGGGCATCCTGGGCCGCATGGCCACCTACACCGGCCAGTCGATCACCTGGGAGATGGCCCTGAATTCCAAGGAAGACCTGACGCCGCCGAAGATGGAGATGGGTTCGCTGCCGACGCCCCCCGTTGCCATCCCGGGCCAGACGAAGTTTGTGTGATGGTGCGTTCGATTTGATGGGATGAATCATTCGAGCCGCGTCGATGAGCCAGGGTTATTGATGAACCGTTGGCGCACGCGCGGCTCGTTGGGTGGACAGGTGCCAATTCCTATCGGACCGATGACACGGTCGGCGCACCGCCTTTAGGCGGCCTTGCTCAGCGGGGCTTCCTTGGCGGCGTCTACCTCCGGGACGCTCGCGGGGCTTTCCAATCGTTTGGACCAGCGGCGAATGGCCGACTGCAATTCATGCAGTTCGATCAGCAGCAGCCGCCGTTGTTGACGCAACTCTTGCAGTTTGATCTTGCTCAGGCCGGGACGTCGATGGGGGTTCATGCGGTAGGCTCCCGTGGGCTGGCTTCAGAAAGGAAGTCAAGATTGGAACGATGATCTCATCGGCCCCGGCTCGCGGGACTCTTCACGATCATTCCGCCATGAAGCCGACCACGCCCCTTGGGGCCGTGAAGCTATGCGGGCTATAATGCGGCCCCGGGTCGGGCGTCCGCGAGAAGCCTGGCGAAACGCTCCGGTTATCCCAATGGCCCTGGAGTCGTCGATGTCCACAAAACCCTCTCCCGCGCCGACAAAGTTGCCCCCGAGCGCAAAGTCAACCTCAAAGGAAAAGCGGCCCATGCGCCGCCGGTCGAAGCGGGAGCGCCGCCAGTGGCTGGCCGATCTCCGCGCCTGGCTGACCTCGGCCATTCCGAGCAGCCGGCTGACCGAGCATGGCAGCCGGTGGCTTGACCGCAGCCCGCAGCAAATCCTCCTGGACGTGCGGCACATCTTTCGCGAATGGGCCGACGAGGCGTGCCGCATGGACCAGCTCGCCTGGTTGTGGCTGGCCAAGGCACAGCGCGAACACCTGCTCGATCTGGCGATGCGCAAGCTGGATCAATGCACGGACGACAAGGAAGCCGTCCGCTGGCAAGCGATCTGCCACACCCACATGCGGGAACGGGACGCGCTCATGGTCAAGATCGAACGCCATCGGACCAAAACGGGGCGAGATCGCAGCCCGGACGGCCAGGCGGCTCGGGAAGGCCGGGAAGGCATGATCACGCTCTCTGAGGAGGAATGGCAGGCTCGGCTCGAGCAGGGCCGCGCGCTGGTGCTCGAGGAGGTCCGCCAAGCCTGGGCCCATAAGCGCTTGGCGGAAGAGCCCGGTATGGCCGATGGGGATGGTTGGATCGATCAGATCCTGAAAACATGAACCTTGGCGTGGTTACTTCAGAAGAGCGACAAAGCCAGCCTGTTCAAAGTGATGGTCGCCTGTGAGAGCCTCCGTGATGCCTTCATGCCGCATCACCTCAAAGGAGATGCAATCCGTCAACGACCACTGTTTGTCCAGCCGGCTCCGATACAAAGCGATTCCCGTTTCGAACCACTCCTCCTGGCAAGGAATGACATGGACTTTGGGCGATGCGCGCAAACGATCCAATAGGGCAATAAACGTCGCGCGATTGTCCAAATGGGACAAACCGTCGCCAAGTTCCATAAGAATCCAACCAGTGGTGACAATCCGATGTTTGAAAGTGCGCGTGAACTGTTCCGCTTTGGGGCGAGCGGGATCCTTGTCGTTGATCAAAGCGAAAAAATAAAAGTTGTCGGCAAAAACGCTTTTCATCGCTTCGGTGTGCCGTGTAGATAATGATCATGTTGGTCGGCAAAATCGGAAGGCATATTTTTCACGCTACCCGCCAAATCCAACAACTTCTTCAAGGTGGGTTGATCGTTGGCCGAGGCAGGAAGCTCATGCCGTTCTACCACGACGTCAACGATAGTGCCTTCGGGCAGCGCATGCCCCATGGGCAACTCCACCATCCCTTGCTTAACTACGCCTTTAAGGATCATCCCCAGTCTCCTTTTATCGTTTCCGCTGTCATTATACCATACATAGGCGGTGCGTGCGCCATGGGGTTATCAAACCGTGGTGTGCGTTGCCTCCCCTATCCTGTCCACCGATGGCGTGGATGACGCAGATGAAACCGATGCCTCATTGATGCGCTCAGGCAGGCCGCGGCTGGACGGGCACGCCGAGCAGCGCTTGCAAGACGCGCTTCAGTTCGCCGCTCCGCATCAAGGTTTCGCCGACCAGGATGGCCTCGGCGCCGGCGCGGGCCACGGTTTCCACGTCGGCGCGGGTCTTGAACCCGCTCTCGCTCACCAGCAAACGGTCGCCCGGAATGCGCTGGGCCAGTTCGACGGTCTGCTCCAGCCGGGTGGCGAAGGTATGCAAGTCGCGGTTGTTGACGCCGATGAGCTTGGCCCCGGATTGCAAGACGCGATCGAGCGCCGCCGCTTCATGGCACTCGACGAGGGCGGTCATGCCCCAGCGTTCGATCTCCAGCCGCAAGTTCAGCAATTGCTCATCGGTTAAAATCTCGGCGATGAGCAAGACGGCGTCCGCGCCGGCTAGCCGGGCTTCCAGAATTTGATAGGGATCGATGATGAAGTCCTTGCGGAGCAAGGGCAAGCTCACGGCCGAACGGACCATTCGCAGATCGTCGAGGCAGCCATGGAAGAACGGCTCATCGGTGAGCACGCTGATGCAGGCCGCCCCGAAAGTTTCATAGCAGCGCGCCAATTCGACGAGATTCACTCCCGCACTCAGCATGCCCGCCGAGGGCGAGGCCCGTTTCAGCTCGGCGATGATCTGCACCGTGGGCTTGGCGTCCAGGGCTTGCCAGAAGGAGCGGACCGCCGGGGCGGTTCCTTGAAGCAGCTTCTCCTCGAGAACCGCGCGCGGCTGCCGCCGCTGGGCCTCGGCCAGCGCCTCATGCTTGGCGGCGATGATGCGCTCCAGGATGGATGGCGTGCCCATGTCTTTCGGCCCCATGCTCAACAGCAAACCCTGCCCGTGGTCCGGGCAGGGTGCAGTGTATCGCAAAGAGACCGTCAAGCAAAGCCGCTGCTATTTCTTGTCCGGCGCATTTTGCTGATCGCGGATCATGGTGGCCCGAATGATGTCGAACTTGTTGTTGAGGTAATCTTGCACGTCGGCTTGATTCTTCAGCTCCGCCACCAGCGCGGGCACGACCTGCTTGGTTTTGCGTTCGAGCACCTCGCGGGTCAACTCGGCGCGCACGTCGTCGAGTTTCTTGGTCGTGTCGGCGGGGATGACGCCTTCCCGCAGGATGATGACGTACCCGCCCTCGGGCACCTGGATCACCTCGCTGATCTCGCCGTCTTGCAGTTCGAACGCCCGCTTCTCCAAGGCATCGAACGTGGTGTAGCGGCCGAAGGGATTGATTTGTCCCGCCGACGAGGCCAGATTCTTGTCCGCCTGCTGCCGGGCGACTTGCAGGAAGTTGATGCGATTGTTGCCGATTTTGACGTACATGTCCTGGGCGATCTTGAGGCTCTTCTCGACGATGATGCGGCACTGCACCTTTTCGCCGAACCGCGACTCAAAGGCTTGCTGCAAATCCTCGTCCGTGACGCTGACCCGCTTGCCTGCCAGCTTGCGGGTGAGCAGCCCCTGGCGGAGCACGTCTTCCTTGTAGTCGACGAGCGTCATTTGCATCATGGGGCGGACCATCTGCTTTTCGAATTCGCTGGCCGTGGTGAAGCCGTTGGCGTGCATCAGCTCGCGCAGCTCCTCTTCCACTTCCTTGTCGGTCACGGTGATGCCCGCCTTGGCGCAGGCTTGTTCGATGATCTTGCGGTTGATCAGCAGTTGCAGTTGCTGTTTGCCGCGGCGTTGAATCAGCTCCTCGGCCAATTCCGCCTTGGTGATGGGCTGGCCGTTGACCACCGCCACCACTTCCTTGAAGCTGTCCACGATGGTCGTGGGGCCAGCACTGGGCGGATGCGGCAAAATCCTCGGCGGTTGTTGTGCCGCCAAGGGCACGAGCCAGCTGCACACCACGGCCAGGATGGTTCCCAGACGCCAAGTTGGATGCATCATGCTTCTGCCTCCGGCTTCCAAGCGAATGACAAGAGATCGCGGACCGCCGCGGCCATGCCGTCATGCGATCTTGATCTGGAGTTTATGGCGGACCTTGCAAGATGCGGTTTCGAGGTGCGGAGCCTAGTTCTACCTCTTTTGGCCAAACGGGGCAAGATCAACAACCCCCTTACCGACTCGACCTGCAGGCGAATCATGAAAGCCTCATGATCTTCGTCAGACATTCGTTGACCTATCCAAACGGGTCCACAATAATAGTTGGCGTGGTGTTCATTGAACCGAGGGAATTGACATGGTCAAACGTTCACGCCGACAAATGCGAGGTTTCACCCTGGTCGAACTGCTGGTGGTGATCGCCATCATTGGCCTGTTGCTGGCCTTGCTCCTGCCCGCCATCCAAAGGGTGCGGGCGGCAGCCGATCGCGCCTTGTGCGCCAGCAACATGCGGCAGATCACGATCGCCTTCCATCATTACCATTTGGACCATGATCGCTTCCCCCTGGCCTATACCGATCCCAACGGTGCGGCCGGGTGGCATAATTGGGCCCCCTTCGTCTTGCCGTACATCGAAGAGGCCAACCGCGTGCGGAACTATGACTTCGGCACGCCCTGGTGGATTTCGCCCAACCGCGAGATCGTGGCCGAGCGGCTCAAGATCGTGCAATGCCCCGCGACGGCGGAGCCGAACCGCATCCAGGATAAGCCCGAACCCACGCCGCCCAACAAGACCGGTGCCTGCGGCGATTACTTCCCTCCCACGGGCGTGCATCCGGAGATCAATCTGCACTTGCCCGGCAATATGCAGTATGGTCCGACGGCGGACCTGCGCGGCGTGATCGGCTGGTACGCCGCCGACAACATTCGCAATGATTTCAAATCGATCCAGGACGGCGTGTCGACGAGCATTCTGCTGGGCGAGTGCGCGGGGCGGGAAGACGTCTGGCGGCGCCGCACCCATTATCCGGTGAACTACTTCGGCACGCCCCGAGTGCGGGCGCGCGGCGGCGCCTGGGCCACAACCGACAATCCCTACATGATTGGTCAGGACCGCGCCTGGGATCCCGCCTTCGGTCCCATCCCCGGACCGATTAAGATCAACAATTCCAACGAATGGGGCCACTGCTTCTACAGCTTCCATCCCGGCGGGGCCAATTTCGCCTTTGCCGACGGCTCGGTGCGGTTTCTCGCCGAGAACACCGAACTGTGGACCCTCGCCGCTTTGGTCACCCGCAACAGCGGCGAAATCATCATGAATTTCACGGACTAACCGCGAGGCTGAATGCGGATCGATCCACCGGGCGAGGGCCGCCTCGCCCGGTGTTGTTTTTTCATGCCCCATTTCCATGGTTCGCCCTTCATCCCGAGCGGGGTCCCGCCATGACCAGACCGCTCAGAGAAAGGTTTTGGCACGCCGAGGCCCCAAGTCCGATGTCCTCGGTTAATCGAGCGGATCCGGGTCGACGATTTCACCGGTCATCACGATGCGCGTCTTGCCGCCCGTGCCTGTCGAGGCCGACGTGCCGCGCAGACCGGCAAAGGGCAGCGTTACAAAACGCCCCGTGCTGGCGACCACCGTGCCATCGCGGAACATGATGACGCCCGGCCATCGAAACTCCAACTTGCCCATCCCCTGCGCATCGACGAGCCAGAGGATTTTGGCGGTGAGGACGTCCCCATTGGCGGCGATGATGGCGGCTACACCTGTTCCATGCAAGGTACCGGGTGCGGCGCCCGGCACGAAGCGCATCTCCGCGACCATGGCCACCTTGCCCATGAGCGTGAGGTGGCCGCCGCCGGTGAACGTTGCAAAACCGGGATCGGCAGGATCAAAGACCAGGATGCCATCCATGGGACCCTTGAGGGTGGGTTGCGCATGGGCCGTCCCCACGATCTCCGAACTCAGTGGGAGAATGACGACCAGCAACATGGCAATGACGCGAGCGGAAAGGGTCATGGCTGCTCCTTTGGTTAGTGGAAAACCGTGCGGCGGGAACGATGGTCCTCTTACCGCTTCACTAACCCAACCGCGCTTCCCATTGCAACGTGGACAGTAAAAATCATTCGAAGTGGACAATGGGCCGCCGCGAATGAGGAGTCCATTCGCCGGAGGTGCTCGGAGAAAGCCATTGCAAATAGAGTTCATGGACCAGGGCCGACGGCGCGCGAGCATCGTTCACGATCCAGGCCGCTTTTGCGTGAAGACCAGATGTAGACCCGAGTTCGGCGGCACGGGGATGGGGAAGCCCTGTTTGCGATAGATTTCTGCCATTGGTTGCGGCTGCGGTTCGTGCACATACAGGTGCAGTTCGAAGCCGCGGAAGTGATACTCGACGAGGCGGTTGAGCCTGAAGGTGCTGGTGGAGCTGATGGAGTTCAGCAACAGATAGCGGCGATGTTGTCCCACATAGACTGAAAAATCGGTCGCTGTGTCCATGCCGGGCAGTAGGAGATGCAGCCGGTGATCGCTGATCTCCAATTGCGTGAGGGGCAAAGCTTCTGCTTTCAGGGCCAAATAGTCGAGGTTTTGCAAACTCTTGGGAGCAACCTTTGGCGGCTTTCCCGGGGCATCCAGCATAAGCGCGTCAGCTTCGCGGTAATGAACGCTTTTGGCATACCATTTTCCCTGAAGCCGCTGCAGGTCAGCTTTTGGCTCATTCCTTCGCCCAAACTGCAATTCAGTGGACTTATTCCAAAGCACATCAAGATGAAAATGGTCGAGCATTAGATCGCCTTTGGCGACATAGACAACGTAGGTCCCTGGCTCCCAGCGCGTGCTGCCCATCGACCCCTTGCTCAAAGACAGGGTGTATAAAGGCGGCTCGCCAGGCAAATGAATGGGAAAGCGATCGCTGCCTGGTTCCTGACTCGGTTCCGGCAGCCTGAACAATGGGTTGGGGTCCATCTTCCAGATCCGCGCTTCCAGTCCGTCTTCGTTGAAGAAATAAGAGACTTTCGAGAAAAAGAACCATTTGATGGGATAAGTGATCCACTCTTTATTCTTCAACAGGAACAGGATCACGACCGCAGCCGCAATATAGCCAATAGCTCGCCCCATCTTTTGTTTGGACCAGCCTGCGGCACCCAGCTCCGCGGCGGTCGATGAGGCCGGCGGCAACTCGATCACCGGCGCGTATGCTTCCACGGGCCGATGCTGCTGCAACCCCGCCAGACAGGTTTCCAGCATCTCGGCCAACTCCTCCGCCGACTGAAACCGCTGGCTCGGCTCCTTGGCGTGCAGCTTGGCGATGATCCGGCAAAGCCACTCGGGCATCTCGGGGTTCAGTTCGCGGATGGGCCGCGGATGAGCCTCGCTGACGCGGCGCAGGGTGGCCAGGGTCGTCGAGGCCTGGAACGGCGCTCGCCCCGTGCACATGGCGTACATCACGCTGCCCAGACTGAACAAATCGCTGCGATGATCGATCGCGTGGCCTTCGGCCTGTTCGGGAGACATGAATTGCGGCGTGCCGGTGATGACGCCTGGTTGCGTGACGGTGGCGTCATCCACGGTTCGGGCCAGCCCAAAGTCGGTGATCTTCACCCGCTGCACGCCGTTTTCCAGCAGGATATTGGCGGGCTTGATGTCGCGGTGCACCAGTCCCTGGCGATGGGCCGCCGACAATCCCCGGGCGATCTGAAGGCTGATGCGCAGCACTTCCTTCAGTTCGAGCGAACCTTCCTGCATGATTTTTTGTTCGAGGGACATCCCCGCCACGAAGGGCATGACCAGATAGGGCACCGGGCCCGCGTCATCGACGGCATGGATGGCGACGACGTTGTCATGGCTGACGGCAGCGGCGGCTTTGGCCTCCCGAATGAACCGCTTGCGTGCCTCGCCGCTTCCCGCCGCGGCCCGGTTCATGCATTTCAGCGCGACCACGCGATGCAGCTTGGTGTCAAACGCCCGCAGCACCACGCCCATGCCGCCCTGCCCCACGATCGCTTGCACTTCATAATGGCCCAAGCGGCCGATGGCCTTTGGGTCGTCCGTGGGGCTTAACCAGGAGCGCACGTCCGCGATGCCCTCCCGGTCATCGGCTTTCCAAGTCGGCTGTTCCCACCCTTCCGCTCCGGCCCATTTGGCCTGACCCGCCAAGATCGGTTCCCGCATAAAGGCGTCGGTCTCCGCGTGGGCCTTCAGAAGGGCTTCCACGTTTTGGCGCAGTTCCGTGTCACTGCCGCAAGCAGCATCTAGATACTGTTGCCGATCGACCGGGTTCGACTTTTCCAGGGCTGCCCAAAAAAGGGTGCGTTCGTTCATGATGCAACCTGCATGGCCGCTGGGGGAGACGTCTTTACACTGTCATGCGTAAAAGAGACGGACCAACTGCCAAAAATGATGCAATTTTATGGCGTTTCCAAGGCGCGCCGCAGCCAGGCCCGGGCATAAGTCCAGATGCGATAGGCTGTTCGGGGCGAAATGGACAGCACTTCCGCCACATCCAACAGCGACAACCCCGCGAAAAAATGCATCTGCACCACTTGCACCGCCTGGGGATCCACCTGGGCCAGCCTGGTCAACGCTTCATCCAAGGCCACCAGGTCTTCCCGCGGCTCCGGCCAGGCTAAAGGCAGATCGTCCAGGTCATGCCGGGCGAGGTCGCCGCCCCGTTTGCGGCTTTTCTTTTGCCGGGCATGATCGACCAGGATGCGGCGCATCGCCTCCCCGGCGGCGGCAAAGAAGTGGCCGCGGTTGGCGAACGGCAAAACGGGGTCCGCACCGGGCGTGCTCGGGCCGAGCAGCTTCAGATAGGCTTCATGGACCAAGGCCGTCGGCGCGAGGGTGTGGTCCGGGCGTTCGCGGGACAACCGCTGCGCCGCCAGTTGCCGCAGTTCATCGTAGACCAGGGGCATAAGCTGGTCGACGGCGCCCGGCTCGCCCCGCGCCGCCGCCTGCAGCCAGTGCGTGACTTGATCCATGAAGGCCAGGATACGTTATCATGGATGCGAGAGCAACGCCGCGAACGACCCGCGAGAGGACGCGGCTGCCGCGATGCGACCTTTTCTCCCCTATGGACCATGAAAGGCGGATAGAATAACGGCATCAGAACCTGAGCCTGTTTCCATTGCGCGAGACTTGCCATGACCACGACCACTTCGTCAACGACCCATGCTCCCTTGCCGCAGCAAACGTCAGCCACGGGAGTGCAGCAACCCGCCAGCGAGCGCTTTCTGATCGCCGCCAAAATGGACGATCCCAACAAACAAGATTTGGACGACACGGCCCGGCCCGTGCAGGCCAGCTTATTGGCGCGCGGCCGCGTGGCCGTGGCCATGCTGGAGCCGACCCTTGCCTTACAGGGTTATCTCGCTCGCGAGATGGCGGTCGGGGGCGCCGTGGCGCTCGAATTGTTCCGCGCCTGGACGCAAAACAACCGCTCCCGGGCGGAGCGGCGTTTCACGAGCCTGGACCGAGAGATGGCGTCCACGCCGGGGTTTGTCGCGGCGGCGCGCCGCTTCGAAGCGCGGGTGATTGACAATCTGCGCGCCCAGCACCGCGCGGGCCACGTGGACTATCACGATCTGGTGACGGACAGCGGCCCGACCCGGCCCCGGTTTGACTCCGCCGCCCCGCTCGAACGCGGCCGGGCTTCAGGACGGATGCTCCCCGGCATCGCGCCGCCTGGGGTTTCCCTCGACCTCCGCGACGACACCACGTGCAAAATCTGCATCGGCAGCATCCAGGGCATTCAGGTGTGGGTGAAGCATTTTCAATACCATCCCAGCCCCGCCGCGGCACAGCTCATCCTCGAATACCAAATCCGCGATCATTTCGGCGTGGACGATGAGGATTGCGAGATCGCAATACGCGGCTTTCACGGCACCCCAGGCCAGGTGGCCATGTGGGTGCTGCAGCACCATCGCCGGCCGGGCCATTGTCCCTGGATCACGGTCGTGCACGTCGATCGCCCGCTGCACGTTCAGTTGTAAGGATTCCGCAAGGCCCGGCTAAGCTACAAGGAGCCTGCCATGAGCGAACTTGCTTCGTCCTCCGCGTCGCCCATCACCCGCCGCGAATTTTATGGAGCCTTGACGCTCATCTGGGTGTATCTCTTCATCCTCTTCGGCGACATGCTGCGCGTGGAATGGCAATGGACGCGCGGCGTCTGCTGGTTCGCTTCCCTGTTCATGGCCGTAGTCTATTTATCCCAGGCGTTTGGCAGCCGGGGAACGTCCGCCATCGACGCCGCCAAACTGCCGCCGCTGTCGGAGGGCGTTCGGGAGATCGCCCGCGATCCCAGCCGCAAAATCGAAGCGATCAAGGTGTATCGTGAAGAGACGGGCTGCGGACTGGCCGAGGCCAAGGCGGCTGTCGAAGCGTTTCAGCGCGACGCCGGGTTGATGAATTGAATTCAGTTAACTGTGCCCGGGCAGAAGGATGTCACGACTTCCAGCCGGCCCCCATGCATGCGCCGATTGCAGCGGTTCGCCATTCCATGGTTGCAAGCCCAGGGCCAATCCGGGTATGATGCAGAGGCTGCTCGTTTTACCCTCCTTGAGGTTCGTCCATGCATCCCTGGGATGAAGCGGCCTGGTTGTCGCGACGCCAATTCTTCACCACGGCCGCCAGCGGCCTGGGCGCCTTGGCGACGTTGAATCTGCTGGCCCGCGACGGCCTGGCCCTCGACGCCGCCGCCAAGCCCGTCTCGGCCAAACCGCCGCACTTCCCGGCCAAGGCCAAGCAGTGCGTCTTCTTTTTCCTCGCCGGCGGCACCAGCCACATCGACCTCTTCGACCCCAAGCCGCAACTCCGCGAGTGGCACGGCAAGCCGGTCCCCGAACATCTGCTCAAAAACGCCCGCTTCGCTTTCATCCAAAAGGATTCCGCACGGGTCCTGGCCAGCCCGCGGACGTTTCTCCCCTTTGGCCGCTGCGGCATGCCCTTCTGCGACCTGCTGCCCCATATCGCCAAACACGCCGACGACCTCCTCATGATCCGCTCGCTGCACACGCAGCCGTTCAATCATCACCCCGCCACCATCATGATGAACAGCGGCTTCGAACGCATGGGCCGGCCCACCATCGGCTCCTGGCTCTCCTACGGCCTGGGCAACCTCTCCGACGACCTGCCCAGCTACGTCGTGCTCGAGCCCGGCCCCGGCATCCGCGGCGGCGCCACCAACTGGTCCAGCGGCTTCATGCCCAGCAGCTACGCCGGCGTGCAGTTTCATCTGCGGGGCGATCCGGTCAAGAACCTCCGCCTGCCCGGCGGCCTCAACCGTGAACTGGAACGCAGCACCCTGGACACCCTGGGAGAGATCAACCGCCAGCGCTGGCAGCACATCGGCGACCCGGAGATCGGCAGCCGCGTCGCCGCCTATGAACTGGCCTTCCGCATGCAGGCCGCCGCCCCGGAACTGCTCGATCTGAAGCGGGAAAGTCCCAAAACCCTCGAGATGTACGGCCTGAACCGCGACGGCCAACTGCACAAGGACTTCGCCTATAGCTGCCTGCTTGCCCGCCGGATGATCGAACGCGGCGTCCGCTTCGTGAACATCTACATGGATGGCTGGGACCACCACGGCGGCATCGACGCGGGGCTGATGACCAATTGCCATGCGGTCGATCGGCCCATCGCGGCCCTCTTGTCCGACCTCAAGGTCCGGGGGTTGCTCGACTCGACGCTCGTTGTCTGGGGAACGGAATTCGGCCGCACGCCGCTGGGCGACAATCGCATCGGCATGGCCCAGGTCACCGGGCGGGATCATCACCCGTTCGCCTTTTCCATGTGGATGGCGGGGGGCGGCGTCAAGGGCGGCCAGATTTACGGTGAAACCGACGACCTCGGCTGGAACATCACCCGCGACCCGGTGCACATCAACGACTTCCACGCCACGCTCTTGCACCTCTTCGGACTGAACCACGAAGCCTTGACCTACCGCTATGAAGGCCGCGACTTCCGCCTGACCGACGTCGCCGGCAAGGTGATCACCCCCTGGCTGGCGTGAGCAGCGGCCATCAGATCATTTGAGTTTGGACACGTCCCACAGCCGCAGCGTGCCGTCGCGGCCGCCGGTGGCCAAGGTTTGGCCGTCGGGACTGAAATCCAACGCATAGCACTGCGCAATGTGTCCCGTCAAGGTTTGCAGCATGCGACCCGTGGGCATTTCCAGCAAGACCACTCGCCCGGGATGCGGCTGCGACGGATTCGGGACGTTTTTGGCATCATTCACAGCCAACGCCATGCGCCGGCCGTCACGGGAAATGGCCGATGCACAGATCATTTCTTTGTCTTTTCCTTGATAGAGAATTTTCGGTTTATCGTCGGAACGTAAATTCCACATCAACAAGCAATCGCGGGACTCATTGGTGGCCACGACCCATTGTTCATCAGGGGTCAAACCCATTGAATGGAACAGTTCATTGGGTCTGTCGCTGGGGAGAGTCTGCAACATCTTTCCAGTCAGTCCATCAATCACTTGAATCGGATTCGACGAGACCAGTAAGCGGTTGCTGTTCGGAAAAAACATTGGTTGGCCGCTCAGTTTCTTCTGCCATAGCACTTGCCCATCGGACAAGCGCAGCACATTCACTTCGTAGTCCGTTTCGTTAATTCTTGTCTCTGGATCAAACGGTTTGGCAATCCAAATTTCTTGGCGAGCCATCAGGGATTGGTCCGCATTCAAGCTGATGGCAGAAACAGCGCGGGGCGGGTTGCTTTTCATGAATTCAAGCGGTTTGCCGTCGTTGACCTGGTGAACCATGATTCCACCTTTCAGCTCCACCCGCACGTACCCCCTTCCCTTATGCCGGCCTAAATGGGTGAGATAATCATAGATGGGAATGAACAACCGTTGACTATCAGAACTGTAGACCAATTGAAACACTGAGGCATCGCCTTCACGAAGCTTGGGAAATCGCCGGCGTTCCTGCCAGGTCTGCGTATCGATCAAAGCGATCTCCGTCTTCAAACTCACGGCCAAGGTCTTGCCATCCGGGCTGAAGCGAATGGGTCCGACGTGAGCTTCACTGATAAAGCGATGCGTGCGCATCCATTCCGATGAAACGGGCACCGGGGACTCTTTGGATTTCTCAAGCACGGCGATGCCTTTGATAGGCTGGACCTGGCCTTCCGGCCAACCTTCCAGGGAGAGTTCGAATTCCGCCGTTCCGGGAATCGCTTCGCCATGGACCCACACGGGGCCGTGCAAGGAAATGTGTCAGCACCGATCTCGTAAATAGTGGTGCTCGATGAGGGGCGGCAGGTCGGCGGTTTTTCGCGGCAGATGCAGCGTCAGCTTGGGAATGGCACGATCCGGCAGGACCCCTTCCTCGTAACAAGCAAACGCAAAGGTGCCAGCCCCCAGTCCTGGGCAACCCACTCCTGTATAGAAGTCGTTGATGCTTTCCAAATATAAAACAGGAACGCGCACGGGCGTGTTCATTTGCCAGGCGCCGCCAAAATGGATCACAGGCGCCTTGGAGGGTTCGGTGGCCAATTGTAGTTGATCATTGAGATCGTCGCTGTTGACAATGTAACGAACTTCCTTGGCACGACCCGGCATGGTTTCCTGAACAATGCACTTGATGGAATAGCTTCGTTGCTCAGGATGGCGTTCGATGATTTTCTTGAACTGCGGATCGTTGCCCAAAAAGGGAGCCAGGCTCTTCAAGGGACAGACGCTGAACCAAGTCATCGTATGCTGACGTGGACCATCCTTTAAAACCACGTTTTGAATCCAAGCCGAGGAAGCTTCGGTTTGGAGATGGATTTTCTCGTCGGCTTCCGTCAGATCACCGTTGCCGTTGACGTCGACGTACAGGGTCTGTCCATCCAGCACAAGCCAAACTTTGAACGGCGTCTCTGGGCCAAAGACCAGCAGCGCGTAGAGGGGCTGGTTCTGATAGGCGGGCTCCTTGAGCAGCTTGCGGTCCAGCTTCGACAAATCCATTGCGGGCCAGAACAGGCATGCCAGACAGCCAATGACCAGGGACATGGGGTTCCCCTTCACGAAGTGTTTGCATCAGGGTTGCAAAGCCATCTCTTTATTCAAATGTTTCCAAATCAGGTCGATTAATGCCGGCTCCATGCGACGTTGATGCAGCCAATCCAAGACGCTGTTGATGGCCGCCACTTCCTTGGCTTCACAGGCCGCTTGTTCCTGGATCAACTCATTCTGCCATAACCATTGCGCCACTTCCACCCATGACCAGAGCAGCGTGCCGTCGCTCTCCTGGCGGTCCACTGCATGATTCGGCCGATCTGGGTCAAGGGTTGCCGTGGAAGAAAACGGCTCCAGCGATGAGAGCGACCCCCCAAAGGGACATAAAGATCGGTCCAAACAAAAGATCAGGAAGCCTGCCCACAAGGGCCGTGCCTGGGTCTTCAGGCAGGAAGCGCACGGGCACCATGCTCCCCACGGCGCAGCGCTTGGGAGGTGCGGCCGTTTCCAACCATTCGTCGCCGAACGGATAAATGACGACGTAGCGGAAGTATGCCTGTTTTGTTTCCGGCCGGCGAGCATGATCGTCGAAACACTCTACTCGGCCTTCGACTTGGTTGGAAGAGAAGAGCAGCCGCCAGCGCATGACCAGCCAAACCACGTTCCAAGTGGCTGCCACCGTGCCGACCACGCCGAACGCCCAACGCAGAACCGATTCATTCATGAGTTGGGTCAACCTCGGCTCACTCGGATCACTCTATCGGGGCCACCCGCGCGGCGCAGCAGCGTCAGGCCTGAACCAGCATCACCGATCATCCCCTTCGCCCTTGATGACGTCGCGCTCCTTGCGGTCGGCCAGTTTGTCCAAGTTCATCTGGGCGAGTGTGTCCAGATCGTAACCCAATTCATGCGACAGGGCCGCTACGTACCAGAGCACGTCCCCCAGCTCCTTGGCGATGTCCCGTTTGACCTCCGGGGTAAACTCGCCGCGCTTGCGAATGACCTTTTTGATCTTGTCCGCCACTTCGCCGGTCTCCCCCGCCAGACCCAGCGCGGGATAGAGCAGATTGAACAGGTTGTTCGTGGGATAGCAGGCCGTGGTCCGCGCTGTCCGCTGGTAGTCGTTCATGTGCATGAAAGGATCTTTCCGTTACGGTAATGAAACCAGGTTGAATGGGCCGTGGACTGGTTACGCGGTTGACCATGTGACAGTCCACTTGAGGCTTCAGTATACAGACCCCCCATCGAGCATGGGTTCAAATCCAATCTCACTGTGAAGATCATGATCGGACTATCACCTCCACGCATTCCGAAGCCAAATTCATGCCATAGCTGAATACGCTCCACCCAGGGGTCTGATATCTGACCACCATCTCCAGAAATCAGGCGGCTTCAGTTCCACTTGCCGGTATGGCAGGAAAACGGTAGAGCGACCATCCACATCGAACACATCTTCGGTCCTTCGGAAAACCGACCATGGCCAATTGGCTATTCAAACAAGAACCCAGCGCTTACAGCTTCAGCAATTTGGAGCGCGACGGTGAAACGACCTGGGACGGGGTTGCTAACCCATTGGCATTGCAATATTTAAGACAAGTCAAGAAGGGCGATAGCATCTTTTTTTACCACACGGGCAAGGAAAAAGCCATCGTCGGCATCATGAAAGCCCTGGCTCATGCCCTAGTGGAAAAAGACGGCAAAAACGCCACCGTCCGGGTCGCAGCCGTAAAACGCTTGCAAACGCCCGTCACTTTGGCGATGATAAAGCAGGACGCCAACCTCAAGGACTTCGAACTGACACGCCTGCCTCGATTGTCTATAATACCTGTTACCCCGTCGCAGTGGCGACGCATCTTGGAATGGAGCCGCGGTTAGTCGCGGCTCCCTTGGCCGAAAGGCCGACGGACCGGAAGCCGTTTCTTTTCTGAAAGGAACCTTCCCATGGCTCTTGGTAACGGCCTCGCCGGTGCCAATGGCGAACGCAGTTCGAGTGGCAAGTCCGACCGCCTGCTCAAGATTTTGAGCAAATACGAGGGGGTGGTGTTGCTTTCACATATCCACCCCGATCCCGACAGCCTGGGCAGCATGATGGGGCTCGATCACCTCATCCGCACCAAGCTCAATATTCCCGTGACGCTCACCCGCGACGGCTTCATCGGCCGGGCGGAAAATCAGGCCATGGTTCGCTGCCTCAAGCTCAATCTCACGCCCATCGAGGAAGTGGATTGGGAAGCCAAGCAGGCCGTGGTCATGGTCGACAGTCAGCCCAAAACCGGCCGGCACACCATTCCCGAAGACCTCAAAATCCACGCCGTGATCGATCATCACGAAACCAGCGGCGAAACCCAGGGCGTTCCCTTCGTGGATATCCGTTCCAGCGTCGGGGCGACCTGCACCATCGTCACCGGCTATTTAATGGAACAGCAGATCGATCTGCCCGCCGAATTGGCCACCGGGCTTTACTACGGCATCGAATCGGAACTAACCGGCTTCCCCCGCGAAGCCACCCGCTTTGATGACGGCGCGGCCATGTATCTCTACCTGGACATCGACAAGGACCTGCTCGCCCAAATCCAAAACGCCCGCCTGCCCCACAGCTATTTCGAAACCCTCATCGAAGCCCTGCAGAATTCCTTCACCTACGGCAAACTGATCACCTCCTGGACCGGCGAACTGCCCCAGGCCGAACTGGCGGCGGAGATCGCCGACTTTCTCATTCGCTTCGAGGAAGTGGAATGGTCCTTCTGCGCCGGCATCTACCGGGAGCACCTGGTCATGTCGCTGCGAACGGTGCATGCGGACGGGCGAGCGGCCTATGTGCTGCAGGACGTTGTCAAAGGCTTGGGCCGAGCCGGGGGGCACGATCGCCGGGCGGGCGGCTCGATTCCGCTGCAGAGCAACAGCGCAACCGCGCTCGACCAATTGCGGTCCACCTTGCGCAAGCGTCTGCTCACCGCCCTGGACATCGATGAATGCCGCGGCCAAAGGCTCGTCAGCAAGCGGGAACAGTTGCTCAACCTGCAAACCTAATCCCTATTTGCCCGCTTCGGTCCGCAGCAATGCCTCGAACGCCCGCGCCAACAGCGGAGCCGTCTCCGGACCGATGCTGTTTTCCTCGCCATACTGCTTGCTCTTGCGGTCATAGGCAAAGGGCGCTTTCACGTCCCATTGCCGCTTGGGAATGATGTAACCGATTTCGTCATTCGCCAGGCCCAGGATCATCTTGTGCTTTTTCTTGAGCATACGATAGAGCGGCGTCTCGACCGCTGCGTCGGGGAAGTCGGCCCCGGGATCAAGCGGTACGGGGGAACGATCCAGCACCAACTCGGGATAAATCTCGCCGGGCACGCAAACGATTTGCAGCTCCCCCAGGGTCAGAACGGCTATTTCGGTGACAATGGCTCGATCCTTCTCCGGCGTCGTTTCCGAGGCGCGGGCGGCCTGCCACGGATCGCCTTGCCACAAATAGATGTCGCGCTGCAGCACGCCCAGCCGGCGGGCCAGATGATACAGCGGGTTGGCCATCGGCAGATAGACTTGCCGTGCCTGGATGACCAGCGGCGTCAGCGCGAGCGGTTCAGCCCGGCTCAAGGCCCGCTCCGCCGCCGCGGCCAGGCGTTCGCCGTAGAGACGGGTCTTTTCCACCGTGCCATCGTCCCATGCCCGCCCTTGCTCATCGGTGATCTTGACGCGAAGCGACGTCATCAAGCCGCCCACGGTCCCGGTGAAATACGTCACGGGCACCCCCGCATGCCGCCGCAGCGCCGCCACGGCATAACCGACGAAATCGGCGCTCACCTGAACGTTCTTCGACGACAGCGTCTCCGGATGGCAATTCCACTGCACGACCAGGCCCATCGGTTCGTCCGTCAACGGATGATGAAAACGGAGCACGACCAATTCATCATGCACGAGGTAGGGCAAGCGGCTGTCGTGCAGCAATTCGGGCGCCTGTACCCGGCCGATGCGGGCTGACGCGGGCCGAAGCTGCTTTTCCGCCGCCCGGACCGAGTGGACGATGCGTTCCTCCACCTGGGCCACATAGGCGGGATCGACGCCGCTGCGGAGCGGACTTTCCCCCCACAAGCCCATCGTGTCCGGCCCTTCGTGGTTGTGCGTGGTGCTGATCAAGACGTATGTGAAGTCCTTGAGCTGCTCGCGGACGCGCAAGGTGTTTTCGTAAAACCAACCGATGAGATCGACGGAAACAAGGGCGATTTTCACGCCGCCGCAGCGGAGGGCGATGCACCGGGCGAAGAGGGGATCATTGATGCCTTGCGCTCGGCGGTTGTGGCCGAAGCCCGCCAGGTAGACGGGCCGGGGACCGGGGACGGGCGGCGTGATGTCCACCTCGGCTTGCCCCATTTCGAGCGGCGGCTCCGCGCTGGCTGAGCGGTCCGGATCGCCGAGCGCCTCCAAATCATCGGTCGCGGCGAACCAGCCCACGCCCGCCACCAAGGCCAACGCCAGACCGGCTGTCCAGAGTTTCCGCATCGAGGCTCCTTTCCTCGAATCCGCTGATCGAAAAGGTTACTTGGCGGGCACCTGGGGTCCCAGGTTGAGGTCGTGCTTGGAGGATTTTACGATGGCGCGGTACAGGGCATCCGCCAGGGTCTTGAGCGTGAAGGGCTTGCCCAGGATGGACTCGAAGCCGAGATCGTGGGCGCTGCTGGAATCGATGGCGCCGCTGAAGCCGCTGGTGAGGATGATGGGCAAATCGCCGCGCACCAGGCGCACCTGGCGGGCCAGATCAGTCCCCGAAAGCTGCGGCATGATGAGATCGGTCACCATGCCGCCGAAGCGCTGCGGCGCGGCGCGGAAGACGGCCAGAGCCTGGAGCGGGTTGGTGAAGGGCCGAGGCTTGTAGCCCAGGCGGTCGAGCATGTTGACGGCCAGATTGACGACCATCGGCTCGTCGTCGACAAAGAGAATTTCCTCGCCGTTGCCGCGCGGCACCGACGTTTGGGGAATCTCCTCGACGGGCTGAAAGGTCGGAGAAATGGGCAAATAGACCTCAAAGGAGGCGCCGTTGCCCGGCTGGCTGTGGACGGCGATAGCGCCATCGTGGTTTTGCACGATGCCATGCACCACGGCCAATCCCAATCCCGACCCGACGCCGGGCGGCTTGGTCGTGAAGAAGGGTTCGAACACCCGGTTCAGCGTGCTCACGTCCATGCCGGGGCCGGTGTCGCTGATGGTGAGCCGGGCATAGCTGCCTTCCCGCAGCGATTCCAGTTGCCCGCTCAAGGGTTCGCGGACCTCAAAACGGTCGAGATGGATGCGGAGTTGGCCGCCGTTCTCGCCCATGGCCTGCACGGCGTTGGTGCACAGGTTGACGAGCACCTGCTGCATTTGCCCCGCATCGGCCTGCAAAGTGGGCACGCGCGGATCGATGCGAGTTTCGATGGCGACCGTGACCGGGATGCTGGGCCGCATGAGCCGCAATACTTCGGGTATAAGCTTCCCCAGATCGAGGGCCTTGCGATTCGGCGGCTGCTTGCAGCTAAAGGTCATGATGCGCTGGACCAGGTCCTGGGCGCGCAGCGTGGCCTGGTGGATGACGTCGAGGCTGGCCTGCTGTTGCGGCGAAAGCTCGGCGTCCAGCTTGAGCAATTCAGCGTGGCCCAGGATGCCGGTGAGGATGTTGTTGAAGTCGTGGGCCAGGCCGCCGGCCAGGGTGCCCAGGGCTTGGAGCTTCTGCGCTTGAAAAAGCTGGGTTTGCAGGCGCCGCTGTTCCTCTTCCGCCTTCTTCTTGGCGGAGATGTCCCGGGCGATCAAGGCCAGACGATGGATGCGGCCCTGCCAATCCCGCACCGGCACGATCAGCACGTTGAAGTTCAACTTCCCCGCGGGCAGCGTGCATTCCAGCTCGAACGTCACCGGCATGCCGGTCTGCACGGCTTCCTGATACTTGTCCTCGACGTAAGAGGCTTCCTCGAAGGGAATGACTTCGGCGGCCGACTTGCCAATGAGCTGTTCGGAGGTGAAGCCGGTGAGACGTTCCCCCGCGGGATTGAGGTCCAGGCAGACAAAGGTGCCGTTGGCCTTCACCTCCACGGTGACGATGATGTCGCTGGTGTTGCGGTAGATGTCGTTGTAGCGCAGCTCCTGTTCGTGAAGATGCTGCTCCACCATGAGCCGTTCGCTGGCTTCCAGGGCCAGCGACACCAGGTCGGCGAAACAGCAGGCCAGCACTTCCTCCTCGGTCGTCCAGACGCGGGGCGTGCCGACGTGCTCCAGGCAGAACACGCCCACCCATTGCCCCCGCTTGTGCACCGCGGCGTCGAGCATCGACGTGATCTGATGCCGTTGCAAATAATCGTTGGCGAAGTCAAACGTCAGCGGGTCGCACATGGCGTCATGCGCGACGACCAGGCGCTGCTTTTCCAGAGCCAAGAAATAGGCCGGGTGGTCCTTGTAGAGCAATTCCTCGCTGTCGCCATGCCGGTCGTAGGCGGGTTCATAGACGTCGATGCAGCGAATCTTGCTGCGGTCGTCGTTGAAGAGCCACACGCTGGCCCGGGCGACGTCCAGGGAGCGCGCGGCCAATTCGGTGATTTGGAAAAAATCTTCGATCAGGTTGTCGCCGAAGAAGCTCCGCGTCCGGGCCAGGTGCAACAGGGCCGCGTGGGCGCGCTGCAGTTTCGATTCGCCCAGCGTCGAGACTTTCTCTCCCTCTCCCGCCAGGCTGGACAGCGCCGAACTGGGGGCCGACCATTCAGGTTGGGTCGCGCGCAGCCAGCGCGCTGCCAGGCGAATCGGCGCTTCACGAGGGAAGACGTCGGTAAAGCCGAGTTTGAGCATCTCGGCTGCTTTGGCTTCGGTGTATCGTTCCATCAACAGAAAGACCGGCACGTTCTGCTTGGCGTGGCGAACGTGCTGCAGCAGGAGCGCAGCCGAGGCGATGGGGTTTGGCTCGAAGCACAGCACCCCCTTGACTTCCGGGCTTGCCAATGCCGAGGAAAGGTGGTCCAGCCGGGAGATCGACTTCAATGCGGGGATTAAGCTGCCTAGCCTTAGCTCTTCTGACAGTTTGGCCAGGTCGGTGCCACTTTCTCCCAAGCATAACAATGTAAAAGCCTGTTTCATGCCCACTTTCACCGCAAGATCAAGTCTTCGAGCCCAAGGCAGAGTTGTCGGTCAACCCCGCTGCGATTATTCCGTTTGCGTCGGATAGCCCGCTTCGCGCCAGCCCCGGTAGCCGCCCTTCATGGAGAGAACGTTGCCATATCCCATTTTCTGCAAATTGTCAGCGGCCAGGGCCGAACGATATCCGCCTCCGCAATACAAAATCAACGGCGTGTTGGGGTCGGGAAATCTTTCTTCGACGTCGCGCTCCAAAATTCCCTTGCCCAGGGGAATGGCCCGAGGCAGGTGCCCCGACGCGAATTCGCTCTCCTCGCGGACATCGATGAGATGCAGGGGACCGTTCCCGTCCATCAGCCGCTTGACCTCGGCCGCATCGATCTCCCGCACACGCTGCATGGCATCGTGCACCAGGGCGAGAAATCGTGGTGAATGGGGCTTGGCCATGTTCGACTCGCGTCTGGACGCACCTTCTCCATCCTCGGCCCCTTTGGCCGTGACCTTCACTCTAATCCATCCTCCGTTCCACTCCAAGTTAAAGTTCAAAAAATCTGCTGATTCCTCCGGTCAGGAAGTCGGTTCCGACCATTCCCAGCGCCAGATGAGACCATCCACGGGGTCCTCGACGAGGCCGATGAAGTGAAAGCCGCATTTGGTCAACACCTTGGTGGAGGCATTGGCTTCGGGAGCCGTGTGCGCTTGGATCCGCTGAACTTGCTCATGTCCCCGCGCGAAGACGATGAGTGCCTGAGCAGCTTCGGTGGCCAGCCCTTGACCTTCATGGCTGGGGACGATGCCATAGGCGACTTCGACCATCCCGTCATCGCCTGGAGGGCCTTTGAAGCCGGCCGTGCCGACCACGACGCCATTCGTTCGATGAACCACGGCATAACCATGAACCCAGGGATCGACCGTCTGGGCGGAACGCAATTGTTCGACCCAGGCGGGTGACACGTCCTCCGAGACGGCGAAGCCGCGCAGACCCGCGGCCGGCGAGCAGCCAAACGAACTGGCGAATCGGTCCTCACTCTCCATGAGGGCAAGCCAGTGCCAGGGGGCCATCGGGATCAATCGCAGACGTTTCGTTTCGAGGATCATGAGTCGTCCGTTTCTGCTCTGACGTGCGCCTGTCATGGTTAGCCTGGACATTGTCATGCCCTTGCAGGTTCCCTCGGCTACTCTACAAAAGCAGGCTTGCTGAAGTCCGCTGACTTGGCGGGATGTGCGGACTTTGCTTGGGATGCGGCTTTCATGGATCGTTCACGAGCATAATTTCCACTTCTTCCTGGACTTTCTCCCGCATGGTTTGGGAAAATAGGGCATGGTTCAGCGGATGGTTCTGTCTGCATCAGGTCCGGGAGCAGGGCCGCGCGCCTCGGGGCGGCGGCTGACCCGAACCGCCACACAAGGATGTTCCTCATGCGTCAACTGCTGATTCTGGGGCTTCTCATCATCACCGGTTGCACGAGCACCGTGTCGCCCCTTGAACCCCGCCGAGCCGATCGAGCCGACGATCCCTTCCTCACGACGCAGGAACAGCGATCGCGGGTGCGTTCGATGTTTGCTTATCCGGACGATGAGTTCGCTCCTCGTTCCGGTGCGGGCGAACCCAGGATTCTTTATTATCCCAGGTAACCCCAAGCCGCCATCCACCATTCGCCGCTTGACCGCCGCCAGGGGAAGCGCATCTTCGGCCTAGGGTTCATCCCGGGAGGCTGCGATGTTCCGTTCGGCGTGTTGGCTGGTGGGGATGCTTTGCGTGGCGGGGTGCCAGAGTCCGGAAAAGGCGGCGATTCAGCCCCTTCCGCCGGATAGTCCGCCCATGGCCTACAGTGAATTGGTCGCTCGGGGCAAGGCCCAGGTGGCGGCCGCGCATGAATTCTTCTATCAGGATCGCTGGGACGAGGTCAAACAGGCCGCCGTCGCCTTGCAAGAAACCGCCCATCGGCTGAGCGCCTTGAAGCCCGACAACGTGCCGACGATCAAGCAAGAACAATTGGCCGATCTCACCAAGGAGCTGACCCAAGCCGCCCTGCAATTGAACGAGGCCGGCCTGGATAAAGACGTGACCAAAGCCACCGAATCCTTCCGGCGGCTGCATCTGGTGGTTCGGCAACTCAGAGTGGACTAACTTGCTATAATAGAGATGGATCGGCCGCGACCGGCGCGATGCATGATCCGCGCCCGGCCGTTGGCGTTATTCCATGGAGGAAGCATGCTCGCCGAACGCAAACTGCCGTTCTGGATGCTCCAGCGTCAGATCACCTCTGAAACCGTGGATGATCATACCCTGCGCCTCATCGGCCCGATCTTGCCGACGTGCGAGATCGGCGTGCTGCCCGTGGCCAAGGGGCCGGGCCATCGCGTCGCCATCGACCGCGTCACCGACGCGGGCAAATCGACCGTCGTCCAGACGGAGGTGCCCTTCGAGAATGAATCCGCCGCCTGGCAAGCCGCCTTTGAGCTGTATCGGCAGCACGTCATCGTTTAGAGCCTCGGGCTTGAACCATCCCCGCGCTGCCAAGCGCTTGTCCGCGCTGCCGCCGACCGAGCCGCTTCGACCCGCCATTTCCCCGGTTCGCCTTGCCAAACCCCATGTCAATCCGTTAGATATGCCGACAACCCAGCCTCGGTTCAGCCATGGTTGGCCGTGCCGGTTTTCCACGTTGAGGAGTGTGACACATCATGGATCGCTTTTTGCGCCCCTGTCTGGCGGAAATGATCGGCACTTTTTTTCTGTGCTTCATCGTGGCGGGCGCCATCTGTTCGGACGCCCTGATGCCGGGCACGCTCGGCATCATCGGCGTGGCCCTGGCCTACGGCCTGATCCTGTCCTTGGCCGTCACGGCGACCGTCAACGCTTCGGGCGGCCACCTCAATCCCGCCATCACGATCACCCAATGGGTCCTCGGCAAGATCGACACCCCGCAGATGATCTACTACGTCGTCGCGCAACTGCTCGGCGCCCTGATCGCGGGCATGTTCCTCACCTTGATGTTCGCCAGTTCCGCCGACGTCATGGCCGCGGGGCTGGGAACGCCCCACCTGAGCGACAAAATCGGCATCGGCGGCTTCAATCGCTTCCTGATGGCCACGGTCATCGAAATGGTCTTCACCTTCGTCATGGTCTTTATTTTCTTCGCCACGGTGGTGGACCCGCGCGGTCATAAGGTGGCGGGCTTCGGCGTGGGTCTGGCCGCCGCCGCGGCCTATCTGGTCGCCGGTTCGCTGACCGGGGCGGCCCTCAACCCGGCCCGCTATTTCGGCGTCGCCTTCTGGGAAGCCGGCGTCAAGGCCGACTTTTCCAAGCTCGGCGACTTCCCGGTCTACATCACCGGCCCCATCCTCGGCGCCTTGGGAGCCGGCTGGATTTATTCCAACTACCTCATGACCCCTCCCAAAACGAGCTCCTAAAGGCACCGGCCAGCGAGTCACCGAACCGATCGATCGCGATCGCGCTCGCGCACCGGTCTGGCGCGAGCGGCAGCACCGTTTGGTCGCGATGGCATGGCGTCATCGGCCAGCGCACCAGTAACTTTTATTTTAAATCAAACTAAAATTTATCGACAATGTGCCCACGCCAGGGTAGAATAAAGCTACTAACTTTTACTTTGAAGCAAAATAAAAGATACCGGACGAACCGATGAAGAAACCCTCCTTGCCTCCTCCGTGGCGGCGTCTGGCCAAAAAGTTCATCGTTCAGGATGAACATCGGGCCGCGTTTTTGTCGGCCTGGCAGCGGCCGGACGTGCGGCAGTTCGTCGACCGGGCGAATGCCGAATGCTTCAACTGGGATGATTGCCGCCACCGGGCCGCCTCGTTGCACGTCGAGCCCGAACTGTTGTGGTTTTGCATCAAGGAGTCGCGTTCCCGGGAACGGCAAGCCACGCCCTTCCTCGATCAGAAAGGCAAAGCGTTTACCTTTCACTTACCCGCCTCGGCCCAGCGGGTGCTCCATTGGCTGGACCTGCAGATCGGCGGGAAGCTGCCCTCGGCCAAACCGCTTCAGGAAACCGATTTGGCGCGCTGGATCGTCCATTCCATGCAAGAAGAAGCCGTCACGTCGAGCCTGATCGAAGGCGCCGTCGTCACGCGCGTCGAAGCCCAGCAGATGCTGCGGCACCAGCGCCCCCCTCGCGATCCACATGAGCAGATGGTCCTCAACAACTATCGCACGATCCGCTGGCTGAAGGAGCGCCGCCAGGAGCCGCTCACCCTCGATCGGCTCCGCGAGATTCAGGGCCGCCTCACGGAGAAGACACTCGATCGCCCCGACGCCGCGGGCCGTTTTCGCCGTCCGGGGGAGAACATCACGGTTTACGACGAAGAGGAGCAGGAAGCGGCCTACACCCCGCCGCCGGCTCAGGAGCTGCCCGGTCGGCTGGAAACGCTCTGCCTGTTTGCCAATGCGGCGGAGGACGCCTTAACCGCGGACGCCTTCATCCATCCCGTGATTCGCGCCATCCTGTTGCATTTCGCCCTGGCTTACGAGCATCCTTTTTACGATGGCAACGGCCGCTGCGCGCGGGCCTTGTTTTACTGGTCGATGCTGCGGCAAGGGTACGATCTGGCGGAGTATCTTTCGATTTCCTCGATCATCAAGCAAAAACAACGCCAGTACTACCGCGCCTTTCTCGACGTCGAGCAGGATGAAAACGACCTGACCTATTTCATTCACTTTCACCTCAAGGTCATCGAGGATAGCGTGCGGCAGTTTTACCGCTACATCATCGAGGAGCAGCGCCAGGAGCAGCAACTGAACTTGCCGCGCGCCTTGCTCCTGCAGCTCAACCCGCGCCAGCAAGCCGTCGTAATGCGCGCCGGGAGGGAGCCGGCCGCGCGGTTCACCTATGAATCCCATGCCGAGGAATTCGACACCGTCCTGGCGACGGCCCGCAAGGATCTGTTGGAATTGGAGGCGATGGGGCTGCTCGCGAGCAACCGCAAGGGGCGCCGCTTTGTCTTCCTGCCCGCCGCGGATTGGGAGGACAAGCTGCGCCGGTGGCAGTAACCGATCATCGTTGACCTAAAGCGCCACCGTGCGGCCCGCTCGAATCGATTCTTCCTCCTTGCGGCACAGGATCAGGGCGTCCCGGGCCAGATCGGCGCGAAGCAGATCGGGGGGCGCTTGATTGAGCACGCCCATGACGGCGGTCAGCAACTCGTCGGCGAAAGCGTCCACGGGATCGCCGCTCCCAGGCAATTGCAGCGGCTGGACCTCGCCGTCGTCATTGAGCAGGGTCAAGGGCTGGATGCCCGCATGAAACAGCAGCGTGGCCCGCTCCATGAAAATTTCGAAGCCGTGGATGAAGGGCCGCCCCTTCATGCAGATGGCCCCGCTGACGCAGGTGACGCAGCCCGGTCCGCGATCGGCAGGGTAATGGTATTGCGTGGCGGCGTGCTGCACGTGGCCGAAGCGATCCACGACGCCCCGGCTGGTCACCGCGGCGGGCAAACCCCAGAGCAGATTAAAAAAGTGGGTGTCGTGGATGTGCAGATCGACGACGGGTCCGCCGGTCTTGCCGGGGTCCGCGATGGCGCTGGACCAATCGGGCTGGCTGATGACGCGGTCAAAATGAGCCGCCAACACCCGCCCGCCCGCCTCCGAACGCATGTACTCATGGGCGAAGCGAAACTCCGGAAAGAACGGCAAGACGTGGGCGACCATGAGGAGCCGGCCCGCGCGGTCCGCTTCCTCGACCAGCGTTGCCGCTTCGTCCACGGCCAAGGTCAGCGGTTTTTCCACGAGCACGTGCTTGCCCGCGCGCAGGGCTTGTCGAGCCGCCGTGAAATGCTGATCCGTGGGCAGACAGACGTCAATCAGATCGATCTCCGGGTCCGCCAACAACTCCTCGAGCGCGGCATAGGCGCGGACGCCGGTCAAATCCATCACTTCGCCAGGCGGGCCGAAGTTGCCGCGGATGCCGGTCCAATCGCCCGCCCGTTTCTTGGGATCGCGGCTGCAAACGGCCCGCACCCGCGCCGCGCCGGCCTCCAGCCGACCCGCGGCCAGGTAATGAATCATGCCCATGAAGCCGACGCCGGCGATGCCAATTTGGACCATGTCCTTTATTCCTTTGCTGTTCGATGGCATGAATCATTCATCAAGATGGCCGTTGGACTTTCATTGCCCACTGATTGACGGCGTTGGCGAATCATTCGACCATTGAGTATACAACATCTCGCGTCATGACCGAGAAACAAGCTCTGTCCAAGGTCCAAGCGGCGCCCATTTTCCTTGAAACTCGATGCCGGCGCAGAGCGCTTGCGTCGGAGGCATGAGAAAACCCTTTAGAAACGTGCAGACCTGGTCCAACGATGATCCACCCACATCCAGCTTGTCCTTGCTCACGAAGGCATGCCACTGCTTCTTCTTGGCGGCGTCGGTACCGAACTCCGGGGTCAACGCGAGAGGCGGCGTGGCCGATAAGGGCGTAAGGCGTCTCTGAAAGGTTGCCTGGATCGCCGAGGCGAGTGTCGCGCCATCAAACGCAAACGATCGAGACAAGAGCCAGACGTCGAAAAAGTCCTTCATTCGACTGTTGGCGATGCCAAGCGCGACCATCGCTTGAAATTTTTCAGCAATGACCGACTCCCGCGAATAGACCCGAAGAACTGGCGCGGGAAATGCCAGCATCACCGGGTAATGAAGTTCGTTTGGCGGCGGTTGAACGACGTCCCCAAAGCCGACGTCGATCTGGATGTCGATTCGAGCTTGACCGAGTCGAGCCTCAAATCGAAGGCGGACCCCTTCGTAATCTTGATTCTCCTGAATGGACTCGCCACGCACCGTTTCGGGATCGAAAGTCAATCCATCCTTCTCCACGTCAACGGTGCAAATCGACTGGAACACTTTGACGAGATGCTCGATGGAAGGGCTTCCACTCCCTAACAAGTCGAGGTCGCGCGTCGGGCGATGCTGTTGTTGGGTCCATATTGGGAAGAGTAATGCACCCTTGAGGACAAATTGATTCCGGTGCGGCGACTGACTGAGCCGGTAAAGGAGTCTTTCGATGCCATAAAGAATGAGGATGCGTTGAAAGTCTTCACCCCGCATGCGAGCCATCGCCATCAATCGGTGGCGCACCGAAGCCTCGAGGTTTCGGGGCTGATCCTTGCTCACGACAGGGACTCCAAATAAGGCCGCATCACTTTGGCCATGCGCCGCGACTGAGCGGTCCGGAACAGTTCATCCATCGTCACTTTCTTTCGTCGCCAACCGTCGCGCAAAGCCTCGATGGCCACGTCAAGACCGATTTTGTGGCGATACTTGAAACAATCGACAATCGTCCGAGCGGGGTTCGTCACGCGAATGGTTACGCCCCGCACCACTTGTTTCTCCACGCCCGCCTGCAGTGCAGCGTCGGAAAAGCGGACAATGTGAAGCGGTGGATAGGCCAGTTTCGGTCGCCAGGCTTTATGGCCGATGGCCAGCCAAACTTCAAAAGGAGCTTGGGAAGTGAGACCGTGGAAGCGCAGCGCCGACAACAGGCAGATAACCCCGTTCGGCACGCGCTTGCAGGCTTCCATCAGTCCTTGGTGTTCACTTGGCTCGACGTCGGCCGGGACGTAGATGCCTCGTGCGGGGCGTTCCAGCCATCCGCGTCGATGAAGGCGGACGAGGTGCTCACGCGCAAGGCCATGTGCCGCCAGATCACGCGGGCGAAGGATGCCGCGCCGCCGCGCGAGAGCCAGCACTTGTTCGGTCTTCGATTTCGCCATTTGTTACAAAACATCGGAATAAACATTTATTTACCCATGTTTTGTAACATCCCGGACGCCTTCCGTCAAGAGGCCCGCACCCGCGCCGCGCCAGCCTCCAGCCGACCTGCGGCCAGGTAATGAATCATGCCCATGAAGCCGACGCCGGCGATGCCGATTTGGACCATGGTGGTATCGCTTTATGCCAAGGAGGGAATCGAAGGTTCGTTCATGAAAAGCATTGTAGAGCAAAATGGAAACCGTCGAAACCACAAAGCTGCTTCAAGGGCGGTCTCGCAGTTGCTCCGGCAACGTCATATGAAATGGTTATAAGCGTCACGAACGGGGGGAGATGCCATGAAGGGGATGCTGCGACTCGATTGGGACATCATCGCGGGCATTGCCGCCGCTGTCCTGGCCATCGTCATGCACTTGCTCCATATCGTGGAGGTCAACGTGATCTTCACGATCATCCTCGTGCTCTTGGCCCTGCTGCTCTTCCGCGATTTGCGGCGCGAAAGCCACGACGAGCACGTCGGCTGCCTCGTCGAGCGGCTGAAAAACACCGTCGATGAAGTGCATGGCTCGCTTCACCCGGCCGAGGCCGTTCTCATCGGTCCGCGGCAACTGCGCGCTGAAAGCCGCCGCTTTTCGGAACTGGCCCGCGGCGAGATGGTCTGGTTCAACGTGTGCTTCCTGATGTTCAAATCCCAGGAAGTGTTCGACTTGATGCTGAAACCCGCCTTGGAGAATCCCCAGGTGACGTCCATTCAATTCATCGCCAACACCGCAGAAAGGACGCTGTGGGAACAGCACATGCAGCCGAAGATTCAGGCTTCAAGCGGTCATGCGAAAGTGCGGGAGCCGCGCTGGACGGCGTTGCCGGAAACGGTTTCCTTCATCCTGGCCGACGTCCAGCAAGACGGCCAAACGGAGGCCCTCTTAAGTTTTTGGGGCGAACCCTTCATGGCCCGGACAACGACTCAACAGGTCCCCCGCTACATCTTCCGCATCCATGCCCATTCCGATCTGGTCGCCCGCCTGGTCGAACTGGAACGGCAACACCGCATGGGCGGTTGACCGCTGCATCGGCACGGCTCGAACCGTTCACTTCGATGGCGGCGCATCGGCAAAGCTGAACCGCTTGTCGATTTTATCGCCAGGCCAGGGTTGGCCTTCGACCTCGACATAAGGATAAATGAAAAAGTTGAGGGCCGGTCCCGATTGCGGTGGGTTCAAGGTCAAGTCCCGCCCCACGGTAAAGGCCACGCGGTCTTCGGTCAAATTGCCAAAGTAATATTCCTTCATCTTGGGATCCTTGTTGGCTTCGGAGATATCCACCGGAATCCAGCCGCGGCCCTGAGGTTTGAACTTGGCCCAGCAATGATAACCGGGGATGTCGCCTTCGCCGCGCTTTTCCGGCAGGGGAAAGCCCATTTCAAACTTGGCGGGAATCTTGAAGGAGCGCGACAGTGAAATGAACAGGCTGTGAAAGTCGGAGCAATTGCCGAAGCGGCTGTCGCAAGCCCACTCGGCATCCCCCTGTCCCCAGCCGGTGCCCTCTTTGCTGTAGCGCATGTGCTGATTGACCACGTCGTAAAACAAGCGCGCCAGGTCCATCTGGTCGCCGGGCAAGGCTTTGCCATCCAGCAAGGTTAACGGTTTGCCGCCGATTGGCACCTTGGCGTCCGCTTTCAGAAACACATCCAGATCATCCAGCGCTTTGCCTTTGGTCGATTGATCGGCTTTGACTTCAAACCGAACGACATGATAGCGAACAGAAAAGCGCACCTGCCCTTCGGCATCGGCGGGGGCTTCGAAATAAAGAATCTGGTTGCCATATTTGGCTTCCTGGCCCAATCGTTCCTTGCTGGGCAACTGCTGGTCCGCGAGCTTCACCATTTGATCTTCGTTCGTCGGCGGCACGGGCAGCCACACCCGCGCTTTTTGCCCCGGCGGCATGCCTTTGATGGTGCCGGCATACGTGAAATAAAAGCTGCGGCTCTTGACCTGGGAAGCACGATCTTGGCCCTGCAGGCAGCTTGTCAACCATCCCAAGCCAACCCCTGCGAATAAGGCGCAGCGCCAGGCAAACGATTGCGAAAACATGATCGGTCCCTTGTTTTTCGATGAAACGGATTGGAATCAACTGGAGCAATTCCGCGTGGCACGCCGCCTGAATCTCCAAAGCAAGCGGCTGAGATTTGGAGTCGATCCATCGTGGATGATGAGATGCAAACGCCCATGGCGACTGTCCATGACCGGGCACGCCGTCACGCCATGAGGGCCATTCACCCAAACTCATTTTTGAAGGGAACGTTGCGAATGCCAGAGGCCCGATCGAGTGATCGGCTACGACGTCGTGATGAATCCATGGAAAGCGTCATGGCCTTGGCCGCAAGAGAAAGGAAATTCCCCACCAATGTACCTTGCCTCCTGGCCTGCGTCCAGACGCCAGGGAGGAATCGAGGCCCGAGCTTGCACCGCAAGGACGAACTTATCTGCTTGTCCGCGGCTCGTGGATGGGATTAAGATAGTCGTTCCTGCCAAAATCGAAGCCCCGCCCATTCGGCTTAAAAGGAGCCCCGCATGTTAATCAATTCACGCTGGAAAATGATCGCGCTCCTCACGACGTTCAGCGCCGGCACCCTGGCCGCCTTCTCCGCCGCGGATCGGGTTGCTTCAAGCGGGCTGGAACTGGTCGAAGTCCGTAAAATCTGGGATCAAGCCCCGCACAACGCCTTTACCGACCTCGTCCGTTTTCAAGAGCGCTGGTATTGCGTGTTTCGCGAAGGCCAGGCCCACGTCTCCTACGATGGAGCCTTGCGCGTCATCACGTCCCGCGATGGCCAAACCTGGGAGTCCGCCGCCCTCTTCACCTCGCCCCGCTCCGATCTCCGCGACGCCAAGATCAGCGTCACCCCCGCGGGCGAATTAATGCTCTCGGGCGCTGAAGCGCTGCACGACAAGTCCAAGCACACGCATCAATCCCTGGCCTGGTTTTCCAAGGACGGCCGCACCTGGAGCGACCGGCATCCGATCGGCGAGCCTGACTTTTGGCTTTGGCGCGTCACCTGGCATAAAGGCCAGGCTTATGGACTGGGGTATGGCTGCCGCCAGGATCAATCGGTGCGTCTCTACACCAGCCAGGATGGCAAGCGTTTCGACGTGCTGGTGCCGCGGCTGCATGATGCGGGCTATCCGAATGAATCGAGCCTGGTCTTCGCCGGCGACACCGCCTACTGCCTGCTCCGGCGGGATGGCCGACCGCGCAGCGGCCTTCTGGGCATCGCCCAAGCTCCCTACACGCAATGGGAGTGGAAAGACCTGGGCGCGACCATCGGCGGACCGGCCATGATCCAACTGCCCGACGGGCGACTCCTCGCCGCCGTTCGGCTTTATGACCAGAAGGTCCGCACGTCGCTGTGCTGGATCGATCCCCAGGCGGGCCGATTGACCGAAGCCCTGGCCCTGCCCTCGGGGGGCGACACGAGCTACGCCGGCCTCGTTTGGCACGACGGCCTGCTCTGGGTCAGCTATTACTCCACCCACGAAGGCAAGACGAACATCTACCTGGCCAAGGTGAAGGTCCACTCGTTAGCGACTGACCGCTGAGCGTTGCTTCACGGCTTCACGGCCAGGACTTTCACGCTGGCGGCATAGTCGTTGACGTTGTACCGCGTCAACAGGTCGGCCAGCCGGGCGTGGAACGGATCCGTCGTCGACGTGCTCGTTCCGCAGCACAGGCTGATGTTCGACGGCGCCGCGGCTGCCGGTTCGCAGCAGCCACTCGGCGCCGCTTCCTGTTCCTGGGCCATGCCAGGTGAACAACAACCGGACTGATTTTCCACCTTGGTATAGGCGTTCAAATCCGCCCCCGTATCGATCACTTCCACGGCGGCAAACCCGGCGCCGCGCAGTTGCTGCTTGTAATCCTCGATCAGGATCGCCCCGGCGATGCAGCCGACGTAGGCCATCAAATCATTCCCCACCTCCGGCGGCAGCGGTTGCTTGAGGGCGATGTCGCTGACGGCCAGCCGGCCTCCGGGCTTCAACACCCGGGCGATTTCGCGAAAAACCGCCGGCTTGTCGGGCGCCAAATTGATCACGCAGTTGCTGATGACCACGTCCGCTGACGCATCGGGCAAAGGCATGTGGTCGATGGTGGCTTCATAAAAAGCCACGTTGGTGATGGGTTGCCCATTGACGCCCTTGGCGGCGTTGCGGCGCGCCCGTTCGAGCATCTCCGGGGTCATGTCGATGCCGATGGCCAGGCCCGTCGGGCCGACCTTGGCCGCCGCGAGAAAGACATCCAGCCCGCCGCCGCAGCCGAGGTCGACCACGACTTCGCCGGGCCGGAGACGGGCCGTCGCGATAGGATTGCCGCACGACAACCCCATGTTCGCCTCGGCGGGGATGGAGGCCAGTTCCTCGGGGGTGTAACCGAAGGCTTCCGCCACAGCTCGCACGCCGGCGTGGCGGCTCGACAGGCTGCTCTCGGCCACGGTCCCATATTTCGTTTGCACGGCTTGCTGGATCGATGAGCTCATGATTCACTCCATGGTCAGGGATTGCAATAAGTCCTTCACTTTGGTTTCGATCAGGTCGCGGACCTGGCGGAAGGCATCGGGGGGCAGATGCTTGGGATCGGGAATGGCCCAATCCTCGCGGCGCTTGGCCCGCACGAGCGGACAAGCATCGCCGCAACCCATGGTCACGGCGACGTCGACTTCCTGGCCGTTGAAGGCGTCCAGCGGCTTGGACTGATGCGCCGCGAGGTCGTAGCCGAACTCCTTCATGGCTTCGACCGCCTTCGGGTTCACTTGCCCGGAGGGACGGGAGCCGGCGCTATAGGCCTCGACCTTCCCGGCCCCGTGGATGCGGGCGAAAGCCTCGGCCATCTGGCTGCGGTTGGCGTTTTCGACGCAGACGAAGAGAATCGTCTTCATGTCTCGTTCCCCTTGCGCGGCGAACGCGAGATCACCTCCGAGGACGCCGACGGCCGCCCGCCACGGTGAAGAGGAGAACGCTGCCGCTGTCGATGGCTGACTTCTTCCATCAAACACAACCCCAGATCGAGGAGATACTGCACGCAGCGATCCTCGAGGCGATAGTGGATGTTGTTGCCAGCGCGGCGATGGCTCAGGATGCCCAGATCGATGAGCCTTTGCAGTTGATTGGAAACGGCCTGCGGCTTCATGCCGATGGTCCGGGCCAGATCAGTGACGCACAGCTCATCGGCGCGGGCCAAGGCATGGAGAAGCCGGAGCCGGGTGTCGTTGGCGAGCACCTTGAAGACGCCGGCCAGCCCGCCCGCCTGGATGGGATTGAGCAAGGGGCGCTCCTTGAGCGCGGGGACGGCGCAGCAGCCCGCGGCGGAGCGAGAAGGCTTGGCTTTCGCGGTCATCACGATCGACCTCCTTTTACAAACCACTATTACACTATATCGTGTAATAATTGCAGTCAAGGGGCAAAAGTGCTGCGCGCGCCGCGTCCTTCGTGCGTTGGGATGGATGGCATCGAATGGCTCAGTCAAGCGGAACGATTCAAGTCAAGTGGCTGCACGCAGAGCAGGCCAATCCCCCTTCGTGATGGCTCCGAGATGACGGGTCACTTTCTCAAGAGGCCAATCCCACCAGGCGATGCGCTGCAACTCCGACACTTCCGCTTCGGCGTAGCGCCGCTTGATGATCCGGGCGGGGTTGCCGCCAACGACGGCATAGGCGGGCACGTCGGTGGTGACGACGGCGCGAGCCGCCACGATCGCCCCATCGCCGATGCGCACCCCCGGCATGATCAACGCGTCATAGCCGATCCATACGTCGTGGCCCACGACCGTGTCGCCCTTATAGGGGAAAGCTTCGGGCGATGGCATCGCGGTTTCCCAGCCTTGGCCGAAGATGTAGAAGGGATACGTCGAAAAACCATTCAGGGCATGGTTCGCGCCGTTCATGATGAAGCGAACGCCGCGCGCCAGAGCACAGAATTTGCCAAGGATCAGCTTGTCGCCCACAAAGGGAAAATGGTAGAGCACGTTGCGGCTCTCGAAATGCTCCGGTCCCTCGGGATTGTCGTAATAAGTATAGTCTCCCACCAGAATGTTGGGGCTTGTGATCAGCGGTTTAAGGAAGCCCACCTGGGGAAAGCCAGGCATCGGGTGCGGATCGAGCGGATCGGGACCGTTCACAAATGTCTCCACTTATAATCAAGGCTTACAGCGAGCGTGCCTTCCCTCTGCTAACGATCTAAAAGCAAGTCGGTGGATCATCCGTTCGGGGTCAGCGCTAATAGGTCCTGCAAGACGCCGTCCCAATGTTTCTTCATCTGGGTCCGCCAGTCGGCGGAAGGCAGCTTTTCCAGATGAAAGCGCAGGGCGGTTTTGTCCGGGCCGCTGGGGGTCAGGGTCACCTGCAGCGTGGCAGGCTTCTTCATCTCCTTGGGCTGCCAGGTGAGGCGCAGCCGTTCCTGAGGCTTGATCACGCGCAGTTCGCCGTGGGTTTCTGCCGCCGTGGCATAGGTAAAGCCTTCTTCCCATTTCATGGCTTTGATCTTGCCCAGCCAAAGCGCCACCCCCTTCGTGGAGCAGAGCAGCTTCCAGGCGGATGCGCGATCGATGGGCAGCGTTTTTTGAATGCCAAGCTGAAAACCAGCATCGTTGGTTTGGCCGAGCACACGCTTGTTATGAGCTTTTTCATAGGCCACGGTTACCGTTTGCTCCCACCAGGCGGAGAGTTTGGCATGCTCTTTCAGATAGGCGACGATTTCCTTATGGGACCAGGTCTTGGCTCCAGCTTTATTCAACAGATCAAACCACTGGGGCCAGGTCTTGCCCGTCGCCTTGAGGACCGCTTCATCGGAAACGCCGTCTTGTTTCTTCTTGGCCATAGCGTTGCTCCTAATCATGCCCATGGAAAAGCTAAAGCGGTCCGACCCACTCTTCAAGGACATCAACGGATCGGGATAAGCCATCGCGAACTTTCAAACGCTCTGCGCATTGGCGGCAGGCGGACTGGACCGCTTGCGATGATATCAAATCATGCAGTCGACTGGCCAATCGGGCCGCGGAAAATTGGCGGACGGTCAGGGAAGTCCCGACCCCCAGCCGGGTGACGCGGGCCGCATTGTCGAACTGATCGTGGGCCAGGGGCATGATGACCTGAGGGATGCCCGCGGCCAACGCCTGCGAAGTGGAGCCCACGCCCCCATGATGCACAAACGCCGCCGCTCGAGGCAGCACCGCATCCAAGGGCACATAGCGAAGGTGCAGGATGTCCTGCGGCAACGGTTGAGGCAGTTGATCAGGATACTCGGTCAGAAAAAGCGCCCTGCGCTTCATTCTGCAGCAGGCTTCCACGGCAGCCGTAAAGAAAGTCTGACCATGCACATTGGCGGAGCCTGGTGTGAAAACAATCGGCGGCTCACCCGCTTGCATGAAGGCTTCCACCTCGGCGGAAAGCGTGCCCTGGCTCTGGTCGTTCCAGAGAGGAAAATTGGTTAGCTGGATCTTGGCCGGCCAATCGGGCTGCGGCGGAGAAAACCATTCGGGAAACATGCCCAGGACGCCAAACGGCGAATGCCACCAGCGCGAGATTTGACGGATGGGAGGCAGACCCAATTCTAACCGCCAGGGGTTGAGGAACGGTAGAACAACCGGGTCGATGAAAAAGCGCACCCCAACGTTGTAGCAAAACCGCTTCAGCCAGCGTGGCCCAAACAGGCCCGGCAATGTGGGCGGTTCAAAGTCGCTCCACAGCACGGCTGGTTGACAGTGAAGGGTCACTAGGGGAATGTTCAGCTTCTCCTGCGCCAGGTAGGCTCCAAAGCTGAAGCAATTGGCGATGGCCACGGTCGGTGTGCGGGCGGCGTGACGGGCGAGAAGTTCATATTGCGTTTTCAATCCGGGCTGCAAGCTGCGGTAAACATGTGCGAAAGCTTTGCGGGGGTGCCACAGGTCCGCATGGCTGATGCAGGCGATGAAATCCTCGCGCGTCCCCAAAACCTCAAAAGAAAGATCATGACGCTGGGCCAGGCTGGCGAAGGTCTCGTTGGTTGCCAGGGTCACTTCGTGCCCGCGCCGCCGCAATTCAAGGGCCAATCCCATCATGGGGAATACGTCCCCAGCGCTGCCGAACGTGGTAAGGAAAAAATGCACAACAGGCTCCAAGGATTGTTCGTGCCGAAATCGTTCGCTTATGCTTACGGCAGCAGAATCTCGAGACCATACTTCGGGGCCGTGGCCAGCAGCTTCTCGATCTCTGCGGGGCCGGGCGGCGGCGGCATGGCCGCTCCTTCAGGGACGGCTTGCCCCACTTCGAAGAAAAACTCTTCCAGTCCCGCCGGAGCCACCAGGATCAGCATCCGGACCGGTTGGTTCGATTCGTTTTTGAAATGATGCTGACTGCCAATCGGCATGTTGAGATACGTGCCCGGTCCAGCCACGATCCGCTCGTTGACCAGATAGAAGACCACTTCCCCCTCCACGACCAAGAAGCCCTCTTCCTCGCGACTGTGGATATGGGGCGGCGGTCCGCCTCCGGGCAGGACCACGGCTTCGAAAAAAGCGTAGCGGCCTGCCGTTTCCGCTCCCGTGGCCAGGAAACGATAGAGGTCGCCGACCACGCCAATAGTTCGGCCCGCGCCGGGCACTCGGATCACGGGCGGATGGGTCATGGTGGGCATGTGAACTGGTCCTCGATAAAGACACAGATTCCATAAAACTTATGGTTCATGAGCCCGGATTGCAAGCGACGCATGCGCTGGCTTGGCCATCGAATGACTCCTTCCACATGATGGACCCCAGACGATCATGGAGCAATTTGCCCTTCAATACCGCGAAAGACCGGCTCGCCAGCCCAACGATGTGTCCGGATCGATGCGCCATCGGCTACATCCAAGTCGGCATTCTCTTATAATAACACCGCAGCATGAACGAAACCTATTAAGGCAGCGTGATGCATACCCTCCCGCCTTTGGATGAATTCATTGCCTTGGTCCAGCGTGCCGATGCCGATGCGGCGGTGCGCATCCCGTTATTGGAAGCCGCGGCGCCCCATTTGTATCAAGCGCAGCCGTTGCCATCTGATCGAGCGCTGCCTTTAGCGGATAAGTTCGAACGTTGGCGCTATCAGGTCCTTAACAAATATTCGCCGCACCTGAGCGACGACCAGAAGCGCATGGTGACAGCCGTGGATGCTTCGTTCGCCCGATTGCGCCAGGATGCACGTCCGCCACGGATGCCCCGCGGGGCCTTGGCCACTGATGCAGATGAGCGCATCCAGGAAGTCCTGTCGCGGCTATCCAAATTCTTGGTGCTGCCGCTGCCTGACTTGCTCGCCCAGGCCAGGCAAGCCACCCTAAAGCATTTTCCTCCCCTCCGAACGCAGGCTGCGCAATGGCGCATGGCACTTTACGCGCCGCTTTATTTGTCCAATCACTGCATCAATCATTGCCTGTACTGCGCATTTCGTTTTCCGAATCAGCAGCCGCGCGTGCAATTGAACCTGGCCGAGGTCAGATCCCAAGCCGATGTGCTGGAGCAAATGGGCTTTCGCCATCTGCTGCTGGTGGCCAGCGATTTTCCACGGCTAACGTCGCCGGCCTATTTCTGTGAAATCGCCGCCGCGCTGAAGGCTCGCGGCTTGGATCTGGCGGTGGAAATCGCGGCACAGTCCACCTTGAACTACCAACACCTCAGGCAAGCGGGCGTGGAAGGCGTCACCTTGTATCAAGAAACCTATGATGAAGCCGAATATGCCCGGCATCATCCTTTAGGCACCAAAGTCTGGTATGATTGGCGGCTGGAAGCGCCGGAACGCGCCGCGGAGGCTGGCATGAACCGTTTGGGACTGGGCATCCTTCTGGGACTGGCTCAACCCGAACGCGACTTGCGCGCGCTTGTCGCTCACGCCGCGTATCTACAAGTCCGCTTTCCCCGCGTGCAGCTTTCCTTCAGTCTGCCGCGCATCCATGAGGCTCCCGCGCCATTCACGCCCGTTTGCCACATCCACGATGACGATTTGGTTCGTTTTTATTGCGCCTTGCGGCTCGTTTTCCCCGCAGCCAACCTGGTGCTCTCCACCAGAGAATCCCCAAGCCTGCGCGATCGCTTGGCCATGGCCTGCATCACCCAAATGAGTGCGGGCAGTTGCACTGCACCTGGCGGGTACGGCCAGACCGACGCGGACCGTCTGGAACAGTTCCCCGTGCACGATTCACGAAGCACCCTAGAGATGAGCCAGTGGCTGACTCAAGCTGGTTTCGAGGTTCACTGGACCTGGGCTTCGTGATCTCCTTGATCACCACAGGCTTCTCATTCGCCTTGGCAATTGGTTTGCCTTTTTCAGAATCGCCCAGCCCATGCCAATCAAATCACCCTCGCCTTGGATGTTGACTGGCAAGTTGAGATCTGAGCCATTCCATGCTAAGTTCGCCATGGTCCGGCTTGAACTTGACAGCGCGAGCCGCTTTCTTTATCTCCCCCAGCTTCTTCCAAGGGTTCATGAAAGGGCGTGGTCGATGCTGTTTCAACTCGGCCTGTTGACCTGTTGCTTGTGGCAGCTTCCAGAGCTACCGCCGCTTCCCGAAACGCCTTCGACGATGGCCGTCGAGGCGCGCCATGAGGAGCTGCCGCCGCCGACGCCCCTATCGCAATTGCCGCTCGGACCGGCGCCCCTCTGGGTGGAGCCGGACCGCTCGTCCACGTTTAACGCTTCCTGGAACTTTCGCCTGGGTCCCAAGGAAATCTCCCTCCATCATGATCCTGCTCCGCCCTCGGAAGCGGTCATCGACGTCGACGGTGAAATCATGTCGCCCTGGTCCACGGCTTCCCATGTCCACGCCTTGCAAATGATCCTGAGCCGGGGCGACGGCCGCTTCAACATCATCGACTGGGAAGAACGGCCGCGCCTCGATACGCTCTTTGGCCTGGCCGATTGGACGCATGAACAAAGTTATTTTTTCGACGTCGGCGTGGGCTTCAATATCCATTGGTGGTCCGGGCCGACGGGCGATGGGGCGGCCGTCATGCCGGATTTGCCCCCCCGCGTCTATGACCTGTATCTGGACCTGGTGTGGCGGCAATTATGGTCGGCGGACGTGAGCAGCGAGGTCCGCTTTCTGCCGGGGCTTTACACCGATTTCCGCACGACGCCTCCCGACGCCTTCCGCATCCCCGGCCATGCGATCGGCGTCTTCTCCCTGACGAACGATTTGCACCTGGCCGCGGGCGTGATGCATATGCAGCGTAATCGCATCAAGATGCTGCCCGTGGGCGGCTTGCTCTGGCAACCCACGCCCCGATGGCAGTTTCAACTGGTGTTTCCGGAACCCAAGATCAGCTTCCAACTCGACGAACAAGGGACCTATTGCGTCTATGCCCGCGGTGAATACGGCGGCGGCCGCTGGTCCTACAAAAATGACGATGGCCATGCCGAGCGGGTCGAATACAGCGATCTGCGCGTGGCCGTCGGCTTCGAGGTGCTGCCCAAGGTGGACCTGCCCATCATCAGCAAATGGAGGCTCCCCATTCGCTCCTTCGTCGAGGTGGGTTACGTCTTCCAGCGCCAACTCCATTTCACGAATGGCTGGCCGGAAACGAAACCGACGGACGGTTGGCTGCTCAGCGTGGGGCACATCTGGTGAGCCGGTGCGGGTGAAGAGTTAGGACCGCCGCCTTAGGGGAACGACGGCAGACTTCTAATGCGGTACATTTTTGACGTGGTTGACCCAATCCTCGAGCAAGGCGGCCTCGGTCGTGTGCAGCGCTTCGAGAGCTTGCTGCTGATTGACGACCTTGAGCAGTTCCCGCGTCTTCTCCCGGCCATAGCGCTGATCGATGTAACGCGCGATCGAACCCGACACGCCATACCGATCACGTCCGCTCCATGCCTTGGCCAGCGTCTTGGGCGCCTGGCCGGCGCGAATGGCTTCGCGGGCCGCCTGGCGATGCGACATCCATATACAACTACAAACCCTCGAAGAAACTTCGAGGGCTTGCGATGCGAGAGCGATGGAGCGGCTTATTCCGGCTCCGCGGCGGCGAGCAGCTTTTGCCGCCGGCGATACCAGCCCAGCCCGCCCGCAGCGCCGGCCAAACCGCCAAACAAGGCGAGCGTGCCCGGCTCAGGGACGACGGCGCTGTTGAACTGCAGGGCCAGCCCCGTGGAGCCGACTTGAATGATGGAAAAGGAGCCGCCGCCCAGGGGATTGTTGTCAGCAAACGCCGACGTGTCGATGGTGAAGACGACGGAACCGAACGCGGTGCCGGTGAAGCTGCTGGCGGAGATGAACTGCCAAGTGTAGTTGTTGGCGAAATCCCAGTTGAGGACCGCGCCAGGGCTGTTGGAGTTGTCCAGACCCACCAGGCGAACGGTCATCGCGGTCGGCAGGCTGACGGCGGCGTTGGGGACGTGTAGCAAATCCCAATTGGCGCCCATCGTGCCAATGGCGTTATGGATGTCGAATTCAAAAATCGCATTGGCACTGAAGGTGACGGCCGTGGCGATGCGCGAGGAGACGGTCAACGTGCCGGGGCTTTCTCCTGGCGCCAGCGTGCCTCCCGAACTGATCGTGACAGGTCGGTCGATCTCGCCCGTGCCGCCTAGGAAGGCGTTGGCGGCGACGGTGAAGGCGTTGCTGGAGGCGGCCAGGTAGCCGTTGACGTTCATGCGTCCGGCATTGACGTTGAGGGTGCCGGCGAAGGTGCTGTTTTGCTTGTCGGCGTTGAGCGTGAAGGTTCCCGCACCGCCTTTATTGAGGGTGGCGGTGCTGGTGCCGGTGAAGGGACCATTCTGCGTCCAGTTAAAACCGTTGGTGTTGACCAGGGAGCTGAAGGAGATGTTCACTTGGCGGTTCGTCGTCCAATGGCCGTCCAGCACGACACCGGTCGTGGTCGTCGCCCCGATATCGACGCCGCCGCCGTTGCCCAGGTGGGCATCGCTGCCGAAGCGCAGGAAGCCGTTGAAGACGCGGGTCATGCCCGTGTAGTTGTTATTGGCATTGGTCAAGACCACGGTGCCGGTGCCGGACGTCATCAGGCCGCCCGCGCCGGAGATTTGGCCATTGAGCTGCAAGGTGCCGTTGGTGGGAACGTTCAAGTCGAACAATCCCGAATGCACCGTGATGCCTTGCGACAGGGCGATCGTGTTCGTGGTGTTGGTGGCCAGGCTCGCGCGAAACAGGTTGTCCAGATTGGTGTTCGGACCGCCGGTTTGAATCGACGTGGAATTGCCGAGCGCGGCCGCATTGCCGATCGTGATCCTGCCGGCGTTGATTGTGGTGACGCCGGAATAGTTATTGTTGGCGTTGGTCAACACCAACTCTCCGGAACCCGCCTTGGTGAAGCCGCCGGTGCCCGAGATCACCCCGGTGAGGTTCAAACCAGCCGTGCTGAAAACGATTGCTTCCTGGCTGCCGAAATCGAGGTTGGCACTGATGGTGATCGAGCCAGTGCTCAGGATCGTGCCGCTGGTCAGCCTTAAGGCGCCGCCCTGGGAGTTGGACACGGTGCCGCCGGTGATGACCAGGGCATTGCGGGTGGTGAGATTGGGGCTATTGAGATTGATCGACGTGGAGACGCGGACGTTGTGGTCGGTGGTGGTGCCGCCGGTGATGGAGTTGATGACGTATTCGGTGGCCGAGTTCAAGGGGCGGACGCTGCCGCCCTCGATCGTGACGAGGTTGTTGCCCGCGCCTGTGTTGGTGTCATGGCCGATGGCATAGGGCAGGATGCTGATATTGGTCGACCCCGCCGCGCCGCCGCCGCCGATCATGTCGCCGGTGGGCGAGCTATTGAAGCCAACGGATCCTTGATTGGAAGTGAAATTACCGCCCAGGTTATTCCCACGGAAGAGAATGGTGGCCCGGTTTTCGCGAACCAGATTGGCAAAGCTGGCTTTCGTCGTGGAGGAAGCCGTGGGCTGAACCGTGACGGTATTGTGCCCGGACTCCAGGATCAAGCTGGCGACGGTTTCGTTGTAGTTGATGCCGGTGCCCGAGATCACGTTGTAGATGCCGCCGCCCAGGCGCACATTGGCGTTGTCGTTAATGCGACCGCCCGCGCCGCCGGTGAAGTTGGTGATGTTGTTCACCGTCAAGGTACCGCTGCGGACGATAATTTCGGATGAGTTGCTGATCGAGCCGGTGTCGCCAATGATGATGAGCACGCCATTGTTGATCGGCGCGTTGGTGCCTTGGCCGAACATGGGGGCCGTGTCGATGATCGTTTTACCGGTGTAGGTGTTTGCACCAAAGAGGGACACCGACGAGGTGCCAGAGGTCAGTCCGCTCAGGCGCACGTCGTGATTGCCGCTGATGATGCCGGTGTGGGTCAGCGACCCGGTCAAACTCATGAGCTGCAAGTGGTTGTTGAGGTTGATGTTGTTGGCGACGGTGATGCTGGCGGAGAAGCCGAGCCAGCCGCTGTTGACGATCAAGCTGTTCGTGACGGCGGAGCCAAGGGCGGAGGCGTTATTAAGCACCAAATGCCCGCCATCCAAGGTGACGTTGCCCGTAAACGTGTTGGCCGCTCCCAGCCGCACGAACGAGGTATTGACGATGGGGTTGCCCGCGATGCGCAGGTTGGCGGTGCCGCTCAAAACACCATTAAAGACCACGACGCCATTGCCCATGCCGCCCAAGGTGACGGAACCAGAACTGGGATTGAGGCTCAAGGGCATGGAAAAAGTAATCGTGCTTCCCGTGTTGGGATCGAAGCCGCCGACGATGGGCGTGCCGATCGAGGGATTAGCGCCGCCCAATTGCAAGCTGTTGCTTGCTGAATTCGCAATGCTCGAGCTTGTGGTAAAAAACTGTCCAAACTGGATGCTGTTGACCACGAACGGATTGCCGAGGTTATTGTTGGCGGTATATCCAGTCGTAGCGCCAGTAAAAAAGAGAGACACATTCGTGCCGCCGCCGACGGGTGGCGTGCCGGGCGACCAGTTGGCAGCGCTCCATGTGGAAGCACCCGACAAAGGACCTTCCCAGGTGAAGGTTTGAGCCGAGAGATTTGAAGCCAATCCGAACCAGAGCGAACCGAGGGCCAGAGCAGTCCAAAGACGCTTCATGACACACCATAATTGCGATAAACATTCAGCCCAGGGACGAATTGGGACCGAGTTTATTGGCTGAAATGACGAAATGCAATCACCATTTAAGAAAATTTTCTATTCGGCTCGTTGCGCACAGCATCGCCCATCAACCTACAACCTCGAATGAGACTTTCCTGCATGCTGTGCCATTTTCAGATAATTCAGATTAGCAAGTGACACGCTTCTCAAGTACAACGAGCTTACCCCACAAACCGCGGCGCCGAACGAGGTATTTCGCATGGCAGATCAGGTGGTGTTCATCCAAGGTGGTGGATTGGGGCTGGCGCAAGAGCGGGCCGTCCGCACGCTGCTCGCCCAAGCCGGCATCGACACCAGCCGTTGGCTCGTCTTTCCCGCTGGCGCCCATGCCCTGGAGCAGGGCCTCGACCCCATGCCCGAAGCGATGCTAAACGCCATCCGCCAAGGCGGCCTGGCGCTCAAGACCAAACTGCTCAACCCCAAGGAAGGGACCCACGCCAACTTCAACGTCCTCCTTCGGCAAAAGCTCGGCCTGTTCGCCGCCGTGCGGCCGATCCGCAACCTCCGAGGCTTGCCCGCCCGGTTCGACAACGTCAACATCCTGCTCCTCCGCGAGATCACCGAAGACCTCTACACCTCCATCGAACACGTCATCGTGCCCGGCGTCGTGGAAAGCATCAAGGTCGTCACCGAAGCAGCCTGCCGCCGCTTTTTTCATTTCGTCTTCGAAACCGCCCGGGCCGAGGGCCGCCGCACCGTCCACTGCATCCACAAGGCCAACATCCTCAAGCTGGCCGATGGGTTGATGCTGCAATGCTTCCAGGAGATCGCCAAGCAGTATCCCGACCTCGAGGCCAAGGAGATGATCGTGGACAACTGCTTCATGCAGCTTGTCGCCCGGCCTCATCAGTTCGACGTGCTGGCCACGGGGAATCTCTATGGCGACATGATCAGCGATCTGGGGTCCGGCCTCGTCGGCGGCATCACCCATGCCATCGGAATCAACCATGGCCAGGGCATCCGCGTCTATGAGTGCATCCACGGCGGGCCCCTCGAGGCCGCTCCTGCCGACCGCGTCGATCCCTTGCCCCTGCTCTTTTGCGTGTTGGCCATGCTGCGCGCCGCGGGACAGGACGAACCCGCCCAACGCCTGCAAACCGCCGTCGAAGACGTGCTCGAGGAAGGCCATCGGCAAACGCCGGACTTTTGCCGCCGCGCCTCGACCGATCAACTCATCAGCCTTATTTCGGGAAAATTGAAGTCGTCATCGCGACCGTGAAGTCATCAAGAGCAAGATGACTCAGCGTCAAAGCACAGTAAATAAAAACTAAAACCCCCGGCCGAGGAGGGAGAGACGGGGTTCCTCGGCCGGGGGAGTCGATAGTTCAGCGGGTTACTTTTTCTTCCAAATCATCTGGTCGGCGAACTGGGCCGCCAGGCGGCTGATCGGCTCGGTGTGGGTCACGAAGGCGAGATGGCCAGCGCCGGGCATCTCCTTGATCACCGCGTGCGGCACGCCCCGGGCGAATTCATCCACGGCCTTGGCCGAGACCAGCAAATCCTTTTCCGCGTTGATCAACATCACGGGCAGCTTCAATTGATTCAGGATCGGCTTCAGATTCAGCTTTTCCGCCAGGCGGAAGCGGTGCGTCATGACGCTTTGATCCGTTTGCCAAATCTGGCTGGCGACAAAGTCCGACACCGAGCGATCACGCGGCTTGCCGCCGAAGAGCAGATTGAAGAACTGATTGACGAACGGACTGTTTCGCGGCAACGGATATTCGGAGAGAACGTGCCCCGCGATGTGGCGGAGCAGCGACTTTTCGAAACGCAGGTTCAGTCCTTGCGTAATCACCCCGGCGAGCCGATGCGGATTGCGGGCCGCCAGGTGCAAGGCGATGGCGCCGCCAAAAGAGATGCCCAAAACGAGCGGCTTCTCCAAGCGCCGATCCTGAATGAATTCGTCCAGGTCGTTGACCAGATCATTCAGGTCAAAGCGCCGCCGCAGGGAGAAACAATCGTCCTCGCCCCGCAGCTCATAGCTGATGACCTGGTAATGCTGCTGGGCCAAGCGCTCCGCCAACGGTGTGACCAGTCCCATGCCTCCAGCCAAGCCGGGGACCAGGACCAAAGGCCTGCCCTGGCCCCATGTCTGAAAGCGCACGGTGTAATGTGATAACACGGCCGAGCTGAGCCGAGGCAGTTGCTGAACGGAATGCCAAGTTGTCGAATCAAGGGGTTGCGCTGCGAACTTCACTTCAGCTCCTTCCTGGGGCAGGTAGAACCTTCGCTCATCGAAGGTATTGGGTCAAGATGATACACACAAGGCGAGGTTTTCATATAGGCAGCTTTCATGCCAAATCAAATGACGACCGCAATCTCAAATAATTACCTGCTTAAGATGAGGTACTAGTGTTGATTCGTCAATTTTTCGACACACACTTTCGGCGCCGAATAACGAAAATTCGACGATCATTTGTTAATCTGGGAAGTAAAGAAAAAATGAACCGGCACTTCATCTCATTCAAACCTTATCCACGAGCATTAACTTAACGCGCTCGTTAACGATTTTCGTCACACGCTTCAGTTTTTTACGGCATTGAACTTTAAGAATCGTATAATGACGAGCGCCGAGAAGTTGACGATTCGTTACCTGCCGAGCGTTCATCTTGCGTCAAAAGATCGTTTTAGGCCTTGGCTTTGCCGTTTGTCTTTATGCCGTGATCGTCGTGGCCTACGCACAACAGGCCAATGAGATCGGTGTTTCATGCGCGTTTGACACCACGGTGCATCGGACCTACGAGGAGTATTTTTTCAAAGACCGAACCCACGAAGGCCCATTGCCCAAAGAGGGGGATCGAATCATTGAGGTGGCCAATGTTCCAGTGAGCAATTGGTCCAGTTTCCTTAGCATCGTGTCGCGGCTTCATATCCCAACCCTGTTTCCACGCTATCAAACCCGGGACCGGGCCACCTTCGAGGACCTCGAAAAGCTGTATCAGCAGCAGCACATTAGCGTGGTTCAGCGCGGGCCGCAAGTCCTAGTCAGGGTTCGCTTCGAATCCTCCCAGGCCAATCATCCCGTGCCGGGCGTGGCCTGGAGCGTGCTCGGTACGCCGCCGGTGGCGGAATTCGTTCCCTCCTTGCTGTGGTTTTTCGTCAAGCTCGGGCTCTTCTTCATCGGCGCTTTGGTTTATTGGCAGCGGCCCCTGGATGAATCCGCTTACCGCTTCTTCCTGCTCTGCGCCTGCACGATGGGCGCCTTTATGGGCGGCTATCACTGGCTGCGCATCGCCTCGTCGCCCCTGCTGGTGCTGATCTTCATGATCTGCGCCGTGACCTTGCCGATTGTCAGCTTGCATTTTTACCTGGTCTACCCGCAGCCCAAAACCTTCCTGGTCCAGCGGCCCAAACTGACCAAGGCCCTGATGTACGGCATTCCCTGGCTGTGGCTGGGGGTCATGATCGTCACGCTGCTGGCCCTCATCATCTCGCATCGCGTGGTGAAGGACCCGGCGTCGGTCAATCAGTGGTCCAGCCTGCTGTTGAAGGAAGCTTATATCGCCGTCGGCCTGGCCGCCTTCTACTTCATGGGCTGCATCGCCAGTTTGATCCATAGCTTGCTCACCAGCCTGCCGCAATCGAAACAGCGCAATCAAGTGAAATGGATTCTGGCGGGGGCGACTTTGGCGACGATCCCCATCGGCTACACGCTCTTCCTCGCCGTCACCGACGCCGACAAATTCGGCATGGGCGGCTCCACCTGGCCGATGTTCTTCGCCTCCTTGTGCATCACCGTCGCCTACGGTATCAGCATCTCGCGGTATGGCTTGATGGAAGTGCGGGACGTGCTCAATCTCAGCATCCTGTCGCTGGGCATCAGCGTGGCGGCGGGGATCGTTTACACGGGGCTGGTCTTCCTGGGCATGTTGCTGATCGAGAGCCGCGAGCATGCCCCTTCGCCCTTCTGGCAGGCCACGTGGGTGAGTGTGACGGCCTGGGTCATGTTGTCGTTCTTGCATCTGGCCCGCAGTCGGCTGCGCAACATCCTCCATCGCCGCCTGCATCGCACCAAGTTTCAACTGGACGAAACCCTGAAGCGGATGTCCACCGCCGTCGAGCAGCAGGTCGACCCGCAATTGGTGTGCCGCCGGTTCATGCATGCCTTGTCGGAGCTGGTCAACCTCGAGCAGGGCGCCATTTTTCTCCGCGAGGGGGACCCGCCGGTCTATCGCCTGGTCGCACACCTGGGCGCGGAGCCGAAGGTCAAGGAACTGACGCCCGGTTCGCCCTTGATCGATACCTTGATGCAATCGCCGATCATTCGGGCCAGGCCGCCGGGGTCGATCGGACTGGACCCGGTGCAACGGCAGCTTCAACAATTTCATGCCCGCACGGCGCTGCCGCTCCGCCACGAGGGGGTCCTGCTCGCCGTGCTGATCGCGGGCCAGGCCGAGCATGGCGAATCGGACATTGAAACGCTGCATCTGCTGACCACGTTCGCTCAGATCGCGGGGCTGGCGTTGCACGGCGCCCAGGGGCATCAGCTCTTCGAGGCGTTGAACCGGGAGCTGCAAACCAAGGTCGAAAAAATTTCCGAGCAGCAGCGGCTCATCGTTACGCTGCAAACGCAACTGCAAAAGCAGATCGCCCAGGCGCCCGCCGCGGCGCCGGGCGAGCTGGTTGCGGTGCAAGCTTCCAAGAACGGCGTCGATCCGAACCCTCACGCGGCCGGGGGCATGGTCGGCGGCAGCGACGCGATTCGCCATCTCCAGCAGATCACCCGCAAGGTGGCCGCCAGTTCCTCGGCGGTGCTCATCCGCGGCGAAAGCGGCACGGGCAAGGAACTGGTGGCGCGGGCCATCCACGAACTGAGCGCCCGCGCCAAGGGGCCGTTTGTCAAGGTCCATTGCGCCGCCCTGTCGCCGGGGCTTCTCGAAAGCGAATTGTTCGGCCACGTCAAGGGCGCGTTCACAGGCGCGCACAAGGACAAGGTGGGCCGCTTCGAATTGGCCGACGGGGGCGATTTGTTCCTCGATGAAATCGGCGACATCAACCTCGACATTCAAACCAAGCTGCTCCGCGTGCTGCAAGAGATGACCTTCGAACGGGTCGGCAGCAGCGCGCCCATTCAGGTGGACGTGCGGATCATCGCCGCCACGCACCAGGACCTGGAACGGCTGATGAAGGAAGGCAAGTTCCGCGAGGACTTGTTCTATCGGCTCAACGTCATCACGATCCGCACGCCGCCGCTGCGCGAGCGCCGGGAAGACCTTTCCGAACTGGCCATGCACTTCCTGGCGATCTACACCCACAAGAGCGGCAAGCGGGATTTGACGCAGATCGACGACGACGTGCTGGCGGCGTTCAAGGCGTACGCCTGGCCGGGCAACGTCCGCGAACTGGAAAACGTGATCGAGCGCGCCGTCGTCCTGGCCGAGGGCCGCAGCATCACGATGAACGAACTGCCCGAAGAGCTGCGCCGCGGACAGCCCGTGGTTTGGCCGATGCCGCCGGGCGAACGGACAGGCTTGGGGGAGGGATCGGCCATGGACGATCGCCCCTGGCTGGCGCAGCAGGAAGAGATAGAGCGCCAGCGGCTGGTGCAGGCCCTGGCCGCCGCGTCAGGGAACAAGGCCCGGGCCGCCCGGGCCCTGGGTCTGCCGCGGAGCACGTTCATCAGCAAGCTCGAAAAATACGGCCTCTTGCCGCGCCGGGTCTGATCACGAGAAAGCGTATCTTCCATGACGAAGGAAAAAATCGCCGCCGGGATCCTGCTCTATCGGCTGCTCGATGGCCGCTGCGAAGTCCTGCTGGTCCACCCCTCCGGGGCGTACAATCGAGACAAACCCTGGAGCATTCCGAAGGGGCTGCCCGATGAGGGGGAGACGCTCGAGGAGACCGCGCGCCGGGAAACCCGCGAGGAAGCCGGCGTGGTCGTGAATGGTGAACTGGCCAACCTGGGCACGATCATCTATCAGAAGAGCAAGAAAACGATCCATTGTTTCACCGCCCCCGCCCCGCCCGAGGCTGAGCCGTTCTGCGCATCCTGGGAAGTGGACCACGCGCGCTTCGTGACGATCGACGAGGCGGCCTCCTTGATCCATCCCGATCAGCGTCCCTTCTTGGATCGCCTGCGGGATTGGTTGCGTGCGGCTTCCAAGCCGAGTACGCTGTAAGGGATCGCTTGCGTTTTCATCCACGTTCGCCTTCTGTCGTTGGAGGCAGGCATGATGTGGTCACGAACTTCCCTCGTCCTGGGGTGTGCTGCGCTGGCGTGGCTTTTGGGTTGGCCCCTGGGGAGCATGAACCCCCCTGCGCTGCGCGCCGCGACGCCGCCCGAATCGTCCCGTTCGGCCCTGCAACCCTTCAACGAATGGATCGGCGCCTGGCGCGCGACCGGCGAGCCGGAGGGCGTCTCCGCCACCGAGCGGCAGCGCGGCTTCTGGAAGGAAACCTGGCAGTTCGGCTGGAAATTCAAGGGCGACGAGGCCTGGATCACCATCGAGATCAAGGACGGCAAGCATTTCCAGGGCGGCGAAATCCACTACCTCCCCAAAGAGCAAGCCTTCGAGTTGCGACTCCAGCCCAAGGAGAAGGACGCGCCCGTGCAAACGTTCATCGGCCAGTTCGGCAGCAACCAGCGCCGCTTCATCGCCGAACGCACCGACGAGGAGGCCAAGGAAGTGCACCGCTTCACGCTGCAATTGATCGGCGAGGTGCGCGCCTCGTATGCCCTGGAGCGGCGGCCGACCAGCCGCCGGCAGTTCAACAAATGGTTCACCGTCTCGGCCACGAAGGAAGGGGAATCGCTGGCCGGCGCGCAAAAAAGCAGCCAGCCCGAATGCGTCGTCAGCGGCGGCCTGGGCACGATCCAGGTGAGCCATCAGGGGAAAACCTATTACGTCTGCTGCACCGGCTGCCGGGACGCCTTCAACGAGGACCCCGAGAAGTACATCAAGGAATTCGAAGCGAAGAAAAAGAAGGAGAAGTGACGCCTCGGCCCGGCCTCACCTTCGCCCTTCGCTCCCAAGACCCACCTTCGAGAGAAGCATGCGCGCGGAAATCATCGCCATCGGCACGGAGCTGACCAGCGGACAAAACCTCGACACCAACAGCCCCTGGCTCAGTCAGCGTTTGGCCCGCATGGGCATCTCCGTCCATTTTCATTCAACCGTGGGCGATGATCTAACAGATCAACTGGCGGTCCTGCGCCAGGCCCTGGAGCGGGCCGATCTCGTCATCCTCACCGGCGGGCTTGGCCCCACGCAGGACGATTTGACCCGTGAAGCCCTGGCCAAGCTGGCCGGGGTGGAGCTGGTCCTGCACGAACCTTCGCTCGCCGCCATCCGGGAGCGCTTCGCCTCCCGGCAGCGCCCCATGCCCGAACGCAACCAGACCCAGGCGCTCTTTCCCCGCGGCAGCGAACCTGTGCCCAACGCGCTCGGCACCGCCCCCGGCATCTGGATGGAAATCCCCCGGCCCTCGGCGGCGGATCAGCGCGTGCTCTTCATCGCCGTTCCCGGCGTGCCCAGCGAGATGAAGGCGATGATTCTGGAATTGGAGCCGCGGCTGCAAGCGCGGCATGGCCGCGGCGGCCAGATCATCGTCGAACGCAAGCTGCATTGTTTCGGGGCCGGGGAATCGGCCATCGAGGAGAAGGCCCTCGATTTCACCCGGCGCGGCCACGTCCCCGAAGTCGGCATCACGGTCAGCGACGCCATCGTCTCCTTCCGCATCCGGGCCAGCGCCGCCAGCCAGGCGGAAGCGGAAGCTGCTATCGCTCCCGTGGAAGCCGCCCTCAGGCAGCGGCTGGGCGATTGGCTGTTCGGCGTCGACGATGAAGAACTGCATGACGTCGTCGGCAAGCTGCTGCTCGAGCGGCAGCGGACCGTGGCCGTGGCGGAAAGCCTGACCGGCGGACTGGTCTGTCATCTCATTTCGCGCGTCCCCGGCGTCAGCGCCAGCTTGATGGGGGGCGTCGTGGCCTATGCCAACGAAGCCAAGGTGGCGCTGCTGGGCGTGCCGAGTGAATGGATCCTTCGGCATGGAGCGGTGAGCAGCCAGGTCGCCGAGGCGATGGCCAAGGGTTGCCGGGAACGTTTTGGCACGCACCTGGCGGTCAGCACGACGGGCATCGCCGGCCCGAGCGGCGCGACGGCGGCCAAGCCCGTGGGGATGGTGTACATCGGCCTGTCGCACCCGGCGGGCGAGCAAAGCTGGCTCGTCAATTGGTTCGGCACGCGGCAGGAAATTCAGCACCGCGCCGCCAAGTCCGCCCTCAATGCCCTGCGGCTGCACTTGCTGTCCGATCAACCTTAGTCTGCCCCGGCCGCGTCACTCGCCGAGCAGGGGCCGATCTTTCCCATTTGGCTGCATTATAGGCTTGAGAAAATGCTTCGGGTTTCAGTTGACGGCTGAATGATTTACAGGTTAGACTTTGAAGATCAATCATCGTTATGAACCATGGATGGACTCGCCAACCTTCCACTGCGTGACGTGAGGTTTGCCATGATTCAAAGTCCTACTCCCCTCGTCTCTCGTTTGGCGTGTTTCGTGCTGCTGCTCTTGGTCTGGCTGTGCGGGCCAAGGTACGTTCAGGCTCAGGTTCTGGACGCGGAAAAGGCCTTTCCCTATTTGCTCAAGTCGACGGCGTGGATTCTCGCGCCCCACATCGAGAACGGCGTCATCACGGGGGCCGTGACGGGGACGGCCGGCATGATCGACATGGACAAGCGCATTCTCGTGACCAATTGGCACGTGGTGGGCGAGATGGACGAGGTGCTCGTCGTCTTCCCGCAGTACGATGCGAAGAAGCAACTGATTCCTGAACGCGATAAATATCGCGCCATCCTCAATAATCCGCGGAACATGAACAAATCCTATTTCGTGGCCAAAGTGTTGACCCGCGACAAGAAGAAGGATCTGGCCTTGCTGCAAATCCCCAAGATGCCGCCGGGCATCGCGGCCTTGCCGCTGGCGAAGGAAGCCCCGCCTCCGGGCCGCGCCGTCTTTTCCCTGGGCAACCCCGGGGCCAGCGGCGCGCTGTGGGTGTTGACCAAGGGCGAGGTCCGCCAGGTGTACAACAAGAAATGGCGCGTGCGCATCTCGGAAACGGAGATCGCCGAGATGGAAGCCCGCATCGTCGAGACTTCCTCGCCGACCAATCAAGGCGATTCGGGCGGTCCGCTCATCAGCGACCGGGGTGAAATGATCGGCGTCACCCAGGGAGGCGCCGTCGACGCCGCCCAAATTTCCACTTTCGTCGAGATCAGCGAGGTCCGCAAGCTGCTGGTCAAGATCGGCGTCACCAATCCCAAGCCGGGTCAGCCTCCGATCGCCGGCGCCGGCGACGCCACGGCGGCCAACACGGACGATGCGGCCAGTTCCACAAACAGCGCCGCCGACGCCGAGAAAGCCAAAGCCCAGGCCGAGCAGAACGCCGAGGCGGACGCCCTGAAGGCCGGCCTCGAGCTGCGCACCGCCCGCGGCGCCGCCCAGGAAGCCGCCCTCAAGAAACTCCGCGAAAGCAAGGGACTGATCTACACTCGCGTCCTGGCCGACACGATCAATCAAATGTCCGCCGGCCCCGTTCGCGACCGCGCCCGGGAAGCCTTGACCGATCGGCTCAGCCGCATGACGAAGAACACGCTGTCGGGCTATCTGCAGCACGAGGACCGGGAGCTGCGCCGCGCCGCGGCCGCCGCCGTGGCCCGCAAGGAGTTGAATGAACTGGCCAGCGAACTCGTCCCGCTGCTCAAGGAGAACGATTCCCTCGTTTCCGATGAAGCCTATGAGACCCTCAAGCGGCTCAGCGGCCGGGACTTTGGCAAGGATACCCGCAAGTGGATGCAGTGGGCGATCACGCAGAAGTGATCCCGTTGGGGGCCCAGGATACCCATCCTGTGCCTCGGCCCTGAATAAATGGATTCGAGAGATGGAGTCGCTCACGGACGCCGAATGCGCGTCCGTTTTGCATCGGCGACCACAAGACACCCCTTTAAGCTTTGCAATGGAAGACGAAGGTTGCCACGGGCTGTCCCCGTCGAGGCCCGGCTCGTTGGCGTCAAACCATTCAACGGCGTCCCAGATCGTGCGGAACCGGCGGGCCTGATACCGCTGCACGGTCGTGCCCAGCGAATAAACCATGTTCGGCAGACCCAGCATGCCGGGGAAAAGGTTCAGTGTGGCCGCGGCCGCTGCAGTTTGCGTTTCCGCAGTCGTGGGCGGGAAACAGAGTTCCTCGAGCCGATAGAGAATGGCATGACGAACGTTAAAGGTGCAACCGGGGCTTTTCCGAAAGAGAGCCCATGCGCGGCGGTTGGTGATGTGTTAAAGCAGGGTTGACAAGTTCACCATTGCCATGGCTATACCTTCCTCATCATCTTCACCCAAAAAGAAACCCACCTTCGCTTACTGTGTGCTGCAAAAGGTGGCGCTCGCTGACAGGGGCTAAACTTGAGGTTTTCTGCTGGCCGAGATGTGGCAGGCCCGCGGCCAAGGCCTTCCCGGCGGCCTGAAGTGTGTAATAGCCTTTCTCCCGGCTCAGCGGGCCAGCAGCAGCAAATAACTCCGCTAAGATTCCCAAGCGTTGGTGTCGGGCATGGTCAACGTTTCCCTCCAAGGATCAAGACACCGTTCGCCTTCTTCCCTAGCGCTGCAACCTGCATAAATATAGCCCCCCGTGATTCACCTTCGTTTATTCAGCCCCCCGGTGAATCACCGGGGGGTCAATCGATCTAAACGGGCGGTCGGCTTGACCCTTTTGCTTGCTTTATCGTATAAATGACGTGGACTCTTCGAGACGCACCTTTTCTTTGACGAGACCTCCATGCGCTATTGGCTCAGCCTCATCCTTGGCACCATCGTCGTCAGCTTCGGCATCACCTGGCTGGTCATGAAACAGGGGCAGAACATCGTCCTGGCCCCCGTCGTGCAAGCGACCGGAGCGGAGGAGCCGCCGGAGATCGTCTTCGAGCTTGGCCCCAACATGCGGCAAGAGGCGAACGTGATCGAGGTGAACGCCGGCCCGACGAAGGTGGGTGCAAGCAATCACATCGAAGTCAAATTCAAGAATCAGGGCAAGGGACCGCTGCGGCTCACTTATCTCTCGGAAAGCTGCGGCTGCTCCGAAATTCAGATCGATGGCCGCAAACTCAACAAGGACGCGTCCCCCGTGGTGAAGCAGCCCGGCGAGTCGGGCGTCATCCGCTTCGCCTGGAAAGCGGAGCCGCGCCATCTCAGCAGCCAACCGCCCGATAGCAGCTTTCGCTTCGCCTTTGACATGGACACGAACGAGAAGCGATTCACCGCGGCTTTGCGGATCGAAGCCGTGAGCAAAATCCTACCCGCGAATTAGAGGATCGTGGCATGGGCTGGACGACACGATGGAGCGTGGCGTTGATCGTGATGGCGGGATGTGCCGCGGCCGCCATTTACCTCGTCTGGGCAAAAGAACAAGCCCTGCCTGGTCCGAACCCGGTCCTGGCCAGCGCGAGCCTGGCGTCCGCGCCGGCCGAAACCAAGCCGCTGGACGCGGGGAAGCCGCCGCTCGACACCCGCCGGCCAAAACTTTTGCCCGACCTGTCCCCCGATGCCTTCATCGTGCTCACCGGTCAAATGCACGGCTACTTGCAGCCCTGCGGCTGCTCCCGGCCTCAGCTCGGCGGACTGGAGCGGCGTTTTGAATTGATCCAAGAATTGCAGGCCCGCGCGCCGGTGACCGCTGCCGACCTGGGCGACCTGGGACCGACCCAGCGCAGCTTCATAGCCGATCAGGACAAGCACAAGTTCGAAGCCGCCCTGCAAATGCTGGCCAAGATGCCCTACGCCGCCCTGGCGATCGGCCCCTCGGAACTGGCCATGCCCCTCGATCAAGCTCTGGGACGGACGCAAAATTATAAGCCGCCCGTCGTCGTCATGGGCAACTTTCAGGACCCCGATCAACTGTATCCGGAAATGTTCCAGCCCTACACCGTGGTGGAAACCAAGCCCAACGGCTTGAAGGTCGCCTATGTGGGATTATTAAGCGACGCTCTCATCGCTGAAAGCACGGCCCGCGACCCGGCCCTCAAGTGGACCCCGCCGGCCGAGGCGCTGCCCGGCCTTCTCGAAGCGCTCAAGGAGAAACAGGCCGACCTGCGCGTCTTGCTGTGGCAGGGCAGCAACGCCGACGCCAAGAAGCTGCTCGAAGCCTTTCCGCAAGCCTTTCACGTCGTTCTCAGCCGCGCCGACGCCGATGTCGCCCCCGCCTTGCCCACGCGGCTGGGACCGCCCGACAAGGAAACCCTGCTCGTCAACATCGGCCACAAGGGACGTTCGGTCGCCATCGTCGGCGTGGAAAAGCAACCCGAGTGGCCCAAGCTCAGCTATCAGATGGTCGACCTGGTCGAAGGGTATGAACTGCCCGACGACCAAACGAATCCCGTCCGCGAGCTGATGCGGGATTACGTCCTGGCGGTCTATCGCAATGATTATTACAGCCGCTTTCCCCGCTCGAAACATGCCGTGCAGCAACTCGAGGGAATGGGCGAAGCGACCTTCGTCGGCTCGGACAGTTGCCAGAAATGCCACCCGACGGCATATGCCGTGTGGCATGGGTCGAAGCACCGGCAAGCCTATCACTATCTCGTCGAGGATGGCCGGCCCATCGCCGAACTCGTCCGGGCCAACGAGCCGCCGCGGCGCATCGGCCGGCAGTACGATCCCGATTGCATGATGTGCCACGTGACCGGGTATGGTTTGGAAGGCGGCTTCATCAGCGAGGAGAAGACGCCGATGTTGCTGGGCAATCAATGCGAAAACTGCCACGGCCCGGCCAGCCTGCACGTCCAGTTCGGCGACAAGGCTAAACATGACCTGAGCACGGTGAAGAAATACGCCGCCCCCTTGCGGCTCACGATCGGCCAATCGGAAGGCAAATGCCGCATCTGCCACGACGCCGACAACGATCCCCATTTCGACCTGGAGAAATATTGGCCGAAGATCAAGCATGGCCGCGAGCCGGGCCAGTAACCGCCATGCCTGACCCCCGCGCGCATGCACCAGCCCATTCCCTAAGCAGGGAGTGGGCTTCGTCATTCAGCACGCCGCCATCGGTGGCCGCTACGTCGTATATTCCGCGTTGAGCCGGATGTATTCGTGGGTCAAATCGCACGTCCAAAAGCGGCAGCGGCCTGGCCCCAGCGTGAAAAGCAGCCTGGCCGTCACGTGGCGATGATGCCGCAAATAAGCTGCGGCCAATTCGGTATTGCCGATCAGCGGCGTGCCGCGGTCGTAGAGTTGAATCTCTCCCAACCACAGGGAAACGTCCTTTTCCGCGAACGTCACTCCGGCATAACCGGCGGCGGACAGAATGCGGCCCCAATTGGGATCGTTGCCAAAGAGAGCGGTCTTCACCAGCGGACTGTTGGCGATGGCCTGGGCGATGCGGCGGGCGTCGCCGTCGTTGTGCATGCCTTCCACGTCGATGCAGAGAACGTGCGTGGCGCCCTCGGCGTCGTTGATGATGGCCTGGGCCAACTGCTCGGCGACGGCCGTGAGATGCTCTTCGAAGCGCGTCAGCGCCGGGCCGGTGAGCTGCGGTCCGGCGGCGGCCCCGTTGGCGAGCAGCAACACCGTGTCATTCGTGCTGGTGTGCCCCTCGACGCTGATGCAATGGAAGGAGCGATCCACGGCGCGCCGGAGCACGGTTTGCAAATCGACATGCTCGACGGCCGCATCGGTGACGATGACCGCCAGCATCGTCGCCATGTTGGGGCCGATCATGGCCGCTCCCTTGGCCAGCCCGGTCAAGCGATAGACCTGATCGCCCTCGGCCACCTCGGCGGTGGCCACCTTGATGCCGGTGTCGGTCGTCAGGATCGCCTGGGCTGCGGCTTCAAGGGCGTCGGCCCCTTCCTGCAATTGCGACATGCCCTGGTCAATGCCTTGGACGATCTGCGGCATGGGCAGCGGCCGGCCGATGATGCCCGTGGAACAGACGAGAACTTCCTCCGCCGTGGCGTTCAACCGATTGGCCACTTCCAGGGTCATCTGGCGAGCGTCGGCCAGCCCTTGCTCGCCGGTGCCGGCGTTGGCGTTGCCGGAGCAGATGACGATGGCCCGGGCGTCGTCCCGCGGGACGCGCTCCCGGCTGATCCGCACCGGGGCGGCGCACACCTGGTTCGTCGTGAAAACGCCCGCCGACGCTGCCGGCAAATCGCTGACGATCAGGGCCAGATCCTTCCGCTGCGGATCGGGGCGAATGCCGCAGTGCAACCCCGCCCAGCGATACCCCTTGGCCAGCTTCCATTTTTCCTTGGACATGTCTCTTCTCGAAATCGTGCATTGGTGGGATGAGAAACAATGCCTGCGATTATAGCTACACCGCAAGTTTGGAGCGTAGAATTTCCATGAAAAAACCCGCGGGCCGCAACCCGCGGGTTTTCCTGGCTTTCAATGCCATTGGTTTACAGCATCTTGATCACCTTGTCGGCCAAACCCTGCTCGCCCAGGACGATGTTGAGCTTGCCGGCGGCGGCGATCTTTTCAAGCACTTCCAGTTCGCGCAGCCGCATGAGGACCGGGTTGTCCGCGAGCAGCTTGGCCGTGTTGGCCTGGCTGCGCATGGCCGCCGTCTCCTCCCGCCGCGCGATCAAGTTGGCCTCGGCCGCCTTGCGCGCTTCCGTGACCTTGTTCATCAGGTCCTTCATGTCGCCCGGCAGGATCACGTCCCGGATTCCCACCGCAACCACTTCCAGACCCAACTCCGCGGCCCGCCGGCGCAGCGCTTCCATCAGCTCGCCGGCCACGGCGTCCTTTTCGACCAGGAAGGCGTCCAATTCCCGCGCGCCCACCACGGCCCGCAGCACCAACTGAGCGTCGCGGTACAGCGCCTGGCGAACGTCGTCCGTGCGCTGCACCGCTGTCCGCGCATCGACCACCTTGTAGGCCACGATGGCGTTGACGCGCAAGGTCACCTTGTCGGCCGTCATGATCTCCTGGCCGCCGACGTCGATCATCGTCTCCCGGGCATCCACCGTGACGACGCGCACGTCGGCCGGGGCCTTCCAGTAGATGTGTTCGCCGGGCGGCAGCGTGGCCGTGTATTGGCCGTCGATGTAGAGCACGCCGACGTGGTCGCGGGCCACGTTGTGCACGTCGAGCAGCCGGGCCGCCGCCGCCGTACGGATGACGACCTTCCGCTGCTCGTGGTCGAACCGCGGCTGACGAGCATCGATCACCTCGACGCGCACCTTCCGCCAGCCCGTCCATAGGGCGTACAACCCCGGGGGAACGACCTGGTTGAACCGCTCATCGACCCAGACCAAGGCCCGCTCGTGGTCCTTGAGGTCCAGCACGATGGCCCGCCCCTCGAGCGCGCCGCTCCGGACGATCACGTCCAGCTTGTCGTGAAGGAGCCACGGGTCGCGCTGATCGACGACATTGACCCGGACCTTGCCGAGCGGATCGAGGAACCAGCGGGTTCCCGCGCCGAGCAAGCCGCGGAACTCCCCATCGCGGAACAGCAGACCGACTTCATGCGTGCGGATTTTGATGCGCTTGATCATGTCGCCACCTCCCAGGTCGTTTGGCCTGGATGCCGATGAACTATTTCCCCCGAGCGGCGCTCGGCATCGGCGCCGCCGCGGTAAAGACAACTCAATTCACGGTTGAAAGCTCAACCCTTCAAGGACAGACAGGACGCCGTCAGAAGGTGAAACGTTCGCCGATCACATGGCCGAATAACGGAAAGCGTTTGAGCCTGCGTTGCCCCCGGCCGTCGCCGCCCCGCGGACCGCACCGCCGCGGGGAGCCGAGGCTCCGCGCACTTGCGCGGTCGTCATGACGGTTTCGACCAGGCCTGACGCCGGCGGCATCCGCGCTTTGCAAGGTCCCGGCTCATGCTGCCCCGGGAAGACGGCTCAGGCCAGCGGCGCCGCAGCGCCGGGCTGACTCCGCTTCTTCCGGGGCGGATCCTGCCAACGCTCCACCCTCCTTCGGCTTCATGTGCAAGCTTAGCAGCTTGTCCCTCATCGGGGGATCGGCGAACCGATCGGTGGTGGAAGGTGCGGGATTCGAACCCGCAACAGCCAGTTGCAAAGACTGGTGCTCTACCCTTGAGCTAACCATAAGTTGATGATCCCCGCAGACGCCCTTGAGGGAACGCGCCAGGCCTAATCGCCGCCGATGGCCGGAACGCCCCGGGTCAGGATCGATCAACGGTTTCCGAAAGCAGAGACGAAGCGCGGCGGGAACAGGTTCGCGGAGAATGGTCGGGATGGAGAGGAAACAAGCCACTGCTTATTCCTCGAGGGTACGCAAAATTGATTGTAACCATGCAGTAATGAGAACCATGAAACACATGGTGTTCCGATTGATCGATCGTATGATAAGTCAAGCGTTCTCAAACGCTGTCCAATCAATACCTAATTGATTTAAGGCAGAACGAATGGTTCCGAGTTTCAAATCTCTTCTACCCCAGTCCGGAATAATGGTCGAACGAAGGTTATGGGGATGATGCCATTTGCGGTGGGAACCACCACCTTTTATGGAATCTCAATGCATCCCAAGGCTCTCAGTTTTTTGTCAATTCGCGATAAGTCATGTGCCGCTAACTAAAGTTTCCGTCCAAACTACCTCCCCCTGGGCAGGTAGCATGATGCTGGCAGGCAAGGGTCGGCCTAGATCGGCGTACAGTTCGACCACCGCTTCGAAAGCGTCACGAACGTTGGCCTGGGCCTGGGCCAAGCTATCTCCTTCCGTGATCAATTCGGGCAGAACAGGAGAGCTGACGGTGTATCCTCCCTCCGGCTGCGGCGTGAACACCAATGGAACACGGTACATCATGGATCATCCCCATGCATGACTGATTATGTTTCGACATGGATTCTGGCGTTAACCACTTACAATCCCTCTATCTTAATGTACCGACCACAATGTTGATTCTCAATGGATGATCTATGATCCTGCCGCGACTCGCCCTGACTTGTCGATGAACCGACTTGCTCACTCATCCTCCATGAATTTAACGCTTCGAGGAACTGCTTGACGTCCGGGGAGTCGGCCCGCATGAAGGAGGAGACGACGTACACCTGATTCATGCGCTCCGAAGTCGCCATGATTTTGGCGCTGACCGTGTTCCAACGTTCCGCCCGCTTGGTGAGCCGAATGCCATGCACCAAACCGCTGCGCGTGGGGATTTGAAACGGTTTTTCGCTGACCGGATCGCTAGAGATGTGAAAAGAGCTTTCATTCTTGCCAAGGATCAATAAGTGCTGAACGACGTGGGGCAGCCGTTTTTCCTGCTTCACGAATTGCAGGGCCAGCGGCGGGGCTTCGGTCTGGGTCCGGCGGAGCATCAAGCCCGGCAAAAAACACAACAGGGCAGGCAGCATCAGGCCCGCCATGTATTCCACTTCGTGTGCTTTTCTGAGGAAGTACGCCGCGCAGCCCAGGAAAACGACTCCCGCCACGATCAGGAGACGGCCTATCGTCTTGGACATCGCGATCCTCTCATTCGCTTCGTTGAGCCCACGATCCGCTTCGGGCCTCGTAGAGAATAGCCCAGGCTAACCTTTTTGTGAAAACCATTTCTTGATCGATTATGCCGCGCGGCGGGCGCGCCCCGGCCAGAACCGGCGACGACTTTGACTCGACAGTCGGCGGCAGGCCAGACATAATGGCGGGATGAAACAGCGACCCTTCTTCGTCGGCATCGACGTCGGCGGGCAGTCGATCAAGGGCGGCGTCGTGGACGACGCCGGCCAGCCGCTCAGCGAAATCGACCTGCCCACGGAAGCCTTTGGCGGCAACGACCATTTCCTGGGCCGCATCGACCTGGCCGTGGAGCGGGCCATCGTGGCGGCGGGCTTGCCCTTGTCGGAGATCAGCGGCATTGGCGTCGCCACCCCCGGCACCATGGACATCCAGGGCGGGCTGATCCTGGAGCCGCCCAACATGCGGCCGCTGAAAAACGTCCCCGTCCGCGAACACGTGCAGCAGCGCTTCCAGTTGCCGACCACGTTTCAAAACGACGCCAACGCCGCCGCCTATGGCGAATTCTGGGCGGGCGCGGGCCGGGGCGCGAACAGCATCGTCCTCTTCACTCTGGGCACCGGCATCGGCTGCGGCATCATCGTCCGGGACATGATCATCGAGGGCGAACACAGCCACGGGGCCGAGGTGGGCCATATCGTCGTGCAAATGTTCGACGGCCGCATGTGCGGCTGCGGGCAGCCCGGCCATCTCGAAGCCTATGCCAGTGCTCGCTCCATCGTCAAGCGAACGAAGGAATTACTGATTTCCTCCCGCGAAAGCTCTCTGCGGTCGACGCCCATCGGCCAACTGTCCGGCCCCTCCGCTTCCCCCGCCGAGGTGGAGGAAACCCTTGACGCCCGCTATGCGGGATTGGTGTTTCAAGCGGCGGCCACCGGCGACGCGTTGGCCCAGGAAATCGTCGAGGACGCGGCCTACGCCCTCGCCGTCGGCGCGGTCAACATGATGCACACGATCAATCCCGATCGCATCCTCTACGGCGGCGGCATGACCGCGGCCGGCTCCCCTTTGCTCTCGAGAATTCAGCATCACGTCCATCGGCTGGCCTTTCCCGTCCCCGCCCAAAAAACGCAAATCCTCTACGCCGAGCTTGGCACCAAGGCCGGCTTCATCGGGTCGGCCGGCTGTGCGCGCCGCGCCTATGTGCAAAGCATCAAGGCCACATAAAACGAACAACCCCGCGGCCAGGCCATGGGGTTGACGCGATGAATGGTCGGTGACGGATTAAACGGCTTACAGAGCGGTCTTGGCCGATGGCCGACGACCGCGGCGGCGCTGCCGATGCAACGTCGCCAGTCCCACCATGATCGTCCCACCCGCGACGGCCAAGGTGGCCGGTTCGGGAATCGGCGTGAAATCGACGAAATCCAGATACCGTCCGCCGCCGGTGTAAATCTGGGTGCTGCTCGCGCCGTCGAAAATGTGGGCGCCGCTGCCGTTGGTCCAGAGAACGTTGCCGTTGCCGAGTTGAAAGACGCCGCGCGCTCCCGAAGCGGCGAAGGAACTCAACAGGGCGCCGGTGTCGGGGTCCAGGCGGGCGACATTGTTGCTGCTGAACCCGGCGGCCCAAATGTCGCCGTTCGGAGCGAAGTCCATCTGTTCGACGAAGTTCAGTGCGGTGCTGTTGTGGAACGTGCCCAGCGACGTGCCGGTGTAGGAATAGCGGTGGATGTCGTCATTGGCCGAGGAGGAAGAAACCAGCAAGTGCCCTTGATGATCGAGGACGCCGAAAGGACTGGGAGCATTGGGCGTGGCGAAGAAGCCCTGAAAGACGCCGTTGGTGTCGTACATGACCAGGCCGATGCCGGGCGCGGTGTTGCCCGTGGCGGCATTGGTGACATAGATGGTGTTCCCCACGCGGCCCATGCCGCGAATGTTGTCGAGACCGCCCGTGGGGCCGCCGCCGATCTGGCCGAGAAGCGTGCCATCAAAGGCCCAGCGCGACACGCGATCGCCCACTTGCTCGGACACCCAAATCTCGTTGCCGACTTGCATGGCATGGATCGGCGTGCCGCCGCCGAGGCCGAAGAGGTTGGAATTGACCAAGGAGCCATCGAAGGGATCAAAGAGAACCAACCGATTGTTCGTGGAGTCTGGCATCATGATGAACTGCGCCGAGACCGTCGAACCACCAAGGCTCCAGCCGAACATCAAGGTGAAGAGTGCATACAGCCAAAAGCGCGGGTTCATGTTGATCATCCTTAGCAAGGAATCCTGCTTGGATCTTGGATATATATCAAACATCACATTCTAAACGGAGTCGTTCGCCTTGCAAGAGTATTTATGAAGAAAAAATGAACCAAACGGCTCGGCTGCTGGGCAGCCACATTGCCGAGTCAAGAGGCTTGCCGCGACGCGGACGGACGCAGCCGACGGCCTGCTGTTAGAAGAGAGTGTAAATGAACGGGGCCGCCGCGGAACTGGAGAGCAGGACGAGCACGCCGAGGACCAACAAAACGAGCAGGATGGGCAGCAGCCACCATTTCTTGTTGTGGCGCAGGAAGTACCAAAACTCACGAACCATGCCGATGTCCGCTTGTTCCTGGGCGGCTTTCTCGAAGGAGCTTTTCTCCGCGTTCGACATGGTCCTCTCCTCATGGACGCCATCCAGCCCAGCTCGCCCAGGCGGCGGATCAATACTGGCGAAAATAACGGTTTGGCTCCGTGGTCATCGGCTTGGGCTGCCAATAGGTCTCACGATCGGCCGGTCGGCGGAGCTGCAGCACATCTCGGCCCATGAGACGAAAAATGAGCCCGATGGGCGTGAACAGACCGTAATAGATCAGGGCCAGGCTCAACCGCGATACCGTCCAGCCTATCGGAAACGCCGCGACCATACAACCGATAAAGAGCGGCCTGATCGCCGCGGGACGAAGCAGCCCCGCTCCGCCGATCACGACGCCGAGCAGCAGTAAGGCCATGGCCAAAAGCGGCCGGTCATGCCCGAGCCATTGCCAGGCGGCCAGGCCGCTCATGAAGAGGCACCACAGCCCGGCAAATTGGCGGAGCATGCGGCTCGTCGGCTTAAGGGGAAGGTCGGCCCACTGCATGTTGATCCCCTGGTTGTCGATCCTCGTTCAATCTAGCTGAAACTGGGCCAAATAATCGGCCCGCTGGGCGGCGCGGTCCGCCTCAAGAACGCTGGTCGGTTCCTTGACCAGGATCGTCTCTTCCATCACCAACGCATCCATTTCGGTGGCAAGGAAACAGCGATAGGCCTCCTCCGGCGCCTGGACGATCGGCTCGCCGCGAACGTTGAAGCTCGTGTTGACCAGCATCGGGCAGCCCGTCAGCCGGTGAAAGGCCTTGAGCAGCCGATAAAAGCGGGGGAAGCGCCGCTCATCCACGGTCTGTATTCGGGCGCTGTAGTCCACGTGAGTGATCGCGGGAACGGTCGAACGCACAATGTTCACCCGCCGGCGCAGGTCCGGATCGTTGGCCATCAATGCTTGCTGCGCGGAGTCCAAGGGAACACGATGCGCGGCGCGAACGGGGGCCACCAGGAGCATGTACGGGCTTTCCTGCCCCGGGTTCAGCTCGAACCATTCATGAGCATGCTCCGCGAGGACGGCGGGGGCAAAGGGGCGAAAACTCTCGCGGAATTTGATCTTGAGATTGAGCTGCGCCTGCATGGCCGGAGCGCGCGGGTCGGCAAGGATGCTGCGAGCGCCGAGAGCGCGCGGCCCAAACTCCATCCGCCCTTGAAACCAACCGACGACCTTGCCCTCGGCGAGAAGCTTGGCCGTCCGCTCCAGCATTTCCTCCTCGCTGGCCGCTCGGATCACGACATGATTCGAGCCCATGCCGGCGAGGGCGGTTTGCATCCGCTCCGAAGGATAACTTGGCCCCAGCAGGCTGCCCCGCTGGGCGTCCCCCGGCTGCGGCGTCCGCGGCTTTCCCAAAAGTTGATGCCACACGAACAGGGCGGCTCCCAAAGCGCCGCCGGCATCCCCCGCGGCGGGCTGGATCCAGAGGTCATCGAACGGCCCCTCGCGCAGCAGCTTGCCGTTGGCGACGCAGTTCAGGGCCACTCCCCCGGCCAGGACCAATTTTGTCATGCCGGTCCGCCGGTGCAGATCGCGGCCCAGCCGGAGCACGATCTCCTCGGTCACCTGCTGAATGCTGGCGGCCAGGTCCATGTGCCGCTGTTCGAGCGGCGCTTCCGGCGCGCGGGGCGGTCCGCCGAACAACCGGTGAAACCGGGCGCCGGTCATCGTCAGCCCTTGGCAGTAATTGAAATAGCGCATGTCGAGCCAGAAGCTGCCGTCCGGCTTGAGATCGATCAGGTGGCGATAGATCGCCTCGGCGAAGCGCGGCTGACCATACGGCGCCAGCCCCATCAGTTTGTATTCACCGCTGTTCACCTTGAAGCCGCAGTAATAAGTGAAGGCGGAATAGAGCAGGCCGAGCGAATGGGGAAAGGTCAGATGATCGGTGAGTTCGATGCGGCGGCCGCGGCCTATGCCGCGGGTGGTGGTGCTCCATTCGCCGACGCCGTCGAGGGTCAGGATGGCGGCTTCCTCGAAGGGGCTGGGAAAGAAGGCGCTGGCGGCGTGGCTTTCATGATGATCCATGAACAGCAAGGGGGCTTTCGTCGACCGGCCCAGGCTGTCGCGCAGCTTGGCCCGCATCCGCAGCTTGTCCTTGAGCCACACGGGCATGGCCAGGCTGAAACTGCCCAGACCCCGAGGCGCATAAGCCAAGTAGGTTTCCAGCAGCCGTTCGAATTTGGACAGGGGCTTGTCATAGAAGGCGACATAATCCAGGTCGGCGGGAGCGATCCCCGCTTCCTCCAGGCAATAGTGCATGGCCCGGGCGGGAAAATCCGGATCATGTTTCTTGCGGGTGAAGCGCTCCTCCTGGGCGGCGGCCACGATCACGCCGTCCCGGACAATCGCCGCCGCGCTGTCGTGGTAGTAGGCCGAGATGCCGAGAATGGTGGACATGGGGAGTTAGCCGCTCGCTGGGGCGGCCTCCAGATGCGTGCTCACCGAATGCCTCCGGCGGCTGGACGGTCGCGTTGCTGTTTCAGTTTTTCGATCTGTTTGTGCACGTCTTCCATGTCCGGCTGCCATTTCAAGACCGCTTCGTACAGGGCAATGGCCTGGTCCCATTCCCGAAGCTGTTCGTGGACGATGGCCAAGTGAATCGTCGCTTCGACGTGTTCCGGCTCATGTTGCAGCGCCTCCTGGAAACGGGCCTTGGCTTCGGTGATGCGGCCCTGGCGAAAGTGAAACAGCCCCACGGCGTCCAGGGCGTAGGCGCGGCCGGGGTTGAGCCGCAGCAAGTCATCGTAGACTTTTTTCGCCTCGTCGGGCTGGCGCAAAATTTCATGCAGGTAGCCCAGGCCGACGTAAGACTCCATGTAGTGGGGGTCCCGTTCGATGGCGCGCTGATAGTGCGACATGGCGGCGACGACGTTCTTCCGCGCCATTTCCATGTTGCCCAGGACATGATGGACGGCATGGTAGTGGCCGATCAGGTCGTTGGCTCGGCGGTATTCGACGAGGGCCTCGTCCGGCCGGCCCGCTTCGGCCAAGAGATCCCCCAACTTCATGCGCAGCATCCAGTCGTTGCCATTCGCGCTGACCGCCGCGCGGCAGACGGCGATGCTCCGCTCCATGCCGCCGTCATCGAACTTCTTTTTCCATTCGCTGGCGCGGTTCCGCCAGGCTTGGACTTGAGCGGCATTGTCATACTGAAACGTGAACGGCGCCATTTTGACGTGCATGTCGAGCACGATCGTGGCCAATTTCCATTCGTTGCGCTCGGTATGTCCGAGACGCTCCCGGCACTGGTCTTCCGTGAGGGGGGCGTTGGCCAATTCGGCCTGGCCTAAGACGGCAGGAGCGGACTGCGTCAGCGTCTCGAACACCGTGCGGGCCAGGAGATAATTCCCCGTGAAATTCATGTGCACGTGCTCGAGGAACAGATTGCCCCCTGGAATGCCTTCGGGGCTGAACTGCGCGAATGAGGCCTCGGCATCGGCCAGGCGAACTCCCGAACTCGCCAGGCTGCTCGCCGCGTCGCGGATCAGCCGATTGAGCACGGCGTCCGTTCGGAAGCGCAGCACATCCAGATCGCGGGCCAGTTCAAAATCCTTTTTCGCCTGGACGGCGTCTCCCTTGGCCAGGCGGCTCAGTGCTCGTCGATAGGCCAACTCCGCGTACTGCTCATCCAGCTTGGCCGCTTGCTGGAACGCGGCGATGGCTTCCTCGTGCTTGTTGTCCTTGGCCAAGTTGACCCCGGCTTGAAAAGCCTGCTCCCATTCCTGAGTGCGTGCCGGGTCGAAGGCCGACCCATGCTGCGAACCGAAGGGCGAACAGTCCTTGAGGTTGACCGGAATCGTGCACACCACGACCGGAATCCCCTGGGCCGTGCCGAGGCGGCAAATGTCCTCCAAGTTCGACCGGAAATGGGCGCGGATGCGGTCGAGCCGCGCATCGTCGACAGCCACGCGGGTGCCCACGAAGGAAGCCATGCCCTTCCAGCTTTGCGGTTCCTGGGAGCCGCCTGCCAGCCGCTTCACCAGGCTATCGATAAACTGGCCGACCTTGGTCGACTTGACCGCTAGACTCGTACGGATGAAGCCCAGGCTGGGCGAAAAGGGGCCGAGCACGCCCGCCGCTCCGAACGGCCCGACCACCTCATTGTTGCCCAGGTGGACGATGAGCAGGTCCGGCTGCTTGTCAGCACTTTGCAGGGCGATTTGCCGGGCGACGTGGGAATTGATGGCCACCATCGACGCGTTGATGATCTCGAAGCGGGTGCGCGGATAGCGGTGCCGCAGCATCGCCTCCAGGATGCGGGCAAAGTTCATCGACGGGTCCGGATAACCCATCGCCGCGGACTCGCCCAGGACCATGACCCGGCAGACGCCCTGGGCCTTCTGCTTGGGCAACACGAACGGAATCGGACGCGGCTTCGGCTCAAGCTGCGCGGGAAAGATCCATTGTGCGAAGTGGGTGTTGTCCACCCAGACCTCCGCCTTGAACCGGTCGCGCTCGCTCAGATAGAAATCAGTCGTGTAGCCATAGCCCGCCCAGCGCAAGCCCACCTCGAGGAGCACCAGCACCAGGGCCGGCATCATGGTCATGGCCATCAGCCGATAGAGCCATTTCCGCTTCGTCGACAGCGGCCGAGGAGCCGCGGCCTTGGCCGGTTCCTTCGGCTCGGAGGGCGGCGGCGCGGGCGGCTCCGAAGCAGCCGCCTTTCCGGACGCCGCGGTCTGTTGCTGGATCGGTTCCGGCGCGGGCTTGGCGGCCGGGACGGGACCGCTCTTTGGTGTAGCCGAACCGGGTTGCTTTTGGGGTTTGAACATGGGTGGATGCTAGGCTCGGGTTTGGTCGACTGCCCGCGTCGAAAATCCAGGGTCGTCAGCTCATGGTCGGTGTTCGAAAGGTCAAGCCCGGTCAACCGCCGCGGGGGCGCATCAGCCAAGTAGCCGCGGACGCTGATCGGCACGCTGCTCATTCTACCGTCATTGCAACGGCAGGGTAAGGGACTCTGAGCCGAATAGCGGCCGTGATCGACAGATGGACGGGTGAGATCGGCATGAACAGGCCGGACAGGCTAAACGGCAGGCGTCCATGCAAACGGCCCATGGAGGAGTTCCATGGGCCGTTCGATTGGTCGTGGGTTTTCGATCGCGGTCTACCACAGCACGGAAGCTCGAAGGGTGAAGCCTTCCAGGCTCAGATTGACGTGGCGGTTGAAGCGGGCGTTGTTCGCGTAATCCACGTTGGACGAGCCAGCTTCGAACAGGTAATTCCATTCATACCCGGCTCCGAGGATGACGTGGCCACGGAAGAAGCTCATTTCCGCACCGGCGCCGACTTCCAGCATCGGGAGCAATTCTTCCCGGCTGTAAGTGACGGTCTGAACGGTGTTCGGATTGACATACACCGTCGATTCTTTGCGGTTGGCGATGATGACGCTGCTGAAGCCGCGGCCATAGAGCATCAGGCTGGAGGTGCGGCCGGTCCAGGCGTACAGGCGAGCTTCGCCGCCGAAGCGGGGGCCGCCGCCGCGCAAGGTCGTCGTCAGGTTTTCGGTCTGAATCGTCTGGGCGATGTCGTCCTGAATGATCGTGCCATATTCCTGGGACAAATCGGCATAGCGGAGACCGCCGCTGACGATCATGTCCAGGCAAGAGGACGGCGAGTAGACGGCGCCGGCTTGCACGTCGATGGTTTGATAATCGAACTGCCACTGGGATTCGAGGACGCCCTGGGTGAACTGATAAGCGGACCCCAAGACGCCAGGCCCGACGTACAGGATCGAGGTATTGCCCGAGGGATCATCGCTGACGAAGCGCTGGGCCTCGGAGGTGTCCTTGAAGCGGGTGTAATTGGCGGAGAAGATCCAGCCGCTGGAAGCGAGGTACCCGCCGCCCACTCGGAAGGCGAAGTCGTACGTCGACGTGTAGCCTTCGAGGGCGCCCACGTCCTGAGCGTCGATGCCCGGGGTGCCCGTCGTCAAACGGAACAGGGCCACGGGGTCATTGCGGCGCATCTTGAGATACATGAGTTCGCCGGTGGTGAACCAGCCGCAGGAGCCGCTGGTTTCGATTTCACAGTCGGGAGGCGTGCAGCCGCCGATGATCGGGCCGCAAGGATTGCAGGAAGAGGTAAACAAGCCCACGGGCTTGATGCCGTCCGCCACGGGCTGTCCGGTCACGTCGGGACAGGCCGCCATGCTGGGCATGGTGGTCATCGAGCCGGAGGTCATCGGCATCGAGCTGCCGCTGGCCGGCATGACCGGTTTGCCCTTGCCCATCTCCGAAACACCCTGAGCCGAACACAGCGCTGGCCAACCGAATAGCGCACCGGCCAGCATTAAAGACTTCCAACGTGTCATTGCCGTCTCTCCTTCAGGCCGACCGGCGGTGCGGCAGGTGGGACATGTTCAGCTCGGATTCCCTGGGCCGACAGGTCCTTGATCCACCATGACTTGGCCGGTTAAGCGGGCCGCGACTTTCCCCTTCCGAGCGGTTCGCGGACAATGATCGTCCCCCACGAGCGATCCGCTCTTCCATGTGTTCTTCATTATCGGCAAACTCCGCACAACCCTTGAAATTGAACCTCGAAGAAGGGCCAGCTTTTTCAGCATTGGACGCTGTTCTTCTCCAAAACTGGGGGAAGCGGCGAAGCTGGGGACCAAAACCCGCCGCCGACTTTGCCGACCTTGCCCAGCCTTTCAGCAAGCCGTTTCCTTTTTACCCGCCCGATCGTCCCGTTAATCCTTAAAATACTCCCCAGCCGCTTGGCCTCCTCCCGGGGAGGTTGGGTTCGCATGTTCCCTTTTTGCCATCCGCGATCTGGAGGTGCCGCCCATGAGTTTCTTTGCGTTGGAAGTGTTGCCGTCCCAGGTGGCCGTGCTGACTTTCGATTGCCCCGGGGCCAAGGTGAACACCCTGGGCGGGGCCGTCCTCAAGGAACTCAGGGAACACGTGCAAGCCCTCGAAAGTCGATCGGACGTGCGCGGCCTGATCTTCCGCAGCGGCAAACCCGGACAGTTCGTTGCCGGGGCCGACCTCAATGAAATTGGCGCGTTGGCCTACGTCACGCCGGAACAGGCGCTGACCGGCCTCGAAGCCGGCTTGGGACTTTTCCAGCGGCTCAGCGATCTGCCGTTTCCCACCGTGGCGCTCATCGACGGTCCCTCCATGGGCGGCGGCACGGAACTGGCCATCTCCCTCGACGAACGCATCGCATCCAACAACCCCAAGGCCGTCATCGGTTTGCCGGAGACCAAGCTCGGCATCATCCCCGGCTGGGGCGGCACCCAGCGCATGCCCCGCCTCATCGGCATTCATCACGCCATCGAAATGATCACCGGCGGCGAACCCTTCCCGCCGAAGAAGGCCCTGGAAACGGGACTGGTCTTCGACGTCGTCCCCACCGATCAACTCATGACGGCGGGACTGGCCTGGATTGAAAAAGCCCGCGAAACCGGCGCCTGGAAGACCACCCGGCAAAAGCGCCGGCAGCCCCTGGCCTTGACCGAAGACGAGCGGAATTTCGCCTTCGGCGTCGCCGAGGCGGCGATCAAGGAGAAAACCAAGGGGCAATATCCCGCCCCCCTGGTCGCCCTCGCGGCCATCCGCGACGGCGCCGCCCTGCCCCTGCCCGAGGCGTTCGAGGTGGAGAAAAAGAAGTCCCTTGAAGTCATGGGCTCGCCCATCTCCGCCAACCTGATCGCCATCTTTTTCATGACCAACAAACTCGAACGCGATCCCGGCGTGGCGGACAAGAGCATCAAGCCGCGCGAGATCAAAAGCGTGGGCGTGCTCGGGGCCGGACTGATGGGGTCGGGTATTGCCACGGCGGCAGCTCGGAGCGGCTTTTCCACGGTCATGGTGGACGTCAGCGAGGAGTTCGTGAACCAGGGCATGAATCGGGCCAGGGACGTCGTCGAGAAGCGGATTCAAGCGGGCAAGGGCAAGCCGGAGGAATTGGCCGACCTGCTGCAGAAGCTGCGGCCCGCCACGGAGCACGCGGCGTTCAAGGACTGCGACGTCGTCATCGAAGCCATCACGGAAAAGGAATCCCTCAAGGCCGACACCTACCGCCAACTCGCGCCGCACTTGAAGGCCGGCAGCCTGCTGGCGAGCAACACATCGACGATTTCGATTAGCCGCCTGGCCCAGTCGTCGCCCGCGCCGGAGCGCTTCGCGGGGCTGCACTTCTTCAACCCGGTCGACCGCATGCCGCTCGTGGAGGTCATCCGCGGCGCGGCCACCAGCGACGAAACCGTGGCCACGCTGGTCGCCCTGGCGAAGAAGCTGCGCAAGACGCCGATCGTCGTCAAGGATGGGGCCGGCTTTCTGGTCAACCGCATCCTCTTCCCTTATCTCAATGAAGCGCTCGTGCTGCTGATCGAAGGGGTGGCGATGGACGCCATCGATCAGGCGGCGACGCGGTTTGGCATGCCGATGGGGCCGATCCTGTTGGAAGACGTGGTCGGTTTGGATACGTCGCTGTTCGCGGGGAACGTGATCGCCGCCGCCTTCCCCGACCGGGCCGTGCCGCTGACGCTGCTTGAGGACCTGGTCAAAGCGGGACGATTGGGACAAAAGACCGGCTCCGGTTTCCGCAAGTTTACCAAAGGGACGAAGGGGGAAGCCGACCCCGACTTCGAGCCGATCCTGGCCCGGCACCGCCAGGGTCAGAAGACGATGACCGAGGCGGAATTGCAGGATCGCCTCTTCCTGCCGATGCTGTTCGAGGCGGTGCGGGTGCTGGAGGAGGGCATCGTCCGGGAGGCGGCCGACGTGGACATGGGCCTGATCCTGGGGATCGGTTTCCCGCCGTTTCGCGGCGGCATCTTGAGGTGGTGCGATCGCGAGGGAGCCGCTAAGATCGTGGCTCGAGCCAAGGCGTTCGAGGCGCTGGGGAAGCGCTATCAGCCCAGCGCGTTGCTGGTCAAGATGGCGCGGACGGGAGAACTGTTTTTCCCGCGGCCGGCCCAGATTCCCACGTTTGGCGTGTGAGTGTATCGGCGCCGCCGGGCTGGCTTCGATGCGAAGCGTCTTGATGGACCGTTGGCCCCAGAGGTTGGGACCGGGTTCGACCCCACGGCGTAAGGAATGACATGCGACCGATCTTGTTCGAGATTCCCTTGCCCTTTGGCGACGCCAAGCTGCCCATCTTCAGCTTCGGCGTGATGCTGCTGGTCAGCTTCATCGTCGGCTTCTGGATCACCTCCCGCATGGGCAAGCGGATCGGCATCGATCCCAACGCCTACTTCGACGTCATGCTCTGGCTGTTCATCGGCGGGTTGATCGGCGCCCGCGTCACGTCGATGATCCTGGAAGGCGGACCCGGCGGGTGGGCCCATCAGGCGCTGCAGTTCTTCAAGATTTGGGAAGGCGGGATGGTCTTTTACGGCTGCATCCCCGGCGTGCTGGTCGCCTACTTCTTCGTTTATCGCCACTTGATCAAGCCCAAGGGCATGCGAACGCTGCAGTTGGCGGACCTGGCGGCCCCGGCGATCGGGCTGGGACTGTTCTTTGGCCGCATCGGGTGCCTGCTCAATGGCTGCTGTTACGGCGACGTGGCCTTGCCCGATGGCATGCCCGCCTGGCGGACCTTGCAGTTTCCCGGCAACTCGCCGCCCCATCATCGCATGGTGCAGCGCGGGCTGCAGACAGCGTTTGGCTTCATCCTGGCCGAGGAATTCCTGCCGCCGCAGTATCTGGCCAGCGACCCGCGCACCGTAATGCTCGTCGAACCAGGCACAGCCGCGGCCCTCGCCGGCTTGAAGGAGGGAGACCGCATCCTGGCCGTGGATGGCCAGAGCACACCCAAGGTCCGGGACGTGGAGCAGCTCTTGCTCACGCATCCTTTGCACAAGCCCGTGCAGTTGACCGTGCTCCGGGCGGCGGGGCAAACCGTGGAACTGAGTTTCCTGCAGCCGCCCAGCCTGCCGCTGCAGCCTGCCCAGATTTACAGCTCGTTGGACGGCTTGCTGCTCGCGCTGTTGCTTTTTGCCTTCTATCCGCTGCGCCGCCGCGAGGGGGACGTCATGGCCCTGCTCATGCTGGCGCACGGCGTTTCGCGGTATCATTTGGAGCAACTGCGCAGCGACAATCCGGAGTTTTGGCTGGGTCTGACCGTTTCGCAATGGATCAGCCTGGTCCTCATCGTCGGCGGCACCGTCATGCTCGTGGCGCTCTGGAAATGGGGGCGTCCCCCCGGCCCGGTTACGCCTCCCTCGGAGAAGCCCGCCGCCCCGCCCGCTTGAGCTTTCCTTGATGCGAAAAGGGCAAAATATAGCTCACCGATCCTCCCAGGCAAATGATTTTCGACAATTTTCCCATTGGACCGTCCGGTCCGCCTGAATTTTGCGTTTGTATCTGATATCAGGAGTCGTCTGTCCACGGCACCGGCTCGGTCCACGGGTCCGTGTGGTCTGCTTTTGACCACTGGCGTAAGGTCGGACGACAAGACGGATCGAGGAATGGAATCTTCCCATCGTACGGTAGAAAGGCAGCCGATTCCGTTTCCAAATCGAAACCCTGAGGCCAGCGCGCGGCGCTTGCGGCGTGGAGATTTTGCACCCTGTTGGAGAAAGTCGTGATGATGATGCCCTTGCTGTCCTTGCCCTGCCGAGCCAAAGTCCATCGCCATCGACCCATCGCCCTGCGCTTGGAGGAGATGGAGGAACGTCTGGTTCCATCCTGGGGGAGCGTCCCTCCGGCCACGATCACGCCGCCGAGCAGCTACGTCTCGGTGAATCTCAACAGCCAGGGCGACGCCACCGGCAACGCCAGCATCACCAACAATGAGATCGACTGGTATCGCTTCACGGCTACCACCGGCGGCTCTTACCTCTTCGAAGCGCTCACGCCGAGCAGCAACCTGGACACCGTCATCGCCACCTACACCAGCAGCGGCAGCCGCGTCGGCTACAACGACGACATCAGCAGCAGCAACACCGACAGCCGCTTCACCATCACGCTCACGGCCGGAGCGGTCTATTTCTTCGGCGTCACGAATTACACCGGCACCGCCGGCGGCAGCTACACCTGGAAGATCGACGGTCCCGCCGCCCCCGCCGACGACGCCTACGAAGAAAACGACACGATGGCCGCTGCCTACAACTTCGGCACCTTGACCGCCGACCGCACCGTCACCGGCCTGGTCATGAACGACGCCGCCGATTACTACAAGTTCACCATGTCCGCCGCGGGCACGACGGCCCACTCCGTCTCCATCAGCTTCACCCACAGCCAGGGCGACCTGGACATGCGGCTCTACAACAGCAGCGGCACCCAGGTGGGCAGCTCCACGGGTTCGGGCAACAGCGAAACCATCTCCCTCAACGGACTCGCCGCCGGCACCTACACGATCTACGTCTACGGCTACAACGGCGCCAAGAATCCGAACTACACGCTCAGCATCAAGCCCGCCGTCGCCGCCAACGACGACGCCTACGAGGACAACGACACCCTGGCGACCGCCTACAACCTGGGCACCCTCACCAGCACGCGCCAGATCGCCAATCTGCAGATGCGCGACGCCGCCGACTGGTTCCGCTTCACCACCAGCTTCACCGGCACCGCCAGCCACAGCGTCTCCATCAGCTTCACCCATAGCCAGGGCGACCTGGACCTCAAGCTCTACAACTCCTCCGGCACGCAAATCGGCGCCTCCACCGGCACCGGCAACAGCGAAACCATCTCTCTCAACGGCGTCGTCGCGGGAACCTATTACGTGCAAGTGTACGGCTACCAGGGCGTGCAGAATCCCAACTACACGCTGACCATCACCCCGCCCAGCAGCGGCGGCAGCACGGGCAACAAGATCCTCTATCTTAATTTCGACGGCGCCACGATCAGCCGCACCGACCTCGTCCGCTGGGCCGGCAGTTATTGGAATCCCGACGACCTCGACTCCGACCGCAACGGCATCACCGTGCAGCCTTTCCTTCGCAACCGCGCCGACCGCGAGACGATCATCAGCCAGATGATCAGCATGGTCCAGGCCGATCTGACCGCGTATGGCATGACGGTGCAGCGCCACTACGGCCTGGCCGTCGAGGGGCAAGGCGCGACCACGATCTTCCTCGGGCCGGCCACCCTCACCGGCGGCGGGTATCACATCGCCTGCGACATCGACTATGGCAACAACAATCCCACCGACATCGCCTTCGTCGGCGACGAGGATTGGGGGTCGGCCGCCAACACCGCCATCACCATGGCCGACGTCACGCTCCACGAAGCGGGACACACCTTCGGCCTCTGGCACGTGGCGTCCGGCACCGCCCTCGAGTCGATGGGCCTGCGCTACAACACGCCCCAGAGCCAATGGGTCCAGGATACCCGCTTCCTCGATCAAACCTTTAACGCCTACGTCAGCGGCGGCTATGCCCATGGCCCCGGCCCGCAGAACAGCCATCAAAGCATGCTCGCCTGGAGCGGCGGTTCGGGCGGTTCGGGCGGCGGCGGCGGTGGTTCCTCGAGCAATGTCGCCCTCGTCGACACCTCGGGCCGCGGCGTCTTCCGCGTCATCGGCTCCGACGATGCCGACCTCATCACCGTGCAGCGCATCGGCCGCTACGATTACCGCCTCGACATCAATGGCCAGGTGCAGTATCTCTCCGGCTCGACCCTTCGCGAAATCCGCGTCTTCACCAATGGCGACTCCCGTGACCGCGTCGTCGCCCTCAACAACCTGGGCCACCTGCGGCTCGCCGTCGATGCCCGCTGGGACGGCGCCATCCGCGGCCAGGTCAAGGTTGATGACGCCATCTCCGAGTTCTGGCGCGGCAACCGCCATGGCGGCGGTTGTGGCTGCACGGCCTGTGCCGCCGCGGCCGCGGCCCTGACCCAGGGCGGCTCCCGGCTAGCCGCGCTGGCCGCCCCAACCGGCCTGGAGGAGATGGAGCAGGAACAGCTTCTGCGCTATCAGCAGCTTGGCCAGGCCCTGATCGTCCCGGCCGCGACCCGCTGGTCGCTGGGTCAAGCCAACCCCGAAGCCAAGATCGTGCCCGGACAAAGCTACGAAGAATGGAAGCGGCTGGTGCTCAGCGGCACGGACCAACCCGCGCGGCCAGCCAACCCGGTCGAACCGAAAGTCCAAACCGCTGGCAACGATTGGTCGGCAGGTTTCTCCGGCCGGCTGGAATTGGAGTCGACGGATCAGTTCTTCGGCCGACTCGATAGCCGATTGATTTAAACCACTTAGCCCATCGCCAGGGGGAGATCGGGAGACCGACCTTCCCCGGCGGCGTTATCATTCCCCGTTTCATCGCGCTGCGACCCTGAGGTGGACCCTCAGGGTCGTGGTTTTTTGGGCCGGTCCGGCCCCGCGCTCGCGCTCGGGGCTGGCCGCGCGCTGATTGCGAAGCGCCGCGTGATCCGCGCGTTCATAGCCGTTTCGGCTCCAATGGCGCCGCGACTTCATATAAATTCATCGACTCCCCACGGTCGGCCGTCCCTCCAAAATCCCCCAAGGTGTGCGCATGCCAATCCTCCAATTCCCCATCGCCCTGGTTGTCGCTGTCGGTCTGCTGTCGATACCAACCCCGGCAGCCGCGGATGAGAAGCCCGTCAAGGTATTCATCCTCGCCGGCCAGTCGAACATGGAGGGGCACGGCTTCGTGCAAGCCGACCCGAAACGCAACGGCGGCAAGGGCAGTTTGGAGTACGCCGCCAAGCAGCCGGCCACGGCCGCCAAGTTCAAACATCTGCTCGACCAGGACGGCGCATGGGTGGTGCGGGACGACGTGTGGATTCATTATCTCGACCGCAAGGGCAAGCTGACCGTTGGCTTCGGAGTCAGGGACGACCGCATCGGCCCGGAACTCGGCTTCGGCCACGTGATCGGCGACGCCTTCGAGGAACCCGTGCTGCTCATCAAACTGGCCTGGGGCGGCAAGAGCCTGGCGGAGGACTTCCGTCCCCCGAGCGCTGGCGGCGCGGTCGGACCGTTTTACAAGGAGATCGTGGAGCGCACCCAGGCGGTGCTGAGCAACCTGAAGACGGAGTTCCCCGACCTCGGCGACCGGGGGTATGCGTTGGCCGGGTTCGGCTGGCACCAGGGCTGGAACGACCGCATCAACCAGGCTTTCAACGATGAATACGAGACGAACCTGGCCCACTTCATCCGCGACATCCGCAAGGACCTCGGAGTGAAAGATCTGCCTTTTGTGATTGCCGAAACCGGCATGACCGGCCCGGAGGAGAAGCACCCGCGGGCGCTGTCGCTAATGAAGGCGCAAGCCGCGGTCGCCGAGTATCCGGAATTCAAGGGAAACGTGGCCTTCGTCGGCACGCGGCACTTCTGGCGGCCGGCGGACGCCTCGCCGACCAAGCAGGATTATCACTGGAACAGCAATGCCGAGACGTATTATCTGATCGGCGAGGCGATGGGCAACGCCATGAAGAAGCTCTGCGCGGGCAAAGCGGCGCCGCAATCGACCATGCCGCCCCAGAAAGGCGAAATGGCGGGCTATCTGCTCGTGCCGCATGAAAGGGTGGATAAGCAGTTCAACGGCGGCTTCTCGATGTACGTGGCCGCATGGCCGCTGCTCAAGAACTATCCAGGCCAGCAGTTTCAGAGCGGGTTGTTCGGCACCTGGATGTTCGCCCAGCACGATGGACCGAAACCAGAGAAGGCCTATTCGGACATCGAAGGCGGCCTCGGCTGGTGGCGGGACACCCGTTTCGCCACCGAGACGCCGAAGTTTATCATGGGCGGCGTGGCCCTGAACTTCGTCGAGTGGGCGAACGGCCCCGGCGCCGGCAAGGGCCGCGATTGGAAGGATCCCAAAGGGCACTACGCCATCGCCCAACTCAGCCCCTGGGTGCTCTGGCCGCCGGACGGCCTCAATCTGAAGCAGGGGACCAACGGCGAACTCTTTGGCTACGGCTACCTGCCGCTCCCGCTCACGCAGCCCAAAACAACGACCGCGGGAAAAGACGTTCCCACCGGCAACCATGCTTGGACGCTGTTCCTGAACACCGGCAACTTCAAGGGGCCGGTCACCTTCTTCCTGCCCTACTTCTGGTCGCGGCCGACCATCGACCGGCCGGATCTGAAGGGCATGTTTCTCGACACCCGGCCATCCGACCCCAACAAGGCCGTGCAGATGGAGACGCAACACGTTCCCGCTTACACGGCCGCCGACTCCAAGGGCGTCCGCTATGCCCGCATCGCTCCGACGCAGTTTCCGATGAAGCCGGACGGCGCTGCCCCGCTCATTCACCGCATCACCGCGTACAGCAAGGCCGCGCTGTGGGATGGCGTGCAAACCTGGTTCGATGGCGGACCGCCGGTGAGCGGCGCTATTGATCCGAAGGCGTCCGTCGTGCACACCTTCAAGGGCGGCGGCGGGGCCACCTGGCAGATTTACCCACCGAACACTCCCCGTGAAAAGAAGGTGCCGGTCGCCTGGAATTCATTCGCCACCCCCATCGCCATCGACGAAACCACCTACGGCTACCAATGGGCAAAAGACTCCGTCAAAAAAGAAGCGTCCGTCGTCACGCTGCCTGAGTACTATCGCCTGGAAAAGGACGCAAAAGGGAAGGAACGCTGGGTGGTGGTCAGTGCGAAGGAGGTGCCAGCCGAAACGGGGCTGGCCCATGTCGCATTCCCGCGGCTCCGCACCGCCAGGCCGCAGCCTTATGTGACGCCCGACGAAGCGGACAGCTCCTGGAAGAAGCCGGGGCCGGCGGCTGGGCCGTTCGAGGCGAAGCTGGGGGATGGCAGCGTGGTGACCTATTATTGGTACCGCTTCGCGGATCAGCCCGCGCTGCTGAATGCCGACCTGACCGATGAGGAGCGGGAGACCCTGCAGAAGCGGGTCGAACTGCTGCACCGCCATTGGACGAAGGATCGTGAATACCTGCCGCCCCCGACCATCGGCACCCTGGCGGAGCTTGACCCGGGCGTGCTCGTCACGCCGCCGAAGGGGTTGGCAATCGGCTATGTCCCCATCGTCACGAGACAGGCCAAGGGCAAACCCTAGAAATCTCCCCGGCGGTCTGCACACTGCTAATCGGCCGGTTCGGCGATGCCGTTCGGCTCTACCGGCCATCATTATTATTTTGCTCGCGGTCGGTTCGTTCTTTATGCTGTCATGAATCGTGGCTGCCTGCCTGGCAGGAATGCTGCGAACAGATTTTCTCTGCGCCCATAGCCTGGTCATCACAACAACTTGATAAATGGTTCGATCATGCCTGCTGCAGTGAATACGGTCCAAGACTTTTGGCAACTCGTGTGGAAGAGCGGCCTGGTTGAGGTGACAACGCTGCTCACCTACGGCAAGCGCCTTCGCCAAGACCCGCAGGGGCCGGCGACGCCCATGGATTTTGCGAAGCGTCTGGTGCACGACGGGCTGTTGACGCGGCTGCAAGCGGAGTATTTGCTGCAGGGCCGATGGCGGGGCTTCATGCTGGAAAAGTACCGCCTGCTCGAACGGCTCGGCAAGGGCGGATCCGGGGCTGTGTACTTGGCGGCGCACGTTCCCATGCACCGGTACGTGGCCCTCAAGGTGCTGCCCGCGGCGCAGCTCCAGGACAAGGAGACGCTGGAACGATTCTCACGCGAAGTCCGCGCGATCGCGGCCCTGGACCATCCCCATCTGGTTCGCGCCCACGATGCGGGGCAGGATGGAGCCACGCACTTTCTGGTCATGGAGTACGTTGACGGCAGCAGCCTCCATGACGTCGTGGCGAAAACCGGGCCGCTGCCTGCCGAGCGGGCGTTATCCTACCTGCAGCAAGCAGCCTTGGGATTGCAGCACGTTCACGAGAATGGCCTGATCCACCGCGACGTCAAGCCAAGCAATCTGCTGCTCGACCGGCGCGGGCACGTGCGCGTGCTGGACATGGGTCTGGCCCGCTTCAGCGGCGATGCCCGGGACAACTTGACCCGCGACTTGGCGGCCGGCGCCGTTCTGGGCACCGTGGACTACATCGCGCCGGAGCAGGCCATGGACACCCATACCGCGGATGCGCGTTCTGACGTGTATAGCCTGGGGTTCACGGGCTATTTTCTGTTGACGGGCCAGAAGCCCTTCGGCACAGGGACGGCAGCACTGAAGCTCATCTGGCATCAGATGCGTGAGCCGACTCCGCTGCGCGAACTGCGGCCGGAGATCAGCGAGGAAGTCGCCGCGGTGCTGGCGAAAATGTATGCCAAGCGGCCGGAGGATCGGTTTCAGTCTGCGCGGGAAGTCGCGGAAGCGCTGCGGCCGTTCGTGCCGGCGACCTTGCCGCCGCCGCCGGAAAAGGAGATGCCTCGTCTCTGTGCTGCGGCACGCGGCAAGGGCGTGACGGATCCCTTCCGGCTGGTTGACCCAGCAGCCGCGAATCTGCCCGTGCCGCCGCTGTGGGGAGAAGCGGCGGGTTCGCCGCTGCCGCCGACCGATCCTTTCAGCACGGCTCCTGAGCCAGCCGGGTTTCAAGCGCCAATGACGCAACGCCGCCGCCAGCCGGCCGGCGACGCCAAGACGATTCGCCGCCCACCGCCGGTCTCGGCCGCCAGGCGTTCTCCTCGGCAGGCCAAGCATGTCCATTGGCTTGCCGCCGGACTGGTGCTTTGTGCCTTCGTCGCGATCGGGATCGTATTGCTGTCGCTGCCCGAGGACGGTGATTCTAAAACTGGCGGCGGCCAGGCAGCCGGGGCCAATCGCATCATCCGGCCCGAGTCCGACGGCTCGATCTTCCTTCACGCCCGGACGGCCATCCGGCATGGGATTCTCCGCTACGAGGTTGAAGGGGAGAATATCGGCTGGTGGACCCGCGCTGAAGACTATGTGTCCTGGGATTTTGAAACGACTGCGGACCAAACCTTCGAAGTGGTTCTGCATTGGTCTTGCGAGGGAGACGGCGAGGAAACCAACTGTGCGTTGCAGATTGGCGGCGACAAGCTGCCCTTCACCGTCAAAGGGACAGGCGCATGGCACACCTACCAGACGGCCAAGCTGGGATCGCTTCGTGTGGCGGCAGGGAAGAATCAAGCCGCCTTGCGGGTGACGAACAAACACGACCCCGAACACGCGGCGATGAATCTGCGCTCGATTACCCTCATTCCAGCGAGCACGTCCCAGGTGTCGCGCTAATCAGATGCTTGCCCCATTGACAAGGATTACGATGCAAAAGCATGGCGGGTAGAAGCGGCGCGGCGGCATGCAACGAACCGTTCGGCCATCGTTCAGGAGATGCTTATGCGGCGGTCGAATGCTTCACCCTTGCTCTGGTGCTCGCGCCATCGGTGAAAGGCAAATCCTAGAAATCTTACCGGCGGTCGAAAGGAGCAGAGCCTGATGAATATCGTCCGCATCTTCGCCCATCGCGTCGAGTTGCCTCTTCATGAAGGCTCGTACCGCTGGTCCGGCGGCAAGTCGGTGTCCGTGTTCGACAGCACGGTCGTCGGCGTCGAGACCGACACGGGCTTGATCGGATACGGCGAAGTCTGCCCGCTGGGGCCGTTCTATCTCCCGGCCTACGCCGAAGGCGTCCGCGCCGGCTTGCGCGAATTGGCCCCGCACCTGATCGGCCTGGACCCCCGCGAACTGAGCCTGCTGAACGACCGCATGGATGCGGCCCTCAAAGGACATGCCTATGTCAAAAGCGGGATCGACATGGCCTGCTGGGACCTGCTGGGGAAGGCGACCGGGCTGCCGGTCTGCACGCTGCTGGGCGGCCGATTCGGCGACGCCGTTCGGCTCTACCGGGCGATTTCGCAGGAAGCGCCGGACGTGATGGCCGCGAAGGTGGCAGGCTACCGGGCCGAGGGTTATACGCGCTTTCAACTGAAGGTGGGCGGCGATCCCGACACCGACGTCGAGCGGATTCGCCAGGTGCGGGCGATTCTCAAGCCGAACGACCGCCTGGTAGCCGATGCCAACACCGGCTGGACCCGGCACGATGCCCAGCGGGTCGTCCGCGCCGTCCGCGATCTGGACGTCTATATCGAGCAACCCTGCGCGACCTACGACGAATGCCTCTCCATCCGCCGGCTCACCGATCATCCGTTCGTGCTCGACGAAAACATTGACGGCATCGACGTGCTCCTGCGGGCGCTGGCCGACCGCGCTGCGGACGTGGTCAACCTCAAGATCAGCAAGCTTGGCGGGCTGACGAAAACGAAGCAGCTCCGCGATCTCTGCGTCGCCACCGGCATCGCCATGACGCTCGAGGATAGTTGGGGCGGCGACGTCGTCACGGCGGCGATCGCCCACCTCGCCCACAGCACGCCCGAAGCCTATCGCTTCACCAGCACCGACTTCAATAGCTACGTCACCGTGAGCATCGCCGATGGCGCCCCCCGCCGCGACCGCGGCACCATGCAGGCGTCCCGCGAACCCGGCCTGGGCATCCGGCCCAAGCTGGACGTGCTCGGCCCGCGCCTCGTCGACGTCTCGCGGAGCTGAGCCTAAGCCGACCGAGATTGATGCGAAACATGTCCTGCATGCTGGACAACGGCCGCTCCCTGATGCAGCGCGGTTGGCGACCCATCGCGCCTCACAAGCGCTCCAAGCGGGCGACGGTGCGGTCGTTGACGACGTTGCCGGTGTTGAGCGTGCTGGCGGGTTCGAAGAGGAGCACCTCGACTTCCTCCTCGGCCACCGGTCGATGCTCGACGCCGCGGGGTACGATGAGAAACTCCCCCGCCCGCAGTTCGATGGCGCGGTCGCGCAGCTCCATCCGAAACGACCCCTTGACGACCAGGAACAGCTCATCCTCCGCTTCATGATGATGCCAGACGAATGGCCCCTGGAACTTGACGAGCTTGACGTGCTGCCCGTTCAGCTCGCCCACGATGCGGGGGTGCCAATGATCATCGAAGCAGGACAGTTTCTCCGCCAGATTGACTTTTTCCATGGGTCGATCCTTGTGGACATGGGGCAAGGTCATCCCCATCATGCCGGTTCAGGCGTCTCGATCAAGCAAAATGACCCTTCCCATGGGGATAGCCGCTGCACGGCCGGAGGCTGGAATCGCGCTGCGGCCGAGATTTCATGGGAAGCGGCAGCGGTCTTCGAGTAGAATCGAGCTTTACGGACTCGCGCGCCCAGACCCGTGAATGGCCATGCACCTGTTCGGTTCAATTTTTCTGGACATCGATCTGCCCAATGCGACGACCTGGTTTTACCTGTCGATCGTGTTGGCGTTCACGATTTTCTTTCGCTTTCACCGCCCGTTTCAATTGCGCAATTTGGACGTGATCCTTCTCTTCGTGCTGGTGCCGCCGATGCTGTTTCTGCGCGGGGCGCAGGTGGAGCGGCAGGTGGAGCGGAACACCGTGCTCGACAACGGCCAGCAGATCTTGCACATCCTCAACGTGGCAGGGGAAGCGTTGACGGTGCCGACGGCGCCGAACCTGGGCTTTGGGCCGATCCATCAAGCGGTCAACGAGATCAACAAGCTCCACTTCGTACCGGAGTTGGTGGCCAAGGCCCAGCCCGGCCGGCAGAGCATCTGGAGCGCCTACCTGTGGCTGCTGATCGCGTCGGCCTTCCTCTTTTTGCGGACGCTGATCGATCTGGCGTTGATCCGCAAGTCGCCCGTGGAGACCAACCTCACCATGGGCGGTATGGCCTGGCTGGCGGCGGCGCTGTTCCTGACGATGAGCACCTGGTCGTTCCTGCCGAAAACGGACATGGTGCCGCAGTCGCAAAGCCAGAGCATGATGCTTGAAAAGCTGACGCAACTGGCGGACGTGGTCATCGATCAATTGACCTGGTTTCCCTTGACGGCGACGCAATTCAACGGCGTGCTGGCCATTACCTGCCACGCCCTGCTCTTGGGGGCGCTGTTTTGGATTGGCTGGCGGCATGCGCAGTCGGCGACCATGGGCATGGCCTGCGTGCTCATGTATTTGCTGCTGCCTTACACGGCGTATCACCTGACCGATCTGGACCACGTGGTGCCGGCCATGCTGCTGGTGCTGGCGTTGGCCTTTTATCGCTGGCCCATGGCGGCGGGCAGCTTCCTGGCCTTGGCGGCCTGTCTCAGTTTCTTCCCGCTGTTGCTGCTGCCCTTGTGGCTCAGCTTTTATCGCCGGGGAAGCTGGGTGCGTTTCTTGTCGCCGTTGCTCTTGGCTCTCCTCTTCGTCGCGATCCTGGTGATGATTGATCCGCGGCTGCAGGAGGGGCTCAGGCAAGCCCTCGATCGGCCCGAATGGCAAGCCTGGCGGTTTGCTGACAAACCCACCGCGGAAAGCTTGTGGACGGGACTGTCGTTGCATTACGCTTATCGACTGCCGCTTTTCATTGCTTACATTGTGCTGGTGATCGCCTCGCAGTTCTGGCCTAGCCCCAAGACGCTGGGCCACTTGATCGCCTGGTCCGCCACGCTGGTCATCGGCGTCCAATTTTGGTACGCGGACGCCGGGGGCATCTACGTTCTATGGTACTTGCCGCTGTTGATCCTCATGGTCTTTCGTCCCGCGTGGCAAGATCGCCTGGCTCAGCCCGTGGATCCAGAGAAAGATTGGCTGCGCCGCCTGGTTCGCTGGGTGCGCGGCAAATTCACTTCCTCCGCGCCAGCCGCGGCGCCCGCCGCCAAGACGCCCGCTCTGACTTCGCAAAATGGTTGAATGGAATCCTTCCGTCAGCGAATGAAGGAAGTCGAGAGCCGTTGCGGCCGGGAGCAAAAAAATTCACCGCCACCGCAAACGAGAAGGCGATTCAGGCTCATATTCAGTTCATAAGTCCATGATAGAATGGCATTTACAGAAAACATCGGAAAAGTTGGCCAGGACGTGTCCCCTTTGGGACGAATGACGCAACTAAAGGGGTAGTGGAGGAGGAATGCAAACAACTTCGCTTGTCGATTCCTGGAATGCTGAGCTGGCCGAGGCTCGACAGGGCAACCCCGCGGCCGTGGGGCGGCTTTTCGAACGCTATCGGAACTATCTGATGCTGCTGGCGCGCTGGCAGATCGGTCGGCGGTTGCAGCGGAAGGTGGACGAGGCCGACGTGGTTCAGGAAACCTTCCTGGAAGCGCATCGCTCCTTGAGCCGATTCCGCGGCCAAACTGAGCCGGAACTGGTCGCCTGGCTGCGGGAAATTCTGAGCCTGCGGCTGGCCATGCAGATGCGGCACTATTTCGGCACCCAGCGGCGGGACGTGGACCGCGAGCAGGAATGGGCCATGGAGTTGGAGCAGTCGTCGCTCATGCTGAATCGGGCCTTCGTGGCTTCGGGGACGTCGCCCAGTCAAGGCGCCTCGCGGCGCGAGCAAGCGGTGGTCCTGGCGGACGCCCTGGCCCAACTTTCCGAGCCGCATCGCCAAGTGCTGATGATGCGGCATCTGGAGAGCCTGTCCTTCCCCGAAATCGCTCAGCGGATGGAGCGTTCGGTGGATGCGGTGGAAAAGCTGTGGGCCCGCGCCCTGATTCAGTTGCGGCGCTTCCTTCCCTCGGAAGGGCATCAGCCCTTGAAGACCAACGAACCTTCATCTTGAAGCAACGCGAGGAGTCCCCATGTCCGCCATCGTCAGCCCCCCGCGCCCGATCCATCCTTCAGCCCCCGCCGCGACGGAGCGTTATCGTCCGGTGTTGCCGGTCCACGATGAACCCACCATCGCGGTCCGCATCGGCCGGCAAACGACGCACGTGAAGATCAGCGACATCGACTGGATCCAGGCGGCCCGCAATTACCTGCGGCTCTACGTCGGCTCCGAATATCACCTGCTGCGCGAGACGATGAACCACATCGTGGATCAGCTCGATCCCCGCCAGTTCATTCGCATCCACCGCTGCACGATCGTTCGCCGCGACCGGGTCAAGGAAGTTCAACATCAGGACAACGGCCAATCTCTGGTGGTCATGCACAATGGCACGGTCCTGCGCATGAGCCGAGGTTACCGCCATGCCCTGGAGGGAGCGTCTGCGCTTGACGCCGGGGATCGCAGCGGATTACCCTGGTAATAGACCGTCGCTTCTTTTCAGGTTCCCTTCCAGGGGTTTGGCCATGTCGCGCTGGGTGTCGCCGCCTTCGACCACTGCTCATCGGCGGACAGGCTCGCCCAGTGCGGACGCGCAAGTCGCCAAGCTGCTCCAGCACTATCTCGAACAAATCGAAGCGGGCGCCGAGCCGGACCGCCAACAACTGCTCGCGGACCATCCCGAACTGAGCGACGTGCTCCGCGACGCCCTCGACGGCTTGGATTTGGTGCGGCAAGCGGCCGAAGAGAGCAAGCCGCCTCCGCCCGGCGCTGCCGCCGCGGATCATGAACCGGCCTCCTCGCGCTTGCCCCTGGGCGATTTCAAGATCCTGCGCGAAATCGGCCGCGGGGGCATGGGCATCGTTTATGAGGCCGAGCAGCTTTCCCTGGGCCGGAGGGTCGCCCTGAAGGTGCTGCCCTTTGCCGCGGCCCTGGACAGCAAGCAACTGGCCCGCTTCAAGAACGAAGCTGCCGCCGCCGCCCAGTTGCATCATTCGCACATCGTTCCGGTCTTTGCCGTGGGGTCGGATCGCGGCGTCCATTATTACGCCATGCAGCTTATCGAAGGGATCACCATGGCGGACCTGATCCGCCAGATGCAGCGCGATGAGCGGCAGCGGCAGCAGCGCCCGCGGATCGAACCGACGTGCACCCAAGTGGATCCGCCGTCCGATGCGGCCGCCGACGAGAACGTGCCGAGCCAGGTCGACTTGTTCGCTCATGAATCCTCGACCAAACCCTATCGGCCTCATGGGCCGGAGCGCGGCGAGAAGCCAACCCCCGCCGCGAACCGAGCTTCGTTGCCCAGCCAGGAGACGCGCTCTTTTCCCGAGGGACTGACCAAGGCCGTGTACGACAGCCATGCGACGCAACCGGCGCGGGAGAAGTATCGCGGCCTGGCTCGCTTGGCGCTGCAGGCCGCGGAAGCTTTGGAGTATGCCCATAGCATGGGGGTCATCCATCGCGACATCAAGCCGGCCAACCTCTTGATCGATCATCGCGGCCATCTGTGGGTTACCGATTTTGGCCTGGCCCATTATCGCCGCAGCGGCGATTTGACCCTCTCCGGCGACTTGATGGGCACGGCGCGCTACATGAGCCCCGAACAAACCCGCGGCGACCGCGGCCGGGTCGACCATCACACCGACGTCTATTCCCTGGGCGTCAGCTTGTATGAACTGTTCACCCAGCGCCAAGCCTTCACCGGGCAGGATTGGAACGATCTGCTGAACCAGATCACGCACAAGGAACCCAAGGCCTTGCGCAAGATCCGCCCGGACCTCCCGCCCGAAATGGAAATCATCGTGCAAAAGGCGATGGCCAAGAATCCCTTGGAACGCTATGCCACGGCGGGGGATTTGGCCGAGGATTTACGGCGCTTCCTCGACGATCGCCCGATCCTCGCCAAAAAGCCCTCATTGTTCAACATTCTGGGGAAATGGGCCAGGCGGCATCGCTCGCTGCTGGCCGTGGCGGGGTCGGTGCTCTTCATCGCCTTTTGCGGCTTGTTGTGGTTTTCCTATCGGCTGCTGGAAGAGCAGGAACGTTCGGCGGCGCAATATCAAAACGCCCTGCGCAGCCGCCAGGCCGCGCGGCTGGCCGTCGACACGATGTACACCAAGGTCGCCGAGCATTGGCTGGACAGCCAACCGGCCCTCATGCCCTTGCAGGTCTATTTTCTGGAACAGGCCTTGCAGTTTTATGAGCATGACATGGCCGAGGCCGGCTCCGAGCCGAACGTGGCCTTGCAGCAAGCCATCGCGCAGCGGCGCATCGCCGACATTCAGCGCACCCTGGGCGATTGGACCAAAGCCGAGCGCTCCTATCACCGCGCGATTCAGCTCTTCCTGCAGATCAAGGTCCGCGAATCGCTGGACCGCGGCTATCAGCAGGAACTGGCGCGGACCTACCATGGCTACGGTCTGTTGTGGTTCAATAAGAACGACCTCTTCCAGGCGCTGAAATATTTCCAGATGGCGGAGCGGATCGATCAGGCGCTCTATGAAGCCCCTGCGAGCCGCGGCGTCAGCGAAGCCGACGTGGCCGTGGATTACGGCGTGCTGCTGTGCGACCTGGGCAACGTTTTGCGCCGCAGCTATCCGATCGCTCCCTTGTGGCAGCCATCGTCCCCCGCGGGATCGACGCCGCCGGGCAACGCGCTTGATCAGGCGCAAAACAAACTCCATCGCGCCCTCGACGTGCTGGCGAAGCAGCGGCAACTGTTCGATGAGGCCATCAACCAACTCCGCGGCTACGCGGAAGGCCAGGCGAATCGGCTGCGCGAGGAGCGGGCGCGGGTCGACCGGGAAATGGCCCGCTGCTGGCTGGAATTGGGCCTCTTATTCCATTGGAAACAAGACCTGCCCCAAGCCGAGCGCTATTGGCAATCCGGCCTGCAGCGCATCGAGGCGCTCGCCAAGGAGTTTCCCCTGGATTGGAAATACAAGCGGCTCTTCGCCAACAGCCAATTGCAAATCGGCATCAGTTGCTTTCAGAACAAGCAGTTTCGCGAAGCGGAGCATTACTTCCGCGCGGCGGTGGCGGCCAATGAATTTCTCGTCCGCGCCCAGGACGCCGCGATGCATCGCAAGGAACTGGCCAATTCGCTCTATTACCTGGCCGCCGCGCTCTATGAGCGGGGACAACTCCAGGAAGCCAAGGATTTGCTGCACCGCGAGATCACGCTGCGGGAAGAATTGGCCAATGAACTATGGTCGCAGCGTCTCCAATACTCCCACAGCCACGGCTTGCTCGGCGCGATCTATCTGCAAGACGAGCAATGGGCGGAGGCGGAGCAGCATTTCCGCGCCGCCTTGCGCTTCACGCAATCGCCTAGCGAGGAAGCCGCCGCCGATCTCGAACGCTCCTACCACCAGATGGTCATTCAGTCCAACCTGGCGGAAGTGCTCTGGCGCAGGCGGCACGATCAGCCCGGCGCCGCCGATGAGGCCCTGAGCCTGTATCGACAAGCGATGGCCAAGGGCGAAGCGCTGATTCAAGACGCCTATGCCAGGCCCCAGATTCGCCTGAGTTTGGCGCAAATCTATCTCCAAGCCGGGTCGTCCTTCCACCGGGCCGGCGAGAATCGCTGGGCCATCGAATTTTTACAAGCCGGCATCCAACATTTCCGCCAGATCGTGCAGCGTCCCCGCTGCGATCCGCGGCATTACACGGCCTATGCCCGAGCGCTGCTGCGCCTGGCCGACGTTTGGGACAGCGAACGCCTGCCGGGCAAGGCCGACCAACTCGCCGCCCAGGCCGAGTTGAGCCTGCGGCGGTCGCTGGACTTTCATCCCGACCACGTGGAAGCCAAGAATCAGTTGGCCTGGTTCCTGAGCAGTTGCCCCAATCCCGCTCAGCGGCGGCTGGAGGAGGCCCTGCAACTGGCCCAAGAAGTCCGCCACTCTCCCAACGCTTCCGACGCCGCCCGGGCCGACGCGTGCCGCACCATGGCCTTGATCTATTACCGGCAGCAAAAGTGGATGTCGGTGCTCGAATTGCTGCGGGAAGCCTCGGAACTGCGCGATCGCGCCGACGCCATGTTGTTGCTGATCCACGGGCTGGTCTATGCCCGCTTGCAGCAGCCCCGCGCCGCCGAGACGCATTTGCATAAAGCGTTCATGATTCAGCGGCTCGACGCCGAGATGGCCGATGATTTTCGCAGGCTGTCGTCGGAAATGCTGTTTCGTCCCGCCGCGCCGCCAGCCGCCCTCCTCTCGGGCGGGGCGCGGAGTTAAAACAAAGTCATCCACCGCGATCCAACGTCGCGGCTTGTGGTTGATAGCTGAAATCGCGTTCATGGGTGTCAGGAGTGCTTTGCATGCTTGGGAATTGGCGGTGCGTGGCTTGCTTTTTCTTCGGCTTGGCGGGTTGTCAATCGGCTGACGATCCGCGCTCGGCGGCCATGGATGCCGATTTGCAGGCCCTGCAAGGACGATGGGTCATGGTTTCCTCCGTTTGTTGCGGCGAGGAGATGCCCTCGGAAATGGTGCGCCAATTCAGCCGCGTCATCGAAGGCGAGGTCTCAACGCTGACCATTCAGGAAGAGCATGGCCCCAAAATCATCACCGGCACCCTGCGCGTGGACTCCCAAGCGCGGCCCAAGACCATCGACATCACGCTCACCAGCGGCGAATCCCGGGGCAAGACCGTCTTGGGCATTTACGTTTTCGAAGCCGATCGCTTCAAAATGTGCTATGCCGGCGTGGGCAAGCCCCGTCCCATGGAATTCATGTCCACGCCCTGCTCCGATCAATATCTGGTCGTCTGGAAGCGGGTCGAGAAACCCTAAGCCATGAAGGCACCCTGCCGTCAACGGTGCGCTGCTGAACCCGCCGCCGCCACAAGTACAAGGTCAACGGGTTAGCTCGCCGGGACGCTGTCCCCTTGCATGGTGAAGGGTGTGAGCCACAAGGTGGATTGGCAGTTCGCACAAGCCAGGGTCGGCGCGGCAGCGTCTGGATCCAATTCGAACAACCGGCCGCAGCGCGGGCAACTGCAGCGGAGAATGCGCTTCAAGGCGGCTTGCCCCATGAGGCGGCCCAACAGCCCCTTCGTGCTGCGCTCCTCGATGGTTTCCGTGGGCGTGACGAACAGGGATCGCCCCCGCCATTCCTCCATGGCGTGCAGATACAGCGTGCCATCCTCTCCCCCCAACGCAACGCATTCGCCCGCCGCCGACAGGGCCGCCGCCTGGATGGGCAAGTTGAGTTGCCGCCGGCCGGGCACTTCTCCCAGTTCCGGCACGGTCAGTTGAATCAATTGCCCCATGGCGGTGACGACGAGCAGAATCATGGCGTCGGGCGAAAAGAAGACGCCGCGGATCGGTTCGTCAGGCTCCCAGGCCAGCGTGGGATGATCGGGCAGGGTCAGGTTCCAAAAAACCAACGGGCCCGCCTCGCACACGGCGGCCAAAGCCCGGCCGTCGGGAGCGATGGCGGCATGCGTCCACTTGGCCCCGGGGACGGACCAGACGTGCATGACAAAGGAGCGGGCCGTCTCCCAGAGCCGCAGGCTGCCGTCGCTCGCCCAGGAAAGCAGCTTCTTGCCATCGGGCCAAAAGGCGCACCCCATGACGCCATCTTCGTGGCCGCGGAGACCGCGCTGACTCCGCTCTTCCCCAGAATGCGACCACAGTTGCAGCGAGCCGTCCCAGGACGCTGTGGCCCAGGCGCGTCCGTGGGGCGCGACGGCGACGCCGGAGATGGGCCGGGCATGAACCAATTCCTGCGCCTGGGGCTGATGGGTCAAGGCGTTCCATGCGCTGAAATAGCCATCGATGTCCCCGGTCCAAATCGTTTGCGCGTCCGGCGACACCGCGATGGCCGAGAGCGGCTTGCGGCTGGCTTGCCAGCGCGCGGTCGCCTCCCCCGTTTCCAGGTCCCATTGCAGGACTTGCCCGTCCCACCCCCCCGACACGGCCCAGGCCAGGCGCGGCGCGAAGGCGCAGCACGTGATCGAGCCGCCATGGCATTCCGAAAGCCGGTCCGCGAGGTGATCGGGTATGCGCGAGCCGTTCATCAAGATCGTGATCCATTCCTTGTGGAGGGTGCAACGCCTCCCCAAGCATAATGCAGTTTAGGGTTGAGTCAAATAGTTCCGGTCCAACGGCATGGTCAACGCGGAAAAAAACCGGCGATGGGGGGAACTTTCTCCGCCGCGGCGCAGCGTGGTTGGGCCGGGAGGTTGCTGGAAGATCAGGCTTAAGCCCACTCGCAAAGGCAAACGTCCAAACACGCTGGCTAGGAATGCTAACCAGGTCGAAATGCCGCATCGACGTAGGCCTGTATCGTTCTCAAATAATTGGCGATCAAGATGTCCTTGACTTGCTCTGGGGCGAAGGACGAGCGAAATTTGTGGATCGTGTTGTACCGTGCGATTCGCGAAGCGTTGTAAAGTTCACGATATTCATGATGAATGCCGCCATGGTGCGATTAGACAAACGCTAATCGGTCTTGATGATCTTTGCTGTGTTGCTGATGTGGTTCTGCACTTTTTAACGTTGTGCGCAGCCGTTCGACGAGGTGAACCGCCGTGTAGAAGGCGACCACGGTCGCCCAATCGGAGAATCGTTCCACCGACACCGTGTCGAGGAAAGCTTGATTATGTTCGGCTCTTTCACGGTGTTGCGACGAATTAGGCATGGATCTCGAGGGATGAGTCGGGGTCGAAGTAGGTGCTGAGCTCTTCCAAGTCCGCTTGGGGGATTTGCAATACGCTCACGTTCCAACCTTCCTCATGGAGTTTCATTTCCAACCGCGAAAGCTGCTTGCCCAGCTCGAAATCATAGCTCGGTGAAGCACCGATCACGTAGACTTCAATGCACTGGCTTGGAACAGGAATAAAAATTTTACTCACCGCTGCCTTGTTGTTTTCCACCCATTCGAAGAGCGGCGCGATAAACTCGGTCTTGAAGGCTTGGACGGCGCGCTTCAGTTTCTCCTGGCTTTGACATGCTTGCACCGCGCTTTGGGCTGTCATGATGAAGCGATCTTCATTGTCGGGAACAACGGTGACTTGCCCGTCGGCCGACAGAATTTGAACGGGGCCTTTTTGGCCTTTTATGATATGCATCGCCCTCCCCCGGTTGCATCGCAGTGGATGGCCAAGATACCTCGCAATCCTTTAGACTATCATGGAGGATGGGGTGGTTCAACTTGATGGCTCATGCCGAGCGATTTTTACGAGCCGCCCCCATGGTCTTCCGTTTCCATACCAAAGAGAGCACGCTTGCACAATACTAGCCGAACCATTACCGCCGTTGGTGATGGCAGCCAATGAGGTGATTTTACCCCGCCGCCGCTGGCGGCGCTGCGGTCCAGAGGGATTTCTCCATGGCGGAGTTGGCGTTCATCGATTGGTTGCGGCAGCACGTGCGCATCGATCCCCGCGTGGTCGTGGGGATGGGGGATGATGCTGCCGCCGTGAAGTTTCGGTCCGATCAACCGGTCCTCATCACCACCGACATGCTCCTGGAGGGGAGCTGTTTCATCTTGGCCGAAGCGGGACCCCGGCTCGTCGGCCGCAAGGCGATGGCCGTGAACCTGAGCGACGTCGCCGCCATGGCGGGCAAGCCCGTCGCGGCCGTCGTCAGCGTGGGGCTGCCGCGCTCGGCGCCGCAAGCCGTCGCCGAGGAACTGTTTCTGGGGATGCAAGAACTGGCCCGGGCGTTCGACACCCTCATCGTCGGCGGCGACACGAACAGTTGGGATGGCCCGCTGGTGATCAACGTCACCCTGCTCGGCGAGCCGACCGGGGCGGGTCCGGTCTGCCGGCATGGCGCGGAGCCGGGCGATTGGCTGTTCGTCACCGGGCCGCTGGGGGGCAGCCTCGCGGGGCATCATCTCACGTTCACGCCGCGGGTCCGGGAGGCGATGCTCCTCCACGAACATTATCGCCTGAAGGCGATGATCGATCTCAGCGACGGCCTGGGGCTGGATTTGCATCGGCTGTGCCAGGAGAGCGCCTGCGGCGCTCGGCTCCGCGCGGCGGCGATCCCTCTCGCCGAGGCGGCGCGAACCCCGCCGGATGCTCGCTCCTCTCTTGAACATGCCCTGGGCGATGGCGAGGATTTTGAATTGCTCTTCGCCGCGGCCCCCGGCACGGGGAAGCAGCTTCTGGCCGAGCAACCGCTGCTGAAGCCCTTTGGAGCGACCTTGCATCACATCGGTGAATGCCAGGCCCAGGGCATGGAGATCGTCGGCGCGGATGGCACGATCCTGCCGCTCAAGCCCAGCGGCTATGAACATGCCTTCGGCGGTTGATCGGGTTTCACGAGCCGCCCGTTCGGGATTCGGACGACCGCCGATCGTCCGCGGTGGATCGCAAGCCATGCTGGCTTTTGCCTGGGACTGGCCTATAATGGGGTTTGCTCCCATTTTTCTTCTGTCCCCGTAGCTCAACTGGATAGAGCGTTGGCCTCCGGAGCCAAAGGTTGCGTGTTCGAATCACGCCGGGGATACTCCCCCATCCCTTTTCAGATCCGCACCCTCTGACCGATCGATCTTTGTCAAAGTCGCGACCAAGGGGATGACTTGTCCCCCGGCCCCAGGCTAAAATGAGGTGCCCACTCTGCCTTGATTTGTGGTGAAGGATCAGAATCGAGCCAACGAACGCCGCCGCTTGCCTGCCGCTTGCCTTTTCGGATGAGCATCGTTCTCCCCGCCGGAGTTTTCCTCACATGGACACGAGCCTCGACAGCTTGCTGGAGCGGTGGGGGCGCATGCGGCAACAAGGCCCCCTTTCTCAAGAGGCGCTGGAACAACTCCGGCAAGGGTCGCCCGAAGCGCTGCGGCAAGAGCTGCAGCGCGCCATGACCGAATTGCAATCCTTCGACGATTGGCTGGATACCGTGGCTCAAGGCGGCCAGCGCACCGATCCCTTGGCCGCCGAGCCCACCCTGCCCAAGCGTTATCAGTTGCTCGACAAGCTCGGCCAGGGCGGCATGGGCGTGATTCATCGGGCCTTGGATCGCGACCTGGATCGGGAGGTCGCCATCAAGCGGTTGCAAGAACGCTATTCAAGCGATTCGCCCATGGCCTTGCGGTTTGTGGACGAAGCCCGCATCATGGGCCAGCTTCAGCATCCGGGCATTCCCGCAATCCACGAATTGGGCCTGCTCTCCGATGGCCGGCCGTTTTTGGCCATGAAGCTCGTCAAGGGCCGCACCCTGGCCGAGCAATTGGAGGAGCGGGCCGACCCGAAAGCCGACCTGGGCCGGCTGCTGTCCATCTTCGAACAAATCTGCCAGGCCGCGGGATACGCCCATGCCCGCCGGGTCATTCATCGAGACCTGAAACCGAGCAACGTGATGATCGGAGCCTTCGGCGAAGTGCAAGTCATGGATTGGGGATTGGCCAAAATCCTTTCCTCGGACGGCGAAGCCCTTCCCCCCGACAAGGAGACCAGGGAAAAAGTCGTGCCGTCCACCATCATCAAGACGGCCCGCACACCCGACTCGGAAACCCAGGCGGGATCGATCCTGGGCACACCGGCCTACATGTCGCCGGAACAAGCCGCGGGGGAGCTGGCGAAGTTGGATCGTCGGACGGATGTGTTCGCCTTGGGAGCGATCCTCTGCGAAATCCTGACCGGCGAGCCGCCCTATCTCGGCCCGGACGGTGAAATGGTTTGGATGCTGGCGATGCGCGCCCAATTGGCCGATGCGAACGACCGGCTGGACCGCTGCGGCGCCGCGCCGGAATGGGTGGACCTGGCCAAGGCCTGTCTGGCCATCGACCAGGAAGCGCGGCCCAAGGACGCCTGGCAAGTGGCGGAGATCGCGGGCCGCATTCGCGCCGACACGGAACAGCGGGCCCGCCAGGCGGAGATGGAGCGCGAGCGCGCCGTGGTGCGGGAAGCGGAAGCGCGCAAGCGCCGCCGCGTGTGGTTCGTCGTGGCCGCCTGTTTGTTGCTGGGACTGGTGGCCTCGAGCATCATGGCGATCCAGGCCAATCAAGCGCGGGCGGAAGCCGAAGAGGCCGAAAAGGCCGAGGCCGAAGCCCATCGCCTGGCCCAATCGCACCTGGAACAGGCGATCAAGGCCATCGAGCAAATGCTTTTGGAGGCGAGCGAAGAGCGGCTCGCCCATGTGCCGCACGCGGAAACCCTGCGCCGGGATCTGGCTCAGGACGCCCGGAGCTTCCTGGACGACCTGCTCAAGAAGGAAAGCAAAAACCCCGACGTCCGCTTGGCCACGGCCAAAGCTTACAAGCAGCTAGGCTCCATCGAGCAAACCCTGGGAGACATCCCTGCCGCCGAGAAAACCTTCCAGCGGGCCATCGACCTGTTTCAGCGTCTCGCGGCGGAATATCCCCAGGTCCCCCTGTATCGCGACCGTTTGGCCTCGACCTTTTACGACCTGTCCGTGCTCTATCAGCAAAAGCGCCGCACCGAAGAAGGGCTGGAGTTCAACAGCAAGGCCCTCGAGTTATGGACCGTTTTGCAGGAAAATGATCCCAACCACCATGCCTATCGACACGGCTTGGGGATGGCCTACCTGGTCCGCGGCTGGCTCTTCATGGATATGAACGACGCCCGGCAAGCCGAGCTGAGTTTCCATCGCTCCCTGGAACAGTTCGTCGCCTTGTCCAGCCTCGATCGCGATAATCCTCGTTACGAGCAAGAATCGGCCCGCGCCTTGCACTTCCTGGGCTGGCTGCATTCAGACCAAAATCGCCTCGAAAAAGCCCGTGAATACTATCTGAATTCCATGTGGCAGAGAGAGCTACTGGTCAAGAAGCATGGCAAGATGCAGTATGAGCTGGACCTGGGCTACACCTACAACAACATGGGCGTGCTCCACGACCGGCTCGGCCAGTTCGAGGAAGCGGCGGCCTTTCATCGCAAGGGCATCGCCATCTTCCAAAAATTGGCCAAGGGATTCCCCCTCATCCCTGAATACAAGAACATGCTCGGCCTGTTGCACAACAATCTGGTCCGGACCATGCTGCAGCAAGACCGCCCCTATCAACCCTGCTTGCCGTTGCTCCAGGAGGCGCGGACGCAACTGCTCGCCGCCCTGGAGATCACGCCCGGACACAATGGCTTTCGCCGCAACCTGGGCCAGACCTATCGCCACCTGGCCGAGGTCCATATGCGCCTGGGCGAGGTGAACGCTTCCTTGATGCTGATCCCCGAGATGCTGCAGTGGCTGCCTGGGCAAGGCGACGTTCATTGGCATGCCGCCTCGCTCTATGCCCGAGCCATGGACGCCGCGGCCAAAGATGAGCGCCTGTCGCTGCCCGAAAGGCAAGAACGGCTTGCGACCCTGGGCGGCCAGGCGATGCAGCAATTGCAAGAGGCGCAGCAGCTTGGCTATCTACAGCGCGACGATCTGCTCCAAGGCAAAAGGTTCGATGCCCTGCGATCGCGGACCGATTTTCAGGAGTTCGTGAAAAAACATGCGCCCATGGGCGCCGGGCCAGACAAGCCTTGATCCCGCGCAGGCCCGACGCCATTCCACCTGAACTCGAAGGGTGCAGGCCGCTCGTCATTGTCCGTTCCACATGGCCTGCATGCCTTGAAAGATCAGATAACCCACATAGCAGGCCAGAAGGAAGAAGCCTTCCCGGCGCTTGACGCGGAAGGAGCGCCACAGAATGGGCACGAGCAGGACGGTGAAGCCCAGCATGATGGGGATTTCCAGATGGTTGGCCGCCGGCGCCACGGTCAGGGGCGCGGCCATCGCCGTGGCGCCCAGGATGAGCAAGATGTTGAAGAGATTCGAGCCGATGACGTTGCCGACGGCGATGTCGGTTTCGCCGCGATAAGCCGCCACGCCCGAGGCCGCCAGTTCGGGGAGGGACGTGCCGATGGCCACGATGGTCAGGCCGATCATCAGTTCGCTCATGCCCCACAGGCGCGCTAGCTCCACGGCCGAACGCACCATGCATTCCGCGCCGGCCACCAGTCCGATCAGGCCGGCGAGGATGAGCAGCCCATCCCACGCCAATGAAGAGCGGTTGCCTTGATGCGCGGCATAGGCGGCCAGTTCTTCCTTGACCTCGGGCTTGACCTCCTTGGCGGAGCGGTAGACGTACCAGGTCATGACCATCAAACCCAGCAGCAACAGTCCCGCATCCAGGCGGTCGAGGCGGCCATCCCAGGTCAGCCCCAATAGGCCGAAAGAAACGACGAGCAGGATGGGGACTTCCCGCTTGAGCAACCGCATGTGCACGACCAGGGGCTGAACGATGGCGCAAATGCCCAGGATCAGACCGATGTTGGCGATGTTGCTGCCGACGACGTTGCCGATGGCCAGGTCGTTCGCCCCGCCCAGGGCAGCGGAAAGGTTGATGGCCAGTTCCGGCGCCGAGGTGCCAAAACCGACGAGGGTGAGGCCGATGACGTAGGGGCTAATGCCAAAGGCGCGGGCGAGCCGCACGGCGCCCTTGATGAAAAACTCGGCCCCGTAGTAGAGGATGACGAGGCCGAGCAGGAATAGCCCGATGTTCCCGATCACGACCATGCGGGTTCGCCTCCGGTTCGCTCGCCGCCGCCACGGGCATCACCGTCCGCGCGGACAAGGTCTCTGATCATGATGGGATCCAGGGCGATCCAGGCAAGTCAATTCCAAGGGTTCGCCTGGGATTAGATCGCGGCCAGCCCCTCTCGCTTTTTTTTCCGCCCCATGATACGATAAGGAAGGTTGCAAACCGCCGGGGAATCGTCCACCGCGTCCGTGGGAGCCGATCAGCGAATGGCCCCCCAGCCGCGGCTTGTCCCGGAGATCAGGTTCATGCTGTTGAGCCTTTCGCTGAAGGAGAAAGACGATGGATTTCCGGCCCTTAAACGATACGGAACGCCGCAAACTACTGTCCGCGCTGCGCGCCAATAGCCAGGATCATCAGGCCATTCTCATGGATCGCAAGACGACGCAATTCGTGGGCACGACGGACGAAGTCGCCGATGACGAAGTGATCACGGCCATCAAATCGGTTCCTTGTCATTACGCCGGCGTCTAGGCCAGCGGTTCCTTCCCCCTTTCCATCCGCCGTGCGAAGCTCGCCGCGGCAACGGTCAAAGGCAGGCGGGACCGTAAACCGCCCGGCGTTCCGGTTTCTCATCCTTGTGATGCACCATGGGACTGTTGGACAGCGAGGCCGGCAAACGCCGACTGTTGACCGTCGAAGTGCCGGTGATTGAAAAGTACAACACCGGCCGCGACGAGGCCTTTCAAATCCGCATGGTTCGCCAGGGGGCCCACCTGGTGCTCTGTTATCGCTTGCAACCAACCCACAACGTCTATGAACTGGAAACGCGGTTGTATTCCAGTTATCCTGTGGTGCCGCCGGAAACGCGGGTGTTGACGCCGCTGCGCCGCTGTCCCCATCTGCTCGAGGGGCAAATCCTCTGCATGTGGCGGCAAGGAAGCAGCCGGGCCGCCAACCGCTGGGATCCCGCGCAGTTCACGTGCGTCTTTGCCGTGCAGGCGGCATGGCGGTGGTTGGCCTGCTACGAAATTTGGCGGCAAACCGGCGAGTGGCCGCTGCCCGAAGCGCAATGATGGGCCCAGGCCCGAGGATCGACTCATGGCTCGATGGCTGCAAGTAGGAGCGGGAAGCGGCGGCATGGTCGTGCTCGACCTGCTGAGCCGCGATCCGCGCCTTGCCGCGGTCACCCTCATCGAACCGGACCTATACAAACCCCACAATGTCCCCCGGCATTACTTCGGCCCGGACGCTGTCGGCCGCGGCAAGGCGGCCTTGGCCGAGGAATGGCTGAAACAGCGAAGGCCCGATCTCGAAGTCGAATGCTGGCCCGTGGACGTCATGGCCGAGGAGCATCAGGCGGCCCTTCGCGCCGCCGCGGCGCGGGCGGATTTCGGCGTCTGCGCCGTGGACAACGAGCCGGCCAAGTATCATTGGGATCGGCTCATGCGCGAAGCGGCCAAACCGTGGACCCTCGGCGAAGTGCTCAGCGGCGGCATCGGCGGCTTCATCCATCGCTTCGAACCCGGCCAGGCTTGCTATGGCTGCGTCGCCAGTTTTCTCAAGCGGGAAACCACGGTCGATCAGCCGCCCCAACCCGATTACTCCCAGCCCGGCGGACCGGTCCACGAAACGACCGTGCCCGCTTCGGCCGTCTCGATCCATGTCATCGCCAGCTTGCACGCCTGGCTGACGCTGGCCATGTTCGAGGGCCAGACGTTCGACTTCACCAGCCTGCTGTTGACCTTGCAATGTGTGCCCGGCGTTTTCGATCAGGCCCTGCGGCCCTTGCGCTTGGCCATCCCCCGGTCGCCGACCTGTTTGATCTGTTCATCACCCCCGGCCCCTTCGTCCGCGGAGGAACTCGATGCCCAATTGGCTCAGGCATTGGCGCGATTGGGCGCTGGCTGATTGGTGGTTCCCGCTGCGGCGCGGTCAAGAGCCGGAGGCCCAGCGCAGCCAGGTCCCCCAGCAGCAAAGCTTCCACTTCGGCTACGAATTGGATGGGCAGACCATTCGCCATGAGCCGATCCCCTGGTGCGCCGATCAGGCTTTCGTTGAAGTGCTGCTGCGGTTTCCACCCGGCCTGGTGCGCCGCAAGTCGGACTTTCGCCTCTGCCTGGAGGGTTGCGCGCCGATCGCGCCGTCGTCGCTGCGTCCCGCCGAGGAGGGCCAGGATTGGCTGCGCTTTCCGCTGCCGATGCCGCGTGCGCCGTCGCTGGTCGAACTGCGGTTCCGCCGGAAGCGGCTGGGCCAGGCCGCCCTGCCGTTTCTGAGCGAGAGCCATTTCCTCGACCATCTCCATTTGCATTGGCCGACCGTTTCGGTCCATTTGGGCGCGCATACGCAAGCCTGCCAGGCCTTCATCGGCACGCAAGGCAAGGGCATGATCATGGGAGGGTTGCTGACCAGCCCGACGTGCCTGCTGCCCCTGCGCCGCCTGGAGATGTGGGTGGAGCTGATCGAGCCGCAAGCCGCCGAGCCGCAGGCGCTGCCCGTCAGGCTGCCCCCCAGCCATTGGCTGCACCACGAAGCGATGGTCCAGGTGGCTTCGCTGAGCCGCGTCCGCCGGGTGGGTTTGGGCCAGGTGCGCTTCCGGGTCGGCGACCATATCCTGGCGAACAAGGAATTTCAGGTGCTTAGTCCGTCGGCCCTCAAGGCGGCCGTGCAACTGTTGGATCATCAGTACATCGTTCGCGACGGCGAGCAGCACGTGAAGCTGCTCCGCCAACCGCCGCTGGAGGAGGCCGGCTGGGTGGGCGTCTGTTTTCTCCTGGGCAGTTCGCTTCCGGGGTTGGCCGCCACGGTGCCGATCACGGTGCGGCTCGTGGCAGCCAAGAATCGCTCCAGCAAGGAGTTGGCGGTGCAGCCCGACTTCCTGGTGAGCGACGGCCCGACGCCCTTTTTCTCGCCGCTCGTGCAATGGGCGGATTTGCAGGAGATCGAGGCGTTTGAAATTCTCTGCCGCGGCCGGCGGCTTGGCCGGGTGCCCGTTCGCCCCCTGCCTCGGGCCAAGTTCACCAGCGAAGGCGGTTTTCAGATGGCGGGTGAGGAACTCGCCTGGACCGCCACGGCCGAGGAGGAACTGCAAGCGCGCCTCAAGAAGCTCGGCACGAAGATTCCGTGGTGAACCGACGGGCACGAGCAAGCTTGAAATGAAACCTTCACGAGCGACTAGATGACTCCCAGGCGGACGGGTAAAATGGGAATGGCTAAATCAGGGAAGTGGTCATGCCCAACCTAGAGAAGATCATTTCGGACATCATGAATCTCGATGAACTCGAGCGCGAGGGACTCTTACGGGATATCTATCTACTCATTCGTCACAGATCCTTTGGACTGATGACCTCGGAACTTCATGCTGCCTTGGACTTTCCCAGCATCGTTCGCACGCCAGGCATCTGTGGCGGTTCTGCGCGTTTCATTCGAACGCGCATTCCCATTTGGACCCTCGAGAAGATGCGCCACCTAAAAATGTCTGAAGCGGATATCCTCAAAAGTTTCCCAACGCTCACGGCATTGGACCTGGTTCAAGCATGGGATTATGTGGATCGACATCGGAGTGAAATCGACGCCGAGATTCAGGAAAATGAAGAGTAAGAAAAGCATCCGCCTCTATGCCAATGAAAATTTCCCGCGACCCGTGGTTGAACACCTTAGCAATTCTGGTTATGACGTGCTGACGATTCAAGAACAAGGGCATGCCAGCGAGGCGATGGCGGATGAAGAAGTTCTAAATCGAGCCATCAACGATGAACGTGCTGTGATCACCTTGAATCGCAGGGATTTCATCCGATTGCATGAGCATCATCCGGAGCATCACGGGATCATCGTCTGTTCGGTCAACGAGGATTTTCAATGGCAGGCTGGCTTAATCGATCAAGCCATCCAATCGACAATTAAACGACACAAATCAATGACAAACCAATTAATCAGGGTCCATCGGTGACCTATCAAAATTGAACACTTACCCAGAATTGATCAATGCAAATGTTGCAAAATGCAACACAAACCAATGTGCTTAACCTTTTTCATTATCCCCCAGCAAACCGCTCACGACTGAGATGTAACTATTTCAAATTTTTAAATCATTATGCTGCAATAAGATGCGTTATTAATTCAGAATCTCGCCATGATTACCTCAGCCATTGGCCCGGCTTCTGCTTTTAGAACTATTCGTAATCTGGTTGCGAGTCCCAGGTTACGTCATGCTCCTCATTTCCACCCTTCCCGCAAGTGCATGAGGTGGTTGGGCTAGGCGAGTCGTCCAGCCACCTCGTGCCCCTCTCTTTTTATCTCAGGCAAATTTCACCACCCAACCTACTCCGGCGGCAGCGGGTCTGGTTCGATCGGCCGCGGGGGCGGCGTCGTTGGACGCGGCTGATGGGGCAACTGCTCCTCGGGCAATGCCGGCACCGTCTCCGGCGGCAGATACCGCGGCATCGAGGACGGGGGCACGGCCACGGTCGGCGGACGGTCGAGCCGCATCGCGATCTGGCCCAGGATGCGGTCGCTGATGGCCGCATTGCCAAACGTTCCGACCCGGATCACCACCTCCGTTCGGAAGCCATCGGTGGGGATCGGCGCGGCAAAGGAACGCAGCTTCACCACGATCCGCTTCCCTTCTCCCGTGCGGGATTCGATGGTCCCTTGCAGCCCCATGCGGCGCTCATCGGTGATGGGCAGCCCCAAATCCGCCAGGCTCTCCCGCACCGCATACCAGGCGTTGTTGAAATCACAGGCGTAGAAGGCCGTTTCTTTGCCCTTGTGATGGGCATAGGCCAAACCCGCGCCGGCGCCCGCTCCCGCCAGGGCCAACAGGCAGCCGCTGGATAAACCCGTTGCCAGGAGCAGTCCCGCGATCAAGGCCAAACGTCCGAGCCAACCGTTGCGGTTGCGAGATGAGTAGCGCCATCGAAGCATGAGCATCCTCCCCAAGTTCATGGGCGGAGCAGGATAGCCGAATCGTCCATCCTTGCAAGGTCAAATCGGCCCGCTGCTCGCGGTGGCGTGATGCCAAGATGCCAAAGCGGCTTGGCTTCCTAGAACAGCCAATGGACCCCATGACTTCCAAGATCGAGCTTCCATGACGGCAAGCCCTTATCTGATCGGCATCGACCTGGGCACGACCAACAGCGCCCTCGCTTACTTGGATGCCGCCCAAACGTCGGCTCCGATGCCGAAAGTGTTTCCCGTGGCGCAGCTTCTCGCTCCCGGGGAAATGGGGGAGCAGGACCTGCTGCCCTCCTTTCTCTATCTCCCCGGGCAGCATGATCTGCCCGCCGGGGCCTGCGCGGTGCCGTGGGATGACAAGCGTCACTTCATCGTCGGTGCCTTGGCGCGGTCGCAAGGCGCCAAGGTGCCCAACCGCCTGGTCGCGTCGGCCAAGTCCTGGCTTTGCCATGCTGGGGTGGATCGCACGGCGGCCATCTTGCCCTGGAGCGCTCCCCCCGAAGTGCAGCGCGTCTCGCCCGTGGATGCTTCGACGCGGTATCTGCGGCATCTCGCCGAAGCCTGGAATCATCAACTGGCCCGCGGTCGGAACCACATCCGGCTCGAAGAGCAAGACATCGTGCTCACCGTGCCCGCTTCCTTCGACGACGTGGCCCGGCATCTGACGGCGGAAGCCGCCCAGCAGGCGGGCTTCAAGCAGTTGACCCTGCTCGAGGAGCCGCAAGCGGCCTTCTATGCCTGGTTGGCGGAAGCGAGCCGCTCCAGCCATCATCTCCAGGGGCTGCAAGCCGGGATGACGTGCCTGGTGATCGACGTCGGCGGCGGCACGACCGACTTCAGCCTCATCGACGTCGTGGCCGAAGAAGGCGACGTGCACTTTCATCGCCGGGCCGTCGGCGAGCATCTCCTCCTGGGCGGCGACAACATGGACCTGACGCTGGCCCGCCACGTCGAGACGCGGCTGCCCGAGGCCGGCCGACTCGACGCCGCCCGCTTTGCCGCTCTCACCCAGGCCTGCCGCTGGGCCAAGGAAACCCTTCTCGCGGAGCAGCCTCCCGAACAGTGCACCGTCAACGTCATGGGCCGGGGCCGGTCGGTCATCGCCAGTTCGCTCCATGCCGCGCTCACTCCGCATGAGGTCCGCCAGATTCTGTTCGATGGCTTTTTCCCCGACGTGCCCTTCGAGGCTTCCTTGGAAAAAACCGGCCGAACCGGCTTGCACGACATGGGCTTGCCCTTCGTCAGCGATCCCGCCATCACCCGCCAACTGGCCGCTTTTCTCCGGCAGCATCAGATCGACCCCGACCGCCCTCCCCAGGCGATCCTGTTCAACGGCGGCGTCTTTCAACCGCTGAGCGTTCGGCAACGATTGCTCGACGTGATGCATCATTGGTTCGACCGGCCGAAAAGCCGCTGGCAGCCGATCGTGCTGACCACGCCGTCCCTCGATCTGGCCGTGGCCATGGGAGCCGCCTATTACGGCTGGCTGCGCCGCACTCACGGACGCCGCATCCGCGGCGGCCTGGCCCGCTCCTACTATCTGGCCGTCTCCACGACGCCGCCCTCGGCAGCCGACGCCGAGCAATCCAAACGCGGTCCGACCGCGTCGCTCCTGTGCGTCGTGCCGCAGCATTTGGAGGAAGGACAAAGGCTGACGCTTCGCGAGCCGGTCTTGGAACTGGCCTTGGGTCAGCCCGTGCAGTTTCCGCTCTACACCTCCACGCTCCGCGAGCAGGATCAGGCCGGCCAGATGCTGACGCTTTCCACGAAGGAACTGCTGCGCTTGCCGCCGCTGCAGACCGTGCTCAAGGGAGGCAAACGCAGCGGCACGAAAACGGTCCCCGTCACCCTGGCCGTGCAGCTCACCGATATCGGCACGCTCGAACTGCAGCTTGTCGGGCAGGAGAAGGAGCAAACCTGGCGGCTCGAATTCAACACCCGCGTCCTGCTCGAGGACGAGGAGGACGAAGAAGCCGACGCCGCTCCCCCGCCGGGACAGGAGAAATGGACGACCGTGTGGCCCGAGGCCAAGGTGCAAGCTGCCTTGGACTGCCTGCGCCAGGTCTTTGCCCAAGGGGACGAGAAGGCGGCGGAAGAGCTGACCAAAACTCTGGAGCAACGGCTCGATGCATCGCGCCAATCCTGGCCCATGAGCGTCTGCCGCCGCCTGGCGGAAACGCTGCTCGACCTGGCCGAGCAGCGCTCGCGCACGCCGACCCACTGGATGCGGTGGCATCATCTCGCGGGGTTTGGCCTCCGCCCCGGCTTCGGCGAGGTGAAGGACCGCTTCCGCGTGGAAACCCTGTGGAAGCTGCTCTCCAGCCCGGTGCGGCAACAGGCCGGCGCGGGCTTTATCACCACCGGCCGAATGGATCGGACCGCCGGCGCCGACGTTTGGATTCTCTGGCGGCGCGTCAGCGGCGGTCTCAGCACGTCCCATCAACTTGCCCTCATGGACCGGCTTAGGCCCATCTTGCTCGCCGGCTCGTCGACCAAGGCCAGCCTGGTCCGGCCCTCGAACAACGAACTGGCCGAGATGTGGCGCGCCGCCGCCAGTTTGGAGCGCCTGGAACCCAGCCTCAAGGTCAGGCTCGGCGAAGCGCTGCTGCAAACCCTCCGCAAGCCTCCCGCACCGCCCCACGCTTTCTGGTCGCTGACCAGGCTCGGCAGCCGCGTTTTGCTCTACGGGCCGATGAACACCATTGTCCACCCCGACGTCGTGGCCGGCTGGCTGGAAAGGCTGCTGACCTTTGCTCCGAGCAACAGCAACGAGCGGCAAAATTGGCTCTTCTGCCTCGCTCATCTCGCCCGGCGAACCCAGCAGCGCGCCCTCGACGTCGACGATGCCACCCGCCAACATGTCGTGGACCAACTTCGAAAGAGCGCCGCCGCGCAGCGCTTGCTGCACCTCGTCGAGGAAGGGGGCAAGCTCGAAGCCACCGAGCAGCAGCAACTCTTCGGCGAGCAGCTTCCCCTGGGCCTCCGGCTCATGGGTTGATCTCTGGCGCGGGAAGGCGTTTTTTCATGAGCGGGGTTGAGCCAGCGCCCCGAGTCGGCTGCCATGGTCATCAAGGGGTGTTGGAGCGGCGCCGGGGCGGGACGAGGGGCATTCCCGGAGTGGGTCCATGGTGTGCGCGGCCCGGGGCGCGGATGTGTCATGTGAATGAAGATTGGCCCTCCGTGAATCACCGGGGGCAAAATAGCGCGAAAGGGTCTATTCGCGCTGCTGCTCGGATGCGCTTGGGCTGGTTGGTCAAATGTCCGACGGGGGCATGCCAACCTAAGGCGGACATGGCCCAATAGCGACCTAAAATGGCTACCATTCGCGGCGCTGTAGAAAACACACTTAAGTGCTTGTTGTGTAAGGAAATAAGGTGAGCGTTTTACGCACTCACCTCCCTCCCGTGAAACGATCACAATGAAGGGGCATCATCGACGCATAGTCATGCGATGTAGAGATTTACGTCATTTGTCAGCGAGGGTGGACCATTTGATCGTTTCACGACCCCTCCGCTTCGCTCGCACTGATGTTGCTCGGCTCAAACGTCCAGGTTGCGCACCTCAAGGGCGTGCTTTTCGATGAACTCGCGGCGCGGTTCGACCTTGTCCCCCATCAGCACGCGAAACATCTCATCGGCCTTGGCCACCTCGGCCAGCTTGACCTTCATCAAGGTGCGTTTTTCGGGATCGAGCGTCGTTTCCCAAAGCTCTTCGGGATTCATTTCACCCAGTCCCTTGAAGCGGGTGATGGTCATGCCCTTTTCCCCCAGGGCGCGGATCGCGGGCAGCAGTTGCCGCAGATGGTGCAAGGGATGTTTCGTCTCCTCGCGAACCAGATAGAACTGCGGTTCGGGTTCGACCCCGGGCAGATGCTTGGGCATGAGCAGATGGTTGGTATGGAACCCAAATTCCTTGAGCCGTTCAAGGCCGCGGCTGATGGCGCGGACTTCGTGCAACTCATGGACGTCGATCCAGGCGGCGGCCGTGGGGGAGCCATTGGTTTCAGGCCCCTCGGCGGCGGGAGGTGCTTCGGCATGACAGAAGGCATCCACTTCAGCCTGGGTGGTGAACCAATGCTCGACGCCGCGCACGAAGACGCGGAAATTCGGAAGCTGTTGATTACGGGCATGCGTCAGGAGGGTGGTGAACGGCACGCCCCGGCGTTCGAGAATTTGCAGGGCCTGGTCTAGGGGAGTCAGCACGTCGAGCAAGGCCCGGAGGCGGTCGTTGGACAAGGTCGCGCCGTCGGGGCCGGCGATGAGCAGTTGACTGTCCTTGAGGCCGCGGTCGAGCAGTTCCCGTTCCATCTCCTCGCGGGTTTGGACGTAGCGGATGGATTTTTTCTGAATGACGCGGAACAGGGGAGGCTGGGCGAGATAGACGTGCCCCTCGGCCACCAGCTTGGGCATCTGGCGATAAAGGAAGGTCAGGATCAAGGTGCGGATGTGGCTGCCGTCCACGTCGGCATCCGTCAGGAGGATGATCTTGTCGTAATTGCGTTTGTTGGTGTCCTCGGCCTCGGCGATGTCGGTGCCGACGGCGGAGATGATGTTGCAGATTTCATCGTTGGCGAGCATCTTGTCGATGCGGGCTTTTTCGACGTTGAGGATTTTGCCCTTGAGCGGCAGGATGGCCTGGTAGCGCGAGTCGCGTCCCGAGGCGGCGGAGCCGCCCGCGGATTCGCCCTCGACCATGAACAGTTCGCATTCATCGCGATCCTTGCTCGTGCAGTCCATCAATTTGCCGGGCAGGCCGGCGCCGCTGAGGATGTTCTTGCGATCGCGCAGTTGTTTCCGGGCCTTGGCGGCGGCCTCCCGGGCCTCGGCGGCGAGGACGACCTTTTGCACGATCTTCTTGGCGACCTGGGGATGCTCCTCGAGGTAGCGAGCCAGGTGTTCGTTGATCACGCTGCTGACGACGCCTTCAATTTCCGGCGTGGTGAGCCGCTCCTTAGCCTGGTTGTTGTACTGCGGATGCGGGCAGCGGATGTTGATGATGGCGGACAACCCCTCGCGAAAATCCTCGCCGACGAGATTGATCGATTCCTTGATCAAGCCCTGTTTGCTGCCGTAGAAATTGATGGTGCGGGTCAAGGCGGAGCGCAGGCCGCTGACGTGGGTGCCGCCCCCGGGATTGAAGACGTTGTTGGAATAGCCGCGGACGCGCTCGGCCTCATCGGCGATGTACTGAATAGCGACGTCGACGTAAATGTCGTCGCGCGTGTCGGTCAAGACCACGGGCGCATGGATGGCGTCATCGGCGCGATTGAGCCATTGGAGAAAAGCGGCCACGCCGCCTTCGGAGAAAAAGGTGTCTTGCTTCGGCTCGCCCTCGCCGCGTTCGTCCTTGAGCTTGATGGTCAGGTTGGGATTGAGGAATGCCAACTCGCGCAGCCGCGCCTCGATCGTGTCGTAATCGAAATGGCAATTGGGGAAAAAGGGCGGCTCCGGGTCGGGGCGAAAAGTGATTTTCGTTCCCGTGCCGCGAGCGGGGCCGACCTCGCGGACCGGCCCCAGGGGCACGCCGCGCTCATAATCCTGCTGCCACAGTTTGCCGTCGCGGCGCACCTGAACGGTGGTCCATTCGGAAAGGGCGTTGACGGCTTTCACGCCCATGCCATGGAGGCCGCCGGAGATTTTGTAGCTGTCCTTGTTGAACTTGCCGCCGGCGCCGACTTCGCACATGACCAACTCCAGGGCGGAGCGGTTAAAGTCCGGGTGCACTTCGACGGGAATGCCGCGGCCATCGTCCTCGATGGTGATGCTGTCGTCGGGGTGGAGCGTGATTTCGATGTTGCGGCAATGGCCGGCCATGGCCTCGTCGATGCTGTTATGCAGCACTTCGTAAAAGAGATGGTGCATGCCGGCTTCGTGGGAGCCGCCGATGTACATGCCGGGATTCTGGCGGATATGGGCGGCGTTCTTGAGGACCTGGATATTGCTGGCGCCATATTCACTGACGGCGTCGATGATGGCGATTTCGGGGTTTGGGGACTCTTGGATGGTATCCGGTTCGCTCATGTCAACCTCCGCATGCCAAACCGCACTGATCGACTCGGATCGGCGCGGGAAGACTGCTTGTTCACTGGCGCGGCTGGCCGTCGGAGCAGCCCCGCGCCATCGGGATCAGGTATACAATCGAAACCGCAATTCGCGGATGCGCTGATGGCCCAGTTGCTCCGACAGGGCCTTCAGCAGGCCGGCGCGCTCGAAGGACAAGACTTGATGCCACGAGGCATCCGGCACCAGGACTTCCAACACCCCGCGGCGGCAGGCGCCCAGCCGCGAAACCCCGCCATCGCGGTCGCCCACGGCGGCGCGCCAGGCTTGCTCCAGTTGGCTGCGCTGCTGCTGCTGGCCCCAGCCGCGCTCGATCATGAGCCGCGATAGAATTTCCGCCAACCGTTCGGGCCCTTCCGAATCCTTCCGCGACATGTGCCCCACTCCCGCTCCGGGAAGGCGTCCCGCCATTACTTGCTTCCCGCCGCTCCGTGGCGATCCAGCGGCATGACGATGTAGATGTAATTTCCTTCCGCCTTGAACACGGCCGCGGTGTTGCTGTCGGCCAGTTCCAGACTAATCTCCGTATCCTCGTCCAGGATGCGCAGCATCTCGATCACCATCTTGGGATCGAAGGTCAGCCCGATGGGCTTGCCGTCATAACTGATGGGCAGTTCGATCTTGGCCCGGCCCTTGTCCGCCACCCGGGCCTTGATGGTCAGCTTGCCATCGGCGAAATCGAAGTCCACGCCGCGGGTTTCCTCATCGGTGAGGATGGCGCCCTGCTTGCATGCCGACAACAGCGGGCCGACCACCATGGGAATCTTGATCGGCAGCTTCTTGGGCAAGACTTCCCGGTAGGGAGGAAACCGGCCCTCCACCAGCCGGCCATAGATTTCCGCGCGGCTCGTTTTGAAGAGGACGTCATTGGGAGCGAAGCGCACCGAGATCAACTCATCGGGATCGACGAGGTTCTTTTCCAGAAGCGCCATGACCTTGGTCGGCACGACGGGCGTTTGACCTTCGGTGGAATGGCTGCCATGCGCTTGGGCGGCCCCATCGCAGATGGCCAGCCGGCGTCCGTCCGTCGCCACCAGGCGCACCTTGTCGCCGTTCAGCTCCCACATGACGCCGGTCATGGCATAGCGGGCGCTCTCGGCCGCCGCCGCAAACGTGCTCCGTAAAATCATCTCGCGCAGCGCATCGGATTGAACCTGGTGATATTGGTCCCCCGTGAAGCCGGGCACGTCCGGGTATTGATCAGGGTCCTCGCCCGGGAGTTCGAATTCGGAATGCTCGGTTCGGATGAGCGTGCTGCTTTCATCCGCTTCGATGTGCAAGTCTCGATGCCGCGCCTCGCGGAAGATGGACAAGGCTCGCGCCGTGGGCAGCAGCACTTGCCCCGCGTCCTGCACCTGGACGCCTCTGACTTCCATGCGAATGCCGACGGATTCGATGTCCGTGGCCATCAGCACGGAACGCTCTTCGTTGGCCACCAACTTGACGTTTTGCAAAATGGGCTTGATGGTTCGCGCCGGAGCCACGGCACTGATCACCTGAAACGCCGCCAACAAACCTTCTCGATCAAACACCGCCTTCATCTTGCTGGACTCCCCTCGGTCACTGGACCTCGTTGCCTACTCTTACTCTTGTTCTTTAAGATTGAAATAAATGCTAGTGGTAGTAGGGATTAATTCCGCCGTCATTTAGCCACCTTCATCAAACTTAAACCGTTTACTCTCATGGTCTTGAAATTGTAGGATCATTGTCAATAACAACGTCTCTAAGGTGTTTAACGATGGTTTTGATGGGTCACTTTCTGCGGAGTTTGCCGATTAGGCAGACACTATGGACACGAAACGATCAGTTTACACCCTTGTTATTGACAAATACTCCCGCTTGCTTAGATTGCCCAGGTAATCATTTCCATTACCGTTCACTCGATGGACTCTTGAGGTTTTGGCGCCGAAACTCAGCCGAAGATGCCGGTCTATCGGCGCACTTGCGCATCTCACCATTTTATTAATGAAGGGTACAGAGTAAAGGTTGACCACGGAAAGGACCAATTGAGTTCCACTGTGGCTTTTTTCGAGCATGAAACCGCTGACCGTTGCAGCATCAAGCAGGGTTGGATAATGCACTTGAATCGACCAAGGCACCGGTTGGCCATTGATCCTTGGGGACGTAGCCGATGAGTTCCTTGGCGGGGATGAGATCATAGCGAATAAGATGCGTTGGTCGACTGGTGCAATAGAGCAGGCTGTAGAGCGGCAAGGATTCAGCCTCCACGGCGCGGGCAAAAAAACGACCCGCATCGCCCGGACTGAGATACACATCCTGAAAGCGCTCTTGCTGAGCGATTTCCTGCGCCTGTCCTTGATCCCGCGGACACCAACCCAGACGAACGACCAAGATGGTCAGCGCGTGTTCACGGCTGTAGGCCATGGCCGCCATCTCCAGAAACACTTTCGTGCAGGCGTACCAGTAGCGCGGCGAGAAAGGGGTTTGTTGATCCAGCGGCCAGGGTCCGTTCTCGACGTGCTGCCAAACGACCTGCCCCGTGCTCGCCAGGATCAGGCGCGGCAGCTTGGTTTGCCTGGCCGCTTCCAGCACGTGATACAGGCCAACGATGTTGTTGGGCAGCAGTTGGCTCAAAAAGTTATCGGTGTCATGCGGCGGGGGCTGCCGCGGGAAAACCATGTCGTCGGGCGTGGCGGCCAGGTGCACGACGGCATCCATTCCCTGGAAGTAAGTCCGAAGTTTTTCCCCATCGGCCAGGTCGCCGAAGATGACTTGCGCGGCGGGCAAACCGGGCGTTGGCCTGACGTCCAGCCCGTGAACCTCATGGCCAGCTTGAACTAAGCCCTGGACCGCGCCTTGCCCCACGCGGCCCGCCGAACCCGTCACCAGGATGCGTTTCCTTCGAGTCATGCCGAGGCTTCCGATCGAATAGGGATGGGTGTAAGCCGGCCGTCTGGTTGTTTCTCAACGGCCACGTAGACCACTTCAGCTTCCGTCACGCTCAGTTTTTGCCCGCTGCGTTCCGCTTCGACGTCGACGTGAATCGTGATCGAGGAGCGGCCCAGCTTGACGAGCCGCGTTCGAAAGCTGACCACGTCGCCCACCAGCACGGGCTTTTTGAACTCGATTTTATCCATGGCCACGGTTACCAGCAGCGGGGCCTTGCCTTGCAGGAGATTAATCTCGTGCCTGGCGCCAATGGCGGCCGCTTGATCGATGTAGCTGAGCAGGACGCCGCCAAAGATAGTGTTGGCCGGGTTGAGATCGCGGGGCATCATGACGACCTTGATCGCCAGGTAGGGTTGATCCATGAAGTGGTTTCCTTTCAACTCGTTATGGGCATCCTATGTGTCCGAGCTTCCGCAGACAGCGGCCATGAATGCATGAGCCACAGGTTCAGCGGCAAGGCCAGCCAGGAAACGGTCCATAGGTCCCATTCGTTGATCACGCCCAACACTTTCACGGAAAAGAAGGCGGCATTAAGCGCCAGCCAAAGGAGCGCGGCTGGGCGTTTGTGCAACCACCACAGGCCGAACCCCAAAAGAAACCCGGGGAGGAGCAGCACGAAGTCGTAACTGTAGGCGTGAATGGCCACCATCAAGTTCAGATTGAGGAGGAGTAAGCCATGCCGAACCAGCCGCTCAGGCTGCGCGGCGGAACGCCAACCGCCGATCAGACCCGTCAACGCTCCCAAGCCCCACAATCCCCAACCGATCTCATAAAAAATGGGGCTGACGTAATTTCGACCCCAGGCTTGAATCGTCGAGGTCAACCATTGCGTCGGCGGCGAGGCGCCCAGCCAACTCCGCCATTCCGCATAGACCTGCGGACGAAACCACATGGGCAAGAGGAAAAGCAGCAACGTGAGCAGCGTGAAGGAGGCGATGCAAGGCCATCCTCGGCGGCGCAGGGCATAACACAAGGCAAAGCCAATGAGCATGACGCCCAAATGAGGTTTGATCCAGCATAGCACCAAAGCCGCTCCCGCCCACGCCGGCCGTCCGGAGCGCATGGCCCATAGCCAGCCCGTCATGCCGATTAGGACCATCGCTGTCACTTGACCGATGGCCACGAGCAGCATCACCGGCATCCATATCCACATGCCCGCAAGGAAGCATTTGGTCAGGCCCGGCTGATGGGAAAACAAGAGACGCCGCCAGCCGATCACCGCCAAACTCAGAAGGAGAACGTTCAGGGCCGCATGAGCATACATGGCCGCGGCGTAGGGCAGCGGCGCGAGCGGCAAATAGGGCAGGAAGCTCGACGGCGGACTGACCGAAACGTGCACCGTAGGATACCAATCGATCTGCTGAATCCGCGCCACCTGCTCGCGGTCGTAAGGGTTTCGGCCCTCCGCGAGCAGTTGCGCTCCGGCATAGAACTGCCGAAAATCCTGTCCGCCAAAGACGGGTTGGGCGTATTTCTCCATCAACATCGTCACCCTGTCGGCATTGGTTGTTCGTTTGCGGAAAGTCCATTCGAGGGGTCGTTGATCCGCATGACAGGCGGTTTGCCACTGCGCTGCAAACGGCACAGCCAAAGGTGGAGCGGCATGGCCAGCCAGGCCACGATCCATAATTCCCATTCGTACATGAGACCAAGCCGGACGTAGACGAAACCGAATGCCAAAACCAGCCACAACAAAGCAACGTGGCGGCGTTCGGTCCACCACAGACCCATGCCAAAGACCAAGCCCGGCAACAGCAAGACATAGTCATAACTAAAGGCATGAATGGCCGCGGCCAGATCGAAGGCCAGGAGCAGGATGGCATGATGGGCCAGGGGCAAGCGTTGCGTCGACAGCCGCCAGCCCCAGAGCGCGGCCAAGGCGATGCCGAGGCCCCAAATGCTCCATGCAAACATCATTACCTGTTCGCTGAAGCCGCTAAAATTCACCCGGCCCCAGGCCTGCAAGGTCGAGCTGAGCCAAAAAGTGAGCGGCGTCGCGTGCAGCCATGCACGCCAGTCGTCATAGACCGACGGTCGCAATAACCAAGGCAGCAGTAAGCACAAACTGCTGCAACAGACGAAGGAGAGCACGAACCGCCAATCACGCTGCCGCACTCCATGGCCCAAGGCAAACGCGATGGGAATGATCCCCAAGTGGGGCTTCATGGCACACAGCACCAAACTCGCCCCGGCTAGCCAGGATCGACCGGACCGCATTGCCAGGACCCAGCCGGTGAATCCCGCCAGGACCATGGCCGTGATCTGTCCCAGCGACACGAGCAGAAAGACCGGCCGCCATAACCAGATCGCGGCACACAAGCCGATCCCTAGCCAGCGTTGACCTGGAAACAGCATCCGCCGCCAGCCGAGCACGGCCAGCGACAACAAGAGAACGTTTAATCCAACGTGAGCATACATCGCCTCGACATAGGGCAGCGGCGCGAGCGGCAGATAAGGCAGGAAACTTGTCGGCGGACTGACCGAGACGTGCACTTTGTCAAAGGCGTCCACTTTCTGCCATTCGAAGACCAGCGCCGGATCGTAGGGATTCTGCCCTTCCCCTAGCAGCTTGGCCCCGGCATAGAACTGCCTGAAGTCCTGTCCGCCAAAGACGGGCTCTGCCATTTTCTCCGCGATGACGATGGACTTCATGGAGAGGATTGTAACCCATGCCCGAGCTATGGCCAAGAAGTTGCCTCTTGGGCCTGCCACCTGCCTTTTCGTGCACTTGATGCCGTAAAACCGTTGGTCATAATAGGGAAAGCCGCCCTGACCTGATTCCGTCGAGTTAGCAAAGGCACCGTCATGCCGCAAGCACTTTACGTCCATCTGCTGCCCAACCTGGTTGCGCCGGAGCAATTGCGGGGCGGAGTGGCCGTTGTGATTGACGTGCTCCGCGCCAGCACGACGATCATTCACGCCCTGGCGGCGAGTTGCACGGCCGTTTGGCCCGTGGCCACGATCGAGGAGGCGCAAGCTCTTGCGAACCAACTGTCCTCCCAGGGCCAAACACCGCTTCTGGGCGGCGAACGTGGCGGCAGACCCATCAACGGCTTTCACCTGGGCAATTCGCCCTCCGACTTTACCTGCGACGTGTGTCATCAACGCGCCCTGGTGCTGACGACGACCAATGGCACCCGGGCGTTGCTCCACGCTTCCCAGGCCAGCCGCGTCCTCATGGCGGGCTTTGTCAATTTCAGCGGCGTCTGCGAGCAACTTCTCAAGGAGACGCGGCCCATCCATTTGCTTTGCGCGGGGACTGATGGGGAAATCACGCTGGAAGACACGCTCTTGGCCGGGGCTTTTGTCGATGTGCTGCAACAACCCGACATGTTGCTCTGCGACTCGGCCCGCCTGGCCTGGGATTGCTTCGAGCATCATGGCATGATCGTTCACGAAGCCCTGCGGCTCAGCAAGGGCGGTCGCAATCTCATCGAATTGGGCTATGAGGACGACCTGGCCCTTGCCGCTCAGGTCGACCGCTTCATGATCGTCCCAGAAATGCGGCACGATCCGCCGCGGCTCGAAGTCGGCTGCATGGGTTTGGCGCGCAATCATTGGCCGCACGCCATGGTTTGATTCACCATTCACCAGGGTGCCGACATGTCCACCGCCAATCTGGCTGTCATGCACCGAGACGTCGCGGCGCGCTGGGGGCCTAAGTCAGCGCTCCGTTTTCGCCGCCACGGGGTCTACCACGACCTCTCCTGGTCGGACTATCGCCGGCAGTGCGATGCCGCCGCCGCGGGGTTGTTGGACCTGGGGTTAAAGATCGGCGACCGGGTGGCCCTTTTTTCCGATAACCGGCCTGAATGGCTCCTGGCCGACGTGGCCCTGCTCTCGGCCGGTCTGGTCAACGTGCCCCTGCATGCTTCCCTGGTGCCCATGCAGGCGGCTTATCAAATCCAGCATAGCCAGGCGCGCGGCATCATCGTCGATGGACCGGTCCGACTCGATCGCATCCGTTCCGTCCTGGCCGCGCTGCCTCAAATCGAGTTCATCGTCGCCTTCGATCCCGTTCACTGGCATGCACCGCTGCCCTGCCTTTCCTGGGAAGGACTGAAGCAAAAAGGCATCCACCACCTAAGGCGGCGGCCAAGCCACGTCCGCGAACGCATGGAGGCCTTGACCCGCGACGACCTGGCGACCATCATCTACACCAGCGGCACGACCGGCGTCCCCAAGGGCGTCATGCTCACCCATGGCAACCTGCTCGCCAATGCCCAGGCCATGCGGGAGCAAAGCGACTTGGAGCCGGACGACCTGCTCCTCAGTTGGCTCCCCTACAGCCACATCTACGCGCGGACCTGCGATCACTATACGACCATGATGACTGGCTGCACGGTGGCCCTGGCCGACCATATGGACACGGTCGTTCGCCAACTCAGCGAGATTCAACCCACCTGGATGACGGCCGTCCCGCGCTTCTATGAAAAAATCTGGAACCTGGTCGCGCCGCTGCCGATCCCCGACCGCGCCGACCAACTGCAAAACATCTTCGGCCGCCGCATCAAGTGGCTCACCTCCGGCGGCGCGCCGCTCGATCCCAACATCGCCGAGGGCTTTCATGAGGCGGGACTCCTCTTGCTCCAAGGCTACGGCCTCACCGAAGCCTCGCCAGTCATCAGCTTCAATTCACGCAAGGAATATCGGCTGGCCTCCGTCGGGGCCGTCCTGCCGGGGGTTGAAGTCGTGATCGCCGAAGATGGCGAAATTCTGACGCGCGGACCGCACGTCATGAAAGGCTATTGGCAAGACCCCGACGCCACCCGGGAAGTCATCGACGATGATGGCTGGCTCCACACCGGCGACGTTGGCTACCTCGATGAGGACGGCTTCCTCTTCATCACCGACCGCAAGAAGGACATCATCGTCACCGCCGGCGGCAAGAATATCGCCCCCGCTGAACTCGAACGCCTCCTGGTCGCTGACCCGCACATCGACCATGCCATCATCTTCGGCGATGCCAAGCCCTACGTCAGTGCCTTGATCGTCCCCCAACCGCAGTTGCTCGAGGCCAAGGCCAAGGAACTAGGCTGTACGGTAGAAAAAAAAGGTGAACTGATCACCGCGCCGGCCCTGGTTGGCTTCTTCCTGAAACGGGTGGAACACCTGATGCAAGCCGTGAGCCAACCAGAGAGGGTTAAGAAAATTCTGCTGCTCGGCCGTTCGCTCAGCCTCGACCAAGAGGAGCTAACGCCCAAGCTCAGCGTCCGCCGCAAGGCCATCATCCACAAGTTCCTCGATGAGTTCGAACGGCTCTACGAGAAGGATTAATCTGAAGCCGCCATGACCAAACTCCGCATTGCCCCTTCAGGCCGAAATGCAACGGGCGACCCGGCGCTGGCGCAGCGGGACTCGGGGCGCTGGCGCAACCCCGCTCTGAAAAACGCCCCCCTTGCGAAACGCAGGCTTGCGTTGCATCGAACATTGGCGCTGGCGCAACCCCGCTCTGAAAAACGCCTCCCTTGCGAAACGCAGGTTACTCCATGGGCAGCGCCGGTGCGTTGCGGCGGCGGTACACCCATGCCGCCAACCCGGAGGTGCCGATCAAGAGCCAGGTCGTCGGCTCGGGGACGGCCGTCAGGATGATGTCGTTGCCGGTGCCGCCTTGATAGGTGATGGTCCAAAGCAGGCCGCCGGAGCCGAAGAAGGCCCCTTCGGCCAGCCCCTGGAATTGCCCTTGAATGGCGTCCACGCCGTCGTTGTCGACGAGGAGAAATTTGGACCCAAACGCCGGCTGAAAGCCGTTGAGCATTTGGATTTCCAACTCCCCGGCCAGGCTGATCTGGCCCAGAACGTTGATGGCGTCGTAATCGATGCCGCGCTGGGAGCCGCCGATCTCAACGATCAAGCGGGAGGCGGAGCCGTAAAAGACGGAGCCTTCGAAGGCGGCCAGTCCAGGACTGTGCCCCGGCCGGTGGTCGCCCTCGATGAAAGCGGCGCCGCCGCCGGTGGTGCCGCCGTTGTAGCTGCCGAAGAAGACCGCCGCACTGACCAGGCCGCCCGCGGAACTGACTTGGACGTCGGTTTGTCCGGCCGCGACGAGCACGTCGTCATAAAAATTGGCGATGCCGCCGCCCGAGACGGTGATGCGGCTGCGATCGCTGGCCGAGACGAAGCGCTGGCTGGTGACGTCGCCAAAGACGTCGACCGTGCCGTTGGAGAAGACCATCGACCCATTGTTGGCGAGGCCGCCGTTGAAGCGCAGGATGGCATCGCGGGCCGAGATCAGCCCCGTGCTGGCGGCGTTGGTCATGGCGTTGTTGACCTGCAGTTCGCCGCCGATGAGGGACCGGTGAGGAAATAGGTGTTGCTGTTAAGATCGAAGGTCACGTTGCCGTTGTCGACGCGCAGGATCGAGTTGGTGGGGCTGTTGGTGAAGGAGACCGTGTAGGCCGCGGGGGTGGCGTTGAAGACGGCAGTGGAACTGGCCCCCGGCACCCCGCCGGTCCAGTTGCTGGCCACGTTGAAAGTGCCATTGGCGGCATTGGTCCAGGTGGACGTTTGACCCATGGCGCTGGAGGCAAGCATCAGGGCAAGCCACGAGGCCAGAGCGGGAAAGACGAGCGAGGAGAAGCGCGGCTTGATCATGATCGATACCTCGTTGAAGATGGACGCATGGGAAAGCAGAAAACGTCGATGTGAAGGCTCTCCCTATTCAGGAAGCCGCGCCGATCGCCTCAGCGTGGACAAATGCGGCGGCATTTTTTTTGAGGTTCAAGGAAAGAGCGGCTGCCGAGGAAGCGCCGACCCGCCAAGATTTGCCAACATTTTCTTGGCCTGGACCCCGGGACAGGCGTTACAATGCAGCCGATGCATGGCTGCGCGATGGCGCGTCCACTTTCTGTCAGGTCATTGAGAACGGAACATGAGGATTCTGATTGCCGAGGATAATCCCACGACCATGCGGTTGTTGGAATCGTTGCTCGCCAAGATGGGACATATTGTGTCGACGGTGAATGACGGCTTGGCGGCCTGGCACATGCTGGAGCATCAAAGTTCGGACACGCCCCGGATCGCCATTTTGGATTGGATGATGCCGCGGATGCAAGGGCCGGACCTGTGCCGCCGGGCGCGGGCAACGCCTTTTCCCATCCAGCCCTACATCATTCTGGTGACGTCGCGGGACAGCCGGGAGGATTTGATCGCCGGGCTGAAGAGCGGCGCGGACGATTATCTGGCCAAGCCCTTCGATCACGCCGAACTGCAGGCCCGCGTGCAAAATGGCGTGCGGATCATGGAACTGCAGGAAGCGCTGCTGGAAAAAGCCAAGCAACTGGACGAATTCCAGGCACAGGTGGAGCTGTTGCAGTCGATGCTCCCTTTGTGCCCGCAGTGCAAGAAAATCAAGGACGACAAAAGTTACTGGCTGAGCGTGGACACCTACATGATCAAGCATGGCTCGAAAAATTGGACCCAGGGCCGCTGCGGGACCTGTGCCGCGAAAACCGCCCCGGAGGCGTAGCCGGGGCGTCGGGTTAGGCGCGCTGGCCAAAATTTCCCGGCTGCTCGTGAAAACCGGGTTGTGCCGCTCGTGCCGATTAAATCAACCAAGCTGACCTGAAAAAGGGCGGGTTTGAAGTCGTTGCCTAGTGAATGGTTGCGGATGCGGATGGAGACGCTAGAATAGCGTGATTGTCGGGATATGGAAAAACCGTGGAGTTTGCAAACCCCCGCCCAGGGTGGGGATCGCGTGCACCGGTCCCATGCCGCTCCACGGTCGTTCGTTGGGTCTGGTCGGTGGCGGCGTGGGCATGTCAAGGCGTCGCACCTTCGGCTGCCGTCCCCGTGCGGTGGCCCAAGCCGAGAAGTGGTGGCCGATGCTTAAAGGGCTATGTTGGGGTTCGCTCGGCGTCGCAGCGCTGATGACCCTGCTCTTTCTACTGGATTTATTCACCGGTTTTCCCTTCGGTGGAGCCAGTACCACGCTGAACATCTTCGGCATCATCGCCGGCGCGATCATCATCTACCTATCCTGGGACACCGTGCGCGAGTTTCCCCCGTAACCATCCCGATCGACCCGCACAGCCCCGCGCGAGCCGCTCCGCTGCTTCGCTCCTTGGTTTCGACTGCCCCGCGCCGTCCAGCTTTTAGCCGCTGCGCCGATCCGCGATCATGGCCTCGACCATCCCCTCGAAGGTCGCCTTGGATGCGACCAGCCAACGAAGGGTTCGGCCCGGCCCCACCGACGGCGGCGGTTCCACCGATCGCAGCGGCGCCGCCGCTTGCGAACTGATCGCCACCAAGCTCACCTGGCCCGAGGCGAGGGCCAACCACATCGCTTCCGTCAGAGACGCCAGGAACGTTCGCGCCAGGTTGCCGCTGCTGAGCAGTACGTAATCCATCGCACCGCGTTCCAGTCGAGCCTTGACTTCGCCCTCCCATGCCGTCTGCGCGATTTGCCGATAAAACGGCGTCGAGGTGAACGAGCACACCGGCCCCAGCCGTCGGTCCAGGTCGCCTCGGCTCTGCTCGCCGCGGACAAAGAGCACCCTTTGGCCAGCGACTTGAGGCCGCAGACGCTCAGCCAAGGCGGCGGCGTTTGGCTCCTCGGGGATCACGCTAGGCTCATGGCCATGAACCCGCAGCGCCTGCGCCGTCGCCGCGCCGACCGCGCCGAAGCGAAGGTGCTCCAGGGAATGCAGCGCGGGTGGTTGCTGGGAAAGAGCCTCGAAAAAGGCATCCACCCCGTGGCGGCTAGTGAACAGGATCCATTGATAGCGGGCAAGCTGACGCAGCGTCGGCTCAAGGCGCGCCAGCGGCAGTGGTGCGATGGCCATCATGGGCTGCAGCCATACCCGCGCCCCCAGGTCGCGGAGCTTTTTGGCCCACCCCTCGGCGGACTGGGCGGGCCGGGTCAACAGCAGCCGCAACCCGCGCAAGGGCTGGTCCGGTATTGCGGAATCGGGAGTCGTCGTTTTGGACGCCATGGGCCAGCTCATGACCAGAGGAGGCAGGGAAAGAAAAACCCGCGCCGCAGTGCCGGGTTGGGCGGCGCGGGGCGCGGGTTTAAACCGTTTGGGCAGCGGACCATCATGGCCGCTTGAGTTCCATCAGCACCAGTCGGCTCTGTTCAGTCGACTTGAATTCCTTGGGCCGCTCGCCTTCGCCGCGAAGATAGCACAGCTTCAGAACGCCATCCTTGATTTCGTAGATGCCCAGGATTTTAACGTCGCTGCTCTCTGCGGGCGATAAGTCGATCTGCTTGGGCTGCGTGCTGGGATTGAGCTTGAACTTGGCGGGGAATTTGCGCTGGCCGTCGTTGACGGTGATGGTGTCGTCCGTGATGTTGACGGACATCTGTTTGAGCAGCTCTTCGGAGGCCGCGTGGCCGTTGCGGTCGGCGCGGATGACTTTCCAGTCGCCCTTCATCGCCGCCAGGTCCTTTTGGGCGCCGGCGTCTTGCGCGGCCCATCCGCTCCAACCCATCAGAGCACCCGCTCCCAGCAGGAGCAGGGTCGTCATCCTGAATCGCAAATCCATCGGTCGAGGCTCCTTGTGCATGAATCGGTAGTCGTTGGGAATCATTTAACCGGTTGTTTCTTCATTTCCATGAGCACGCTGGCGTCGCCCGCCTTCGTGGCGAAAGCGGCGGGTCGTTGGCCGTCCCGCGCGAAGCAGATCTTGAGCACGTCGCCGTTCAGTTCATAGATGCCGGGGACGGGTTTATCCTTTTGCGGCCCTTCCTGGGGCGTGATGTCCACGTGCTTGGGCGCGGCGGTCACGTTGAGGGTGAACTTCGTCGTGGAATGCAATTCGCCGTCGGACAGGGTGAAAGTGTCGTCGCCGATCGTGAAGGTGAGCTTTTCCATGAATTTGGGATTGGAAGCGACGCCTGCCGCTTCGAGTTTGATCAGCTTCCAGGCGCCCTTGAGCTGTTCCAGCTCCTTTTTCACGGCGTCATCGGTTTTAGCATCGGTTTTAGCAGCGTCGTCGGTTTTGGCGGCGTCGTCGCCTGCGGACATGGCGGCGCAAGCCAAGAGGCACAAGATCCATCCCAGGAGAAGGCGTCGGGTCATCGGTCGGGTTCCTTGCTAACGAGGAAGGAGATGCTCTCAGGATACCACCTCGACCCGGCCGTGGAAAGGTAAACTCCCGCGGCGGGGCCGGGTCGCCGGCTCAAGCCGCCTGGTGCCGCTGTTCTTCCGGCTCGAGGTTGAGCGTCGTCCGAATCTGATAGGCGTGCTTGCCCTGGCTTTCGAAATAGGTCCGCGACAGCATCTCGCCGAGCAGGCCCATGGAGATGAATTGCACGCCGATGACGGTGAGCATGACGCTGAGCAGCAGCAGCGGATTGCGGTTCATGTGCTCGGCCCAGGCCAGCCGTTGCACGATGCAGGTGCCCAGCGCGAGGAAGCCGAGCAGGATGCAGATCAGGCCGCCCAGGCCGAAGAGATGCATCGGCCGGGTGAGGTAGCTGTCGAGGAACTTGACGGTGATGAGGTCGAGCAGGACGCGCACGGTGCGGGAGATGTTGTACTTGGTTTTGCCGAAGCGGCGGGGATGATGCCGCACGGGAATCTGAATCATCCTTTGCCCGCCCTGCTGGGCGAGGACGGGAATGAAGCGGTGCATTTCGCCGTAAAGGGACAGCTCCTGGGCGGCCTCGCGGCGCATGGCCCGCAAGGTGCAGCCCATGTCGCGGATGGTCACCCGGGTCACGTAGCGGATGAGGGCGTTGGCCAGGAGGCTGGGCAGCTTGCGGTGCAGAAAGGCATCCTTGCGATCTTGCCGCCAGCCCAGGACGACGTCGTATCCTTCCCTCAGCTTGTCGAGCATGATGGGAATGTCGGCCGGGTCGTTCTGCAGATCGCCGTCCATGGTCACGATCACGCCGCCCGCGGCCAGATCGATCCCAGCCCGCAAGGCGGGCGTTTGCCCGTAATTCTTGCGCAGTTGGACGGCCTTGACGCGCGGGTCCGCCGCGCACAAGCCGCGCAGCGTGGTCCACGAGTCGTCGGTGCTGCCATCGTCGACGAGGATGATTTCATAATCCACCCCCAGCGGATCGACGGCGGCGCGAACGGCCTCATGCAGCGGCTTCAGATTGTCTTGTTCGTCCTTGATGGGTATGACGATGGACAGATCCATGACGACGATTCTCCTGCAGAAAACCATTGATTGGCGGAGCGGCGGCGGACGGGGCGGACGCGCCGGACGCATCAGCCCCCGGCTGCATGTTCGCTGACGGCCCGGAGAGCGAGGAGCCGAAAAACAGGTAAACCAGGCCGCCCACCATGCCCATAACGAAATTCATGGCGAACCAGGCCAGCCCCAGGGCCAAGGCGGCGGCGCCGGTGACGCCCAGCGGCTTGAGCAGCAGCACCAGGCTGCCCTCGCGCACGCCGATCCCGCCCACGCTCACCGGCAACAGAGTCAGCACCGAGACCAGCGGCACCACCACGGCATAACCCATGACCGGCACCTGCAGACCCAGGGATTGACCCATCAGGGCGATCTGGACCACGCTCGCCGACTGCACGCACAGGGAGATGCCCAGCGCCATGCACCAGCGGCGGCGATGCCCCTGGCTGACGCTCAGGGCCGCGGCGAGCCGGGCCAGCGACTGAAAGCGGCGGCCCAACCGGGGCAAGAGCAGCAACCCCGCGCCCATGCCGCCCGCCAGTCCCCATACGGTCCAGAGGATGGATGGCGGCAAGCTGCCGCGATCGAAGATCGTCGCCAGGCAAGCGAGCATGACCAGGGCCAGCAGGCCGGAGAGCCGATCGCTGATGACGGACAGCAGCGCCGGCCAGCGGCGGTCGGCGCGATCGGCCAGCGACCAGGCCCGCACGACGTCGCCCCCCATCGACGTGGGCAGGAACAAATTGAAGAACAGGCCGACGTAATACAGGCCAAAATAGCGCCGCCAGGGCGATTGAAAACCCAGCGGCTCCGCCAGCATCTGCCAGCGGCTGCTGCTCAGGCCCATCTGCACCAGCCCGTAGAGCACGAGCGCCATCAGCCAGCCGGTCGGTTCGGCCCGCGCCGCCACCTCCCGCATCGCTTCCCATTCCAAGCGGCTTAAGAGCCAGCCCATGACGCCCAGGCTGACGACGATGCGAATCCCAAACCGCAGCCAGCGCCGCGGCGAGGGCGTCGAAGAGGGCAGTTCTTGGATCGGTTCGGCCATGCTCATGGAACCACTTCCACGGTCGTCTTGAACGGCGGCGAATCCACCATGAAAAAGTAACAGACCTGCTCATCGGCCAGGTCGACGAAGAACTCGTAGGTCCCCGCTTCCCGCTGCGGCGCGATCGCCAGGGTCAGCTCGGTGCTGCCCCCCGGCGGGACCACGTGATCCCAATAACCCGCACCTCCCCCGGCGGTGAAGCGCTGCTCATCCAGCCGCTTGAGGTAGTAATGCAAATGAATGCCGACGTGGGCCGCCTTGCGGAAGTGCCAGGGCTTGTGGCTGCGATTGTGGACCCGGAAGCGGGCCGTGCCCCATTGCCCCAGCTTCAACTGCTTCGGCACCTCCAGCGGCTCGATCTCGGCCCAATACGGACCGGGGCGGTAATCCTCGCGGACAAAGCGGACCCAGCGGTCCGGGGCATGCTCCCAGCCGCGCTGCCCCAGCCAGGCGCGATAATCCGCATACGCTTCGTCCAGGAACTGCACCTTGCCAAACGGCATGTGGCCGAAGCGGAGCGAAAGCTGGCGCTCGGCCTGGTCCAGACTTGCGTCGGCGAGCAGCAACTGCGCGATGGCCGCGGCCAGGCTCGTCCGATCCGACCCCCGGCGGCAATGAATCAACACCGGCTTGGGACACGTTCGCAGATCGTCCGTCAGCCGGCGCAGTTCCAGCGGCGACGGCGGTTCATAGGTCGAGAGGTTGACGTTGAAATGGCGAACGCCCAGGCGGGTCAAGACGCGCTGCTCCCATTGAAACCAATCCGTCTCGGGGCATTCGCCGCGCAGGTTGATGACGCTTTTCAGGCCAAACCGCCGCACCGCCTCCGCCAATTCCACTTCGCTGAGCTGTGCACTGCGATAGACCTGGTCGGGGATCACGACGTGCCAGTTGGGGCCGCCGGTGACACGATAGATTTCCAAGCCCAAGAGGCCCAGGAGCAATGCGGCCGCGAGGATGAGCCGGCGGCGAACCGCGGACCGCTGAGGAAAAGGCGGGCTGACCTTCGGCGGGGCAGGTTCAACCCGGGGCTGAACGGCTGCGAATAAGGGGCGTTGCGCCGCCGTGGGCGTGACAGGTTCCGTCGGCATCCCTGCTCCTTGTGGACGGCCAGCATTCCGTCGGTGGCTGGATTCTGAATCGGCGCATCCTGCACGAGATACAGCCACCTCCTATAGAGGAGTTTTATGCCATAAAAGCCGCTTGGATGCCTAGAGCAAATCGAAGGGTCTAACTTACGCAATGGCCGCAGGCTTGCCCGCATTGCCCATTTTAAACGTGAGCAAAGAAAAACCTCGTGGGATGACCACGAGGTTGAAAAGGTTGCAGGAAGCAGAGGCCGAAGGGTTTACTTCGCTTTCTTGGAGCGGCGTTTGGCGCGGACGCG
>JACTMY010000001.1:42500-165384 GCA_014584395.1 Planctomycetota bacterium | reverse complement strand
CTACAATCGGTCGTCCCGCCCAAGAAGCAGGGTGGGTTTCGGTGCGCTCAACGCACCTTACCGAAAACTCGCACAATAGTTTCGCAGGGGGCAGACGCCCCCCGCTCCCCGCTCGCCGACTCGGGGCGCTGTCAAGAGCGGTTTTCTCTCATCTCTTTCTCAGGGTTCAATCCTTCTCGGCCTCCCATTCGTCACGGTTTAGGAAGGTTGTCATACCGTTTCGCTCATCGTCTGGGTAAAATGAAGATGACCGCATGGGCGTTGGCCCTGGTCTGCTTCAAAGGGGGGGATCGCTTGGCGCGTGCAGCGGATCGGGCTATGATGGCGGGCGGATCGGGGCAGCGCAGCCCTGATTTCGCCACATTGCCGCCACGCTGCCCCGCGCTGATTCAGCCCTGCTCCTCGCCCTGGCCGCATTGAGGAATTCGCACATGGCCTATCGACGGCTTGCCTTGATCATCCTGGGTAACGTCCTGCTGCTGGGAGGTTGGTTGGGCATCCAGCGCGATGCGATCCCCGCGCAGCAGCCGCCCAATGCCCCGCCCGTGATGCCGGTCCAGCCGCCTCCGCCGCAGCCCGGCCAACCCCAGGTGCTGCCCGGGTTGCCTTTGCTGCAGCGTCTGTTGGGGGGCAATCCGCAGGCCAAGGTCGATGCGGACCAGTTCACCAGCAACGTCAAGCTGCCGATGGACCCCAGGGCCAAGCGGCGGCTGGATGAGGCGCAGCGCCGCATCACCGCCCAGGATTGGACCAACGCCATTCGCTTGCTCCAGTCGCTGCTCGATTCCCCCGAGGACGTGTTCCTGCAAGATGAAGGGACGAGGCTCATCAGCGTCCGGGCCGAGGCGAACCGCTTGCTCGGAGAGCTGCCCAAGGAGGGCAAGCAATTTTACGAGCAGGAATACGGCGTGACCGCGCGGACGCTGCTGCGCAAGGGGCAAGCGACGGGGGATGCGGACATCTTCGCGGCGGTGGCCCAGCGCTATTTGCACACCGAGGCGGGAGCCGAAGCCGCCGCCATGCTGGGGTCCTACCACCTGGATCAGGGGCAGTACATCGTGGCCGCGTTGTGGTACGACCGTTTGATCGACCGGTTTGGCGGGCCGCGGAACGTGCCGCCGATCGTGCTGTATCGGGCCGCCTTGGCTCATGAGCGGTCGAGCAGCGACAAGGACCGGAAGGAGCGCCGGGATGAGTTGTGGTCGGTGCTGTTGACGCGGCTCAGCGACAATGCTGCGCCGCCCTTGCCCGACTATTTGCGGAAGATGAACAGCGATGAGCTTCGGGACAGCCTGACCCATCGCCTGCAGACGCATCTCCTGGCGCAGATGAGCCAGGATTGGAAATACTTCCAAGGCAACTTGAACCGCACGGCCCAAGGCGTCGGCAGCACCCCCTATCTGGAAGCGCGCCACGGCTATCCCTTGGATGCCACGCGGGAGCTGAGTTCGCGCTCGGCGAACGATCCGTCGCGGCCGTGGATCGAACAGGCGCTGAAGCGGCAAATGAATCAATTCAATCGCCCCGCCATCGGGGGCACGCATCCCTTGGCCGTGGGCGACCTGCTCATCTATCGCGGCACCTGGGGGGTGCACGCCGTCAATTTGAAAACGGGCCAGCTCGAATGGGAGAGCCGATCGGAGATGAGCCTGAGCACGTTGTGCAGCTCCTCGATGTCGAGCAACAGCGTGGTGTCGAGTTGGCTGTACTATTACCGCGACAACATGCCCTGGATGCTCTTCGACAATTCGATGGTCGGCACCCTGAGCACGGATCAAAACCTGGTCTACGCGGTGGAGGATTTGGCCTTGCCGCCGCTCAACCTGAACTATGAAGGCTTTAATCGGCCGAATCAGGGGATGCGCGGCGGCCAGGGCGTCGCCAAATGGTATTACCACAACATGCTGGTGGCCCGCGACCTGAACATGGGCGGCCGGATCACCTGGATGATCGGCAACGCCGAGGGCCAGGCGCCCTTCGCCGACACGTTCTTTCTCGGGCCGCCGCTGCCTTTAGGGGACAAGCTGTACGTCCTGGCCGAGGTCAACGGCGAGATTCGGCTGATGTGCTTGCAGAATCAGCGTTCGTGGAACGCCGAGAAGGGGCACCCGCAATACGCGCCGGAACTGGTCTGGTCGCAGCCCTTGTGCCTGGTGAACAAGCGGATGATGGATGAGCCGGGGCGGCGCTCCTGGGCGTCGATGCTGTCCTATTCCGATGGCATCCTCGTGTGCCCGACCCATGCGGGCGTGGTCATCGGCGTGGACCTGTTGACCCGGTCCCTGCTGTGGGCCCATCCCTATTTGAAGCCTGAAAACGCCAGCACGGCGCCGATGCTGAATCAATTCCAGGGGCCGATGCCCAACATGATGCCCGGCCAGCAGGGCAGCGCCAGCCATCTGCCGCCGCCCTGGGCTTTGGCGGCGCCGATGATCCAGAATGGCGTCGTCGTCATCACGCCCCCCGATGAAAACGTCATCCACGCCATCAACCTCCGCGACGGGTCGCTCCTCTGGCGGCACGAACGCAAACGCGAAACCAACGACCTGGACCTGTACCTGGCCGGTCTCTACGCCGATCAGGCCATCATCGTCGGGCAAAGGCAGATGCGCGCCCTGGACCTCAAGACCGGCGCGGTCAAGTGGACCCTGGCCACGGGCATCCCCAGCGGCCGGGGCATCGCCAGCCAATTCATTTATTACCTGCCGGTCAAATCGGGCGACCTCAAGAGCAACGAAGGCGGCGAGGTGTGGTCCATCGATCTGCGGACCGGCAAGCTCCTGGCCCGCAGCCGATCCAAGTCGGAAATCCCCGGCAACCTCATCTTCCACGACGGCGAGATGATCTCGCAAAGCCCGCTCAAGATCGTCGCCTATCCGCAACTGGAAGCCCGGGAGCGGGAGATCACGGCGCGGCTGGACAAGAACCCGCAGGACGCCGGGGCCATGGCCCTGCGCGGCGAGATGCGGCTCTATCGCGGGCAGTTGGAGGACGCGGTGGCCGATCTCCGCGCCGCCCTGGCCATCACCTCGATCACCGGCCCGGATAAGGCGTTGGCGCGGGAAAAGCTGTTCGAGGCGCTGTATGAGTTGCTCGACAAGGACTTCCTCAAGCACGAAGCGCTGCTGGGCGAATTAGAGAGCCTCGTTGCCGCGGCGGTCCCGGCGGAGGAAAACGAAACGCAAAAGGCGCAGCGCGAACAGGAGCTCCTCGACCGCAGCGCCCGGTGGCTGCGCCTGCTGGCGCGGGGCCGGCTGGCCCAGGGGCGCTTGCTCGACGTCATGGCGGCCTATCGCTCCTTCAGCGGCTTGACGAACAAACTCATCCCCAGTCCCGACGATCCTTCCCTGCTCATCACCCCCCAGGCTTATGCCCAGGGGCAGTTGGACCTCTTGTTCCGCAAGGCCACCGCCGAACAGCGGGCCGTCCTCGAAGGACGCATCGCCGAAGAATGGCAAGCCCTGCAGGCCAGCGACCACCTCGACGCCTGGCGCACCTTCGCCGATTTTTACGGCACCCTCTGCGACCTGGGACGCGAGGCGCAGCTCCGGCTTGCCGAAAAGCTCATCGCCCTCAAGGAGGAAAAGGACCTCCGCGAAGCCTATCTGCGGCTGCTCAGCCTCCGGGACGATCCGGAGCCGCTGCGCGTGGCCAAGAGCATCGAGGCCCAGGCCCGCATCTACCTGTTGCTCGGCCATCAGGACGCGCTGGAAAACGTCGTCCACTACTACCAAATCCTGGCCATTCGCTATCCCAAGCTCGTCATCCGCGACGGCAAGACGGGCGAGGAATTGTTTCTCGAACTGGCGACCGACAAACGCTTCCTCCCCTATTTTTCCCTCCCCGAGGGAGCGCGGCGCGGCCTGCTCGGCCACAGTTACCATCACATTGAAATGCTGCAGCCGCAGGGGCTGCCCGCTTCGGCCAGCATGACGGCCACGCTGCAATGGTTCCAAGCGCCCAGCCAGGCGCCGCCCAGCATCGACCGCTTGCAGATCAGCATCGACTCCAACCAGCGCACGGCCCGGGTCATCGACCGCCATAGCGACGAGATCATTCGCACCCTGGCCGTCGCCACGAATTGCTTCGTGCCCCCCAGCCCCAAGCCGCGCACCTTCCAGATGTGCGGCCCGTTGATCGTGTTTCAATGGACCAACACGGTCCACGTCTACGACACGCTGTTCAAAAAATCCCTGTGGAGCGCTGATCTCCTGGGCGGCTACGACTTCGGCAGCAGCCAGTACGGCAACGGCTATCAGCAAAACGCCATCCACATTTTGCCCTCCGGCCGCTTTTCGCTCCTGATGACCAACGGCATGTCCGAAACCCTGGGCACCATCGGCCTGGTCCATCCCCAGGGCGTCGTCATGAGCATCCGCGACCGCGGCCTGGTGATGGTGGACCCGCTGACCGGGCAAGAACGCTGGGTGCGCTCGGGGATCAAGACCAGCGATGAGATCATCGGCGACGGCCAGTATCTCCACGTCATCCCCGAGAAGTCGCAGCGCAAGGGCGGCCTGGCCTCGGCCATCCGGGCCATCGACGGCGCCGCCATCGCGGTCAAGGATTTCGCCGCGGCCTACAACGATCACCTAGCCGTGGTCGACCGCTTCCTCCTGCTCAAGGAAACCTCCGAGGAAGAAGAAGTGCTCCTGCGCCTCTTCGATCCGGTCCTGGGCGAGGACGTCTGGAGCCATTCGTTCGGCGTCAAGGGATGGATCGTCAACTCCCAGGAAGCCGACTTCGTCGGCGGGGTCACGGCCGAGGGCCGCCTGACCGTGTTGAACGTCCGCACGGGCCAGCCGATCCTCAAGACGCGCCTGCGGCCCGAGGACATGGTCAACCTGCAAGAGGTCGCCCTGGTCTCGGACCCGCTGCATTGGTATTGCCTCTTGCAGGAAGGCAGCGGCGGGGAAGCAAAGGAAGCAGCACGGCGGCCCCCGGCGAACGCCCCGCCCATGATCGTCATGGGGCGCCGCAACCGGTTGATCATGCCCTACCAGGCGGCCGAACTGAGCACGGTGCCCGTCAACGGCATGATCTACGCCTTCAACAAGCAAAACGGCCAGGTGCACTGGCAGCGGCGCGTCAAGGAGCAACAGCTCATCGTGGACCGCTTCGACGACTTGCCCATGCTGCTGCTCTATTCGCAAACGCAGGAGGAAAGGCAGCAGCCCCAAGGCAACCGCCGCAACATGGTCCTGGGGATTTCCTTCGTCACCCGGCTCCAGGCCATCGACAAGCGCGATGGGCGGTTCGTGGAGAAGTTCGACGGCACCCCCGCCGAGGAACCTTTCACCAGCAACATGATCTCCACGCTGTATGACGTGAAGATCGACGTCGCCGCCGGGTCGGTCGAATTGATCGGCCAACCCTTCCGGATTCCGTTCCAGCTCAAGCAGGAGCCGAGTCCCAAGTGAGCGCTTGGGGAGTAAATCGGGGCGCGTTGGGTACGAGGCATTTCACCGACCAAGGGCAGGCTGGCATGCAAAGCACGAGAGGATTCATCCTGGGCGGTCTCCTGGCGCTGGGCTTCGCTGCCTTGGGCCTGGAGGCCCAGACTCCCCCCAAGCCGCCCGTACCCGTCACCGACCAGGAGGCCGAGACGCAGCGGATCATGGCCAAGTACAAGGACGTGGTTGACCGCGGCCTCGAATGGCTGGCCAAGCAGCAATACCGCGACGGCCATTGGGAAGCGCTCAATGGCTATTATCCCGTGGCCATGACCGGGCTGGCCGGGCTGGCGCTGCTGGCCGAGGGCAGCACCATCACCCAAGGCAAGTACGCGCGCAACATCGAAAACGCCGTCGACTATCTGGTCAATCGCTTTCAGAAGAAAACGGGCCAGATCGGCAACCCCAGCGACTTGCGCGAACAGCATCGCTACATGTACGCTCACGGGTTTGCCACGCTGTTTCTGGCGCAGGTTTATGGGGAAGAGAGCGATGAGTCGCGCCGCCGAGAGCTGGAGAAAGTCTTGGCCGGAGCGGTCGATTTCATCGGCAAGGCGCAGACGAAGCTGGGCGGCTGGGGCTACGTGTCGGCGGCCGACTCCGGGGCGGCGGACTTCGACGAAGGCTCCGTCACCATCACGCAACTGCAAGCCCTGCGCGCCGCCAAGAACGCCGGCATCCCCGTGGCTCGGGAGATCATCGAAAAGGCCAACGACTATTTGAAAAAGAGCACGATGATCGCCGTGCGCCACGCCAGCCAACCCTTCAAGGACGAGGCCGGCGTGATCTATAGCCTCAGGCAAGGAGGCAGCAACATTCGTCCGCCCCTGACCGCGGCGGGCATCGCCTGCATGTTCTCCGCGGGGGAATATCAGAACGAACTCGCCGTCAAATGGCTCAACTATTGCCAGCGCCACATCCCCATCGACAAATCGGGGCGGGACAGCTTTGGCCACTGGGAGTACACCCATTTCTATTACGCCCAGGTGCTGTACATCCTGGGGGAAGACCGCCACGCCAAGATGCGCCCGGACCTGGCGCAGATCGAGCAGTCGGGCAAGACCGCCTTGCTCAAATGGAGCCGCTATCGCTCGATCATCTTCGACTACATCGCCAGCCGGCAGAACGCCGACGGCTCCTGGAGCCAGGGGTACATTGGTCCCGTGTATACCACGTCCCTGCACCTGATCATCCTACAATTGGATAAAGGCCATTTGCCGATCTACCAGCGCTAGGCCGCGCATGACGTTCGGAGGTCCGCGGGCAACGAGACAACCCCTCAATGAACCAATGGATGCCGCCATGCATTTGAGAACCTTTGTGATCGTGCTGCTGTCGCTGGGGCTGACGTTCAGCGGCGCCGCCGCGCCGGGGGAGGATCCGCCCGCGCCGCCCCGCTCGCCAAAGGACGGACTGGCGGGGGCGGTGGATGAGCGGACGCAGCAGTTTCTCAAGAAGATTCAGCCGAACATCGACCGCGGGCTGGAATGGCTGGCCAAGCAGCAAAAGCGGGATGGCCGCTGGGAGGCGAACGACGGCCATTACCCCATCGCCATGACGGCGCTCGCGGGGTTGGCGTTTCTCGCCGAGGGCAGCACCATCCGCCAGGGCCGCTACGCGGAGAACATCGACAAGGCCGTCGACTTCCTGCTCACCCGCGTGCAGAAGAAAACCGGGATGATCGGCAATCCGAATTACCAACGCGAGCAGTATCGCTACATGTACGGGCATGGCTTTTCGACGCTGTTTCTCTCGCAGGTGTACGGCGAGGAGAGCGATGAATTTCGCCGCCGAGAGTTGGAAAAAGTGCTGACCGGGGCGGTCGATTTCATCGGCAAGGCGCAGACCAAGCTCGGCGGCTGGGGCTATCTGACGGCCCAGGAGGGGCAGGAATTCGACGAAGGCTCCGTGACCATCACGCAGCTTCAGGCCCTCCGCGCGGCCAAGAACGCCGGCATCCCCGTGGCCCATGAGATCATCGAAAAGGCCAAGGAATATCTGCGAAAAAGCACGGTCATCGTCCGCCGCGACAACGACCCGCGCCGCGAGGAGGCCGCCGTCGTCTACAGTTTACAGCAGCGGCAGGAGATGCAGCGCCCGCCTCTGACCGCCGCGGGCATCGCCTGCATGTTCTCCGCTGGCGAGTATGAATCGGAGTTGGCCGTCAAGTGGCTCAATTATTGCCAGCGGATGATCCCCATCTCCGCCAGCGACAACAACGACGTCTTCCGCCAGTGGGAATACACCCATTTTTACTACGCCCAGGTGCTCTACATCCTCGGCGACGACCGCCATGCCAAGATGCGGCCCGACCTGGCCGAGGATAGACTTTTGACCTGGAGCGGTTACCGCGACGCCATTTTCGATATCCTGATCCGCAAGCAGAACGCGGACGGTTCCTGGAGTCACAACCAGGTCGGTCCCGTCTATACCACGGCCCTCTACTTGATTATCATGCAATTGGACAAAGGCCATGTTCCCATCTATCAGCGTTAAGAGGATCGGAACACCCTGGCGCATCCTTGATTGAAAGGCTCCCCATGACGGACGTCCCCCATCCCGCCGAACTCGGCTCCTTCGGCAGCGAGGATTTGAACGCGGTCAAGCGCTTGCAAGAAGCGTTTCACGACATCAAGCAGCATTTGAGCAAGGTCATCGTCGGCCAGGACGCCGTCATCGAGCAGCTCCTGATCGCCCTTTTCGGCCGGGGGCATTGCATCCTCGAGGGCGTGCCGGGCTTGGCCAAGACCTTGATGATCAGCACGCTGGCCAAATGCATGTCGCTGGATTTCAGCCGCATTCAATTCACGCCCGACTTGATGCCCAGCGACATCACGGGAACGGAAGTGATTCAGGAAAACCGCACGACCGGCCAGCGCGAGTTCAAGTTCTTGCAGGGGCCGCTCTTCGCCAGCGTGATCCTCGCCGATGAAATCAACCGCACGCCGCCCAAGACCCAGGCCGCCTTGCTCGAGGCCATGCAGGAGCGCCAGGTCACCGTCGGCCGCAATCGCCATCCCTTGCCCGATCCCTTCTTCGTCCTGGCGACGCAGAATCCGATCGAGCAGGAAGGCACGTATCCCTTGCCCGAAGCGCAGCAGGACCGCTTCATGTTCAAAATCTTCGTCAACTACCCCTCCTTCAAGGAGGAATTCGAGATCGCGCGCCGGACCACCTCGGCCCCCTTCGAGGATCTGAAGCCGGTCCTCGCGGGCGAGCAGATTTTGGAGCTGCAGCAATTGGTGCGGCGGGTCCCCATCAGCGACCATCTCGTGAATTACACCCTGGCCCTGGTGCGGCAGACGCGGGTCGGCCAGCCGGGCATCCCCGACTTCATCACCGAATGGCTGGCCTGGGGGGCCGGCCCACGGGCCGTGCAGTATCTCATCCTCGGCGCCAAGGCCCGGGCCTTGCTCTATGGCCGAACTCACGTGCAAACCGAGGACCTCCAGGCGCTCGCCCTGCCCGTGCTCCGGCATCGCCTCTTGACCAACTTCACGGCGGCGTCCGAGGGCGTCACCAGCGACACGGTCGTGCAAAAACTCGTCGAAGTCACGCCGGCCCGCGAGAGCGAACTGACGCAGGACCCCCGGTTCCAAAAAATCTTCGCCACCTGAACCTCGCCCGCTATGGAGTAAAACCACCTTGCAGCTTCCCGCATCCGAGAGGGCATGGTTGTGACGAAACCCGGCGCCGCGCGGACGACCGCGAACCAGGAAGCGCGCCGCTTCCTGGACCCCAAGACCATCTCGCGCATCGCCCGGCTGGATTTGCGGGCGCGGCACGTCGTCGAGGGCTTCATCTCCGGAATGCACCAAAGCCCCTTCTTCGGCCATTCCGTCGAGTTCGTGCAGCACCGCGAGTACACGCCCGGCGACGACATCCGCCACCTTGATTGGAAGGTCTGGTCGCGCACCGACCGCTTCGTCGTCAAGCAATACGAGGAAGAAACCAACCTCCGCTGCCATCTCATTGTCGACGTCAGCGAGTCGATGCAATACGGCGACGGGCCCATGAACAAGTATGGCTGCGGCTGCACCATCGCGGCGTGCCTGGCCTATCTGCTGCTGCGCCAGCAGGACGCCGTCGGCTGCATCACCTTCGACCGCGCCCCCCGGCAGATCATTCCCCCGCGAAGCCAACAAACGCACCTGGACGCCATCATCAAGGCCATGGACGTCTCCCGGCCGCGGGAAAAGACCGACATGGAAATGATCCTTCGCCGGGTGACGGACAGCATCCCGCAGCGCGGCATGATGATCCTGATCTCCGACCTGCTGACCGACCGCGCCGCCCTGTTTCGCGGCCTGGACATGCTCGCTCACCGCCGCCATGACATCCTGGTGTTCCACGTCATGGACGAGAAAGAGCTGCAATTCCCCTTCGAAGGAACGACGAAGTTCGAGGGGATGGAGGAGCAGCCCGACTTGATCTGCGATCCGCGCGCGCTCCGGGACGGCTACCTGGAAGCCCTGGAGGAATACCTGGTCGAAGTGCGCCGCGGCTGCGCGCGGCGGGGGATCGACTACATGCTCATCAGCACCGCCGACTACCTGGACGCCATGTTGAGCAAATTCCTATCCGCGCGCATGGCCTTCAAGGGCAAACGGTAAGGGTCTGGCGAGCCGAGGATCGGAGCGGCTCGGCGGCTCGGCGGCGCAGCGGTTGGTTCGGGACAGAGAGAAGCAGTGGTGGAAACAAGTCAGCGACGGCCGATTGGAGAGGAGAGTGGGATCATGCCCAGCATCATGTGCCCGCAATGCAAACGGACCTACAACGCTCCTGACAAAGCCATGGGGCGGCAAGTCAAGTGCCCCGCGTGCCAGTGCGAATTCAAAGCCGAGGAAATCCAAAAACAGCTTCCCGACACGGTGAAAATGACCGTCGAGGAAGTCGAGCGCTATTATGGGAAGAAAAAGGAAAATCCCTCGACCTGAGCGGGAGGGGGCCTCCACGGGGCGGCGGCGAAGGAGTGGCGAAGCGGCGCGAGCGCCGGTTCCATGGCAAGGACAAAGGGATGTTTGAATCCGCGATCAATCCGATGGCCTGGTGGGGGCTGCTCGCCGTCAGCGTGCCGATCATCATTCACTTGCTGAATCGGCTGCGCTATCGCCGCGTTCGTTTCGCCGCCATGGAGTTCCTGCTGAAATCGCAGCAACGGCAGCAGCGCAAGCTGATCATCGAGCAACTGCTGCTTCTGGCCGCGCGCTGCCTGCTCGTGGCGCTGGTGGCGGCCTTGATCGCCCGGCCCACCTGGCTCATGGGCGACGCGGGCCGCTCCGCCGACTGGCCGAATCACCACGTCATCCTGCTTGACGATTCCCTCAGCATGCATGATTTGATCGACGCCCGGACCCCCGAAACGGGCACGGCGTTTCGCTCGGCGATTCAGCTTATCGGCGAATTGGGCCAAAGCCACCTCGATCAGGGCGGCGCCCACTATTGGCACATCCTCCGCTACTCCGACCCGCAGCATCCCGAGATCGGCAAGAGCCTCGCCGATTCCGGTTCCCCGGAGGATGCCCAGGCGGCGCTGGGTTTGCTCATGACCGGCGCGGAACTGACGGGGCTGAAGGATCGGCTGGAAACGGCGCGGTGCACCTATCTGCCGCTGTCGCCGCTGCCCGCGGTCAAGCAGGCCATGCGCTATCTCGAGCGCGTCAAGGACGGCCATCGCCACTTGCACCTGATCAGCGACTTTCGCCGCGTGGATTGGCTCGATGCGGCTTCGGAGGAACTGAATCAGACCCTGGCCCACGCGGCCCGCACCCTGAAGACGCGCGTCAAGCTGCATGACGTGGCCCGGCCGCCGCGGACGCCCAGCCTCGCGGAAACGCCCGCCGGCCATCCCAACGTGGGCATCCTCGACGCCGTCGTCAAACCGCGCCGCCGCGGCGACACCGCCGCCAGCCCGGCCGCTGCCGCCTTCGACATCCCCATGCGCGTCGTCACGCCCCGGCTTCCCTTCGACTTGCACGTCGTCGTCAAAAACTTTAGCGAAGCCGAGCGCCGCCAGGTGCGGCTGCGCGTCAGCATCGCCGGCGTCGAGCGCGCCGTTCGCCTCATCGACCGCCTGGGCGGCAAGGAGGAGCAATGGATCGTGCTCAATCTCGAATTTCCGCCCGAGGAGCCGCTGGGCCTCAAGGCGATCCACGTTCGCTTGGAGGAATCCGAGCAGCGCGACCATCTGCTGGTCGACAACCAGGCGTTTACCTTCGTCGAACTCCGCCGGGACATCCCCGTCCTCGTCGTCGATCCCGACCATCGCCATCGCGAGGTCGCCCCCGATAGTTTCTTCGTCCATGCGGCCCTGACCGGCAGCCCGCGAACGGGGTACCGCATCGAACGCATTGAGCCGCGCGACCTGCAGAAGCGCACGGACCTGCGGACGTTCCCCGTCATCTATCTGCTCAACATCGCCGGCGTCGGCAAAGGGGACGCGGACCTCGATCCCGAGACGCTGCCCCTGCTCGAAAGCTACGTACAGTCGGGAGGCAGCCTGTTCTTCAGCCTCGGGCCGCGGACCAACGTCATCAGCTTCAACGAACATCTGCACCGCAAGGGCGAGGGCCTCTTTCCCGTGCCGCTCATGCTCCGGCCCGACCCGGAAGGCCGCAGCACGTCGACCTTCATCGATGAGCCGCCGGACGAGCGCGACGTTTCCCCCAAGGTGCGCTTCCTCAAGATGGGGCATCCGGTGCTGCCCTTCGAAGGGGATTGGGTCGATCTGCTCAGCCGTTATCTCATCGTGAACCGCTACTTCCGGGTGGACCCGGCGTGGCAGCCGCCCGCGGGCGCCCAGGTCCTGCTGCAATTGACCAACCGCCGGCCCTTGGAGCTGTATCGGGACGATGCCTTGAGCCTGGCGGATCGCCTGCGCCAAGCCTCCGGGGGGCCGCCCGACAAGCTGCGCGGTTATGCCGAGGCGCTCCGCGAAGCCGTGGAAGAGGCGCAGGATAAGCGCCGCCAGAAAGGTCCGCTGCTGGACGCCCTGAGCAGCCTGCTCGCCGACGCGGCGTTGGCGTCGTTCTGGAACGATCCAGGCCAGGTCGAACTGAAGCGGCAAGCGGAGCAATTGCTGGCGAACTTGCAGACGGGCGACCCGCTGTTGCTCGAAAGCCGCTTTCCCAAGGGTTCGCAGCCGGGCCAGGTCATGGTCCTGCTCACGCCCATCGCGTCCACGCCGATCCGCGGCAAGGACTATCCCTGGAACACGCTGGCGAGCGGCGACCTGGGGGAGTTTTTCTTCGTCCCGATGATGCTGAGCACGCAAGGCTATTTGACCGCCCTGTCGCGCTCCTCGGGGGATCGCGACATCAACCACCGCGTCGGGCTGCCCTATGAACTGTGGCTCGACAAGCAGCGGTATCAACCGGAAGTGGAAGTGTGGTATCAGGCCAACGACGCGGTCCGCCCCGAGCGGGTCAACGTCATCCTCGCGGAAAGCGCGGCGAGCCGGGATCAGCCCGACGTCCAGGAGTGGCGGGCGCACATCGAGGCCGTGCGCGGGCCGGGGTTGTACCGGTTGCGGCTCAATCAACCCAAGAGCGACGCCAGCGCCCCGACCATGGGGGAGGGCGAATCGCTGCTCGATCCCCAGATCGCATCGGGCAAGGCCCCGCCGGAGGAATGGCCGCTCGCCTTCAACGTGGACAGCCGCCAGGAGGGCGACCTGGCCCGCGTCGCGGAGACGGATTTCCGGGAGAAAATGGTGCAAGCCCTGCATCAGGGCAGCGCCAAGCTTTCGCAGGCCGAAGCCCAAATGTGGGTCCAGCAGCGCCATTGGTTCGCGCTCAATCCCTTGCAGACGGAAACCCAGGAAGTCATCAAGAACAATTCCTGGTCGGACTATTCGATGATTCTGTTGTTGTTCCTGTTGCTCCTGGGCTTGGAACAATGGATGGCGGTGAAGTTCAGCCATCACGTCAAGGCCCCGGCGGCGGGATCCTGAATGGAGCAAGGCCGAAGAGGGGGGCCCGGCCTTCACGGCCCTTGAACCCCTGGCCGCAACCTTCGAGAACAAGCTGAGATGATGCAAACCGCGGAACAGCACATGGAATTCATCTGGCGGCGCCTGGAGGAGCCGGCCGAACTGTTTGGCCGCAGCGTGCCTTTCGAGCCGCGCTGGTGGCTGGCCTTGGGCGTGCCCGTCCTGTTGCTGGTTCTCTTCTGGTCGGTCCGCACGTATCTGAAGGAAAGCCGCACCATTGGCAAGCCCTGGTCGCTCCTGCTGGCGTCCTGCCGGATGCTGTTCTACGTGCTGATCTTTTGCGTCTGGCTGCTGCCCGCCATGCGGCAGGTGGAATACAGCCGGCAGCAGTCCAAGGTGCTGCTGCTGTTCGACGTCTCGGCGAGCATGCAGACCAGCGACGATCCGGTGGCCGACCAGCCCGAACCGCTCCGCCGGACGCGGCAGGAGGGCTTGATCGACCTGCTGACGGCTTCCCGCGCCGGCACGACCGCGCCGCCGACCGACGGCTCGCCGAACGCGGCGGGCAGCGATGAAAGCAACCACGCCTTGCCCGCGCCGACCAGCCCCGCCGCGGCGGCCAAGGCCAAACCCTTCCTGACGCGGCTGCTCGAGAAGAATCCCCTCATCTGTTACCGCTTCGGGGAAATGCTCGATCCGGAGCCTTGGAATCTCCAGGCCGGGCAGTCCCTGTCCGCGAGCGAGTGGGCCTATCGGCTGGAGCCGCGGCTGCATGCGACGCTGGATCAATGGATGTCCCCCGAACTGATCACGGAGATGGTGCGGGTGGCCCGATCCTGGCGTCCCGATGTGGCCTTGCCGGAACAAAGAGAGCACGAACTGGCGGACAGTCTGGAAAAGAGCATGCTCGACCGGCAGCAACGGATCGAACGGCTCCTCAATCGCACCAATCCCGGGGCGGCCCTCCGCGACGTGCTCCGCAAGGAGTCGACGAATAACCTGCAAGGCGTGATCCTCTTCAGCGACGGGCACAGCACGTCCGGGTCGGAGCAAGATTGGCAGGAAGCGATGGCCTTGGCCCGCAAGGAAAAGATCCCCATCTTCACCGTGGGGCTGGGGCAGCGGCAGCGCTCGCCGAACCTGCGGATTGTCGACGTGCTCGCTCCGAGCCGCATCCAGCCGGAGGATGAATTCCCCGTGCGCGTGGCCGTCGAGGGCGAACACCTCGCTGCGGGGCAAGCCGTCAACGTGCAACTGAAGATCGACAGGCCGGTCGGCCCGCCGGAAGAAAAGCAGCAAACGGTGCGCCTCTCGGCCGGTCCGGGCCGCACGATGCGCGGTTCCGCCGAGTTCCGCATCACCAATCCCGAGCGGATCAAGGGCGATTGGAAACTGTCGGCCAAGGCGGCCCCGCTGCGCGGCGAAAGGACCCGCGCGGACAACATCACCCAGGAACCGGTCGTCGTCAAGGTGGAGGATCGCAAGCTGTCGATCCTGCTGATGGCCTCCGGGCCGTCGAAAGAGTATCAATTCGTCCGCACCCTGCTCACCCGCGAACCGGACAAGTTCGACCTGTCCGTTTATTTGCAAAGCTCCCAGCCGGGCACCGTGCAGGACGTGGACCCGAAGCGGCTGTTGACCAAGTTTCCTTCGGACTTGCGGGATCGCGACGCCGATCCGATGAACCTGGGGAACTACGACGTCATCGTCGCCTTCGACGTGGATTGGAAGCAGGTCCCCGTCGTGGGGTCGGTCGACAAGCCCTCCCCGCAGGCGAACCTGCAGCGCTGGGTCGAGCAGATGGGCGGCGGCTTGATCTTCATCGCCGGCCCGGTGCATACCTTTGCCTTGGCCCGCGACGCGGACCTGAGCATCATTCGGCAATTGTATCCCGTGCAGCTTGACGATACCGCCAGCTCGGTGCTGCAGATCGATCGGCAGGTCAAGGAGCCGTTCGCGCTGAATTGGGAACCCGCCGCGGCGAACATGCCCTTCCTCGATCTGACGGACCTGAACGATCCCGCCCGGGCCTTGCAGGGATGGGAGTTTTACTTCGACGTGCCGCGCAACGCCGACACGGGCCAGGCGGAGGGGCCGGCCCGCCGGGGCTTTTTCAGCTTCTTCCCCTTGATGGAAGCCAAGCCGGGCACGGCGGTGTTGGCCCGGTTCGGCGATCCCGACGCCAAATCCATGACCCCCACCGGCCAGAAGCAGCCCTTTTTCGTCATGTCGAAATATGGCAAGGGACCGGTCTTCTACATCGGCTCGGGGGAAACCTACCGCTTGCGGCAGTTCAGCGAGAAATTCCACGAGCGCTTCTGGACGAAGCTGCTGCGGCACATGGGCAAACGCGACTCGGCCCGCGGCATGATGGTCGTGGGCAACCGCTTCACCGAAGGGGAAATGGTCACAGTGGATGTGGACCTCCTCGACGCCACGCTCCGGCCGCTCTCGCGCCCCGAATTCGTGGGCGACATGATCCTCAAGGTCGTCCCCCTGGACGCGGAAGAGGGCGTCAAGCCGCTGCTGGTTCGCGATGAGGGGCTGCGCGCCGTGGCCCGGCGCTATTGGTTCAGCGACCCTAATGTGCGGGGCCAGCGCGGCGTGGAGCCGAGTCCCGAGGAATGGGAAAACTACGTGCAAACGATCCTGGCGCAGCCGCGGCTCCGCACCGAACCGGAAATCGTGGGCGCGCCAGGCAAGTTTCTGTTCCGCTTCGCGGCGGGACGCATCGGCCGCTATCGCCTGGAACTGGCCATCCCCGGCTCCAGCGAACGGCTCCAGTCCCGCTATCGCGTCGAAGCCTCCGACCCCGAGCGGGACGATCCCCGGCCCGATTTCACCTGGCTGTATCGCCTGGCCAGTTCCGCCAAGGACGTCGCGCTCCTGGACCCCAGCAAACGGCAAGGCTTTTTCACCGCCCTCGCCCAAGCCCGCCAAGCCATGTTGCTCCTTCAGGAGGACGGGTCGCTGGGCAGCAAGGAATTGATCAACGGCAACGACGTCGAGGAGCGGTTGTTCTTTGATTTGGCCGCGGCGCCGTGGATCGCGGAATGCCTCGACACCAACATCATCACCTTCCGCACCGAGGGCAAGGCCAAGGACATCTGGGACAAGGGCTTCACCGTGTTTGCCCACCTGGACGATCCGGACCAGGCCGGCGGCTGGTCGTGGGTGTTGCTGCTGGGGATCACCCTTTTAGGGATGGAATGGCTGGCGCGTAAATGGTTGAGGCTGGCTTGATCGCGTAGACTGTTGGATGGAGGAAGGTGATTCTTCATGGCCACCGCGCCTGTTACAACCCCGCCGCCCGCGTCCCGGCGACCCCTCGCTTCGCTGAACGCGCCCCTCTTGCACCTGGATCGGCGGATTCGCTGGTACGTCCTGGCCGAGGGGCTGTCCTGGGCGGTCATCTTCGCGGGCACCTGGTGCCTTGTCTCGTTTCTGTTCGATTTCAGCTTCCTGTTTCAATGGCTCGGCGTCGACTATCTGCGCGACGGCCTGGTGGCGGGACACAAGATCGTGCGGGCGGCGGCTTGGCTCGTCCTGCTGCTGGGGCTCGGCACGATCCTGTTTTATCATCTCATTTACCGCCTCATGGCGCGGTTCCGGCCCGAGGCGCTGGCCCTGGTTCTCGAACGCCGCTTCCCCAACATCCTGGGCGATCGGCTGATCACGGCCATCGAGATGTCCTCCGCGGCTCATGCCCAGGACGAAGACGTGTCGCAACCCCTGCTCGGCGCCACGATGGAGGAAGCGGCACAGCGCATCCGCCAGGTCTCGATCCACGACGTGTTCAACCGCCAGCGCCTGGGGCTGCGGACGCTGGCGGCGGCGGGCTTGATCGGCCTGGGGGCGGTCATCATGATCTTCGCCACCGACCCCGGCATGCGCTGGGCCGAACGCAACCTCCTGTTGCAGGAAGCCTATTGGCCGCGGCGCACGATCCTCAGCATCGAGGAGTTTAGCCAGCAGCCCACCAAGGCCGTGCCGTTCGGCAGCGAATTGCAGTTGCGGATTCATTCCTGGAAATGGGTCGTTTCCTCCAACGAGAACCCGGAGGGATGGCGGCCGCTGCATTGGCTGCAGGACCTGCTGCCGGCGGGACCGGACGTGGCGCGGCAGCGGGCCTGGGAATTGCAGGGCAGCATGTTCACCCCTTGGTGTTACGCCGCCTTGCCCCATGACTGGCAGAAATTGACCCTGGATCAGGTCCATGCCCGAATCGAAAACGCCGAGGTTTTCGAGGCGTATCGCCGCGAGTTGGGGCTGGCCCTGATCGGCTACGTGCAAAGCCAGATCGCGGCATCCAGCCAGATCGATCCCGAACTGCGGCAGTTCTTCCCCGCGGCCTGGCAGGCGCGGCCCGACCCGGAATGGCTGGCCAGCTTGCAGGTGGCGGAGCGCTTGACCCCCGAAGAATGCAAACGGCAGCGGCAGCGCTGGCGCGGCGAGCGGCCCGTGGCCGAGGATGCCGCCTGCTGGGCGCCCTTCCTGGGCTACCCCGTGCCCGTGCCGTTCCTGTCGCGGTCGGCGGTGCAGCTCATCGCCGAAGCCTCCGGGCAAACCGCCATGGATCTGCTCGCGATCTCGCCGAGCGAAGCCGCCCGCTGGCCCGCGGCGTGGCGCGGCTTGCCCCTGGCTGACTTCCTGGCCCGGCTCGAGGAATTGGAAGTGGCGGCTTCGGCCGAGTCGCTCGGCGACCAGATGCGGATCAAGCTGCTCAACCTGTTCGATGAACTGGATCAGCGTGCCGATCAATCCCATGCCCTGAGGCGCCGCAATTTCCGCCGCCTCTTGGTGCCCAACAAGATCACCATCGAATTCGAACAGATCGTCGAAGGCGAGGAGCGCGGCCTCGTTCGCCCCAAGCGCGGCCAGCCCGAAGTCAAACGCATCGAAGGCACGATGGATTTCTTCTATGATTTCAAGAAAATCGAACAGCCCTTCCGCTTTCGCGCGTTGGCCCCCGGCGCCGCGACGCCCTGGTATCGCGTCGACGTCAAACCGCTCCCCACGCTCAAACGGCTGGTCCGCTTCCATTCCGAGCCGGGCTACTTGCACGGCAGCAACCAGCGCGTCACCACCGGGCCGTTTGTCATGTCGCTGGATGGGGATGAATCCCGGGGCGAGGCGCCTTCCGGCTCACAGGTCCAACTGGAGGGCCAGTCCTACAAGACCCTGCAAGAGGTGAGGCTCATCAGCGAGATGCCCCTGGACCCCACCCCGGGCACGGTGGAACATCAGCCGGGCAACCCCCACTTCAAGCTGGCGCTGCGGCCCCTGGGCCGCGAAGATTTGCGGTGCCGGCTCGAGCTGATCGACACCGACGGAATCAAGGCGGTCCGCAAGCTCATCATCGGCAGTTCCCAGGATCGGCCGCCGGAGTTCGCCCGCGCCGCCTTCGAAGTCGTCAACCGCAAGATGGTCACCCCGCAAGCGATCCTGCCGCTGTCGGCGACCGTGCGGGACGATCATGGCTTGTCGGCCTTGGCCTACGACGTCACCCTGGAAAAAATGGATCGCACGCTGCTGCACAAAGCGCGCATCCCCTTCCGGCAATTTCAGCCCCTGAGCCTGGCACAGCCTTACCGTCCTCCCTATCGCTTCGACCGCTGGACGGACGTGGAATGGCCGCGCTTGCTGGCGACGCTGCCGGGCGACCCGCTGCGGACCCTGCCGGCGTTGATGCAGCGGCCGGTGACGGGAGCGGTCGCTCATTGGCCTTGGCCCTATTGGCAGCCCGTGCGCGAGTATCGCTCGCAATATCAAGATCTGCAATCCTACGGCCCGGTCCTACGCCTGAACGATGAATTCCTGGACACGCTGGAGCTGCGCGCGGCCCTCAAGAAGCCGCTGGATCAACCCTTGCAGCCGACGCCGTATCGGCTGGTGGTGCGCTTGGTCGCCCTGGACAATCGCCGCGATGAGTCGAGCCAACCGTCGATCCCGCTTCATCAGGAGGGGGTGGCCCTTGAGAACTTCGATTTCCTTGTCGTGAACGAACAGGACTTGATGATCGAGATCGGCAAGCGGGAGGAGGATTTGCGCGACCGCTGCGAGGAGGCGCTGTCCCAGCTCAAGCGCGTGCGGACGCAGCTCAAGAAGATGCAAGCGGAGTATGCCTCCTATTCCGAGCAAGAACTGCGGCGGGCCGCGGCCGACGCTCAGGATTTTCAGAAGATGCTGCTGCAAAGCCGCATCGTCCTCGACGAGAAGGTGCTGCGGGAGTTCCGGCAGGTCTACCGCGAATTGGCGCTGAACCGCTGCCAGATCAAGGTGCTCGAGCGGATCGACGAAAAAATCTGCCGCCCCTTGGCGGGCATTCTGCAGCCGGGCAATCTCTACAGCCAGACCGAGGAAGCCTTCGATCTCTTGGCCCGGCGCGTGGAAGCCGAGATGGACAAGGTTCCCTCCGACCTGTGGACCGCCACGGCGTCGCCCTTGGATCAGCTCATCCGTCAGATCGAGGAAATCATGAACGAAATGCGGCGGCTGATCGAATTCAATCAGGCTCTGCAGGTGCTCCGCGACTTGATCCGCTCCATGGATGAGAACGTCAAAGCCATCGAGGAATGGCGGAAGAGAAAGCAAAAAGAAGAGCTGGATCCTTAAGGGCTTCCGTCATGGCGGACCCTGAAAGTTCGGGAAGCGAACCACATGAGGCAGCACGGCAGCGATCTGGCAACACCAAGGGGAGTCCATCACCATGTTTTCAATGAATCGTCGAGCGTTTCAGGGCGTCGTGGCCGCAGCGTGCTTGAGTTCTCCCTTGGCCGTCGTGCCCCTCTTCGCGGGGGATGAACCAGAGCGGGATTACCCCGCGCCCAAATTCACGCCGCAGCTCAAGAAGCCGCGTCTTTCCTACACCATGGTTCAGGACTTCGTGCTGTTCGCCCATTACGATTTGGAGATGGTGAAGACGCTGCTCGACAAGGAACCCGCATTGCTCAATACCACCGTCGATTGGGGCGGCGGGGATTGGGAGTCGGCCCTGGGGGGAGCGTCCCACATGGGGCGGCGCGACATCGCCGAGTTTTTGATCGCCAAGGGCGCGCGGATCGATCTCTTCGCCGCCGCCATGCTGGGCCACCTGGACGTGGTCAAGGCCCTGCTCGCGGCGCATCCGACCCTGCTGCAAGCGAAGGGGCCGCATGGCATTCCGCTCATCGCCCACGCCAAGGCCGGCAAGAAAGAGGCCGAGCCGGTCCTGCGGCATCTCGAATCCCTGGCGGCGGGGAAGTAATCCCCATCCATTTCATTGCCTATCCGCGACTCGATCCCTGAGGTGGCTGCCATGATGCGCCTGTCCTGTTGGCTGATCGGCTTAACGATCCTATCCTCGACCTGGTTGCTCCATGCGGATGACGCCGCCAAGACGCCATCCTTGGGCGAGGTCCTCGCCAAGGCCCGGCAAACGCAGGGCCTGTCCGCCGACGGCCAAGGGACATTGCCGCCTTGGTCCGCCCAGGGCCAGGCGAAGTTTCGCGGCGTGATGGCGCCCTATCACTTGCAGGTTGGCCCCAGAGGCGCCTTTGTCGAACACGTCGACCATCGGCTGGGGTATCGAACCGGGTTCAACGGCCAGGTCTGTTGGCGGGCGGAGTACGATGACTATGCCCGGGTGCTGGAGCTGCTGGATCGCGACCTGAGCTTGCTTGTATCCTGGCTGCATTCGCAGTTCTGGCTGCATGCCGATGCGCCGCTGGCGATGCGCCTGGCCCCAGCTCAGGAGTCCTCGACCACCGTGGACCTGCTCGTGGACATGAAGGAGACGAAGCTTAAGACCAAGCTGACGATCGACCTTGCCACCGGCCTGCCCAAGTCGCTGCACTACGTCGCCGCCTCGGGGCCGATTTCCTGGACGTTTCATGATTATCGCCCCGTGGGATCGTTGCAGATCGCCCATCGCATCGTCGAGAATTATGGTCAACTGGTCCAGGAGCGCACCCTTGAACGCACCACCGCTTTGGACCAGCCTCCTTCCTGCGACCCGCCCGCGTCCAAGCCGCGGCTCATTGCCTTCCCTGAGGATCAAACCGCCGTCGTCGAGACCCGGCGGACCAACTCCGGCCATCTCCTGGTCAAGGCGCTGGTGAACGGCAAGGACCATGGCTGGTTCATCTTCGACTCGGGGGCCGGGGCCATGCTCATCGACAAAACGGTGGCCGAGGAGTTGAAGATGGACGCCGTCGGCGAAATTCTCATGGTGGGCTTGGGGGGCAATCAGCGGAGCCGATTTCGCGTCGGCGAGTCGTTTCAGTTGGGCCAGGCGCTGCTCAAGGAGCCGGTCTACATCGAGCTGGACATGAAACCCTTCGGCGCCCTGATGGGGGCCAAGATCGCGGGCATCTGCGGCTATCCGCTCTTGGCGCGAGCGCTGGTGGAGATCGAACCAGCGAACGGCAAGCTGTCGGTGCATGACCCGGCCAAGTACGAACTGACGGGCGGCTCTTGGCAGGAACTGATTCTGCATCGCAATCTGCCGACCGTGAAGGCGCGGTTCGAAGGCGACCGCGAGGCGCTGTTTCGTCTCGATACCGGCGCGGGCGTGACCGTGGATTTCCACACGCCGGCCGTTCGCGAATTCGACCTGCTGCTCAATCGCAAGACGACGGCTCGCCTGCAAGGGGGCGTCGGCGGGCTGGTCCGCATGCAACAAGGGACCTTGGCCTGGTTCGAACTGGGAGGGAGGCGCTTCGAGAATCCCGTCGTCGGCTTTTCGCAAGCCCTTCAGGGAGCTTACACCGATGAATACGTGGCCGGGAACATCGGCACGGGCTTCATGAAGCCGTTCAAGGTGGTGTTCCATTATCCGGAAAAGAAAATCGCCTTTCTGCGGCTCAAAGACACGCTGGATGACGGCGATTGAGCCAAGCGCCGGCGGCGCTCTTCGCGCTCATGAGCGGGCTTGCAATTTCTGCTGCAGCCCGTTGCGGATTTCTTGCAAGGGAACGCGCTGCTCGGCGGGAGCCTTGTCAATGGCCAGGCGGATGTAGGACAAGGCTTCATTCAGCAACTCGCGGCGCTTGGCGTCGGCAAGGCCGCTTTGGGTGGCGTCCCCTTCGAGCAAGACCGCCAAATTGCGGGCCGCCATCCAGGCCACGGGCAAATCCGGATCGTGCTGCAAAAGTTGCTTCAAGCGGTCGATGATCTGCGCGCGATACTCGCGCTTGCGTTCGTCGCTGTTGGCTTTCATGGCCAGTTCATTGCGCACAGCGACGCCCACTTCGCAGGCCCAGGCTTTAATCGTGGCGTTGTCGGCGAGGGCCAGCGCATCATCCGCGTCTTGCATGGCTCGCGGCAAATCCTCCTTGAATTGCCGGTAGAGCAGCCGGGAGCGCTCGAGCAGCAAAAGAGCGTGGCGCGGCTGGCGCTCCTTGGCGTTCTGGGGCAGGGCGGCGTCGATCAGAGACAGCAATTCCTTGGGATGGTCGTTTTGCATCAGCAGGAGGAGCCGTAGCAGGTTCGTTGTCCCCTTTTGCGGATCACGAACGGCGGTCTGAAACGCGGCCATCGCATCCGGTTTGCGTTTTTGCCAGAGCCGCAACCTTCCTAGCCAGTAGGTGGTTTCCCAATGATCCGGCTCCAGACGCTGGGCTTCGGCAAGAAGGGTTTCCACTTCGTTGAGCTGCCGGGGATCGCCCTGGTCGTCGACGATCCACTTGATGAGCAGCCGGCTGAGGTTGATGTAGCCATCGGCGATGGCGGGGCGCAATTGGATTTGCCGCCGATAGGCCTCCAGCGCCTTGGGATAAAAGCTGGAATCGCCCACGCCGGCTGGAGTCCAGGCCAGACCCTCCAAGGCGTTGCCATAGGTGCCCCAGGCGATCTCCGATTCGCGGTTCAACTGCGTGGCTTTTTCGGCGTCTTGAACGGCTCGTTCCATGATGGAGCGGCGTTCGGTTTTCGGCGCGTAGTAACCAAGAAGCAAGCCGGTGATGCTGCGGTTGCCGTAATAGATCGAGAGGAATTCATCGCTGTTGCCGCTGGTGTCGGCCTGGGCGATGGCCTGGTTGTAAGCGGAGAGGGCTTCCTCGGCATGGCTGGCGAGCAGGGGCACGGTGTATTGGTTGAGCGCCTGCTGATAATGCACGATGCCCTTGAGATTCCAGCCGCCGGAGTAGTTCGGGTCGGCCTTGATCGCGCCGTTGGCGTCGGTCTCGAGCATGGCCCAATCCTCGGGGCTGAGTTTATCCAGGCCGAGCCGGGTCAAGCTGAGGCCGCGGTAGGTGTGATGCTCGGCGCGGGCAAAGCCTTGCGAGGGATCATGGGCGAGGGCTTGCGTGAAAGCCGCCACCGCCTCGCGATAGGGCGGTTGGCTATAGGGCCAGTTCTCGAACGGATTGTTCCAGATCAGGCGGCCCTTGGCGGCATAAAGCTGCGCCAAGCCGCTGGCATGGGTTTTCTTCTGGCTTTCGGACAGCCGATTTACTGCGGCCAGTCCCGGCTCGATGATCAAGCGCGCATAGTCGAGCGGACCGATTTCATTGACGTAGCGATCCTCGCGCAGCCATTTGGATAAATCGACATAATCCAGAAACGCTTGCTCGGGATGCTGGTCGCGCAGTTGCTCGGCGCGGCGCAGCAACAGGCCCGCCACGAGATGCCGGCCCTGCGGACGCTTGCTCAACTCGCGGCGGTTGGATTCCAAGAGCAGGTGGTTCAGCGTCTCGACGTTGCCGGGTTCGGCCAGGGCCAGGTGCAAGCGGAGGTCCAGCGATGGCGTCTCCTGGGTCCGCTGCGTGAAATCCTTCGCCTGTTTGAGCCAAACCAGGTCGCTGGGGCCGGCCGACGTTTTGAGCGCGAGCTTTTTCACATCCACCGTGCACGCGAGCTTTTCAGCGGCGGCATTGAAAATCGCCACGGCCCGACCCTTGCGAAAGCCATGCAGGGAGACGTCGTGCTGCACCGCCTCGCTGAGCAGTTCGGCGGCTTTGATCGGCTCCTTCGCGGCGAAGTAGGCCCGGCTGCGAACATATTTGGCGTAAGCCGGCGCGTCGCCTCGGCGCATGGCCTCATCGGCCAGGGCGGCGGCCGCGACCAGGTCGACCGCTGTGCCTTCCAGCAGACATTCCGCTCGGAAGGCTTGCAGCTTCCCCGTCACCCATTCGACTGGCACGTTCTTCAAACCGTCAAACACCTGGCGGAATTCATCGGGTCGGTTGACGAGCACGATCTGCTGATCCAATTCCTGAGCCAGCCAGCGCGGGAAGTCGGCGTCCGTGGCGTCTTTCTTGCCCAGAACCAGCACGCGCGGCGGCGGCGACTTCTTTTCCTCCACGGTGGGCAGGGGAACCGTCGTGGTCGTGGACGCGGTGGGCGTTTCTTCCTTGGTGGGTTGCTTGGGAACATCGCTGGCGGTCGGTCGGAGCGTCGTCGCCGCGGCGGTGGTCGTAGGTTCCGCGGGTTTCGTGGCCCAGGCGACCAGATCGGGCATGAAACGGATTAACAGCGCCGCCAAGCCGATCCCCGCGCCAAACAGGATCACGCCGAGAACGATCCACTTGGCGATGGGCGGGCGATCCGGCACCGTGCCCACCTGTTTCCGCCAATCGCGCAGGAGCTGCGACGGCGTGGTCGTTTCCTCGGATTCAACTTCAACTGGAGGCGGCTTCGCTTCTTCCGGCGGTTTCTCCGCTTCCTTGAGCCGGCTTTTGCTTGAAAGTTTGTCCTCAATGCGGGCCGTTGGCGGAATGGTGGCAAATGCTCCCGGGGCGAGCGTGCCATCCTCCCAGGCGGGTGAGGCCGGCTTCGCTTCCTCCTCGCGGGAACGGATGGGCGCCTTGGTTTTAACCGAAACCGGCGCCGCGGCTTCGGCGGATGGCTCGGGAGCGTCCTTGGACAAGGTCTGTTCGAGATCCTCGATCTTCTGTAATTCGGGCAGGTCTTGCGCCAACTCATCGGCCGTCATCGTTTCCCGGCGTTTTCTGACGGCGTCGGCCTTGACCTCCGGCGGCGTGGTTTCCGTCATCAGGGTTTCCACGGCCTCCTCGATCTGCTCCTGGTCCTTATAGGATTGACCCGGAGCCGGTTCGCCATGCGCTTGTGCCAGCAATCGCTGTGGCAAGTGCGTTTCCTTGTCCTTGTCCTTCGGGGGCGGAGCGGCGGGCGGGCGTGATTTCGAATCGTCGGCCAAAGTGCGCTCCATCGACTCCGAGGATTCGCCTGGTTCGAAGAGCGGCTTGGAAGAAACGGGCGGAATCCTTTGGGGCGTGATCCGGAGGGATTCCATCGGCTGTTCATCGGCCGGTTGGGCCATCGGTGGCCGCGCGCGGGCGGCCTCGGCTTGGCGTGCCGCAGCGGCAACGCTGGGTTGGTCGAGGGGCAGGTCGATGGGCACGCCCTCGGCCAAAGCACCGTGCGGCATGCGCGGCGGCGGCGTTTTTGGCAGGGGGGCGATGCCATCCACCGGGATGGCCTTGGCCAATTCATCGACGAAAGCCGTGCAGGTGTGAAACCGCTTCTCGGGCTGCACCATCGTGGCTCGCTGGATGACGCGCCGCTCCTGATCGGGCAAGTAGCTGAGGTCCAGCCGGCCCTCGAGTTGCTGCATCATCAATTCATAAGCCGAGCCGGCCCGTTCGAAGGGGACGGTTCCCGTGCGCAGATAGTAATAGGTGATGGCCAGGGCGTATTGATCGGACCATTTCGTCACCCGGCCGCGGAGCACTTCCGGCGCGGCGTAGTGGAATGTGAAACCGACGCTATCCTGATTGATCTCGGCGGAGATGTCCTCGAACTCGACGATCTTGGCCAGGCCGAAGTCGGTGAGCTTAACCGTTTCCCCGGCCAGCATGATGTTGTCGGGCTTGACGTCGCGGTGTTGAATGCTGACCAGCCGATCTCCCAGCCGATGCCGGGGAGCATTCAGGTAATCCAGAGCCTGAGCGACTTGCCGGAGGTAGGCAATCAGCTCTTTGGGGGGAATGCCCGGTTCGCCCTTGGCTTGATATTCGTCCAACAGTTGTCCGAGGTTTTTGTCGGCCAACTTGGTGGCGATGATCAAGGTGTGCGGGGAAGGCGAACCGGGTTGCCCCCGAATCTCGTCGGGAATCAGGTCGCCGTGCTTGTCCAAAATCCAATAGGCCCGCAACTCCATGAGGTTGGAGTGGGAAACGCGCTGGATAATCTCCAGGGCCTTGAATTCCTGCTTGCCGCGGCCGCCGGAACGGTCCAGGTCGCGAATGATTTTTAGGGCGACGGGAATGCGCCCCGGTGCGAGGGCCTCCCAGACTTCGCCGTAGGCGCCGCGCCCCAAACAGCGGACGAGCTTGTGTCCGGGCACGATCTCGCACCCCGCCTCGACGACGAGCGAGCCGCGCGGCACACCTCCCGACTCGATGACCCGCCGCAGCTCGCGGGCCATGTCGACGCAGGTGGGAAAGCGGCTCGACGGTTTCCGCGCCGTGGCCTGCTGAATCACGGCCTTCTCCCCCGCATTGAGCCGGGAGAGATCCAAACGGCCCTCGAGCGCCTCGAGCATGACGGTATTCGTGTCATTGCGGCTGAAGGGCAGCATGCCCGTCCGCAGGTAGTAATAGGTCACGGCGAGGGCGTACTGATCGGTGTTCATGCCGGGCTTGCCTTCTTCGAGCAATTCCGGCGCGGCAAAGGCCAACGTCACGGCGGGGTTGGCCGTCGACTTGTTTTCTCCAAGGACCCGGGCCAGGCCAAAATCGCACACCTGGGCGGCGTCGCCGACGATGAGGATATTCTGCGGTTTCACGTCGCAGTGCTGGATGCTGACCGGGCCTTGGCCGAGATCGTGCTTGGGGCTGTGCAGATGATCCAAGGCGCGGGCTGCGTCCTCGATGTAGTTGATCAATTCCGAGACGGGGATGCCGGAGAGTCCCTGGTCGCGGCATTCCTTCATGCGGTCGAGCAGGCTTTTATCGCCCAACCCCATGGCCAGGTAGAGTTCAGATGGATGTTGTTCGTCGTAGGGTTGCTTGGAATCGGAAGGCAGTTCGGCGATGAGGTCGCCAAATTCATCACGCAGCCACAAGGCGAGGATCGGCACCAGATTCGGATGGCGAATCCGCTTGACCCGCTGGATGGCGCGCCATTCCTTCGAACCGGTTTTTTCTCCCAAGTCGATAATTTTGAAAGCCACTTCCGTGCCGCCGGGCGCTGTCGCTTGCCAGACCTCGCCGAACCCGCCCCGGCCCAGAAATCGGACCAGACGATAGCCAGAAACTGGCTCATCTCCGGGTTTGTAGGAACGTGGCATGCGAGTCCAACCCCCAACGGCGACAGCGACACGTCACCCCATTATAACCCTGTGGAATCAGCCTGCACTACAGGATTTCTGATCGAGCTGCGTTTCCAGTTCGGAATATAACGCCTGTCCGAAACGGGTTGGTCGGCCCGCTCCTTCGCTGAATGGACCGGCGCTGCGCCGACTATTTCAGTCGTTCGCTGGGCGGGCTGCTTCGCCCCGTGCGGGATAGGATTCTTCCCACCCCTTGGCAATATGTTCTATGGGGCGTTGGGCTTTGCGCCGGAACAGGGTTGCCCGCTTTTGGGCGTCCCCGCCGCGCGTCAGTTCGACGACCTCCCAATCCGGATGAGCGTGCAGATAGACGCCGAAAGTGCTCGTCGTCCGCACCAAGGCCAGGTTGATGCCATATTTCTTGACCCAGCCTTCGAACCAGGGGCCGACCCGCTCCTGATGGCGGAAGGCATCGACGTAGTCCATCAACAAATCGTTGCCGTGCAGTTCGCAGCGGTCGTCGATGAAAATCTTCTTGCCGCGAACATGGTAGATCAAGAAGCCGCCGTAGAGGTCTTCGTTGAAGATGACGCTTTGGGGCTGAGCGCATTCCTTGCGCAGGGGTTCGAGCAGATCGAGCGGCCAATGTTCGCGATCCAAATGGAGATACCCCATTAGGAGGCCGGGCATGAGCCAGGGCAGGGGCCAAAGCAGGAGCCACGACCGCTGCAAGAACCAGCCGCGCCATCCTTGTTTCGCGGGTTCCCAGGGCGGCGTCCCTGGCGGCGGCGGCACGTCCGGGATGAGGATCAGATCGCTGCGCCGGGCCAGCCATCTCATCCACAGGGTGTGCGGCAAGAGGTCCGCCCAGGCCAGCATGGCCGTCACGGCGAAGAGCGGGCCGTTGCGGATGCGCAGGATCGCCAGGATGAACCAGACGATCGGCAACAGCCAGGTGATCCGCGGCTTTTGGCCCCGGACGCCCAGCAGAAAGAACAGATGCAACCCGCCCATGCAGAGCACCATGATGCCTTCCGGTTCGGTCCAGTCGAGGGGGCGGTGCTCCGTGATGATGGTGGGCAAATCTTGCCGCAAGATTTCCTGCCACATCCGCAGGAGGTCCAACCCATAGGGATTGAAGAAGACCGTAGCCGCGCTGATGAGGCCGATGAAGGCCAGCATGAAAACGTCTCGACCGCTCTTCAGGGGGCCAGGCCAACCGATGAGCCAAAATGCACCCCAGCCGATGCCGGCCAGGCCGAAGGTGGCCATGCCGCCGAGCACGCCGCCATGCAGATTGACCCACAAGGCGAACAAGGGCGCCAGCAGCCACAGCCAGCCCAGACGTTGGCGTTCCGCTTCCACGTCGATCAGCACGGCGAAGCTTGCACCCAGCAAAAGCATCGTGGCCAAATGGGGCCGGGCGTGAAAGTGATAGCACATGGCCCCGTAACCCAAGGCCAGCAATAGGGCAATGAACAAAGGGTGGAACCCCTGGCGGCTGAAGCGCCCCGCCATCCAGCCGAACAAGCTGGCGAGCAAGAGGATCGTCAACCAAAGCAGTCCATCCAAACCCATCCGCTCATGTGCCAGGCTCATGAGGATTTCGCCCAGCCATTGATGGGGAATCCACTCCCGGCCCTCTTGCGTGTAGGTGAAGGGGTCGCGGTAGATGAGGCCGTCTTGCCGCAGAAGATCGCCGGTCACGGTGTGCCAGAAGCTGCCCGGATCGTAAAACAATTGTTGGCGAGAGAAGAAAAAGAGAATCGCCAACGCAACCAGGAAGAAAAACCATTCGACCCAGCGATGCCGTGGAGTCATGAGCCGCCCGAGAATCGTGGATGAAACGAGTACAACGCAGCAGCCAGTCTATCATGCCCATTCATGGAAAGCGTGGCTTTTCTCGATGGGCGGTCCCTGCCGCGATTCGATGCGAACATCACCCCCATCGCCATGGAGGAGTTTATCCCTTCTTATGAATACATCGGACAACCGCGCCGCCGATCGGCCCTCCATGGGCAAGATCCTCGGGCAGCTTTGGGGCATCGTGTTCCTGATGGGACTGTTCGGCTTCGGCGGGTATCGACTCCTCGCCAAGGGTGTGCACATCCTCATGGAGCATCCACCCCTTGGGATGGGGGATTATCTCCTCTATGTCGGGGTCGGTCTCTTCGGCGTCATCAAGGCGGAAGTGATTTTTCGCCGAGTGTTCATCCCTCGAACCTTGGCCCGTGCCCGAGAGGCCCTGGGCGAAACCGGCTGGAGCGGGGATTATTGGCTTTCGCCCTTTTGCATGATCAGCTTGTATCGGCCTTGGCAGCGCAAGCATCAGATCCTGTCGTTGATCCTGGTCCCCGTGATGGTGGGCTTGGCGGTCTACTTTGCCATCGGCGATATTCCCCCGAACTTGAAAGGGTCGGTCGACCTGGCCATCGGCTTTGCCCTGGCCTACGCCGCGTTTTGGTACGTTGTGGCGGCAGCTCGGCTCCTGTTCTGGTGGGTGCGGCGCGGATCGGCTGCGGAGATTCCTCTCCCGGCGTGGACGCAGGGCAAACCCTTGCTCGCCCGTTCGCTGGGCCAGGTTTAAAATTGCAGCGTCACGGCCCGGCTCAGGCCGTCATATTGCAGCTTGACCTTGGTCATGAGGTCGCGGCCAAGCATGGCCTGATAGGTGGGCACGGCGAAGCTGCCCTCCAGGACCGGCGCGGCGGCCGTCAACAAGCCATCCGCCACATTGGCCAGCTTCAGGCCAATGTCATAGGTGAGACTCGATTCGGGAGCCAAGCCTTGCCGCGTGGCCTTGAATTGGACCACGCCGCGCGGCTGCAAGCCAAGCCGGCGGATGATTTGCCGATCCACGACCGAACCCGCGGCGCCGGTGTTGATCAAGGCCGCGATCGGAATGGGGTCGGGCACGGCTTGCCCCAGGCTCAACAACATTTGCCGTCGCGGTTCGCTGACGCCGATCAAGAAGGGAATGATCGGCCCATCCTCCGCAAGGGGGACTCTCACAATCGCCATGCCATGCACCCCTTGCTGACCCAGCGGTTAATGGAACAATAAACACGCATCCCGTTCGAAGACTTGCTGAACGAGGAACGGCCCCAGACCGCACTGGCGGTATCCTTCAGCGAGGGCTTCCGCGTAAGTGGGCCAGGAGCCGATTAAATTTTCCCCATGGATGACGACGAACTGCCCTCGATGGCCTGGCAGCCATTGGCTTTTTTGCTGTTGATACCAGCGCCATTCGGAGTGCAACTCCATGGACGGACCTCGTTCAATCACATCTCCGCCAGCCAAGAGCCGCGGAATGGGAACCCATCCGATCATGCCGCAGCGAGGGCATTTCGAAACAGGGTTGGCTGTCATTGGCAAAATTATAGCAAAAACGGCGGGCCATGCTCTGCCTGGCACAGGGGTGCACGACCGCGCTTGGCGAGGGGATTCATCCTTGAAGGGTCATCGACTTAGCCGGTGGTGGCAGCGGCCTCCGCCGCCTTGGGGCTGGCCTTGGCAGGCTTGGCGGCGAGCTGTTCCTTGTAAAGTTCAGCCAAGGAATCCGCGACGCGGTTCAGTTCGGCCTGATGCTTTTCGACGTAGCTTGGCGGTCCGCCCTTCTCGGCGACGGCCTCGCCGATCTGGGCCGTGGGCACCATGTCGATGGCGTCCCAGGGGCACCAGCGTTCACACAAGGAGCAGCCGATGCAGCGTTCCAGGTCGATATCGACGAAATATTGAACCGTGGGCAGATCCTCGCCCGGAACCTTGTAAATGCAGTCCACGGGGCAGACTTCGATGCATGCCTCGCAACCCGTGCAGTTGTCCGCTCGAACGACGGCCAACTCCTTTGGCAGCTTTTTCCGGGCTTTTCCAGCGCCTTTGCCCATGGGTCATCCTCGCCTTCTCAAGAGGTCGAAGAACGATTAGTTTGTGGTTCACCTTGGCTGGATGGGTTGTACAGACGTCCAATCCTTGCACCAAGGGTCTATCGGTATTGATAACGATTCTAAAAAGCCAGGCAAGTGCATTATCGACGACCTGCGCCTCGTGTCACGTTTAGCCCCATGGATGGCCCATGAAATTAAGACATCCTGGTTTGCTCAAGCTGTTGGGATGGCTGGCGTCGGTGATCATTCGCCTGTGGATGAGCACGGTGCGCTTGCGCATTCGCATGCATGATGACCGCACCGATCCAGACCATCCACGCTGCCTGGGCCGGCACATCCATGCTTTCTGGCACGAGGCCTTGCTGGCCCTCACCTCCACGCCTTATCGGCAACCGGTCCACGTGCTCATTAGCCTGCATGCCGATGGCGAGTTGATCGCGCAAGTGATCCGCTGGCTGGGATTGCGTTCGGTGCGCGGCTCATCGAGCCGCGGCGGCGGTCAGGCCTTGCTGGATTTAATGCAGATCGGCCAACAGGCGCACGTGGCGGTGACCCCGGATGGTCCGCGCGGCCCCCGGCGGCAGGCCCAACGCGGCACGATCTTCCTGGCGTCGCAAATCGGACTGCCGATCGTGCCCTATGGCTTGGCCTTTTCTCGCGCCTGGCGGGCCAAGAGCTGGGATCGCATGGCCGTGCCGCTCCCCTTCAGCACGATCTACGGCATCACCGGACCGTCGTTGGAGGTTCCGGCTAATTGCCATCGCCAGCAGCAGCAACAATTTGCCGAGCAATTGCAAGAGCGCATGAACGAGGCCACCCGGCAAGCCGAAGCCTGGTGCGTCCGCCATCATGGCCGGTGTGCTTAAAGTCGTCCGGGCCGATGGAGGATGCCACGCGGATCCTCCATGCCGTGCAAGCGATCGCAATTCGGCAGCCTTTGTCCTCCATTCAGACTGCCAGCCTCTTCCAGTTTCACATTGCTTCCGTTCTAATGGCGGGAGGCCAATCGCTGACCCGCGACAGGCCGCTGCCGTTCTGCCCTTGACAGTTCCTTGAGGCACGATATGGAAGCAGACGCAACCAGAAAAAGCGACCTCGACGACCCGGCGGCGACGCCCGCGCTGGGGACTTGGGTGAAGCTGGACCGATGGACGCGCTGCCTGTTGGGGCTGAGCGCCCTGGTGTTGATCAGCGGCTACGCGGCGGCGGCCCGCTTGCAGCCGTGCACGGATTCCGGGCAGCCGCTCTTGCTCGGCGTCCATGAACAGTTGGGCTTGGAGCCGTGCGTGTTCTTGAAGCAAACGGGTCTGCCTTGCCCTACGTGCGGCATGACCACCAGCTTCAGCCACCTGATGCACGGCCACTGGCGCTGGGCCTGGCAAGCGCATCCGTTCGGGACCATCCTGGCCGTGGCCGGTTGGCTGTTCACGGCGGGTTTGCTGGCGGCAGCCGTCCTGGGCAAAGGCCCTTATCTGAATGGCTGGGTGCTGCTGGGGACGGGGCTGGTTGGGTTTGCTCTGTTGATCGCGGCCTGGGGAGTGCGTTTGCTGTTGCGGTGATCGGTTCGGCCAAAAGGCAGGAGCTCACCGGAACCGAACTGGGGATTCAAGGAAGAGGATCATGGCCATGAAGGCTGCCCGTTCAAGTTGGCTTTTCCTGTGCGTGGTGCTGGGCATCGGTCTATCGCTCGGCTCCACAGGATGCAATCCCCTCGGCGTTTTCACCTTCGCCGCCTACCTGACGGGTCAGGATTTGGAGGAAAGAATCGCCTTCAAATTCCCGCAGGATGCCCGGCGGGTGGCCGTCATCACCTATTCTCCTTACAGCGCCCGGCAGGAGCTTGGCCCCGTGGACCGGGAGTTGAACGACCGCGTGTCGCGGCGCATCGCCGACTACTTCGACAGCAAACGCATGCGGTACAAGAAGGAAGTCATCCTGGCCAGCAAGGTCCAGCAATTTCAGAACGAGCATCCTGACTGGGTCAAGTGGGAGAAGGGCGAGATCGGCCGGGCCCTCAAGGCGGACTATCTGGTCTACATCGACATCCAGGCCCTCAGCATCTATGAAGAGGCGTCGCACCGCACCCTCTACAAGGGCCACGCGGAGATGACGGTGAGCGTCGTCCGGATTCTCCCCGACGCGCAGGAGACGGTCTTCAATGGCAAGTTCATCGTTGTCGATTATCCGACCAAGATGCGCTCGGTGCCGACGAGCGACATCACCCTGCCGCGGTTCCGGGAAGGCTTTATCGACGCCATGGCCAAGCAGGTCTCCTGGCTGTTTACGCCGCATGAAACGGGCGACACCTTCGATCGTTCTGATTTTTAAAGGCCACGCACGAACGATGCACCACACCCGCTTGGCCGGAGCCGGGTGGGTGTTCGCATTTAATCAAACTCCATCACCACCGGCGCGCGATGCTGGCGGATCAGGTCGATGGAAAAGATGACCAGCCCCGTCCAGATGAAGCTGAAGCTCGCCAACTGCATCGAGCTGAACGGTTCGCCGAACAGAAAGACGGCTTGCAAGAACTGCACGCTCGGCGACAGATACTGCAAAAAGCCGAGCACCGAAAGGGGCAGCCGCCGGGCCGCCGCCACGAAGCACAAGAGCGGCACGGTCGTCATCACGCCGCTGAAGGCCAAGAGCGCGTCCATGCGCGGCCCTTGTTGGCCGAAGAGCAGTTCCCCCTGAAGACCGAGATAAAACAGCAGCCCCGCGGCGGCGGGACCGAGCAGCATCGTTTCAATGGTCATGCCGACGAGGCCGTCCACCGGGGCCGCCTTGCGGAGCATCCCATACATGCCGAAGGAGCCGGCCAGACCCAGCGCCAGCACGGGCCACTGCCCGCCCATGACCGCCATGACCAGCACGCCGACCACCGCCAACGCCACCGCCAGCCATTGCATCGACCGCAGCCGTTCGCCAAACATGAGCATGCCGAACAGGAGGTTGACCAGCGGCGTGATGAAGTAGCCGAGGCTCGTTTGCACGATCTGCTGATGAGCGACGCCGTAAATGAACAGGAACCAATTGCAGCCGATGCACACGGTGCTCAGGGCGAGCAGGGCCAGGACTTTGCGATGCCGGAGATTGTGCCCCACGTCCCGCCAGCGCCGCAGGAGCGTCACGCAGAGAAGGAGCAGCAGCATCGACCACAGAATCCGGTGGGCCAATAACTCCCAGGCCGACGCCGCCTTCACGGTTCGCAGATACAGCGGCATCGCCCCCCACAGCCCATAGGCCGTCAAGCCAAAGAGCAGCCCGGAGCGAAAAGTTGAGGTTGCCGAATCCGGCATCGTTTCCTACCTTCAAAGCGTCGTTCCGGTTGGCCGCCTCCTTGGGTCAACCTCTGGGAAGCATGGCTTTCAGGACCAACGAACTCAGCTAGCTTACGAAAAGAACGGATTATGGCAGAAATCATCGACCAGGTCTCCATCGCCGATGAAACCCAGAGGCGCTACCTCAACTACGCCCTGTCCGTCATCATGTCGCGGGCCTTGCCCGACGTGCGGGATGGGTTGAAGCCCGTGCAGCGCCGCATCCTCTTCAGCATGTATCACGACCTGCATCTCTACGCCAACGAGAAGGCCATCAAGTGCGCCAAGGTCTGCGGCGACGTCATGGGCAACTATCACCCCCATGGCGAGTCGGCCATCTATGACACCCTCGTCCGCTTCGCCCAACCTTGGGTCATGCGCTATCCCCTGGTTCATGGCGAGGGCAACTTCGGCTCCGTGGACGGCTACTCGGCGGCGGCCAATCGCTACACCGAGTGCCGGTTGACCGCCATCGCCGAGGAGTTGATGAGCGAGCTGAAGCAGGACACGGTGGACTTCAAGCCCACCTATGATGGTTCACGCCTTGAGCCGATCGTCTTGCCGGCGCGGTTCCCCAATCTCTTGGTCAACGGCGCCGCCGGCATCGCGGTCGGCATGGCGACGAACATTCCACCGCATAACCTGGGCGAGGTGATCCGGGCCGCCCTGCTGCTGATCGACGAACCGAACGCCAGCGTGGCTCAGCTCATGGACAAGATCAAGGGACCTGATTTTCCCTTGGGCGGACGCATCCTTGCTGACCGCAAGACCATGCGCAAAATCTACGAGGAGGGCAGCGGGAGCATCAAAATCCAGGGCGAATGGAAAATCGAGGACGTCGGCAAGAAGAAACAGATCGTCATCACGTCGATCCCCTACGGCGTCAACAAGGGAGCGCTCGAGGAAAAAATCGGCGGCATCATCGCCGAGCGGAGCCTGCCGCAGTTGCTCAACGTCGTCAACGAATCGAACGAGAGGGAGGGCATCCGCATCGTTCTGGAGATCAAGCCGGAAGCCGTGCCCGAAGTCGTCATGGCGTACCTGTACAAGCACACCACGCTGCAGGAAAACTACGCCTTCAACATGACCTGCCTGGTGCCGACGGCGGACAGCCAGGTGCGCCCCGAACGGTTGAGCCTCAAGGAAATGCTGCGGTATTTCCTCGATTTTCGCTTCGTCACGGTCAAGCGCCGCTTCGAGTATCAGTTGAAGAAGCTCAAGGAGCGCATCCACATCCTCGAAGGATTCCGCAAGGCGTTCAACGCCCTGGACCAGGTGCTGGAACTGATCCGCAACAGCCAGGGCAAGGCCGACGCCGCCGAGAAGCTCATGCAGAAAATCGGCCTCGATGAAATCCAGGCGGACGCGATCCTGGAGATGCTGCTTTACCGCATCGCCAAGCTGGAAATTAAAAAGATCCTCGATGAGCTGCGGGAGAAGAAGGAGGAAGCCCGGCAGATCGAGGAACTGCTGCAGTCCAAGAAGAAGCTGTGGGGCGTCGTCAAGAAGGAGCTGGGCGAATTGGAAGCGGCGTTTGGCGAACGGCGGCGGACCAAGCTCTCCTCCGAGGAGGAGACGCCCGAGTTCGACCCGGAAGCCTACATCATTCGGGAAAACACGAACGTCGTGTTGACCCGGGACGGCTGGATCAAACGCGTCGGCCGCCTGGCCTCCGTGGAAACGACGCGCGTGCGGGATGGCGATGAAGTTTTGGCGGTGCTGCCCGCCAGCACGCATGACTTCGTCATCTTCTTCAGTGATGACGGCCTGGCCTACACCCTTCGGGCCAGCGAGGTTCCCGCCAGTTCCGGCTACGGCGAACCCATCAGCAAGTTCTTCCGCCTCGGGGAAGGCAGGAAGATTATCGCCGCCCTGTCCACCGACCCCCGCTTCACCCCCGCCGATCATGGCCGCGAACCGCGCCAGCCCTACCTCTTCGTGCTCACCGCCTTCGGCCAGGTCCTGCGCCTGCCCTTGTCACCCTATCGCGCGGCCTCGACGGTCAAGGGCCGGCAATACGTCCGCCTCAACGACGGCGACCAGGTGGTTCAGGTCAACCTCATCCAGAACGAAAAGAGCGTCATCCTCGCTTCCGCCGACGGGCACATTTTGCACTTTGCCCTGGAGGAAATTCCGATCCTGTCCGGCGTCGGCAAGGGCGTCATCGGCATCAAGCTGGAAGAGGACGATCGCTGCCTGGGCGGGGCGTTGATCCGCAATCAGAATGACGTGCTCACGGTCGAAACCAGCGGCGGCAAGACCATGGAATTTTACGGCAGCCGGGAACAGGCCAGCCGCGCGGGGAAAGGCTTCGAGGCCGTCAAACGCACGCACTTCATCCGCATCGTTCCGCCGCCAATTCAACTGGTCAATTGGGATGAGATCGAAGCGAACGCGGCCGACTGATCCGCGAGAAGCCGCCCGCAATCGATCAACCGCTCACAGGTCCCGCCAGATGTCGGGGGCAGGGGGGCGGCGCGGCCGCCGGCCGCGTCTTGGCTTTTTCTCTTCCCGCGCCGTTTCCTCGGCGGGCACGGAAGGCTCGGTAGCCGATCGCCGGGTGCGAGGCGGGCGGCGTTTTTTGCCCGGCGGCGAGCGCTGTTCTTCCTCGTCCGCCGCATCTTCCCCCCGCAACCGCAACAGCAGCTTGATCGGAATCTCGGAAAAGGCGGAATGGTCCCGCAACTGCCGGAGCAAGTAGCGGCAATACCATTCATCGAAAAGCTCCGGACCGTTCGTGAAGGCGACGATCGTCGGCGGCTGCGTCGCCACCTGCGTGGCATAATACAGCCGCGGCGTGCGGTTTTGCCGCACCGGCGGAGGCCGATGGGCGATGGCGTCGCGCAGCAGCCGATTCAGGTCGGCCGTGGTCAACCGGGTCGTCGCCTGCTTGAAGAGGTTTTGCGCCAGGTTGAGGAGCCGATAAACGTTTTTCCCATCCTTGCCCGAGACGAAGGAAATCGGCACGTAATCCTGGGCGGGAAAGGTTTGCCTGAGATAATCCGCCCATTGGCTGGTGACCAACCGATCCTTGACCGTGTCCCACTTATTGACGACGAAGATGGCGGGCTTGTGCTCCTCGAGGATGTAGGCCGCCAGGTGTTTGTCCACCTGATTGATCGTGTCGTTCGGATCGAAGAATTGCAGGACGACGTCGGCCCTGCGGATGGAGCGTTCCGCCCGGGCCAGGCTGTAAAACTCGATGCTGTCGTCGATCTTGGCCTTCTTGCGGACGCCGGCCGTGTCGATGGCGATGAAGGTCAGCCCGTCCCGCTCGAAGCGCACGTCGACGCTGTCCCGCGTCGTGCCCGCCACCTCGCTGACGATGACGCGCTCCTCCTGGGCCAGGCAGTTGATGAACGTGCTCTTGCCGACGTTGCGGCGGCCGACGATGGCGATCTTCATGGCCACGGCCGCGGGGGGCGGCGCTTCCCGGAGCCGCTCGCCGAGGGAGCCGATGATCTGTTCCAGGAGAGCCGAGCGCCCGCGCCCCTGATGGGCGCTGACGCAGATCATGGGCGACCAGCCCAGCTTCTGAAAATTCTGCGCTTCGATCTCCAGGGCGTCCGTGTCGCACTTGTTGACGATCAGGACCACGGGCTTGCCCAGCGTTCGCAGCCGCTCGGACACATGCTGATCCAAAGGCACGATGCCATCCCGCACGTCGACCATGAAGAGGATCAGATCGGCCTCCTGGATGGCGACCTGGATTTGCTTCTCGACGTCCTCGGAGAGGGCCTGGGAATCGACGATGCCGATGCCGCCCGTGTCGATCAATTCGACGTAATTCTCGCCATCCACGCACAAGGGAAAGGCAAGACGATCCCGGGTGACGCCGGGGGTCGGCTCGACGATGGCGATGCGCACCCCGGCCAAGGCGTTGAACAAGGAAGACTTGCCCACGTTTGGCCGGCCAATGATCGCCACCTTAGGGAGCGGCATGTGCGGAAGACCTCGATGCTGGATATCCTTGATATCCATTCAGTCTATGCACCCGCACTTGGAAACGCCAACCAGGACCGCGATGAGCGGTCCTAAAGCGGCTCTGACGCCGCATCCCCGCCGGGCCGGCCCGTTTCGGATTCAGAGAAGCCGGCCTGGGGTTCGGAAGCCGCCTGCTCCGAGATCGGCTTGAGCCGCCCGGCGCGCTGCAGGGATTGACGCAGAAGATACTCGATGTGGGCGTTGAGGCTGCGCAAATCATCGTTCGCCCAGCGTTGGACGGCTTCCAACACCCGCGGATCGATGCGAAGCAGGAAGGATTTACGCTCAGCCATCCGGTCCAACTCCCGCGGCAAAAGAACCAGGCCAGCGCAAGTCGATGGGCTTTCGCTGGCCGGAAAGTTATTGATGAATCGTGCCGGTGTTGAGCACGGGCTGCGGCACGCTATGGCCGCACAGCACGACGAGCAGGTTGGAAACCATCGCCGCCTTGCGTTCGGCATCCAGTTCCACGAGCTTTTTCTCATTCAACATCTCAAGGGCATGCTCGACCATGCTCACCGCGCCCTCGACGATCTTGGCCCGGGCCGCGATCAAGGCGCCGGCTTGCTGCCGCTGCAGCATGGCCGCCGCGATTTCCGGAGCATAGGCCAGATAGCTGATCCGCGCCTCCTCGATGTGCACCCCGGCCAGGGCCACCCGCTCCTGAATTTCTTTCTCAAGCCGTTCCGCCACTTCCACGGTGTGGCCGCGAAGCGAATGTTCCTGATCGTCGGGATTGTCGTAACTGTATTGACTGGCCATGCTCCGCAGCGCCGAGTCGCTTTGAATCTGCACAAATTCCTCGAACTGATCCACCTGAAAGACGGCCTGCGCCGGGTTGACGACGCGCCAGACGACCACGGCCGCGATCTCGATCGGCGTGCCGTCGCGATCGTTGACCTTGCTGGGCAGCCTCTGCCGCTGCGTGGTCTGCACCACCTGGCCCATGGCATTCTTGGTTTCGCCGCTCTCCTGCAGGCCAGTTTCAAAGGTTTGCACGCGCAGCGACACGCGCCGCTTGGTGAAAAAGGGGTTCACATGGAAAAAGCCCACGTCGCGAACCGTGCCCACGTAGGTGCCGAAGAGCTGCAGCACGCGCGCTTCGTTGGGGTTGATGATCATGAACCCAAACAGCCAAATGAACCAGCACAGTTCGAAGAGGACGAAGCTGACGATCGCGAAGGCGAGAAAATAGGGATGCTCGGAACCCAGCGTTCCTGCGTCACGACCCATGGCATGTTGATTCGCGTAGAACCCGCTGAGCAGAGGATTCATCGCACTCAACGTCCAGATGAAAACGAGGATGGCCAGGGGCTGGCTGATCAGCACCAGCCACAGCATGGGCCAACCCGAACGGGCCTTGACTTCGATCTCATGGATGGGCTGTTTCACGGTCGGGGCTCCTAAAAAGTGGTCCGAATATCTTAGGGTTGCTTGGTCGATGCAGGTGAACGATAACGTTATGATATCATAATGATTTTATAGGGGAATCATTGGCCAATGATCTTAGGCTGGAAATTTGTCGTAAATCATTTGATGATATTGATTTATGGTTATAAAATATTTACTGAAATTCCTATCACAGATTGTAACCAAAGGGGCTATTTGCTTTCGCTAGTCATGCGATCATCCATTGACCCAGGCACCGTTTTGTGCGAAATCTTCACTGGCACCAAGATACCCAACATTAGAGAAACAACCTTTCACCGCGGCCGTGGAGTTGGGAGTTCCACCGCATGATGCCAGGCAAATGGCCCATTCATACAGAAATCGATCCGCAAAGCGAAGCACCATCGAGCTGCTTGTCCGCGCCCGAACGCAGGCTGGCCCTGGTGGGAGGATCCGTGGTTCTGGCCCTGGCCGCGCTCTTTTTCTTCACGCATTTGAACTACACGCTGCTCGAACCGGACGAGGGGCGTTATGCCGAGATTCCGCGTCTCATGGTGTTGCATCAGGAATACCTGACGCCCAAGCTGGAAGGCAAACCCTACAACGATAAGCCGCCGCTGGTCTATTGGCTCGTGGCGGCGGGTTATCATCTCTTTGGGACCGAGGTGTGGGTTGGCCGAGCGGTCTGTGCCTTGGCCGGCTGGCTGACGCTGGTGGTGATTTACCTTTGGAGTTGCCGCACCCTGGGCGTGCGCGTCGGCTTGCTCGCGGTCGGGGTGCTCTGCACGATGCTGGGCTTCGTGGTCTTCAGCCGCATGTTGCTGTTGGACAGCGTGCTGTCGTTTCTTGTGATCGCAGGCTGGCTGGCCGGGCATCATGCCATATCGGGTCCGACGTTGAAACGCCGCTGGTGGATGGTCTCCGCGGCGGCCTGCGGCTTGGGCGTGCTCGCTAAGGGGCCGGTCGCCTTGGTGCTGGTGTTGCCGGTGTTATTCGCTTATCGCTGGCTCGATGATCGTTCGGCGCGGTGGGGCTGGCGTGCTGGTCTGAGCTACTTGAGCCTGGTGGCCTTGATTGGCTTGCCATGGTATCTAATCATGATCTTCACCAACGAAGGCTTTGCCGCGGAACATTTTTGGCGGCATCACATTCGCCGCTTCCTCGACCCGGTCCACCACAAAAAACCGCTGTGGTTTTACGGCCCCGCCTGGTTGGTGGAATCCATGCCCTGGACCGGCGTCGCCCTGCTGGCCTGCTGGCAATGGCGAAGCTGGCAGGGTCCGCAGCGTTTCTGCGCCTTTGGTTCGATCTGGTTGTTTTGCTTTTTCTCGGCCTCCTCCGGCAAACTGCCGACCTATCTGCTGCCCCTTTTGCCGCTGAACGGCGTGATCGTCGCTTCATTTCTCGATCGGCTCATTTCTCTGGAGGCATCCTCATGGCGCTGGCCGCGCTGGCTGCTGGCGGCCGGCCTGGGCGCGCTCATCGTGGTGATTGCCGTGCGCGGCCAGGTGGTCAAGCATTTCTTGCTCCACGAAGAGCATCCGGATGACTTCCTGGTGCTCCTGGCGGTGCCCCTGACGGTCTGGTTGCTATGGCGCAACTTGTCGCCGCGGTTCACGGTGTTGCTGGCCCAGGGGACGGCTTGCTTTCTGGCGGGGTTGGTCGTCTGGCATGTCATCCCCGATCACGCGCGCCAGGCTTCCAAGGGCGAACCTTCCGCGGCCATGGCCGAGTGGGGGATGCAGCAGGGGCTGCCCGTCGTCGCCTATCGAGGCTCCTGGCAAGCCACGAGTTTTTACCTGGACCGCGCCGAATTGAAGGTCTTCCATCAGGAGGAGACCGGCCAACTCATCGCGTTTCTGCGGGAGCAGCCAAAAGCCATGGTCTTGCTCCGACCCGAAAAGGAAAGACTCGGCGAGTTCCTCAAAGCCTTACCCGGGGAGTTGATCGTCGAGCGGCTATTCAATCCCTCCGCCATGGCCTATGGCGTGGTCATCCGCAACGCATCGACCACCGCGCAACAGCAAAGCGATCGGCCCGTGCTGGAACCGATCGCTTCGCGGCGGGGAGAGTGAACGAGGCTAACGCTTGGCTTCGAACTTCGGTCCCAGCATTTCCTTCCACTGATCCACTTGCTCCGTGGTCAGGATCAACTCGACGCCCTTGTCGAGTTTCTCGCGCAGTTCCTTCATGCCTTTGGCATCCATGCGAAAGGCAAAGCCGCCTTCGGCATTGGAACGGGCTTCTTCCAGCAGCTTCATGATGCCTTCTTGATGGATTTCGAAGAGGTCGTCCAGGAGGAGCTGCTGTTCCTTGGTGATTTTCAGTTGCTTGGCGATCTTTTCATTCTTCAGGGCCGTGAAGCCTTGCCGCTGGAGATGGATTTGGTTGAGCCGTTTGCCCTGCTTTTCATCGAGGATTTTATCGATGTCGCGGTCGATTTGTTCGAGATCGGGCATATCGCCTCCGCCGATGACGCCGCCGCCGCCGATGCGGATGGTGATCGCCTTTCCCCCGCCCTCGCCGACCTGGGGCATCTCTTGGAACAGGTCGCCCATGAGGTCCCTGATTTTCTTTTCCTGTTCCTCAGTGAGTTTTAGTTCTTTTTGGACCGCCTTGTCCATGAGCAGGGGAAAGCGCGGGGCCGCGCCGTGCCGAACGACCTGAGCGGAAAGGGATGAAGAGAGCAGGCCCGCGCATAACAGGGCCAACCATGGCTGGTGCCAACGTAAACTATTTCGCATGAGTGTCTCCCTGGGACGAGAAAACCACTGACTGGAAGCTGGCAAGGCTAGGCTCCCATTGAGCACAGCCCTAAAGGTTTAGGTATTCTATCAGACTGTTTGTCTGAGTCAAGCCGAGGGTGGATGATCGCAGCTTCATTGGTCCCACGGATTCGCGCCGCGCCCGTCAACCCGGTTGTCGCATGGACTTAAACCTTTTCCCAGGCCGTGCCTTCATGGCCGAAGGTGAGCGCGGGGTGCAGGATTTCGGCGAGGATCTCCAGCGTCTCCACGAGGCGGGGGCCGGGCCGATTGAAAAACGCGCTGCCATCGGCGAGGTAGACCCTGCCGGTTTGGACCGCTCGCAGGGCGGGCCAAAGGGGTTGCTGGTGTAAGAGGGGCAGTTCTTGCCGGGTGCGGGCGAGGTCGTATCCGCAGGGCATGACCAGAAGGAGATCGGGATCGGCATCCCGCAGCCGCTCCCAGGAACAGATCGGCGAATGACGGCCAGGCTGCCCGAGCGGATCGATGCCGCCGGCCATATGGACCAATTCGGGGACCCAATTCCCCGCCGCCATGAACGGCTCGACCCATTCAATGCAGGCGATGCGCGGCTGCTCGGCTTGCTCATGGCAGAGCCGTTCGATCTCCCCCATGCGTGCTTGCAAACGCTGAACCAAGGCTGCGCCCCGTTCGGGCACGCCGCACGCCTGGGCCACGTCGCACATGCTTTGCCAGACGCGGGCCAGGTCATCGGGCTGGGTGGAAACGAGCCGGGGCGCCTGTCCGAGCCATTGCCCGAGCGCCGCCAGGACGTCGCGGTCGCTGACGGCACACACCTCGCAATGGGTTTGCGTGACGATGACGTCAGGCCGCAGTTGCCGCAGTCGATCGGCATCCACCTCGTAGATGGAGAGGCCGTCCTTGAGCAACGTGCGGATTTGCTGATCGATGCGGTAACTGGACGTTTGATAATCGATTTTCGGTCGGCTACAGACGGGGAGCTTTTGCACTTCAGCGGGAAAGTCGCATTCGTGGGAGCGGCCGACGAGCTGATCGATCAGCCCCAAGGCGGCGACAATTTCCGTACCACTGGCGAGCAGGGATAAAATGCGCAGCTCGGCCATCCACGCTCCCTTTGGCCAAGAGGGTGAAGATTAATGATGTGCCAGCAGTTCGCCCAAGGGGTCTTCGCTGCGGCGGCCCGAGCGGATCCACTCTTCGAACTCGGGACGGAACTTTTGCATGGCGTTCTTGACGGGCCAGGCGGCTCCATCGGCCAGGCCGCAGATCGTGGTGCCGGGGGTCAAGCCGATGCCGCCGCCGATCTCGGCGAGTTGATCGAGGTCGCTCAATTCACCTTGGCCGCGCCGCATCCGGGCGAGGATTTTGGTCATCCAGGCGGTGCCTTCCCGGCAGGGCGTGCATTGACCGCAGGATTCATGGCTGAAAAAGCGGCAGGAATTGTAGAGCACGTCGATCATGCTCGTCTGGTCGTCGATCACGATGACGGCCGCGGTGCCCAGTCCCAGGCAGCCCTTTTTCTGCAGCTCATTGAAATCGAGTCGGGTGTCGAACTCGGCCTCGGTGAGAAAACCCATGGACAGGCCGCCGGGGATGCAGGCCTTGGCTTTGCGCCCTTTCCAAACGCCGCCGGCGAAGTCATCGATCAGTTCGCGGACCGTGATCCCCAGGGGGGCTTCGTAGCAGCCGGGCTTGTTCACGTGGCCGGAAACGCAATAGAGCTTCGGTCCCAGGCTGCCGATGTCGCGGGGGTTGCTGGGATCGGGAGGCACGCCGATGGAGCGAAACCAGTCGACGCCGCGGTCGAGAATGTGCGTGACGCAGGCCATGGTTTCGATGTTGTTGACGATCGTGGGCTTGCGAAACACCCCTTCGATGGCGGGGAAAGGCGGCTTGATGCGCGGCCAGGCCCGCTTGCCCTCGAGGCTTTCAATCAGGCCTGTTTCCTCGCCGCAGATGTAAGCCCCGGCGCCGCGATGGAGATGGATGTCCAGATGAAACCCCTGCTTGCCTTGAATGTTCTTCCCCAAGAGTCCCGCTTCGTAACATTCATCAATGGCCGATTGCAGGCGGCGAAAACTGAGGCCATACTCGACGCGGATGTACAGGTAAGCCGTCGCGGCCTTCGTGGCGTAGCTGCTGATGATGATGCCTTCGATGACCTGATGAGGGTCGTCCTCCATCAGGATGCGGTTGTTGAACGTGCCCGGCTCCGATTCGTCGGCATTGATGCACATGTAGATCGGCCCGGGGTGATCCTTGGGAAGGAAGGTCCATTTCACACCGGTGGGAAAGCCGGCGCCGCCGCGGCCGCGCAGCCCGGAATCCTTGACCCGCGCCACCACGTCGCCGGGCGGGAGCGCCAAGGCCTTTTGCAATCCCTCGTAGCCGCCCCGCGCGCGGTAGACCTTGAGCGTGTGCGAATCCTTGACGCCGACGTTGCGCAGCAAGACCGGTTCAAACGATGTGGCCATGCGAACCTTTCCTTCGTTGCTTACCCGAACCATGCCGACCTATTCCAACTCCGCCAGTTTCAACATCGCTTGAGCCGGCGTGACATGCATGTGGCACTCCTCATCCACCAGCATGCACGGCGCGCCCTCGCAAGCCCCGAGGCACTCGGCGAACTCCAAGGTGACCCGGCCGTCGCGGGTCGTTTCGCCGGGCTTCAACCCCGTTTTGTCGCACAAGGAGCGCAGCAATTCCTCGCCCCCCCGCAACATGCATGACAGGCTGCGGCAAATCCAGACGCGATGCTTGCCGAGCTTGTGATCGGGATCGCGGAAATAGCCGTAAAAACTCATCGTATCCTGCACCTGGGCGGGATGCAGGTCGAGCAGCTCCGCGATCTCCCGCATCGCTTCCAGCGGGACGCAGCGCAGCTCCTCTTGCACCAAATGCAGCGCCGGCAGGGTGACGGCTTGCTTGCTCGGGTAGCGCGGGATGTAGCTTTTTATTTTGTCGCGCAGCGTTTCGGACAGTACGGGCATGGACGAATCGCCTTTCTCACAAGCGTTGGCTCTTGGGCGGGCGGCCGTGCAAGCCAAACGTTTCCTCCGCGAACGGCACCAGCGCCGTCAGCGGTCGAGTTCCGCGGCAATGATGTTGAGGCTCCCCAGGATCGCCACCACGTCGCTGAGCTGATGCCCGACGACCAGGTGCGGGAACACGGCAAAATGAATGAGCGAGGGCGGACGGGTGCGGCAGCGATACGACCGCTCCGAGCCGTCCGAGACGATGTAGAAGCCCAGTTCGCCGTTGGCCGTTTCGTTGGCCCCGTACACTTCATCCACCGGGGCCTTGAAGCCGCGGTTGGTCATGACCAGTTCGAAGTGCTGGATCAGCCCCTCGATGCTCCGCCAGGTGGCTTCCTTGTTGGGCATGACGACCTTGCCCTCGACGTCCACGTTGATGGGGCCTGAGGGCAGATTTTCGATGGCCTGGTGGACGATCTTGAGGCTTTCGAGCAGCTCTTCCATGCGGACCAGGTAGCGGGCGTAGCAATCGCCGCCCGTGGCGCAGACGACCTGAAAATCCAGCTCGGGGTAAGCTAGATACGGTTCATCCTTGCGGAGATCGCGCTGCACGCCGCTGGCCCGGGCAATGGGTCCGGTGCAACTGAAGTTGACGGCGTCTTCCCGGGTCAGAACGCCCACGCCCTTCATCCGCTCGACGAAGATGCGGTTGCGGTTGAGCAGCCGCGCCACGTCGCCATGGGCCTTGGGGAAGCCGCGGCAGAAGGAGCGCACCTTTTCGATCCAGGCATCGGTCACGTCGTAAAACAGTCCGCCGACGCGCGTGTAGCTGGGGTGGAAGCGCTGCCCCGAAGCCTCCTCGCAGATGTCGTAGATCAATTCACGCTGATTGAAGGCGTAGAGAAACGCCGTGAACGCGCCCAGGTCCAAGGCGGCGGTGCCGACGTTGAGCAAGTGGTCCTGAATCCGCATCAGTTCAGCAAAGATGGTGCGAATGTACTTGGCCCTGGGGGTCAGCTCGATGCCGAGCAGTTTTTCGACGACGTGGTGCCAGGCGATCTCGTTGGCCATCGGCGAAATGTAATTCATGCGATCGACGACGGTGACGTACTGATTGAAATTGAGGTCCTCCCCCAACTTTTCAAAGCCGGAGTGCAGGTAGCCGATGTCCGGCACCGCTTTGACGACCGTCTCGCCGTCGAGGGTCAGGATCAAGCGCAGCGTCGTATGCGTGGCTGGATGCTGCGGGCCGAAGTTGAGCGTCCAGAGAAACTCTTTTTCGGCTCCCTGAGCCGTGTAGGCATCCACCAGTTCAAGCGGCATGGATGATCCTCGGTCCTTTTGGGGCGGCGCGCTGGCTGAACGCCGCCGGTTTACTGGGGTGGTTTGGATTCGGACAAGGTCGGCGCCGTACCCGCGGGTGGCGGGGCCGTGGTGGCCGGTTCCTTCAACTCCAGTCCTGGCGGCAGCTTCCCTTCGATCCGCGCCAACTCATACAGCAAGGTTTTATTGCCCATGAACGGTTCATCGCCATAGTCCGCCCAGATCATTTTGCCCTGGCGGTCGATGATGAAGGTGCCGTGAAAGAGAAACTCCGCCAGGTTTTGCCGGGGTGCAATGTAGGTGCCATACTTTTCCGCCACCTGATTCTTCGGATCGGACAGCACGGGGAATGCAATCGGCCCATGCTTGGCGTATCGCTCCCGCGTCAACTCAGGCTCATCGGCGCTGACGGCAATGACCTCCGCTCCAAGCTGGTGGAAGTAGGCGATGTCCTCGCTCAAATCGAAAAGCTGGGACACGCAGTGATCACAATGGTAACCGTAGTAAAAGACCAAAACCACAGGGCCTTTTTGCAGAAAGTCGTCCAGCTTCTGGAGGCGGCCCAGGTGGTCCATCAACTCGAAGCGCGGCACCGGCTTGCCGAGATACAGGTGAGCCTTGGATTTGACGAAATAGTCGTGCGGATGGGCCAGGATCGCTTCCAGGGGGCCTTTCAGCGGCTCGGTCTTGCGTTCGCGGACGTACTGCTTGGCCTGGCCGGCGACGTCGGGTTGTGTTGGTTGCAACATCGTTGGCAGTTCGGGCAGACGGGTATGCACGCTGCGCCAGGCCAGCCAAACCCCCAACCCCGCGGCGACGACGGCCAAGAAGCCGAAAAACAACTTCTGGCCGGTGCTCAAGGCATCGTTGGCGGGCAGGGGGGAATCCGTCGAAGGAACGGCGGGGATGCTCATGGCGATCAACTCTCCGCTCGGGTAATCGTGGGGAAGTTGTGCCGTTCGCCGCGGCCGCGCAAGGGATAGTCCTTCCGCAGGGGATATTCCGTGAAGGCTTCCGGCATGAGCAGCCGCCGCAAGTCGGGATGACCTTTGAAGTGGATGCCGTACATGTCAAACACTTCCCTCTCCATCCAATCCGCCCCGCGCCACAGGTCATAGACCGAATGCAGGGTCAGGTCCGGTTCATTGAGAAACACCTTGACGTAGAGCCGTTCGCCCGAGGTCGTGTTCAAGAGGCTATAGACGACGCCGAAGCGATCCTTGGCATTGGGATAATGCAAATAATCTACAGCGGTGAGATCGACCAGCATGTCGAACCGGCCCACTTCCTTGAGCCAGGCGAGCATGTCGTGGCTTTGGGCGGCGGGGAGGATGAGCCGGCGATTGTCTCGGAAAGCATTCGTTTGAAAGCACTCCGCGCCAAAGCGCTCGGCGAAAAAACGCATCAGGGTTTCATGGTCCATGCGGTCATTTCCTCTCAGTCCGACCCCAAAGCGGATCATCGGTTCATGCTGTCTTTTTATGCGTTGGCTCCCGAAAGGGCGAGTGAGCCTTTGGCAAGCATGGCGGGGAAAGCAGCCGAACCGATCCGCCATGCCGGTGCAGTCTCTTGCCCGGCATGTGCTTGCATCATGGTCCATCGTTCTCTACGATGAAAAAAACGCACCAAGCCAGGCCATCGCGGCGAGCGAGGGGTTGCTGCCAACATGCTCAAGCGCAAATACCTTTTTCCGGATGAAGGCGTCATCGAATTGAACTACCAGGCCGGCCATCGCCTGGGTGTCAATGTCTACCTCATCGACGGCGGCGACGAATATGCCCTCATCGACATTGGCTACCTCGACGCCGTGGATGAGATCATCGATCTGATTCGGCGCATGGATTTCAGCCTTTCCAAGTGCAAGATGCTCATCGCCACCCATGCCGACGCCGACCATGTGCAAGGGCTGGCCCGCGCCCAGGAATTCTTGAAAACCAAGGTCGCGGCGCATCCCCAGGCGCAGAAGCCCATCGAAACCGGCGACGAAATCCTCACCTTCGCCCGCATCGACGCCCAGGACATCCATCTGCCCATGCCGCCGTGCAAGGTGGACGTGCTCCTCAATGAAGGGGACGTCATCGACATCGGACCCCGCAAACTGCACGTCTGGTACACCCCCGGCCACACCACCGGCCAGCTTTCCTTCAAGATGGGCAAGCTCCTCTTCTGCGGCGACAACATTTTCAAGGACGGCAGCGTGGGCGTCATCGATGCCCATCATGGCTCGAGCATCCCCGACTACATCCGCTCCCTGGAGCGGATCAAGGCCGATGATGCGGAGTTCCTGCTGCCCAGCCACGGTCCGGCGTTTCGCAGGGACAACGCGCTCCTGCAAAAGACCATCGAGCGCTTGACGCAATATCAAACCATGGCGGACTTCGGCACCTGCGCCACCCATTGGCCCATGCTGGAAGCCTGGGAGCAGGACGTCATTTCGGGCCGCATGCCGGACTTTCGCAAGTAAGCTTCAGCGCACAAAAAAACCACGGAGCGAATCGCTCCGTGGGTTTGATCGTGTTGCTCAACCAAGCGGTCTGCAAATTAATCCAAATCCGTCAGGCTGATGCGTTCGCTGCCATTGCGCGTGGCCAGGGCGCAGACGACGTAGAGGCTGGCTCGCGTGCTGATCAGGCGCACGGAACCATCCGCGAAGAGGACGTTGGCGCCCGCCGAGTGGAAGGCATAGATTTCGCCGCGGTTGGTGATGTTGACGGGGCGGCCGGTGTTGTCATTCGGAAACACGATGCCGCCCGGGAACATCCAGGGCGTCGCCGTGGGCAGCACGCCGTCGATCACCATGACGTTGGAATAGTCGGCCCAGCCGGCGCCGCCGACGCTGGTCACGCCGCTGTCCTTGAGGAACTCATGCCGCATTTGGTAGAGGTTGGGCCGGCCCGAGCTTTCCGCAATGACCATCGTGTTGGAAGCACCGTCCTCGATTTCGGACATCTTGACCAGTTGGTTGAACCGGGTGAACGTGTTGCCGTACCCGACTTGCAGCATGACTCCGGGGGCGGGCATGGTCGCGGGTTGCGGCGGAATGATGGCGGGCACCGGAATACCCAGGGCGATGGCCACCGCCCGGTTGACCCCTTGGATCACCGAGAAATCGGAAGCCGAGGTTTCATGGTTCGTAAAGCCGCCGCTGGTGAAGCGGTCGATCCGATGCGCCGGCTCCACGCTGGGGCAAGTGAACACTTGAATGTGCGTGGTGACCACGGGGTTATTGATCGGATGGCGGTAATCCAGGTCGCGGCGATATTGGGTGTAAAGGGTTTGTTGGTCGATGTAGGGCAGGATGAAGGTTCCCCAGCCATGCAAAACCGTGGGCGTGGTTTGCGGGATGTTGAGCTTGGCAAAGCCGCCGTTCACACCGCCAGGGGGCAGGGCGCCCTTGTCGTTGTGAAAGCCGGTGATGCCGACGCCGATTTGCCGCAAACGATGGGCGCAACTGGCGACGTTCATCGCTTCACGGACTTTTTGCACGGCTGGGAGCAGCAGTGCAATGAGCAAGACAATGATGGCAATCACGACGAGCACTTCGATCAGCGTGAATGCCTGCCGACGGGTGTTTTTCCGCATGACTCACCTCGAAGCCAAATAAATAAAAGTCGAGAGGGGTCCCCTCGATAAACGGGAAAGGTGCATCCCTTTCCATGGAATAAACCATCTTTAATCTACCATGCTGATGACACGCTTTCTACCCATTCCAGCAAAAATAACGGAATCCTCGCTCATCGCCCGGTTGCGGCGGTCTATTCTCCCAGGATTTTGAGCAAAATCCGTTTGGGGCGGTGACCGTCGAATTCGCCATAAAAAATCTGCTCCCAGGGACCAAAGTCCAGCTTCCCTCGAGTGATGGCCACGACGACCTCGCGGCCCATGATCTGCCGCTTCAGGTGGGCGTCAGCGTTGTCCTCTCCCGTGCGGTTGTGATGGTAGACGTTGGGATCGGGGTTGAACGGGGCCAGTTTTTCAAGCCAGACGCCGAAATCATGATGCAAGCCGCGCTCATCATCGTTGATGAAGACGCTGGCGGTGATGTGCATGGTGTTGACCAGGACCATCCCTTCCTGCACGCCGCTGTCGCGCACGGCTTCCTCCACCTGGGGCGTGATGTTGATAAAAGCCATCTTCGACGGAACGTTCAGGGTCAGATACTGGGTGTGGGCTTTCATCGACCGGCCTTTCTGCAAGAGGAAGCGTGCCGCCGGGGCGAGGCTCCGGGGCGGCGGCGGCGCGGCGCGGGACCCGGCTGGTTTGATTTGCCCCAGCCATTTCCTCAAGTATGATATCAAGGAACATTCTGGGCTTCATCCCGTTGGTGCCAGAGAGAAGAGCGCATGGATTCGGAAATGCAGTCGTTTTTGCCGATCCTGGTTTATTTCATCGTCGTTGTCGGCTTTGCCGGCGCGAGCCTGGGCATCTCGCATTGGATCGCTCCCAAAAAACCGACGCAGGTAAAAGACATGCCCTATGAGTCGGGCATGGACCCGATCGGCGACGCCCGCCAACACTTCGACGTGAAGTTCTACCTCATCGCGATCCTCTTTTTGATTTTCGAAATCGAGTTGCTCTTCCTCTATCCGTGGGCGGTCTCGGCGTACCAGGCGGGCGGGCTGCCTGAAGTATTTCGGGGGCCGGCCTTTTGGGGGGTGTTGCTGTTTTTAGCCCTGCTCACCATCGGTTACGTCTACGAATGGCGCAAGGGCGGATTTAAGTGGCGCTAAGCGCTTCATGTCCAATCACGCCTTTTTGACCACCTGACCGGGCAGAGGTTTCGATTACAAGTTGGAGTTTGACCATGGCCGTGGGTTTACCGGAAAACGTCTTCCTCGCGAATCTGGACAAATTGGCCAACTGGGTGCGATCCAACAGCTTATGGCCGATGCCGTTCGCCACGGCCTGTTGCGGGATCGAACTGATGGCGACGGGCGCGTCGCGGTTCGATATTGCCCGCTTCGGCTCGGAGGTGATGCGCTTTTCGCCGCGGCAATGCGACTTGATGATCGTGGCGGGGCGCGTGGTGATGAAGATGCTTCCCGTTCTGCAGCGTATTTGGCTGCAGATGCCCGAGCCGAAATGGTGCATCTCGATGGGAGCCTGCGCCTCCAGCGGCGGCGTGTTCGACACCTATGCTGTGGTTCAAGGGGTGGATCGGTTCATCCCCGTGGACGTTTATGTACCCGGGTGTCCGCCCCGGCCCGAACAGTTGATCCAGGCGGTCATCGATATTCAGCAATTGATCAAGAAGACCGGCACTTTGAAGAGCACGGAGTTTGCCCAGCGCACGCAGCCCACGGGACCAGTCAATCTCATCCAGGATCCGAAAGACGCGATCGTCGCGCCTGGCGATTACACGACAGCCTTTCCGGCGTGGTCCGGCGCAACCGGCGCCGCCTATGGCGAGCGCGGCATCCGCACGCAACTCACACTCATCGATCCCCATCCGCGAGGATCGTCGTGAAATTCCCTTTCAACATTGGCATTGGATAAAGGAAGTTCGCATGGTTACGAAATTGCCCCGCGCCCTTTGGTTGATGTGTCTGACGCTTCTACTCGCGAGTGGTTACGCTCAAGCGCTTCGGGCCGATGACAATCCCTATAAACGTTCCGAAGTGGGAGATTGGGTTTCGTACAAATCCGAGGTCCAGCTTCCAAATGGTCAGAAAGTCAGCACGACGCTGAAACAGATCGTCAAGGCCAAGGATGACAAGGAAGTGACCATCGCCATCGAGACGCAGTCGGGCAATATGAAGCTGCCGGCCCGCGAAATCAAGGTGCGGCTCGATCAGCCGTATGATCCTGCCACGTCAATTCAGCAGATGGGCGGCAACAACAAGGCCGAGAAGATCGATGAAGGCACGGAAACGGTGAAGATCGACAACCAATTTTACCCTTGCCAGTGGGTGAAAATGAAAATCTCGGTGGACGCCGCGGGTCAGAAATTTGAAACGACGAGCAAGGTCTGGACGTCGAAGGAAATTCCCGTGGGCGGCTTGGTGAAGATGGAGACGGAGGTGGCCGGGCAAAAGGTCGTCATGCTGCTCACCGGGCATGGCAAGAAGAAATAATCGGTTCCTGCTTGCCATCAAGAATAACCTCAGGGGAGTGGCCCCAAAGACCACTCCCCTGTTTGCGTATCACGACTAGACAGTGTGTTCGACGCCGCTTCCAAGCCAGGTGAGGCGGCTCAAGCGGCCTTGCTGGCCTGGCTCATGGGCGTGATCGACGCCAGGCCGTCAATGGGCACCCCCAGGGGGCGATGCTGCCTTTGCGGGAAGAAGCCGCCTTGCCGTCGGCGGACGTCCTCGATGGTGTAAAACGATTTGTCGTCAAAGCGATGGATCATGTCGATGACCTGGTCCAACTGCTTGCGCGGCACAATGGTGAAGATGACGTGGACCGGCCCCGAGGCTCCCTTGGCGTCGACGCTGGTGACGCCATACTTGGAATGCCGCAATTGCTGAATGAGCTGCGTGGCGTCCTGCTTGGTGATGATGCGGACCAGTTGCGAGCCGAGCGCGAGCCGTTCCTCGATGCTCATGCCCAGGATAATCCCCCCCGTATACCCCGCGGCGTAGGCGATGAAGCAATAGGGGCTTTGCAGGTTTTGCATGATTTGCGTGATGGCAAACAGCCAGATGGAAACGACCAACAGTCCCAACACGGCGGAGAGGATGCGATAGCCTCGGCTGATAAAAATCAGCCGAACGGTATCCAGCGTCACCACGCTCGTCTCCGCCAGGAAGATGAGCAGCGCGAGCCAGATCATGATTTTCTCCCTTCGTCCAGCAAGAAGTTGCGGTAAACTGTAGATAGAAGAGGGAAGGAGATACCCCTTTCAACGAGGAAAAGCAAGTGCATCTGGAGCACCCCTTCAAATCGAGCCGCCACAGGCTAAACCTGCCGCTAGGTCATTGGCAGAGGCGGGGATGGATCATGGGGATGATGTGGCTATGGCTCGGTGCGGGGCTGGCCGGGGCCCAGGCGCAGGATGATGACCCCCCTCCCGAAAACCCCCTGGTGACGGCGCTCCAAGATCTCCGCAGCGACGACGTGGCGGCGCGCCGCCGCGCGGCCGCCATGCTCGGCAACCTGGCGGCGACCGAAGCCGCCAAGGATTTAATCAAGGCCTTGCAAGACGCCGACGTCGAGGTTCGCGTCAACGCCACCTTGTCGCTCGCCAAGATCGGCAAGCCTCATGCCAAGGCGGCCGTGCCGCAGCTCATGACCCATCTCGATCACGCGGAGGACAATCTGCGCGTGGCGGCCATGGTGGGCCTGGCCACGTTGGCGGAACCGACCCCCGAATTGATCGCCCAATTGCAAAAGCAACTCCGGCACGCCAACCCCCTCGTGCGCCAGACGGCCCTCGTCTCCCTGGGCCGGTTTGGTCCGCCTGCCTCGGGGGCCGCGCCGCTCATTCGTAACAGTTTGCGCGATCGCCACCCGGACGTTCGCAAGGCCGCCATCTTCGCCCTGGGGGAATTCGGACAGGTGCCGGAAGTCTTGCTGGCCGACCTGCGGGCTTTTCGTCAGGACAAGGATCCGCTCGTGCAGATGGAAGCATCCGCGGCCCTGTGGAAACTGGCCGAGGATGAAGCTGACTTCAAGGCCCTGCTCCTCCACGTCAAATCGCGGGATGCCGCCGTGAAGACGCAGGCGACGGCCACCATGCAGCGCATCGGCCGATCCTTGACGGACAAGCATCTGGACATGATTCAGAAAATCATCAAGGACGACGACCAATATGACTTTGCCACGCGCAGCCAGGTCATCTACATGCTGGCGGAAATCAACGCCTCCCACTCCGAACCGGTGATCCGCTTCCTGATCAATCAATTCTCCGAGGCGGGTATCCGCGAGAGCGCCAAAAAGGCCATTGCGCGCATGGGAGAACGCGCCGTGCCTCTTCTCGTCGAAGCCTTGAAAGACAAAAATGAGTTGATGCGGCGGGAGGCGGCTTACGCCTTGGGCGAGTGCGGCCCGCATGCCCGCGCGGCCTTGCCCCATTTGATCGAGGGTTTGAAAGACAAGGAATCGAGCGTGCGCCAGGCCTGCGCGCGCGCTTTGGGCATGATGGGCGGCTCAGCCCGCGACGCCCTGGAAGCTTTGCGGCAAGCCGAGAATGACGAACATTCCCTCGTGCGGCAGCGCGCCCGCAACGCCATCCAGCAAATCGAACGTGCCACGAATAACGACGATTAACGTGCCGTTCATTTCACGGGCACGATGGTGCCGGACACAAAAGCAAATTGCTGCGACAGCCGCTGGATGGCTCGCTTCAGATCATCCACCAGGGGTTGCGTGACGTCCACGGCAGGCAGGGGAAAGCCCTTGGGGTGAAGCAATTCGACGCGCTCGCGGGTGAACAACATCATGAGATACTTCGACGGCGGCGGCGGCAAGGTTTGGTTGGCCCAGCCAGCGGCGACGCCGGCCAGAGTCGGCTGCTCCCGCGGGTCCGCCGCGAGCAAGACGATGTGCCAACCGGGCTGCGCCGGGCAGGGCATGCTTTCCATCGGCGGGTAATCGATCTGCCTGACCGAACCTCCCACCTGGCGGTGGCCAAACGGCGCGAGCTCCCGGCAATGCCCCGAGGGGTCGATCCAAAAGAGAGCCGGCTTCATCTCCGATGGCGCCAGGCCAACGAGGCGAAGCTGGTCCCCCGCTCGCAGCGGCAGCATCACGAGCAACTCGCGCGGCACGCCATCCCGAAACAATTGAATCACGTTCTGCGGGTCATGGGCCGATGGCGGCGGCGGGCGCCGATTGGCCAGCAATCCCATGGCGATCATGCCAAGAAAAATAAGCGCCCAGAGGAACGCCTTCCAGCGCGGATGGGAGGTCATCGCGCCCCTCCGGAGGACGCGTCGTGATGCGGCCATAGCGTTTGTGCTTGATGGCGCAGCGCATGATCCACTAACACCAAGGCCATCATTGCTTCCCCCATGGGCACGAAGCGCGGGACCAAGCATGGATCATGTCGGCCCCGCGTGGCGATGGTGGTCGGTTCGCCGGCGCGGGTGACGGTCGGCTGCGGTTGGGGCAGGCTGCTGGCGGGCTTGATCGCGACGCGGCACACGATGGGCAAACCCGTGGAGATGCCCCCCAGCATGCCGCCATGGCGGTTGCTTGACGTGGTGATGGCGCCCGCTTCGGAGCGGATGAACGGATCGTTGTGCTGACTGCCCCTGGCCAGGGCCGCGGCGAACCCCGACCCATATTCGAAACCCGTTACCGCAGGCAGGGACAACAAGCCTTTCGCCAGGTCGGCCTTGAGTTTGTCGAAGACCGGTTCGCCCCACCCGGCGGGCACTCCCACGGCCGCCAAGGTGCAGCAACCGCCGATGGAATCTTGCTGCTTGCGGACTTCTTCGATGCGTTCGATCATGGCCGCGGCCGCCGCGGGATCGGGGCAGCGCACGGCATTGGCTTCGACCTGGTCCAAGGTAACCGTGGCAGGGTCCTCAATCTGGGCGGCAATCTCCCCCACTTGGGACGTGTATCCCACAATGCTGATGCCGATGCGCGCCAGCAATTTCTTGGCGATCGCTCCGGCGGCCACGCGGCACAGCGTTTCCCTGGCCGAGGACCGTCCGCCGCCGCGATAATCGCGTATCCCATATTTGGCGTCGAAGCTGAAATCGGCGTGGCCCGGGCGGTATTTCTCCTTGATCTCCTCGTAGTCCTGGCTGCGAGCATCCCGATTGTGAAAAAGGAGGCCGATCGGCGTGCCGTCCGTGAGTCCCTCGAACACCCCCGACCAAATCTCCGGCACGTCCTCTTCGTCGCGTTGGGAGACGATCGTGGATTGGCCGGGGCGGCGGCGGCGAAGATCGGGCAGCAAATCCGCGACGGTGAGCGGCAAGCCCGCCGGGCAGCCATCGATGATGCACAGATAGCCGGGACCGTGGCTCACTCCCGCTGTCGTCACACGAAATCGTTCACCAAAGGTATTTCCTGGCATAGCGGCTATTATAATCGAGCGTGGACGGATCGAGCATCCTGGAATGTTCAGCCAGGCAAAGGAAAACGACGATGCCTCATGTCGCCGCCCGCCTTGGACGCTTGTTTTGGCTGCAACTTGGATTCGTGCTGACTTGGTGCTTCTGTTGTGGATCAGGCAGCGGGATGAGTTTTCAAGACCCGGTTCGCCGCTTCGACAATGACCCCGACGCCTTCAAACAATGCATGGAAGCGCTGCTGCTCGCCGCGGCGGGCAAGGATCTGGAGCACCGCGACCGGCTGATCGATCAATTGAAGCTGCCGGACGCCAAGGCCTGGAGCGAACGCTTTGTGAAAGCGCCGCTGCGCCAACCTTTTCTTGAGGAGTACGAGAACAAAGTCGCTCCCGAGCTGCGGCAAGAGATCACGAAGTTGCTGGCGGGTCGGCTGGCCAATCAACAAACGGAAGTCCTGGCGGCGCATTTCGAATCGCCGGAAGATCATCCTTTGCTGGAAGCCTTTCAAACGCGCTGTCAACTGTATGCGGCGCGGTTCGTCATTCCTGGGCAAAAGGAGGGCTATCATTGGGCGTTCTTCGTCCATGATCAGGACCAATTCCGCTACCTGGGCCCGCTGAAGTCGCTCTGGCCAAAAGCTGGCCAGTAAACGATCTAACCAGCTTTGACCACCACAGGCATCTCATGAACTTACTTCCACGATGCCTTTTCCATCTCCCATTTCTTGGCCTCCTGTGGCTTTTCCCAAAGGCGGTATAGTTCGATCAGTCGGTCGAGCGTGGCGAGCACAGGCTTCAGGTCGGGCAGTCGATTACCGGGCAAAGATGATGCCGTGCTTTTGGCTTTGAAAATGGCATAGGCCTCGAGCAAGATGGATTCTGCTTCAGAATATTTTTGCTGATTCAGTAGATTCGCGCCCAAGCCGAGCAATTCGACGGCGTAATCCATCGCATCCGCTTTTGCTTGTGCCTTGACGACCGCTAACCATTGCCGACGCCAAGATTCCGCTTCGTCCCACTGTCCAACCGATTCGAAAGCCAAAGCCGTTTGGGTCATGATCCAGATCGCATTTTGGTTCACCACTTTTCTTTTCAGGGTGCCCGCGGCGGCCTCCTCGAAAAGTCTTCTGGCCTGCTCGAATTGACCTAAGATTCGGTACGATTCGCCCAGATGGGCTAGTGAAAAAAGCGTGTCGGGATGATGGGGGCCAAGTTTTGCCTGGCGGCGCTTCAGGGTCTCCTGCCTGATTTCCAGCGCCTCCGCCTGCTGGTTTACGTCAGCATAACTGCTGGCCAATTGGTGCATGCTCGTGAGCGTGTGGGGGTGGTCCGGACCGAGCTTGGCTTGGCGCCGCTGGAAGGTTTCCTTTCGCAGCGCGAGCGCTTCTTGATGCCGGCCGAGCCGGCTGTAGCTGTTCGCCACATTGCTCATGCTGAAGAGGGTGTCAGGATGATCGGGGCCCCATTTGGCTCTGCGGAGCCGCAGGGCCTCTTCATGCAAGGCGAGGGCGTCTTCGCAACGCCCCAGGGCATGGCAGCAGACGGCCAAGTTGCTCATGCTGGTCAGCGTGTCCGCATGGTCGATGCCCAGTTTGTTCTTGCGGAGTTGGTACGTTTCGTGACAGAGCTTCCAGGAGTCTTCCAGGCGGCCCAGGATGTAGAGACTGATGGCCAGATTATGCATGCTGCTGAGGGTGTCCGGATGGCTGGGACCCAGACGTGCCTGGCGGCGGCGCAGCGTCTCCTCGCGCAGGTTCAAGGCGTCCTGGCTGCGGCCCGCGTCGCTGTACACGTTGGCCAAATTGTGCATGGTTCGCAGCGTCTCGGGATGCTCGGGCGCGAGGTGGATTTTTTGCAGTCGAAGGGTGGTTTCATAAAGCGCGAGAGCTTCCTGCAAACGGCCCAGCGCATCATAGCTATTGGCCAGGTTATGCATGCTGCTGAGCGTGTCGGGATGATCCTGTCCCAGTTTGAGCTGGCGAAGCTTCAACGTTTCCTCGCGCAGGGGCAGGGCGGTTCGATGCTGGCCCATCTCGTCGTGGAGGTTCGCCAAATGATGCAGACTGTTCAGCGTGTCGGGATGGTCTCGACCCAGTATGGCGGTTTGCTGTTGCAGGGTTGCTTCGCGCAGTTTCAATGCTTCCTGATGCCGGCCCACGCGGGCAAGGCTGATCGCCAAGTTGTGCTGGCTGGTCAAGGTTTGTGGATGGTCTGGCCCAAGATGCTGCGTGAAGAGAGCGCAGGCGCGTTCAGTTAAACTCAGGGCCAGCGGATGATCACCCAGAAAATAGTATGTGCGCGCCAGCATCAACCGCAGGCGCGCCTCGATGAGCGGTTGAGCGGCGAAGCGCTCCTCGAGAAAGGGCAGGCTTGCCTTGAGTGCGTCCATCAATTTGACTTCGTATCCCATGCCGCCTTCCTGATCCATGGGTCGAGCCGCGGCAAAGACGCGCTTCTCCAAGAAGTCCAACACGCCGTCGGCCATCTCGCGGGCTTTGCGTTCTTCCAGGGCCGAGGCCAGAGCTTTTTGTTCATTCTGCTCCGCGCGCTGACGCTGTTGTTCCTGCAAATCGCGCTCGTGTTTCGCCTGCCGTTCGCTTGCCCGCGCTTGCCCTTCTGCCTGGATCGCCCACCAGGCCAGCCCGCTGGCGATCAGGGCCGCTAAAGTGGAAATGGCAATGAGTCCGGCTACGGCGGGATAACGGCGGCACCATTTCACCACGCGTTCGGTCCGCGTCGCCGGCCTGGCCAGAATGGGGCGATGCTCCAGCCAATGGGTGAGATCATCGGCGAGCGCCTCGGCGCTGGGATAGCGGTTAGCGGGATCCTTTTCCAGGCATTTGAGGCAAATGACGGCCAGGTCCGAAGGGATGCTCGGCTGAATCTTCAGAGGCGAGCGCGGTTCATCGTTCACGATCATGGGCAATAGTTCGGGGATCGATGGCGCCTGAAACGGGAGCTGACCCGTGAGCATTTGATAAAAGATGACGCCTAGGGCGTACTGATCCGTGGCGGTGCCGACCCGCTGTAAATCGCCGCGCGCTTGTTCCGGAGCCATGTAGGAGGGCGTCCCCATGACGGTTCCGCTGCCGGTCAGCGAGTCCTTGGCGTCAAGCCGTTTGGCCAGGCCGAAATCGGAAATCTTGGGGACCAGGTCGGCGCTGGCAACGCCTGTCTTGGCGAGAAGGATATTGGCTGGCTTGAGATCGCGATGAACAATCCCCTTCACATGGGCGGCATGGATAGCACGGGCTAGCTTGATCATGAAGACCGCTGCTTCCTTGGGGAGCATGCGGCGCTCCTGCAGCAACTCCGCTAACGAACCGCCCTCGACGTATTCCTGCACGAAGAATGGCTGCCCTTCGAATTCGCCTACTTCAAACACCTGAACGATGTTGGGATGTTGCATTTGGGCGGCGTTTTCCGCTTCGATCTGAAACCGCAACTTTTGCTCGACCGAGGCGAAATCCACCTTGAGGATCATTTTCAAGGCAACCGTGCGGCCAAGGGCCAGATGTCGTGCCTTGTAGACCACGCCCATCCCGCCCCGTCCTAATTCCTTCTCGATGGCAAACCCGGGAAGGTTGGGAAGGGTTCGCGTCTCTTCGATTGGCGATCGCGGCCCGATCGAATCATAAAAAGCAGAACAAAATGGTTCGTGTAAGCTAGGGGTGGTTTGCTTCTCAAAGCCTAGGCTCTTCTTCGCGGTGGGAGCTAAAGGTGCCGGCGGTTCTGGAGGCGTGATCGATCGTGGAGAGTCTTCGCGATGCATGTCGTTTCTCGGAGGATGCGATGACGAGGCGCAACTCGGTCATGAGTTACCTTTCATTTCTACCATGCACATCGTTCCCATGCGAAGAAAAACCAGATGGGCGGCGTGACTGTCGCCGACATACCATCCTTTCCGCCAACCAAGTTGCAAAGAGTTGAGATGCTCCTTTGCGTTCGACCTGCGAGTTCGCCTTGACCCGGCTGGCCCACTTGGGTATGGCTCACCCCTTACGTTCGCCCATCTTTTTGCCATCTCTGGTTGAGTTAAGGGAGATGTGCCCATGAAACGAATCATCCTGACGATGCTGGTGCTGCAGAGTTGGTGCGGGATGGCGGCCGCCCAGTCGCCCTATTTGCCACCGCAGCCCGCGCAGCCGCCGTCCTCTTCACCGGTTCGCCAAGCAGGCGCGAATTCGCAAGACCTCCGTCAAGTTCTAGCCAAACAGGGCAGCCCCGATCCGAATCTGAATCCCAAATTGGATGAGGCGAGCCCCTTCCTGCAGCCCAGTCCACGCTTCGAGGAAGCGCCCGGCCCGCTCCGCTGGATCAGGGAAGCGAGCGCCACCTTGACCTATCTGGCGGGGGGCGCCGAACGCGGCTTTGGCACCGTCGATCTGGAAACGAGCATGACCATGCAGTTCACCTTCGACCCCTGCCTGGCCCCCTTGACCGTGAAGCCGGTCTTTGGCATTCACTTTTGGGATCAACCTTCGCTCGGACAGCCCTTCTTTTCCTTGGGCTTGCCCGATCGCGTTTACGACCTGTACGTCGACTTCGGCTGGGCGCCGCGCGTGACGGATTGGTTCTATCTCGACATCGGCTTGACCCCGGGCGTCTACACCGACTTCGACAACAGCCGCTCGGATCAATTTCGGATGCGCGGCCGCTTGATCGGCATTTTTGCCACGTCGGAAGCATTGCAGTTCGTCGCCGGCGTTGCTTACATCAATCGGAATGAAACCAAATGGCTGCCCGTGGCCGGAGTGATTTGGAACCCCACGAGCGAGACCCGGGTGCAACTTGTTTTTCCGCAGCCGCGCATTTCGCATCGACTGTGGAATAACCCGGGTAGCGAGGGCTGGGTTTACGTTGGCGGGGAATACGGCGGCGGCGCCTGGGCGATCAATCGCTTGGGCATCCTGGACGACAACGTGGATTACAACGATTGGCGGCTGGCCTTGGGGTTGGAGCTGAAGCATTACACCGGCATACGCGGCTTCTTTGAAGTCGGCTACGTGTTCAACCGAGAATTACTCTTCGAGACGTATGGCGGCCGAGTGGAGTTGAACGACACCGTCATGCTCCGCATAGGGCTCGTCTTCTAATCTTGAACGCTCCATCGAACATCACTCAAGCCGCGGGGCATGTTTCCGTGGCTTGCTTCATGGCCGCAAGAGCCAGTCCACCATGGCCGGAAGGTCCGCGGCCTCGGTCTGCCGTTTCACGCCGGGGGTGGCATCGGCGAGAGCAGCGGCGCGCGTTCGCCGGGCGTTGGTGATCCAGCATTCTCCCTTCTCGATGAGGGGGACAAAACCGAGCAGTCCGCCAAAGCGCCAGGCGCCGGGCAAGAGCCGATCATCTTCTAGCGACTGGACTTGATCGAAATCGAATTGGTTCAGATCGACGACCGTCCGGTCGATCCGCCCCTTGGCCTGTGCACAAGCCAGCAGGGCGACCGGACCCATCTCTTCCAGGCCGATGAGATACAGCTTATCGACGTCCTGCCGTGTTTTCAGATGGGCCAGAACCGTGAGGGCGTCGTTGACCCGTTCCGCCAGGAGCGTGCGGTTGTAACCATAGCGAAAGCCCATGAACGGGATGTCTTGATGATGCACCTGCTTGGGCCAGGGCAGCGGCGCGGGCTGGTCTTCGACCTGATATTCGCCGGTGAGGAGCAGGTCCGGGGCAATGATCGAAGCGCCGGCGTCGAGCATGCGCCGCGCGGCGGGGATGGGGCGGCCGGCGTCATCAAACAGGCTGGCTTTGCCTTTGGGATGCAGCCACACGATGGCCGTTCGGCTGTTTTTGGGCACGAGCGAAATGAGGGGAATCTCGACGTCGCGGTCGGTGCGAAGCTGGGTGCCTTTCCAGATGTAAAAGCCATCCCCCGAAGCGGTGCCGAGCTTATGGGCCTGCGTGACGCCGGGCGCGGGCCAGTCGCCATGGAGCAACACCCGCAACGCGGGGCCGACCAAGGAGCGATAGGTTTCCAGGAGGACGCTCGATTCGAGCCAGGCTTGTTCGGAATAGAAGGCCCACTGTGCGCTGACCGAATCCGCGTTGGCCCGTTTGGGTTGATGCTCTTGATCGTAGACGGCAAGCTCTTTCACCGGAATCGGCTCGAAAGGTTGCTCCAGAATCGGCTCGGCGTGACCCAATGCAAGGTGGCGATTGAACCAGGCATACATCATCTCGGCGGAGACCTGATTGTAGTTGTGTGGAAACGGGTAATACTTCGCAGCCACCTTGTCGGCGGCGCCGTAGAGCGCGTAGATTTTTTTCAGCTCGGGCAAGCCTCGGGATTCGATGTCGCGGGTCCAATCATTGGCGCCGGTCATGGCCAGGGGACGCGGCGCCATGAGAGCCGCGATTTCGACGTTGTTGGTGCCGACGCGGAGATGGCTGGCGTTTTCGCAGATGCAGCCTCCTTGCATGTTCATCGAGACCATGACGGCGGGAAAGGCACAGGCGGGCCGGTCATCGATGGCACAGAGGATGAAGGTTTGCGTGCCACCGCCGCTGGCCCCGGTCACGCCGATGCGCTGGGGATCGACGTCGGGCAGGCTGGCAAGAAAATCCAAAGCCCGCAGGCTGTTCCAGGTTTGCAATCCCATGGCGCTTTGCCCGAGGCTTTCCGCCATGACGCCGCTGAAACCGGCGCGGTGGGGAATGGCTTGGCTGTCGGCGTAACCGACCATGTCGTAGTGGAACACGACGCAGCCGAGCCGGGCCAGCATCGCACAACGGGCTTGCAGTGGATAGCGGGCGCTTTCCTTGGTTTTCTCCGCGCCGGATTTCATTTCTTGCTGCACGGCGGCATCGCTGGCCTGGTTGAACCGGCCATGCGCGTGGTGGCCATGAGGCATCAAGATGGCTGGCCTCCGGCCCGTCCTGTCCTTGGGGCGATAAAGCGAACCGCTCACGAAATGGCCCGGCAGACTGCTGAAGTAAACTTTTTCCACGGTGTAAGCATCGCGATCGATCTTGCCATGAATCACGGCTTCGATAGGCGGGCGCGGCAGCATCGGCCATAAACCCAGGGCCACCAGCAACTGTTGCCGAAGTTCGCTGGCGCGCTTTTCCCACGCTGCCTGGGTCGTGTAGCTGGGCTGAAAAGGCGCAGGCTGATCGAGGTGATCCATGCGCTGCAGCCGAATATCCTTGGGACGTCGCGGCGGGTCGAACACCTGATGAACTGGCGGAGCGTCCCCCGTCCCAGCCGACAACGCCATGGGCAACAGCAAGAACCAAGCCAAACGATCAAGGCGAAGGTGCGTCATGGCGAGCCTCCAAGCGGTAGGTGAGCACGAGCCATCGGCGGCCATGGACCCCAAGCCATCATGACGGGAAGCAGCCATGGCCGCGGCTGCTTCCTCGTCTAGGGTTCCATCGGGTTGGAGATTTACCGACACGGATGGCTTCGGCGGGGCGGGTCAATCCTCGTTCGGGTTGGACTTGGCGTTGCGTCCCTTGCGGTTCATCTTGGCGAATCCATTGCGGCGCGGCCCCACGTGCTGTTCGCTCAGCAATTTCATGCCGCGGCTCAAGTTGGAGATCTTGAAGATGCCCAGCGATTTACCGTTCACGCTGGTGGCGCTGCTGTAAGCGTAGTCGATATTGATGTGTTCGATGGCCAGTTGCTCGCACACGTTGGCCAGCGCTCCAGGCTGATTGCGCATGGTGACCAGCAGCACGTCGTCCTCGATGAAGGGCAAGTTCATCGACGTGATGACGCGCTTGGTTTTTTTCATGTCATCGGTCACGAGGCGCAAGACGCTGCGGTCCTTGTGCTCGGCCACGGTGATGGCGGTGATGTTCAGCTTTTGCTTGGCCACCCCGGAGACCACCTGGGCCAGTCGTCCTGGCTTGTTTTCCAGATACACCGAGATTTGTTTGATAATCTCTGCCATAATCGCATTACTCCCATCGTGACGCTAGGACGGCCCTCTCGACTGAGTCGCCGATGCGGAAGAGGGCCTTTTCAGTTCCGCTTGGATTGTAACTTACCCACGGAATGGGTCTAGGAAAAAACCTCATTCGCTCAAAGGGGAACCACATGCGGGCACTGGAACGACTTGGCCGATTGATCGCTTGGTCGGCGCGCGTCCTCTGGCACTTGCCCGGAGCGCTGCTGATCCCCGGCCGCTGGTGGCCCCATTTCTATGTGGCCCTGGCCGGTGCGATGCCGGTGGCGATCGTGGCGGGGACCGCCATGGGACTCGTCGCTTGGCTGCAACTGCGCGAACTCCTCGGCCAGTTTCAAAGCGAACGGTTGCTGCCCAGCGCCCTGGCCCTGTCGGTGATCTGGGAATTCGGACCGGTGGCGGCGGGGCTGCTCGCGGCCGGCCGGCTCGGCGCCGTGCTCGGGGCGGAGTTGGCCGCCATGCGGAACACCGAGCAGCTCGATGCCGCCCAGGTGCTTGGCGTTGCCATCCTGCCGCGGCTCATCGCGCCGCGGGTCCTGGCGTGCGTATTGGCCTTGCCGCTGATCACCATCTTCATCGACGCGACGGCCTTGTTGAGCAGCTTCGCGGCCGAACAGGTGGGCGGCACCATGAGCTGGAAAGAGTATCACCGCGAATGCCTGGCGTATCTCAAGCTGCAGGACGTGATTCCCGCCACCTTGAAAACGATGGTCTTCGGCTATCTGATCGGTTTGACGGGATGTTATCAGGGACTCCATGCCAAGGAAGGCACGGAGGGAACCGGCCAGGCGGCCACGCGCGCGGTCGTCGTGGCCACCCTGCTGGTTCTCATCTCCGATGTCTTCCTGGTCCGGATCATTCAACTGACCATCGGCTAAAGGAAGCGCGACGGACCGTTAGAGCGGCTTCAGTTCGATGTTGCGGAAGTAAATTTCCGCCCCTTCGGATTGGAAGAGGATTTTGCCCTTGGTGATTTCCGCGTCGGTGCCTTCGTTCTGTTCGACGCCGTTGACGATCAGCTTGACCGTGTTGCCCTTGCAGATGACGACGTATTGATTCCATTCGCCATGGGGCTTCTCGACGCCGCCCTTCATGTGGAAATAATGCCGGGAGGTGTTGGGGTCTTGCCGCGCTTTGTCGACGGTGAGTTGGAAGCCGTCGACGAGCCAAAAATCACCGGCGCGCTGATCCATCAGTTGCGCTTCCACGCCTTTCGGCCAGATTTTATCGGGTCCGGTCACATGGACGAAGCAGCCGGAATTGCGGCCGGAGTGGACCTTGCTCCCCCACTTCCATTCGAAGCGCAATTCAAAATTGTCGTATTCCTTTTCCGTGATGATGTAGCCTGCGACCTGGCCCTCGCAGCGGATCGTGCCATCCACGACCGAGAAGACCTGGTCGGGCGCGACGTCCTTTTTCCGAGGGTCCAAGAAAATGCGCCATCCCGTCAAATCCTTGCCGTTGAAGAGGCGGATCGACTCTTTCTTATCTTCCCCCTGGCCCGTCGAGCCGCAAGCCAAGACCGCGGCCAAGCCGAGCAAGCCGACGATTGCCCATCGCATCATGAAACTCTCCCTCATGAAAAACGGTTATGCAAAGTCAAGTGGCTGCAGTTTAGCGGAAGAGCGCAAAGGATGCCAGAAAATTGAACCAGGACGCGCACTTGGCCAGGTTCCATAAAATAAGTTTGCAGGCAGCAGTTTTGAACGGTTCCGGGAGGAAGCGACATGCGCTTGATGAAGGCGGGGCGGATCGGCGTCATTGGCGGCGGACTCGGCGGCTTAGCAGCGGCGTGCACCCTGGCGGCGCGGGGTTACGATGTCGTTCTCCTCGAAAAAAATGGCTGGCTGGGCGGCAAGGCGGCCGTCCTGGAAGATCGCGGCTTTCGCTTCGACATGGGGCCGACGATCCTCACCTTGCCCAGCGTGCTGCACCGCTTGTTTACCGAAGCGGGGAAAAACCTCGAGGATTATCTGAAGCTGGTTCCGCTCAATCCGCAATGGCGCTGTTTCTACACCGACGGCAGCACGCTCGATCTGGATGCCGACGTGGAGCGCATGATCCAACAACTGTTAACCTTTAGTCCCGCCTCGGCGGAAGGATATGGCTCCTTCATTCGACTCGCGGAACGGCTTCACGAAATCGCCAAGCGCTTCTATTTCTATAAGCCGATCGGCTCCATTTGGGACATGTTCAACGTTTCCGAGGCGTTTAAGCCGGCGATCATGGCCGATCTCTGGAAGATGCGCTTTCATAGCACGGTCGGCGGCACGGTCCGCAAGTTCATTCCCGATCCGCGCGTCGCCCAGATGTTGGATCATTTCACGCAGTACGTCGGCTCGGCGCCGGATCAATCACCGGCCGTGCTCTGCGGCATAGCGCACATGCAGACGGGCGAAGGGGTTTGGTATCCGCTGGGCGGCCTCCGCGCGGTGCCCGACGCTTTGATTCGACTGGCTGGTGAACTAGGGGTTGAAATGCATACCGGCGTGTCCGTCACGAAAGTGGCCATGAATCCGTCGCAGCGCGTGGTGGCGCTGGAAACGGATCGGCTCGGCACCCTCCCTGTCTCGGCCGTCGTATCGAACATGGATAGCGTGCGGATGCATCAGGAGTTGCTGGTCAATACACCCGCCGAGGCCAGGTTCATGAATCGTCGGAGTTATGAGCCGGCCTGTTCGGGCGTCGTGTTGTACTTGGGATTGAACCAGCGTTACGAGCATCTCCTGCATCACAATTTTGTTTTCTCCGCAAGCCCCGAGGAGGAATTCGACGCGATCTACCGCCAGGGCGAACCGGCGCCGGACCCGACCTGTTATCTGGCGGCCCCGGCACGGACGGAATCGGCCGTGGCTCCTCCCGGGGGAGAAGCCCTTTATGTGCTGGTTCATGCGCCTTATTTGCGGCCCCATCATGATTGGCGGCGCATGCTGCCTGAATACCGCCGGGCCATTCTCCACAAGCTCAAAACCACGGGGAAGATGCCCGACATCGAGGAGCGCATCGTCGTCGAGCATCAGCTCACGCCGCAGGACATCCACGAACGCTATCATGTCTTGCAAGGAGCGATTTACGGTCTGGCCAGCCATGGGCGGTTGAAGGGGGGTTTCAAACCCAGCAATCGCAGCCCGGACGTGGAAGGGCTTTATTTGGCCGGCGGCTCGGCCCATCCCGGACCGGGCATGCCGATGGTGCTGATGTCGGGTTGGATCGCCGCCGACGCCTTGGACCGCGACCGCGTGACCGCGCGCTCAAATCGAGATGCCCCCGTGCCCGCGGCTTCGTAAAATGGCCGCTGGTTTCACACCGGAGCGGTCATGAGCAGTTTTCTTGCGGGATTACTTTTTCTCATCAGCGGCGGCATCTGGATTTGGATGACGCCGTTCAAACCCTCCTCGTCAGCGCTGTACACGGGCATCGGTTTGTTGCTTGTCGCCTTGGGCGTGGTCTGTATCATGACCTCTTTGGTCAAACGCCCCGCGAAAAAAAGCGACTCCACTTCCTCGTCCGCCAAGGAAACCCCGTCCCGATGATTCCGCCGCGTTCGCCTTGGCTGTACGACTGGTTCGTCTGGTACATCAAGCGATATCAACTGCGTAAATGCTTCACGGCTGTTCGCCTGGACGAGGAAAGTCCGGTCCCGACCGTTCCCGATAACCTGCCGTTGATCGTCGTGCTCAATCACGCCTCGTGGTGGGACCCCTTGGTCTGCATGTTGGCGAACGAGCTTTTTCCCGAACGGATCGGCTACGCTCCCATCGACATGGACATGCTGAAAAAGTATGCCATCTTTGGCAAGTTAGGCTTCTTTGGCGTCGAGCAGGGCACGCTCTGGGGGGCGCGGGAGTTTTTGAAAACCAGCGAAGCGATTTTGAAACAGCCCCATACGGGATTGTGGATCACGGCCCAGGGAGAATTCTACGACGTTCGCAGTCGACCCATCAAGCTGCGCGGCGGTCTGGGATATCTCCTGCATCGGATGCCCAGGGCGGTGGTCGTCCCCCTGGCCATCGAATATCCCTTTTGGAACGAGAAAACCCCCGAGGTGCTGCTGCGCTTCGGCCCGGCCATCGAAACCGTTGGGGAATCCCGCCGCCATGCGGAATGGACCAGCTATCTTGAGGAAGCCCTCAGCCAAACGATGGATGCACTGGCAACACGCTCCCTGACGCGCAGCCCCAAAGGCTTTACTTCCCTGCTGGAGGGCAAGGTGGGCGTGGGCGGCATCTACGATCTCTGGCGCAGCTTTACCGCTCGACTCAAGGGCCAACGCTTCACGGCCCGGCATCAGGAAACCAAGACTGAATCCGCCTCCTAAGGGTGGTCGTCATGCTCATCGTGGTGCTGTTGGCGTTGACCTTGGCCGCCTTGCCCGCGTTGCTCTTTCTCGCCAATCTCCGCCAGTATCGACGATTACCGGACAGCAGCCCGCCTGAGGCTGCGGACGCCCGCACGCCTGCCGATCTCGCTGCGCCGCTCATCGCCGTTTTGATTCCCGCGCGCAATGAAGAAGCCGTCATTGCCGAAGCGGTCCGTTCAGCCTTGGCTCAACAGGATTGGCCCATGGAGGTGTTGATCCTGGACGACCATTCGACGGATCGCACCGCGGCGATCGTCCAGGAAATAGCCCGCTCCGATGCGCGCGTTCGGTGGATTGAAGGCTCGCCTTTGCCCCCGGGCTGGTGTGGCAAACAGTTTGCCTGTCATCAACTCGCCCAGGCCGCTCGCGCCCCCTGGCTCGTCTTCATCGATGCGGACGTCCGTTTGCAGAAGGACGCTTTGCCACGGATGCTGCGCTTCATGCAGTTGCAGCACGCCGACTTGGGGAGCGGTTTGCCGCGGCAGATCACCCTGGGCTGGCTGGAAAAATTGGTGATCCCGATCATTCACTTTCTGCTCCTGGGGTTTCTCCCCTTGCGGCGGATGCGGCAGTTACCTCACGTGGCCGCCTATGCCGCGGGGTGCGGCCAACTGTTTATCACGCATCGCAGCGCCTATGAAAAAGCAGGGGGACATGCCGCCATCCAGGCTTCGCTGCATGACGGCATTCAACTGCCCCGCTCCTATCGACGCGGGGGTTGTTCGACCGATCTGTTCGATGCGACGGACGCGGCCGAATGCCGGATGTATACTTCGGCGGGATCGCTGTTCATGGGCTTTGCTAAGAATGCGACGGAAGGCATGGCCAGCAGTTTGCCCATGTTATTCTTTTGGACGACGCTCCTCCTGGGCGGCCAGGTCTTGCCTTGGGCGTTGCTTTTCACCTGGCCCTGGCTAGGCGGCGTGGAGCGAGCCTTGACCTTGGCAGCGATCCTCATTTCACTCGTTCCGCGCCTGCTTGGCTGCTTGAGATTCCAGCAATCATGGCTTGGCGCCTTGCTTCATCCCATGGGCGTGCTCATCGTGATCATCATCCAATGGTTTGGCTACTTGGGTCCCAAGCTCGGTCTATCGCCGCGATGGAAGGGACGCGCCTATCCCCCCCAAGCCAAGCCTTCCTCCGCTTAGATCCTGGAGTCGACTGCACCGTGGGCCGCTCAGGGCAAGTGATCTTGCCTAGACGCCGGGAAATTGCGAAGCTAGCCGTTCGACGTGCCTTTCCCCTTTTGTGGCAAGGAGGCCCAAGATGATTCGGTGCTTGTCCATCTGCTTCCTACTGATCCCGGGACTGCTGTCGCCCTGCCTCGGTTCGGAGAGTGATCCGCCATCGACCAAGAACGATCCTGCCGTCGAGGCCAGGGAACTGGTTGGCCAATTCATGAAGGCCATGCAGCGCCGCAATCTCGACGACATCATGGCCCTCGTGGATGTGCCCTGGTGTCACGACATGAAGACCACGATTTACGATCGCAAGGAATTGGAAGTCGATTTCTCCCGGCTGCTGGAAAAGCATCGCGATCGCCCATCGATCCATTTCGAGGTCCGGCCCGCCTATCCCTATCAGGACATTCGTGAAAAACTGTCGGAGACGGAGCGCAAGGACCTGGACAAGGTCATGCGACCGACCGATCACGTCGTGCTGGTGTACGTCAAGAATCCTTCCCCAACGGCCAAAGCCGAGCAGGAAGTCGTCGTCCTGTTCGTGCGGCATCGGCAGGGGGAATGCAAGATCGTGGGCTTAAAAAACCGCGATGATCGATGATGTCGCAGCGGGTGAACGAGCCAATGTGCATCGCGAGGAGGCATCCTTGAAGCACGAACGCAACCAGACACGCGACGCCGCAAGCTCCCCCATGATCTGGGACCCGCTGGGCGAGTGGAATCAGCCGACCTGGGCGGGACAACTCCTCCGCGACTTGCCAAAGCAGGCGGGAGAATCGATCCGGGTGGAGCGGCGCGGCACTTTTCCCTGGGATCGTGCTCTGCGGCAAGCCTGGCGAACTCCAGGTCGACCGTGGTTTTTGACGTCGCTGCCTGGGCCGGGCATGGCGTTGGGCTTGCGCTGGCTGCATGCACGCTGGCCCATGACCGTTCTGCTCGGTCAATGGCCGCAGCCGCGCTTGCGGGTGAACTGGCCTGGTTGTTGCGGATGGGTGCCCCACGAGCAAGCCAGGAAAGCATGGGCCCAGGCCGGCTGGCCCATCGACTTGCTGCAGGTCAAGCCGCCCATGGCCGCTCCGCCCAGGCGAGCGCTGCATCCTTCGGGGCCGCGATTGGAGACGAAGGAAGCGCAAGAATGGATCCTCTGGGCGGGTCGGATGCACCTCCATGATGGATTGCGTGAAGCGATCTGGGCCTTCTGTATTTTGCATTACGCCCGGCCCCAGACCAGGCTGCTCATTGTCGGCGACGGGGCAACGCGAACTGCGCGCGAGCAGTTTGTGCGCCAATCGCAGTTGGACCCCTTCGTTCGTTGGCATCAGGCGGCCGACGTCCATGCCCTCTTGCCTCAAGTCAGGCTGATCTGGTCGACCGATGCACAAGAGGCGCTGCCGCTCCATGCCTGGATCGCCAGCCGGTGGGGCATCCCAGTGTTGGCGGTGGAGCGACAGCAAACCGTGCTGGCCAAGGCTGTCCTGGAGAGGACGCGCCCGAGCCATGACCTGCGCTATTGCCAGCGCGTTCAGCCCACGGAATGGGCGAAGGCTTCCCAGGAGATGTTGCGCCAGGCGGAATCATCTCCCTTGCCTTGCATGTCGCCTTTGGCTTTCGCCTTGCATTCCCAATAAGGTCACCTATCACACCGCGACCATCCATGGATCTTGATATGTGTGATAAGGCTTCATGGCTTCGCTCTGTACAATTGGATCATGAAGCGGACGACGGCGAACTTGGCTATTGATCTCCTGGCCGCCGCATTCTTTTTGGGAATGTTGGCGACGGGCTACATCCTCTATTTCACCTTGCCGCCGGGCAGCAACCGGACGCTGGCCCTCTGGCATGGGTCGCGTCATCAGTGGGGGCAAGTCCATTTCTGGCTGAGCACGGGCTTCCTTGCCATCTTGCTGGTTCATTTGGCACTGCACTGGAAATGGATCGTTGTCGTTCTCGCACAACGGTTTGGCCTGGAGCGTAAGGTTGAGGGCGGTTGGATCTTGGGGAGCGGCGTCCTGGCGTTTCTGGTGGTGGCTTCGTTGGCGGGGCTGTTTGCCTGGTGGACCGAGATGTCCGTGCAAGAACGAGAGCCGCTGCATCGACTGGTCGGCGAACCTTTGGACGGAAAGGACGGCCTCACAGCCAAGGAGGCGATTCAGCCCACCGCCGGCGTGGCCGATAAGATCGACTTTTGGAAGGAAGTGTACCCCATCATTGAAAAAGCTTGCTTGCGCTGTCATGGCCCGCGCCGCGGTTACGGGGATTTTCGGGCTGATCGGAAAGAGGATTACTTTGGCGCGCCAGGCAAGCAGGCTTTCGTCATCCCCGGCCAGAGCCATCAAAGCTCGCTCATCGCCATCGTCACGGGCCAGCGGCCGGACATGGCCATGGCCAGGAGCCACCTGCTGCCAGATCGTGAAGTGGCCGTCTTGCGCGCCTGGATCGATGCGGGCGCGCCATGGCCCGAAAAGGAACCTGTCAAATAAACTCCCCCTGGTTCGATCCGAGCAGGGCCGCTTGCGCAACTCCCTTCTTGACGGGCGGGGCCGGGGCATGAAATAATGGTCCATTCTTGCCAACCATGGATTCTCTTTGTGGAACGGGACCATGTTGCGTGCGACGTTGCTGATCCTCGGTGTGTGGGGCGTTATGGGTGCCCCCGCGTTTTTACTCGCCCAATCCACGAAGGACAAAAAAGAAAAAACCGACCCGCCCGCGAGCGGCTCGAAGGGCGAGACGATCGATGCGCCGAAAGCCGATGGCTTCCAGATCGGCGATGTCTGGGAAGGCACGGAGCTGATCGTCTCGGACAAGAAGGGCAGGGAGACCAGCGACGCCACGATGACGATCACCAAGCGCGACAAAAAGTCCTTTGAAGCGATTTACGAAACCCGCGGCGGCAAAGACAAACTGGAATTGAAGGGCCTCTTGCTCGACAAAGGCCAAATCCGCTGGCAATACGCCAAAATCCTGAAAGGCCATACCTCCTCACGCAACATCATCGGCGACGTCGTTGTGCTTGGGGTCGTGCAAAAAGACGTGATCAAGGTCGAATTCAAATGGCCCTACGTCGGCTCGACACCGCGCACTTCCTACATGCGGCATGGCACGATCGTGCTCAAATATAATCCGGAAAAAACCAAGGAGCCAGAGAAGGATAAAGATTCAAATCAGGACAAAGGCAAGGATTAGGATTGAACCCGGCGACGCTTCAAGAGGGCAACCCGCCGCCATGCGCGGTGGTTTTTTCCCCTTTCAGGAGCAGCGGACTATTTTTCACCCAAGGCGGACAAGATCGTCTCCGCCACCAATTGGTTGCCTGCCTCGGTCAAATGGACGCCGTCATTGGTCAGTATCCCCGAGGCTTTTTGCTCGCGATTGTGCTGCTTTAAATAGTCCATGAACGCCTTCCGCAAATCGCACACGGGGACGCGTGCTTTCTTGGCCGCCTGGCGGCTCAATTCAGCGTAGCGATCCAGCTTGGCATCCAACGGATTCTTGCCATCGGTGCGCTCGCCGATCACGCTCGGCGTGCATAGCACGACGCGCATCTTGGCTTGACGGCACATGTTGAGCAGCAGGTCGATGCCTTTTTCGTATTCCGCCTCGGAGGTGCCCTTGCTGGGATCCTTCTCGCCATGCCAAACGTCATTGATGCCGATGTAGATGACGACGAGAGTCGGTTTCTTGGCAAGCACATCCCGGTTGAACCGCGCCTCCAGGTCGGGGACCTTGTTGCCGCTGACGCCCGCTCCAAAGACTTCGACGCCCAGGTCGGGCCTTTTGTCGGCGAAATGATTTTTGATTGCGGTGACGTAGCCGGTCGGGCCAACCCCGGCTTGCGTGATGGAATCGCCCAGAAAAACGATACGCTCTCCCAACCGCACCTGGATAGGCTCCTCATCCACGCGGGACATCAGACTGGCGAGAACTAGACATCCGAGATGAAGCATCATGTGCATGCCCCTGGCTGAGATCGACAAGACAATCGACCATGAACTCAAGAAAAAACCCTCTCCCCAGTGTAATGAGGAAAGGGTTGGCATGTGAGTGGAAAGTGCGGGTTTTAGACCGAATACGAACTGCCGCAGCCGCAAGTGGTTTTCGCATTGGGGTTTTGCACGCTGAAGCCTGGGCGGTTGAGGTCATTGTGGAAATCGACCACGGCGCCGCCGACGTAGAGCAGGCTCTTCCGATCGATCACGATCTGAACGCCATGCTGCTCCATCAGTTCATCGGTCTTTTGATTGTAGAGCGGGTCAAGATCGAGCTTATTTTGGAAACCGCTGCAGCCGCCGCCTTTGACAGAGAGCCGCAAGTAGATTTTGTCTTCAGGCTTGATGGCGCCGCTTTGCCTTTGGTCTTCAATGAACCGTTGTACGGCTTGGGCGGCCCGTTCGGTCAGGGTAATCGCCTGCCCCGCGTCCGCTTGCGGAGCGGCCGAGGGACCGTTCAAGGCAATTCGATTTTGGGGTTCCGTATGCGTGGCGCTCATGTGCGTAAAACCTCCACGGGCAAGGTGAAGCGTTTCATTTACCAAATAGTACACTATTGACATTATAGTCGATGAGTCGACCCTGACAAGGTAATCTAAAAGCCTCCCACCATTTTAACCCCAAGTGTGCCGCCTACATTCGGTAGATGCGTCGATCAGCAAAAAAAATGACCGCTCAATGGCGATGACGTGACGCGGATTACCAGATGGGTCTTGTGTAATTTTGTTCGAGAAACTCGATGCGGGCATCGAACGTGTTGGCGTTGACCATGAAATCCAACGCACTCTCCAAAGCTGAAATCAAGGATTGCATCTCGTCCGGCTTCATGCACCCAACGTCGTTGAGGTGGGCCATCAGCTCCGCGCGCAGACGACGAGCGATCCGCTGCCATTGCCGTTGATCGGCACTGCCAGCCAGTTTGCTCACATGGAGCGGCGCCTCAAATTCGATGGGTGTTTCATATTCATCCATGACGATTCAGACCCCTTTGCCAGGTGAGAGGTTCACGATCAGCCTTGAACCTGGGGCCAGGGGGCACGGGGGAAGAAACCCACATTCCCAATCAGGCCCCAAGAGCATTCCATCGAACCCTAAAAGTCCAACTTTTCAAGCCGCATGGCTCATCCTTTGTGGCTGATTTTCGTTTCCAAAAGCTGGCCGGCAAATACGATAAAAAGAAGCCCCCAGTTGCCTTTGTCGACTGCCAATATCCTTTCCATCCACGGGGAGACCACGACCATGGCCCTTACGGAACAGCAACGCGACCAGCAAATGAAGCAAGCAGAGGAATTGCTTTTCAAGGACTCCCATCAACTGGGTTTCGCCAAAGGCTTGTACTTTGGTTATTTCAACCAGGATTTGATCTTTCCCTACCCGGAACTGCCCGAGGCGGAACAACGCCAATGTGATGAAACCGTGGCTGCCGTGCAGGCCTTTGCCGATCAACACATCGATGCCGCCAGGATCGACCGCGAGTGCGATATCTCCCCCGAAGTGGTCCGCGGTCTGGGCGACTTGGGCGTCCTCGGCATGACCGTGCCCACGGTGTATGGCGGCAGGGGCTTCAGCCAATACGCTTACTGCAAAATCTTGGAGGTCATCGGCGCCGCCGACGCCAGCGTGGCCATTTTTGTCAACGCTCACCACAGCATTGGCCTGCGCGCTCTGCTGCTGGAAGGGACCGAGGAGCAAAAGGCCGCTTACCTGCCCACCTTGTCCAAGGGCGAAAAGATCGGCGCCTTTGCCCTGACCGAACCGGAAGCGGGGTCCGATGCGGGCAATGTGCAAACCACTGCCACCTTGAGTGAAGATGGCGAACATTATCTCATTAACGGCCATAAACGCTACATCACGAACGCCGCGTTCGCCGACATGCTCACCCTGATGGCCCGCACCTCGATCCCCGGCAAGGACAAGACCGAAATTTCCTCCTTCATCCTAGAACCCAAGACCATGCCGGGCATCGAATGGGTTCATCGCAATCAGCCCAAATGCGGCGTTCGCGGGACCTGGCAAGCGGAGTTTAAACTCAAAGACGTGAAAGTGCCCAAGAAGAACATGCTCGGCAAACCAGGCCGGGGGCTGAAGCTTGCCCTGTCCGTGCTCAACTTTGGCCGGACCACCTTTGGGGCGACGTGCACGGGAGCCGCCAAGGTTTGCCTCAAGGCCGCGGCCCGCCATGCGAATACCCGCCGGCAATTCACGCAAACCCTCGGCGAATTCGAAATGGTCAAGAAAAAGCTGGCTCACATGGCCGCCGACATTTTTGCCATGGAATCCACGACCTACCACTGCGCCTCGCTGGTCGATCGCGGCTTCGGCGATTACATGCTCGAAACGGCCATCCTCAAGGTGTTCGCCAGCGAATGTCTGTGGAAGATCGTCAACGATTGCATTCAAATTTATGGCGGCAAGGCTTACTTCAGCGACGAGCCTTACGAACGCATGATGCGGGACGCGCGCATCAATCTCATCGGCGAAGGGGCCAATGACGTCATGCGCGCCTTCATCGCCATGTACGGCATGGGCAATGTGGGGAAGACGTTTGAAGCCGCCGTCTCCAACATCTTCAGCGGCACCTTTGTCCGCTTCGTGGGGAACCGCATTTCCGCCCGGCTCAAGGCGCCGGAAATTCACGTCAAGAACGGCAGTCTTCAAGATGAAGCGGCCATGCTGGGCCGCCGCATCAAAGACTTTGGCTTGGCCGTCGAAGGCATGCTGCGCAAGCACCAGAAGCACATCCTCGAGAGGCAATATGTTCAAGAACGGCTGGCTGATGCCGCGATCGAGCTGTATGCCAGCGCCTGCGTTCTGAGCCGCCTGGACAGCCTGCTCTCGAAGCCTGTGACGCCAGCCCTTGGCCGCGACATCAACGTCGGCCGCTTTTATCTGAAGGCTGCCAGCCGGCGCATCAAGCAGCGGCTGGCTGAGCTTTGGGACAACGACGACCTGGACACGACCGCGACCGCCGACTTGGTGCTCAACGAACATCGTTAAGCGATCACGACTCGTCCGTCGAGTTGGCGGGTCAGGGTCATTTGCCTTTGTGCAGCCCGGTCGGCGCATTTATGATACGTTCAGCGATCTCCCGCGGTGCGGCCCCACGAGGTACGAGATGAATATATCCCCATTCAGACTGCGCTGGCTTTATCTCGGCGGCGGCGGCGTGGTTTTTGTTGTTGTTTTGCTGGGGGGGATGGGGGCAGGCTTTCTGGCAGGAGGCATTGCCACGCACCGGCAAGAACAGGCTTATGCCCATGAAGGGGTGACCGCGATTGCCGAGGTGACGAACAAAGGTTCCCGGCGCTCGAGCAGCGGACGCAGCGGTTCCACGACGCACTATTGGGTGAAGTATGATTTCAGGGATAAACGCGGCAACAGCTATCTAGGCGAAGGCGACATCAACAAGTCGGACTGGGAGCAGTTGAAAAAAGGCAGTTCGATTCGCATCGAATATCTGGATTCAAGTCCCAAAGAAAACCGTCCCGCCATTCACAGCACGGGCGCGAACTACACGGTATCATATATTTTGTTTGCGGTGGGCGGGTTGCTTCTGGCCTCTAGCCTGGGCATGTTCATGTATTTTTGGTCTCATGCCACGCGAATGATCCATTTGCTCCGCGAGGGCCAGATGGCCTTGGGCATGGTCACCAACATGGAGTTGATTCGCAAAAGCAAAAGCACCAGTTACACACTGCACTACAGCTTCCGCGACCCATCCGGCAAGACCTTGCGGGGCACGGCAACCTCTCTGAATAGCAGTATGGCCGCACGTTGGCCCGTCGGGACGCCGATCATCGTTTGCCATGACCTCAATGATCCTACCCAGCACACGCCAGATATCCACCAGGTCTGGCGTGAAGAACGCGAACAACTCATGGAGATGCTAGCCAAGCAGTCAGGTGGGAAAATGCAATTCGATGAAGACGATGCTCCTAAATCTTGGTGAGCATTTTTCATGCATCAAGGCGTTTTTCCAATTCGATGAAGATAAGATCACATCTCCAGTTGATTCTGCTTAGATCGAATTTCTTCTCCCAGGTTAATTGACTTTGATCCGGATATGCTTATCCTTGTCCTTTATGCAACATGATGGAAATCCGCTTCTACCTGCAGAGGAACCCTTCTGCTTGAAGCAGGGATGTCCTTACTCATTGATGAGGAGTTCGTGGATGCGCCGGTATGGATTAGCTCTCTTTATTGCTTCATGGGTATGCGGAGCCGGTTACGGTCAAAGCTTCATCGCCTATGACAACACACAAAACTTTTTAGGGGCTGCATTTAGCAATGGCGGCACCGGCGCGGGGATCACTCGCCTCGTGGCCGACGACATCACCCCCGATCCCGCTTTTCAGGGTGGCGGTTGGTATATCTCCCGAGTCGTATTCTCCGTCTTCAACGGCAGTACGAACGCGGTGACCATTCGGCCGCGGCTGCGGTTTTGGTTTGCTGATGGCGCTGGCAATTCGTCCGGCGTGAACGATCCAGGCACCTATTACACCCCATCAAACCCGATCGGGTACACCTTCAACCCCTTGAGCGTGAATCCAGGTACGGTTTCATTATTCCAGTTCAGTCCTGCGCCATTTGCCTTCCAGTTGCCGCCCGGCACGTTTTGGGCCGGCATCACTTTTGACAACGTCGGCGCCACGGCTTCGGCCGCCGACACGGATTTGTTTGGTCAAGGCATTTTTGGTCCGCCGACCGTGGGCAGCACGCTTGACACGGCGTTCCGCACAACGGCCACGGGCAGCTTTTTTTCCCCTAATAATCCCGCTGGCTCGCAGTTTACCTTTGGCGGCCAGGATCCGCCTCCCGCGAATTTCGGTTGGCTCTTCGAAGTGACCGCCATTCCCGAGCCGACGACGGTTGGCTTGTTTGGTTTGCTCCTGGTTGGGGCGGTGCCTGCTATCCGGCGGTATCGCCAACGCCAACAAATCGCAGCCCTGGATTTGGCCGAGGCCAAGGCCCGCTTTGGCACGCCGCCGTCTCAAGAATAAACCGCTAGCATCGGCACGGTCCTTCCCAACCGGCTTCTCCCCGAAGCCGGTTTTTTTGCGCTTCGGCACGGGTTTGGTTCATGCCAATCCAAGCTGAGATTCCTTGCAGGGATCGAGAGAAGTCTCTACACTGACCTCACCATCTTTCGCTTCGGAGATGCATCGCCGTGACGCAACGCTTGCAGACGCCCCTTCATGCTTGGCACGTCGCCCAAGGCGCCCGCATGGTCGACTTCGCCGGTTTCGACATGCCGGTGCAATACAAGAGCATCGTGGAGGAACATCTCGCCGTGCGCAGCGGCGCGGGGCTTTTTGACATCAGCCACATGGGCAGGCTCATCTTCAACGGACCGGACGCCGAGCCTTTTCTCCAATCAATCTTCACCAATGACGTCGCCACGATGAAGCCCGGCCAGGTCCGCTATGGATTGGTCTGCAACGAACAGGGCGGCATTCTCGACGACGTACTCATCTACCGCCTGGCTCCGTTTTGGCTCATGGTCGTCAACGCCTCCAATCGCGAAAAAATCTTGGCCTGGTTCCAACAGCGCATTGGCAGCCTCCGCGTCGGGATGGAAGACAAAACCTTTGACTGGTGCATGGTGGCGATCCAAGGACCCAAGAGCCTGGCGGCGGCCCGCGAGATCGACACGGCATGTGATTCCCTGAAGTATTACTATGCTGCATTGGGCTATCCCAATCCCGACGATATGGAGCCGCAGATCGTGAGCCGCACCGGCTACACGGGCGAAGATGGTTTTGAGATCATTGCCTCCAATCGCTGGGCCGAAGTCATGGCGGGCTACTTGACCACGCCGCAGATCGCCGAGCGGATCGGCGCTCCCGTCGTGCCCTGCGGTCTCGGAGCCCGCGACACGCTGCGCTTGGAAGCCGCCATGCCGCTTTACGGCCATGAGTTGAATGAGGAGATCGATCCGCTCCAGGCGGGATTGGCATGGGCGGTGAAATTCAACAAGGGCGACTTTGTCGGCAAGGCGGCCATCTTGGAGCGGCAGAAGCGAAAGGATTTGGCCGTGCGCATCGGCTTGGAAGTGGCTGGAAAACGGCCGGCCCGCGAAGGCTATCGCCTGCTGGCGAAAGGGGAACCCGTGGGGGTCGTCACCAGCGGCACGTTTTCGCCCACGCTCCAAAAAGCCATCGCCATGGCCTATGTCTTTCCGAGCCATGCCGCCGTGGGGACCCTGCTCGACGTGGACATTCGTGGTCAAACCGCCGAGGCCAAGGTCGTGCCCATGCCCTTTTATTCGAGGAAAAAATAACGGCTGTCCGCTTTCCGTCCACAGGTCGAATGGAGAATTTCATGCAGGTTCCCGAGCAACTCCGCTATGCGCCCACGCACGAATGGGCACGCCAAGATGGCGATCTGATCACCATCGGCATCACGCAATATGCGGTCGAATTACTGACCGATCTGGTCTATCTCGATCTACCCAGCGTGGGTGAAGAGACGAGCCAGGGCGCCAGCTTCGGTGAAATCGAATCGGTGAAAGCGGTTAGCGACCTGTATGCTCCGGTGGCGGGCCAGGTGGCGGAGGTGAATCAAGAGATGGCAAGCGAGCCAGCCAAGATTGCCCAGGACCCCTATGGTTCGGGCTGGCTCATTAAGATCAAGCCCGCCCCCGGCGCGACGCTGAACCATTTGCTCACTGCCGAGCAGTATCAACAGCAAATCGCCGCAGGCCATTAACCGATGCGGCGCCCAAGAGAAATGGAAGCACGCCGCCTTGAACCTGAGCGGATGCATTTCCTCTGCGGACCAGTTTGCAGGATTGAGTAGGAGAGTTTCACTTTGTCGTACATTCTCAACACGCCCGCCGATCAGCAGGAGATGCTGCGTCAAATCGGCGTGGACGGCATCGAAGCGCTATTTGAAACGATTCCCGCCGAATGTCGCTTGAAGCGGCCGTTGCATCTGCCGCCGCCGATGTCGGAAATGGAATTGACTCAAGAAATGGAGCGGTTGGCCCAAGGCAATGTGCCCGCCGGCCAGGCCGTGTGTTTTTTAGGCGGCGGCGCCTACGATCATTTCATCCCCAGCGTCGTCGACGCCGTGGTGAGCCGAGGTGAATTTTACACCGCCTACACGCCTTACCAGGCCGAGGCCAGCCAGGGCAGCCTCCAAGCGTTCTTTGAATTTCAGACCATGATTTGCCAACTCACCGGCATGGACGTGGCCAACGCCAGCCTCTACGAAGGGGGCAGCGCCGTGGCCGAGGCGGCCATCATGGCCATGAGCATCACCATGCGGCACGGGCAGATCGTCATCGCCGAGAACGTTCATCCGCACTATCGAACGGCGCTCAAAACTTACATGGCCAACCTGGACCCGCGCGTCGTGGAACTCCCCACTCCGCAAGGCGTCGTGAACTCTTCCATGCTGGAGAAGACGCTCAATGACCAAACGGCGTGCCTGATCGTGCAGCATCCGAACTTTTTTGGCTGCTTGGAGGATGGCCGCGCGCTGGCGGAGATGGTGCATGCCAAGGGGGCGCTCCTGATCATGTGCGTTGACCCCGTGAGTTTGGGATTGTTGCGCTCCCCGGCGGAAGACCTTGTGGACATCGTCCTGGCGGAGGGGCAGGGGTTGGGCACCCCTTTGCAATATGGCGGACCCTATCTCGGCATCATGGCGTGCCGGGAGGCTTTCGTGCGCAAGATGCCGGGTCGGCTCGTCGGTCAAACCAAGGACCGCAACGGGCAAACATGTTGGACCTTGACCTTGCAGACGCGCGAGCAACACATCCGCCGGGAAAAGGCGACCAGCAACATCTGCACGAATCAAGGACTGCTGGCCTTGCGCGCCACGGTTCACCTGGCCGCCCTGGGGCCCAAGGGACTCAAGGAAACGGCGGAACTTTGCACGCGCAAGGCCCACTATGCCGCGGAAGCCTTGACCAAGATCCCCGGAGTCAAGCTGCGGTATCAGCAACCGTTTTTCAAGGAATTCGTCATTGAAGTCCCTGGGGACGTGCCCGCCCTGCTGCGGCGGCTGTTGGATCAGGGGTATCACGCCGGGTTGTGGCTTGGCCAATGGTATCCCGACCTGGCGCAATGCATCAGCATGGCTGTGACCGAAAAACGCACCCGGGCGGAGATCGACGGCTTGGTGCAAGCCTACCGCTCCGCTTTAACCGGTTGACCAACGCCCCAGGCCCGAGTCGCGCTATGCCCTCGTTTCTTAAGCCGAACCTGTTGGCGATGCGGGGTTACACGCCCGGCGAACAACCCCAGGTCGGCGAGGTGATCAAGCTTAACACCAACGAGAATCCGTATCCTCCTTCCCCCCAGGTAATCGAAGCCATCAAGGCTGCGCTGACGGGGGATCGGCTGCGCAAATACCCCGACCCCTTGGGCCTGCGTTTCCGCGAGACGGCTGGCCGCGTCTTGGGCGTGCCGCCCGAGTGCATCCTGATCGGCAACGGTTCGGATGAGGTGCTGACGCTGATCACACGGGCCATCGTGCCCGAGGGGGGCCTGGTGGCGGCGCCGATGCCGAGTTATCTGCTTTACCGCACGCTGGCCGAACAGCAAGGAGCGCGGTGCGCCGAATTCCCCTTCCGCAACTGGCGCGTTCACCCCGAGGACGTTCCTGCCGGCGCGCATTTGACCTTCATTCCTAACCCAAACTCCCCGACGGGCACCTGGATGGATCCTAACGCCTTGCTCGAATGGCCGACGCCGTTGGTGATCGATGAAGCCTACGTGGATTTCACGGCCGGCCACGCGCTGTCACTCCTCCAGAAAAGCGAGCGCATCCTCATCACGCGCACCTTGAGCAAGAGCTATTCGTTAGCGGGGATGCGGTTTGGCTTTGCCCTCGGCCGCGCCGACGTGATCGAACAACTGTACAAGCTGAAGGATTCCTATAATTGCGACGTGCTGAGTCAGGCGGCGGCAACGGCGGCGATGGAGGATCAAGCCTACATGCGCGCCCGGGTTCAACAAATCCTGGCGACCCGAGATCGCATGGAACGGGAGCTCGCCGCCTTGGGTTTCCAACTCCTGCCGAGCCAGGCCAACTTTGTCTGGTGCCAGCGGCATGACCGTTCCGTGCAGCCGATTTATCAGTTCCTCAAGGAACGCGGTATCCTGGTTCGTTACATGAACTATGCCGGCTATGGGGAAGGGCTGCGCATCAGCGTCGGCCTGGAGGAGCACATCGACCGTTTGTTCGAGGAGCTTCGCCGCTTGGTGTAACTCCCTAAGATGAGTCCAACGCCATGGTTTCCGATCCGCGAAGAGTGCCACGACCTTGTGGAGCCTAAGGCATGCTCAATGGCCTGATCCGTTTCGCCCTGCAAAATCGGTTGCTCATCGTCCTGCTCAGCCTGGCCGTCATGGTGTATGGCGGTTTTCTCGCCGCGACCATACCCATCGACGTCTTTCCGGATTTGGATCGGCCGCGCGTCGTGCTGCTGACCGAAGCTCCCGGCATGGCCCCCGAGGAGGTGGAAACGCTCATCAGCTTTCCCCTCGAGGCGGCCCTGCTCGGCGCCAATGGAGTGCAAGCCGTCCGCAGCCAATCCGGCGTGGGGCTGGCCGTCATTTACGTTGAATTTGATTGGGGCATGTCGATCCATCTGGCTCGGCAAACCGTGCAAGAGCGCCTGGCCGCGGCCGCGGACGCCTTGCCACCGGGGATTCGGCCCCAATTAGCTCCCATCAGCTCGATCATGGGTCAGATCATGGTCATTGGCATGCAGCCTGGCCCGTCGGCCCTCTCAGATCCGCGCATGGCCATGCGCGTGCGGACCCTGGCCGATTGGGTGGCGCGGCCGCGTTTGCTCAAAATCCCCGGCGTGGCCCAGGTGGTGGTCATGGGGGGCGATCGCAAACAGTATCATGTGCTGGTCAACGCCCAGGCGCTGTTGGATTACAACGTCACCTTGCAGGAAATTGAGTCGGCCCTCCGGAACAACAACCTCTCGGCGAGCGGAGGTTTTCTGACCCGGGGCGATCGTGAATGGACGATCCGCGTTCTCGGCCGCCTCGGCCCCGAACCCGCGCAAGTGATCGAGGAGATCAACCAAATTCCCTTGCAGTTTCGTTCGGGGCGGTCGCTGCAGATTCGCCACGTGGCCGAGGTGAAAGAAGCGCCTCAGCTTAAGCGGGGCGACGCCGGCATCAACGGTTCACCCGGCGTGCTCTTGACCGTCGTCAAGCAGCCGCACGTGGACACGCGGCATTTGACGGATCAACTCCACGCCGCCCTGGACGACATGAAATCCGCGCTGGCCAGGGAAAACATCGTCTTTCACACCGAACTGTTTCAACTTAAGCGGTTCATCGATCACGGCATCGCCAACGTGGCCGAGGCCTTGCTCATTGGCGCGGGTTTGGTGCTGATCATCCTGTTCCTGTTCCTGCTCAATTTTCGCACGACCCTGATCACGCTCACGGCCATCCCCTTGTCGCTGGCGATCACCGCTTTGGTCTTCAAGCTGATCGGCTGGGTGACGGGAACCCCCCTCTCGCTCAACGTGATGACGCTGGGCGGCATCGCCGTGGCCATGGGCGAATTGGTCGACGACGCCATTGTGGACGTGGAGAACATCTTTCGCCGGCTCAAGGAAAATGCGCAGCGCGCCGCGCCGTTGCCGATCCTGGGGGTGATTTACCACGCCAGCGTTGAAATTCGCGGAGCGATTGTCTTCGGCACGATGATGGTGATTCTCGTTTTCTTCCCGCTGTTCGCCCTGTCCGGAGTCGAAGGGCGGCTGTTTACTCCCCTGGCCGTGGCCTACATCGTTTCCATCCTGGCGTCCTTGCTCGTGTCGCTGACGGTGACGCCCGTGCTCTCCTTCTATCTCTTGCCGCGGTCGCGGGCCGTGCGCTCGGAGCGGGAGAGCGCCCTGCTGCGGTTCCTCAAGTGGCTGGCGGGCGGCGTGATCTATCTCAGTTTGCATTGGATCGGAACCTTGTTGATGCTCACGTGGATGATGGTGCTGCTGAGCGGCTGGCTGCTCATGCAATTAGGCGCGGACTTCTTGCCCCCCTTCGATGAGGGCAGCGTGCAAGTCAACTTGAGCTTGCCGCCCGGATCGTCGCTTGCAGCCTCGCTGGAAGCGTGCCAGCAAGCCGACCAGGTTTTTAGCCGGCTGCTGCATTCGCCCGCGCAGCCGGACGGCGTCTTGGCCCATTACTTCCGCCGCACGGGCAGGGCGGAAATGGATGAGCACGTTGAGCCGGTCAGCAACACGGAGTATATCCTGACCATCCATTCCGAGGCCGCGCAGCACCGCGAGGAAGTCCTGCAAAGGATCCTCACGGAACTCAAAGACCACGTCCCGGGGGTGGACATTGAGGTCGAACAACCATTGGCCCATTTGATCAGCCACATGCTTTCGGGGGTGACCGCCCAGGTCGCCATCAAGGTGTTCGGCGACGACCTGACGCGCTTGCGGCAAACGGCGGAGCGCATTCAGCAAGCCATTCAGGACGTCCCCGGCGTCAGTTCCCTGGCCGTGGAGGCGCAAAAACAGGTGGAGGAGCTGCACATTCGACTGCTCCCCCGGCCGCTGGCGCATTATGGCCTCGATCGGGCTTACGTCGCGGAGTTCCTGACGACGGCCCTCAAGGGCGAGGAACTGCTCCAGGTCATGGAGGGTGAACGCCGCTTCGATCTCGTCGTGTGGCTCGATGAGCGTTACCGCCATGACATCCATGCGCTCAAGCAGTTGCGGCTCGATCTGCCCGGGCAACGCGGTCAAGTAGCCCTCAGTGAACTCGCGGTCATCGAGGAATCCCAAGGCGCCAACGTGATTCATCGCGAAAACGCCCGGCGGCGGATCGTCATTCGCTGTAATGCCTTGGGGCGCGACCTGGCCAGCGTGGTGCGCGACATCCAGGAGCGGGTGCGCGGGCTGCAAAAGCAAGCATCTTGGCCCATCGGCTATTTCGTCGAGTATGGCGGCCAATTTGAAAGCCAACGCCGCGCGACCATTCTCATCAGTCTGCTCGCGGGATTGGCCATCGTGGGCATGTTCGTGGTTCTCTACAAACTCTATCCCTCCGTCCGCATTGTGCTGCAAATCCTGCATGCCTTGCCGGTGGCCTTTATCGGCGGGGTGCTGGCCTTGGCGCTCACCCGGCAAACCTTGAGCGTGGCCAGCATGGTGGGATTCATTTCGCTGGGCGGCATCGCCGCGCGGAATGGCATTTTGTTGGTTTCCCATTATTTCCATCTCATGCGCCATGAAAGAGAGGGATTCACGCAAGCCATGTTGATGCGCGGCAGCTTGGAGCGGTTGGCCCCGGTGCTCATGACCGCCCTGACGGCGGGGTTTGCCCTGCTCCCCCTCGTGTTCGAGGGACAAAAGCCGGGCCGGGAAATCCTCTATCCCATTGCCACGGTCATCCTAGGTGGGCTTTTCACATCGACCTTTTGCGAGTATCTTCTGCACCCGGGACTTTTTTGGAAATTTAGCGGTCGGGATGTGGATCGCCTTTTACAGGCGGACGTGAATGTTTGGGAAGGAAATGCGCTGCATTCTGTGCCAAAAACGCAAAGTGAATGAATAAAATAACGTCAGGAATTAATCTGCCCGCGACGAAGGGGAAGCGAAACATGAACGTCTTCAAGACCTTGCCAGGAATCATGATCGGATGGATTGGCTTGAGCCTCATGCTGATGGTTGGCTGTGAAAAGCCCGCGAGCCTCTCGGCGACGAAGGCAGCGCCTACCAAATCGGGACACGGTCACGACCATTCCCATGATGAGGGGCCCCATGGCGGCGTTTTGGCTGAATGGGGCAATGAAGAGTATCACGCTGAGTTCACGGTGGATCACGGCAAGAAGTTGGTCGTGGTCTATCTCCTCGACGAGCATGCCGCCAAGGCGGCCAACGTCCCCGTGTCGGAGATCAAGAACGTCACTTTGACCATCACCAATGTCAAGCCGCCCTTGACCTTGGAACTGCAGCACGACCCGGCCCTGAGCAACGCCAAGGGTATCGCGTTCACCGCCACGCACGACCAGTTTGGCAAGGAAATGGACTTTGCCGGCAACGTTGGCGGCACGGTCAAGGGCAAGGTTTACTCCGGCGACTTTAAGGAAACCGATGCGGGCCACGACAAGAAACCCCACAGCAGCCACCTCGAGGATCATCCGGGCGGCATTCACGTTGCCATTGCCCAGGGCAGGTATTTCGCCGAGGCCATGTTCCATCAGGGCGGCACCATGCATCTGTTCCTTTTTGGCAAGGAAATTCATCGGGTCTTGGAAGCGGAAGAGCAAACGATCACCGCCTATGTCCGCGTCGTCGGGACGAAGACGTTTAGCACGTTCACGCTCAAGGCCGATCCCATGCCAGGGGATACCGAGGGATACACCTCCCGCTTCGTTGGCGAGGTTCCCAAGGAGATGTGGGATCAACCCCTGGAGATTTCCATCCCGAGCATCACCTTGGCGGGAAAACGCTACCACTTCGCCTTTCAAACCATTGAGTCGCCTCATGGCACTACGGGGCATGGGAACGACGCCGCCACCGCCATGCCCACCTCGACGGTCGAAGGTGAAAGCGAACGGCAGCTATATCTCACGCCCGGCGGCCTTTACACCCAAGCGGACATCGAGGCCAATGGCCGCCTCACCGCTTCGGAGAAATTCAAGAACTTCAATTCCGCACACGACATGAACCCGAAGCCCGGCGATAAAATCTGCCCGATCACCTTCACCAAGGCGAACCCGCGCTGTGCCTGGATCATCAATGGTCAGAGCTATGAGTTTTGCTGCCCCCCCTGCGTGGAGGAATTCGTCAAGCTAGCGAAAGAAGAACCCAAAGCGGTGAAACCGCCAGGAGAGTATGTCAAAAAATAAGTTGGGACTCCCTGTCTGGCTTTTAACGCCAAGGAGGGACCCGGTTTCGGATCGATGTTGAATGCGGCCTGTGATAGCGGAGGTTTGTGAAGGAGGACATCAAATGGCTTCGCCCTTTCCAGGGATGGATCCCTTTCTCGAGGCGGACGCCTATTGGCCCTTGCTGCATCATCAATGGATCATCGGCTTGGCCGAGCATATGCAATCCGCGCTCGATGATCACTATCGGCTGCGATTCGGCACCAGGAGCTACGATCTGCAGCTCGTCCTGTTCACCACCATTCAGAAAGAAAAGCATCGCGAGACGTTCATCGAGATCCGGCAGCGGGCCACGGATCGGCTGTTGACCCATTTGGAATTGATTAGCCCCGCCAATCGCTTGACGGACGTCGGCCGGCGCCATTATCTGGAGCAGCGGGAGCAGACGCTGGCTCAGCAAGCTCAGATGGTCGAGATGGACTTCATTCTGCGCGGCGAACCGCTCTGGCCCGTCGAGGCGCCCATCGTTCAAGAACCTCATTATGCCGTGGCCGTCCATCGTCCCCAGCGGACGCGGAGCGAGGAGGTGACCAGCATACCCTGGCGGGAACCTTTGCCGCGCGTGCGCATCCCCTTGGCCAGCGATGACCGCGATCTCAGTGTCGATCTGCAAGCGGTTTTTGAGCGGGTTTACGGCCGCTATTTTGTCGATCAGGTCGATTATCGGGCCGATCCGCCCATGCCCTTGGCGCCAGCCGATCTGGATTGGATCGAGCAAACCCTGCGCAGCGCCGGCTATCGACCATAGGGGATCATCCACACCCGAGCTTCCCTGGCTGAAGCCGCGTTCGATCTTAAAATGGACGAAGTGTCTATCGCGGATCATCAACGCAGCGGATCGGGAAGCAGCGCATGAGCTTGAAGGGATGGGTGGTTTCGGGGTTGGTCATTTTAGCGGTTGGCCTTTTGACCACGTATGGCGTGATTGTGTATGACGCCGTCGTTACCGCACATTACCTGCACGTTTTCACGCTCACGCCCTTGATTCCTTACATGTTGGGGGCCATCTTTGTTTATCGGCAGCGCTGCCGGGTCTGGCCGCTGCGCATTCTCGTGGGGTTGAGCTTACTCCTGACTGTGTTTGGCCTGTCGCTCTTTCTTGTTCTCTACACGCCTGAAGGAGCGACCGTGCTCAAGGCACGGGTCATCTTGCTCGTTCCCGTCGCGCAGTCGGCCGTCATCGGCCTTTTTGGAGCATGGTGCGAATGGCAGTATCGTTCGCCAAGAAAACCCACCACGGCTTCCGAATATCCGCTCTACTGAATGCTATGTCGAAACGATTAAAATGGTTGGGTGCCGCCAACCAGAGTCTGAATTGGCCCCATGGAGCAGGCCATTCTTGGACCGCTTGTGCTGGCCCCTTGGAAATGGACAGCCTATCCCTTAAAATGATGATGAATTCATTAACCTTATCCTGCCCAACGAGACATGCCGAGGCTTCCCTTGACTGACTCGCATCCCGAAGAAACTAACCTCGAACCCAAACCGCCGGAAGCCGCGCCTGCCAAGTTGGAATTCAGTCGCTTTCCGCTGCGGCGCTCGCTCCATGCCGCGCTGCAAGAAGTGGGCTATGTGGAGCCGACGCCCATCCAGGCGGAATTCCTCCCGCCCGCGCTGGAAGGCTACGATGTGATCGGCAAGGCTCGAACCGGCACGGGCAAGACGGCGGCCTTCCTGCTGCCGATCTTGCAATATCTGGATCATCGCAAGCCAGGACCGCAAGCCTTGGTGCTTGGACCCACGCGCGAGTTGGTCGTCCAGATTGCCACGGAAGCCGAGCGGTTGGCCAGCAAGCTGCCGGTCCGCATCCTGGCCATTCTCGGGGGTGAAAAATATCGCGGCCAGCTTCAAGGGCTGCGTCAGGGCGCCCATCTCGTCGTCGGCACGCCGGGACGCGTCATCGACCATATCCAGCGCGGCACCTTGCGGCTCAATGCTCTGGAAGTCGTCGTGCTGGACGAAGCGGATCGCATGCTCGACATCGGCTTTCGCCCCGACATCGAACGCATCCTGCGCCGCTGTCCGCGGGATCGGCAAACGCTGCTCTTGTCGGCGACGCTGCCCGCCGACGTGCGCCGCCTGGCCGAGCGGTACATGATCGAACCGCGGCTGGTCGACGTGACCCCGCCGGAGCAGATGGCGGTTCCGAGCATTCGGCAAACGTACGTGAGCATTGCCGAACACCGCAAGATCGACCTCCTGCGCAAAGTGCTTGAACGCGAACAACCCAAGCAATGCATCATCTTCACCGCCACGAAACGGGGCGCCGATCAGGTCCATCGCCGGTTGTTGCGGTCGAATATCAAAGCCGCGGTCCTGCACGGCGACTTGCCCCAGGAAAAACGCAGTCGGATCATGGTCGGCTTTCGCGAAGGCAAATATGCCATTCTGGTCGCCACCGACGTGGTGAGCCGCGGGATTGACGTCGAGGGCATCTCCCACATCATCAACTATGACCTGCCCGAGGATCCTGAGAGTTACATCCATCGCATTGGCCGCACGGGCCGCATGGGCCGGGATGGCATCGCCATCGCCTTCGTCACGCCAGAACAAGGCAAACAGCTCACGGCCATCGAAATGCTCCAAGGGCAGTTGATCGAGGAAGCTCGCGGCGAGGACTTTGGCTTGGCCGAGGAAGCCGCTCCCATCGAGCCTGTGGATCAACCGGCCTCCGCTGAGGTCGTGGCACCGCCCATGGCTTCATTGGCCGTTGGCGCGGCGCCAACCGCGGCCGTCAGCCAGGTCGAAGGACAGGAAGCCATGGCGCCCGAAACGGCCATGCCCGCCGATGCGGTCGAGAGTGCGGCCATGCCGACGACGTCCGCGGAGTCGAGCGCCCCGCCGCCGAAGCAGGTCTTTGGCCGTCCCACGCGCCGCTATCGACGCTCACTTTGACCATGATCGCAAGAGACCGCGGCTTGAACCGATGCCTCATCCATGCCAGGCCAATGAACATTTGATTTCAAGGCAAGTTGATTCACTGCAACGGCAATTCTGGTAGAGTAAAGAGTAACGTCTTCCTTCATAGGTAGCCGGTAGGTCTGCATGACGATGACCACTCCTGATGATTTCATCGCCCTGGGCCGCTATCGCCTTCTGGAATTGATCGGCGAAGGCGGCATGGGCAAGGTCTATCTGGCGGAATGTCTCCATTCCTCGGGCAAGGTCGTTGTCAAAGTGATGCACGAACGTTTCATGGCCAATCAGAAGTTCCATGAGATGTTTGAGCGTGAAATGCATTTTCTCCAGCAATTTCAACATCCACACGTCGTCTCGCTGCTCGACAGCGGCGTGGATCGGGAATTTGGCCCCTGCATCGTCATGGAATATCTGGAGGGCATGCCGCTCAGCGAAGTGCTCGAACGCCATGGCCGCCTCTCGGCGGATCGGACGGGGCAGTTGTTGATTCAGATCTGTTCCGCGTTGCAGGCAGCCTATGAGCGCGGGATCATTCACCGCGATTTGAAGCCGAGCAACTTGATGATCATGGATCCGAACAGCTTCAATCCCCTGCTCAAGGTGCTCGACTTTGGCCTGGCGAAGCTGACCGTGGCGCCGCATCTTTCCATCGATGAGCTGCGCGGGGCGGATCGCCGCATCATTGCCGTGGGCACGCCCGAATACATCTGCCCGGAGCAAATTCGCGGCAACGAAGTGGACATTCGCGGCGATCTGTACAGCGTGGGCGTGATCCTCTTTGAAATGATGGCGGGGCGGCGCCCCTTCATCACGGACACCGACGCGGAACTGTTCGAAATGCACGCCCGAGCCCAGCCGCCGAGCTTTGGCGAAGTCGGGGTCTATGACGTCCCCCTTGAGATCGAACAAGTGGTGCATCGCTGCCTGGCCAAGTATCCCTTGGACCGGCCGCAAACGCCGTGGCAGTTGGCGGAGATGTTTGAATATGCCTTGGGCCGCGAGTTGCCCATGGACCAGTCGAGCATGCCGCATTCCTCGCACGCCAACATCGGGCTGGATGAAACGCCGAATGTGCCCATGTCGCAATCCTCGGCGGCCCTGGCGCGGATCGATGATCCCTTTGTCGTGGTCTACGAGTACGAAGCTTGGATGCCCGAGAAGATCGCGGTCCTGAAGCTGCGCGGCTTCCTCGAAGAGGTTCATGGGGAAGTGCTCGAAACCCATCCGGGTTTAGTGAAGGTGCGCTTCAAGGTTCATACCGAACCGCCCGCTGGACCGCCGCCCGCCAAGGTGCTGGTGTGGCTGGGTCTGGTGGAAAAGCCGCCGCCGCCTCCCGAACCAGATTGGCCAAACTTGGACATTTACCTTGAGATGAAGCATCCGCAGCAGCCTAATTTGCTGAGCATCACCGCGATTTTGACGCCGGGAGAGGACAGCAAGATGGTGCGCAAGAACAAATGGCGGAAGTTCTGTGACATGATCAACGCTGGACTCTGTCAACATTTGATCGCGCAGAACGTTCGCGGTCCCGATGATCGATGATGGAACAAGAGCGTTCGTTCATCCAACAAGCAGCCATATTCTCGGTGGTCAGCGAACCCAGATGGCAGTCAATCGGCAGCGTTGATGAAAACCAAATCCCAGACTGCCTTCACGCTTTGCATTGATTCCATCGTCATTCCCCGTCTACAATGGAGAGTGTTCGACACTCGAGAAGGGGACATACATGACAGGTCGAGCGACGCTGGGTTGCCTCCTGGCCGTCAGTCTGGGTTTGCTGGCCGTTTCTGCCGCGGAAGATCGCCAACAAGGCATCGGCGGTCAACCGCTGGGTTCGGTATCGAGCATCGAGCCTGAACGAGCTGCCCAATTCGCCCATCATCTCGTCGAAGCCGCTCAGACCATCGCCGCCAACTATTACCAGGAAATCAGCGAAACCCGCTTGCTCTACAAGGCGATGGCGGCGTTGCACGAGGCGGCGCAAATGCCATTGCCGCTGCCCCTCAAGGAAGAGGGGGAAGGTTACTTCAAGGGCCGCGATCCGCGCATGGAGATCATGCGGTGGCGGCAGTCCCTGGGATTGCCCCCTGTCTTGCGCAATCATCATGACATTAAGATCGGCATTCGCGGGATGATCGATCTTCTCGATCCTCATACGGTGTATTTGAGCGACCTGTCCATGGCCATGAACGCCACGCTGTCCATGGGCGTGCGCGTGGGCATTCACGTCGAGGAACGGCCCAAATCGGGCGGCCCGTGGATCATTCGCCAAGTGGACCTGGACAGTCCGGCGGAGAAAGCGGGTTTGCGTCCGGGAGACACGATATTGCGGGTCAATCAGGCGCCTCCCACGCAAAACGTCAGCGCGCGTCAGTTCCAAGAAGAGTTGAACGGACCCATCGACACGACGCTGGTCCTGGAGGTCCAATCCCTGGAAGACGCCAAGCCCCGGGAAGTCAAGGTACCCCGCTTTCTCGCGGAGCGCTATTGGTCCGTCGTGGGGCATCGCCGCGTGGAGGAGGATTGGGATTACTGGCTGGACGCCAAAGCCAAGATCGCTTTCGTTCGGTTGCTGGAATTGTTCAACGGCGCCGACAGCGACATGGAGCGCCTCCTCGGCTTGCTGCGCGAGGAGGGCATGAAAGGAATGATCCTCGATCTGCGCGATTGTCCAGGCGGGGGCCTCAGCGAGGCGACTTACATCGCCGGGATGTTCTTGAACCCCAATCTGAAGGTCGCGGAAATCCGCTCGGGGCCGAAACAGTTGGTGCTGAACAACGAACGCTTTCTCTCGCGCTCACGACCTGAAGAACACCGCCTCACGGATTTTCCCATGGCGGTGCTCATTGGCCCCGACACGATCGGCGGCGGCGAACTCATTGCCGCGGCATTGCAGGATCATCGCCGAGCCACCTTGTTTGGGCAGCGCACTCATGGGAAGGGGACCGTCCAAAAACCCTTCAGCCTCATGAACCATTCCCTGGGCCAGGAAACCGTTCGCTTAACCTCTGGCTTGATTTATCGGCCTTCGGGGAAAACCTTGCAGCGACAACCGCAAGACGCTTTGCAGGGCGATTGGGGCGTCAGGCCCGAACCGGAGCATGAAATACGAGTTCCCCTGGCCATTCGCCGGCAGATCAGGCTCTGGCGCTTGCAGCTTGACCAGCGGCCCGCGGATTCGAACCGCCTGTTGGCTCTGGATAAAGTGGAAAATGACCCCGTGCTTTACTGGGCGCTGGAGTGGCTGCGAAAATCATTGAAATAACCAATCCAGACGCCGACTCCTTCCCAAACTCCTAAAATATCTGAAGCGCTCCACGGCGGTCCATCCGCCCAACGGACAAGACTAGTTTCAATCCGGGTCCGTTGCGTCGTGGAGGCAAGTTCATCTTGCGGAGGGTCGCCATCTCGTGTCCAGCATGGTTGCCAAGACCGTCCCTCAGGATGTCTGGTCCGACCGACTTCGACAAACGCTGAAGGGCTACACGGATACCTTGCTGCGCCGCGTGTCCGATCGGCTGCTTCGCAGTCGGGGAAAACGCACCCCTGGCGAATTGATCGATCAATGTGTCGCCGCCTTTTACAATCCCGTGCTCTTGGACCGCCGGCTGAAGGAACTCAGTGAACCCGCTCGGGGCCTGTTGGCCTATGTGACGCGCTTTCGCCGCCATGAAGCACGCTTGAGCACGCTCCTCGAGTTGCTCAGCAGCCTCAAGGTCGTGGATGGCTTGGAAGTGGTCGGGGAGCTGTTTCTTGCAGGCATCTTCTTTCCCGTGCTGGATGCGAGGAAAGAGACCAGCCGCTTGCGCAGCTTTGAAGATTGGCTTGGCAGCACCTTGAGCCGCAGGTCCCTGTCGCGCCTATGGGTTCATCCTCATGTCCTGGACCGCATGCGGCAGCGATCGCAGCCCTTGCCTGCGCTGCCGGCCTCGGCCCTCGTGGAACCTGGATCGGGAGTGCCGCGCGCGTCGGATGGGCTTGATCCCTACCTCCGCATCGGTCTGATCAGACAATGGCTGCAGGACAACCCGCTGCGGTTGACGCAAGCTGGCGACTTTTTCAAACGCGACCTGGATCGCTTGCAGGACCCCTTGCTGGTCCGAGGTTGGGAAGGGGTAGAGGTCGACGTCCCTGAGATCAGCATGGGATTAGTGGCGTACGCCCAGGCCGTCCATTGGCTCAAATGGGAAGGGACGGAGATTCAAGACACGGCTGAGCCGGAACTCGGCCATCCAGCCGACCTGGCCGAGGGATGCCGCACGATTTGGCCAGAGGTGTTGGAAATCAATGCCTGGAATCCATGGGAAGGATGGCGGGGGTTCAACGCGGAAGCTTCGCCATACGCCTCGGTCATGATGTTGTCCCTGCATCTCCTGGCCCAGCTTGCCGAGGAAAGCTGGGTACCTTCCCAGGCCGTGAGCGATTGGATCGCCCAACATCATTGTTACTGGACGGGGCTGGCCCCCGTTCCTTCGGAACCCGAGTTGCAAGAGGGGCTTTCTGAATCGACAGCAGCGGTTGATGAGTTATCACACGCCATGGCCGCCCATGGAACGTTGACCCTGCAAGAAGGGATGGTTCGTTTCCTTGAAGGTTGGGCCTACTCGTGGCAATTGACCCAACTTCATAAGGATGCCGAAGGGAATAAGGTCGTTCGCTTGTCGCCCTTGGGCCGACATTTATTTGGTTTGGCACCCCCTCCAAGCCCGTCTGAATTTCACCGAACGATCCTGATTCAGCCCAACTTGGAAATGATTGCCTACCGTCAAGGATTGACACCCGGCCTGATTCTGGAGCTTTCCCGTTTCGCTACCTGGAAGCAGCTTGGGCCCGCCTGCACGTTGCTTTTGGAGCCTGACCGGGTTTACCACGGCTTGCAATCGGGTTGCTCTTTTGAGCGAATGATGCACGTGTTGCAAAAGCATGCCGTGAAGGAACTTCCCGACAGCGTGGTCCAGGCGCTGCGAACCTGGGCGAACAAACGGGAGCGGCTTGCGGTCTATCGCGCCGCCTATTTGATGGAGTTCAGCAGCCCGGAGGATCTGGAAGCAGCCTTGGCCCGCGGGGTCGAGGGGGAGCGTTTGACCGACCGCTTTCTCCTCATTCCCCGAGAAGAAGACATCGATTTTCGGCATTTTCGTTTGGTCGGCACTCGGGATTACAGCGTCCCTTCGGTCCCCTGCGTCGAATTGGGAGCCGATGGCTTGCAGATGCGCGTGGACTACACCAAAACCGACCTTCTCTTGGAGGCCGAATTGGAACGCTTTGCCGAGCGCCGCCCCGTGGCGAACGGCATCATGGAGCGTCACTACGAGATGACGCTCTGCTCCATGCAGCAAGCCAGGCAAAATGGGCTGAGTCTACGCTATCTGGAGGAGTGGTTCCATGCGCGCGTTGGCCAATCCCTGTCGCCCGCGGCCCGACTGCTCTTTTCCGGATGCGATCAACCATCGATGAAGCTCGAACGGATGCTGGTCATCCAAGTGAGCGATGAAACCCTGGCCGATGGCTTGATGCAATGGCCCAAGAGTCGAGCGATGATTCGGTCGCGCCTGGGACCGACTTCGCTGGTCATTGATGAAAATCACCTTGACTGTTGGCGGGAGTTGATCGAATCATTACCCTGGAAAATAGAAACCCTCACGTCGTCGGAGTCCGCCTCATGATGTTCGTAAAATGGCTGCCTTTAAGTGTGGTCGGGTTGTGCATTTGGCTGCTGATCCACCCCGGGGCGTGCCTTCAAGGAGAGGCTCAGGAACCGCCCCTCTCCGCCCAGGCCAGAGCCAAGAACCTGGAATCCTTCGACTTTGTGTGGACAACCATCCGGGACAAGCATTGGGACCCCAAGCTCGGCGGCCTGGATTGGGACAAGGTCCGCGAGGAATTGCGGCCCAAAATGGCCGAGGTCCAGAGCATGTCCGAGGCCAGGGCGATTTTGAAAGACATGATTGCCCGGTTGAAATTATCCCACTTCGGGATCATGGCCCAGGAAGAATTGGAAAGCCTCGATCATTCGTCCTCTTCCAAGGGGCAAGGCAGCGATGCGTCGGGCGGCGATGGCGACGTTGGCCTTGAATTTCGCATCCTGGAAGGCAAGGCCATCGTGACGCGGGTCGAGAAAAATCTGCCCGCCGATCGCCAGGGCGTCAAGATGGGATGGGAAATCGTCAGCATCGACGGCGATGCCATCGCTCCCCTGATCGAACGCATCGGCAAGTCGAAGCGAATCTCCCATCTGGGCTACATCCAATATCGGGTGGTAGCCAATCGGCTCGAGGGCAGCGTCGGTTCCAAGGCCAATTTGGTCTTCCGCAATGGCGCCGACGAAGAAGTCAAAGTCGAGCTGGAACGAGTGGCGCCGCGCGGCAAAAAGGCCCAATTTGGCCACATGCCCACGATCCATGTCCGCTTTGAAGCCAAAGTCTTGGAACCCAACGTGGTCTACGCTTCGCTGAATACCTTTTTCGATCCGCTGTCGGTCATGCCGCAACTGGAAAAATTGATCAAGGAAAATCAGGAGGCCAAAGGCTTCATCCTCGATCTGCGCGGCAACCCCGGAGGGATCGGCTTCATGGCCGTCGGCATTGGCGGCTGGTTTGCTCAAAAGGACGACATGAAGCTCGGCACCATGTACACCCGCGACGGCACGATGCACTTCATCCTCAATCCGCGGACGCCCAGCTACCAAGGCCCCTTGGCGATCCTTGTCGATGCGGAGTCGGCTTCCACGTCCGAAATTCTCGCTGGCGGCCTGCAGGACCTTGGCCGGGCGCGCGTCTTCGGCACCACCACCATGGGGGCTGCCCTGCCTTCGGTGATCACCAAGCTGCCCAATGGCGACGGTTTCCAATACGCCTTCGCCAATTACATCTCCTTTCGGGGAGCCGCCCTGGAAGGGCGCGGCGTCATTCCCGACCAGGAAGTGAAGCTTGACCGTGCCACCTTGCTGCAAGGGCGCGACCCGGTCATCGAAGCGGCGCTGGATTGGATCAAGGAACAAGCGAAGAAATAATGCGGTTGCGTTCGAAACGCCGCCTGGCTCATGGTTTGACCCGCTGCCTCTACCCCGTGAAATAGGAGTTTGCCTGATGAACGATCTCCGACAGTGCTGCCTGGCCGCCATGGTGTATTCATTACTGCTGGCTATGCCGCCTTGGTGCCAGGGCGAGGATTTGCCCTCGGCCGAGAGCGTGCTCGACCGCTACGTCGAAGCCACGGGAGGCAAGGCGGCCCATGAAAAACTGACGAATCGCGTGACCCATGGCATCGTTCAAATTGCGGCCATCAAACTCTCCGGCAAGGCCACGATTTACGAAGCAGCGCCCAACAAAAATTACACGGCCATTGAAATTCAAGGTCTGGGCACGATGGAACATGGCTGCGATGGCAATAATAGTTGGGAACGCAATCCCTTTGAAGGCACGCGGCTTCATACAGGCCAGGAGAAGGAGCATCACCTGGCCAATGCCCTTTTCAATGGCGACGTCCATTGGCGCAAGATGTACAAGACCTACAAATGCGTCGGCACCGAAGAGGTCAATGGCAAGCTCTGCTACAAGCTCGAACTCGAAACCCAAGACGGCTCCAAGCACGAGAAATTCTTCGAAAAAGCCACCGGGCTGTTGCTGCTCTGGAAGACCACGGTCAAAACGTCGCGGATGGATGTGCCGACCGAAAGCTATCTCGATCAATACCGCAAGGTGGATGGCGTGCTGGTGCCTCATGAGGTCAAGCTGAAGCAGCTCAGTCAAGAAATCACGATTACCGTGGATAAGATCGAGCATAATGTCAAACTGCCCGCGGATCGCTTCGACCTACCCGCAGACCTGAAGAAAAAGGTAGACGGTTAAGTCAAAGCATCCCTGCATTCATGGATAAACCACAGACCAAACCCATGTCCGCCGCAGTCGCGCGGGCATGGGTTTTTTATTTGGCCAGCAGTTCGTCATCGCGCCAATCCGTGATGAACATGTGGCCGGGGGCGTGGGTGATAGCCAGGGGTGGTTGCGCATGGCGGATGGCTTCTTGCGGCGTGACGCCGCAAGCCCAGAAGACGGGAATTTCTCCGGGCTGGATGGGCACGGCGTCGCCGAAGTCAGGCCGCTGCAGATCATGAATGCCCAAGGATTCAGGGGCGCCGATTTGGACGGGGGCGCCATGGGCCAGACGGAAAGGGGCGCACAGCGTCGCCGCCCGTTGGGCTTGATCAGGAGTCATGGGACGCATGGATACGACCAGGTTGCCCCGAAACCGTCCCGCCGGTGTGCAAGGCTGATTCGTGCGAAACATGGGTACGTTTCGTCCACACTCCAGATGCCGCACGGGAAGCCCGGCATCGAGCAAGGCCTTTTCGAAGGTGAACGAACAACCCAAAAGAAAGGCGACGAAATCGTCCCGCCAACAATCCTTCAGGTCGGTCAATTCCGCTTGGACATGTCCATGCTCGAAGAGCAGATACAAAGGGACATCGGTGCGGAGGTCCGCATCGGGCGCGACGTTCCATGGATGGGGCGACCCCGGATCGGTCACGTCCAGCAGCGGGCAAGGCCGGGGATTGCGATGACAGAACAAAAGAAAGTCAAACGCCCAATCACGTGGAAGAATGACCAGGTTAGCCTGAACGTAGCCAAGAGCCAAGCCGGGCGTGGGGCCGGTCCATTGCCGTGCGCGGATGGCCTGGCGAACCTCGGCGGGCGAAGCATGGCGAAGGGCGGTCATGGAGCCATTGTAATGCGGTCCATCGATCAGGCCCAAAAGAAAACGCGGGTGGCATGACCCGCGTTTGAATGCTTGAGTTTGATCGAACCCATCGATCAATCGGTTTTCTCTGGGTCCGTCTTTTCCTCATCGGCGAAGAGTTCGAGATCACCCATGGCCAGCGGTTCGTCGATGTCGCCCGGAACGTGCGGCTTGCCCTTGTCCTCCTCTGCGACGGCGACCTCTTCCTCGGCAACCTCGACTTCGTCCGCGGCTTCAGCCAGGGCCGCCTCGTGATCTTCCAGCATGGCTTCCACTTCATCGCGTTCCACGACCACGGGTTCGGTCTCCAAGGTTTGCACCTCTTCAGGCTCCGGCGGGAAGAAGTGGTCTCTGATCTCCTGACGGTTAATCATCGACAACGCCATCAAGGCAAAGAAGATGGGCAGGATGGCGCCAATGGCGATCAGGCTGCTGCTGAGGATCGGCGATGGACCAAAAAAGTGGGGCGAGGCCACGCCCATGACGGTTGGACCCGCTGGCTCCTGAAACTTGGCGATGAGCACAATGACCAAAAACACCAATCCGCCCACAAGACCCAAGACAAGCGACCATTTGCCGATGGCGATGATGCTCGGGTCGGCCTTGGACACTTTGTAGGAAACAAAGCAACCCACCACGGCTCCCCCCGCCACGATGGCAAAGAGGAGGAAATGGCTGATGCCCGAGGGCCAACTTCCCGTGATCGCGGGCCACAATACGACCAGCATCAAGGCGGCAAAGCCGTAGGCCATCCAGCCTGCTCCGAGAAGCTGGTTGACTTCCGCAGGCAGGGGCTTGCGCGGTTCCGCGGCTTGAGCTTGTGGTTCAGCAGTGATGGAGGTGCTCATCGTGATTTGGCCTCACCCAGGCTAACGAAGGGGCGAATCAAAAATACGGCATCCCCCTTATTTTAACCTAAAAAGCACCCCCTCGGGCAAGGATTTACAAGTTTCCTCCATACCCTTCGCATGGACCGTAGGGGTGATAGCGATCATAACGGGGAAGGATGGACGAATCGTTTCATGTGCCATTAGCCATCATCGCTGCCTTCAACGCTCATGGGGGGAGCTGTCTGTTTTTGCCCAAACACAAGAGAAATGCTCACTAAGCCACGGGTATCTCCCCGTCGTGCACGGTGTGCGATGGCGGTCCTCGCCATGCAGGGGTTATGTGCTTCTTTGTGCCGTGATTCTTCCTCGCGTTCGACGGCGGTTTCCCGACCTCGCTGATGAGCCACCTCCAAGTCGTCTGGCCAGATGCATCAATGTTTACCTCAAAAACGGTTTCACCAGAGCGGTCCATAAGGCGTAGCCCTTGGGGTTCAGGTGCAAGCCGTCCATGACGAACAGTTCCGGCCGCGGTTTGCCATCTTCCCCCAGCATGGGCTTAACCACGTCGATGAACGAGAGCCGTTCATCCTTCTTGCAATAGGCTTCGATAAGGGCGTTGGCCTTCTGCTGTTTGGCAAACAGGTGCCAACGATCCAAGCTCGGCTTGATGGCGATGAAAGCGATCCGGGTCTTGGGCAATTGCTTGTGAATGGCCGCCACCAGCGCCTGAAAGTCCGCCTGCAACTGCATCGGTTCTTTGCCTGCCGCCAGGTCGTTATCGCCCGCATAGACAACCACCAGACGCGGCTGATGTTTGAGGATGAGCCGATCCGCGAAGTGGGCCGAGTCCGCGATTTGGGATCCGCCAAAACCCCGATTGATGACCTCCAGGCCGGGGAACGAACTGGGCAGGTCCCAAAGGCGGATGCTCGAACCCCCGACGAAGAGGATGGCCTGTTTGGGTGGCGGGTTTGCTAGGTCCTGCTTTTCGAAAGCCGCCACGTCGGCTTCCCAACGTGCAAACGCACTTTTATCCTGCTTGTCCTGTGCCGGCATGGGGGCGGCGCACAGGCAGGCCAAAAGGAGGGCCATGCCGCCGGCCCTCAAACGAATCCATTGTTCTTGTTTGAGTTGCAAGAGTTTGAGTATGGTACACACAGTTTGTTATCTCTTGGGTAATGTTATAAAGCCATTTGGGGACTACATTGTTATTCCAGCGGCGCATGAAGTTCAATTAGGGTATTAACCCTGGATTGTTGATTCCCGGGCGCTAGACAAAGTTGTAAAACCCGACGAAGTTGATCGCTTCTTCAGGCAGCATTAACGTGTGCAGGTCCTTTGCCATTATCTCCGATCTCAGTCGGGCGTAGTGCATGTCTTCACGTTCAAATCTGGGGTTTCAAACTGTCCTACCTCGTGGCATTAAGCTTGACATACGAGGACCAATACTCTTTGTTGGCGTGAGTAGCCAATAAGGTAATTATCGATGCTGTTTGTTTTCGCCAAGCCTTTCCAATACTTCATCAACTGAAGAGGTTCCATAAACGCGACTATACTCCAATGGTTCTCCGTTGGCTAAACGAATCCCAGATTCATTCAGTTCTGGGCTGAAGTTCCGATTGCCTTTTGGCACAGAACCTTCAGGCATGCCATCGTGAAAGGACATCCATGTCGATGGTTCAGTTGCGACTTGAGTATCGCATCCCGTGGCGAACACGTTTTTGTGCCATTTCCTAGTTTAGTGCTTGGCTGGTCTTCGGAGCTATTGATTGAACATGGACCATGTCTGATTTCGTAAACACAGCTATTTACACGCCTGATGACTGATTCCAAACATTAAAAAAATTTCTTTACATTTAAGGCAGAGCAAGTTACTTTATCGATAGCTTGGTTGGCTGTATCGCGGTGGAGATGGAGCAATGTATAAAGCCACAGTTAAGTTCATTCTCATAAATTGTGTGATGGCGCTTCTACCTTCGGTCGGATTTGCACAGATCACCTATGACTTGCAAACAGACTGGAGCAATTCATCCAACCCCAATGGAGTCTGGTCCTTGCGGCAAGGTACGTCCGTGATGACCAGTGGTACATGGTCTTCAGACTTCACGTCTCAGCCCGCTTGGTTAGGGGGTTTTCCTGCCGTGTGGATGCAGGTTCAATCCACAGCCGGTTTTGATGTGCAAGTTGGTGATATTGTCAATCACAGCTCCAACGGATCGTCACCTTTGGTCAACGCCATTTGGACCAGTCCATTCGCCGGAACCATTGACATCAATGGAGGTGTATGGATGATACGCGACATTGGCCGTTCCAACACCTGGAACTTGCGCCTTAATGGCAATCTGCTTTCTTCAGGTAATCTCTTCTCTGGTGATCCATATAACCGTGCCAACCCATTCAATCTCGATTCCGGCACAGGTGGTGCACTGGATAACATTATGGTGGGTGCTGGAGATGTGATTGAATTATCGTTTCAGCAGACATCAACTTCCACCAATGGAGACTATAACGGTGTCAATTTTTCCGTTACGTTGTCCATTGTGCCTGAGCCTTCGGTCATCATGCTTGCTGGACTGAGCGGTGTGGCCATTTTCATGGCTGCTAAAAGGAAACGCACCCGTGGTCGGTCGTTTAACGGTAAACGCATTATTCAGTAACGCATGTTTGAATTTACTCTCGCGCTAGGGTCTATCGATCCTCTTCAAGATCATGGGCGCATTAGCTTCGTTGCCAAATCGACGGGACAGTACTTCGTGCGCGGTGTCCATTAACTCTTTGGTCGCTTGCTGAAAAGCAACCTGCTATCAACCTGAATCTCGGTGGAACACGATGGCAATGGCTGACCGTTGGGGCATGGCCTTGCACTTCGTCCTTCAACCAGAGAGTTTGGTCTCCTGGCAACTCCAGGGGGCGGATGACGATCCGGCACAGATTGAGTTCGTTGACGTCACCCAGGCAGCGGGCCTCAAGGGCATGAGCGGCGGACCAGCAGCGTGGGGAGACTACGACAACGACGGTTGGCTGAAGGTTCGCCTTCAAGGAGGCGGCCAGGTCAATCGGGCCGCCATTGGCGCCCAGGTTCGAATCCAACTTGGAGACCGCACGCTGACGATAAGCGTTGATCGAAGCGAAAACACACCGGAGCAAGACAGCTCGCCTCGGCGCCAAAGGCTGGAAGATAAACGCATCGAAACCAGTCGGACTTCACACCACCCGGGGAGTGTGCCCCATTCGTTGCAGCTCTTCCACGACCGCCTCGACGCGTCCGGGACGGACCAGCAAGATGCGATCCGCCAAACGACCGATTACGTCATCCGCCAGCTTCTTGCGCGCCAACAGTTCCTGGGCGAGCACGCTGTCTTCCGTCTGGATGAGGCATACCTTGCGATGCAGTTTCACGGGCAAGCGCGTCCCGGTTGACATGGAGACTTCCTTTCAGCCATGGCCAAGTTAAACCACGGACGGCCATAACCACCCGTGGTTTAGAAGTTTACCGATCGACTCACGGCGGTCTTGAATACCCCAACGGATTACGAAACGAACCCGGCCTGCATGACCTTGATGCCCTTCAAGGCCATCTTGAGGGCTTCGGGGTTCGGGGCCACTTCCAGGGCCGTCTCGCGGGTGATTTCGTTATTCTCCACGAGTTGCCGCAAGTGATCGTTGAACTCGACCATGCCTTCCTGCGAACAGATGCGGATGGCGTCGGCGATCTTCTTATCCTCTTCCTTGATCAGCAATTCCTTGATGATCGGGTTGACCAGCATGACCTCGATCGTCGGCACCCGCTGCTTGCCCGGATGTATGGAGGGGAGCAGCTTCTGGCAAATGACCGCCTTCAGGTTAAACACCAAGGCTTGCCGGATGGCATGGTGCATGTCGGCGGGGAACAAGTCGAGAATACGACCGATCGTCGAGGGGCCGGACGAAGCGTGGATCGTGCCGAAAACGAGGTGGCCCGTCTCGGCGGCGTTGATGCCGGCTTCAAAGGTGTCCCGGTCGCGCATTTCGCCGACCAGGATGATATCAGGGTCTTGCCGGACGGCGTGCTTGAGGGCCGTCGGCCAATTGACAACGTCCAACCCGACCTCGCGCTGGTGGATGACGGCTTTCTTGTCCGTGAACAGGTATTCGATGGGATCCTCGATGGTGACGATGTTGACCGGTTCGCGGGCATTGATGTAGTCGAGCATGGCGGCGATGGTCGTGCTCTTGCCCGACCCGGTCACGCCCGCCAGCAGGATCATGCCTTGGTCCAGCATGCACATTTTTTCGAAGACGGTGGGCTCGCCGGGCTTGCGAATCTTGTCATGGTCCGGAATGCGCAGGCCGAGTTTTTCAAACGTGGGAATCTTGTTGCTGACGCGCCGGGCCACGCAGCTCAGCTTGCCGCGCTGATAGAAGAGGTTGACGCGGAAGCGGCATTCATCATCCCCCACGATGTGGGCGAAATCGGAGCCGCCCGTGTCCGCCAGAATCTTCTTGTAATGCTCCTTCATCACCGGGAAGAAGAGCCGCTCCATGTCGTCCTGCGTCAGCGGGCGCATCTCCATGCGGCGAATGACGCCGCGCAGCCGCATCATCGGCGGCAAGCCGACCTTCAGGTGCAAGTCGGAGCCTTCATATTTCATGACCATGCGAAAGAGCTTGTCCACGTCCGGCTCTTTTTTCACCTCGACAGGCGGCGGCGTCGAGCCGGCGCCATTGGCGTTGTTCACCTGGCTGGCGGGGGTCGCTTCCGCGGGAACAAAGGGCGACGTTGCGTCGTTCATCGCGGTTGCATCGGCGGTTGTTTCCGGATTGGCTGTCGTAGAGACCACGTCGGCCGAGGCCATGGATGGCACCTCCCTATGGCGGTTCGTTGTGCTGCAAGATGCGATGCCCGGGACGGAGGCGAGTCACCCCCATGCCCCGCGCAGGATATTCATTCTATCATGATAAACCATACGCTGGTCAAGGTAAGCAAGAAAATGCCCCGCCGGGACCGCCGCGAACGTGCACAATCGGCAAAGCCCCGACCTCTGGTCGAATCCAGCCGGCTAACGTGGTTTTATGGAATGACCACTTGCAGCGGGAGATGGGCGTCGGCCGCGCGGCCGGTGTCCAAGTCGATGATCCGGACGCGGACGCTGTACCAGCCTTGGCTGATCGTTGCCGGGACATGGAAGCTGATGCGAACAAAGAAGTCCTGGCGGGGCGATCGGCTGAAGTTTGGCTCGCTGTCGATCCGAACCATTTGGCCCACGAGCTGGCCATCCACCCCATGAATAGAAACCTCGCTTCGGAGCCGCACGGCAAACTGATCCTGGGGCCGGCCCCGATCGACGAGATTCTTCAGCTCCGCGTACAGCCACGCCGATTCGCCCGGCCGAAATGGCTCGGCGGGCCGAGGCTTGAATTGGCCATAGGCCAAAATCTCGCGATGGCGGCAAAAGGTCAGCTTTTCGATTCGCAGCGGCGCTTGCTTGCGCAGGTCATTCACCAGCGATTGCAATCCTTCGAGGACTGCTTGCAAGCGCTCCGGGTTGGGGGCGGTGGTCAGCAAACCCGCATGATCAATGTCGCTGAGAATCGGCAAGAGCCGCAGGACGAATTCCTGATCGGCGGGGCTGTAGCCTTGTAAATGCTTGATGGCTTGTTCAGGCCGATGTTCGAGGAACGCATTGAGGGCCAACGTCATGGGCCGAGGCGGAGGCGCGGTCATTGCGGCCAGGGGCAATTCCTGTTCGATGACGGCGCTCGTCGGCTTCAGTTCGGTCCACAGCGGTTCGGGGGGAAATACAGGCGGGACAGGCTCCGTTTCCATGAGCGGCGCGCTGGTTTCGTTCTTGAGGAGCAACGGCGGTTCGGGCCGCTGCATCGAGACCACATGGTCCGCGTTGGAAGAGGTTGTGCCCTGCGGGTCCTCATCCACCCGCGCCATCGGCCGCGACATCGGCTCTGGCGGCAAATAGGCGGCGTCAATGGACGGTTGGGGAAGAGGAGCGTAAAGGTCCTCTGGTTCGTTTGCCGATCCGCGGCGGTTCGGTGCCGAACTGCACGCGGAAACGAAGGCGCTGCACAATGCCAGCAGCATCGCGAACCAGGGGAGCGAGCACAAGGGACGCCAACGAACCATCAGGATCAAAGCCCTCTGCCGAAGGCTGGGGGAAATTCACTTGACCGAGGCTGAGTCTATAGCGTGGGAGCGGGAAACGATCAATAGCAGCCCTGGCCTGGGTTTCTTTCCATAAAGTGTTGTCTTGCAAGGCTATGCGGCAATAATCGCCGCTGCTTCTCCCCACGATTCGCATCGGCATGATGAGTCAGTGGACCAACCCAACTTAAGCTTTGTGCAGCATGGAATTAAGTGTGGTGCGGAGGCGAGCGATTGCCCTGGCCATTGCCAAAGCGGGAATTCCTTGAGTCGAACGTTGCCACGGTTTAGACTGGGCGAAGCGATCAACGACGGGTTGCTTTGTTCCATTCCGGGAAGCATGCCATGGTCCGCAAGCACATTCTGGCCTGCCTTCTGCTCCTGGGCAAGCTGCTCGCCTGGCGTTTTCCGGGAAGGCAAAAGGTGCAGGCCGTGGTGAAAGAAGCGCTGTCACTCTCGCCGCCTGACCCGGAGGCCGCCCATGCGTAGACCTTCGGCGAAGCTCATCATCCTACTGCTGCTCAGCGGCGCGATCGGCTGGATATTAACTTGGCACTTGCCGCCTGAACCGACCGAATTGATTGAAGTCAACACCAAGGCATTAGCTTGCATGCTGTCCGCGAATGACCGGTACTTACTGCTCACGGATATTCAACCCATGAAAGAAAATATGAATCTAAATCAGAGCGGTCCCATCTTATATGATTTGGAAACGAAAACGATCCTTTGGTCGGATTCCCATGATCATGCTGGCTTCACATATCCTTGGATGACCAGCAACCTCGATGTTTGTTATCTCACGTTTCATTGCTTGGATGGGCAAACTGCCACGGCGATTCTTCGCAGAAGAAGTTTCGCAACCGGAGAGGTGAGAGAGCTTTTTCGTATTTCGATGATTGAAATGCCAGGTTTGCTTAACCCCTCCTGTTGTGTACGATCATCCCCAGATGGGGAACAAGCCTTGCTCCATTATCGAAGCAAAAATGAATCCAGCATATCATCCTACGTCGCCATCTATTCGACGAGCACGGGCCAACTACTCTTTCGAGAACCAACACCTGAAACAGGCAAATTCATTGTTGCATACTGGAGTGAAAACATGCGGAACGTTGTCTGGGCTAATATGAGCGACAAAGGCCCATTCCGCTTGATTGACCTGGACGAGGGAAAACAATTTGAATCCGAACCAATTGTCTGGTATAGCATGGATCATCTTTTTTTCAAAGAGGACCGTCTATGCATACTTCGAAAGCATAAGAATAAACCGCGCCCATCCATGCTGGAATGGAAATGGCGCGATTCCGCCGCCTTCAAGAATATGGGCGAGGTCGATGCAAGCAAACCACTTCCTCGCTGGCAGGCCATCAATGAACAGTTCATCAACGAATTCACAGATCCGAAATGGAGCTGGCTGACCAACTTATTGATCAAGCTTCGAGGGAGAACGACTGACCAAAGATGGCTGATCCTAACAATCCAAAAAAATAATGCAACGATTGAGCGCTTACTGCCTTCCCGGTTCAGTCCGATACAGTCCTTTGCCTTTCATCAAGAAGAGGGAGGATTGCTGTATTATCGAAGGCAGAAAGATAGTGTCATCGAAATCTGGCGGTTTCCGCCGCCCTGGCCCTGGGGGTGGTTTATTGTCTATGCGGTTTGCAGTTGCCTTGGCCTTCTGCTCCTGGGCAAGCTGCTCGGCTGGCGTTTTCCGGGAAAGAACCGGCAGCCCAATCAAGACGTGAACAAGGCGTCGACGTAGCTGTTGGCGTCGAAGGTTTCCAAATCCTCGATCTTTTCCCCGACGCCGACGAATTTGACCGGCAGGCCGAGTTTCTGTTTGATCGAGAGGATGGCGCCGCCCTTGGCGGTGCCGTCCAGCTTGGTCAGGACGATGCCCGTGCATTCGACGACCTTCTTGAACTGCATGGCCTGCTGGATGGCGTTTTGGCCCGTGGTGGCGTCGAGGATGAGGAGGGTCTCGTGGGGAGCGTCCGGGATTTGCCGTTTCACGACGCGGCGAATCTTGTCCAATTCCCGCATCAGGTGATCCTGGGTATGGAGCCGGCCGGCGGTGTCGATGATGAGGACGTCGGCCTTGCGGGCCAGGGCGGCGGTGACGGCGTCATGGGCGACGCTGGCGGGGTCGCTGCCGGACTGCCCCTTGACGATGTCGCACTGCAAACGCTGGCTCCAGATCGTGAGCTGCTCGACGGCGGCGGCCCGGAAGGTGTCGCAGGCGGCCAGGATCACCCGCCGCCCTTCTTGCTGAAAGCGATGGGCGAGCTTGGCGATGGTGGTCGTCTTGCCCGAGCCGTTCACGCCCGCGATCATCAGCACCGTCGGCCCGGAGGCGGCGAAATGCGGCTGGGCGTCCAACCCGGCGAACAAGTTGAGGATCTCCTGCTTCACGAACTGCATCACCTCGCCGGTGATTTCCTTGTCGAGGAAGGCCTGGCGGACCCGCTCGACGATGGGGGCCGTGGCGGGGCCGACGTCGGCGAGGTAGAGCTTTTCCTCGAGCTGCTTCAAGAAGGCTTGATCGACCCGCCCCTTCAAGCCGAAGAGGGTGGCGATGCCGCTGAAGGCTTCGCGCGTCTTGGCGAGCGCGCTTTTAATTTTGCTAAAGAATCCCATGGTTCCACCTGATTGGGTTCGCGGAGAGGCCAAGGAGAAAGGGCTCAGGCGTTCGGCTCGACCTCCGGCGCGGGCGGTTCGATGGCGCCGCGCTGATTGGCCAACCGGTCGAGGATGCCATTGACGAAGGCCGAGGAATCGACGCTGCCATAGCGCTTGGCCAGTTCCACGGCCTCATCGATGACGACCTTGGCGGGGGTTTCGGCTTGATGCAGCAATTCGAAGGCGGCCAGCCGGAGAATATTGCGATCGACCACGGCCATGCGGGCGACGCTCCAATTCTCGGCCACCTCGGCGAGCATTTGATCGATCTGAGCGCGATGCTTCATCGTGCCCCAATACAGATCGCCCGCCCAGGCTTCCAGGTCGGGATTCTGCAGCCGCCGCTTGAGGAACTGCAAGGCATCATCGTTGGAGAAGCCGGGGTTTTGATCGGACTGGTAGAGCAGTTGCAGCACGACTTCACGGCCGCGGGATCGTCTGACCATGGCGCTCACACAAGGAATTAACATCAGGCCCAAACGACCGCGAAACGGTCATCCCTTTTCATTGTATGGATCGGCGGGGCCGTCGGGGGCGGCGAGTTGCTGGCGGAGGCGGACCATCGCCAAGGCGGCCTGGGCAGCGTCGGCTCCCTTGTTGCCATGCGTCCCGCCCGCGCGGTCGAGGGCTTGTTGTTCGTTGTCGCAGGTGAGCACGCCAAAGAGGACGGGCAATTGTGCGGCCAGACTCACCTGCAGAATGCCCCGGGTGGCGGCATCGCAGACGTAGTCGTAATGATCCGTGTCGCCACGGATGACGCAGCCCAGGCACAAGATGGCGTCCCAGCGCCCGGTGTTGGCCAGCCATTGCGCGGCCAGGGGCAGTTCGAAGGCGCCGGGGACCCAGAAGGTGGCATGTTGCTCCGGATGCAGCCCCGCTTCTTGGAAGGCTGTCTCCGCCCCAGCCACCAGCCGATCCACGATGGCTTGATTGAAGCGGCTGGCGACGATGGCGAGTCGGGCCGTGCCGGTCGGAGGCGGCGGCGTCGGTCCGGGTTTTTGCAGGCTCATGCGGTGGTCTTCTCGCAGCCAAGGTCAAGCGAGGGGAAAGGGCTGCCGCCCGTGCGGCGCTGCAGCCCTTTGACCATCAACTCGACTAGGCCAGGTTCATCGTCTGCATCAGTTCCGTGTTGGATTTGGTCCGGGCCATGCGGTTGGTGAGCAGCTCCATGGCCTCGACGGGGTTCATGTCGCTGAGGACCTTCCGCAGGATGGTAATGAAGCGAATTTCGTTGGCGTCGAGCAGGAGTTCTTCCTTGCGGGTGCCGGAACGGTTGACATCGATGGCCGGCCAAACGCGTTTGTCGACGAGCCGGCGGTCGAGGTGCAGTTCCATGTTGCCCGTGCCCTTAAACTCCTCGAAGATGACCTCGTCCATCTTGCTGCCGGTGTCGATGAGGGCGGTGGCGAGGATGGTGAGGCTGCCGCCCTCCTCGATGTTGCGGGCCGCACCGAAGAAGCGCTTCGGCTTTTGCAGGGCGTTGGCATCGACGCCGCCGGTGAGGATTTTCCCGGAGTGGGGAACCTCGGTGTTGTAGGCTCGGGCCATGCGGGTGATCGAGTCGAGCAGAATGACCACGTCCTGGCCGTATTCGACGAGCCGCTTGGCCTTCTCGATGACCATCTCGCAGATTTGGATGTGCCGCGCGGGCGGCTCATCGAACGTCGAACTGACGACCTCGCAGCGGACGCCCTTGACGCTCCGCTCCATGTCGGTCACTTCCTCGGGCCGTTCATCGATGAGCAGCACGATGACATAACATTCCGGGTGGTTCTTGAGGACGCTGTTGGCGATTTTCTGCAACAGGACGGTCTTGCCCGTGCGGGGGGGAGCGACGATGAGGCCGCGCTGCCCTTTGCCGATGGGAGCGACCAGGTCGACCACCCGCATGCTGACCTCATCGGCGGCGGTTTCGAGCCGGAGCCGCTTATTGGGGTGCAAGGGCGTCAAGTCGTCGAAGACCACCTTCTGCGGAAGCAGTTCGGGGTCGGCGTAGTTGATTGCCTCGACCCGCAACAGGGCGAAATACCGTTCGTTCTCCTTGGGCGGTCTAATCTGGCCGGCGACGATCGTGCCCGTGCGCAGGCCGAAGCGGCGGATTTGGCTCGGCGAGATGTAAATGTCGTCGGGGCAGGGGAGATAGTTGTAATCGGGGCTGCGCAGAAAGCCGAACCCGTCGGGCAGGATTTCCAGCGTGCCTTCGCCGAACATCAGGCCATTCTGCTTGGTGCGCTCCTTGAGGATCTTGAAAATCAAGTCCTGCTTCTTCAGCCCGGCGACGTCCTGGATGTTCTCTTCCTTGGCGATCTTAAGAAGCTGCTGCATGGTCATCTGCTGCAGTTCAGTGATGTACATGGTGCCGCGCTTGACTTCCTCGTAGCGGGCATTGGTTTCATCCGGGGGGCCATCCTGTTCGTCGCCGCTGCGAACGGAGCCAGGCCCTTCCAGGCCGGCGGCGTCGGCTTCCGGAGCGGGCGGCGGCGCCTCTTCCTCCAGGTCGTCCATCAGCGGCCGCTCCGCTAAAGGGCCGCGAGTGGGGGCTTCACGCTCCCGCTTTACCGGCGGCAAGCTTTCGATGCGGTCATCGTCCGGGCCGCGCAGCTCTTCATCCAGGTCCATGGGGGGAGGAGCAATGGGCCTCGTGCGGGGCGTTCGGCGAGGCGTGCTTTCACGACGGCTTCGGGGTTCTGGCATGGGGAGACACTCCTTGGCAACGGCGAAGTGAGACTTGAATGCAGACTACCTCGGCGTTGGCTGCCAGGTCGGCAGCGGATGGCACGATGGATGGGAACCACCGCGGCGTATGAGGGGATGAAATCCAGTTATGCGTTGATACCATTCTATCCGGGTCATCTTCCGTTGACGCTGAAAATCGGTCGGAATCGTCAGCCGCTGGGCCGTTCCTTGATCCAACCTTCCTGATCGAAACGTTGCAGCACCTGCTCGAGTTGGGCTCGCGTCTGGGCTTCGGAACCGCCATTGTCCACGACGGCGTCGGCCAAGGCGCGCTTCTGCTCCAGAGACCATTGGGCCGCTTCGCGGCCGCGAACCTCCTCGGCGGACCAATCACGCTGCCGGGCGACGCGCTGCCAGCGGACCGCCTCGGGCACGTCGATGAACAGGATGCGGTCGCACACGGCATCCCATCCCGCCTCGAGCATCACCGCGGCGTCCAGGACGATGAAGCGCGATGGTGTTTCCGCGTCCACCCGCTCCAATTCCTCGCGGAGCCGCTGCCTGATCCAGGGAAACACGATCTGCTCGAGATGGCGGCGCTCCTCGGGCTGGGCGAAAACAATCCGCCCCAACTTGGATCGATCGATTTCCCCGGTTTCGTTCAAAAGGCCTTGTCCCCAGCGTGCGACCACTTGCCCGCGGAGTTCGGGTTGCCGAAGGGCTTCATGGCCGGCGGGATCACCCGCCACAACGCCGCCGCCCAGTTCGCGCAGCAATCCCGCCACGGTGCTTTTGCCGCAGCCCACCCCGCCTACCAAACCCAAGATCGGTTTCTTGGTCAAACGGGAAGCAGGGGCAGCCATGTGCGGCTTTTCCTTTGGCTTAAAGGGGCGACCCTTCCAGCCAATTCGGGCCCGCCGCCAGATCCACTTTTAAAGGAACGCGGAGGGCAAGGGCCGTTTGCATCTCTTGCTCCACCATTCGGGCCACTGTTGCCGCCGCGTCCTGACGCACTTCCAGGACCAATTCATCATGAATCTGCAGCAGCATGGCGGCGGGCAGTTGCTCCTGCCGCAAGCGCCGCTCGACATGCAGCATGGCCTTTTTCATCAAATCCGCGGCCGAGCCTTGGATCACCGTATTCAGCGCTTCTCGTTCTGGTTGATTGCGATGTCGATGCGATGAGCGCGGGCGGACGCCTTGGATCGAACGACGGCGTCCCAGGATGGTAGTAACGTATCCTTTTTCTCTGGTTTCGTCCAGCGTCTTTTCCTGAAAATCGGCCACCCCAGGATAGCGGGCAAAGTAGGCGTCAATAAAGGCGGCAGCTTCCTCTTGACTCATCCCCAATCGCTTGGCTAGGCCGAACGCCGACAAGCCGTAGATCACCCCAAAATTCACCGTCTTGGCCATGCGCCGCTGGGCGGGGGTCACCTGGTCCACGGCCACGCCGAAAATCTGCGCCGCTACGAGGTTGTGAATGTCTTGATCCTCCGCGAAGGCTTGGATCAAGGCGGCGTCTTCCGAACAATGCGCCAGGACGCGCAGCTCGATCTGCGAATAATCCGCCATGAGCAGCACCTGGTCGGAAGCGCCAGGGATGAACGCCTTGCGGATTTGCTGTCCCTGCTCCGTTCGCATGGGGATGTTTTGCAAGTTGGGGTCGCTGCAACTGAGCCGGCCCGTCGCCGCCACGGCTTGATTGAAGGAGCAGTGGAGCCGGCCGGTTTTCGGGTTGACCATTTCCGGCAGGGCATCGACATAAGTGCCCTTGAGCTTGACCAATTGGCGGTAGGCCATGATCAAGCGGGGCAACTCATGGCCCGCGGCGGCCAAATCCTCGAGCACTTCCTGGGCCGTGCTGGCGTCGCCGCTGACCGCCGTCTTCCGCTGCTTGGGCAACCCCATCTCTTCGAAGAGCACCGTCCGCAGTTGCTTGGGTGAATCGATGTTGAAGGGATGGCCGGCCAGGTGATGGATTTGATCCTGCAGTTTTTCGATCTGCTCCGCGAATTCTTGCGATAACTGTTGGAGAAGGGGCACGTCCAAGCGGATGCCGAGCCACTCCATCTCGCCGAGAACGCGAATGAGTGGAATCTCCACCTCGCGGTACAGCTCGGTCAACTGCTGCTCCGCCAAGTCCGGCTCCAAGCGTTCGCATAATCGCCAGGCCACGTCGGCATCCTCGGCGGCATACTCCGCTACCTGGGCGGTGTCCACCTCGTCCATGCGGCGCGCGGTCTTGCCCTTGCCGATCAGGGTTTCGATGGCGATCGGCTGATGATTCAGATAACGGATCGACAGATCGTCGAGATTGTGCTGCCGTTCGCCGGCGTTGAGCAAATAGCTGGCGATCATCGAGTCGCCGGCCACGCCTTGCAAATCGACGCCCGCCGCCTTGAAGACCATCCAGTCATACTTGATGTTTTGGTTGACCTTGGCGATGGCCGGGTCCTCGAGGAGCGGTCGCAGCTTTGTGAGCGCCTCCTCGGGATGAAGCGTCGGTTGTCCCTCTGGACCGCGCAGGGCTAAGTAATAACCTTCCCCGGCTTGCCAACAAATGGCGATCCCGACGATCTCCGCCTGATGAGCGTCGAGGCTGGTCGTTTCCAGATCGATGGCGAACCGGCGCTGCTGCCGCAACTGGGTAAGAAAAGCGCTGAACTTGGCCGGTGTGTCCACTAATTGATAACGGGCTTGCCACATATCGCCGGGCAAGCTTGGCGGTTGCAGCGGCTCCGCGGTCGGCGTTGGAGCATCGAAGAGTGAAGGGGCCTCCTGACGCTGCGGCCGTGACCGTGCTGACCCCGTCACCGGAGCTGTCGAAGCCGCCGCGTCCGCTCCGGACCATCCTTCCGCTTGAGCCAGGCGCCGCACTTCCTGGGCATGGCGATGAAAGCCGCATTCCTGGCAGACGGCAAGAAAGGCCGGCACGTCCACCGGCTTTCGACGCCATTCCTCCCAGCGCATCTCGAGGGGGACGTCCTCCTTCAGCGCCACCAATTCCTTGGACCTGGGCCATTGCTCCTGATGGGCGATCAGATTGTCCTTGAGTTTGCCTTTTTTCAATCCGGGCAAGGCCGCGGCGAGTCGCTCCAAGGAGCCATGCTCGTTTAGCAGTTTGGCCGCCGTCTTGACCCCCACGCCGGGCACGCCGGGCACGTTGTCCACCGCGTCGCCGGTCAGCGTCAGCAGGTCGATCACCTGATCCGGCTTCACCCCCCAATCGGCAAGCAAGGCCGCCTCATCCATCACCAGGTCCTTGCGGACGTTGTAAAGCCTGGTCCGGTTCGTGATGAGCTGCCTGAGGTCCTTGTCTGAGGAGCAGATGAACACTTCGATCCCCTGGCGGTCAGCCGCGCGGGCGATCGTGGCGATGGCGTCGTCGGCTTCGAACCCCGGAATTTCGATGATCGGAATGCGCATGGCCTCGAGCGCCTGCCGCAGCAGGGGAAGCTGCAGCCGCAAATCATCCGGCATCGGCTCGCGGTGGGCCTTGTATTCCGGGTACAGATCATCCCGAAAGGTCTTGCCGGGCGGGTCGAAGACGCAAATCAGATAGTCCGGCTGCTTGGCGTACAACCGGAGCACGTCGCCGACGAAGCCGAAAACGGCGTTCGTGGGCTGCCCCTTGGGGCCGGTCATGGGAGGAACGGCGTGAAAGACCTGATAGATCAGCGAATGAGCATCGATAAGATACAAGCGCGCCGCCAAGGGGGTCATCCTCGCCAAGGCTTCGATCCAGCAGGGGCCGCTTTCGCCGCCGGCCTGCCGCGGGATCGCCATCGCCATCGAGGCGGGATCAAGAAAGCGCTGGACGCTGCTTCCCTCGATCCTCTTCCGGGTGAATCATGGATTGAACAGCGCCATCCTAGTGGCCCCGGCTTGCGGCGTCAACCATGGAACCGCTTCCTGGGAATTTCGAATAATTGGTCTTGACAACTCAGTCAGGTTGTCTTACTCTTGGCTAAGACGGCGTGTCTGAGATATAGTTTCGCAGGTGCATCAAGGAAGCTCCCATGGCTGATCATCCCACGCACATCACGGAAGCCGAACTGGCCGTACTCCAAGTCCTCTGGGATGATGGGGCATCGACCATTCGCCACATCACCGAGCGCATCTACCCCAAAGGCTCGACGTCGGAATACGCCACGGTGCAAAAACTGCTCGAGCGGCTGGAGGCCAAGGCGGCCGTTCGCCGCGACCGTTCGACGCCGGCCCATCGCTTCGCGGCGATCCTGACGCGGGCCGACCTGGTCGATCAAAATTTGCGCACCGTCGCCGAGAAGTTGTGCGATGGTTCGCTCACGCCGCTGTTGATGCATTTGGTGCAGAACAGCAAGCTGAGCAAGGCGGATCGGGCCGCCTTGAGGGAGATGATTCAAAAGCACGATGACCAACCCAGGGGGAAAGGCCAATGATTGGGTCCACGCTGATGTTGAACCTCCTGGCCAACGCTCTGTTCGTGGTGCTCATGGTGCCCATCGTGCTGCTGCTGTGCCGGGTGTTCAAGAATCCGCACGTGCATCACGGTTTATGGGCATTGGTGCTTCTGAAATTCCTCACGCCGCCGATCCTGGACTTGCCCGTGCCGCCATGGACCGAGCCGGAACGGATTGATGAACGGCAAGAGCGGCTGATCGCTCTGCAAAGCCTTGGTATTGTTCCCTCGATCGCCAGCGAAAGCGCGGAACCGTCCGCCGCGGCGGAGCAGGGTGCTTTTTGGCTGTCTTGGCTGGACGTGGAGCATTGGCGCGGCTGGGCCATGCCGGCGCTGCTTGGCTTGTGGGGTTGCGGTTCGCTTGCCTGGTTTGGTTTGTGCTTGACCCGGTCAGTGCGCTTTCAGCGTTTTCTGCGGCTGGCCCCCTTGGCGGACCCGGATCAGCAGCGCGAACTGCAGCGGCTTGGGGAGCGCCTCGGCGTTCAGCGGATCCCCGAGATGCGCCTGACGGATCAGCCCTTGCCGCCGCTGCTGTGGGTGGTCCCCGGCTATCGGGTGTTGCTGATTCCCCGGCCTCTCTTGGCGCTGCTTACGGCGGAACAGCGCGAAGCCCTGCTGGCCCATGAGTTGGCCCATTTACAGAGAAAAGACCACTGGTTCCGGCTGCTCGAAGCGCTGGTGCTGGGATTGTTCTGGTGGCACCCGTGTGCCTGGTTAGCGCGCAACCGGTTGCAGCACGCGGAGGAGCAATGCTGCGACGCATGGGTGCTGGGTGAATATCCGGATCGGTCCCGCTCTTATGCCTCGGCCCTGCTTGAAACCGTGGATTTTCTGGCCGAATCGCGACGACACTTGCCCGTGGCGGCAAGCGGGTTTGGCCAGGTCAACGTGTTGAGGAGCCGATTTGAGATGATCCTAGCCAATTCCTTGCCCCGCCGACTGAGCTGGTCGATGCGCTTGGCCATCCTGCTCGTGGCGGCGTGCCTTTTGCCGATTGCTCCGGGTCTGGCCAAGGCTGATGATGAACAGGCCCAACGGAAAAAAGAACGTCAAGCCCGCATTCAAAAACTGATCAATGAACTGAAGAAGGAACTCGACGAAGCGGACCAGGAGGACAAGGGGACCATCCTGTTGGAAACGCGTTTGCGCGAAACCAAGGATGAATCAGGCGTCTTGCTTCTCGACATGGTTCCCACCGTGAGAGTCGTCCCGACGGAGCCGGGCGGAACTGTTTCGATCACAGCGGCAGCCAACCGCAAAGCCCAGGATGCACCCATTACAATCGTGGGAAATGTGATCATGAACCAGCAAAGCGCAACCGCGGTCAAGGGGCATGACAGGATCAAATGGCTTGTCACGACTCATGCGGACGGCGACTCAACAGGCCCGATTAAGGCTTTCATTACCTCGGATTGGATCGAACTCGGCGATGAGAGAGTTGTCTTCGGCAAACCGACGGTGATCACGGTGCAATCCACGGAAGGTGGCGAAAAACGAACCATGCATATCAAAGCAGTGATGGCGCCCAAAGAGGACCAACCCAAGGTCAATGAAGGCGTTATCGAACTGTTTATTGTCCCCCAAACCAAGCCGCCGACCTCGGCTGCGCCTAAGCCCAGCGATGGCAGCCGCATCCTCTACGAGGATGTCCTCATTCGCTTGTCGGATGAAAACGGCAAACTCATCGAGAAGCGGCTCAACCCCAAGAACGTGAAAGTGGACGTGAAAATCGACAAGGATTAATACCACGATTGGGAGGCTGAACCCCGCCTCTACGAACCGCCCGAGGCCGCATGAGATGCGACCTCGGGTTTTTGTTTGGCCATGCCTGCCTCAATCCAATTTCATCGTGGGGATAAGGCCCACCTCGATGTTCGTAGGATGAGCGGTGCTGCGATGCACGCGATGCCGGGCGGAGACGAAATCCGCTTCTTGGGCCAGGAAAATGTTGGGCACGAATTTTTGTGGATTGCGATCGACCAGGGGGAACCAGGTGCTTTGAATCTGCACCATGAAGCGGTGCCCCTTCTTGAACGTGTGCAGGATATCCTGCAATTCCAGCTCCACCAGCGTCGGTTCGTTGGGCTTGAACGGCTCCGGTTGGCTGTAGCTCTTGCGGAAACGGCCCCGGATCACCTCGCTGCGCACCATCATCTGATAATGGCCCTGCGGCCGCGGGATGTCCGCCACATTGGGCGTCGAACCGGGGAAGACATCGATGACCTTGACCACCCAATCCGCATCCGTTTCCGACGTCGACACCCATAGCTTAGCCTTCATGGGCCCGGCGAAAGTCATCGCTTCGGTCAACTCAGGCGTCTGATAAACGAGTACGTCGGGGCGCCGGCCAGCGAAGCGTTGATCATCGGTCATGTAATTGACCGACATGCCCATGGTGATTTCCTCGGTGTAAGGGACCGGCTTCTTGGGATCGCTGATGAATTCATCAAACGCCGGGGCGGCATCCATGGGTTTGTCCGTGGACAATTGCTGACTGGCATGGACGTACCAGACTTGCGGCCGGGTTTCCTTCGGCGGCCAGGCGTCGAAGGTTCGCCAGCGATTGGCCCCGGTCTCGAACACATTGGCTTCCGGCGGTGTGAAATCCCCTTCCTCCTTCAGATAGCGTTGAAAGAAGGGGCGCTCGATGTTGGCCCGATAGTACTCGGACGTCTTGCTGCCGAAGCTGACGTTGCCCAAACGCTGGCCATCGCCGCGCGCCCACCCGCCGTGCCGCCAGGGACCCATGACGAGAACGTTCGTCACGGCGGGGTTTTTCTGCTCGATCGAGCGGTAGATTTTCAGCGGGCCGTAAAGGTCCGCGGCGTCGTACCAGCCGCCCACGGTCATGACCGCGGGGGCCACCTTGTGCAAATGGGGCAACAGGTTGCGTTTTTGCCAATAGTCGTCGTAGTTCGGATGGGCGACGAAATCGTTCCACATGCCGACTTTGCCCTTGAAATGGCGTTCGTTCACGTTGCTCAGCGGCCCCAGGTCGAGGAAAAACTGATAGCCATCGGGCGTGCCCGAACGGAAGCCCGCGGGCGGACTCGATGGCGGATCGGTGCGCGCGCCGCTGTAGCGCGCGAAAAAGTTGAAGGCATGGGGCAGGAAAAAGGCGCCGTGATGGAAAAAGTCGTCGAAGAACCAATCCGCGATAGGCGCCTGCGGCGACACCGCCTTCAAGGCGGCATGGGCGTCGATCATGCTGGCGGCGGCGTAAAAACCAGGATAGGAAATGCCCCACATCCCCACGCGGCCGTTGTGGTTCGAAACATTTTGCAGCAGCCAGTCGATGCTGTCATGCGTGTCGCTGCTTTCATCCACGTCGCGCGAGCTCTTCTTCTCTCGGCGATGCGGGGTCATGTGCAGAAAGGTCCCTTCGGATTTATAGCAGCCGCGCACATCCTGGTAGACAAAGATGTAGCCATCCTTCATGAGCTGTTCGCTCGGGCCGAGATTGGTTCGAAACGCCGTCTCGCCGTACGGCCCCGCGCTGTAGGGCGTGCGGATCATAAGGAACGGATACTTTTGGCTTGTGTCCTTGGGTTCGTAGATCACCGTGTGCAGCTTGACGCCGTCGCGCATCGGTATCTGCACCTCGCGCTTGGTGTAATGCTCGCGGGCGGCGTACCGGGGCGGGGGCGGCGGCTCCTGCGCCTGCGCATGCCCCTGATCCCACAACGCTGCCCCGATCAGCGCCGTGATACTGATCCCGAAAACGCCAAGCCATCGTCGACCCCACATGAAACCATCTCCAAACGAAAGAAAAAAGCCACCGGGCAAGTCCGCGGATCATTGTAAACCATGTCCCGGGCAAGCGAAGCGAAAACCCCTGGGTTCGGTCCCAAGCGCAAGTTGCGCCTGATGATCCCCGATGGCCAGACCGTGATCCATCAAGAAAAAAGCCGACCCCGAAGGATCGGCTATGGTGTGGGAGGATGCGGCGACCCCGAGCAGGGATCAATGATCCGCCTTCTTCGACTGACCTTGGATCGGCAAATAAGCCGCTTGCAGGATTTCCTTGGTGCCGTCGTGCTGGACGATGGCGATGACCTTCAGGTGGTTGAAGTCGAGAGGCCGGGCGTCGCTGGGGAAGGGCCGGGTGTTCGCGGCGTAGTCATCCAGATATTGGTTGAGCTTGTGCCGCAGTTGGTTCAGGTCCAGCTTGGCCGAGTGCTTGAGACTCTTGTCCTTCACCACTTCTCCTTGAGCGCCGCCGGGCATGGCGCGGACGACGTGGTGATGAAAGCGAAGCTGGTTGCTGCCGACGTAGCGAACCGCTTCCTCGACCACGAACAGCCGCAGCCGGACCTGGTCGGCGTCCGGTTCCGCGCCGCTCAGGGCGACGTGGATTTCCAATTGATCGCCGGCGCGTTTCGCCTCGCCTTGAATGCGAAGCGGGGTTTCCTTTTCGAGCAGCGGGTCGATGATGCCGGTGTACTGTTTGTACTTATTCTCCGCCGCGGTCATGCCGCCGCCGCCGCCCGCTTCGGGCCGGCCGTTGAACAGCGTCGAGGGCGTGCCGCGAATCTGCTGGCCGAAGGATTGGCGATAGTAATCCCAGCGGGCGATGCAATCCGGGTTGGTCATTGGGTCAGGCCCGGGAATGTGCATGTGATATTGAATCAACACGAGGTCCTTTTCCGGGTAGGCTTTTTCCAGGGCGTCAAAGGCCACGTCCGCGGCGACGCAGGGCGGGCATTGGGCGCCGGTGAACAACTCCAGCACGGCCACGCGATTGGCGGACTTGTTGGTTCGGCCCGCGAAGGCGGCGGGCTTGAACGGCGGCACCGTGGCCAGGTATTCCTTGTCCAATTCGCCTTCCAGGATCGCCAGCCGGTCGTCGAGGGCTTTCATCTCTTCCTTGCGATCGCTCTTGCTAAGCGCCTTGCGATACAGACTCAACAGGCTGACTTGCATCGAGGGCTTTTCATCCGCCTTCATCGTCTTGACCAAAGGCTCGACCACGCTGAGCACGGCCGACTCCATGCCCGGCTGATTGGCCAGGAGCTGAGCCATCTGCACCACTTGGAGCCGATGAAACCGCTGCCCATGAGGGGCGGATAACTGATCCACGATCTTCAGCAGTTTGCCCGCTTCCTCCGGCGTGACCTTGGCGGTGCTGGCGGTGCGCAGGAGGTATTGTGCGGCATCCAAGGCTTCCGGGCGATCGGGATGCTGGCTGACGACCTCGCGGTAGAGGGAGGGAACCTGGTCCGCGGCTTCCTTGCGCGCGGCGGTCATTTGCTCTTGCAGTTCCTTCTTCTTCTCCGCATCCTGTTCGCGCTGCCATTGCATCATGAGGGACGAAGCCTTCGCATTCAATTGCTGGGCTTTTTGAAACGAATCCACTGGTTCCTTGCGGACGAAGAGTTCGGTGCGCTCGAGGGTTGTTTTTTCCGTGCGCTCCAATTTGGCGCGGTTAGCGAAACGGTCTTGTCCCAGGCTGCCCAGGACGACCTTGTCGTCCGCGCCCAAGGCGCCTTCGAACGTCTGCACCGAATCGATGGAGCGGCCTTGCACCGTGCGCGTTTGCGAAATGGTGAAGCTGATCTGCCCGTTCTCGCGCTTGAACTGCTGGATGGTCAATTCGACGCCGGTGGGCGCGAAGAGGGACTCCGCTCGAAGCTGGTCTCCTTGCTTGTCCACCTTCATGAGGCAGATCACCGAATCGCCGGTGGGGAGAACTTGATACAGAATCCAATGCCCCTCGGTCGCGACGGCGGCCAGCGCGTTGGCCGCGGAGAAGACGATCAGGAGGGGGATGATCCAAAGACGCCTCGGCATGTGATCCTCCCATGAAAACGGTAGTGTTTGGTGAGTCCGTGCGCGGGATGACGGGGTTGCCCCCATAAGAAGCAACGTAAGCCGACAAGGAGGGGATTGCAATGGAATTTTGCACAGGATGCGAGAAAAAGGGTTCGGCGGCGGCGGACGCGGAGGGGGCAGG
>JACTMY010000001.1:0-40000 GCA_014584395.1 Planctomycetota bacterium | reverse complement strand
GCCGGTGCAGCTCCGCCCGTCCAAGAATTGGAGTAGACGGAAGCATCGGAGAAGCCCGACAAGGTGGCGGACTTCACACCCGTATCGGGATCATAGGTCAAATTCAGGGTGATCCAACGATCTAAGAAGGTGCTAGGGTTGGCCGTGGCGAATAAGCCCGAAGAATAGGTGGCGGCCCAGGTTGTGCCGCCGCGAATGCTGCCATCGCCGCCGATGGTCACGCCCAGCACCGTACCCCCCAAGGTCGAGGTTGCAAGCGAACCAAGGTAGATACCGTAAAGGCGATTGGCTTGCGTGGAGGAATCGACAAAAAGGTCGATGGAGACGCTTAACGGTCCCATGGCGGGGAGCCAGCCTTCAATGCCCGTCCGCCGAACGGAATAGAAGGAGTTGGACGTGGAACTGTTATCCATGCGCAGGCTCTGCGTGCCCGAGGAGTATTGCAGCGAGGAGACCAACATGCCAGCCCCTGAGCCTGAGCCGTTGGACCAGCCATCGACGCCATGGACGCTGCTGCCATCCGTGTAAAGTGGTGGCTCAAATCCAGTGGAATAGAGCGTTTGGGCCTGACTTGCATTGGCCACGAGCAAAAGCCCAACTACCGTCAATACATAGGTTCCAAATCGCATGAATCGCTTCCTTTCGTACATGGATAAGTACGGAGACGATGGTTCGCCATTTGCTCCGGAACGTAAAAAGTTCCTGGAAAATGTCGATTAAGGCAAGATTCTAATGGCACAATTCAACATGGCAAGGAGCCACCGGAAAAATGACCTAATCGTTCGCCATATCTTCATGCATAAAGTTTTACGGTCTGGTGAGTAAAGTATTTCTTGCAGCAACGATTGGAATCTAAGGCCATCCAGTCCTTATCAGCAAAGGCTGCTCCATCACGCATTTCCCTTCATCGTCACCAGGCTGCGTTGAGCCTCCGGCAGATAGAGAACACTGTCAGCCTGTTCGATGAGGCGTTGAACTTGATTCAACGAAGTTAAAGGGGTCACGATTCCTTCCTGACCCTCAACAGCCGGATATTGGCTGAATAAAAACAAATGCCCCTGCTCCGAAGCCGAGGCGATCTGCCAGAGGGGGACCAAATCGCGGACGCGATCCTGCCTGGCCTGGGCCAGCCCTTGGATCGTTTGAGCCTGTTGATCCAAGTAAGACAGGCCAGGCGTCATCGCGCCATGCGCTTGACTTAGGACAACGATCTTGCCCTCCGTCTTCACGGCCCGGGCGGCATTGAAAAAAGCGGCGGCGATTTCATGATAACTTTGCTGCTCCGCCTGTTGCGTCAGCGTGGCGATGACGAGGTCGGCGGGGCGCTGCACGTCCACATGGGCGGCCTCGCGCCATTGCTGGCAGGAGTCATCATGGAGGTTGTCGCACAGACCCGCCCGAACGGCCCAGATGGCATCGCCCGCGCCTTCGAAGACTTGCAGAAACAGCGGGAAGCCCAAGTATTTGCCAACCTCCTCGGCTTCTCGCGCCGCTTGATTATGGATGTGGCCGATCTGCGACGGGGAGAGCTTTTTCTGATGATCCTGCCAGGCTTGTTCGTGGCTGAAAATCGGGTAGATTTGGTCGAAACCGCCGCGAAAACCAAAAATGGGATCGTAGCCTATCTGACCAATGACAAAAACCTGCCCCGCATCCAACAGCAGCCGATTGAGATAGATGGGTTTCCCGGCGTCCGTGCTGCTGAGAAAGGCCAATTTGGAACGATTCTTGGGATCGTGCGTGACCATGGGGCATGCCATCAAAGAAGCAGGCAGCGTGGTCCGCCAACTTCGCGGGTTGCCTTCGTCGAGGGGCGGCTCGAGCAGCACGATCTTTTCATGCGGAACCTGGGCGGAATGGATGTGGTCGACCAGCGGCTCCAAAATGGCGGCCAACTGATTGAGCCGCGGCGGCACGACGATAACGACTAGGTCGTCCGGCGTCAAAGCCTTGCGAAAGGCGGGGAAGTCGATCGGATGCTCGATGACTTGCCGAACATAATCAGCCACGGGTTCCAGAGGTACCTTGCCCGCAAAGGGGGGCGTTGCGGGGACCCAGCGATCATCGGGAATGTGCCATTCGGCGTGATGTGGACCGATGTGCAGCGCGAGTGATTGCATCCAGCCCCCTTTGCGAATGAGGAGTTGCGGCTACCCTGGGACGTCCCATGGCTATTATGGAACCCTTGCGGGGGGCAGCGAAGGAAAATCCCTTTAGCACGATCACAATCTGGCGATGAAGCCGACGCAGGAACGAATGAAATCCAGGGAGGGGATGATTGTGGAAAGTGCCTCCTGGCGACCTTGGTCCGATATGGTATACTTTTAAGAAATGTTGCCGCTCACGATGTTCAATCACGGGCAAACGTTCGAAGGATAGACAAGCAACGTGAAAGATCAGGGCCAAAGGACGAGATTCGAAGTGCGCAAAGTAGCCATCCTGCCAACCTTATGCACCTTGGGCAATGCCATCTGCGGCATGTCGGCCCTGGTCTTTGCCACGCACATCAGCGTCGCAGCGGCGTATTTCGAGCCGAAGCAATCCTTCTTCATCAGCGGTTGTCTCATTTTCCTCGCGATGATCTTCGACGTGCTGGATGGCTATCTGGCGCGGCGGACCAAGGCCGCCAGCCAGTTTGGCGCGGAACTCGACAGCTTGTGCGATGCGATCAGCTTCGGCGTGGTGCCCGGCTTTCTGTTGATCAAGCTGGGGGGCAACGTCGATCATCGCCTGATGCGGGACCTGTATCTGGTCGTGGCGATGCTGTACATGTGCTGTGCGGTGTTGCGGCTGGCCCGGTTCAACATTCAATCAACGCTCGAGGAAAAGTCCCACACCGTCTTCAGCGGCTTGCCCTCGCCCGCCGCCGCCGGCTGCATCGCCGCGATGATGATGCTCTATTACAACTATACCGATATTCGCTGGGTTCCCGAGTTTTTCATCGAGCACGTCATCCCCACGATCGCTCCCCTGGCGGGCATGATCGTGGCCCTGCTCATGGTCTCGCGGGTGCCCTACCCGCACCTGGCCAACCGCGTGCTGCGGCGCCGGCAGCATTTCAACCGCGTGATTCAGATCGTCCTCTTTCTGTTTGGCATTTATCTGTTCCACGTTTTGGTCCTGGTGCTGGCCTTTTGGGGTTATGCACTCTCAGGCCCGATCAAGCTGGCCTGGCGTCGGATCACAAGGGGCGTTTGGTCGGCGCCCGCCGAGGTCGTGGAAAACCCCTCCACTCCCATAAAATAAGCGCTGCGGCGTTCCGCGTTAGCCGAGGAGGGCCTTGTCGTCGTCTTCCCGCTGGACGTGAGTCGCGCTTGACATTGAAAGTCACGATCATGTTCACTGGGTTGGTCGAAGGCATGGGGCAAGTGGAACGGCTTGAGCCGGAGGGCGACGGTCGCCGCTTGTGGCTGACGGCGCCCTTTGGGGCCGACCCCGTGCACGTCGGCGAGAGCATCGCGGTCAACGGCGTCTGTTTGACGGTGATCGCGCAAACATCATCGGCCCTGGGTTTTCAACTCGCCCCCGAAACCCTGCGCCGCTCTAATCTGGGTCTCGTCGAACCCCGGCAGTTCGTCAACCTGGAACGGGCGCTGAAACTCGGCGATCGCCTGGGCGGTCATTGGGTGCAGGGACACGTGGACGGCATGGGCCGGTTTGTGGAACAGCGGCCGGATGGGGATTGGTGGATGTATTTCTTCGAAGCCCCCGGCGAGTTGACGCGGTACATGATTCCGAAGGGATCCATTGCCATCGATGGCGTCAGCTTGACGCTCGTCGACGTGGGGCCGACCCGGTTCAGCGTCGCCCTCATCCCGCACACCTTGTCCGTGACGACCTTGGGCCGGCTGCAGCCCGGACAAGCCGTCAATCTGGAAGTGGACCTCTTGGCCAAATACGTCGAAAAACTGCTCGGCAACCCGACCTCCGCGAGACCCGCTTCATGACCCAACCCACGCCAAGCTTCAAGGGCCGACCCGCCGCGGCGGGGGCGGCATCACCCCGGCAGACGTTGAGTTATCTGCAAAGTTTGCTCGAGGCGCGCGGGCTGCGCCCCAATAGCAAGCTGGGACAATGTTTCCTGATCGACCTCAACCTCATGGAGCTTCTGCTCAAGTCCGCGGAGATTTCGACCGCGGACCTTATCCTCGAAGTCGGCAGCGGGACCGGCAGCATGACCGTGAAATTGGGTGAACAGGCGGGAGCCGTTCTGGGCATCGAAATCGATCCTGGGATGGCGGCGCTGGCGCGCGATTTCACGGCCCATTTGCCGAACGTCCGCATCTTGCAGATCGACGCCCTGAAAAGCAAGCATCGGCTGCACCCCGAACTGATCGCCACGCTGGAAGATGGCTGGCGGCGCGGCTCCTTCCAGCGCATGAAGCTGGTGGCCAACCTGCCGTACGTCATCGCCACCCCGCTCATCGCCAATCTGCTCCTCACCGATTTGCCCATCGAACGGATGGTCGTCACCGTGCAGTGGGAGCTTGCCGAACGCCTGGCCGGAAAACCCTCGACGCCGGATTACGGTTCGCTGGCGGTGTTCGTGCAAAGCCTGGCCGAGGTGACGATCTTGAGGCAGCTTCCCCCATCGGTCTTTTGGCCTCGGCCCAAAGTCTCATCCGGCATCGTGCTGATACAGCCCAGCGCGGCGAAGCGGCAGCAGGTTGGCGATCGCGCAGCCTGGCATGAGTTTCTCCATCACCTTTACTTGCATCGCAGGAAGAATCTGCGCGGGGCGTTGCTGCCTCATCCTTGGGTTGCCGATCGCTGGTCCAAGCCAGAATTGGACCAGATCCTGGTCCAGCATGGTTTCGATCCGCAAACGCGGGCCGAGGCTTTGACGGTCGAGCAGCATTTGCAGTTGTGCCGCGTGCTGACACCCATCGTTGATTGACCACCCCATATAAAACATGTGAAATGGGCCTGCGAAAGCTGATCAGGCAGATCGATCAGGCAAACGCGTCCGAGCCTGCGATTGACAGGTTTCCACATCTTTTCTAGCATCCGCTAAAGTCGCCCCTGGATCGACCTGCGGTGTTTGCTGCAATCACGAAAGACAATGAGAAGCGATGAACCGATTCTTGCATGGCATGATCCAAGCCGTTGCTCAGACGTTCACCCTGCCTGATCCCATCGTGGAAGTGGGCTCGTATCAGGTGGATGACCTGGTGAACGTGCGCGCGCTCTTTCCGCGACAGCGCTTCGTGGGGCTGGACATGCGGGCCGGCCCGGGCGTGGACCTGGTGGCGGATGCCGAGCGGATGCCCCTGGCGGATCGATCCGTCGGCACGATCCTGGCCCTCAGCACGCTGGAACATGTGCCCCATTTTTGGAAAGCCCTGGAACAGTTTCGCCGGGTGCTGCGGCCCGATGGAGCGATGGTGGTGTCATGCCCCTTTTATTTCCGCATCCATCAGCATCCCAGCGACTATTGGCGGTTCACGCCGGCGGCCTTGGATGTGCTGTTCTCGGACATGCCGCGGCGCGTGATCGGCTGGCATGGGGCCAAGAAGCGGCCCTCGAGCGTGTGGTGTTTGGCCTTCGGTTCAGAGTATCCCGCGATTGCAGCCCAGCAGTTGGAGGCCTATCGCGCCGCCATGAATCGCTTGGCTCATGAACCGATCTCATGGTCGCGGCGCTGGTGCTTCCATCTGGCAAGCTGTTTCACCGGACGCGGGCCTTTTGCCCCTTACTTGGATCGCAATCGCTGGGAGATGGAACATCCCGGCTTGCCGCAGAGGATGGCCGGCTGAGACGTCCTGACCAGGAAGACGGCGGCCCTGGTATAAAATGTCGCCGTTCTTTTCGCCACGAAGCAACGCGTCGTCTTCAAGGAATGGATTCCTCATGGTGAAGGTGACTACCCCGCCTCCCGACTTCAGCCTGGTCCTCCCCGTTTACAATCCCGGGCAGGTCTTGGAGTCGAGTCTGTCCCAATTGGCGGGCTTCCTTTCTCATGAAGGCCGCGGCTGGGAAGTGCTGCTCGTGAACGATGGCAGCTTTGACGGTTCCAGTGCGCGGATGGATGATTTCGCCCTTCAGCATCCCATGGTGCGGGTCTTGCATTTGCAAACCAATCAAGGCAAGGGCAAGGCGGTCCGCCTGGGCCTGTTGGCCGCCACGGGCCGCTTTCGCATCTTTACGGACATCGATCTGGCGTATGATTTCGATCAGATTTTGCGGGTCGCCGAGGCGTTGCGGCGGGGGCATCCCATGGTGATTGCTTCCAGGACGCACCCAAGGAGTCAACTGAAGCACACCCCGCAATTAAAACGATATCTGAAATGGCGCGAGTTGCAGGGCCGGGTTTTCATCTGGATCGTGCATCGGCTCTTGCCCATTCCACACACCGACACTCAGGCGGGACTCAAGGGCATGAGCGCGCGCGCGGTCTTGGACGTGGTGCCGCGTTTGCAGTGCAACGGTTTTGCTTTTGACTGTGAATTGCTCTTTCTCGGTCAACAACGGGGCTGGCCGATCTTGGAGGTTCCCGTCTGCGTTCAATGGACATCGCGGGCCACGACCACGCATTGGCGGACCACGCTGGGCATGCTCGCCGACTTATGGGCCATGCGGCGGCGGTGGCTGCGGGAAGAAGAGGCGGCGCATCGGCCCAGAGCGATCTCGTACAGCACGGATGCGGAGGAGTTGCGTATGAGTTGGCATCCCGCCTTCCCCACCAAGAAAAGGCGGATGGCATCGTGATCTCTCCGCGAGCGTTGTTCATCGTGGCTGATGATTACGGCATGGGACCGGCCACTTCCGAAGGCATCGCGGCCTTGGCCCAGGAGGGTTTGATCTCGGCCGCCCTGTTTCAAGTCAATTCCCCGTATGCCGAGGCCGCGGCCCAATGCTGGCATGCGGCGGGGCGACCCATGCTGCTGGGGTGGCATCCGTGTTTGACGCTGGATCGTCCGCTTCTGCCCGCGGCATGCGTGCCGAGCCTGGTCGAAACCGATGGATGCTTCCCAAGCCTTAAGGGTTTTCTGAAGCGTTGGTGCCTGGGGCAATTCAATCCTTGCGAATTACAGGCCGAATTGGAGGCTCAAAGGCAGCGCTTCATCGAACTCACCGGCCAAGCTCCCCAAATCGCAGCGGGGCATCATCACATTCAGCTTTTCCCGCCCATGGGGCGGATCATACTTGACCTGTTGGACCGATCAGCGACTCCTCGGCCCTACGTTCGCCGCCTCGGCGAACCTTGGCGGCAATGGCTCAACGTTCGAGGCGCTCGGGTGAAGCGAACCCTGCTGCACGTATTGGGGCAGCGTTTCGGTCATCTCTGTCGCCGCAGGGGCTTCCCCGGGAATGACAACTTCATCGGCCTGGCCTGTTCATCCTGGGTCAAGAAGTTCGATTTTTTCACGCGCTGGTTGCACCACGCCGAAGGGCAATGGATTGAACTGATGTGCCACCCTGGCTATCCCGATCCGACCCTGGCCGGACGGGATGTTTCCGATCCTTTGGCGTTTGACCCGCATCGCCCCATGGAACTCCGCTGGTTGCAAGACCCCGCTTTTCGCCTGGCCTGCCAGCGGGCGGGGCTGCGCATCGTGCATCAGGAAGATTGGAATCTTCTGTCGAAGGGAAGAAAGCATGCCGCCTAAGCAAATGTCATTTGCCAAACTCATGTCCCTGGTTACCGAGCGGAGCGTGCTGGGTCTTTCCCTCGTGGTGATGTTGATCATCAGCGCGCGAGTGATGTGGTCGCCGCATCAAAAAGGCAACGTCTACCCGGTTTTTGCCCATAGCGGTCGAGCCTGGTTGGAAGGGCAATCGCCCTATAACGACCCGCAATTTCTCTTTCGCTACACGCCGTTGTCCGCGGCGGTGATGAGCCCGATGGCCATGCTTCCTGAGCCTTTGGGCAGCGTGCTCTGGCGGTGGATCAACTATGCCGCCTTGCTCGCCGCCACGGTTTTCTTTCATCGCCGCGTGATTCAACCCTGGTGTCCGCATCTCAACCTGGCCTGGCTGGGGCTGTGTCTCTTGCCCTTGGCCGTCAGCAATTTGAACAACGGCCAAAGCAATCCGCTGCTCCTGGCCATGATCCTGACCGCCCTGGCGGCGGTCCATGTGCAGCGATGGAACCTGGCGGCCCTATGCTTAGCCGGGGCGGCCTTCCTCAAGATTTACCCCATCGCCTTGGCCTTGCTGCTCATTCTGTTTTTTCCACGCGCCTTGCTGGGGCGATGGTTGTTGGCCATGGCCGCGGGCTTGCTGTTACCGTTTCTTATGCAACATCCCAGCTATGTGGTCGAGCAATATCAAACCTTTCTGCATTACAGCTTCCAGGATACGCGGATGACTCACTCGCTGCTTGAGGGCAATCGCGACGTCTGGCTGCTCATCCGGCGGTTCGAACTGCCCCTCAGTCTGACGGCTTACCGCGTGGTGCAAATGGGCACGGCGCTGCTGCTCGCCGGGCTGACGCTGGGTTTGCGGCGCCATCGTGCCGAGCCGCGCGCCATCATGCTCGTCGGCTCCCTGGCCATCGGCTGGATGCTGCTGTTCGGCCCCGCGACGGAATCGGCAACCTATCACCTCGTCTGCGTAGCGTTGGCGGCCGACCTCCTGGCGAGCACGCTCTCCCGGCGAACCTCATGGAGCGGGCTGGTGATGGCGAGTTATGGGCTGCATCTGCTCTCAGGCATGGCGGGATGGTTCCCCATTGCCCACGTTGTGCATAGTTGGGGCATCCTGCCCCTGGCCACGCTGTTATGGATGACGGCCCTGCTGGGAGAAGCGGTCGGGCTGCTAGGGTCTGTCGTCAGTCGAGAAGAAAAACGGCAAAGACTTGGTGCACAATGCTCCCCGCATTTGAACATCGTATTGCCATCGGTGAAGGATTAACTGAGATGCGTTGGATCGTTCATTCACCAGACTAGATCGAATTTTGCCTGTTGACCGATTTGACACCCATGATCCGTGCCAGGGGTATGCTCAGCACCAGCACGGCCAGGCTCAGCAGCGCGGGCAACCGCCGGCTGGGTTGCAGCAACTGCTCGATGATGGTCCACCCCACCAAGCCCAGATAAAGCAACGGCGGCCAGGGATACAGCGGCATCGCAAAAGGACGCGACAGTTCCTTCCGCCTCCGCAGGGGAAACACGCTGGCCACGAGCAGGCCCGAAACCGCCGCCAGTCCCACCGAGGTGAAATCTAATATCTGCAGGAAGGATCCCGACCAGATCAGAGCCATGGCCAGCCCGCCCTGAGCGATCGTGGCCGCGACCGGCACCTGCCGCTGGCGATGCAGTCGGCCCAGCCAGGCTGGCATGACGCGATCGGCCCCCATCGCATAAGCCACCCGCGGTCCGATGAGCATGTAGGCGCTGACGGAAGCGATCAGACTCAAACCCAGCATGACGCCGATGACGTTGGCCGTGCCCTGTCCAAATAAGCGCGCCGTCGCCAATTCCGCCACCTTTTCCACCTGGCCCGGCGACAGGGTCATCATTTCCCTCGGATCCAGGGCGTAAATGTAGGCCAGGTTGAGCAAGAGATACAGCGCGGTCACACACAAGGTGCCGCCGATCAAGGTCAGCGGCAGGAGCCGGCTTGGCTCGCGGATTTCACCCGCCAGATAGGCGGAACCATTCCAACCGGAGTAGGCATATCCCACATAGATCAGCCCGGTGGCCAGGGCTGGCCACTCTCCCGAACGGGGCCAGTGCATGGTCAGGTGCGACCAATCCCCTTGCCCGACGAGCAAACCCAGGATCGCCAACCCGAGCAGAACGGTGAGCTTGACCACTGTGACGCCGATTTGAAAGCCGCCGCTTTGCCGATGCCCCAGGCAATGAGCCGTCGTCACGCCCAGCAACAACAGACTGGCGCCCAGTGGGACGACGCGGCCGTGAAGCCAATCAGGAAGCAGACGGTGCAAGAAACTTTGGGCAGGACCCAGCAGATAATTCATGGCCAACAAGGCCACCACGGCCGTGGGGCCAGCGAAACCCACCACGAAGGTGGCCACCCCCGCGGCGAACCCCACGTGGCGGCCATAGGCTTCCCGGATGAATAAATAATCGCCTCCGGATCGGGGCAGGGAGACCGCCATTTCCGCCACGGTCAAGGCCCCGGCCAAGGCCATGCCGCCGCCCAGGAGCCAGAGCAGCAGCAAGGCTCCGGGATTGCCCGTTTCCCGAAGCGTGAAGCCGGACGTGGTCAGAATGCCCGCCCCGACCATGCTCGCCACGACGACGAACTGGCCCACCCAAAAACCGAACTTGCGCGGCGGCAGTTCGCCAGCGGCTTGTGCGGCGCCTGTCGATGATGGGTTTGCCGGGTTGGACAAGCCAATCTCCCAAGAAGGGGTTGAACCAATAGGCGTGGCGTGCAGCAACAGGAAGGGCCGAGTGAAGACACAAACGAGCATCGCCAGACGGCTATTGCGACGCGGCAGGTTTCGTGAACACGATCATGTAATTCTCTTCCAGCAGGTCCTTGATCTCATCGATCTTCTTGAAGCCGACCGAGGCGATCTCCTTTTCCACGACCTCCTGGCCGGCGCGGACGTGCCCCAGGATCCACTCGCGGCTCTTGCCCGGGATGCGGATGAAGTCGATGATGATCAGCCGGCCGCCGGGCTTGAGGGCGCGATGAATCGAATCCAGCGTGCGGAAGGGAAATTCGAAGTGGTGATAGGTGTCGCATACAAACGCCACGTCGATCGACTCGGGGGGTAGGTCGACCGCATCCATGTTGCACAAAGTGGGTGTGACATTCTTCAATCCCGCTTCCCGGCTCGTCTTTTGAATGTGCTCCAAAAACTTCGTCGAAATTTCGACCGCGAACACCTGGCCCTGGGTCCCGACCTGCTTGGCCATGAGGCGCGTAAACAACCCCGTCCCCGCGCCGATGTCGGCGACGATCATCCCCGGCTTGAGCTGGCAGGCGGCGAGGATTTTTTCCCGATGGACGAAAATCTCCCGGCTCTCCCCCTCGAACGTGCTTTCGAACCGCTTGACGTCCGGGTCGCGGAAGGGGTCGTTGATGCCGGGCTTAACGCTTTTATCCTGCAGACTCCATGCCCACGTCGGCACGAGCAGCAGCATCGTGATACAAAACAACCGTTGCATGGATGGGCTCCTTATCAGGGCGGGTCGGGGGAAGGCAGGTCTTTCAAAGTCTCTCAAGAAAGCCTAGGCGGCTGTGATGTGTTGACAAGATTCCGTGTTATTAAGCGATGTGATCTTGCATCGCCCTGTAAACCCTGCGTCAGACCATCCCGGTGCGTCGCAGGTTGCCGCGGAACATGGGCCAGGCGCCGGTGCCCTTGCCCAACTTGACCGCCATGGCGCGGCCGAAGTTTTGCGGTTTCGTGGCATCGGATGTTCCCTTGCCGCAGACAAAGAAGGCCTCCAACGCGCCATCTTCGTCGAAATCCGCCACGACGGGCGCGGAGTCGATCCCCTCATAGACGTGCTTCTGAATGGTCGCGTCGTATTGCAGCCGTACCTTGCCGGTGCCGCCGTCGAGAACGCGGAAGAGGCGATCCTTGGACCCCACGCAGACGCAAGGCTTGCCGTCCAGCCAGGCCACGGCGGCGCCCCGAGCGATGCTTTGCCAACGGTTCGATTGCCAAAGCACCTCGCCATCGAGCCGGAACACGATCACGCGGTCGCCGCAGACGATGAACTCCGGCACGCCATCGCCATCCAGATCGGCCGCCGCCGCGGGGGCGAAGAGATAGCCACCGGGCTGTTTCTGCCACAAGGGTTGACCCGCCGCATCAAGCAATGCCACGTCCCCGGCGATGGAATGGGCCAGGATTTTCAGGCCATCCCGTTCTACCGCCGTGATGCCATGGTACATATCGCCTTTCATCTCATGCGACCACAACTCCTGGCCATCCATGCCGCTCAAGGCGCGGACCTTCTTGTCGCCGCGCCAAGTCGTGACGATGACGTCCAAGCGGCCATGGCCGAGATTTACCAGGGCCGGCTCTGACTGCACGTGCCCCGGCACCTTGACAATCCATTTTTCCTGGCGCGTGGCCGGGTCGAGGGACAACACCCGCCCGTGCTTGTCTTGCATCGCCATGACGCCGACGACGATTTCCAATCGCCCATCCCCATCGACGTCGGCCAAGGCTGGTGGCGAGTCCGTGGAATTGGGAAGTCGATGCGTCCACTTGGGACGCCCCGAACCATCCAGGCAAAACAGGGTGCCGCTGGAGGAGTCCGCAGCGAGCACTTCCGCCGCGCCATCGCCGTCCAGATCATGAATGGCGACCGAGGCGTCGAAGGGGCCAGCGTCCGATTTGAATTTCCACAGCAATTGCCCATCCCGCGCTCGGAGGGCATAGAGATGCTCATCGTTGTAATAGGTCCCAAACACCAGGGCCGATTCGCCGTTCAGGGCGCCCAGCGAGGCGCCGCCATAGCAGGGGCTTTTCAACTCAACTTGCCACAGGAGCTTGGCCGTGCCCGGTTGATCAACGCCGGGGTGGATCGGCTCCGTGCCGAACGCGGCGGCAGGCAATCGCCAGCCCGATTGGGTCGTCCATGCCGCCGTGCCCATCAAACCCATGGATTGAAGCAGAAAGGTTCTCCGATGAATCGGCATCATGACGGCTCTCTCCATTGGCTTCACACAGCCAGATCAATCATTTTCGGCTTGTACGGACGGGATTGAACTTTCCTGGACACCCGAGCATCCCATCAAGCCCGGTCTCGTTTATAACCCTGGTCTCGTTTATAACATGGACAGGGTCGCCATCCCATGGGTTGGAGGAGGATTCCAGTGCCGGCTGCGCGGGTCATGGTGTTGTACAACGCGCCCACTTTGCCCGCCGATCATCCCGATGCCGTTTCGGAGCGGGATGTATTGGCGACGGCGGAGACGGTCATCCAGGAGCTGCGCGAAGCGGGCTATCGCGTGGAGCCTTGCGGCGTGGGGCGAGACCCTCTCGAACTGCTAACGGCCGTGCGCGCGTTTCAGCCGGAGGCTGTCTTCAACCTCTTCGAGGGGCTGGCCATCCAAGGACAAACGGAAGCCTATGCCGCGGGCTTGTTGGATTGGCTGGGGATTCCCTTCACGGGTTGCCCCATGCCCGCCATGATCCTGGCACGAGACAAGCTGCTGTGCAAGACGCTGCTCCGCGGCGCGGGGCTGCCGACGGCGCCCGGTTTCGCGGTGAGTGCGCTTCCCCTCGTCCAGCAGCCGGCGGCATGGCCCGTCATCGTCAAGCCCGTGGCGGAGGATGCCAGCGTGGGCATCGACTATGGCAGCGTGGTGGAAACGCCGGACGCCCTCGAACGGCGGCTGCGGTATCTCCTGGACCGCTATCGTCCCCCCTTTCTGGTCGAGTCGTTCATCGATGGTCGGGAGTTCAATGTCGGCGTGATCGATGACCCGGAGCCGGCGGTGCTCCCATTGGCGGAGATCGTGTTTGACCGGGGCGTGCCGGGTAGTTGGCCGATCGTGACCTACACCAGCAAATGGGCGCCCGGTTCGGTGGAGGATTTGGCCGCCTTGCCGAAGTGCCCCGCCGAGGTGGAGTCTGGCCTAGCGAAACGTCTTGAAGAACTGGCCCTCCAAGCCTATCGGCTGGTCGGCTGCCGGGACTATGCCCGGATTGACGTGCGGGTCGACCATGCCGGGCAACCTTGGATTTTGGAGATCAATCCCAATCCCGACTACGGTCCCGGCGCGGGCTTGGCTCGCATGCTGGAGACCTCGGGCCGCCGCCATGAGCAGATGACCGTGCGGATGATCGAACGCTGTCTCGCTCGGAGTCGACAATGAGGAGCGAGGAAAATCCTGATGGGCGACTCATGAAAGAAGGTTCAATTGCACGGTCCATGCCGCACCGGAAAAGGGACTAAGCAGCCAAGGGATTGGTAGTCAATCTTTTCGCCATCGATTATCCTAAACCTTGACGCCAAAGACGACTCACCCTCCCCGCGGATGATCCAGACATGCATCCTTCAGGATTGAATCGGCTTGTCCTATTGAGTGGTTTCATCCTCATGGGATTGGTCGGCTGTCAACGATCCAGCCAGGGGGTTGCCCCCGGCCTCGCCGCCAAGCCGCCCTCGCAAGTCAACTTGAAGCGGAACGTGGCCTTGGCCCAGGCGTCGCGGCAAGCCCTCGAGTATTTCGTCGAAACCGTCGGTGTTCTGGAAGCCGAGGCGGAAACGCAACTGGCCGCGGGCGTGACCGGTATTGTCGATGAGGTCAATTTCCGCGAGGGGGACGAAGTCACCACGGACACCATCCTGATCCGCGTCGACCAGAAGCGTTATCTGATGGCGGCGGAGCAAGCCCGGGCCAACGTGGAGCGGGCCCAAGCCGCGTTGGCTCTGGCTCAAGACGCCGCGGAGCGCACGCGCGAAGCCCGCCGCGGCGCCTCCGAGGAAGAGCGCACCCGGGCCTTGCTCAATCTGCGGGTCGCGGAATCGGAGCTCCGCGCCGCCCAGGCCGCCTTGCAATTGGCCGAACATTACCTCAACCGCTCGCAGGTTCGACCGCCCTACATGGGCCGCATCAACAAGCGGCTCATCACCCCCGGCAGTTACGTCGATGAAAAAACGGTGATCGCGACGCTGGCGGACCTCAGCCGGCTTCGCCTGGTCGGCTACGTTCCCGAATCGGCGGCGGCGACCGTCCGCGCCAAGCTGCTGCGCCGCGAGCGGCTGGTGCTCTCCAACCTGACCCTCATTTTCGGCACCACGATGATCGATCCATCGGTCGGCATGCCCGCCGCGATCACGCAATCCGCCGTCATGGAGGGCATGATGGATGCCCGCGACGTGGATTTTACCGTGCGGGCCTTGCCGAACCGCCAATTCAGCGGCCGCATTTTTTACATGAGCACCGTGGCCAACCCTGAAACCCACATGTTCGAATGCAAGGCGGAAGTGCCCTCGGTGGTCAATGGCACCCGGCTGCAGCCCGGCTATAGCGCGACGATCCGCTATCCCCTGAGGACCAACCCGGACGCCTGCGTCATTCCCGAGGAAGCGGTTCGACCCACCGAACGCGGCTTTGTCGTCTTCGTCCCTGTGGAGCGGCGGACGCGCCGCGGCGACACCGAATGGGTGGCCGAGGCGCGCGTGCTCATCCTTGGCTATCGGGCCAAAGGCATGGTCGAAGTGCGCGGCGGACTGGACCCGCAAAAGTCCCTGCGGCCGGGGGATTGGTTTGTCCACCAGGGAGCGGAAGCCCTCGAAGATGGCACGCCCATCCAATTCAAGGAGACAATCGTAAAACAAGAAGCCGATTCCGATCCCACGCCGGTTGCGCAACCCTAGGGCGCGGCGCAGCGCCTAAGGTTCAAGCAGCGGCTTGTATCCAACCGACCGCTATGACATAAACGAAGGAAGAGCCCAGGCGACCTCCAGGCCTCGATACCCTGATGACCCTATCCGACGTCAGCCTGAAAAACCCCGTCTTCGCCGTCATGCTGTCGGCGGCGATGGTCGTGTTTGGCTACTTGGGTTATCAGGACATGGGAATCAGCCAGTTCCCCGAAATCGATTTTCCGGTGGTCAACGTCACCACATTTCGCGAGGCCGCCGCCCCGGAGACCATGGAGTTCGACGTCACCGACGTCATTGAGGACGCCATCTCCGGCGTCGAGGGCGTGGATTATCTGCAATCGCAAAGCCTGGAAGGCGTCAGCGTCGTTACGGTCTATTTCCACCTCTCGCGCGACATCAACGTGGCGATGCAGGACGTGCAGAATGCCGTGGCCGCCGCCGCGCAGCGTTTGCCGACCGACATCGATCCGCCCGTCGTGTCCAAGGTCAATTTCAACAAATTCCCGGTGATCTGGCTCAGCGTGCACGGTCCGCGGCCCATCGCCGAGATCAATCGCCTCGTCCATGACAAACTGAAGAACGCGGTCGAAACCATTCCCGGCTGCGGCGGCGTTTTCTATGGCGGGTTGCGGCGGCGCAGCATGCGCATCTGGCTGGACGCCGAGCAACTGTATCAGCACCGCCTGGATCCGCTGGATGTCTTTCAGGCCCTGCGCCGCGAACACATGGAGCGGCCCGCCGGCGTGATCGAAGGCATGCGGCGCGACATGAACGTCCGCACCTTGGGCGAGGCGGACTCGGTCGCGGAGTTCGAACGCATCCCCCTGATCACTCAGGAAACCGCCTTGGTGCGGCTGGGCGACGTGGCCATCGTCGAGGATGGACTCGAAGATTTTCGCTCCTTTGCCCGGTTCAATCGCCAGCCCAACGTCGGCCTGGGCGTAATGCGGGCCATCGGCGCCAACGTCGTCGAAGTCTGCGACGAAGTGAAGCGGCGGATTCCAGAACTGCGCAAGCTGTTGCCCCCCGACGTCAGCCTCAGCGTCTCCACGGACTTTTCCCTGTTCATCAAGGACGACATCGCGGAAGTGAAGGAAACCCTTTACCTGGGTATTCTCCTGACGGCCCTGGTCTCCTTTCTCTTCCTCGGCTCCCTGGGCACGACGCTCAACGTCTGCATCACGATCCCCGTCTCCCTCATCGGCACGTTCATGGCCATGAGTTGGTGTGGCTTCACCCTCAACTTCATGACGCTCCTGGCCTTGTCTCTCTCCGTCGGCGTGGTGGTGGACGATGCCATTCTCGTCCTGGAGAACATCTATCGCCGAAGGGAACAGGGCGAACGGCGGCGGCCAGCGGCCCAGCGCGGCGCCCGGCAAATCGCCTTTGCGGCCTCGGCGGCCACGCTCTCCATCGCCGCTATCTTCATCCCCGTGGCCTTTCTGGAAGGCTCGATCGGCAAGTTCTTTTTCCAATTCGGCATCACCGTGACCGTGGCGGTGATGTTGTCCCTGGTCATTGCCCTGACCATGACGCCCTTGCTCTGCTCGCTTTTTCTGGACGTTCGCGATCCCCATCGCCCCTGCCCGCCGCGTCTGGGCGGACCCTTGGGCGGGCTGGCGACTTTGTGGACGCGCTTCTACTGGCTGCTGGACCGCTTTGTCCTCGAGCTATTCATCGTGCGGCCCATCGACTTTGGCATGAAGCGGTTGACCTGGCTCTACTCCTGGATCCTGAAGCGTGCCTTGCGGCACGCCCTGTGGGCCATCCCCGCGGGCTTGCTGCTCAGCGCCGCCTCGCTGCTCTTCGTGTTGGGGCTGGACGTGCCCCTGCCCGAGCCGGCGGCCAGTTGGCTGGGCCGGCCCCGGTGGACGATCAAGCCGCTGGGCCGCGAGCTGGTTCCCAGCGAGGATCAAAGCCGCCTGTCCATCACGCTGATTTGCCGCGTCGGCAGCAGCATCCATTACGTCGACGAGAAAATGCAACAGGCCGAGGAAAGGTTGGTGGGCTTGATCGATCCCGTGACGGGCCAGGAAGTCGTGGCGACGTTCTTCGCCGCCACGTCGATCCGGCCCAGTCAGCTCATCAGCGAAGGGATCATCTTCGTCCGGCTCATTCCCGCCGATCAGCGGAGTTGGACGCAGGCCGACGTGATCAACGAGATTCGCAAACGGCTCGGCACGATCCCGGACGTCCGCGCGATCGTGATGGACCTGTCGACGCAGGGGTTCACGCCCACCCGCGGCTTCCCGGTCAATTTTGCCGTGCAGGGGCCGGAGTGGCAGAAGGTCGTGGAATACGCGGAGCGGATCCGGCAACGCATGCGGGAAAGCGGCGCGGTGACCGACGTGAATTCCGACTATCGCCCCGGCATGGGCGAAGTCCACATCATCCCCGATCGGCAAAAGGCGGCCCTGCTCGGCGTGCCCATCCAGCGGATCGGTTTCGCCCTCAACATCGCCATGGGCGGCGGCCGCGTCGGCCGCTTCACCGACGAGGATCGCCGCTACGACGTCCGCATCCGCTATCTCGAACATCAACGCTCCTCGCCCGACCAATTGAAGGACATCCACGTCAAGAGCGGCTCGGGGCAGTTGATTCCCCTCCGCGATCTGACCCGCGTGGAAATGATCACGACGCTGCCGGTGATCAATCGCCTGAATCGCCTGCGCAAAGTGGAGCTGACCGCCAACATGGCTCCGGGCGTCTCGCAGGGTGAAGCCATCCAGCAGTGCCAGGAATTGGCGGAAGCCGTCCGCGAGGAACTCGGCCTGCCCAGCAGTTACAACGTCGTGCAATTGGGGAACGCTCGGGCGATGCAGGCCACCCTCGACAGCATGTGGTACGCCCTGGCCCTGGGGTTCGTGATCGCCGCCATGATTCTCGGCGTGCAGTTCAATTCCTTCGTGCACCCCTTCACGGTGTTGATGGCCGTGCCCTTTGGCGTTACCGGAGCGGTATTCACGCTGTGGTGGTTCAATGACACGCTCAATCTGATGAGCATGATCGGCGTCGTACTGCTGGCGGGACTGGTGAAAAAGAACTCCATCGTGCTGATCGACTACACCTTGCAACTGCGGCACGGGCAGGACGGCGCGGCGCCGCTGGCCCCGGAGGAAGCGGTCCTCAAGGCCTGCCCCATTCGCTTGCGTCCGATCTTGATGACCACCTTGGCGACGGTGGCGGGAGCCATCCCCATGGCCTTCGGCACGGGGCCAGGAGCGGAGACGCGCGCGCCCCTGGCCCGCGCCATTATCGGCGGCATCATCTTTTCCACGATGGTCACGCTCATCTTCGTGCCCCTGCTCTATGTGCTGCTCGACCGGTTTGGCCAATGGTTCAGCAAGCTGGCCCAGCGGTCGGCCCCGTCCGAGGAGTCGCCCCTCGAAGCCCTCGCCGCGGCGAAAAGCGTTGAGGCCAAGCGAGTACTGCCTGGCCTGGCTCGACCGACGGCCAGGATGGAGGGATCATGAGCCACCTGCGCCATCGCCGACTGATCTACCTTTCAGTGGCCGCCGCCCTGTTGACCATGAGCTTGAAGTTCGCCTCCTATTGGCTGACCGGTTCCGTCGGCTTGCTGTCCGACGCTGTCGAGTCGATCGTCAATCTCATCGCGGCTCTGGTGGCGCTGTTCGCCGTGTGGTACGCCGCGCAGCCCGCCGATCAGCACCACCCGTACGGCCATGAAAAAGTCGAGTATTTCTCCAGCGGGTTCGAGGGGGCGCTGATCATCCTGGCGGCCTGCGCCATCGCCTGGCACGCCATCGACCGGCTCATCCATCCCGGTCCGATCGAACAGTTGGGCCTGGGCATCACGATCAGCCTCATCGCCGCCGGGATTAATGGAGCTGTCGGCTGGCAATTGATTCGCGTCGGCCGAGCGGAGCAAGCGATCATCCTGGAAGCCGACGGCCATCATTTATTCACGGACGTCTGGACTTCCGTGGGCGTGGCGCTGGGGCTGATTGTCGTGATGACGACGAATTGGTTGTGGCTGGATGCGGTCATTGGCCTGTGCGTGGCGGCCCACATTCTTTTTACGGGCGGCAAAATCCTCAAGCGTTCTTTCGACGGCTTGATGGATACGGCCCTGCCCGAGGAAGACCTGGCCAGGCTGCGGGCGATCATCGAAGCGAAGCTGCAACCCGGCATGACCTACCACGCCTTGCGCACGCGCCAATCCGGCACGCGGCGGCACGCCGACTTCCATTTGCTCGTGCCCGGCCAGATGAGCGTGACCGACGCCCATGCCGTGGCGGATGCACTAGAAGCCGCCCTGGTCGAGCAATGGCCGCGCATGATCGTGACCACGCATCTGGAGCCGATCGAAGATGAGGCCTCGTGGGAAGAGCATCCCTATGAACCTCCCCCTCAAGGACAGACGGAACCGAAGCCTGACGCGGCGTCGTCGACGACGTCGGCATTGAGCACGACGTCTGGCGACGCGGCCTTAACCAACGAGATCAACCCACGCTAACGGAGCCCCGCAGCGCGACATGACGCTTTCCGATCTCTCGATCAAGAATCCGGTCTTCGCCGTGGTCGTCTCGGCCGCCATGGTCATTTTTGGCTACCTGGGCTACCGCGACATGGGGGTCAGCCAATTTCCCGAGATCGATTTTCCGGTGGTGAGCGTCGCCATCACCCGCGAGGCGGCCAGTCCGAGCATCATGGACGGCGACGTGACCGACGTCGTCGAGGATGCCGTGGCCGGCGTCGAGGGTATCGACTACATGATGTCGCAAAGCCTGGAAGGAGTCAGCATCGTCACGATCTATTTCCGCTTGGATCGGAAGATCGACGTGGCCATGCAAGACGTGCAGAACGCGATCAGCGGCGCGCGCCGCAAGCTGCCTCTCGACATCGACCCGCCGGTCATCGCCAAGGTGAATCCCAACAACTTGCCCGTCATGTGGCTCACGCTCTCCGGGCCGGTGCCGCTGGTGCAGATCAGCGACTTTGCCGAGAAACAGTTCAAGCAGCGGCTCTCCTCCATCCCCGACGTCGGCGGCGTTCAGTTCGGGGGATTGCAATCCCGAAACATTCGCATCTGGGTCGATTCGGAGAAGCTGCAAGCCTTCAACCTGGCCGCCGAGGACGTCTTGCAATCCCTGCAGAGTCAGCACGCCGAGCTGCCCGCGGGGTATCTGCAAAGCCACTTCATCGAATTCAATCTCCGCACTATGGGCGAGGCCTATTCGCTCAGCGAGTTCGACGACTTGCTGCTGGCCGACCGCCAGGGGCAGCACATCTTCCTGCGGGACGTGGCCGTGGTGGAAAACGGCCTCGAGGACCGGCGCAGCCTGGCCCGTTTCAACCGCATGCCCGCCGTCGCCGTGGGCATTCGCAAAGCCATTGGCGGAAACCTGGTCAGGGTATGTGAAAACGTCAAGACCGCCATGCCGGAGTTGGAGCGCATGCTGCCGCCCAACGTCAGCTTGCACGTGCCGGTCGACTATTCGCTGTTCGTGCGCGAGAACGTCGAGGAACTGAAGCTCACCCTGTTCCTGGGCATCCTGCTCACCGCGGCGGTGTGCTTCCTCTTCCTCGGCTCCCTGGGCACGACGGTGAACATCTGCCTGTCGATCCCCACGTCCCTTTTGGGCACGTTCTTCGTGATCAACTACGGCGTGAAGCTCGCGGGGCTGGAGCCTTTCACCATCAATTTGATGACGCTCCTGGCCCTGTCCCTTTCCGTGGGCGTCGTCGTGGATGACGCGATCCTGGTCCTTGAAAACATCTACCGCCACCGCGAGCTGGGGCAATCGCGCCGGGACGCGGCGCGGTTCGGGGCCAGGGAAATCGCCTTTGCCGCCATCGCGGCGACCTTGTCGATCATGGCCATCTTTCTGCCCGTGGCTTTCATGCGCGGCATCATCGGCAAGTTCTTTTTCCAGTTCGGCATGACCGTCAGCGTGGCCGTCTTCCTGTCGCTCCTGAGCGCCCTCACGCTGACGCCGATGCTCTGTGCGTTTTTTCTCAACGTCCGCAGCAGCCTGGCCAAGAAGCCCGTGCCCTTCGGCTGGCCGCTGGCCGCGTTCCTGGCCCTGATGACCGCCGCCCTGGGGACGATCGTGCGGTTGCTGGCCTTCCTGTGGCCCGACCTGACGGCGTGGTCATGGCCCGTGGCCGACGGCCTTTCCTCCATGTGGAATCGCTGGCGACCCGAGGCTTGGACGGCATGGCCCGCCCCGGCCGAGGCGCAAGGCGTTTGGCTGTGGGGTGGGTGGATCGGCGAAACCTTGATCGAGGCTTTCGTGGTGCTGCTCCTGGTCCGCTACACCAACGTCGCCTACGGCTTTTTTCACCGCTGGGTCTTGGACCCGGTGCTGCTCCGCCCCCTGGAATGGCTGATTCAGAAGTTGACCCTGGGCTACACGCGGCTCTTGCGGCTCTCCCTCAGGGCCTGGCCCGTGGTGCTGCTCGTCAGCCTGGGCTTGATCGTGCTGGCGGCCGGGATGCTTTATTTCAACGTGCTCGGCCGAGAGCTGGTGCCGAGCGAGGATCAAAGCCGCTTCGTGGTGCACGTCATTTGCGACGTGGGGTCGAGCTTGAAGCAGGTCGATGATCTGTTGCAAGAATGCGAGATGCGCCTGACGGGCCGCTTCGACGTGCAAAGCCTGCTCACGACCGTGGCCACGGAGACCGGGCAGCTCATGAACGAGGCCGATATTTTCGTGCAACTGGTGCCGATGAAGCAGCGGCGGCTCACCCAGAAGCGGATCATGGAGGAAGTGCGCGAGGAACTGAGCAGCATCGTGGGCATTCGCGTGGTCCTGCGCGATCTGTCTACGGAGGGGTTCACGGCGCAGCGCGGCGATCCGGTGGATTTCGCCCTGCTCGGACCCTGGGAGCGGCTGCCCGCCGCGGCGGCCAAGGTTCGCCTGGCGATGCAAGCCAGCGGCAAGCTCCAGGACGTGGATAGCGACTTTCGGCCGGGCATGTCGGAAGTGCAAATCTATCCCGACCGCGAGAAGATGGCCATGCTCGGCATCCCCGTCAGCCGCCTGGCCGACAGTTTGAGTTTGCTCGTGGGGGGGCAGCGCGTCGCCAAGTTCACGGATCAAGGCCGGCGCTACGACGTCCGCGTGCGGCTGCAGCTTCATCAGCGCGGCAGCCCCGATCAACTCGACGCCCTGACCCTGCGGGCGGGCGATCAGCGCCTGGTGCCGTTGACCGATTTCGTCTCGCGGAAAACGGTCGCCACCCTGCCCGTCATTCACCGCTTTAACCACGAACGCAAAATCGAAATCACGGCCAATCCCGCCCCGGGCGTTTCCCAGGGGGAAGCCATCGCCTTTTGCCGGCAACTGGTGCGCGACGTTCTCGACGAGGAGGAGTTCCGCATTGTGGAATTAGGAAACGCCAAGGCGATGGAGGAAACGATCAACAGCCTGGTCTTCGCTCTGATCCTGGGGATTCTGATCGCCTACATGATCCTGGGCGTGCAGTTTAACTCCTTCATCCACCCTTTGACGGTCTTGCTCGCCTTGCCCTTTGCCGTCACCGGGGCGTTGGTCACGCTCTGGTGGACCAACGACACGCTGAACATGATGAGCATGATCGGTCTGATTTTGCTCATGGGCCTGGTGAAGAAAAACTCCATCATTCTGGTGGACTACACCAATCAACTGCGCCGCCATGGGACCGATGAACCGCAAGAAGAAGGTTCAGCGCAGGAGGGTCTTGCGCCATTGCCGCCGCTCGAGCAGGAAGGTAAGCGACACATGGAGGACATGGAAGCTGAACCCGCCATGCCGAAGTTAACGGCACAAGAAGCCGTTCTCGCGGCGTGTCCGGTCCGGCTGCGGCCCATTCTGATGACCTCCATCGCCACCGTGGCCGGCGCCGTTCCCGCCGCCATCGGCTGGGGACCCGGCGCGGAAACCCGCTCCCCCATGGCCCGGGGCATCATCGGCGGCATCATCCTCTCCACCTTGGTGACCCTGGTCTTGGTCCCCGTCTTTTACGTGCTGATGGATCGGTGGCAGCAAGGCGTTCGGCGGCTGATTCGTCCCGTCCCGGCAACGCCGCCGGCCGCTCCGCCGTCGCCGCCGCGCAAGGTGCAGCCCGTCGGCCGTTGATCAGCCGTTGAACCGCGCAGGCAAACAGCCCGCCCGATCGTGCTGATCCGGCGGGCTGCTGCTGTGTCCAACTGCATGACGGACCGATTAGGAAGCCGCTTTCGGCTCGGTCACGCGGCCCATGAACAGGATGGTGCCGCTGCGTTTATCCCTGAGAATCACGATGAAGGGATGATCAGCCTTGAAAACAATGGGGTCATCCGCGGGTGCGGCGGCGGTCAAGCGCATGCCTACCGCCGTGGCGGCGGCGGCCTCGGTGCCCTTTTCATCCACGTTGACGAAGGCCTTGTGAATGACGAAGCCGATCTTGAGCGACTCTTGCTTGGTCATGCCTGAAAAGTCCGCGTCGTTGGTAAAAGCCAGCCTCATGCCCATTTCGGGGAGAACCTTGCTCAATTCATATTCCGTGTTCATTGTGAACTTGGGCAGGGAGAGGGCGATCCGGGCCGACTTCAACTGCTTGATCCATTGATCATAATGGTCGTTGTTGATCTTGGCTTCCAGGTCCGACAGCCCGCCGCGCTTTTTCGGCAGGATCACGACCATCGACAGGTCATTCCCCGCGTAAGGCTTTTCCAAGACCTGGACCAGGTCGTTCTCCATGTACATCATGTGGCTCGTCTGATGCATCATCGATGCCTTCATGGTGCGATCAGCCGTCAGCAGAAAATCCTCGAGATAGGTGGCATCCTTTTCGAAGGGCTGAGCCCAATCGGCGAGGAAATAGATGGCATTCGTGAGCACGAGCCGCATGTCGGGGGTCAGCATGCCCGGCTTGATCAAGTCCTTGATTTTATTCTTGGTCTTGGCTTCGACCCATTCGTTGATGGTCAGCCTGGCTTGCTCGGCTTGGGTGATGTAGTCGACTTCCTGCAAACCCGTGCCGTAATGATGCTTCATCTGTTCGACGTAGTCGGCTTCGAGTCGAAAGTTTTTTTGCACCCACAGTGCGTTGGCGATGTGCAGTTGATATTGGCCGGGCTTGGTCGGCGTGGTGAGCAGATGCGCCAACTGGGCCACGGCGGGATGGAGTTGCTTGGGTTCGAGGGAGAAATGGAGGACCTTGGCCATCTCCTGGGCGGTGGAGCCGCGCGCCCCGCCATAGCACATGGCCAGGGCCGTGCTCAAGCTGGAGGGGGAATAAAACATGTTGCCCTTGGCTGACGCCACCTTGGCGTACAAGTCCCAGGCAAAGGCGTTATTGCCGCTGGCGGCGGCTTTGACGTCATTGTGGATCATCGTGGGGTTTTGCTCCGCGTGGCTCATGACAAGTGCAAGGCCGATGACTCCCCAAACCATCGTGGGAATGATCAAGCGCTTCATGGGGTAAGACTCCTTGGGTTGACGATTCCAACTCCTGAATAACTTTCTTCTCCCGCGGCGCAAAGCCGTGGGGGGTTGCACTCATTTGACGAGCGTCCGTTAATCTCGGATTGCCTCATGGCTCAAGAATTGTGAAAAACTTGCATTCCGGGACGTTTATCCATGCCTTAACGGCCTGATTTAGATCGGACCTTAATCCTCAAATGGCCTCAATTGGATCGGGTGAGCAGCCAAAACAGGAACAGCAGACCATAAAACACGAGGGCCAGGCCCAATGGCAACGCCAGGTACAGGAGCAAACTCGACTTCCAGCCGCGCGCGGCGCGGAGCGGTCGCTGCCGTTCCGGCGCTTGCCGCAGCGCCTCGCCCAAATCCGGGTCCGTGCGCCGGCTGGGGAAGGGCGTAATCTGCGTGTCGCGGTTGGATGGCTCGATGACCGTGCTGGCGGTTCGCGCCAAATCCTGCTCGATGGCTTCAAGCCGTTCGATGACTTCCCGGGTGAACTTCGGACGCTGCTCCCGCTTTTTTCCGAGAAGCTCGGCGATCAACTCGGACAAGGCGAAGGGCACGGTATGGTTGCGTTCATGCGCCGGCTTGGGATGTTCGGTGCAGACGGCGGTCAGGATTTCCAGGGAATGGTTGCCATTGAAGGGCAGTTTGCCGGTGCACATGAGGTACAGCAAGATGCCGAAGCTGAACAGGTCCGAGCGCGCATCGAGCTGACCGCCGCGGGCCTGTTCGGGGGACATGAACGCCGGGGTGCCCACGATGAAGCCCTTGCGGGTGAGCGAGACGTCGGGCTTGATCGCCCGGGCCAGGCCGAAGTCGAGGATTTTGACCTGGCCCGTGCGGTCGTCGAGCATGATGTTCGTGGGCTTGATGTCGCGGTGGATGAGACCGTTGGCATGCGCCGCCGAGAGTCCCTTGACGATCGCCTTGGCAATGGGAAGGACTTGCGCGATCGGCGGATGCGGATGATGCTCAAGCCACTGCGCGAGCATGACGCCGGCAAAATACTCCATGGCGATGAAGGGAAAATCGCCGACCTGGCCGACCTCGTGGATCGTGATGATGTTGTCGTGGCGAATCTTGGCCGTGAGCTGCGCTTCGCGGATGAAGCGGGGCCGGGCATCCTCATCCGTCAGAAATTCCGGCTTCAGCACCTTCAAGGCGACTTTGCGCAGATAGCGGACGTCTTCGGCCAAGAAGACAAAACTCATGCCGCCGCGTCCCAGCCAGCCGAGGATGCGATAGTAGCCGAAGCGGCCCAGTTCATCGGGCTTTTGCGGGGGTTCGAGGAAAGACAACTCCGCCGCCGTCGATCCATTCGCCATGGAGGGGGCGGCCATCGCTTTCGATCCAGGGTCGGGCGCGGAGTGTGACATGTCCCAATCTTGGTCCAAGAGTGGATGGGGCCACGGATTCATACCTGACTGAAGGTTTCATCCTAAAGGCTGAAATTCCAAATGTCGAGTCATTTGCCCCTTTCTGAGTAAAAATCGGAGCGCGCCGTCCGACTGGCAACTTGGCCTTGGCGAAAAGCAGGCTTTCAGGTAGATTTCTGCATCACGGGGAAATAGCGACCTTGGGCCGAAACGCGGCCGCGGTCGGCAGACATGGATGAAACTGCTTGGAAAACCACCACTCCCCGGCCAAGGAGGGCATGGATATGCCGCTCAAGTCCACGGCCTCAAAGCTCCCAGGCCGCCCGTCGTCGACGCGTCGACGCGGTCATCTCACGCTTGAATTGCTTATGGTGTTCCCCATTCTGCTGGTGCTGCTGCTGGCGATGGTGGAATTCAGCCTGATCCTGCATGCGCGGCAACAACTGCTGTCCGCGAGCCGGGAGGCGTGCCGGGTGGCGGCGCTGGGAGGCTCCGCGGAAGCCGTTCAGTCCGAGGCCAAACGCTGCCTGGGCGAGGGGCGCTTGGGCGACGCGGACGTGGAATTGACCGACGAATGGGGGCAGCCCCTTCCCGGCGGGCAGGCCGTGCCCTCGGGCAGCGCGGTGATGGTGTGGGTCCGGTTGCCGACCTGGCACGCGGTCCCCGATCTGCTGCGCTTCATCGGTTACAGCATCAAGGACGATGAAATCGTGGGCCGCACCGTCATGCGCCGCGAATAAGCAAACCCCTCCGGGCGGAAGGGAGAGCCGCCCGTTTACCTTTCACTCACTAGGGATGGCGAGGATTCACACCATGCGTTCGAGCACGATGTTTGCCCTGTTGGCCGCGGTGGTGTTGGGCTTGGGCGTGGCCGTTACCGTCAAGGCCACGGGCCTGCTCAACCGGGCCGAGCCGAAAAAGGAAGCGCCGCCGACCCTGGTGTTGGCGACGGCGATCAACGTCTTCGAAGGCTATTGCTTGCAATCCGCGGACGTGCGGTTGCGGCCGATTCGGCCCGATGAAATGCGGGCCTTTCAAAACGGCGAACTGCTGCCGGCCATGACCCAGGCCGCCGTGCGCCGCTTTGCCAAGGTGAACATCCCCGCGGACACGGCCTTGCGGCGAGACCTGCTCGAGGACATGACCGCGCCGCCGACCCTCAAGGAACGCATCAGCCCGGGCATGGAAGCGACCAACGTCGCCGTCCCCAAGGTGCATTGCGCCGGCGGGATGATCAGCGTGGGCGATTGGGTCAACGTGCAGTTGGTGTCGGAGATCGTCAACGGCGACGGCCAGAGCACGACGGCCACGGCCCTCATCGCCCGCAATGTCCGCGTCATCGCCAAACGCAACAGCCTTTGGCCCGTCACCGCGCCGCTGGCCTTTGACGCCCCGGTCAACTTCACCCTCGAATGCAACCCCTATCGAGCCGCCCTGATCAATTATGTTCGCGACAAGGGCATGCTGATGCTTTCGCCGATCAGCTATTCAGACAAGCAAGCCCTCGAGGCGCGGCGGCATGAAGTGATGTCCCAGCCCCGGATTCAACCCGTTTCCTACAGCCTTCCGGAAAGCCCCGAGTTTCGGGACGAGGACGTGCGGGTGGCGGCGTTTCTTCAAGGCAATTATGCCGTGGGCGAGGGGGATTTGATGCGGCTGTTTCAGGTGCGGTACGCTGAGCCGCCCGCCCCGCCGCCGCCGCCCAAGCGCATCGAACGCTTCAGCGGCGTCCGGCCTGTGGCTTCGCTGGAGTTCGATCATCAGGGCGAATTCGTTGGCGCGGAACCCCCCGGCCAAAGCCCGAAGGCGCAGGGCGCGGGCAGCACCGCGACGACCGCGTCCCGGACCACGCCATCGGGCGGCCGCGCTTCGCAGTCGATCCAGCGGCTGGGTTCGAACATTCAATCCCAGATGCAATCGTTCGGCTCCGGCGGCTTCCAATTCCGACCGCCCGATCCGAGCTACTGTCCGACTTGTCCGAAGACGCCCGGCAGCAGCTTTTCGGGCAGCCAACGAAGCCAGCGCTAACGCCATCGCCGTCGCTCCTGGAACCTTGCACCTTGACCTGAGTGATTCCCATGCTCGGCAGCACGATTCAAGTCGTCGTTCAAGCACCGTCCGGCCGGCTTCATCCCCGGCGGCGCGGGGGCTTGATGCCGCTGTTCCTCGTCATGATCGGGCTGCTCATGGCCCTCATCGCCCTGGCCGTCGATGGGGCCAATCTCTGGTCGGCCCGGCTGGAGATGCAGTCGAGCGTAGACGCGGCGTCTTTGGCGGCGGCGGCGCGGTTGGCCGATGACCGCCTCCTGGCGAACCTCCCCGAAACCATGAACCGGGTTGTGGAATATGCCCGGGCCGAAGCGCAAACCTTCGCGGCACAGAATCCCGTAGGCGCGCAGCCGCTGCTGCTCGATCCCAATCCGGAGCAACATCCGGAGGGAGACATCGTGTTCGGTTTTTACGATCCGCTTGATGGCGTGGGGTTTCAGCCTGCCCAGCCTCAGGATTGGGTCGAGCCAACCTTGAATGCAGTCCGCGTTGTGGGTCGGCGCACTCGCGAACGGGGCAATCCCATCCCCCTGTGGTTCAGCGGTTTTCAGGGTCGATCCCAGGGCGACGTCGCGGCGGGGGCCACGGCCTATCTCGACCGCGACGTGGTCGGCTTCAAACCCCTGGCCGAGCAAACGATCCCGCTCATGCCCATCGCCTTGCTCTCCGATCCTGCCGCGGAGCATAAGGCTTCCTGGGAATTTCAAACCGTGCGGCCGACCTGGACGGCGGGCGACCCTTCCAGCCCCTGGCCGATCAATGACCAATTTGTTTTCGATCACCTCGCGCGCCGCTTCCTCCGCGTCGGCGTGGACGTCGATCGGGGCAACCGCCTGCCCGAAATGGAAGCGCGCATTCCCCTCATGGGGGCGGCCTACGACGACGTGGAACCCCGCGACGAACCGAATGGCTGCTGGTTGATCATCAGCGTCGTCGAGGAGAATGGTCTGCTGCGGCAGATCAGCCTTGGCATCGGAGCGGAGGATTTGGCGGACCTGGGCGGCGAACTGATCCTGGGAGAGGGCGACTGGCTTCCTCTCCAGGGGCAGGAGGAAACGCCGGCGTCCCCGGCCGCTTTGGTGCGGCGGCGCTGGGCCATGCTCAACGAAGTGGCGGCCCGGGGAGAGCCGCGCATCTGGCCGATCTACCGTTCTTGGCAACCCGCGGAGGAAGACCAACCAGCCATTGTGGGCGTGACGGGTTTCGTGGCGGCCAGGCTCATCGGCGCGGAGGTCCGCACCAGCCCGTATCCCCATTTATATTTGCGATTGGAGCCGTGCCAGATGACTACGGCCACGGCCGTTACCGACCCCAGCCGGCGCGGGGCGGCGTTCGGGGCGGCGCTGCCCAATCCCTATATCGGCAAGGTCCGGCTGATCCCCTGACCTTGATCACACTTGACCCTGAGGACGCCGGTTCAGCGACACGATGATGGATGAGGACGTGCCCATGATGACCGCGGAAGCCACGCTGCAGTTTGAACAGAAGTTTCAGCAACTCAAGGCGAGCCTGCATCGGCAAATCGTCGAGATGATCGACCTGTCCAAGCTGACGCAATGGAAGAACGAGCGCCTTCGCCGCGAGGTGCGGACGCTGGCCGTCCGGCTGGTGCAGCAAGCCCCCGAGGCGCTCAGCCCGGTCGAGCGCGAACGGTTGATTGAAGAACTCATGGACGAAGTGTTCGGGCTGGGGCCGCTCGAGCAACTCATGAAGGACCCGCGGATCACAGATATCCTAGTCAACGGCCCGCGGACGGTGTACATCGAACGCCGCGGCCGGCTGCAAAAGACGGACGTCGTCTTCGCCGATGACGCCCATCTCATGCAGATCATCCAGCGGATCGCCTCCCGGGTGGGCCGCCGCGTTGATGAACTCTCGCCGATGGTGGACGCGCGTTTGCCGGACGGATCGCGCGTTAACGCCATCGTGCCGCCCTTGTCGCTGGAAGGGCCGGTCCTGTCCGTGCGCCGCTTCGGGGTGCGGCTGACGGCGGAAGATCTGCTCGCCAACGGCAGCATTCCCGCCGGACCGCTGGCGTTCTTGCAGGCGGCGGTGGCGGCCCGCGTCAGCATCCTCGTCTCCGGCGGCACCGGCAGTGGCAAGACGACGCTCCTCAACACCCTGTCGCAGTTCATCCCGGTCGATGAGCGCCTAGTCACCGTCGAGGATTCGGCCGAGCTATTCCTCGCTCAGCCCCACGTCGTGCGGCTGGAGACCCGCCCCGCCAATCTGGAAGGCGCGGGCGAAGTCCCCATGCGCGACCTGGTCCGCAACGCCTTGCGCATGCGGCCCGACCGCATCATCGTCGGCGAAGTCCGCGGCGCGGAAGCCCTCGACATGCTCCAGGCGATGAATACCGGCCACGAAGGCTCGCTCACCACCATCCACGCCAACGACACCCGCGACGCCTTGGCCCGTTTGGAGATGATGGTCATGATGGCGGGGTTCAAGCTCCCCGTGCCCGTCATCCGCCAATACATCGCCTCCGCGATCACCCTGGTCATTCACCTGGCCCGGCTCAAGGGCGGCGCGCGGCGGATGATCCGCCTGTCCGAGATTCGCGGCACCAAGAAGGGCCGCTACGTCGTCCGCGATCTCTTCGGCTTTCGGCAGACCGGCGTCGTCCGCGGGCAAGCCGTCGGGGAGTATTATTCCACCGGCCATGCGCCGCGCTGCCTGGCGCTATTGGCCGCCGCGGGGATCAACCTGCCCCCGGAGTTATTCAGCGAACGCATCATCGCCGGCCCCGAGGAAGCGGAGCAGGGCCTGCATCTGGGCCAGTATGACAGCTTGATCTCGCGGCTCAGCTTTCCCTCGCTGGAGGAGTTGCCCCCCACATGAATCCCGAACTGATGACTGGACTGTTGGCCTTGTCGGCATCGGCGGTGACTTTTGTTATCGCCATGGGCCTGCTGCGCCGCTGGGAGCAGCGCCGGCCGCACTGGCAGCCCGAGGACCCGGACGGCCAAGACAGCCACGCCCCGTTGCCGCCGTACGTATGGCCCGATCCCCAGCGCCAGCTCGGTTGGTCGGAGCGCCTGGATGGATGGTTGGATCGTCTGGTGGAAAATTCCGGGCTGATTCTGACGGCTCAGCAACTGGTCGGACTGATGGCCCTGACGGGTCTGGCCCTGGGCGGCATCCTCTTTCTCGTCGTCGACGACCTGGGCAGCATCCTGGCGGGGCTGCTCCTGGGCATGGCCATTCCCTTCATCGTCGTCCAGATCGCCCGCGCCCGGCTGCGCTGGAAGATGCGGCAGCAACTGCCCGACGCCTTTTTCTTCCTGGCCCGTTCGCTGCGGGCTGGCTTGAGCTTCGAGCAGGCCGTCGAAATGGTGGGCACGGAAAGTCCCGAACCCCTGGCCGCGGAACTGCGCCGCTGCTCGCAGCATTTGAAGCTGGGGCTGGCCGTTCCCGCCACGCTGCAGTTGGCGGCGGATCGGATGCGGCTGCCTGATTTTTACGTCTTCGTTTCCGTCGTCGCCTTGCACAACGGCATGGGCGGCAATCTGGCTCTGATCCTCGATCGCCTCGCCGCCACGACCCGCGATCGCATCCAATATCTGGGCTACTTTCGCTCCGCGACGGCCCTGGGTCGATCCAGCGCCATCGCTATTGGCTGTGCCGTGCCCGTGCTCTTCCTCTGTTATCTATTCATCGAGCCGGAATATGCTCAGCGCTTCTTCGCCACGAGCACGGGCCTCATGCTCCTGGGGCTGGCCTTTGGTTTGGAGATCGTGGGGGCGGTCTGGCTCTATTTCTTGCTCAAGGTGGATTACTGATCGCTGGCCCCGGGAGAGCCGCGAGCGGCTTTCCCGCTCCGTCGCTGAAGGGTTTGTCGCTGACTGCATCATCCAAACCGCGAGGTTGCCATCATGGACCTGCTGCCCATCGGATCGTGGGAGGACAAGCAAGCGCTGTTCATCCTGTCGGCCCTGTTCCTCCTGGTGTTCACGGGGGCGTTTTCCGTGATCTACCGCTGGCTGGACAGCCGTCAGCCGAAACCAACGGAACCGGTGAAGCTGCCTCTCGACGACCTGTCCACGCGGCACGATTTGCTGCTCGGCAAATGGACGCCCGCGCTGGCGGCCCAGGTGCCGGTCGGTTCGGCCAAGGGCGAGGCGATTCAAAAGGAGCTGCTGGCGGCGGGCTATTACCGCCAGGTCGCCCTGATGGAATACGCGGCCGTGCGCACCGTGCTCATCGTGGCCCCGCTGGTCATGACCGGCATGCTCGCTTTGCTGGCGGACAATGAGCAGCTTCCCTCGATCCTGCTCTGGGGCGGACTGGCATGCGTCTTGGGCTATAGCTTGCCGCGCGTCTACGTCGCCCTGCGGGGGCGGGCGCGGATGCGGTCCATCGAGGCGGGCTTGCCGATCGCGGTGGACATGCTGACCTTGTGCCTTTCGGCCGGGCAGAACCTGCTCGCGGCCTTCCGCCGCGTGGCGCAAGAGATGCGCCATTGCCACCGGACGCTGTCGGAGGAATTGGAGATTGTGCATCTCCAGGCGGAACTGCGCAGCCTGCCGCACGCTCTGCAGCAGTTTGCCAACCGCGTGCCCGCGCCGGAAGTGCGGAACATGGCCATGATCGTCATCCAGGCGGAGCGGCTGGGAACGGACATTTGCTCCGCGTTGATCGAATACGGCAACAGCCTGCGGACCAGCGCCCGGCAAAAAGCCGACACTCGGGCGAACAAGACGATGTTTTGGATGCTCTTTCCCACGCTGCTGTGCTTGTGGATTCCCGCCGCCATCATCTTGATCGCTCCGGCCGTGCTGGAATTTCAGGAGCACCGCAAGAACGCCCTGCAGCAATGGCGGGAATCGCGGAAGGAGCTGCGCAGCTTGACCGCCGCTCCCGCTGCCGCGCTGCCCCTGGAAGCACCCCAGCCGTAATGGGAGGGAGTTTGGCGCCTGCCATGGCTCATGGACCTTCACTTCGGTAGTAGGGCAGCATCGGCTGCAGGGTAGATCCGTCTCCCTGATTCCTGTCTTGGACGGATCCCACCGGGCCAACGGCGACGCGGCGAAGCGGTTGAAATCAGCCTATTTAGAGTAAATTTTCGACCATTGTCGATAGCGAGGTTTGGTATAATGAGATCACGGTGAATCACCGTGACTTTCAAGCCTGTTGATAGGTCTTGCCCATCCATGCCCATGTTTGGTCCTTTGATCGCCATGCTGGCCCCCGTGCTCCTGATGCTGGTGGGGGCCATTCGTGCTGACGCGGAAGCGCATCGCTTCGTCCTTTTCATGGGGACGGGGGCGCTGATCGTCTTGGCCGTGGCGATCATGATTTATCATAAAACGCTGTCCCCGCCAACAGACCTGACGGCCCTGCTCATGTCGTTGATGGCCCTGGGCTGGTTGATGGTGCTCATGCCGGACGAAGCCTTGGCCGCCAATGACTGGTACCGCTTGCTCCTGGAAGGGACGTTCGCTCTGATCGCCGTGGCCGTGCTGACGCATCACTGGCTGCTGCGGTCCGGCGCCTGGCTGTTTCGGCGCGCCCGCATCCTATCGCATCGGATCGCCAACAAGCTGGATTGGCCCAACGACCTGCAAGCCATCAAGGACATGCCGCTGATCCAACAGTTTCGCGAAGCCCTGATCTTCGACGCCGTGCCCGCCCTGGAGTTGCTCGCCAACCTCCGGCCCGAGGTTCGCTATGCGGCCCTGTGCGCTCTGGAATATCGCCCCCATTGGCGGCCGGGGCAGGTGGACACCATTTTGAATCACTATCCCAACGAGAGCGTGCCCCTGGTGCGCGTGGCGGCGATCCAGGCCGTGGCCAGCGTCGATGACCGCCGAGCCACCGAAGTCCTCTCCGAAGCCCTGCACGACAGCGATCCCCGTGTGCGGCAGGCGGCGGGCGACGCCCTGTTTTGGGATTCCGAGCGGCGCTGGGATTGGCTGCGCAACGGCGTGCGCAATGCCTTGGCCGACCCCAAGCTCCACGACTGCGGCCCGCTGATCAAGGAAGGGCAAAAGCTTCCCCTCGAGGCCGTGGCCAACCTGACCGCCTGGTCGGCCGAGCGCGGCATCGTCAGCATTCGCGCCGCCCAGACCCTGTCCGTGCACTTCATCCGCACGCTGCAGGAGAACCCCGACGAGGTGAAGCCGGAGTTGATGAAAACCCTGCAGGATCCGCAGGCACCGCCGATGTTGCGGATTCATTTCGCCCGGCTCTTGTCCAAGCAGCGGATGATCGATCCGAGCTTGCTCGAAAAGTTGCTCGACGCTTCCAACCCCGCGCCCTTGCGGCAAATGGCGTCGGAACTGCTGCTGCAATCGGGTTGGAACACGCCGGCCGTTTCCTGCCTCCGGGAAATCGCCAAACTGCCCAATCGGGAGCTGGCCCTCGACACGGCCCGCATCATTCAAACCTGCCTCAACGTGGACATGGGGCTGGCCGTGGGCCAGGCGCCGCCGCCGCCCAATTCCGCCAAGGCCGCCGAGATCGTCCGCCGCTTGACCCTCTGGGCGCAAAAGACCGAGGGCAACGACAACGCCCTGGACACCGGCTACAAGCCCGCCCCGCAAGCTTAAGGCTCGCACCGCGCGGAACCCTTAATCCTGGTTGAGAGGGGGCAGCGGGCGGGTCGACCATTCCATGGGCTGCAGGATGCGAACGACGGGATAATCGGCGCCTTCCTTCACGCTCTCGCCAAATAGATTCCACGTCAAAAACCCATCTTCGGATTCCGCCTCGAGCAGGACGCCCGCCAAAGTGCCGAGCCGTTGTTTCATGGGAACGATAACCGATCCCGAGGGCAGGTTGACCGCGGCGGTGCGCTTGGTCGTCTGCTGCGTCGTGAGCAGCCGCACATTCTGGAAGGGACGTTCCGCTTGGCGTAATTGGTTCACGAGGGTGATCTCGGCCTCGACTTCCTTGGGTTCGGTCAATTCGTGCAGTTCCACGCCATGCCGCTGGAGCGTCGCGATGACCGCTACCTGCTCCGGAGGGATCACGTAGACCCAGGGCCGCTTGACGGTGAGCGTGGGTTCCGTGCCGCCGAGGTAAGTGACCGGATAATCCTTGGTCTGAGAGGTGGGAACGCGCTTGCCATCCTTGACTTCCTCCACGTAGCCCAGCACGTCGTACCGTCCCGGCAAGGGCACGACCTTGTAACGCAGGACCAGATCATGCGACCGGTCGGCCTCCATCCCCAGATTGGCGGAGCGCTGATCGGCGGCGGGCAAGAGCCGGCGCAGGAATGCGTCCTGATCGACGACGTATTGGAAATTGCTCAGCACGAAGGCCTTGGTGGCGGCGACGCGGTCCTTGAAGTCGGCATAGGTGTAGGCTTCGCTCAGAATCCCCAAGCGGTTGCGCAGGGCCACGTATTGAATGCCGTAGCGCGGCTGCGGCGGATAGCCATACCACGAGGTGCGATCTTGAGTGAAGAAGCCGTAGAAGAAACCCTTGTAGGGGCTTTGGGCTTCGAAGCGGCGGCGGATCTCGTCCAGGAGTTCCGTCTGGCTGAGTTTGTGGATCGCGGGGTCGGTGCTCGGATGGCGCGGACCGTCATAGGTGATCAGGAAGCGATGAAAGGTGCCGTTGGTGGAATGGCAATCGACGATGAGCCAGGGGTCCCAACGGTTGAAGCAGTCGACCAAGGCCCGAATCTCCGGGGAGCGGAGCTTGACGAAGTCGCGGTTGAGGTCCAAGCCTTGAGCGTTTTCCCGCAGCCCCACGCCGCCGGTCGGGCCGCCTTGATGGGCGCGGTGCTTCGGGTCGATCTTTTCGTTGCCGTCGGCGTTGAGGATCGGGTTGATCAGGATGACGAGCTTTTTCAGCAGGGGATGGCCTTGGGGCAGGGTCAGCTCCCGGGCCAGCATTTGCATGGCTTCCTTGCCCTCCACCTCGCCGGCATGGATGTTGGCAAAGGCCATGACGACGATCTTGCCGCTTCGCCGCGCCTCTTCCGGCGTGGCGATAGGCGGATCGCTGAGAATGAGCAGGGGCAGGTCGCGGCCCTCATTGCTTTTTCCCATGCTGATCTGCCGCACCAGGGGCGATTGCTTGCCCAGTGCTTGACAAAACGCCATCACTTCGGCGTGGCGCGACGTGGCTTGATAGTCGGTCTTCTCCGCCACGGTGAGAAGCTCTTCCGCTGGGGCCGCGGCCGCGGCGAACAGGCCATAGGCCAGAAGAAGGGTTGCAAGCCAACAGCGTGAATAATGAGCGGGCCGCATGGCGGTGTCTCCGAAATAAGGGCAGGGGGGTGGCGACGGGCGGGGCTATCCCCCCAGCATCAATTTGATGCTCTGGCGTGGAATGTCCATCCAATCGGGGCGATGGAGGGATTCATAATGCAGTTCATAAAGGGCTTTTTCCAGCGTGAAGAGCCATAAGAGGGCGTCGTAGGCGGCCGTGTCGCCGGGCAGAAACTTGGCCTGGCTGGCTTCGGCGAGGTAGCCCTCGAGAAAGCCCCCGGTCACCGCGTCCTGCCAGGTGCGCGCCCAAGGCTCCATCTTTTGCCGCAGCCCCTCGCCGCTGATCCCGCGGAGAAAGACACTGGCGGCGTAATCGAACGAACGCACCATGCCGGCGACGTCTTTAAGCGGTGATCGCTTGGCCCGTCGATCCGCGAGGCAGCGAATCGGTTCGCCCTCGAAGTCGATGATGATGAAGTCATCTTCCTTGCACACGACCTGGCCCAGATGGTAATCGCCGTGGCAGCGAATCTTTTGGCCCAGGTCGAGGGTCTTGGTCACGTCGGCCAATTTGCCCCGGAAAATCTCCAGCGCCTTGAGATTCTCCCATTCGGCGCGGACGGCGTCGGTCTTTTGCGTCAGGGACGCCGCCAGCATGGCCACGTCATGGTAGGTGAGGGGTTCGGGCTTGAATTCGGGCAATTGCTGATTTGAAGCCAATGCGACGTGCAGTTCCCCCGTGCGTTGTCCCAGACGGTTCGCCCAGCCGGCCAGTTGGCTGACCTGCTCGAGCAGTTCCTCATCGGTCAGCTCGCCCTTGGTGCTTTTGGCGCGTTCGAAAAGCTGCCCCAAATTGGCCTGGGCCAGGTTCCAGGCGGAGCCGCTGTTCGGCTCGAAACCCTGCACGAGGGCCAAGGTCGTTTCGGTGCCATACGCCACGTAGCTGATCGCGCCGGCGAGCGGCGCCATGTTGGCGAAGGTGGTATGCTCGGAGAGAAACAGGGCGATTTCGTAGTCGGGGTTGATCCCTGCTTCGAGTTTGCTGAAGAGTTTGAGGATGACGCGTCCCTTGCCTTGCTGATCGTAGCGGATGCAGCGATTGCTTTGATCGACGCTGTTGTTGTTGACGACCAAGGGCTGGCTGCTCGGGCCGCGGACGTTGGGAAAAATCGGCGTCGCCTGCACGACAATCTGCCCGATCTGCGCGGGCAGGGGAACCTTGAGCTTCATCAGGTCCAGCAAGAAGGTGCACGCCGCCGGCTCGGCCAGAGCGTCGTACACCACGGCCGGCCCCGCCAAAGTTTGCAGCTTGGGCATGATGATCGCTTCCGGCGGCACGTGCACCGGGCGATCCCCAAGCACAAACCCCAGCGGCATGAGGTAGAATTCCGGAAGACCATCGGCGTAATTGCAGGCGACGATCGCCAGGGCCAGGCCGTTCGGCGGCGAGCGCAGCCAGGCCACGTCGGCCAGGCGCACTTCCTGGAGCGGGCGGCCCTTGCCGCCGTACCAACGCTGTTGACCGAAGTAACTGGCGAGATTGCTGGCCAGATCATTCCAAAGATAGTCAAGAAAGGTCATAATGGAGTTCCTGGACCATCTTGTGCTGCGTTCCCTGTTCCATCATCATATTAGCGTCTTTCCGCCATGACGGAGAAAACCAAAATGGGACAGGCGGCATTTTTTTTCGCGTGGGTCCTGCTGGCGATCGGAGCCTGGATGATGGGACAGGAGACGGCAACCGACCGCGTGCGCGGGCCGATGGATGATTTCGTCGAGGATTCTCCCGAACCGGCCAGCGTGCCTGGCGTCCTGCCCCAGGCCGTTCGGCATCCCCGGGCCATGGTCGCCGCAGCGCATCCCTTGGCCGCCAAAATCGGCGTCGACGTCCTCAAGGCGGGGGGCAACGCCATCGATGCCACGGTCGCCGTGCAGATGGCCCTGACCGTCCTCGAACCGCAATCCTCCGGCATCGGCGGCGGTTGTTTCATCCTCTTTTGGGACGCCAGGGCCAAGGCCATCCACGCCGTCGACGGCCGGGAAGAAGCCCCGCGTCTGGCTCGCCGCGAGGATTTCCTCGATGAGCAGGGCAAGCTCCACCGGGACCGCATCACGGGCGGAGCCTGCGTCGGCGTGCCGGGGACCGTGGCCGCCATGCACCTGGCTCATGCGCGCTGGGGCAAGCTGCCCTGGGATCGCGTGCTCCAGCCCGCCATCGACCTCGCCGAGCAAGGCGTCGGCATGAGCCCCCGGCTGCGCTGGGCCATCGAAAGTCAGCGCCGCCGCCTGGCCCGCTTCCCCGCCAGTCGGACTGCCTTTTTCCATCCCGATGGCTCCATCCCCGAGATCAGCGAGCTGCGCCGCTATCCCGACCTGGCCCGCACCCTCAGGCTTCTGGCCGAGCAAGGCCCCCGGGTCTTTTATGAAGGGGAAATCGCCAGGCGGATCGTCCAGGCTGTGAACCAGGCGCCCTACCGGCCTGGCCGACTTACGCTGGACGACCTCAGACAATATCGGGCCGTCTTTCGTACCCCTCTGCGAATGACCTATCGAGACATGGACGTCGTCGGCATGCCCTCCCCGTCCTCCGGGATGCTCACCTTGGGCATGATGCTCGGCATGCTGGAACCCACCGAAACCGCAAAGCTCCGGGCGCTGCCGCCCAGCGAGCGGCTCTCCCTTTTCCTCCGCCTGGAAAACACGGCCTTCGCCGACCGCAACGCTTATCTGGGCGATGCGGACTGGAGTCCCTGGCGGCAGGAAACGCTGCTGGATCGTCAGCGCCTCTTGGCGCGCAGGGAGGCGGCGCTGGCGTTGGCTCCCGGACAGCGGGCCAAGGCGGGACCGGCGCCTGGCTCGACGGACGAACCGTCAACTTCAGAAGATCGACTCGGTGCGGAGGAGGGGACCAACACGACCCATTTCTCCATCGTCGATGCGGACCGCAATGTCGTCTCCTGCACGACGACCATCGAGCATGGCATGGGCTCGGGCCTGGTCGTGCCCGGCGGCGGCTTCCTGCTCAACAACGAACTGACTGATTTCGACCTGGATGCGGCCAGCGGTCCCAATGCGCTCGAGACCGATCGTCGACCGCGCCGCTCGGCCCTCGGCGCGGCCAACACCACGGGCGGCAAGCGGCCGCGCAGCAGCATGTGTCCCATTATTGTTTTCCGCGGACAGGAACCGATCATGGCGATCGGCTCGCCGGGCGGCGCCTACATCATCGGCATCGTGGCCCACTGTTTCCTGGGCGTGGCGGAGGATGGGCTTGATATGCAAGCGGCGATCAATCTGCCCCGCGTCAGCGGCCGCAATCGCGGGCCGATCGAATTGGAGATGCACTTTCCGCGGCGGGCCGAGTTGGTTGGACAACTCGAAAAACAGGGCTGGAAGGTCAAGCCGATGCAGCCTGGCTATGAAAGTTGGGGTGGCGCGCACGGCATTGTCATTCGGCCGGATGGGACGTTGGAAGGCGGCGCCGATCCCCGGCGCGAAGGGGCCGTTCGGGGGTATTGACCGCAAGGATCGCGACTCACGCGCAACATGCAACTGCATAGCGAACGGGGTTGCGATCTACACAAGAGCGGGGTTGCGTCAGCGCCCCGAGCCGGCGATCGGGAGGCGTCTGCCCCCTGCGAAACTATTGTGCGAGTTTTCGGTAAGGTGCGTTGAGCGCACCGAAACCCACCCTGCTTCTTGGGCGGGACGACCGATTGTAG
>JACTMY010000014.1 GCA_014584395.1 Planctomycetota bacterium | reverse complement strand
CGCTGCAAGAGATCGTGGGCAAAGCGGATGGCGGCCTGCGTGATCGCTCGATCCTCGAGGACTAAGTTCGCTGCCTAGCCTGAATTGTTGAACAACCTGACCCCTGCATGAGGATTCATGCAGGGGTTTTTGTTTGCAAGAGACTGGATGATGTCGATGAAATGAACGATCATGTTAGCATGTTGATCCCTAATCGCGGTTGAGAATGCACATCCCCATGAACAAATGGCATGTAGTCTATTCAACGCCAAGGTTTTGGTTAGTTGGATTGATCATTCTGGTCGGAGGCAGCCTATGGGTTTCATTGCGAGCGAGCAGCTTCATGCCCGAGGATCAGGCAGGCGGCAGCCATGACTTTGATCTCTACGAAGCGATCGTTCATCGCATGCATCAGGGCGAAGGCTATTATCAAGCCGCGGGGGTTGAATTGCGAAAACCGCGCGGAGCAGATCAGTTACCCTATCCAACACGCAGCGTTTTCAATTGGCGGCAACCCACGCTCGCGTGGTGGCTCAGCGCCTGGCCAGCGTTTTTCATGGCCCATTGGATCCTTTTGGCGTTGGCCTTTTGTACGCTATGGGTGTGGCGCAAGGTGCTCTTCAATGAGTTAGGTCCAGTTCGCGGCGCGGCGCAGCTTCTCATTTTAGCTTTGGGCCTACTCTGGGCTTGGCCGACGTGGCTGCCGCAAGCCGTGGTGGTCCATGAAATTTGGGCGGGCGTTTTGATCGCTCTGGCCTTGGGGTGCAGGCGCCGTGGCTGGATGGTGGCCTCGTGGTGTGCTGCTTTGCTAGCGCTAAGTGTGCGGGAGTTGTCCCTGCCATTTTATTTGCTGCTTGGCTGGCTCGAATGGCGGGAGAGGCGGTGGCACTCCATGATCGTAGGTGGCATCGGACTCCTCGCGTGGTTTGGGTTTTATTTCTGGCACTACGAACAAGTCCAAGCGCATCTCATATCGACCGATCGCTGGCAGGAGCGCAGTTGGCTGCAATGGGGCGGTTGGATATTTGTCCTGAAAACAGCTCACATGCACCCCCTCTTTCTCGGATGGCTGCCGACGGCTCCATGGGTGGTGGGTGGGCTGCTGCCCCTATCTCTCTTTGGACTCTTTGCCTGGTCAGGTCCTTTGGGGCGAGCTGTTTTTCTCGTGGTGGCGATGTATGTGCTGCTCTTCTGTTGCATCGGGCAGAGCTTTAATTATCTGTGGGGATTGATGTACAGTCCGCTTTGGCCCTTGGGGTTATGGCTCGCGCCGGCCGCCATTCAACGATGCTGGCAGGAAAAAGCAATGGCTCATGCAGCGCCTGCATGAGCCATGATCGTGATTCGGTTGCCAATCTGGCGATGGGTGCTTTAGGGCATGATCAGCCAGACTTTTTCCTGGCGATGGCGCATCATGGCGTCGAGCAGTTGCAGCGGCCGGCGCAAGGCGGGCACCTGTTGGACAGCTTCTTTCAAAAAGCTGTGAGTGAACAATTCCGTGCTGCTCGAGTCCATCAATTTATCGAGGAACGACTGCCCCTTAGGCAAAATGAACAGTTCGACGTCGTCGCTGTCGGTTAAGCCCGCCATTTTCTTGGCGTCGGCGATGGCATCGTTCAAGGTGCCAACCTCATCGATTAGGCCGATGGCCTTGGCGGTTCGCCCCGACCAAATGCGTCCGCCCGCATGCTTTTTCAATTCCTCGCGGGACATCGATTTACCGGCCTTGCGTCGGCCTTCCAGGGCTTTGTCCAAAAAGCCGTCATAGATTTCGCCCATGAGGGCGATGATGGCCTGGCGTTCCTCATCGTTGAAGCCGCGCGCCATCGATTGCATGCCGCTGCGTTTGCCGCGCTGAACGGATTCCAGGTTGACGCCAAACTTTTTGAGGGCGTCGCCCAGGACGATCTTGCCGCCGATAACGCCAATCGATCCCGTGATGGTTCCCGGTTCGGCATAGATTTTATTAGCGGACATGCAGATGTAGTAACCGCCGCTGCCGGCGACGTCGCCCATGCTGGCGATGACCGGCTTCTGACATTTCTTGAGTTCTTGCCAGATCAGGTCGCTGGCCAGGGCCGACCCCCCGGGGCTGTCCACGCGCAGGACGATGGCTTTGACTGTGGGTTCTTCAACCGCCTTGCGAATGTTTTCGACCATCGTTGTCGAACCCATTTCCTCCCCCATAAGGCCAAAGCTGCCCTTGCCGGTGACGATGGCCCCATTGGCATAAATCACGGCGATTTTCGGATTTGTGCTCAGTTTGGGCTCCTTTTTGGGGGCCAGGAGCTTCAAAAGCGCAAAGGGATTATCCAGGTCCATCTCGTCCGATTTCTTCTTGCCGTATTGACTCTTGAGAACAAGATCGTCCTGCTTCAATGCAGCTTTGATGCGCGGCAGAATGGACTCAGCATAATCCACGCGGTCGACCAGGCGATGCTCCAGCGCCGTGCGGCTCGTGAAAGGAGCGTGATCGATCAACTCGCGGACCTTGTCGGGCGTAAGACCCGGACGATGCGCTGCGATGGTCTCGACCAGAATGGCGAACCAATCATCCAGGATATCCTCCCATTGCTTGCGATTGGCGGGGCTCATGGAACTGCGGGTCATGTTCTCGGCCGCCGCTTTGAAATCTCCCATCGGCACCGCGTCATACTTCAAGCCGAAGCGGTCCAGGAGGTCCTTCATGAAGGGCATCTCCATGTGGATGCCGGTCAGGTCGATCCCGCCGACGGGAGGAACCACGATCTCATCGCAAACACAGGCGACGAAATAATCCATGATGCCATCCCCTTCGAGATAGGCATGGACTTTCTTGCCGCTCTTGCGGAAGTCCTTGATGGCGGCCTGAATTTCGTTGGCCTTGCCCCAGGAGACCTTCAAGCCTTCGAAGCGCAGGAAGAGGGCCTTGACGTTGGCATCGGTCTTGGCTTGCTTCATGCGGTCGCAGAGGTTCATCAGCGTGCCGCTGCTCATGCCGCCAAACAGCGAAAAGCCTTCACTGCTCGAGGAATCTTCGAAACTGCCCGACAGCTTGATCTCGGCGACGATCGGCACGGCTTTTTCAGGAGCGGCCTTCTTTTTACTCTTCGGCTCATCCTCGTCGTCGGCATGGAGCCAGCCGGCCGACAGACAGACGAGGAGCAGCATCATTAAACTGGACCAGCGTCGAACCACCATGCATGGGTCTCCTTCAAGAAACTTGGGTGCACCATCAAAAAGGGACATGCCCCTAAACATGTCCTAGCGATGGAAGGGGGCCGCGTCCATGCAAGCCAGGGCTTGCCCCGGACGGGGCAGAGAGCATGCCTTTTTTTACTCAAACGATGGCGGTCAAGTTTCAGGGCAGGTGCCAATTGACGACTTGGTGATGCGGTCCGGAGATCGTGGCGGAAAGTTGGGAGGAGGAGGGATCGGGCCGATCCAGGGTGGCGGGACGCTGCCCCGGGCGATGCGAACCAACGATGGCGACTTGATAAACGCCTGGGCGCGGCAGCTTGCCCTCCGTCGTGCGGAGTTGGTAACAACCCAGGGAGTCGATGCGGCTAAAGGCGAGATCACGATGGGGGTTGGCGCGGGGGTCGGAGATAAAGGCAATCGTTCCATCTTGCAGCGGTTGGTCTCGGAAAAATATACGCCCCGTCACCTCGACGGTGGCATCAATACCGGCGTCGCCGCACCCGGAATGCAGCGGCAACCAACCGAAACAAAAAAACAAGATGCCGATACGATGCACGATGGACGATTCTCCAATCCTGGATCATTAAAATTATCATCGGCGGATGAAATCGTGGTTCAGATCAGAAAAGAGAGGGGGATGCAAACGAACGGAACAGGCGAAAGCGCCAGACGATACAGACGCTAGGGTTTTCAAGTCGAGTCAGCCTCTTTCTGAGCCAATCGTTCAATCGATTTTGGCTCGCTCGCGTCCGCCGATTGACGAATGGCCACGCTATGGGCGTGGCCGGGCAATCCTTCGACTTGAGCTAAAAGAGCGACTGCCGCCGCTTGGCGCGATAAAGCTTGCCGGTCGTAGCGAATCCAACTTGATCGCCGCAGAAAGTCGTTGGCGGAAAGTCCGCTGGCGAAACGCGCGGTGCCGCCGGTCGGCAAGACGTGAGAAGGGCCTGCCGCGTAGTCGCCTAAGGCCACCGGCGACCACGGTCCCAGGAAAATGGCGCCCGCATGGTCGATCCGGTCGGCCAAAAGCTCGGCGTCCGCGGTTTGAATTTCCAAATGTTCAGGGGCAAGCCAATTGGTCAAGGCGAGGGCTTCCTCGACGTCGCGCGTCAGAATCAAAGCACCATGATCTTGAAGACTCGCTTGGGCCAGCTCACGGCGCGGGAGGGCCGCCAACTGCTTTTCCAACTCCTCATGAACCACATCCAACAGAAAGGGTTGCCAAGTGATCAAGAGGCTCACTCCTGGAGCATGCTCGGCTTGCGCGATCAGATCCGCGGCAATGAAATCCGGACGAGCTGCAGCATCCGCCAGGATGATCACTTCACTGGGGCCGGCGATCATGTCGATGCCAACGTGTCCCTGAACGAACCGCTTGGCCAGCGCGACAAAAAGATTGCCAGGTCCAACGATCATGTCCACGGGCGGTAAACCCTCGATGCCATAGGCCAATGCCGCCACCCCTTGGGCGCCGCCCAGACGATACACTTCACGGAGTCCCAACTCATGGCAGGTGGCCAGCAGGTCGGGATTATTGGAACCAAACGGCGTGGGCGGAGCGATGACGCAAATCTCCTTGACGCCCGCCACTTGAGCGGGGATTGCCGTCATCAACACCGTCGACGGATAAGCGGCGGCCCCGCCGGGCACACAGATGCCGACGCGGCGGATCGGCCGGTAGCGCAGCCGTAATTCATGCTCCCCCGTCCCTCGCCAAACGGCGTCCCGATGCAGCAGGCCTGATTGAAAGGCGAGGATATTGTGTCGAACCTGCCGGACGGCTGCTAAAAGTCCTGGCCGAGCCTGAGCGTGGGCGGTGCGCATCTCCTCTTCGGACACCCTGAGATTTTTCTCCTGCAAGTCGAACCGATCGAAATGTCTGGTGAACTCGCGCGCCGCCGCCAAGCCGCGATCTCGTACCGCCTGGCAAATCCGCGCCACGGATTCTTTCGGAGAAAGGGCTTCGCCGAACACTTTTTCCGTCAGACTTCGGCCCTGGGGTGAAACGATTTCACCATCCAGGCTGAGCTGAGCTTTCATATCTGCTATGAGTTCCAAGGTGTTTTGCCGGGTGGTGTCGATGCGTCGCATGGCCAGGGACATGGGTGCGGCTCCCGCGGAAGTGTCACTACCAATACAGTAATCATCATACAGAATCGAGATGCGTGGACGTGGTTGCGTTGGCATGGACTGGCTGACCAATTCCATCCCCGACAAGGGGTCGACTTCTGCCCGATTTGACTGGCCGGCGCAGGAACCGGTCGGGAGGCCGAATTCATCAGAAAACGCGGCCCAGACAGGCTAATTCGGGCTGTTTGTCGCGGGGGAAGGTCTTACAATATCATTCACGGTCCCGCCGGTCTGCTGTTCAAAGCGTCTCCGGAATGGTGGGGCCATCCACGGTATCAAGTTCGCTCAATCACTTGGAATGAACATCATGCCTGAAGCCTTCATTGTCGCTGGTGTGCGAACCCCGATTGGCAAATACCTTGGGGGGTTGGCGGACATCCCTTCCCCCCAGCTTGGCGGTCTCGTGATCAAGGAAGTCTTGCAACGGGCCAAGGTCAATCCATCGATCGTCAATGAAGTCATCATGGGTTGTGTCTTGCAGGCCGGCTTGGGTCAGAATCCAGCCCGCCAGGCGGCCCTGGCTGGAGGCTTGCCGTCCACGATCTCGGCCGTGACCGTGAACAAGGTTTGCGGTTCGGGGTTGCAAGCGGTCATGCAGGCGGCCCAGGCCATTCGAGCCAGTGATGCCGAGGTGGTCGTGGCCGGAGGCATGGAGTCCATGAGCCGGGCCCCCTATCTACTTATGAACGCTCGTACGGGGTTCAAATATGGCGATCAAACGGCCGTCGATGCGATGATTCGCGATGGTCTTTGGTGTGCCTTTGAGAATTGGCACATGGGCAGCGCCGCGGAGCATATCGCCGCCCAATGTGCCGTTTCCCGCGAGGATCAAGATCGCTTCTCCTTGCAAAGTCAACAGCGGGCCGCAGCGGCCTGGGAGAAAGGTCTTTTTCAAGCCGAGGTCATGCCGATCACCGTGGGCACAGGGGCCAAGGCCAAGGTTATCAGTCGAGACGAGAGCCCTCGCCCTGAAACCAATGCGGAATCCTTGGCCAAACTGAAGCCCGCCTTTCCGGGCGGCTGTTCGGTCACGGCCGGCAATGCTTCGACGCTCAATGACGGCGCCGCTGCCGTGCTGGTGGCCAGCCATAAAGCCGTCGAAGAGCATGATTTGAAACCCATGGCTCGGATCCTCAGTTATGCCACGAGCGGCGTCGATCCCAAGGACATCTTTATCGCTCCGGTCGAGTCCGTGCGGATGGTCCTGCGCAAAGCGAATCTGACGGACCGCGACGTCGATCTCTATGAACTGAACGAAGCCTTTGCCGCGCAGATGCTGGCGTGTAACAAGGAATTGAAGATCGATGAGTCCAAGATCAACGTCCATGGCGGTGCCATTGCGCTGGGGCATCCGATTGGGGCTTCGGGTTGCAGGGGCTTGGTGACTCTGTTATACGCCATGCAACAACGCCAAGCCAAACGCGGCATCGTCTCGCTCTGTTTGGGCGGGGGGAATGCCGTCGCCATGCTCGTGGAACGCGTCGGTTAAGCAGCCGCTGCCGATGGCGAGTGGGATCGCGACCTTTCATAAAGGAAGCAGGTTATGTCTACCGCTTATGCCTCGAACCTGGCCCAAGAGAAATATCAACAGGAACTGGCGAAGTCCCCTGATCGGCCGCAACCGCCGACGACGGTCAGCGGCGTTCCCATCGAGCCGCTCTACACTCCCGAACATTTAGCGGCCTGCGGTTTCGACCCCGATCAAGACCTGGGCTATCCCGGCCAATTCCCCTATACGCGAGGCGTTCATGCCACCATGCATCGGGGCCGGCTGTGGACGATGCGGCAATTCGCCGGCTTCGGCACAGCCGCTCAAACTAACCAGCGCTTCAAATTCCTGCTGGAGAAAGGGCAAACGGGGCTGAGCACGGCTTTCGATCTGCCCACGCTCATGGGGTTGGACAGCGATGACCCCCGCTCCCTGGGGGAAGTCGGCCGCCTCGGCGTGGCGGTCAGTTCGCTCAACGACATGGAACGGCTCTATCGCGACATCAACCTCGAGGATGTCTCCGTCTCCATGACGATCAACGCTCCCGCGATCATCGTCATGGCCTATTATTTGGCCAACGCCCAGGACAATGGCTTCGATCTGCGCAAGCTGCGCGGCACGATTCAGAACGACATCCTCAAGGAATTCCACGCCCAGAATGAGTTTGTCTATCCCCCCGAGCCATCCGTCAAGCTGGTCGTCGACGTCATCGAATTTTGCGCCAAGCACGTGCCGCAATGGAATCCAGTCAGCGTGAGCGGCTATCATATTCGCGAGGCAGGCTCCACGGCCGTGCAAGAACTGGCCTTCACCCTCGCTGACGGCTTCCACTACGTGGAGGAAAGCTTGAAACGCGGCATGGAGGTCGATGAGTTCGCGGGTCGGCTTAGCTTTTTCTTTAATGCTCACAACGATGTTTTCGAGGAAATTGCCAAATATCGAGCGGCGCGCGTGTTGTGGGCCGAGCGGCTCCGCAATGATTTTGGGGCGAGCAAGGAAGCTTCTTGGAAGCTCCGTTTTCATGCGCAAACCGCGGGTTGCTCCTTGCAAGACAAGCAGCCCTACGTCAATCTGATTCGCGTGGCCTATCAAGCGATGGCCGCCGTTTTGGGAGGTTGTCAATCCCTCCACACCAACTCAATGGACGAGACCTTGGCTTTGCCCAGTGAATTTGCCGTGACCTTGGCTTTGCGCACCCAGCAAGTCCTGGCTTTTGAAACGGGCGTGACCAACACCGTTGATCCGCTGGGCGGCAGCTATTTTGTGGAATCCTTCACCCACAAGATGAAGGAAGAAGCCCGCCGCTATTTTGAGCAGATCGAGGAGATCGGCGGCGTTATTCGCGGCATCGAAAATGGCTTCTTCCGCCGCGAGATCGCCGACGCCAGCTACGCCTATCAGCAAGACGTCGATGCCAAGCGCAAACTGATTGTCGGGGTCAATGCCTTCCAGGAGAAGGAAGAAAAGCCCCTGGAGATTCTCCAGATTGAGGAGGCCGTGGAGAAGGAACAAGTGGCATCGCTGCGGAAGATCAAGACGGAGCGCAGCGCCGCCGACGTGGAACGGCATCTGGGCGCCGTCAAACGCGCCGCCGAGAAGAATGAAAATCTGATGCCGCAATTAATTGAAGCCGCCCGGGCCCGAGTGACCGTCGGCGAGGCCGTCAATGCCCTGGCCGAAGTGTACGGCCGCTACACCGTGGGCGGCACCTGGTAGGTGTCGCCGTGATCGGCTAGCCGTTGGGTGAATCGTTACATGAGCGAATCAAATTCATTGCGCATTGTATTGGCGAAGGTTGGCTTGGATGGCCATGATCGCGGGGTCAAGGTGGTTGCCCGCGGCTTGCGGGATGCAGGCTTCCATGTCATTTACACGGGTCTGTGGCAAACGCCCGAAGCCGTCATCCGCACCGTGGCCGACGAAGACGCTGACTTCCTGGGCATCAGCATTTTGAGCGGTGCCCATCTGACGATCGTCCCCCGGCTCATGGAACTGCTCAAGGCCCAGGGACTGGACAATGTGGGCGTCTTTGTCGGCGGCATCATCCCCGAAGCGGACGTCCCCAAATTGATGGCGATGGGCGTGGTTCGCGTGTTTGGACCTGGCACTTCCATACAAGAAGCCGTCGATTTTCTCCGTCCCTTTGCCCAGTCCGCGGTAACCCAGGCGTGAGAGCATGTCCATGACGTTTGCCGAAGTGTGGGAACGGTTCCTGCGCCGGGATCGTCGGGCCTTGGCTCGGCTATTGACCTGGATCGCTCGAGGCGAACAGATCGCCAACATTCAAGCGGCCCTGCGGGGTTTGCCGGCCATCCCCGATCAAAACCGCGTGATTGCCTTCACTGGCAGCGGCGGCGTCGGCAAGAGCACCCTCGTCGGCAAAATGATCGCGAATTTCCGTCATGCCGGCGAGTCGGTCGCCGTCTTGGCTTGCGACCCGGAAAGCCCCCTCACGGGGGGAGCGCTTTTGGGCGATCGGCTGCGCATGCCCAATTATCCTGACGATGACGGCGTTTATGTTCGCAGCCTGGCGACGCCCAGCGGCCATGAAGCCGTCCCCGATCAACTCGACCTTATGGTGCAACTGCTGCATCAATTTGGCTTCCACCAAGTCCTGATCGAAACCGTCGGCGCGGGCCAGGGCGACACGGCCGTCCGGCAACGGGCCGACGTGCTGGTCGTGCTTGTCCAGCCCGAGGCCGGTGACGATGTGCAATGGGAGAAGGCAGGTTTACTCGAAGTGGCTGATTTGGTGGTCGTGCATAAGGCCGACTTGCCCGGAGCGGATCGGACGGAGGCCCAGGTCAAAGCGTTGCTCAACCTGCCGGGTTGCCGACCGATCCCCGTCTTGAGGGTGAGTTCATCGAAGAACATCGGTCTCGATGAACTACGCCAGGGGATCTTGGCCCAACCCTCGCGCCGCGGCATCAGGCTCCGCAATGCGAACACGCTCTTGCGGCTTGCCCAGGCCGCCTGGGTCGATTTGCTGCATGCTCACCCGGAAACCTGGAAGCCGATCTTGGAACAATGGCAATCGGGCCGGATCAACGACGATGAAGCGGCTCGACAGATGCTGTCGCTGGACAAGTCGACGGGGAGCATAACAAGTTAAGGCGAACCCCCAGGGCTTGATGCAAATCAACCCATGGCAAGGGCAAGTGAGCCGCGTCTGGACGAAAGCCCGGTGGGTTCCATAGGGTGATGATGATAGCGGGCCCGTAGCTCAACGGTCAGAGCAGAGGACTCATAATCCTTTGGTTCTCGGTTCGAATCCGAGCGGGCCCAGTCGTTTTCCTCGCAAGGTAACGTTCACCAACCGCAGCTAACCGCTTTGGAGCAAACCGTCTCTCAGTTCGCTTCGGGGTCGGTTCGCTCCGATTCGACGGCTTCGGTTGCTTCGATCGGGACTTCCTCAGATGCAGGGGGTTCTGAGTCAGACGACTCCATTTGCGACTCCTCGGTGGATTGCTCCGAATCAGCGACCCCGCTCACGGCAGTCTCATTCTCATTATCTGCCATCCCCTCGGAGGTTTCCGCAGTCTCGCCTTTACCTTCAGCCGATTCGCCTTCGCTCAGGGCGGCTTCGGCCTCGGCGGCTTCTTTGGCGGCTGCGGCTTCTTGCTTGGCTTGCTCGACGGCTTCGGCGGCTTGCTCGGCCACGGCGATGAGTGTTTCCGCTTGCTCCTCGGTCAAGCCGAACAGTTCCGTCATGTCGGCTGGCTCCATGAAGGTCAGGTCGTCGTAGGACAGGAAGCCTTCCTCGATGAAGCGTTCGACCAATTCATCCGTGACATTGGGCAGCATCCGGAACCATTCCTCGGCTCGTTCGATGCTCTCGGCGAGTTCCTCGGCGGTCATGATTTCGATGTCCCAGCCGACGAGCTTGGAAGCCAGGCGCACGTTTTGACCGCGGCGGCCGATGGCGAGCGAGAGTTGATCCTCCTTGACCAGGACGATGGCCCGGCCCAGGCGGGGATAGAGCATGATCTCCTCGATCACGGCGGGCTGCAGGGCGTTGGGAATCATGACTTGCAGCGATTCATTCCAGCGGACGATGTCGATGCGTTCGCCGCCGAGTTCATCGATGATGTTCTTGATGCGGCTGCCGCGCACGCCGACGCAGGCGCCGACGGCGTCCACTTTCTGATCGATGCTGCTGGCGGCGATCTTGGTGCGATAGCCGGCCTCGCGGGCCACAGACTTGAGGGCGATGGTGCGGTCGGCGATTTCGGGAATTTCCTGCTCGAAGAGGCGGCGGACAAAGTCGGGATGGGTGCGCGACAACACAATGCGGACGCGATTGCCCATCTTGCGCACGTCAAGAATGATGGCCTTGATGCGCTGGCCGATATGGGGCGATTCGCCGGGGATCATCTCGCTGCGCGGCAGAAAGGCTTCAGTCTTGGTGCCGATGGTGACGAGCGCGGAGCCATTTTCGATGCGCTGAATGGTGCCGGTGACCAGTTCGCCCCGTTTGTTGATGAAGTCGTCATAGACGGAGGTGCACTCGGCCTCGCGGATTTTTTGGATCATCACCTGCTTGGCGGATTGCGCGGCGATGCGGCCGAGGATTTGCGGGTCAATGTCGACGTCGCCTTTCTTGGCAATGATGTTGCCCGTGCCGCGATCGATCTGGATGAGGATGTCTTCCGCTTCGTTAAAATGCTTGCGTGCGGCGAGCATGAGGGCCGATTCAATGCCATCGAAAATGATGTCCTTCGGGATATTCTTATCGCGATGCATGGCGTCGACGATGCGGAGCACTTCGGGGCCGTTCATAGTCAGTACCTTCAATAGGGAGTGAAGCGCCCGGTGAGGGCCATCACGATGAGATAGCTATTTCGTTTCGAGTTTCTCGTTCATGCGAGGCGAGGATCAACCGGCCCTGTGCAAATCGGCCCAGGCGATCGCTCACGATCCGTGCTTCGGATTCTTGATGGGTGATCCAGAGAACCGTGGCCCGCCATTCGCGGAAACTGCCTAGCAACCGCTCCATCAAGCGGTCGGCCAGGGGCCGATCCAGATAAGCTGTCGGTTCATCCAACAAAAAAACCGCCGGACGGCGAACCAAGGTGCGACCCAGACTGACCCGTTGCCTCTCTCCCCCCGAGAGGGAGGCGGGCGGGCGGTCCAAAATCGCTGCCAACTCGAGGAGTTGGACGACTTGATCAAGCCGCTGGCGGAGTTCCGTTGCGTACCGGTTCTCCCACCACCTAAACTTATTTTTATTGTATTGGAGTTGCCAACCAATCGCCAGGTTTTGTTCAACATTCAGATGGGGATATAAATGAGGAACCTGGCCCACATACCCAATCGACGGACGGTTTGGACCCGCAAAGTGAATGGTGCCTTGATCGGGAACCTCCAAGCCAGCGACGAGCCGCAGCAGCGTGGTCTTGCCGCATCCCGACGGGCCCATGAGGGCGAGAATATCGCCTTTCTCCATCGCCAGGTTAAGGCCATTCAGTAAAACCGGCGCAGGCGGAAAACGCTTGATCAGATTGGCGATTTGCAACATCGGAAGACTCTTTCGCTCTGCTGAGAGGGCTTGTCGTTGATTATAATAGGGCCATCTCTTGTTCCCATGATAAAGAAAGCGACCCCATGGCAGCTTCGCCGCGATCCAAGCCAAACGTCAACGCCAAGCCTGGCTCTGAACCTGTATCCATGACGATCCCTCTGTTTCGCCAGGCGAAGGAAAAGCAAACGAAGTTGGTGGTGGTGACGGCTTACGATTATGCCATGGCTCGGCTAGTGGACGCGGCGGGGGTCGATGCCATTCTCGTCGGCGATTCCCTGGGCATGGTCGTGCAAGGGCATGCCACTCCGCTGCCCGTGACCATGGGGCACATGGTCTATCACACCCAGATGGTGGCCCGTGCCAGGCCGAGGAGCCTGTTGATTGCCGATATGCCCTTTCTGAGTTATCACCTCAGCCCGCGCCAAGCGATTCGCAATGCGGGCCGATTGATCCGGGCCGGCGCCCAGGCCGTGAAGCTGGAGGGGGGCGTGGCCATGTATGAAACCATCGCGGCTCTGGTGCGCGCGGAGATCCCGGTCATGGGCCATGTCGGCATGACGCCGCAAGCGGTGCATCGTTTCGGCGGGTTCAAGGTGCAGCGAGACGTGACAACGTTGCTCGCGGATGCCAAGGCCGTGGCCGAGGCAGGGGCCTTCTCTTTGGTCATCGAATGCGTTCCAGCCGATGCCGCCGCGGCGATCACTCGCTCGGTCGGCGTGCCCACCATCGGCATTGGCGCGGGCAGAGGCTGTGACGGCCAGGTGCTCGTCCTGCACGATCTCCTGGGGCTGCAGGACCACCTCAGGCCCAAATTCGTCAAGCGCTACGCCGACGTGGGCGAGCAAGTTCGCATGGCGGTGGAGCAATATGCCCGGGAGGTCCGATCCTCGGACTTCCCAGGAAAAGAACATTCCTTCAGCTAATCTTCTGGAAAACCAAACAGGCTTGGCTGCGTGATCAAGGACCGCTTGCGGCGCCGCTTGCTCTCGGTGAGGACAGGGCCAGCCGCATGCTGGTTTTCAAGCTGTTCCAAAACTTGCTGGGCGCGGGCGAGCACCGGATTGGGCACGCCGGCCAATTTGGCAACGTGAATGCCATAGCTTTGATCGGCAGCCCCTGGAGCAATACGGTGCAGAAAGGTGACATGGCCGTTTTCTTCGTGCACCTGCACGTTGAAGTTGCGGAGCCGGGGCAGGGTATGTTGTAGCTGCGTCAATTCGTGATAATGGGTGGCAAAGAGCGTCCGACAGCCCACCTGGTCATGGAGATGCTCAACGATGGCCCACGCCAGGGCAAGTCCGTCGTAGGTGCTGGTGCCGCGGCCGACTTCATCGAGGATGACCAAACTTCGGGGCGTGGCGTTGTGCAGAATGTTGGCCGTTTCGGTCATTTCGACCATAAAGGTGCTCTGCCCGCGGGCCAGGTCGTCGCCTGCGCCGATGCGGGTAAAGATGCGGTCGACGATGCCGAGTCGGGCGGAACGCGCGGGAACAAAGCTGCCCATTTGTGCCAGGATGCAAATCAAGGCGACTTGTCGGATATAGGTGCTCTTGCCCGCCATGTTGGGGCCGGTGATCAACCACAAGCTGCCGCCCGTCACATCGAGGGCCACATCATTGGGCACGAAGGTTCCGGCCGGCAGGGTGACATCTAAGACCGGATGCCGCCCTTCCTCGATGCAGTAGTCGGTGCCATGGTCCAATAGGGGCCGGCAATAGTGATAACGATCCGCCAATTCAGCCAGGCTGAGCAGCACGTCTAAAACCGCGATGGATCGGGCGGTTTGGTAGAGGGCGTTCTTCTCTTGAACCACCCGCTCTCGAAGCTGCAGGAAAAGCTCATATTCAAGGGCCTTGGCTTTATCCTCCGCCCTTAGGACCTGCTCTTCATGCGTCTTAAGCTCGGGAGTGATGTAGCGCTCTGCATTCTTGAGCGTCTGCTTGCGCTGGTACTCCGCTGGCACCTTGCTGGCCTGGGCATGCGTGATCTCGATATAGTAACCGAAGACGGAATTGAAGCCGACCTTGAGGCTGGGAATGCCGGTACGCTCGATCTCCTGGGCTTGAAAGCGAGCCAGCCAAGCCTTGCCGCCGCGGCTGACGTCGTGGAGTTGATCCAATTCAGCGTGATAACCAGGCCGGATCAGCCCTCCCTCCTTAGGACTTAGCGGCGGCTGATCAACCAGGGCGGCTTGGATCAACTGGCACAGTTCCGGGCAAGGGGCCATTTGCTCACGAACATGGCGCGGCAGGGACGACTTGGTTCGGTCCAGGAGCTTGAGCACGGCCGGCAAACGCTGCAAGACCACGGCAATGGCGGCCAGATCGCGCGGCGATGCCCGGCCCGTGCAAACCCGCGTGGTCAGACGCGGCAAATCGGGAAGATGCTCGAGATGGCCTTTCAAATCCATGCGCAGGCCGCTTTGGGCCTTGAGTTCCTCGACGGCGTCCAAGCGCTCCTCTATGACCTCCAAATCCGTGCTGGGATTGAGCAGCCACTCTTGCAACAGTCGAGCGCCCATGGCCGTGACGGTGCGATCCAGAATGTTCAGCAGCGTGCCTTCTCGGCCCTCGTCGCGTATGGATTTGGTGAGTTCGAGTCCGCGTCGGCTGGCATGGTCCAACAATAAAACCCGGGCCGGTTGGTAGGGTTCAATGCGGCTCAGATGGCGCAGATCGCCTTTAAGGGTGTCGCTCAGGTAGCGCAGCAAGGCCCCCGCGGCGTGCAGGGCTTCCTCCTCATCGTCGAACCCGAAGCCTTGCATCGTCGCAACCCCAAAGTGCTGATGCAGGGCTTGATGGCTCGAGCGCCGTTCGAAATACCAGGTCGGCACCGAGGTGAGAATCAGCCGGCCGAGTTGAGGTTGGCATGATTCCAGGGGCTGAGCGGCTATTTGGTCGGGCCAAAGCAGTTCGGCTGGTTCAAGGCGTAACAGTTCATCGGCCAGCCGCGCCATGGGAAACGTGACGGCCTGCATTTGCCCCGTGGTCAATTCCACCCAGGCCAGGCCAAAGACGTTTCCCTTGGGCCAGATGGCGGCGAGGAGATTGGAACGCTTGGGGTCGAGCAGGGCGTCATCCGTGAGCGTGCCTGGCGTCACCACGCGAATGACTTCCCGCTTGACCAATCCCTTGGCCTCAGCCGGGTCTTCCACTTGCTCGCAAATGGCGACCCGCAGACCCGCCTCGATGAGTTTGCGGAGATGCGTATCGAGGGCGTGATGCGGAAAGCCGGCCATGGGGATGTGCTTGTCGCGGCTGGTGAGGGTGAGCTGCAATAGCCGCGAGGCTGTCAGCGCGTCGTCGTTGAAGAGTTCGTAAAAATCCCCCATGCGGAAGAGCAGCAGCGTGTCGGGGAACTGAGCCTTGGCTTGCTCATATTGCTGCATCATCGGGGTGAGTGTCGCCATGACCACGCATGCCCCAAACCACCGAATAGGCTGAACGCGGCGAAGGAAAGCCCTTGCCCCGTCAGGATCAACCGACGCCTGCTAGGAACGGGGTTAGAAGGATTCCAGAGCTTCTTGCTCGGTGTCAAAAATGCGGAAGACTTTCTTGAGGCCCGTGATCTCGAAGACTTCGAAAATCGATGGGGCAATGCAGCACAGGGCCAGTTTACCCTTCACGCCAAGCACGCGTTTGTGCAAGGAAATGAGCTTGCCCAAGGCGGCGCTCGAAAGATATTCCACCTTGTTGAAGTTGAGAAGAATGTTTTTCTTGCCCATGGAATCGACGAGGCTGAAAAGCTGTTCGCCGATGGATTGGATCACCTGGTCATCCAGAATCTTGTTGGTGGTGAACACCACGAGGGTGACATCGCCGATATCTTGAACTTCGAGGGCCTTCTTGCGGGGCGTGGACATGCGGAAACTCCCAGGTGGCTGCCGATCCTTCGAATCGGTGAACATCAGTATTGATCTCATCATGATAGTGGAGGCCAGGGGGGGACTTCAAGCAGATTCTGTAGCCGCGCACGACCCCAACCTCCGTGCCGTCGTCAAATAAAACACCCTCGGAGGGCGTCCGAGGGTGGGCGGTGATTCAGGCGGATCACTCTTGCTCGCGCAGCATCACATAGTCCGTTCCTTGGGGTGAGCGGATTTGCAGGACCACGCCCTTTTTTAACGAAGCCTGATCCGCCACTTTCAGCAATGCCTGGGGAGACTGCACGGGTTTTTGATCCAGCGTCACGATCACATGTCCCCTGCGAATCCCAGCCTGAGCTGCCAGGCTGCCACGATCGACTTGCGTGATCAGGACGCCCTTCGTCTCCTTGGCGTACCCCAAGCGTTCCCGCCATTCCGTCGTCAGTTCCGTGACTTCCAGACCGAGGCGGTCAATCCGAATGGCTTCCTCCATGCCTTGGCCTTGATTCGGTACTCGCCGACCCATTGTGGGCGGCAGGTCGCGGAGTCCGTACTCCATGGGTTGTTCCTCGATTTTGACGTTGATCGTCAGAGACTTCCCCTCCCGGAGGACAGTCAGCTCGAGGGATTGACCGATGGGCGTGGCCAGGACGGTGCGCTGCACCGCGTTAGCATCGCTCAGTGCTTGGCCATTAATGGCGGTGATCACGTCCCCTTCCTGCAGACCTGCCTTGCTGGCGGGGGTGTTGGGGTACACCTGGCCAACAACGGCTCCCTTGCCCATTGACAGCCCCATCTGCTCAGCGACGTCGGGGGGCAATTCACCGAAACGAATCCCTAAGTAACCGCGGACAACCCGGCCTTTCGAGCTCAGTTGCTGGGCCACGTCTTTGACCAGGTTGGACGGGATGACCAATCCCACGCCCTGCGCCATGCCCGTCGTCGTGCGGATGGCGGTGCTGATGCCGACGACTTCGCCAGCCAGGTTGACCAGGGGACCGCCCGAGTTGCCGGGGTTGATAGCGGCGTCGGTTTGCAGAAAATCTTCGTAGAGAATCATGCCTGCTCGGCGTCCCTTGCCGCTGATGATTCCATGGGTAACGGAACCTTCCAATCCAAAGGGGGCGCCGACGGCGAGCACGCGATCACCGATTTCCATCGCATCGCTATTGCCAAACATCAAGGCGGGGAGCTTTTCCTTCACCTCCAATTTGATGATGGCTAAATCCACCTTGGGGTCGGAAGCAATCTCCTTCGAATAGAAGATGCGCCCATCAAGCAGGGAGATCTGAACAGAGGAGGCGCCGGCGACCACGTGATGATTTGTCACCACGATGCCATTGGGATCGATGATGACGCCCGAGCCAAACGGCATGGGTCGGACCATGCCCTCATCCGGTTGGCGTTCGAACAAGTCTTCGAGGCGCTCGCGCATGATATCGGGCAGGTCAAACTGTCGGAGGTCCGGCATGAGGCGTTCCCCTCGTGCCGGGACGCGGTTGGCCACCGTGGCACGAACCGAAACCACGGCCGGAAGCACTTTCTTGACGACCTCGCGATAAGAGGTCATCTCCTTGGGAATGGAAGCGGAAGGTGGGTTGTCGGCATGGCCCAGGTTGAGCCAATAAAAACCTGCGATGCCAAAGAATGCCATGAGCAAGAGCATCGAAAACGAGCGTTTGGTTTGAAACATGGGAACTCTCCTTTGACCTTGTAGTCATGCTTGCTGCATGAACGAGTGTTTTTATGGGTTGGTGATTGCGTTTCCGGTTTCTGGCCACGGTTATGTGCAAGCGCTTGGGATTACTCGAAGTCTTCACTTCATTTTACGCAGCATGGCGAAAACGGTTCGCTGTTAGGGATGGAGACGTAAATGTATGCAAGGCAAAAGTTTAATGCGATATAATTGACTGCGGTCTGCTTACAATGGCGGCAAACCTTGACTTATCAAGGTGAGTTGTATCATTGCGGTGGAAGCCAAATCACATTTCTGACTCGCCTTCGCTTGATCTTCCCCTTTTTCCCCCGTTGCTGCATAATGGCGACCTTCAAGGACGTACGGACCTAGCAGGGAGGCGGAGCAACATGACCGCAATTTTAGGTATTTCTGCCTATTATCACGACTCAGCAGCGGCCTTGGTGGTGGACGGCGAAGTGGTCGCGGCGGCCCAGGAAGAACGCTTTACACGCATTAAACACGATTATCACTTCCCTTCCCATGCGGTCGAATATTGCCTGCAAAGCGCGGGGTTGGCGCCTGGCGACCTTGACTACGTCGGCTTCTATGACAAACCCTTGTTGAAGTTCGAAAGGCTGCTCGAAACGTATTTGTCCTATGCTCCACGGGGGTTTTTATCCTTCATGAAAGCCATGCCCTTGTGGCTTAAGCAAAAACTCTTTTTGCCCAAGGAAATGCGGCGCGCTTTGCAGGGGCAGTACGCGAAGCGATTCATTTTTCCAGAACATCATGAATCGCATGCCGCCAGCGCCTTTTTCCCCTCGCCGTTTGAAGAAGCGGCCATCCTCACACTCGACGGCGTCGGGGAGTGGGCCACGGCGAGCTACGGCATAGGCCGAGGGAACCAAATCCATTTGCAAGCGGAATTGCGCTTTCCCCATTCCCTGGGACTGCTCTATTCCGCCTTCACTTACTACTGCGGTTTCAAGGTCAACTCCGGGGAATACAAGCTCATGGGCTTGGCGCCTTATGGTGATCCGCGTTATGTCGATCTGATCAAACAACACCTGATCGACATCAAGGAGGATGGCTCGTTCCGGCTGGACATGCGCTATTTCAATTATTGCCAAGGTCTGACCATGACGTCGGATCGGTTCCATCGATTATTTGGCGCGCCGCCGCGCCGACCGGAAACGGAATTGACCGAAAAACACATGGACATCGCCGCCTCCATTCAGAAAGTGACCGAGGAGGTGATGCTGAAAATCGCGCGGCACGTGCAGCGCGTCACGGGCATGAAAAATCTCTGCCTGGCCGGCGGCGTGGCCCTCAACTGCGTGGGCAACGGCGTGGTCTTGCGGGAAGGACCCTTCGAAAACCTTTGGATTCAACCGGCGGCCGGCGACGCGGGGGGAGCCTTGGGGACGGCCCTTTTCATTTGGCACCAACTGCTGGAACAACCCCGAACACCACATGCCACGGATGCCCAGAGCGGTTCCTTGCTGGGGCCGAGCTTCAGCGACGAGGAAGTGCGGCGCTACCTGGACGCCAAGGGAGCGCGTTACGCTTACTATCCGGACGATGAAGCGCTGTGCTCGGCGGTGGCTAAGTTACTGGCGGCGGAAAAAGTCGTGGGTTGGGTGCAAGGCCGGATGGAATTTGGCCCCCGCGCCTTGGGCAGCCGCAGCATCTTAGGGGACGCCCGCAGCCGCAAAATGCAATCGGTGATGAACGTGAAAATCAAATTCCGCGAGTCGTTTCGGCCTTTTGCCCCCTCTGTGCTTGCGGATCGCGTGCAAGATTACTTCGAAACACGGCCCCAGGAGTCGAGCCCCTACATGCTGTTGGTGGCGCCGGTGCGCGAGGAAAAGCGCGTCAAGCAAAACGGGGCGCATGGTCTGCGCGGCCTGGCCAAGCTCAAGGAATGCCGGTCGGAGGTGCCCGCTGTCACGCACGTCGATTATTCTGCCCGCATTCAAACGGTGGATGAACAACGCCATGGACGATATCATCGACTGCTCGCCAAGTTCGAGGAATTGACCGGATGCCCGGTGATCATCAACACCAGCTTTAACATTCGCGGCGAGCCGATCGTCTGCACTCCCGCCGATGCTTATCGCTGTTTCATGGCGACTAACATGGATGTCCTGGTCGTGGAACGCTTCATCATGCTCAAGGAAGAGCAGCCGGACGCCAAGGAGATCGACATCAACCAATATTTGGCTTCGTTCCATTTGGATTAGCATGAAATCGCGGCGTTCGGTTTTAGCCCTGATCATTCTGGCCGGAGCGGCAGCGCTGATCACGGCGGGGTTGTTGCTTTTGGGCATGACCCTGGAGCAATGGGAGCAAGCCGGCCCGCTGGGCGGGGATGCGTGGCTGATGCAGGCGATTCGGTCCGCGTTGGGACCGGCCGCCGAAGGGATGATGCTGCAAATCAGTGCGTTGGGCAGTAAAACCGTCTTGTCGCTGGTCGTGGTGCTGACGGTGCTGGCCTTGTGGCTGGCCAGGGAGTCAATCCTCGCAGCGAAAGTTTTGATCGTGGGCATCGGTGCAGGGTCGTTGACATGGCTGGTAAAGCATTGGATAGAGCGGCCCAGGCCGCAAATTTTGCCTTGGATGGATGAATGGGTGGGACAATCCTACAGCTTTCCCAGCGGGCATGCACTGTCGTCGATGGCCATTTATGTGGCCTTGGCAGTCCTTCTGTCGCGCTTGGCGCCCAATCGGGCGACGGCACGGTTTACCCAGGCGGCGGCCGTCGGCGTCTCCGTCATGATTGGTTGCAGCAGGGTTTACTTGGGCGTCCATTACCCCAGCGACGTCTTGGCAGGCTGGCTAGCGGGTCTAACCTGGGCCATGGCCAGTGTGTTGGCCTTGCGCGTGTGGTTGCCCATGAATCATCGTAACACGGTTCGTTAAACCATGAGCCATTCGTTCGAAGCGAGGTTGGCATGATCGAGATCAAGAAAGCGTTCACTCAGCGTGAATTGCGACAATTTGCTGGCATTTGGTTCCCAGCCTTTTGCGGCTTGGTGGGCTTCCTCCTCTATCGCCACACACCTTGGAGCATCGCGGCTTACGTCATTTGGGCTTCGGGGCTGGGTCTAGGTGCGATCGGCGTGATCTATCCCGCTTTCATACAACCGATCTACAAGGGCTTGCTGTACGCCACTTTTCCCATTGGCTATGTCGTTTCACATTTGCTTTTGGGAGTGGTCTTTTATGGCATGATCACGCCAATTGGCTTGATCATGCGCTTGCTTGGCCGGGATCCCCTGGAGAGAAAACTCGAACTTGAACGCCATAGTTATTGGTCGCCCCATCAGGCTCCAGGGAACATCGAACGGTATTTTAGGCAGTATTAGCATCCGAGCGCCGTTGGCTGCTTTCTCAATGGCGCGCCCATGAGGTGGATCATCGCCAGGATACTTTGCTTTTTGTCCTTCATCCTATCTTCAATGGTGTGCTTCATTCTTAAATTGCAGGTCTTTCCTTAACCCCTCGAGTCCGGGACCAGTCAAAATCAGGCTGGGCCATTGACTGTTCCAGGGGTCAAATTAGATTAAACCATGCACACTTTCCCCGCGAAAATGAAGGGTTGCTCGCAACCCACGGGGACGGAGTCTGCGCGAAGTGATGTAGCTGTCTATTTCATGATTTGAAGAAAACAGCACACCGTCGGGTTATGAAGAAGGTTTCGTACAACTTCGAGCCTATTCGGCTGATGAGATCGATCTGAGATGCGGATCTTTTGTGCGGTTCGACATGCCAAAGACCCAGGTTCCTTCTTTGGCGGACTGTGGAGCGGCAATTTCTACCCGGCGCTGCAAACCCTCGGGCATGAGGTGATCGAATCGCAAGTTGATTTAAAACCCCTCAGCGAGTACATGCACTTGCCGGGGCCTTTCAAACCGGACATCGAGGCGCTTCGTGGTCGAGTCACGGAACAAATCCTGGCGGAAGTGAAACAAGCGCATGCGGCCAAACCCATCGATCTGTTTCTGAGTTATTTTTACAACAGCCATTTTCAGCCCGAAGCCTTCGCGGAACTGCACCAGGCGGCTATCCCCACGGTCAACTTTTACTGTAATAGCTTGTACCAATTCGAATTGGTCGATCAGATCGCGGCCAAGGTCCAATTTGCTTGGCATGCCGAGAAGGCGGGCCATGACCTCTACAAAAAAATCGGGGCCCGGCCGGTATGGGTGCAAATGGCGGCGGATCCGCGAATGTATTACCCCGTGCAGGCGGAACGCTTGTCCCGGGCTTGTTTCATTGGGCAACGCTATGCGGATCGGGATCGATGGTTGGCGGCGCTGGTCCGTCACGAAATCCCAGTGGATATTTACGGATCGGGTTGGAAGCCGATTGTTGCCAAATCTTCCTCGAACAGCCAATCTGAAACAGGATCTTCGCCACTCTACAGCCAATGGGCCACGCTTCGCCGCCATTGGCAACGTTATGGTTGGTTCGGCGGTTTCTTTCGGTCGGTCCGTCATTGGGCCTATCGGCGAGCGAGCCATGGATGGATGCGGGATCTAGCTCCCCATATTCAAGGACACGCGGAGAGCATTCCCCATACTCTGGCCCGGTACGAAGTCGTGCTCAACTTCAGCCATGTTTGGGCGGATGGCTTGCCTGGTTCGCGGTTGATTCCACACGTTCGGCTGCGCGATTTTGAAGGACCGATGTGCCGGGCCTGTTTCATCACGGGCTATACCGAGGAGTTGGCTGAGTTCTATGAGCTAGGGAAGGAAGTAGAAACATACCGGACGATTCCCGAACTGATCGAAAAGACTCGCTACTACCTCACCCACCCCGCGGACGCCGAGCGGTTGCGCCAAGCGGGATATGAACGGGCCAGGCGCGATCATACTTGGGAGCGCCGCTTCCAACAATTATTCAAGGCGATCGGGTTGCAGGATCAGCCGCTTTCCGTGGCCATAAGTCAGGAGAGTGGAACCGCTTGAATCAGCTATTACCCATCAGCGCCGTGATCGCCACGCGAAATCGCGAGCAGGTCCTGGCGCGCACGCTGAACAGCCTGGCGGAGCAATCCCACCAACCTCATGAAATCCTTTTGGTCGATGCCTCCTCCCATGATGCTACGCAGCAAGTTGGTGAGGAAGCTCGGTCCAAGCTGGCAGGTTCGCTTCAGTGGATCAGGGCGGAAGTAGCAGGGGCGGCCACCCAAAGGAATCAGGGCGTCCAACAGGCAACCCAGAACACCATTCTGTTCTGCGACGATGATATTATCTTCGAACCGCGCTGCATCGAGAGGCTGTGGACGGCCTTGCAAAGTGATCCGCGCATCGGCGGCGTGAACGCGATGATCACGAATCAACGCTACCTGCCGCCAGGCTGGATCAGCCGCTCCGTCTTTCGCATACTCCACGGTCAAACGCTGCCTAGTTATGCGGGTAAATGCCTGTATGGCGCGATGAATCTGCTTCCCGAAGACCGAGAGGACCTTCCCGAAATCATGCCCATGGAATGGCTGAACACCACTTGCACGCTCTATCGGCGGGAAGCATTGCCCGATCCGGTGTTCCCCCCTCTTTTCCAGGGAGCTTCCATATTGGAAGATGCGACCCTCTCCTGCACCGTTCGTCAACGATGGCGCTTGGTCAATGCCCGAACGGCACGCATCTATCACGATAGTCAGATGGGGGAGCACAAACGCGATCCCGCCGTCTTGGCGGAGATGGAGTTGGTCAATCGTGCCTATTTGATGACGGAAGTCCTCGGCCATCGCCGTCAAGTGGACTATGCACGTCTGCTTTTCGCTCAAGCCTTTACTGTTGCCAGCACCTTGCAATCCGCTCGCGGCTGGAAGGAGTTGCCGGCCGTGGTTCGCGGCAAATGGCGCGCGTGGCGGAAAATTCGCTCCGCTCATCGCGGCGGTCTGCCCACGCGATCGGCTTCTCGAACCGCGGTTTCGCTTTCCTCATGAGATCGTCAACGTGCCCCAAGCGATTTTAGGCATCTCGGCATACTATCACGACTCCGCGGCGGCACTCGTCGTCGATGGCGAGATCGTGGCCGCCGCCCAGGAAGAGCGCTTCACCCGCAAAAAGCACGATCATCGCTTCCCAATTCACGCCGTGAACTTCTGTTTGCAAGCCGCGGGGATCAAGGCCAGCGAATTAACCTATGTCGGCTTCTATGATCGACCCCGTACCAAGTTTGCTCGCTTGATCGAGACCTACGCGGCCTTCGCGCCGTTTGGCTTGAAGTCCTATCTGCAAGCCGTGCCCCTATGGTTGCGGAAAAAACTGCACCTCACGGAAGACATCGCGGCGGCCCTCAATCACCAATATCGAGGCGCCACGGTCTATTGCGACCATCATGAGTCGCACGCCGCCAGCGCGTTCTTCCCATCGCCCTTTGAGGAAGCCGCCATCCTCACCCTCGACGGCGTGGGCGAATGGTCCACGGCGACGATGGGCATCGGCCGGCATAACCGCGTCACACTAACCCATGAACTGCGCTTCCCCCATTCCCTCGGACTACTTTACAGTGCGTTTACGTACTACACAGGTTTCAAGGTCAATTCGGGGGAGTACAAGGTCATGGGGTTGGCCCCCTATGGTGAGCCGCGCTTCAAGGATCTCATATTAACTCGGCTCATGGACCTGAAAGAAGATGGCTCGTTTCAGCTCGACATGTCCTACTTCAATTATTGCCAGGGAACGACGATGACCAACACCAAGTTTCATCGTCTCTTTGGTGGTCCGCCGCGCAAGCCGGAGACCTTGTTGACGCAACGGGAAATGGACTTGGCGTCGTCGGTGCAAGCCGCTTGCGAGGAAATCATGCTGCGCTGCGCCAGGCACTTGCATCGCCTGACCGGCATGAAGCATTTGGTTCTGGCCGGCGGCGTTGCCCTCAACTGTGTTGGCAATGGCCGCATTCTGCGCGAAGGCCCGTTCGAAAATGTCTGGATTCAGCCCGCTTCGGGCGACGCAGGTGGGGCTCTTGGCGTTGCCTTGATCATTTGGCACCATCTCTTGGGAGAAAAACGCCCGGTCACCGGGTGCGATCGCCAGCACGGCTCACTTTTGGGGCCAGCGTTTTCCGAGCAGGACATCCGCGCCTTTCTCGACCAGACCGGAGCCAAATATCAAGTCTTCGCCGACGTGTCGGAACTGGATCGAAAAATTGCCGAGTGGTTGTCCCAGGAAAAGGTGATTGGCCTGTTCCAGGGGCGGATGGAGTTTGGTCCGCGCGCCTTGGGGGCCCGATCCATTCTCGGCGACGCCCGCTCGGATCAAATGCAAAACGTCATGAACTTGAAAATCAAGTTTCGCGAATCCTTCCGACCCTTTGCCCCAATCGTGCTGCGGGAATACGCCAGCGATTTTTTCGATTTCCCGGCTCATGCCGAAAGTCCTTATATGCTGCTGACGGCGCCGGTCAGCGAACGTCATCGGCAGGCAGACAGCCAAGATCAAATGAAGGGACGCTGGGGCCTGGAACAACTTTATGTGCGTCGATCCGATATCCCCGCCGTCACCCACGTCGATTATTCCGCCCGATTGCAAACGGTGGATGCAGAGCGTTTTCCCCGTTTGCATGGCATTCTCAAGGCATTTCACGAGAAAACTGGTTGTCCCGTGGCGATCAACACGAGCTTCAACATTCGCGGTGAACCCATTGTCGGCACTCCCGCGGATGCCTTTCGCTGTTTCATGGGCACCCACATCGACGTATTGATTCTGGAAAATATTGCCTTACTCAAGGAAGATCAGCCTCAGGCGAACTTTGATGCCAAGGCCTATCGTGAGCGGTTTCAGTTGGATTAATCGACCGCCCAAGAAGCGGCTCATGCGGCTATTTTCGACGAGGTTCTCTCACTCGCCATGATGACCATTCTGCTTCATCTGATTTATTGGTTCACGCTCTTCCCCACGCGCGCCCTGGCATGGTTGATGCGGCGTGATCCGTTAATGCTGCGGCGCCATCCAAGTCGAAGCAGCTTTTGGATTCCGCTCGCACCCGTGGAGGAAGTGCAACATTACTTCCAACAGGAATCGCCTCAAGAATCGATCCACCGTGCGGGGCGGCCTCAGCCCGTGGCGGACTGGGTCGTGCGCATCTTGATCGGCATGAGTGGATGGTTCTCAACAATCAAGCCAAGATCCGCACCCGCCGGCAAAGCACAAACCACCGATGACATACCCGACGAAATTTACACCTTGTGGTGATCGACCATGAGCGTGGTGGATGTTAAACCTTATATTCGTCATCATCCGTTGATTGGCTACGAATACGTGCCCAACTATGAGGCGATCCTGCCTCAACCCGGAGGTGGACAATACACGCTTCGCATTAACGCGGCCGGTCTCCGCTCCAATCGATCATATGCCCTGGAAAAGCCAGCGGGCGTCAAACGCTTGTTGGTGTTAGGCGATTCCTATGCCGCGGGACAGTACGTTAGCAACGAACAGCGCTTTTCGGAGTTATTGGAAAAACGCTGCCCATCCCTGGAGGTCATCAATTTGGGCTTAGAGGGTACGGGGACCGACCAGCAGTTGCTTATCTATCAGGAAATCGGCCAACGATACGAACACGACGCGGTCCTACTGATGCCATTTCTGCAAAACATTCGCCGGAATGTCGTGGACGCGCGGGCTGCCATCGACCCCAGCACAGGGCAATCCGTCTTCATTCCCAAGCCGCGCTTCGAATTGATCGATGGTCGGCTCGAACTTCGCAATGTTCCCGTGCCGGATCAACGCTTGCCAGCGAGGGAAGGGATAGGCGCCGATGAGGCCATGGTGCGCGGACGAGCCTGGAAGAACCTCCTCGCCAAGTGGCCCGGCATGGGGATGATCAAGCGTTTCGTCTCGAAAATCAAGCCCTGGGAACCCTTTCCAGAGTATGCGCGTGCAGATCATCCCGCATGGCAACTGATGCGCGCCATTATTCTGCGCTTGCATGAGCGGGTGCAGCCGCGTCCGCTCCTCATCGCTCCGGTCTTTTACGTGTCCTACCTTCGGCAGCGAATGGCACGCAACTATTGGCAGCGCTTTTCCGAGTTGCAGACAGAGTGCCCGCGACTTCGACTGATCGACTTGTTGCCGAAATTGGCGTCGATGGGTCAGGAAGCGGAACGTGCTTTTTTCGAGCCGCATGACTGCCATTACTCCCCGGTTGGCCACTTGTTGTTGGCTGACGTCGTACAAATCGAAATTAAGCAACTCGGCTTGATCGAGTAGCCCTAGAGTGGATCGCATGTCCGCCGTTGCCGCAAGCCTGGTGATTCCAACGAAAAACCGCTGGGAAGATTTGCATCGAGCATTGCAGTCGTGCCAGAAGCAAACCGTCCCGCTCGACCTAATCGTGCTGGATGATGGATCGACCGATGGCACTCCGGAGAAAGTGGCCGCTGCATTTCCTCACGTTCGACTGGTTCGCAGCGACGGTGCCTCGCGCGGTCCCACCGTGCGGCGCAATCAAGGCGTTGAACTGGCCCAGGCCGAGATCGTTTTCTCCCTGGACGATGATGCGGAGTTCGTTTCGCCCCGAACCGTGGAACAGACCTTGGCGGAATTCGATGAACCGCGGGTGGGGATCGTGGGCATTCCCTACATCGACGTTCGCAAGGACCAGGTCGTCCGGCAAAAAAGCCCCGACCCATCTCGAGTCATGGTGGCCGAGACCTTTGTGGGCGCGGCTTACGCCGTTCGCCGTGCTCCCTGCCTGGCCTTGGGGGGTTATCGCGAACAGTGGTTCCAATACGGCGAGGAAGGGGACTTGAGCATTCGCATGCTTGCTCGAGGCTGGGTCGTTCGCCTGGGTAGCGCGGACCCCGTTCATCATCATGAATCGCCGCGCCGCCACGTCGGCAGAATGCTCGCGCTGTATCGCCGCAACGACATCCTCTTTGCCTGGCACAATGTGCCGTGGCCGAGGTTTCCCATTCATTGTCTGGGAACGACGCTCAAGGGTTTATGGTTTGGCCTTCGTTCCGGGGGCTTTTGGAGCTCTCTGAAAGGAGTCGGCTGGGGATACAGCGCCATGTTGCGGCATGGGGCGGATCGCCAGCCGGTGCCTATGTCCGTCTATCGCCTGAGCCGTAAACTGCGCAAGCAGGGGCCGTTGCCCCTTGAAGACATTCTCCCCGATCTTCCTTCCATCGCTGAAGGATAAGTTAACGAAGGGATGATCAAATTGACCGCGGCCAACGCCGAAAATGAATCTCGGACTATGACGAAGACCGGAAACACGATTGTCTTCCTGGCGCCGACGATTTCACGCCAAGGCGGCGGCCTGGCGGACCCCGTGAGACGGACGGCCCAAGTCTTGGCCGCGAATGGCCACTGGTCGATCCAGGTGATCAGCGTCGAGGATCGATTCTCTCGAGAAGACGTGGCCCGTTGGCAGCCGCTTCAACTGGACCTGCTGCGGCCATGGCCGCCGCGTTCATTTGCCTATTCCCCCAAATGGCGGAGACGACTGAATCAAGCGGCGGGGGACGTGCTGCACGTCCATGGTCTATGGACTTATCTCTCGGTCATCGGTTCAAGCTGGGCCAGGCAGCATGGTAAACCCTATGTCGTTTCCGTGCATGGCATGCTGAACGAACACGCCTTGCGGCGCTCCGCATGGAAGAAACGGCTCTTCGCGGGGCTCTTCCAACGCGGCATCCTTCGCCGCGCGGCATGTCTGCATGCACTTACCTCTTTTGAAGCGGATGCCATACGGGCTTATGGCATCATGTCGCCCATTTGCGTCATTCCCAACGGCGTGGATTTGCCGGAAGCTGCCGTCATGCCCGCCGAATTGCCTCCATGGTCGGATCGCAATCCCGAAGGCCGCGCGGTACTGCTCTACCTTAGCCGACTCCATCCCATCAAGGGAGTCGTCGAATTGATCGTGGGATGGCATCAACTTAAGCGGCGGCGACCTGAATTAACTGGCCGGTGGTTGCTGGCCCTGGCCGGGTTTGATGAATTCAACCATCGGTATGAGCTGGAACAATTGGTCAAGAAGTTTCAATTGCAAGAGGACATCCTCTTTCATGGGCCGATCTTCGGCATGGCGAAACAGGCGGCTTTAACGTCAGCTTCCGCCTATGTGCTGCCCTCTTTGAGCGAGGGAATGCCCATCGCCATCTTGGAAGCATGGTCGCATGGACTGGCGGTTTTATGCACCACGACGTGCCACCTGCCCGAAGGGGCGGTCCATGGGGCCGCCATCGAAGTGGAACCAAAACCCGGACCGCTTTCAGAGGGGCTCGAAAAGCTCATGATGCTCACCCAACAGGAACGCGAGGCCATGGGGCAACGCGGCAGAAGACTTGTCGAGCAAAGATTCCTGTGGAAACATGTGGCCGAGCGGTGGGATTCCGTTTATCGTTGGATCATGGGGCGTGGTGACCGACCCGAATGCGTTCAGCTCTGATGGTTCCTCATTTTCATGTCGAGTGCTGAGTCTCTCCCTATGCATCAAATGCAAGAAGAATATCCAATCAACCCCATTTTGGGGGTCGTAGGCAGCCTGGCCGGCATGGGGGTCGCCGTTTACTTGCTCCCCAACAATTTCGAATATTTCCACCGTTTGATGGCGCCGTCATGGGCGATGGCCATCGGCTTGATGGTGGCTCCCCTCTGGTCCGCTGTGCGTTCGCCTGCGTCGGTTTTTCGAGCCGAAAACATCATGTCCGCTGGGCTGGTTTATTGGCTTTTCACCGAAACGATGCAAGGCGTTGAGCCGATCGACACTCCCACGAGGGAAGCGTTTCGCCTGTCCTTCATTTATACCGGCCTGTTCGCTGCGAGCTTCTGGGCCGCCAGCATGATCCGACCGATGAGAATGATTCGGCTCATTCACACGGCGGCAAAGCATCACATCAACCCAGGACCGATTATGTTTACGTTGGTGGTGTGCTTCTTTCTCGGCATGTTCGATTACGCGCATGCATGTGATTTTAGCATTCAAATGATGCTCAACGAATTGACCCAACCGCGTTTCAGGGCTGTGTGGAGTCGTGGACAGTTCGGCGATTGGACAGCCTTTCGCCAGCATTTGATCTACTTTGGCCATTTGCTTCCAACCCTGGCCATGATCTTGGTCCGAGAAAAAGGGTGGAGCGACGTTAATAGCATCGTGGGATTAGTCCTCTCCCTCATCTTTCTCACGTTTCTCGCTTCATCGGGAACGCGAAATGAAGTTGGCACTGTCCTGGGAGCGGCGATTGCCTATTGGGTGCTCGGTCGCCCAAGGATTAATTACCTGACGCTGATTCAGGCGGCTGTGATCTTTCTCGGTCTGCTTATGTTCATGCAGCTCATGCTGGAATTCAGAAGATTCGGCGTGCGCTACATGGAATTTAAAGAAACGGCCACATATGAGTACATTCATGTGGATCACAACCTTACGCGCTTGGCTCAAGTGATCGACATTATTCCCGCGGATCATCCGCATGTGGAATGGGGGCCTGTCAAATTCGCTTTGTTCAAGCCGATTCCCCGCGTCTTTTGGCCGGAAAAACCGACGGACCCTGGATTCAATTTACCCCTCTATTTGGGGGTTAAATACACCAACTTCACCATGTCCATCGTCGGCGAAAGCTACATGATGTTTGGCTGGATCAGCGTCTGCGGCATGGGGATTTTCTATGGATTGTTGGCACGCTACTGGTCGCAACTCCTGACGCCTGAGCGCACCAATTGCCAGATCGTCATCTACAGCTTGGGCTTGTTTGCCTTATTCACCGGACTCAGAACGATGGATGCCCTAGTGATCAAAAGCTACGCCGTGATGGCTTGGCTCGGTCTTTATTGGGTGTTTCTGCATCGGCCCAAGAGAGTTCTGTGAACTCCATGCTGCCTCGCGTCGTCGTGGTCACGAATTACCCATCTCCCTATCAGGTGGAGCTTTTCGATGCCTTGTCTCAATCGGGGCAGGTCGATTTGCAAGTTTGTTACACCCATTTGTGCTTGCATGATCGCTATTGGAAGCAATCCCCGCTTCAACATGCCTCGCACATCGTCAACGACGCCAACTTGGATGTCGCCTTCCAGAAACTAAAGCAATGCGACTTGGCGGTGTTCACCCACTATCGTCCATCCTGGGTCGCTGATGCCCTTCGGCAAAGACATCGTGCCGGCCAGGCTTGGTGTTTCTGGGGCGAACGGCCAGGGGCGAGCGGTTGGGGTTGGCTCGGTCGATGGCGGCGGAAGTGGCATCTGAACGCGCTGCATTGTAGTCGACGGCCTATCTGGGGAATTGGTGAATGGGCGGTCGATGCCTGGCAAGCTGAATTTGGACCCGAGAGGCCCTATTTCAATGTCCCCTACTTTTCCAACCTGGATCGTTTTACCGCGGCATCGCCCGCGCGGGAGCCACGCAAGGTCAAAAGGCTTCTTTATTCCGGCTCCCTGATCCCGCGCAAGGGAGTGGATTTGCTCGCGGCAGCATGTGTTCGATTATTGCCGCGGTATCCGGAGTTGGCGATCGATTGGGTTGGAACGGGATCGTGTGAACCTGCGCTGAAGAAACAGTTGGCTGCGTTTTCGAACCGTGTCCACTTTCACGGTTTCCAACAGTGGGATGACTTGCCGCGCTTTTACGCCCAGGCTGACGTGCTTTGTGCTCCCTCCCGCTACGATGGTTGGGCCATGGTGGTGCCCGAAGGCCTGGCTGCGGGCTTGCCCGTGATAGCGACGGATCGCATGGGTGCCGCGATCGATCTCATTGAGTCAGGCCAGAATGGCTGGATTGTCCAGGCGGGATCGGCACGAGCCATGGAAGAAGGTTTACAGGCAGCGATCAACGTCGATTCTGAAACGTATGCCGCCATGAGCAGCCGAGCGCGAGACATTGCGAACACTCATTCCTTGATGACGGGCGTTGAGCGTTGGTTGGCGGCGATGCATGCCAGTTTGAAAGCGAACGCATAATTCCACATGGATCCAACCTGATCCCCAAATTCCAATCGAGGACCATTCAGGTCATGATTGTCCTAGGCGTACATGACGGACACGATGCAGGGGCGGCCCTGTTTCAAGATGGCAAGGTGATTCTTTGCAGTTCCGAGGAACGGCGGCGTAATGTGAAAAATTACGCCGGCGTGCCCGAGCAATCCCTCAAAGCACTGTTCGATCGCTCCGGGTTGTCCCCCAAGGACGTGGATTTGGTGGCCCTGAGCGGGCTTATTCGAACCACCGTCCCCTCTCGTGAATACAAGCCCATTCACTCGGTCTTGCAACTTTTGTGGTGGATCGGTCGCACGGAAACCGCCACGCATTGGGGCCGGTGGCTGTTGCAGAAATGGCGCAAGCGGAAGGAGTTGATGGCCTGTCTGGCGGACATGGGCATGGGCGATAAACCGGTCATCCCGTTCGATCATCATCTCTGTCACGCGGCCACGGCTTATTATCATCGGCCCTGGACGGAGTCCGCCACGGTGCTGACCCTCGATGGAGCTGGGGATGGCTTGTGTGCCACCGTCTGCGTGGGGGAAGGGGATCAAATGCGGGTTATTTCGCAAACCCCTAAATTCCACAGCATCGCGGCGTGGATGTACTCGGCCATCACCGCACATCTTGGCCTTAAACCCTATGAGCATGAGTACAAGGTCATGGGCATGGCCCCTTACGGCCAGCCGGAGTATTGCGCCGACGTGCTGCGCCGGGCCTTTCGCGTGGATGGCTTGCACTTTCGCAACCGCACGAACCGGGTTGGCGGCAGCATGCAGCGGTATTTCTTCCACCGCCTCTACAACCAGCGTTTCGACAACGTGGCCGCTGCTTGTCAGTTGGTGTTTGAGGAACTGGTGATGCAATGGGTGAAAAACGCCATTCAAGCCACAGGCATTCGCCGCGTCTGTGCTGCGGGCGGCGCCTTTCTCAACGTCAAGGCGAATAAGCTGATCCGCGAGTTGCCCGAGGTCGATGCTTTATATGTCTACCCGGCGAGCGACGACGGCGGCACGCCTCTCGGGGCCGCACTCAACGGCTACGTCCACCTTTGCCACGAGCGGAAACAATCCATCACCTGGGAGCTTCCGCGGGACATGTATCTCGGCCTCGAATTCAAAGATGCGGAATTGGAGAAGGCCGCCAAGGAATCGAGTTTGCCCTATCGCCGCATGCAGCACCCTGCTCAGGAATCGGCTAAGCTGCTCGCGGAGGGTCGGATCATCGGTCGATTCAACGGACGTGAGGAAATGGGGCCGCGCGCCTTGGGCAATCGCAGCATCTTGGCCGATCCTCGAGACCTGCGCGTCATCAGAAAGCTCAATTTTGCGATCAAACAGCGTGATTTTTGGATGCCGTTTGCCGCGTCCGTATTGGAGGAGGATGCGTCGAAATACATTCGGGGGTTGACGCCGTGGCCCTTTTGGATGATCGAAGCGTTCGACACCACGCCCGAAGGCGCGGATCGACTAATCGCGGGGGTGCATCCGTTTGATTTGACTATCCGGCCTCAGGTCGTCAACGAACTGAACCCCAGTTATCGCGACTTGCTGCGTTCCTTTCGAGATCGAACCGGTGTGGGCGGCCTATTGAATACGAGCTTCAACCTGCATGGCTTCCCCATTGTCGGCACGCCGGAAATCGCCGTGGACACGCTTAAGCGGAGCGACTTGGACGCGCTCACATTGGGTGAATGGCTGATTGAGAAGGCTCCCAATGCCAACGGTTCGACTTAGTTGCAACCGACGTGAAAACAGCAAGCCCACCTATTAAAGGTGGGCTTTTTTGTTGCACCTTGCTTGAGCCGCCAGGCTATTTGGCCGCGACGTCATAACAGCGAATTCTCTCTTGATCCCGAAGATAGAGTCGTCCATGGGCAATCACGGGATAGGTCCAGGTCGGACGTTTGGAACGGTCGCCGAGTTTAAATCGGCTGATCTCCTCATACTTTTCGGGAGTGGCTTTGACTAAACCCATGATGCCGTTTTCACTGAGCACGTAAAGATCGCCATCGGCATAGGTCACGGAACCTTTCCCCACGCTGCGGTCGCGCCATTTGACGGTGCCGGTCATGAAATCGAGACAGGTGAGGATGCCCGAATCAAAGCCATACAAATGGCCGTTGACCAAGACCACTCCCCCATGGTGGTTCTTCATGTGTTTGTTGAAATACACTTCCTTGCCCACGCCATCGGGGCCAACTTGAATCAAGGCGCACCCCGTTCCATAGTCCGAAGTGAAAAAGACATGTCCATCATGATGAATGGGCGTGGTAATGTTAGCGGTGCGATTGCCCACCTGGTTGTAGCGCCACATGAACTTGCCATCCTTGGGGTCGAAAGCGAAGGCTCCCACGGAGGTGAAAGTGGCCATCTGGCGCCGTGAACCGACGGTGTAGGCAATGATCGAAGCGTAGCCGGCTTGGTCGTTCTTCTGATCGGGATCTTGGCACGTCCAGGCCGTCTGTCCGGTCCGTTTATTGAGTGCGGCGACCGTGGCCTTCTTGCCGCCGGGCGTGACGATGAGCAATTCACCCTCCACGAGCGGTGATTCACTGATGCCCCATTGGATGTTCTGGCCTTCGAATTCCTTGAGGATGTTGAGGCGCCAGACTTCCTGTCCGGATTCGAGTTTCAAGCAGCACAAATCACCGCTGGCTCCCAATGCGTAAACATGTTCACCATCGATTTGAGGAGTCGCCCTGGGGCCGTCACCGAAACTGTTCTTGTATTCAGGGCCATTTTTCACCGTCCACAGGCGTTGGCCATCCTTGAGGGAATAGCAGATCACCCATTCGCTGCCTTCGCTCATGCCCATCGTGACCATTCGGTCGCCTACGATCGCCACGTTTGAAAAACCTAGGCCGGCATCCTTGATTTCCCAAATGAGGGATGGGCCATCCGCGGGCCATTGATGCAATAAGTTGGTCTCGCTGGATCGGCCATCACGATCAGGGCCGCGAAAACCTGGCCAATCATGCGCCAGGCCGGGCAGCGATAGCAGCATGATGAGCAGCAAGCTCAAGCACCAGCCACGATTGATTGAACGCATCGGTGATACTCCGAATGTGTCTAGAGGAATGGTCCCAAAGGCTTGTAATGATCTGGATCATGGAATACAGTGATTTTACAATTTCCCGCTTTCAAAGGTTGGGAAATCCAAGTCGAAATAGCGCCCCAACAAGGCGGCCTGCCCTTTCCGTGCGAGGAGTGTCCAAGACCGACCATGAGTAGTTGACTAATGTCAGGAGGAGATAGGCATGTGTACGCTTGGAATCCAGGGTAAACGATCATGGCTCGCTCTTTGCGCGACCTTCGGTTGTACGGTGATGCTCGCCGCGCAAGATTGGCCGCGGTGGCGGGGCGTGAATGGACAAGGGATCAGCCCTGAAACAGGCCTGTTGAAAAAATGGCCTAGCGACGGCCCGCCGTTGCTTTGGCGCGTTGATCATCTGGGTATGGGATACAGCACGCCCACCATCGCCGGCGGCAAGATCTTTGGCATGAGCTATGATGGCCAAGATGAGATCGTCTGGGCGTTGGCTGAAAAAGATGGGAAAAAGTTGTGGTCGATCAAAATCGCCGCCGCCAACAAACGCATTGGATACAACGAAGGCTCCAGGAGTTCACCAACCGTTGATGAAAACCGGCTTTATGTCCTGGGAACGAGCGGCGATTTGGTCTGCCTCGAAACGGAATCGGGCAACGTGGTTTGGCAGAAGAACCTGCAAAAAGACTTCGGCGGCCGCATGATGTCCGGCTGGGGGTACAGCGAGTCCGTTTTGATCGATGGCGAGAAGGTAATCTGCACGCCAGGGGGAGACGCGGCGGCGCTGGCGGCCCTCAACAAAAAGAATGGGGCGACGATTTGGAAATCGTCCATCAGCAACGCCGGCGGGGCTGGTTATGCTTCTCCTGTCGTGGCGGAAGTCGGCGGCGTGCGCATGTACATCACCTGGCTTGGAAAAGCCGTGGTCGGCGTCAACGCCAAGGACGGCAAGTTCTTGTGGCGCTATGAAAACCCCGCCGGTCGAACCGCCAACATCCCCACGGCGATCGTCAAGGACGATTATGTCTTTTGCTCCAGCGGGTATAGTCCAGGCGGCAGCGGATTGATTCAACTCATCCCCGCCAATGGCGGCATCCAAGCCAAGGAAATCTATTATCTTGAACCGAACACTTTTCGCAATCATCACGGCGGCGTCATCCTCGTGGGAGACCACGTTTATGGCGGACACGGGCAAAACAAGGGCATTCATTCTTGCATCGAGTTCAAGACCGGCAAGATCGTTTGGCAAGAAAACACTCGAGACATTAACAACAAGGGTTCGGCCGCATATCTCTACGCCGATGGCCATTTTTACGTCCGACATCAAGACGGCACGATGATGTTGCTGAAGGCCAATCCTGAAAAGTATGACGAGGTGAGCCGATTCAAATTGCCCTATGACAGCGGCAAACCCAGTTGGCCTCACCCCGTGATTGCAAAAGGCCGGCTGTATATTCGGGAGCAGGATGTGCTTTTATGCTTCGATGTCAAGGACGCCAGTTCGGAATAGAACCGCTGGTCTGTTCGGAATTAGGAAACCAGAAAACCCTTCGACGAGCATCGAAGGGTTTTGTCATTCATCTGGCGAAAGCGTTAATCGATGCGGCGATAGGCAAGTCGAGCCGTGAGGTGAAATGAAGTAATTTCGTTCGATGCGCATGCCGCCCATGTTCGGCACGTACAAGCCTGGCTCCAGAGTCACCACGTCCCCTGGCATGAGAACCTCGCTGCTTTGCGGCACGAGAAAGGGCGGTTCGGGGTGGCTAAGGCCAATTCCATGACCCGCATGATGGGGGAAAAAAGTTTCAAGGCCATGATGCCGAAAGACATCGCGGACGGTTTGGTCGACGTCCCGACACGGGGTTCCGGGTTTGAGTCGCTTTTCACCTTCCGCCAAAGCTGCAAGGCACAGATTATAGAGGCGTTTTTGCTCGGGTGACGGTGAAGCTCCCACCAGCCAGCTATTGGCCAAATCAGCGCGATAATTCCAAAGGACCACGGAAAAGTCCAGGATAACCCAGTCTCCAGTTTGAACGATTCGATGCGTGGGTGGGCCGCCGCCTTGCAAGGTGCGTTCACCACTCGCGAAATCACCATAAATCAAGACAGGCTCGCCAACCGCGTTCTGGGCAAGGCTCGTTACGTGTTGAAAGAGCTGCATTTCGGACATGCCCGGCTGTAAAAAGGAAAGGGCTGAATCCATGGCATGAGCTGCGGCGTCCGCCGACTTTTGCAGGATTGCGACCTCGTCAGCATCCTTGGTTCGCCTCAGGGATCGAACGGCTTTGTCGATGAAATGCGGCGTGATCGTGGCGCCCTGTCGCTGCCATTCATGGAGCAAGGCCGCGGGATGAGCAAACCCTTCCAGACCAACGTTAAGTCGTTGCTGCGGTCGTAGTTCACGCAAAAAGGCGACTGCCTCGCGGATCAAGGCCTGGTGGCGCGGGCCAGGCGAAGTCAAACCATCATACCAGGCATAGCGGATCAATTGATCCACGTGGGTAATATCTAAGTGGGGATCGAGCAAATGATCGGCCATCAGGACGCATTGATCAGGCGTCATCACAAGCAAAGCTTGGGCGTCATTGGCTCGAAACGTGAATGGCGAGATGTACAGGTTAGCGAAATAAGTGAGATGCTTCGCGTCCTGAATCAGCACCAGGTCAAGTTGGGGAGGGAGGTGTTGCCACAATCGCTTGCGTCGTTCGGCACAACCATGGGGACTGAGCATGGGTTGATCCTTCGGGTCGACTTGCTCTGTTTGAGCATGAAGGATACCATGCACGCACTCCATGTATCGAACAAAATCGCTTCGGTCCACAGCAGCGGCATGGATGCTTCTGGAGGTCAGGATGACTCGGCTCCAACAAGCCAACCCTATTCAAAGGCCATCGGGCACAAACCTGCATGGTTCGCCTCCCACGGACCGTGCCGAACGAATTGATGCTTGGCAAGCAGGCGCGATCCTCGTCGTGTTTATCACGCTGTATATTTTCGCGGGTCTGGGGCAAGGCGACCTCTACCGCAATGAAACGTTAAGGGCCTATATTGCTTCCGAAATGCTGCAGTCGGGCAACTGGATCGTTCCGCATCTCTATGGCCAACCGATTTTGACGAAGCCTCCAGGACAATACTGGATGATTGCGGGCTTGAGTTTGCCATTGGGGCAAGTCACGGAGTGGTCAGCCCGCTTACCCTCGGCCCTCGCAGCGGCGGCTTTCATCGCGGCCCTCTTCCTGTCGCTCAGATCGATGCTTGGCCTTGGGGGGGCGTTGTTGGCGGCGATGATCATGCCCGCTTCATGGTTGTGGCTGGAGAAAGCGGCGTCCGCGGAAATGGACATGTTATTGACGGCTTGGGTCGGCTTGGCTTGGCTGGCCTTCATCCAAGCGGTTACTGCCTATGAAAACCATTTCGCATCGCACCCCGCCAGAGGTTGGCTGCCCAGACATGCGAAGGGGGATGCCTGGTGGGTGCTGGCCCTCGTTTGTGTCGGATGCGGCATGTTGACGAAGTGGACTGCGTGCATTTACTTCTATGCTGGCGTGATCCCTTTTTTAGCATGGCGGAGGCAAACGAGGTTATTCTTGTCAGTCGGTCATGGGATCGGAGCAGGGTTGGCCATGAGCCTGTTCGTCTGTTGGTTCCTGGCCGTGCTGCAGCAAGTGGGTTGGGATGCCTTTTGGCTTTCTTTGAAAGCGGAAGCGCTGCCGAGAGTGTTGGCCGCCGAGCATCGGGGAGGCGTGTGGCTGGAGACATTTCTCCATCCGTTCAAGGTGATCATCGTTGTACTTCCGTGGTCGCTGATCGGCTGCTTGGCGCTGCATCCTTATTACTGGCGGCATGACCATGCAACTCTGCGCCGCTGGGTGCAGGCGCTCCTATGTTGGTTTGGTGGCAATCTGCTGCTGTTCACGCTGCTGCCCGAGCATGCGATGCGGCACAGCTTTCCATTCACCTCATCCTTGTCGGTTCTCGCAGCCTTCGTGCTTTGGGAAGCGCGACATCGGTCATGGTCAAATCCTTCGACGCTGGTGAGGCCAAGTTCGCTGAAACGATTTCGATCGTTGTTGTCATCGTCTTGGGTCCAACGCCAACTCGTTTGGGGAACGATCCTGCTGTTTGTCATGATCAAAATGGTCCAACTTTACATTGTGACGCCGAAGCGCGACCGTCTTCGACGACCTTCCGAAAAGGCGCATCTTCTCGCGGAGCAGATTCCATCGCAGCACGTGCTCTTCATCAAGCACGTCAAGGACGAGGGGATCATGTTCTATCTCCGCCATCCAGTGCGGCGGGTCAAGAATTGGTCCGAATTGCCCTCCCAGGGACCGGTTTATCTACTCCTGACCGAAGCGGAGTATCAGGCGTTTCAGCGACAGCCCATCCGCGCCATTCGCTCGGTTTCACCCCACAAGGACACGCAAAACGATATGATGATGCTCATCGTCTTATCGTGAATTCACGCGGAATCGTGGGTGTCATCGCCATGCCATCGGAGGTCGGTCCCTTGTTCGCCGGGTTGGAAAGCGACAAGGTCTATACTGTTGGCGAATTGACGCTGCAAATCAAGAGGCTGCTGGAGGGGCGGTTCACCGAATTGATGGTGCAAGGTGAGATTTCGGGCTGGCGTCCCGCTTCCTCTGGTCATGTCTATTTCAATCTCAAGGATGCCGAGGCGATCCTGCCTTGTGTGTTGTGGCGTAGCGCCGCCCTGAAAATCAAATTCGACGTGAACGATGGTTTGGAAGTGATCCTCAAGGGCGATCTGTCGCTCTATCCTCCCCAAGGCCGATATCAATTGGTCGTCAAGGACGTCCAGCCTCAAGGGCAAGGGGCGCTGGAGTTGGCCTTTCGGCAACTCAAGGAAAAGCTGGAGAAACGGGGCTGGTTCGACCCGGCATTGAAGAAACCTCTGCCACGTTTCCCCGCCAGAGTGGCCCTGGTCACCAGTCCGACGGGGGCGGCCATTCGCGACATGCTGCGGATCATTCCACGGCGCTGGCCGGCTGTGGAAATTTGGGTTTGTCCCGTGAAGGTTCAAGGGGAGGGGGCTTCCGACGAGATCAGTCGCATGATCGCCAGTCTCAATGCCATGGCGGATCGACCTGATGTGATGATTGTCGGTCGAGGGGGCGGCAGCCTGGAGGATTTGTGGTCCTTCAACGAGGAAGCGGTGGTTCGGGCCATTCATGAATCCGCCATTCCGATCATCAGCGCCGTGGGTCATGAAATCGACGTCACGCTGGCCGACCTGGCGGCGGATCGCCGGGCCGCGACGCCCAGCGAGGCAGCGGAGATAGTCGTTCCGGATCGGGTTGAGTTCGAGGCTTTTTTGCACCATCAGAGCCGCCGATTGGGGCAGATGTTGCGACAAAAGGTTGGCCATCTCCGGGAACGCCACGAAGCGCTCGTCAGGCGGCGCTGTTGGGCTCGGCCGCTGGAGATGCTCAACCTTTGGCGGCAAAGGTTGGATGAACAGCGGGATCGCTTGGGGCGCTCGATGAAATCAAGGTGGCAGGAATGGCAAGCGCACTTGCAAAAGGCCGTCATGCAATTGGAAGGTTTAAGCCCCTTGAAAACGCTGGAGCGGGGCTATAGCCTGACCTTTGACGAAAAAACGCATGCCTTGCTGCATGATGCTGCGCAAACGCATGTTGACGCGACCATCAAAATCCAACTCCATCGGGGTTCGCTTCTTGCCCGCGTGATCGACATCGAATGGCCATGAAAAAGCAAGCCACGCCTCCCACTTTTGAAGAAGCCTTGGCCGAATTGGACCAGGTCGTGCACGCGCTGGAAGAAGGACGGTTGACCCTCGAAGACTCGTTGGCGACCTACGAAAAGGGCATCAAGCTGATCCAGCAGTGCGAGCAGCAACTGCGGAAAGCGGAGAAACGCATTCTCCAATTAACGGGTCAAAACGACGAGGCAAAGCCTGTCCTGGAACCGTTCCCCGAAAAGTAACCATCCATCGAATGCGTCTGGCCGGAGTGCATTGACTTGAAAACGGCATGGCTTCCCCGTTGGAGCGAAATCGTCCAGCGCGTGGAAACGAGGCTTCGGGATTATCTGGTGGCCGCTCATGGTTTCCCCGATCGATTGCGGGAAGCTATCAGCTATTCACTATTGGCCCCGGCCAAGCGTTTGCGGCCTCTGCTCTGCCTGCTCGCCTGCGAGACCTGCGGGGGAACGATTGATCTAGCCATGCCGGTCGCTTGTGCCTTGGAAATGATCCACACCTATTCTCTCGTCCATGACGACTTGCCGGCGATGGATGACGACGATCTGCGCCGGGGCAGACCGACTTGCCATAAACAGTTTGATGAAGCGACGGCCATCCTGGTCGGCGATGCGCTGCTAACCATGGCGTTTCAAGTCGCGGCTCAGGATCTGCAACCTGCTGAATTAGTGCGTGACGTCGTCGTTGATTTGGCCCAAGCCGCCGGCGGCGCGGGCATGGTCGGCGGCCAATGGGCTGACTTGCATGGTGTCATTCCGGCGCACGATCCGTTGTCCGCTCTCGAATCGATCCACCGCTGCAAAACGGGGGCGATGTTTCGATCCAGTGCGTACTTAGGCGGACTTTGTGCGATCCATGATCGGCCTGATCATGAAAAAGAGCCTATACTATCAGCATTGACCCGTTACGCGGAAGCCTTCGGATTGGGGTTTCAGATTCAGGATGATTTGCTCGATGTCCAAGGCTCTGAGGAACTTATGGGAAAACGAATACACAAGGACGCCGAGCGCGGTAAACTAACCTATCCTGGATTGCTGGGGCAAGCCGCTGCTAAAAAGCGATTGGCTGAGGCGGTTAAGGAAGCCAAGCATGCACTCAGCCAATTAGGGGATTCTGCCATCCCGCTGGGGATGCTTGTGGATTGGATGGCGGAACGCGAAACATAAAACTTTCGGATTGTCCTTTCCTTCTTTCTACGGTTCACCAAGAGCCGTTTGATGGAAGAAATGAGAGGGGATTCCGGTTCATTGTTGGCACAAAGGATGTTGCATGAGCGATAAACTGCTAGCGCAGATTCACGCTCCGGCGGACTTGCATGGATTGACTGAAGTTCAGTTGGATCAATTGACTTCCGAGATTCGGGATGAGTTGATTCGGGTGCTGCGTTTGCGCCCCGCCCACTTCGCCAGCAATCTGGGAGTCGTTGAGCTTTGCCTGGCCTTGCACCTTACGTTTGATTTCACCCGCGATCGGCTCATTTGGGATACGGGCCATCAGATTTATCCGCACAAGCTGATCACGGGCCGATTCAAGCGTTTTGAGACGATTCGCACCAAGGGCGGGTTGATGGGCTATCCCAACCCCCAAGAAAGCCCCTTTGATCTCTTTATGACCGGGCACGCTTCGGCCAGCATCTCATGTGGATTGGGGCTGAAAGTCGGGGATGATCTGCAAGACGCATCGGATCGACATGCCGTGGTGGTCATCGGCGACGGCGCTTTGCCATCGGGCATCGCCTATGAAGCCCTTAACAACGCTGGTTACCTCGAGAAGAACCTGCTCGTCATCTTGAATGACAACAAAATGTCCATTTGTCCGCGGACGGGGGCGATTGCCCAGATGCTGGATCGCGCCCGCTTGACGGCCTTTTATCAAGATGCCAAGGGCACGATTCAGGACGTGTTGACGCACTTGCCCTACGTCGGGACGATGGCCTCTCATGCCTTGCAATCCATTCGCGATAGCCTCAAGGCTCTGCTCACCGGCGGCATGCTCTTCGAGGAGTTGGGATTCCGCTATTTCGGCCCCATCGATGGCCATTCGCTGCCGACGCTGCGGCGCATGCTGCGCGAACTGAAGGAGCTGAAAGGCCCGGTCCTCTTGCATGTGTTGACCAACAAGGGCCATGGCGTTCCGGAAGCCTCGGCGGATCCGGTCACCTTTCACACGCCGCCCGTTATCGAGGAAGTGGGCCCGGCCCGGACGATCATTTCACTGAAGAAAGGCGGCAAGCGCGCCTACACGGATGCCGTTAGCCAAGCTATTCTGCAGGCCATGGAAGAGGATCCGAAGGTGGTCACGATCACCGCGGCCATGTGTCAGGGGAACAAGCTGGAGAAAGTTCGCGACCGCTTCGAGGAACGCTTTTTCGACGTGGGCATTTGCGAAGCGCATGCCGTCGCCTTCGCGGCGGGGCTGGCCAAGGCGGGGATGAAACCCATCGTGGCCATCTACTCCACTTTCTTGCAGCGATCCTTCGATCATCTGTTCCAGGAAGTTTCCTTGCAAAATCTGCCCGTCGTCTTTTGCTTGGATCGGGCCGGCCTGGTCGGCGCGGATGGACCGACGCATCATGGCGTCTTCGACACCGTATATACCCGTCTCTTTCCCAACTTCACGGTCATGGCACCGGGCGATGAAGCCGACGTAAGGCCCATGCTGCAATTTGCCCTCCAACAAACTGGCCCTGTGGCGCTGCGCTATCCCAAAGCGGCATTGGAGTGCGTCGAGCGAGTCCATGCCCCCATTGAGCACAACACGGCGGAAATCTATGACTGGGGCACGGATGGGGCGCTGATCGCTTACGGGACCTTGTTCACAACCTGCGTACAGGTCGCGGAGCGGATGCGGCGCGAGACGGGCCTGGATCTATCCGTCATCAACGCACGTTTCGCCAAGCCATTGGATCGCGACACGATTCTTCGTGCTCTTCGTGAATTACCCTTCGTGCTGACTGTGGAAGAGGGCACCTTGGAAGGGGGCTTTGGCAGCGCCGTGCTCGAAGCCGCCAACGAGGCCAGGCTGTCGACCCACAACCTTTGGCGCGTCGGACTTCCCGATCGGTACATCATGCACGCGGAGCGCCACGAGCAATTGAGCGAAGTCGGTCTGGATCAAGAAGGACTGATGCGGAAAATCCAAGAGATCCTTCACGCCGTGGCTTCATCCCATCCCCCCGCGCGCCGCAAATTGATGACCGATCGCACCGCTTGAGCGGCACTTTCGCCAGCCGCGATCAAAACACCAAGGGCGCGGGAACTATTTGCTTCTCGCGCCCTTGGTCATGGAATTGGTTTGAAGCTGATCGAAGGATCGCCCTAGTCCGGTTTAATGCGCCACAATTCCGTGTCCTCAAAGATGTAGGTCGGATGGAGCCGCGGAAACTGCAGGCTGCGATGCACGGCCACGTGGCGGTCGATCTGCCAAAGCGGAATGATCAGCATCTTGCGCCAGATGAGATTGTGCAGCTCATGCTGCTGCCTCTGGATGTAGCCCAGGTCGCGCCGGCTTTGCATGCGGCTAAAGATGCTCATTAACTCCGTGTCGTTGCAATTCCCCATGAAGTTTTGACCGGCAGGGGACACGCTATTGCGGTCGAATAGAGGAAAAATCGACAGCATTTCATTGGGGAAATCATACGACCAATAAACCAGGTCAAAATTGGGTGACTCCTTGCTCAACTCCGCCGCGAGCGCTGCATGTGGAACGCCGCGAACGTCCAAGCGAATGCGGATCGCATCGTTGACCATGATCCGTATCTGTTCACAGGCCAAGGCGGCTTGGGCATCCTCTTGGGGATAGAGCAGGGTCAGGTTGCGAGTGAAGCCGGGGGCCTTTTCCGCCTCGCTGATGAAATTGCTGGCCTGCGTCGTCTGATAGGTCGCCACTTGACTGGGGCTCAAAGTGGGCATCGAAGCCCAACTGTTTTCGGGGAAGGGGCCCGTGAGCGATGCATGATGTTTGGCGCCTTGTCCTCGAAACACGCTGTTCAGGACGCCTTCGCGATTGATGGATAGGCCCAAAGCTTTCCGAAAATTTTCGTTCTGAAAGATGGGCTTGCGGAAATTGGGCGCCAGGAAATAGACACGGGGATTATCGAGGGAGAAGCCCGCGGTCTGTCCGCTTGGCGCCGTGGGCGTGATGACCGACACGTTGTTGACGCCGGTCAAATCCTCCTTGTCCTGAGTGGTGAGGTCGAGCAACATGTGCCAGCGCCCGTTGGAGAGAGCCTGGCGAGCGGCGGACAAATCGTTGTACTGAATCAGCCTGATTTCCTTGATATTGGGACCGTTGGGGGCATGCGGACGTTGGAAATGGGGATTAGCCATGAAGATCATTTCTTCGCCGTCCATGCCCTTGAAGACGAACGGGCCGGTTCCCACGGGGGAGCGGCCAAAGGCGGGATCGCGGGGCGACCGGTCCGGCGACAGACGGTGCACGGGCAGGAGGTCGAACGTCAACCATGCCAGGGGATCAGGCATCGCCTGGCTAAAACTAAAGCGCACGGTGCGGGCATCTCCCGCCGTCACCTTCAGAAGGACCTTCTGCGGATCATTGGTGGGATTGGTGTCCGGATTAAACAGTGGCGAACCGAACGAGCCGGGCACCGTTACCAGTTCCGAACTGCGCAACACGTCGGTGCTGGTCACGGGGGTCCCGTCCGACCACATCAGACCATCCGGAATCGTCCACTCCCATCCTTGATCGACTCGCCGCGGGTCTTCACCGAACTTGCTGAAATAACCGTCGCGCATCGACGGGCCGGCCCGCAACTGCAGGATAGGTTCGAACATCAGCCGGGTGACGGCTTTCTCGATGTCGGAAGCTGCCGTGGTCGGGGCCATTTGAACGGGCAAGTGGCGCACGCCGATCTTTAAGACCGGATAGCCCATTTGCTGGCTGAGGATGAAATCCTGCAGACCCGCCAAGGCGGGCCAGGCTTGGGCGGCGTCTTCCAGGTGCTTGAGTGCTTCCGTGCGCTTGCCTTCCTGGATCAAGCGCTTGGCCAAATTGAATTGTTCGCGAGCCCGATCCTCGAGCCGGCGCTGCACTTTGTGGCCATAAGGCAAGTCGATCTTGTACTTGTTCTTGATCGTCTCGATGAGCTTGCGCGCTTGCAGGAAATCTTGACGGGTGTCCAGCAGATGGGAGGCGTAGCTGGAGTAGGTGGCCTCAATGGTGGCGAGCAGTTCTCGTTCGCCCGGGCGCTCGTTGTAAAGCCTTTGCGACAGGGCCGTGGCGGAATTCCAATCCTGATCCGCCGTCAGAGCGCGAATCTCGGCGATTTGAATCTGAAACAGTTCCTTTTCTAACTCGGGTCCGAATGCGTCCCATGCGGAACCGGCCCGAATGTTGATGCTTTTGGCTTTCTCATGGAAGCTAAGGACTTCGTAGAGCACTTTCTCGGCGGTGCGAAGCATGTCAAATCGGCTGACGGCGCTTTTGCCGCTGGCATCAGGCCGGTCCAAACCGCTGTCCAAGAATTTGCGGACTTCGCTCAGCGCCCTCTGCTCGAAGTGAACGACACTGACGATCTGCTCGCGCTCGAATTTGCCTTTTCGACCACCCTCGATCGTGATGTAATCAATCGGCACAATGCTGGCCGGGTCGTAACGCCGGGCCAATGGTTCGACTTCCCATTCCTTGGTGCCGCCCATGCTGCTCTTGGCCGTGATGACGTCGGCGGGTTTAGCGAAGGTCGAGAGCAGCTTTTTCATGGCCGGGTGGGAAGCCTGATTGGCTTCCTCGGCTAAATTGAAGGGGCCGCGGCGCAGATCGACGACTTTCGTCATCGTCTCATCGGGTGGCGGAACCACTTTCTTGGGGCCGGTCGCGGCGGGCTTTTTCGCGGAGGAGTCTTCTTCTTCCTCGCCCGTTTTTGGCTTGGTCGTGGATTTTGCGGGTTTCTTGACCTCTTCCTCTTCTTCCTCTTCGCCCTTTTTCGGTTTCGTTTGCGTGGGCTTGTTGGGTTTCTTTTCTTCTTCCTCCTCTTCCTTCACAGGAGGCTTGCTCGGCGGCTGTGCCACGATGCCCGTGGTCAGGACGCCGAAGAGGAACAAACCGCTCATCAGGCCGAGCACCAGGGCCAGCCGACGGGATAAACTGGTCACGATTCACACTCCGCTCAAAGAGGGCATGGTCATTATTGGCGATAGGGGCGCTCCCGCGCCATCTATCCACTTTAACGTACGGACAACATGCGTTCCAGAGCCAGCCGGGCAAACTGGGCGGTTTCTTCGGGGACTTGGATCCGATTAACCACCTTCCCCTGGACCAGTTGTTCCATGGCCCAGCAAAGATGGGGCAAGTCTATGCGATACATCGTCGCGCACATGCAAACCATGGTCGAAAGAAAATGCACGGTTTTGGTCGGGTATTCCTGTTTGAGCCGATGGACCAGGTGAAGTTCGGTGCCAATGGCCCATTCCGATCCATCGGGAGCATCGCGGACGGTGCGCAGGATGAACTCGGTCGAGCCGACCAGGTCGGCCATGTCCACGACTTCCATCGAACATTCTGGATGAACCAGGATTTTGGCCTGGGGATGGTATTTGCGGAAATACTCCACGTGTTGCGTCTTGAACATCTGGTGGACGCTGCAGTGCCCCTTCCAGAGCAGAACTTTCGCTCGACGAATGGAATCGACTGTGTTCCCTCCCATGGGCTTGAGTGGATCCCATAGCACCATTTCCTCCAAGGGAATGCCCATGGCCTTGGCGGTGTTTCGCCCCAAATGCTGATCGGGGAAAAAGAGCACTTTGCCACGCTGTTGGAAAGACCAATCAAGAACCGCTCGCGCGTTGCTGCTTGTGCAAACGATGCCGCCATGTTTGCCGCAAAAGGCCTTCAGGTCCGCTGCGGAGTTGATATAGGTGACGGGCATGATGTCCTGAGTGTCAACGGCGTCGCCTAATTCCTCCCAGGCTCTCTCTACTGAATCCAGGTCGGCCATGTCCGCCATGCTGCAACCGGCAGCCAGATCCGGCAAGATCACTTGGACGTGGGGGGGCGTCAAAATGTCAGCGGTTTCCGCCATGAAGTGGACGCCGCAGAAAATGATGTATGAGCAGTCCTTGTTTTCCGAGGCCAGCCGGGCCAAGCGAAAGCTATCCCCGCGCAAGTCCGCAAAGGCAATCACTTCATCTTGCTGATAATGGTGGCCAAGGATCAGCAATTGCTTGCCCAAGGTCTCCTTGGCGGCGCGGCAACGCTTGGTCAACTCCTCATGACTGAGTTCACGATAACCGTCCAATTCCGCAGAGGATGCGCTGCGATTCGTGGTCCGCGCGTCGATCACCTCCAGTGGCATGGGCACCTCGCTTTACGGTTGGCGGAGCGGTTTGGTTAACTTTCATTTTTACGACCGTAAGTGATCCATAGGGAAGGGCTTTATAAATATCTTATGGACGGGAGTCAGGCACTTGCAACGGCTTCCCTGGAACGTGGACGGAGCGGGGGCAAACTTTGCCAAAAAGCACGTGCTGCTTCGATGTGTTGCGGTTTGACTTTGCCTTTGGCATAAGTGATCCAAACATAGGCTTGGGCCAAGGCATAACTATTTTTTTTGACAGCCGGTCGATCCACTCCCAACCGTTGCGTGAATTCCAAGACGGTTTCATCCACCTTGCGACCCAGATTCTGTTCATACGCCCATGAATGCAAGGCGGCCAGGCTATAGCGAATGATGTCGGCCTGGGAGCGAAAATCGCCTTCGTGATCGAAAGGATTGCGGAACGTATGGAATGGTGGCGGAGGAATCGGTTTTTCGATGACGTCCGCGGCCATCTGAGCCATGGGGGCTTGAGGCTCCTTGGTTTTGTCCATCCACAGCCAATTCCACCAGTCGCGGAATTGTCGCGTCAAACCTTGCAACCATGCCATGACGCCATGGCGATTCTTGACCAAAAAGTACAGCCCAACAACGATGACCAGGGCCAACAGCAGCCACGTGATGACGACGGCGATTTTGGAACTGCTTGAAATATTGGGTGAAGGCGGGCTTTTGGAAGATCGATCATCCTGTTCAACCTGACGGCGGCGCCCGCCGGTGCCCGTGCCTTCGGGGTCTTGTTGATTGACGGGGCTTCCTTGCATTTTTGCTTTTTCCTCATCGTCGTCCGCGTCGCCCTCTTCGTGGTCTTTTTGGCCTGGCCGGCGGTCGGATGATCGTCCCTTCTCGCCGCGGTTTTCACCCTTGGACTGCCCATCGGAAGATGATCCATGAGGCGAACCGCCTCCCGAGGAACTTGAGGAACTGCCTTGTCCACCTTGGCCTTGTTTTCCGGACGGTTGGTTGGGGTCATTCTGGTTGGGGTCCGGTGAACCGCGCTGGCCCTGCCGCATTTGATCGGTTTCACCCGTCCCGCCCTCCGATCCATCCCCTTCACCGCCGCCGCCAGGGATCAAGGCATGTTGAGAAGCCTCTTTTTTGTCCTTTTTGAACCATTGATTGAGATCGACCATGGTGGAGAGGCCGACCTCGCCACCGGGGCGAGGCAGCCAGGCGGCGACAAAGAGCATGGCCATGATGATCCCCGCGCCGACGGTGAGAAACGTGCCTGTCATGCGCCCGGGCATGTTCATCTGGCGATGCCGCAGATAACGCCGTAGTCCCAGAAAACAAGTCGAAAGCAGCAAACCAAGCCCGCAGCCGACGTAGATCGTTAACAGCCAAAAGGTGTAGCGCCGGCGCTCCACGTCATGAGCGGGAATCAAGGCCTGGCCCAACCCGAACAAGGGCAGCGCCGCCAGGGAAAAGTAGATCACCCAGGTGCCTGGCCGATGGTGGCGGCGCTCCTCTTCCCGCTCCTTCTCGTACTCCTTCAGGAAGGCTGATTTGTCCTTCGGACGGGTACCCGCTTGCGAAGTGGGTTCAGGAGCGGCATTGGGGTCCTTGATCACGCCCAGCGGCTGACGCGGTATCAGGTTGAAATCGAGCAGGCCCGCTTCATTCTCGTCTCCTGAATGGGTGCAATCCTTGGTCAACCGATCCGCACTCCACCAGATGAGAGCCATGATGATGAAGGGGAGAAATTGACCAAAGGGCCCAAGCGGGCCATCCTTGGGAATTTCGACGAAACGTAAAATGATCAACATGGTGACGAAGGCAAGCAACAAGGCATAAAACCAGGCGCCTGCCCGATTGCCTTCCAGAGAGATGCGGGTGATCAGGACGATGGCCATCACGAACCAGGTGAGAGCATAGAGCAATTGGCCCTGGTATTGGCCGCGATAAAGGATTTCCACCAAAAAATAGGACAACGTGATCAACATGCCCATGATCAATAAGGGAGACAGGGCGATAATCACAAAGTCGGTGGCTTCCAATCGTTTGGATCGCGACATGAGACTCAAGTTCAAGGAGACGGGGAAAACTTAAAACTCGATGGTGAAGGATAAGTTCCTCATCCCCATTCTAACCGCGCCAAAGCGTAGATCATCTAGAAATCTTTAAACCGCACGTGCCGTTGTCTGCAGCAGATCGGTCAGCTTTTTTATCCCTTTTCGATTGTCTATTGATAATTGATGACGTCATAATATGAACATGCCAAAAATGTCATCACAGCGCAATGGAATGACACTCATCGAATTGCTGGTGGTGATCAGCATCGTCACGTTGCTCATTGCCCTGTTACTTCCTGCCATACAGCGCATCCGCGCCGCAGCCGATTTGATGTCGTGCGGCAACAATATGAGGCAACTCGGCATCGCCTTGCATCATTATCATCAAGACTTCGGCAAATTCCCGCCGGCGCGCATCCTTGGCCCTTATCCGGAAATGGGCGTGTATACCAATATTGAGCATGGGTGGGGATATTTCCTGCTCCCCTATATCGAACAGGATAACCTCTTCAGGCAATATGACTTCCAGCTGGACTGGCGGCATCCGCAACATGCCAGCGTACGCGAAACTTTCCTACCCATCATGATGTGCCCCTCGTCGGAGCGCCGGGGTTTGGACCGCGCCACCGATATTTATTCCTGGCAAGCCGCGCCGGGGGATTACACGACCATCATGCGCATCGAGGATTTCCTCATCGACCTGCAACTCATCGATCCAACCCCGGATCTGCGCGGCGTCCTCAACTCGAACGAACAAACCAGCATGAAGGATATCTATGACGGCATGACGCATACGCTGTTGCTTGTCGAATGCGCGGGCCGACCCCATCTGTATCGGATGGGCAAGTTCATCGCGGGGGAACGCGTCCGCGGGGGCGGCTGGATGGACGCGCGCAATGCCTTCAGCATTCAAGGGTCAACCTATGATGGCTTGCCGGGCAGCGGGCCCTGTGCGATGAATTGTACCAATGACCGCGAAATCTACTCTTTTCACCCGTTCGGCGCGAATTTCCTCTTTGCTGATAGTTCCGTGCGGTTTTTGCCCAAGCGGCTGCCCATGAACATCATCGCCAAGCTGGTGACCCGCAACGGCGGTGAAATCCCTCCGGATCTGGAATAAAAGCAACTCCCAGGTTTACTCGACCAACTCTCGGTTGCACAAGGAGCTGACCCCCGCTTCATTCGCGACCATGCGAGTCTCGATATTCTCAGCCAACAGATGGCCAAATGCGTCATGATGGTCGATGGGATTGAGGCCGATGAGTACGGCGTAAAGCGCGTAGCCGCTTTGCTTCAAATGACGAAGCGTGAGCACGGTGGCGGGTTTTACATCGGATAATAGGGCAATGACGGTGTTTTGCCGTGAAAGCTCGCTCCCCGCTTCCTCGATGAGTTCGGGCAAGGTCAGCCCATCGTTGAGTTCCAGTCGGGCCAGGGTTTCGCGCATCACTTGCCAGTGCTCCTCGTCGCGGCGAGGACGCACGACGATGGGCTCGAGGCGGTGGTCTCGGACGGTTCTGGTCAGATGCGCCTCCGCTTCGGCCCGACTGTGATAGACCTCATCTTCGTGATGTTGTTTCTCCACGCGCCAACCTTCCGACCGCAGGCGATCGGCGGCATCCCGAGCGTTGGTAATCAGGCCGAAAGGTTGTCCGAGCGTAAAGAGCGTATTGATGAGTGATGCCGCCGTGGTGATCGCCAATTCCGACCGAAACGGCTCACTTCGTTTTGGGTAGCTATCGCGGTGAAAATCAAGCAGGAGGATCCCTCCTGCCATCGAGGACGGTTCGTAGACCTTGCTATGGAGCCATTGCTGGCGAGCGCTGACTTTCCAATGTACGCGGTTCATCGGGTCGCCGTTTTGATATTCCCGGACCCCTGAAATCCGCGTCGGGTCTTCGAACAGGCGATGTGTCAATTTGATTTCACCGATCGGTCGGCGCGAGGCGAGATCGTAACGCAATAAGGGAACCATTTTTGGGTAAACGAGCAAAAAATGCGGTTCCGTCGCCAGGCGAAAGCGTCGGAACAGGCCGAAGAGGTCGCCGCCTTCCAACATCACGGGGCCAACTTGAAAAAAGCCTCGTTGCTTCGGAATCAGGGTGTAGGTCAGTCGATTATGGCCGCGGCCTCTGAGGTAAAAGACCTTGATGCGTTTGCCCTCCACTTCCAGGAGTTTGGGTCGGGCTTGAAGGGCGGTCTTGGGGAGCAAATCCTCGGCGATCACCCAAGGGACGGGGATTTGTCCCTCGTTGCGAATCGTCACCTTGACCTGGAGGACGTCGTCCACTTCCGCGGCTTGGTCGGGAAAACGCCGGGTGGCTCTGACCTGGTCGGTCCAATTCCGAGCCAGGAGCCGGCTCAGGATCAGCAATCCGAGCATGACGTACATGGCGTAGATCAGCAGGCTCAACTGAAAATAGAAGGCGACGATCAGGAAAAAAAGGACGCCCGCGAACCATTTCATGCGTCTTTTCCTTGAATGTTGGTGGGGACCGGCACGGGGATTTCGGACAGGATGTTTTCGATAATGCTGGCCGCCGTGAATTTGCGGAGTCGAGCTTCGGGCCGCAAGATCAAGCGGTGTGCCATGACGGCCACGGCCAACCGCTTGACGTCATCTGGCAAGACGTAGTTGCGCCCGCGAACGGCTGCCAGTGCTTGGCTGGCGTGGAATAGGGCCAACGAGGCACGCGGGCTGGCCCCCAAGCGGAGATCATCGTGTTCGCGGGTGCGGCGCACCAACTGCAAGATGTAGGTGCGCACCTTTTCATCCATGAAGACGCGTCGGACCTCCTTTTGACAGGCGACGATTTCCTCAGGGCTGGTTACGCTCGTGAGTTGGTCGATGGGGTGGCTTTCTTGCAAGAGTTCGAGCATTTTCCCTTCTTCCTCTAAATTGGGATATCCCAAACTCAAACGGACGATGAAACGGTCGAGTTGAGCTTCGGGCAAGGGAAAGGTCCCTTCATGATCGATGGGGTTTTGCGTTGCCAAGACGAGGAACGGCTGCTCCAAGGGATAAGTCGTGCCATCGACGGTGACGTGGCGCTCCGCCATTGCCTCCAGCAGGGCCGCTTGTGTTCGAGGCGTGGTGCGATTGATTTCATCCGCTAGCACGGTTTGAGCGAATATCGGCCCCGGCCGAAACTCAAACTCGTTAAGTTTTTGATTGAAGATACTGGTCCCGGTCACGTCCGTGGGGAGCAGGTCGGGCGTGCATTGAATGCGTTTGAAACTGCAGCCCATGCTGGCGGCCAAAGCCCGGGCCAGCATGGTTTTCGCTACTCCTGGAACATCCTCCAGGAGAATGTGGCCTTCGCTGAAGCTGGCCACCACGGCGAGGACGACCGTGGAGCGTTTACCGACAATCACTTTTTCGACGTTATTGATAATTTTCATGCCGGTGGCGGCCACATCGATCATGGGCGACGGTCCTTAACCTAAATGAATGTGATCTGATGACGAGGAGACATGACTTGCGAAGGACGGCGATCCCTGGGGGCATGACTCCCATGCTCCTTCAAGCGTAATGGCTCCAGGAAAGAGAAGGCAAGCACGAAATGGCGATTAGCGGATCAGTTCTTCTGCCAAACCATGATATAACAGGGATGTCCCAGCAGCCGAATCTGGACCCGGTCCCGTTGTTGCCAGGAATGAGCCCAGGCGGCTCGAGCCAGTGCTTCCGGGTCATCCACCAAGATCACGGCGCGTCCTTGAGGCTGCAGCACACGATCAAACTCCTCGATCAATTCTCCATAAAACGCTGCAATTTCGTTCGGGTCGCCGATTTGTCTGCCAAAGGGAAGGTTGGTAACCAGACATGGAATGGCATGCTTGCCGAGCGGCATTTCCGTGGCATTCCAATGGACCAACATCGGTTCATCGATGAGTATGCGAAGATTAGTGTAGGCGGCATAGAGGGCGGAACGGTCGGCATCACCGCCGATGACCGGGCTGCGCCGCCCCATGAGCAAACGCTCGGCCAGGATGGTGCCCGCGCCGCACAACGGATCGAGCATGATTTCGACGGGATGCAGTTGGGCTAAATGAACCATGGCGGCGGCCACGACCGGCCGCAGCGAGGCCGGCCGATGGGCTTCCTTGTAGGTTCGGTGGCGCATGTGTTTGTCGGAGAGCCGCAAGCCGCAGAGCGCTTGTTTGCCGTGAATGATGAGCCATACTTCGACGGCCGCATCCTCATCTCGCGGCAGCCAACTCGAAGGAAATTTACCCTCCATGCCTCGTTTCAGGGCTTTGAGCGCATCCAAGCGCCGGTAAGCATGTTTCCCATGCATTTGACAAACGAGATGATAAGTCGGCTTGCCTTTTGGCTTGGCGTGAACCTGGTGATGCGCCTGCAGCAGCTTGGGCCAGGGAACTTCCTTGGCGGTCCAGTGCGCGAATTGTTTCAAATCGACGGCCCGATAAGTAAGCGAATCGCTGCCCCAAGCCAGGAGAAACACGTCCTCCACCAAGCGCAAGCGCAACATGGCCCGGCTCAGTTCGGGAACCCTGAAAATCACAATGCCGGGAAGTTGTCGGCGAACCTCCCCCTCGAGGCGCGATTCGATTTCCTGAGCCGCCAAGCCTTCCAATCCCACAACGGTGGTGGCGAAACAGACGGCCGAAGGGTCATGTGCGTTGCGTGCGTGCATTCCCTTGATGTAGGAAATTTCATCCTCGATGTCGTCCACTCGCTTTCAACGAGATGCTTCCGTTTCAGCGAAAACCATTACCCCTCATTGGTTGAGGTCTGTACATTAAACTGGATAGATCGTCCTGTGAGTGCCGACACACTCCTTTGTAAGACCAGGATGGAAGAACATTATGTCCGTCGATGCCTACAGTAGTTGCACCTGTGGAAGCGGGAAAAAATTCAAGTGGTGCTGCCAGCCCTATGCCGCCCAATTCGAACGCGCCGCCGAGATGCAGCGCAATGGCCAAACGGAAGCGGCCTTGGAAATGCTCAAGGAGCTAACGCAAACGCACGTGCAAACGGCCGAAGTTTGGGGACGCTACGCGGAGCAGCTTTGGTATTGTGGTCGTCACGAAGATGCGCAGGAAGCCCTCAAGCATGCCCTTCAGTTAAATGAGCAACTTCCCTTGGGTTATTTTCTTCGAGGCATGTTCGCGCATGAAGGGGGGGACTATCGAGCCGCTTTGAGGGACTATCGCAAGGCAATTGAACTCTGTCATCCCGACGCTAAGCAACTCTTGATCGAAGTCTATCTCAGCACGGCTCAGTGTGAACTGCTCTTGAACCATTTCATGGCGGCACGGGCGGCTTTCGAGATCGTTTTGCGCATCGAACCTGGACAAGCGGCCGCCGGCAAACTTATGGCGGAGCTTTTTGGCGTGGAAAGCCAACTGCCCGAAGTGATCCGCAAGTCATACGCTTTGAAGCCATTGCCACATGTGCCCGATGCCGACCTGCAAAAACGTCGTGAACAAAGCCTGGAGACCTGCCGGACCGGAAAATTGAGCGATGCCCTCTTGGCTTATGAAGAAATGGCACACGACACGCCAGAGGACCCGGCTGTCCTTTACAACTTGGCACTGATTCACTCCTGGCTTGGCGATCAATTAGGAGCCATGACGGCACTCGAGCGTTATGTGGCTTGCGAGCCGGAAGAAACCCAAGCGGTTGCCGCCGCGGAATGGGCCGTGGCACTCACGTTTTGCGACGAATGCATGGATCGCTGCGATTTCGTTCATCATTATATTCGCTATGAAGTCCTTGACGCCGAGGTGTTCAAGGATCGTCTCACCAGCACGCATCGATTGATTGAGCCTCGTCAAAAAGATGCCGTTCTCTATGCCAAGTGGATGGATCGAGAGATTCCTCCGGCCCATGAGAACATGGCGCTGTTCGAATTGCCGCGGGTTGCGGCCCATGTCATCATCGATCGCTACGGCATGAACATCGATGGAGGTGACGAGGAGTTATTGAACAAGGCAAAGGATCAGATCGAAGCCCATTTTGGACCTTGCATTCAAGCCAATGTAGATAAAGGGCAAGTCATTCCGAACTTTGTTAGCGTCGTTTTGGATCGTTTCAACATTCGACTCCCGGAGGGTTTGCCTCCCGAAGTGAGCAAGAGGCTCATCGATACTCACTTATCCCAGGAATTTGAAGATCGGTGGCTCAATCAGCCATCGCGTTTTCTACATGGCCGAACGCCGAAGGACGCCATGGCGATGACCCGGCTGCGTCCGATGGCATTGGGCGCCTTTCAATTCCTGCGCAACTTGTGCACAGGCAAATTACCCATCGATTTTGATTTTGAGCGCATCCGTCAGCTGCTCTTGGAGGTCCCACTCGATCCTGCGCTCATTGCACCAATCTTGCCCGAATTGACCTTCCGATCGTTTCAACCCATGGCGCCGATTGCGGAGCAGACTCCCGAGGAACTGGCCAAGTTGAAATGGGAAAGGCTCTCTCGAGAGGACCTCCTGCTGGCCATGCAAACCGCCGTCAGGCAGCAAGCCCTTGCCGTCGCGGCCCGTTTTGCCAAACCGTTGTTGGCTAAATCGACCGGTGATCCCTTCGCCATGTATCAAATCCTTATCCAGGCGGCTTTGGCCGAGAAACAAGCCGATCAGGCTCAGCAATGGCTTGATGAAGGAATCAAAGTGGACGCTGAACGGCATGGCGGAGCAAGAAAATTAGACTACGAAATGCTGCGGGCGCGGCTCTTCATCAGCGGTCAACAGCCCATGAAAGCTTACGAATCCTTTGTCAAGTTGCTCCACGCCCATCCGGGCAACATGGACCTGCTGGGCAACGCGTCGGAGACCCTCCTGAAAGCAGGATTGCGACCTCAAGCCCTGCAGTTTGCCGAACATGGATTAGCGCAAGCGCGGGCCAAGGGCGATCGTGATCGGTTGTCCTATTTCCAGGAATTGATGGCCGTGGCGAAACGCGGTTAATCTAGCAAGGACTTCTCCAAGTCGGGCAGCGGGGTCAGTTGGACGTCGCGCGTGCCGGGTTGCCAGGCGAAGATGCGCGGTCGTTCCAGCGACTCGCCTTCGGTCAGTCGACAGGCTTGATGCTTGGCTAGACTGCGATGAAACCATCGAGCCAGGCAGACCTCGCAGGTTAGACCATAGGTTTTCAATTCGCTGACTTGTTGATCGCTCCACCGCGCTGCAATCTTGAATCGCGCCGGCCGACCGCATCCTGGCTCGTAACACAGCACGTCGTAATGAAAAGGCGGCATGTTTCTTCTGAAAGGCAGGGAGGATCAATCGCTGGGATAGGGCGGTTCTTCCCCATTAATGACACTGATAGCGTTCAGGGCCGCTTTCTGTTCAGCCTCTTTCTTGTTCCGGCCCCATGCTCCGGGATAGCATCGGCCGCCGATCGCGGCCGCGATCTTGAAGCACTTGCTATGATCCGGCCCTTTTTCATCCAGCAGTTGATAGATTGGCGTCGAGCCTAATTCGCGCTGGGCCAGTTGCTGCAGAACTGACTTGTAATTGCCGGCATGGGCGCACTCGGCCACCTGATCAATCTCCGGACCCATGTATTTCAAGACGAAGGTTTGCGCGGCGTCCAATCCCCCGTCTAAATAAACGGCTGCGACCAACGATTCGAAGACGTCCGCCAGCACATTAAGCGGCAGATTGTCCCTCATGCCCTTGCCCATGAGGATGAATTTTTCGAGATGAAGTTGACGGCTGACAGTGGCGCAGGTTCTTCGGCTGACCACGACCGATTTGATCTTGGTCATTTCGCCTTCGAGGGAATCGGGGAACAGGTGATAGATGCGCTCGCAAACGATCAGGCCCAGGATCGCATCGCCGAGGAATTCCAACCTCTCATTGGAGGCGAGTCGACTATCGGCTCGGGAAGCATGCGTCAGGGCGGACTTCAGCAATTCTGGGCGGTGAAAGCGATAGCCAATGGTTTCCTGACACTCACTGAGTAGATTCTGCGTGGATTTCGCGGCTAATTCCAACATAAATGGACCACTTGACTGACCTGGACTTGGGGTTCATGTTTCTTATGTTCTTGAACCTATCATCCCTAGCAATCTTTGTCAACGTGATGTCACACACGGGAATCATGATCTTTCATGACGGCATGGCTGCCCCGCTGGCATGACCGGTGAAGTCGGCAACCCTGTTCCGGATTCTTCATTAATAGCGATAAACGAAACCAGCCCCGGTGAAGAAATCATCCGCGGCCCGATTTAAGCCCATGCCGGCGCGAATATCCGTATGGAAATCCTTCGACCACTTGTATGACGAAGCCCGCATCGTAGTAATACTGCGGCTTGATGCTGCTGGAAAGCGCACCATGCGGCAATAAAGCATAGACTTCCGAATAGCTCCCAAGCGACTCCGTCCAATCCCAGCCCACAGTCAAGGCCTGGCCGATGGTAACGTAGACTTGTCCAAGGTCGTCCTGGGCGGAGTCAAACGACGTGCTCCCGGCGAAGGTCAATCCCTCGGTCAGATCCCAACCATAAAGCCAGTTAATGCCCGGCAACCAACGCTGCGCTGAGAAGTAGCGAGCGCCGGTCGGTGCGGTCGTTTGCACGTTGATGGCCATTTCGGGAAAGAGGCCGGCTTGTTCCGTCAGGGCCAGTTTGAACCCCAGGTAGAGATCATCGCTGCCCGTGGCGCGGAGCGATTCGAAGTCAAGCTGATCTTTCAATCGCAAGTTGTTGTAGTTCCAGCCCAAACGCAGTTCGAACCAATCGGCAAACAGACCGATGCGCAGAATGCTTTCAGGGTACGTGGAGAGGTTCGAGCGCAAACCCGATTGCCGGTTCGTGGTGAAGGTATACCCCGATTCCAACTGCACGCGGCCCAAACCGACGGCGGCGCTCGCCTCGGTGAGATCGGGCCGATCCGCTTGCAAGGGTAGTTCGCCATCTTCGGTGGCGCTTTCGTCTGGTTCTTGGAACGTCCATTTGAACAAAGCGCGGGATGAATTGGGGAGCAGTGGAGAAGGACGCTGCTCGATCATCATGGGCTTGGACTCTTCGGGGAACTTGACCCAGAAGCGCTTTTTCAGATGTTCGCTATCGAACAAGGTGGGTTCACTTCAAGCCAAGATTCCGACCATGAGCAGCAGCATGCCGAGTTCCCTTCTATCCCCTTGATCCTAGCGAATGGAATCCGTCTCGACTTTGTTATTTTTGAGGAGTCGTGCAAAGGATCGTATCTCTTTTAATCGTCCAAAAGTGATAAAAGATGTTGCATGATCCCAGGTAGTCATCATGATCGAATGTATATTTTCGCAAATCGAGGAGGGACGCTAAGACAAGGGATGTGGCCCCTTGCAAGGATGCATCAATCAGATGGATCATGGAAGACGGGAAGAGTAAGTATTGTTTGGAAGCATGGCGCATACAAGGGGTATGGGACAATTAGGGAGATCCATCCCACAGCGTCAGCGTGCCATCGCCATCGAAACGAGTGAGGTGATAGCCATTGGGAGTGAAGAAAAATTGTTGGATTTGCGAACGGCGTCGCGATCGGCCAGAATGATCAGGCGGCGACAGGGAGAGCAACTCCAATCCCGAACGCGTGTCATAGAGGTGAACGGTTCCGTCTGCTAGCGCCACGGCCATGCGGCGGCCATGAGGGTGAAAGGCGCAGCCTGCGATGGCTAAAGGCACCGGCACCGTTTGCAGGAGGTGGCCATGATTAGCGTCTCTCAACGTCCAAGAGAAAGGTGGTTCGGCGGTCCAAGTCGCGATGAAATGTCCATCATGGCTGATGACGCATCGCAGTGGACCTTTCGTAGCCGATGGATGAGTCCATAGGATTTTGCGAGTGGCCAGATCGAACAGGGAAAGGTCGCCTTCTTGAGTGGCGAAATACAAGCGATCGCCAGATGGATCGAAGGCCATGGAGGACAACCGCGATGTTTTCTGGATGAGATGGGGCGAAAGTTGACGCGAGTCAAAAAGATGCACGGCGGGATCGTGGTCATCGGATTCATAATAGATGGCCCAACGATGGCAGGTCGGCGTCATCGTTACCTTGACGCAATGATTGGCGAAGGGGCCAAACGAATGCGTAAGTTGCCCGGTTTTGATATGCCATCGTCCCCATTGGTCAGACTGGGCCATGGGGCCAATGCGCCATTCACCATCGTCGCTTATCGTCCATTGATTCACAGCGGTTCGCGATTCCGACCATTCGGGCGTGGGAATTGGCTTGGAAACCTTTCGGTCATGGAGCGGCCTTTCCAAGAGACTGCCATCCACGATGGAATAGAGGCTCAAAGTTGAACGGTTCGGGGAGATTGATTGCGGGATCAGCCAAGTGTTGTCAGGCAGGGTCAATGATTGGCTTGGGGGGAGCCGCTCCTGAAGCGCGCCAACATACATCGCACCTTGTTGATCCACAACCAACCAAGTTGGGGCGTTGGATAGTAGGATCAACTGCTGACAGGCAGGAGGCGTGGCAACAGTTCTCATTAGTTTGCCGGTCGCTGCATTCCACCATCGAAGTGTGCCATCCGATCCTAATGTAGTCCAAGTTTCTTCGTAACCGTCCAGACAAATGACAAAGTCGTGAGCGACATGAGCTTCCACGATGAAACCTGGCGTAATGGGCGGCAAAGGATAAAGGACTATCCGTTGACCGCGACGCATGGCCAAACGTGTTTCATCGCTCGACAAATGCCATTGTGTTGGACGGTCGTCCGTGGGAGATGGCCAGCGCAACACATGGACATGACCCGTATTCGTCTGAATGGCATGCATGTGATCGGTTGATAGGGAATAGAGAAACACCCATTGTCCAGTTGGACTGATCCGCATGACTTCGTCGGACAAGATGGGGACTCGTAATTGTTGAAGGGATCGACCTTCCACGACGTCCCATAATTCCAGTTCGCCTTGAGCTCGCCGGAGGGCGAGAATGCGGCCTCGTGAGCTTAGGCGTAATGCGGTCCATGGGCTCGATCGCTGGGCAATCCTGAGAAGAACGCGATCATCGATCAGTTGGCTGACGCGGAGTTCTTGACGATCCGCATCGACTTGAAGGCCCCAGGCTCCATGTTGAACCTGAAAATGCGACGAGGTGAATCCTTGCTTTATTTGCCGCAATTCGGGTACGGACCACAAGGTCCATCGCCCGTTCGCTTCCAAAGTGACGAGTTCCTTGCCTGAAGGACTGAACCATGCCTGTTGGAGGGGGGCGACAAGCTGATTCCATACGAACACCGATCGGGTTAAGGGCCATGGTCCCAAATTGACAGGACTGGTTGATGGCACATGAAGGGGGAATGGGTTGTTAGAGGAAGAAGCCAGGATCGCCTCGCTCACCGGCCTCATGGATTTGACATTCCATAATTGAAGTTTGGCATTGGTCGTTGTCGAACCATTGGCCTCAGGCTTGATGTAAACGACCAACCATCGACGGTCAGGGCTAATGACTGGCACGGCGGCCTGCCCATTTGAAAATGACTCGATTCGAGTGAATGGGGACTGGCAAAGACGCATCAAATGATGCCATTCCCAACCTCTCTCCGATTTGGTTGAAGGGGCACATTGCTCCAAGATGTGCTTCGCTTCGGTCAATTGATGCTTGTCGATCAACAGATGAGCTTGCTTGATGCGGCTGGCATAGAGGGCCTGCTCAGCACGTTCGCGCTGCGTCTCCGACCATTGCCGCAACCGCTCCGCTTGGCTGTTGCTGCTGGCTTCCTCGCGCTGCGCTTGTTCCGCGGCGCCCCGCGCCTTGGCTTCTTCCACTTGGGCGGCCAGGGCATCGTCGCGTGCTGAGCTGGCGAGTTGCCACAAACTGGCCATGATCAAGAGGCCCGCCACATTCGTGCTCAAGAGGAGGGCCAACAGCGAGGCCACGGCGGGGCGTTTTTTGGCCCACTTCCACAAGCGTTCCAAGTCGCTGATCGATCTGGCCTGGATGGGTTCATCGTGGAGGAAGCGTCTCAGGTCGTCAGCGAGGGCCTCGGCGGAGGCATAGCGCTTTCCCGGATTTTTGCTCAAGCATTTCAGACAGATCGTTTCCAAATCTCGCGGGATGCGCGACACGTATCGTCGCGGGGAAGGAGAGTCCTTCTCTCTCACTTTGATGATGAGCTTGACGGGATCGGCATCCTCGAAGGGCGGACGGCCGGTGAGCAGTTCGAAGAGCATCACGCCCAAGGAGTAAATATCCGAAGCGGGACCAACCTGATTTGTATCGGCGTAGGCCTGTTCCGGCGACATGTAGCGCGGCGTGCCGATGATGACGCCAGGTCGAGTGGCGTCGGGTCGATGCAGCGGCCCCTGGCCATCGGGGATGGGCAATGCGAATTTGGCTAAGCCGAAGTCTGTGATTTTGAGCGTGATATTCTTCAGATGGACGCGCGCTACATTGCCGTTCGCCTTGTCCGCGGCTATCGGCTCGGCTGCGGGATTGTGAACGTCGAAGAGGATGTTGCCGGGTTTCAAATCGCGATGGACGACCCCTTGAAGATGAGCGTGGTGAATGGCCCGGGCCAGGATTTCAATGATCCGCGCCGCGTCGTGAGGTGTGAAGGGTTGTCCCTTGAGGGCATGAGCCAAGGTGCCGCCGCCAACGTATTCAAAGGCAATGTAGGGTCGGGATTCGCCCATGGGCGGGTGATATTCACCAATCTCATAAACCTGAACAATATGGGGATGACGCAAACGGGCCACGGCTTCGGCCTCGGTGCGAAAACGCTTGATGTCTTCGGCGTCGGCGAATTCCAGGTCGATCATCATTTTCAATGCGACTTGGCGATTCAATCGGACTTGCCGAGCGTGGTAAACGATGCCCATGCCGCCACGCCCCAGTTCTCGAAGAATGTCGTAGCCGGGGATGTGCGGATAAGTCGGCACTTCCAAAGTTTGCGCGGTGAGAATGGCGTGGGGTGTGTCGTGAAAGTGGTCCGCGGGCGTGCTGGCGGAATGCCACTGGACCATGCTCGAAGGGTGGATGGCATTACGGGGCGCATGGGTGGCTGGCGCGGCCGGGTCCTTGCGCTGATTCGGATCAGGCTGTGGGATCGAACCTGTGGACATACAACTCGGGTTGGCAAAAGGCTTCCTTGCAATGACGCGCGTTTTTCCTCGGGCGACATTGTAACAGATCGACACAAGCTTCCTAGGTGAACTGCCCCCCGGCACGCGTCTTTTAGACTTCGTCCTGGTTGGAAAGCGTTTTTCGTCTACATGGGCGGGCTGGTGAAGAAACCGTATAAATCCCCTTACGTGTTGCATTGCATCCTTCCGAGGCCATTGCATGAATGCACCGGCGCCATTTCAACCTTATGATCGTTTAGCCAACCGAACGTTCATTGGTTTCCTCATTGCGGAGTTTCTCGCGGCCTTCAACGATCAATGCATACACGCAGCGGCCATGTTCTTCGCCATCAACAGCGGAGCCATGACGCCGGACAAAGCCATTTCCTTGATGCCGATTTTGTTTTACTCCCCCTGGGCCATTTTCTGCACGCTCTCCGGCTATTTCGCGGACAAATACAGCAAGCGCTACTCGTTGATTTTCTGGAAAGTATCCGAGGTCTTCATCACCTCCTTTGCCTTGGTCGGGTTCTGGCTCGGCTCCACGCAAGGCTATCCCGTGCTTGGCTCGGGGATCGTTTTATCCTGTGTTTTTCTAATGGGGATGCACAGCGCGTTTTACGTTCCCTGCAAATACGGCGTCTTGCCCGAGATTTTTCCACCGCATTTGCTTTCCAAGGCCAATGGCTACGTGGAATCCACGTCCTTCCTGGCCGTCATTCTCGGGACCACGATGGGAGGCATTCTCTCTTATTGGTTCAAGGGGATGGAATATGGGGTGGGCATCTTCCTGGTCTGTTCGGCCATGATCGGCACCCTGACCAGCTTTTTGATCGAGAAAATGCCCGCCATCGATCCGGAGCGAAAATTCCCAGGGTTCCTCCCCTGGAAACTGTATGCGCCCGTGGTCATTAACCTGCGGTCGATGCTGAAATCCAGACCGCTGGCCCTGGCCCTGTTGGGCATCGCCTTCTTCACCTTCATGGTGGCCTACATGCGGGCGACGATGTACATGCATGGCGAATCGCAAAATCCCCCCTGGGAAGAATTCAAAATCAGCATTGTTGTCGGCATCGTGGCGTTGGGGATCGGCCTGGGAAGTCCGTTGGCGGGGCAACTTTCAGGCGGCAAGGTGGAGCTGGGCCTGGTCCCCCTCGGCGCGCTGGGCATGATGGTGGCGGCGGGGCTGGCCAGTCTCTCCGTGGCCATGCATTCCACCGTCGGCCTCGTGGTCACCATAGCATGCATCGGTTTTTTTGCGGGGTTCTACATCGTCCCACTGTATACGCTCTTTCAGCATCGCGCCCCCAAGCAAAGCAAGGGGACCATGGTGGCCACGAGCAATTTCGTGAACGTCACCGGGGCGATTCTGGCCCAGCTCTTTTTCTACGGCGTGGTCAACCTCACACATGGGGTCGGCTTGTCGGAGCAGGTCCATGTGCGCGACCTGGCGGAGGGCAAGTTAATTAGCCGACTCCCTGAAAAGAACATCGAAGTGTTGGCTTTTTCCGTGCAACCAAAGGAAGAAGACAAGGCCGCTTTTCACATCAATTCAAAACGCTCCGCGGAGCCAGTCAAGGACCTGCCGCATCCGGCCGAGATTGAAGAAAAACAGCCCGGTTTGTTGAAGATGCTGGCCTCTATTTTTCAACCCACGCATCGGCAGGCGGCGATTATTCGCTTCGACTCCGGTGTGAAAATCGGCGACGAGGTCAAGGTGAGCACATGGAGGCTCAAACAGGCTTCGACGGGGGAGACGCTCGTTTACTATCGAGTGCGCCCGGCCACGGCGCCGCTGCCTCCCGCTTATGACGATCAAAAGGTGCCGATGTATCTCTTCGGCATTGCCATGCTGATGACCTTCTTGACGATGACGGCCTTGTGCCTGGTGCTTCCCGACTTTTTCGTCCGCACGGTTCTCTGGATTCGATCCGCGGGCCGGTATCATATCCGCATCGCCGGCGGCAAGCATTTACCGACGCAGGAGGCCGCGATCCTGGCCACCAATTGTTATCGCTTTTCCGAAAGCATGCACGTTCTATCGGTGACGGATCGCAAGGTCCGCTTCATTCTCTTGGAGTCCAAGGAAGACGTGAAGAAAGCACCGATGCTGCGCGCCATGGCTCGGCTCACGGGATTGATTCAACTCTCTCCACAGCCTGATCGCAAAGCCTTGCAAGCGGCCGTTCAAGGAGGCTTGTCTTCCTTGGCCAATGGCGAATTGGTGGCCGTCAGCGTCGATGACAGCCCCGAAAGTGAACGGCTGCTGCGCGACTTGCAAACGCAAGCCGAGGTTCCAGTCATCCCCGTCTATTGTGGTGAAGCGGAAGCCAGCCTTGCCGCGGACAAGACGCCGCACCGCATTCGGATAGTCGTGGGCGAGGCGATGACTCCCGGTGCTTCCCCGCAACAAATTCGGGAAGCCATTCAGCACCTTGGCGACTGGCTCCACGGTTTGGATCCGAATCAAAGTATCTTCACCACGGCGATGATCCCTTCCCGTCAGACACATCAAGCGTGATCAAAAAAACAACAACCCTCCTGGTTGGATGCAACCAACCAGGAGGGTTGCGCTGCGCGGACAAACGCAGGCTCAAGACATTTGATAAACGAATTTACTGGACTCATCGACCGAAATTTTAATGCGGTTGAGATGCTGCCCTTCCGCCATGCGCGTCAGCACTTCCTTGGACACCTCAGGCAGCACGGTGCCGGTGAGGATATGGTCCACGTTGCGGGCGCCCGTTTCAACTTCCTTGCAGCGATTAGCGATGGCGTTGATAAGGGCGTCATCATACTCGAAGACCGCCTTGTGGTTGCTCTTAACCCGATCGGCGATCTGCTTCAGTTTGAGCTTGATGATCTTCTTGAGCACTTCATCGCCAAGGGGGAAATAAGGCAGTACATTGATGCGGCCCAAGAGAGCGGGCTTGAAGGTTTTGAGCAAGTCGGGCCGAATGGCGGCGGCCAGCCCCTCGGCGTCGGGAATGGTGTCCGGATCGGCGCACAGTTTGGTGATGGTGTCGCTGGCGACGTTGGCCGTGAGCAGGATGATGGTGTTCTTGAAATCGATTTCCTCGCCCTTGTCATCCTGGAGCATGCCCTTGTCGAAAACTTGATAGAAGATTTCTTGGACCGCTTCGTGGGCTTTCTCCACTTCGTCGAGCAGCACGATGGAATAGGGCTTGCGGCGAACGGCTTCCGTGAGAACGCCGCCTTCGCCGTAGCCGACGTAGCCCGGCGCGGAACCAGTGAGTCGGGAAATCTTGTGTTCTTCCTTGTATTCCGACATATTGATGACGACCATGTTGCGGTCGCCGCCGTAGAGAATTTCGGAGAGCACGACGGCGGTTTCCGTCTTGCCCACGCCGCTGGGGCCCACCAGGAGGAAAACGCCGATCGGCCGGCGTGGATCGGCCAGACCCGCCCGGCTGGTTTTAATTCGCTGGGCCAGGGCTTCGAGCGCGTGTCCTTGGCCGATGACTCTCTCCTCCATTTTTTCCTTCAAATTCAGGATGGTCTTGATTTCATCGAGCACCATCTTGCCGACGGGGATGCCGGTCCAATTGGAGACGATCTCGGCCACTGCTTGCCGATCCACCACGGGCATGACGAGCGGCGACTCGCCTTGAATCTTTTTCAGAGTCGCCATCTCCTCAAGGATGGCCTGACGCATTTTTTCCGCATCGGCGTCGCTGAGCCGCTCCTTGGAACCGGGGGCCGCGGCCACGTGTTTTTCGAGGAGGCTCCGCTTTTCCATGATGGATTCGACGTGAGTCCGCTCTTGGGCCAATCGTGCTTCCAATTCCTTTCGTTTAGCCTCGGCTTTTTGCAAATGTTCGCGCAGCTCGTCGAGCCGCTCCTTATGCTCGGGGGCGATGATATCCTCGCGTTCGAGCACTTCAATTTCAACCTGAAGATGCTCGATGAGACGGATGCAATCTTCCAGGTCGGCGGGGGTGGCTGATTGGCTGAGACCCACTCTGGCACAGGCCGTGTCCAGCAAGCTGACCGCTTTGTCGGGCAATTGGCGGTCGGGGATGTAGCGATGGGACAAGCGCACAGCGTCCTCGACGGCTTCGTCCAGAATGCGGACTTTATGGTGCTTTTCGAGGGGGCGAGCCACGCCGCGGATCATTTGGATGGCCTTGGCTTCGTCCGGTTCATCCACCTTCACGACCTGGAACCGGCGTTTGAGCGCGGGGTCGGTTTCGAACGACTTCTTGTACTCCGACCAGGTGGTGGCGGCGATCGTTCGCAATTCACCGCGCGCAAGGGCCGGTTTGAGTAAATTGGCGGCATCGCCCATGCCTTGGCCGCCGCCGGCCCCCATCAAGGTGTGGGCTTCATCGATGAAGAGGATGATGGGCTTGGGGCTGGATTTGACTTCTTGAATCACGTTCTTGAGGCGATTTTCGAATTCGCCCTTCACACCCGCGCCGGCTTGGAGCAATCCCAAGTCAAGCACGCGAAGGTCCACGGCGCGCAGCGGCTCGGGAACGTCGCCCGCCGTGATCCGCAGGGCAAACCCTTCGACCACGGCCGTTTTGCCCACCCCCGCCTCGCCGGCCAGGATGGGATTGTTTTGCCGTCGCCGCGTCAGGATGTCGATGACTTGTCGAATCTCGGCGTCGCGGCCCACAACGGGGTCGATCTTGCCCCCTCGGGCCTGTTCGGTGAGGTTGGTAGTGTATTGATCGAGGGCTGGCGTCTTGGAGCCGGGGGCGGGTCCGGGGCCTGTGCCGGGAGCGCCGCCGGCCATGGGCGCGGCTTCGGTTTCGTATTCATCCTCGACGCTTCCCTTGATGATCACCGGGGCTTCGTTCTGCAAGGGGCGCTCAGCCATCTTGAACAGTTCCGGCGAGCTGCGTTCGATGCGCTGCTTTAAGGTGTCTTCCGTCAAAAGCGCGACCAACAGGAAGCCGCTGCGAATGCGGTTGGCGTTGTATTCCAGGGCCGCGAGCGTTCCGGCCTCGGTGAGCATCTTGAGAAGGTCCATCGACAACGAATAGTTGGACTCGTTGTTGCCGCGTTTGAAGCGATCCACCGCCTTGGTCAATTCCTCGGTGACTCGCGAGAGATTGATGTCGTATTGCCGCAGCATGCGATGCAAATCCGTCTTGTCCTTTTCGAGCAGTTTGAGCAGCCAATGTTCAATTTCCACCTGGTAGTTGGATCGATGGACGCATAACTGCGCGGCATCGAGCAAGGACCGGTGACACAATTCATTGAGGCGCTCCACGAGTTTTTTGGGTCGAATGGCGGCCAAGGCAGTGCTCCTTCTAGCATCAAAGCGAGTTTAACGAGTCATGTTAGGGATAACCAGCGAATCGCTTCGCCCACGAAAACGGCGTCATCCACGTCATTCTGGCAAGGCTCGGCGTGGATCCATGTGTTCCATCCGAGCCGGGGTCCTAAACCGCCATCGGTGGACAATTGACAGACAGGCACATCCTCTTTGCGGAGGACGAGTTGTACGTCGAAATCATACTCTGGACCTACAAATAACCGAATTAGGTGAGAAAGCAAGAAAAAGGACTTGCGGATCGGGATGGGGAAGTGATCCGGCAAGAGCTCCAAGAACTCCTCATAACGCAGGGGACCGACCCGGATGCGAAATTTACTCTGCAAGTCGCGCACGCGCTGGCCGACCACTACGTTCACTCCAAGTCCCGTGTTGTGCTCCGACCCCAATTGCGTTTGATCGGAGACATCGAGGTAGAGCCATTGTTCCTGGAACTGGACTACTTGTGCCGGCAAGCGAAAATACCCGCGAATCAAGGCTTCGAGATTGTAGGCATTGCGCGGACGCTGGGCCAACAGACCGGCATAATAGAGCAATCCCAGATCATTGATCCGGCCCAGGACCTGTTCCGGCTCCATCTCGTCGGTGGGATCGGCCCGTTCGATGGCGATCTGCATGCGCTGCCGCAAGGTGGGCTGCCCCATGCCGATCAAACTGAACAAAACGCGCGTGAAGAGGTCTGGTTCGGGCTTTTTGAATTCGCCGCGGGCATAGGCCACTGTGAAGTGGTATTTCTCCCATGCCCGAAAGAAGAAGGAGATGAGGCGATGGTCGAACAGGGCCAGCCAATCACGCAGCGCCGTTTTTTCCGGATGTTTAGAGTCGCGCTCAATGCGAATGAGCATTTCCGTGTAATGCCGCGGCATGACGCCGCTTGGCCCCGTCAATCCCATAAAATTGACCACGGCCAACGGCATGCCGCTGGGCGCGAGCGGCGGAATCACCTCATAAATGCTGCTCGCCGGAAACGCCGTGGATGCGCGCGAGCGAAAGCGCACGACTTCCTGGTTGGGGGGGCCGTCTCTTCCCAAGCGGACGCGCTGCGGTTGCAAGCGCTCCAAGATTTTGATGGCTTGGAAAATATCGAAGTTGTACCCTGAACTAAAGAGCAATTGTTCGACCGTGGGCGGATCGGTCGGCGCCGAGGCGGCGCTCCCTCGGGGCGAGCCTGCCGGTTCGGGCGGGAGGGTCATACCAGCGGTGTCAGTCCGGCCCGGGGTGGCCATTTCTTCAGGATTCCTTCGCGCTGCTTGGAGCGAATGGTCAATTGCGTGAACGAATTGATCGAAGCATACAGGGCTAGGAATTGCTCCAGCACCGAGGCAAAGAGAAAAATTCCCGTCCCCACGTATTTCGATTCGTCAAAATCCATTTGGACTTCCACACCCCGAGCGAATCCACCGAGGATGCGACCGACGACGCGGCGATGTTGAACTTGCAAAATGCCATCGATGATCTGCCGCGTGACGTTGGCCTGATGCTGTCCGGCCTCGCTGTCGGAAAAATCGTATAAGCGCAGCATTTCCCTCAACGCGTCCCGGCCGCCCTCATCATCCATCAGCGACAGATGATTGAGCGTCAGATGAGAAATTAACCGCCAATGCTGGCCCCGTTTGGACACGGGGCGCAGAGAAATCGTCGGCATTCTCAAGCACCGAATCCGCTGCAAGGGGGCGGCCATTTCCAATTCGAAGCTGAGGTTGTCGCTCAATTGCTGTAATTTGGCAGGCAGTTCCCGATTGGTGCACAGGGTTCGAACGACCAGCACTTCCTCGGCCGGCAGTTTCGGATTAAATCCCAGGTCCACGAACTGCATGAACACATCCGTGCCGCGATCCCCCGCAACCATGGAGGGTTCGCGCGTCATGATCCAGAAGGTTTGGGGGCCTTCGTTCTTGTCCAAGTGCTTAAAGGAGTAAAAAGGATGATATTCCCGTGGGTGATCGGGATTGGCCGAGACCACTTCCGCGACACTATGGACTTCCATGCCATTGGGATGAGCCACGTCGGGAACCAGGCGATATTCCGACTTGAGTTGCGTGATGTTAATCGGCTCAGCCGTTTGTTCGAAGAGATTGACGATGGGCGTGCATCCCAATTGAAACATCTGGGCGTCCACGGCTTGTTCAACCGAGGTCAAAGTGCGATTCAAATACAGATCGACCTCCACGCGTCTTTGCCAGCCTACTCTGGCCACGTCCTTCCAGCCGGAAAGGTCCAGGAACCAGAATTTGGCGGGGAAGGAAAAGAATTCGGTGAGCAAGCGATACCCCAAAAAGGAATGACTGGGGTAGGGCAGCAATCCCTCGTCAGATTCGAACCCCACTTGCCGCAAAACTTGTTCAGGCTTGAAGATCATCGGCTCAGGAGAGGCTTGTTCGCGCTCCAGAGTTCGGAAAACGACCTGCTGACATTGATTGAAGATCAGTTCATATAAATCGGCCACGACGTGGCTTTCGCCGTTCAGGTAGATGCGCAGCCGGTCCAGCGACAGTTGATGAAAATTCAAGTCGCCCTGCATCTCGAATTGCATCCGCAGGACGGCCATGGTCCGTGGCAAAGCCTGAATGCCTTGGGGAAAGGGCGGCGTTTGCACCTTGGCCATGGTGATTTTTACAGGCCAAAGTTTCGTTTCATAAGCCGTGCGAAAGCGGCAAGGCAGGTCTTGAACCGGAGGGCTTCGCAGCATGCTATGCCGAGCTATGGGAAAACCATCCGGCATGCTCGAACGCTCGGGGTCGAGTTCGAACTGCACCACGGCCATCGACGGAATGGGTGAAAGGTAGTGTGGATACAGAATGGACAACAGAGCGTCGGTTAGCTCGGGGTATTCATCATTGAGTTTGTTGTGGACGCGGGCGGTCAGAAAGGCAAAAGCTTCGATCAAGCGCTCGACGTGGGGATCGGCGCTGCGGTTGGGTTCAAGTAAAAGGCGACCTGCCGCAGCAGGATATTTCTTGGCGAATTCCTGCGCGATCTGTCGAAAATAGGTCAATTCGCGTTCATAGAAGCGATACAGGTCGTCAATCATGTCTCAGCCGATTTCACGGAATAGTGACCCGTGGACAATTCCAAAACGGTGTCGAAGGCCAATTCGGGAGAGGGTTCCACGTGCAATTTGCCCTCGATGCGATAGTGGAGGTTGCGATCCTTGCTATCGCCTACCGTGATGACCGCGGCCCGAACGTCCTTCAGCCTAGGTTCAAATTGCCTGACCACCTCCTCGATCATGCGGGCGATCTGTTCGCGCTGCTGGGGCGTGATCGAGTTCAGGGAGACCAGGTCGGGCAGCCCGTAGGCGGCAATCGAGCGGCGAACTTCCTGGTAGCGTTCGTCGATTTCGTGATGCGTTTGGCGCGTGTTGAGCAAGTCCTCCACGTCGCGGCGCACGGAATCGATCATGTGATTCACATCATACCCAAAGCGGCCAATGGTCCCTCCCGATTCGGGATCAATGAGTCGATCCAGGATCGTGGGCATGATCGCTTGTTGGTCCGGCGCCGGTTGACTCATGTTGTCGATTCAGGGTTGGTGGATTCCGAGGAGGCGGCTTCGCCTTCGCCAATGGATTCGGGTTCCGGATGGTGAATGGTCAACTCGCGCCATTCGGGAAGTGGGATGGCATCCTCTTCCACCAGAATACATTTGAGGCCGACGCCCATGACCACGTCGCCTGGCAAAGTCTGCCAATCATTGCCCCGGCCAAGCTTGAATTGCGGGTCGGAAGCCGTGTGGGTATTCGGATAGAGCACGGGCAGCCAAACCTCGCCTGTGTCCCCATTGAGCACTTCTAGTTGCGCCGTCAGAGCATAGAGATCGCGGGGATATTCCGGCGGCATGACGTTTAAACTGGCGATGCTCTCGAAGGGAACCCAGTAATAGAGGCCATTGACCCAGACTTCCATCACTCCGGCCAAGAGATCATCGCAATCGCGAAGCTCGGAAAACGCTTTGCCATCCAACTCGCCTTTGAGCGGCGGCATCAACGCATTGGCTTGATGAACAAGCTGGCCAAAGGACTCCTGGTTGTTGGCACGCCATTGCCGCAGCGCTTCCAGGCGGAGGCGCACGTGTTCGGAGGGAGGAGAGAGCAATTTCGGTTCGCCTCCCGTGGTGAAGCAGGCGCGCCGGAGCCGTTCCGAGTCGAGCCAGCGCTTGTAAACAATGACCGTGGCGTCCCGTTCATCGCCAAAGGTGATGGCTTCAATTTGCTTTTGCGCCCGATCCAAGTCGCCTAGAAACAATAATAACTCGAAGAGGAAGAAACGTTTGCCTTGGTCCGCGGGATTGGCTTTGACGACCGCCAACTGCGCGGTGATGGCTTCTTCGAGTTGGCCGGCCTTGTACAGTTCGCTGGCGGTCATCGGGTTTCATGCCTTTTGCGAAAGGGAAAATGTCGGGGAATGACCGGCTCAATCCAAAGAAAACCTCATTCGTCGAGGCAAACAGCAACAACACAAGAACACCCTGGGGGGAGGATGTCCTTGTGTTTGCGTCTTGGTTGTTGGCTTGCTTTAGACAGCTTGGACCTTTTGAACATTCCAGCCGCCTTCGACCGGACGACCGACGTTGCCCTTGGCGTCCTGCAATTGGTACTTGATCTTGAACTCGGCGAACGAGAAGCTGACCGATTCCGTCGGCGTGTCGTCGCCGCCCGACGAACCCGACCACTGGATGCTGTCGACCATCACGCCGGTGAAGGTATAGATCAAGAAGGGGCTTTGCTTGCCGCCGGCTTTGCGCATCGTCAGGATGGCCGAGTCGATGTGAGTGCCCGTGCAGCAGCGTTGGAACAACACGGGGGAAGCCTTGTCGCACTTCTTCATGAAATTGAAGCTGGAGATCGTGACGCGTCCCGCACCAAAGCCTTCAGAGCCTGGCCCGATGGTCGAAGGGTTGGAAGCCCCGAACGACCAGGAGTACAATTCGATTTCGCCCACGTGACCTTCCGCCGTCGCCTCACCCGGAATACCATCGATTTTTAGATAACTATCGAACGCCATGACCACAACCTCCTTTGAAGGATGACTTTGCTAGATGCTTCGAGCCCAGGTTCGACTTCAACCGCGAAGACAACTCGTTGGGATCGACAACCTCCAGCCCCTGATTTGGATCATTTCAGGAGCTTTGACTTGTTCTATTCGTCAGTCATTTGCTCCTACCAAGCAATGCCATGACGAAGTGGAAACGTAACAGAAAAAAGGGAAAAAAGAGCGGCGTACCGAACCCAGTACGCCGCGGGAGTTTACGTTACGCCTTCTTGGGGACTTCCGCGACCAAGCGCATGGACGTCGAAAGCGTTTCCAATTGGAAGTGTGGTTTCAGATAAGCCACCGCTTCGTACCAGCCGGGCTTGCCTTTCACTTCCCGCACTTCGACCTTGGCGTCCGAAAGCGGTTTACGGGCCTTGGTCTCGTCACCCACGTCTTGCGGATTGGAGACCACATAATTCATGATCCAGCTATTCAGCCAACGTTCGCACTCGGGGGCCGTCATGTGCGACCCGATCTTGTCGCGGGCCATGACCTTGAGGTAATGGGCAAACCGCGAGATGTTGAGGATGTAGTTGAACTTCGCCGACAGTTCGGCATTGGCATTCGCGGCGGGATCGAAGTAACTCTTGGGCTTTTGACAGGACTGAGCGCCCATGAAAACCGCAAAATCCGTGCCTTTGGCATGCAGCAAGGGAAGGAAGCCAAGGTTGGAAAGTTCGAACTCGCGACGATCCGAGATGGCGATTTCCGTCGGGCATTTCATCGCCACGTCGCCTTCGTCCGTTGGGAACGTATGAACGGGCAAGCCTTCCACCTTGCCGCCGCCCTCGACGCCGCGGGTGCGGGCTAACCAGCCATACTTGGCATAGGCATCCGTGATGCGCGCTGCGTAGGCCCAAGAGGCATTCATCCACAAGTAGTTGTTGTGGTCCTTGCCATCGACCTGTTCTTCAAAGTTGAATTCACTGACGCGCTTGAAATTCGCACCGTAGGGCAGCCGGCCCAAGACGCGGGGCATGGTCAAGGCGGCATACCGGGAATCTTCCGAGTCGCGGAAACTGCGCCAAGCGGCGTATTCATCGCCCATGAAGATTTTCGCCAGATCGCGCGGGGCACTCAGGTCCGTGAAGCTATTGAGATTGAATAACTTGGGGCTGGCTGCCGTCACAAAGGGAGCGTGCGCCGCTGCCGCCACGTTGGAAATCATCTTGAGGAGGCTGATGTCTTCCGCGCTGCGGTCGAATTCATAGTCGCCCACCAACATGCCGTAAGGCTCGCCGCCCAGTTGGCCATACTCTTCTTCATAGACTTTCTTGAAGAGGGCGCTTTGATCGAACTCCACGGCCTTTTCCAAATCCTTGAAGAGATCGCGCTTCGAGGCATTGAGCACGCGAATCTTAAGCGTTTCACCGGTTTCCGATTGATGGACCAGATAGTGCAGGCCGCGCCAAGTGCTCTCGAGCTTTTGGAACTCCTCGGCGTGCATGACTTCATTCAACTGATCAGTGAGTTTTTGATCAATGGAATTGATCCAGTACTTGATGCTGGCTTCCACGTCCTTGGAAACCACCTGGCCGGGTTTGATGACTTCCTTCAAGAACTGTCCCACGACGTCGCGATTGCGGGCTCGTTCTTGTTCGTTCAAGGGCTTGGTTAAATCCAGGATTTGATCCAGCAAGCCACCTTCGGCTTCTGTCGTTGTTGCGGCCGCGGCTTTGGATTGAGCTTCTGCTCCCATTGGTTCTATCTCCCTAAAAGGTTCATTATCTGGAGGAAAGGTTTTTGGGGTCGATCAGCTTTTATTCTGCCGCGGGGGGTTTTTCTTCAAGGCCCATTTGCTTGGCCAGGTTCATCGCCTTTTCCGTGTTGGCGAGGATTTCCGCCAGTTTGCCCTCAAGTTTGTCGTTGCCTTCCATCTTGCTCAACAACTGCGTCAACTTGTGGCGCATGTCCATCAGTTCTTTAAGGGCAGGAATCTGCTCGGCCACGCGCGCGGGTTCGAAATCGTCAATGTGCTTGAAATTCAATTCGACGGCTAATTTCGTGTTGTCGCCGGTCAGCTTATTTTCCACCTTCATCGCAACGCGCGGCGTGGATTTGGCCATCACGCTATTGAAGTTATCACGATCGATGGGCACGAATTTGCGCTCCTTCATGGGGCGCAACGGGTCCTTCGGTTGACCCGAAAGGTCCGCCATCACGCCGACAACGAACGGAAGTTCCTTCTTAACCATCGCGCCGTTTGTTTCGACGTCGTAGGTGATTTGCACACGGGGCCGACGAACGCGGTCTAACTTCTTCTGTGTACTTTCGCTGGACATGGAATATCTCCTCGTTGAAACTAAGTCTCGACACCTTGTGCCGATGGTGGAGTCTGTTCTATAAACCGACAACCCATGCCGATTGAGGACAAAGGGTTCCGATCATCTTATGCTTAACCGACCAGGCCATCATTGTCAAAAAGAATCATCCCCATTTCCGATACTTTGACACTGCTCGCCTCAATCTTGAGCCTGTTTGGGAAATGGTGGAAGGGTTCAAAGGGCATTGTCTCTATCGTTGCAGGACCTTTTCCAGCACCGGATCGCGTCCCTGGCGATAGTCCTCGATGGTCGTTTCGATCAGGACGTCAGGCATGAGGCTGGGAGAGTCTTCCTGCATCGTTTTGAAATACTTGGTGGAATATTGAATGGGCAGCTTGGAATGGGGCAAAGTGAAAACCTTGACCTCGCCATAGGCATTGGGTTTTTGGCCCGTGGGTTCGCCCACGAGGGTAGCCTTGGTTGCCCGTTTCAATTCCAACGCGTTGAGCAAGCCCGATGAAAACGTCCGGCGACCGATCAACACATGGATTTTTCCGGGCTGATTGAGCCAAGGTCTTTGCCCGATCCCCAAGAGAATGGGCATGAAGAGGACCGAATTGCCTCCGGTGTTGTCTCTCAAGTCGATGATCAATTGTTCTGGTCTCTGCTGGTCCAGATCGTCAAGCAGCGTCTTGGCCCATTCGTTGATAGTCGGCTTCGGCATGGAAGCGCAGCGGCGATAGCAGACGTACATCGCCTTCTTCTCGGCGAGAAAACGATGCCAATAAAACTTGGCTCGATCCTGATAGCGAAGCGGTAATTGGATTTTGTTGGCATCCAGCAATTCAGCCCAGGAGCGAACTTGCGCCGCCGCGGTGGCCGTGAAGGAAGCTTCTTGAGTGGTGCCATCGGCCATGACAAATCGAAAACTGGCCGGCTCTTGACTTGGCACCAGATTCAAGGCCGTTAAAATGGGTGCGGAGATCAAATAATTCGGTAGCTGTTCACGGAGCCATTGTTCATTTTCATGAGCGATCAAGGGAGTGATTGCCTTTAAGATTGAGTCGCAGTCGTGTTGGCCGATGCCGACCCATTTGCCTCCAAGGATGTTCGCGTGTTCGGACGCCGTGCGCACCGCATAAAAGCCATCCTTGAGCCAGATCAACTGACAGGGGTAGATTTGACGAAAGAAGGGTGCTGCGCCCACGTTCGTATGCGAATCGCCCGCGGATGCGACGAGACTCATGAACCGTAAACTAATTTGCTCATCCGTCAATTGATTGAGTTCGGCTTCAAGGGCTTCGACCTGCTTTTGAAAGTCCTCGGCTTTGAGGTGGGCATAGAAGTTTTTGTGTCGCTTAGGCAATTCTTGAACCAGGAATCGGAGGTCTTCTTGCCAGCGTTGAAGTCGGTCATCTGCGGGTCGAGCCAAGACTAAAAGCCAATATCCGGCCAGCAGGCTGCACAATAGGGTTACGAGTGGTTTCATTCATGCCTCAGTTTAGTGAGTGACTTGGATCATGCATCGTTCTTTAATTTATAAATAATTATGAAATGAGTTGCCCTTCGTGAGCCAATCAATTATAACTCTTGATCATTAGAAAGTAATCACAATTGCCAGTCAAATGGAGTAGATCAATGATAAAACGCATTTGGAAGGTGATGCTGTTGAGCCTGCTTGTGCCAAGCCTAGTGCTCGGCCAAGGTCGCATGATAGCCGTGGATAGCAGTCGAGCCTTGTACGAAATCGACATCACCACGGGAGCCAAGACGCTCATCGGCACGGTCAGCTCGAATGCCGGCACGACGGGCGGTTTGGCCTATGATCGAACGAACGGTATCGTCTACCTGACCTCCACCTCTCTCGATTCGGTGTTTACTCTCGACCTTGTCACCGGCACGGCAACGCTCATTGGAGCTTATGATCCCTCGGTGCCTGCCATCGTGATGCACGGGCTCGAATACGACGACAGCACCGGCATCCTGTATGGCGTGTCCTCGCACAACAATGGTCTTTACAACATCGACAAGACCACCGGCGCCGCCACACTGATCGGCACTTCGTCGCTGACAAGCTTCTCCAATTTGGGTTACAACTCCGACACGAACGTGATGTATTCGACCAATAGTGGAACCGACAGTTTTTACCTCATGGATCGATCGACTGGCGGGGTGACCCTGATCGGCGCTCTCTCCGGGCCGACGAATCCCAATGGCCTGGCTTACAATCCCGACAATCAAACGATGTACTTGGTCGATAATACGACGGACTTTCTTTATACAATCGATCTGGCGACGGGAGCAGCCACTCAAGTCGGTTCGACAGGCACGGGTAATTTGCTTGGCTTGGCCTATATTTCAGCGATACCCGAGCCTTCAACCATCCTGCTGACAGGCATTGGCTTCGCCGCCATGTTCAGTTGTTGGAAACGCCGACGCAGGCAAAGGAAATCCAAGACACTCAGTAGCCGATGAAATCTAGTGATTGGCTAATTGGGACGGAATCGACTCAGCGGGTCAGTGGCATGGCAAGGGCCATCAGGAGCATATCTTGATGGCCTTGTTCGTTAGATGGAAGGAATGCGCACGGTCTTTTTGCAGCCGGAACAGTTGACTTTCTTGCCGGCGTGAACTCGGAGCACGGTGAGCGGTTTCTTGCAGGCCGGACAAGGGAAACGCATCTTCTCCGGTGAAATCGGGGCATCAGCCTCGTCCTCGAAAGAGTCTTCCTCAAGTTTGCGGCCGCGAATGAGACTGTAGCTTTCCTTGGCGGCCAAGGCGAACAGTAGCGCCGCGCCGATGCCCCCGCTCAGGATAGCATAGCGGATGTGGTCGATGGCCTGGCTGATGACCGTCGCTTGGCTCATTTCATCGTAGGCTTTCAAACCCTCGCCCAATGCGCCTCCAGCTTCCCTGACGCCGGGGATAAAGCTCTCCTTGCCAGCCGCCGATCCAACTCGAATGCCCCCTTGAAGCCATTGCTTGAACTGACTCGGACCTGGCTTTTGAATGAGCCACTCGGGTTGAACCCAAACGGTATCGGTGAGGGATTCCACTTTGCCAAACATCGCCATGCCTACGCCCAAGCCCACCCCCGCGCCGAGCACGCAGCCGATGATCGCGCTCAACAAGCGCGGGGCTGGGTGCGTGAGGATGGTAAAGGGAGAGGCCATTTTGGACCAACGCTTGCGAATTTGGTCCGTTTTCTCGATCTGATTGGTTCGAAGCATGCGACCCAAGTGGCAAATCGAAAAGGGTCCGGTTTCAACGTCGCCGCGTTGGAGATACCACCTGGGAACGTAATAGGACCAGAAACCAAACAGGATCACTAACACTGGAATGGCAAAGATGAGAGCGGGGATGATTTGACCCGCCATGGATGGTGTCCCAGGATCGTCGGGTACAAGCAAATATGCGTAAAGAGCTCCCAGAACGAACACCACCAAAAGCGAACCAACAAAGCGAAGCAGCATGATAAGTAAGTTCCATTAACTGGGGCCAGGCGGTTCGACTCATCAACCATGCGTCGACAGTATTCATTCAATCATGCTATTCAGTGTACCCTTATTTTTTTTGTTGCCACAGTCCCAAAACGCGTCCGTCAGGGTCCTCAAATAAAGCCAGACAGCCCATACCGGGAATTTCCTGCTTTTCAACGATGACCTTGCCGCCTGCTGCCGAGATCTTTTTCAGGTAAGTATCGAGATCTTCCACGTCGATGTAGAACGCCATATTGCCGGGCCAAGGGCCAGGTTTGGGGGACATGACACCGCCGTTGATGCCGCCTTGACCGCCCGTACTGACTATATGGTAATTGATCTCCGGGATGAAGTTGATGTGCCAATCAAAGATCTTTTGATAAAACGCGGTGAGTTTCGTAGGATCATTGGACTACAATTCCCAGTGGACGACCGGTCTTCCCATGAGATTTCCCCTTGTTGATGAATGGCAGCTTTGGTGTGGCGAGGCAGGTCGATGCCGCTTTTATACCTTGTCCCGCTTCATGGTACAAACAAGTTTCGTGCCAAGAGGATTAATCCATTGACGCTGAGCATTCCATCTGCGTCACGATTGGTGTCGGGGCGTTGTGCCTGGCCCAGCCATGCGATACAGGCTTAGAGGATCATCAAGCGGCTTTGCGCGTCAGCAGCCAAGGGGCAAGGGCAAAAAAGGCTAAAAGACCGAAATAGACCAAGTTGGAAACAAGGTCGCGATGTGTGAAGACGTCTTGTGGCGACATGCCGCGCAAGACGACGCCCACTCCCATGTCCGCGATGAGCACCAAGCCGGCCGCGATCAACCCGACGCCGATTTTGGACACCGATGCAAAATTTTTGCACAGGCGTCTGCTCACCCACAGAGCCGTGATATAAATCGCCACGAGGAGCAAGCATGCCTCCATCAGCTCCGCCGTTCGGATGCCGATCTGTGGAATGAGCCACAGCGTGCGCAACACGCCAAGCAAAAAACCGATGGCAAACATGACGCAAAAGTAAATTAGGGCGGCTCGAAACACGACTAGCCCCTCTTTTCTTGGAATACGGGAGCAACTGGCACGAAAATTGTACTGTTTATATTAGTTGAAATTGTAACATAAAGGCAGATTGAAAGCTCCATCCATGATCGGTGATTTCGATGCAGTGGGGCGGAGTCAACGAGGAGTGAAAATCATGTCGACTGGAGTCGAATCCAACGTGAACCAAACCGTACTTAAACGGTTCGCTCGAGGTTGGGTGATCGGAGGCTTGTTCTTTTTCGCGGTCATTCTTTGGCTTGGCTTTTTCTTTGGAAGTCGCTTCCAAGAAGAAGAAGCCAATCGCAAGGCCACAGCCATGGCGATGAAGTTAGTCGAAACCTATTATTTAACCCGCGCCCAATGGCCAGCCTCTTGGTCGGATTTCGACCAGTTCACCGAAGAGGATCGCAAAAAGCTCATCAGCGGTCGCTATTTGGATTGGACCGGCGCCATGAAGGAGTTGCAGCAGCGCGTCATGATCGATTTTCAGTTCAAACCGAATGAGGCGCGGATCAAAGACTTCAAGGATTTCTCGGCGATCAAACCCTTTGTGGCCACGCAAGGCATTCAAGAAGCGGAAGAATACCATCAACTCTTGGATGCCTTGCGAAAAGTCCCCACGCGCTAGCGGACTTTAAGGCTCGAGATCGGTCGCCGTGGACAGGCTGTCCGTCGCTTCCACCTCAAGCCGATCCTTCACATGCTCAACCCCCGTCGTGGACTGGATCAGGTCCAAAGCGCGTTTCTTCAATGACGTGCTCGCCACGCGGCCCTCCACGACGAGCACATCACCTTCCATCCGGAAGTGTATTGGGGCCTTGACCAAGGGTTGATCCCAGCGCAATCGCGCTTGCACGCGATCGAGGAGCGGCCATTCCTCTGGCGTTTTCGGAATCTCAGCCACGGTGCGCTGCATTTTCGCCAGCGCCTCTTGGCCGAGTTGTCCCACTTTGTCGAGAACTTTATCGCCGACTTTCCTGACTTTCATCATCTCGCGGTCGTCGCAGCCCGTGATGAGGATACAAAGAAACAAACCAAAGGTGGGTCCGCGCATGAAGTCATTCTCCTGCCGCGAGTCAGTCCATGGTCGAGCAGCGTGGATGGCCGATGGCTCTAGGGAGCAAGGTTGTGCTCTCTAAGTTTGTTCGACAACCAACGCACGACCGTGGGGAACATGTTGAGAGCCGTGGCCTCGTCGTGGCGGCCGGAAGGGTCGCGCATCACCGTGGCGCCGATGTTGCGCTGCTCCAAGGCGTAGAGAAAGCTCTCCGCTTGGGCATCAAGATTAAATTCATCGTAAGCGCCGTACCCAATGAACATGTCGAGCATGCCATGTTTGAGGTTGAAGCGATCGAGCATTTCGATGGGATTTTCCTGACTCACCAGGGCTAGGGCCGCGTCGGGATCTTGGCCGAAGACAGGATAGGCGAAATTGCGGATGCGGATGCGGAAGATGCCGAATTCGCCGACGACTTCGCGCGGATTGTCGAAGTTGTCTCGCCAGCACCAATTGTTGGGATTGAAGTTGGCGAAATAGCCACCGCAACAACCCATCCAGCGCAGATTGAGAGCCGGCATGACGCCGATCACGATGCCGAACCGTTCGGGGTGCTTGATAGCCATGTTGTAAGCGCCGAAACCGCCCATGGAGACGCCACACAGAATGTGCGCTTTCGGCTCCGGCCGGATGAGAAATCGGGAATGCAAAAACGCCCACACGTCCTCGAAAACCCAATCATGGAATTGACCTCGAGGGCCGTTGATGTAAAAACTGCCCGGCTCAAATCGGCTGGGGTTTCCCGCAATGCTGCCGTCGGGCACGGCCACGATCATTGGCGGAAGCTGGCCGGTGCGAATCGCTTTGTCCAGGGGTTTAACGATGAATTCGATAAAGGACTTTTCATCCTGGAGCACGCCATGCATGTAGATCATGATCGGATATGGCTTTTCAGGATCATAGCAGGGAGGCAAATAAACGTACAAATCGCGAAAACAGCCCAGCGATGGGGAATAGATGCGGCGATCCACCCCATGATTGGAGGTGAAATCCAGAACCTGTCCATGTAGTCCCCAAATACGCACGCGTGCCGCCGTTTCGATCAGCGGGCAGCACGGGCTGGCCTGTCCAGGTGCGGTTTCCTTGGCTTGGTCCTGGCCGATCAGGTGCAAGGCCGGAAGCATGAAGAGAAGGAAGACGAAAACAGCTCTACCCAATCCTTGCCTCACGATGACTACTCCTGATGCAATAAACCACTGCTGTCGCCCATCAACCATGCCGCGTGAAAATTGATTCGACGACCCATCGGCCTGAAATTCAAATCGGCCGGGAATGATCCGAAAATAATTCAAGGAACTTGAACGATCGCGCGAGCCGTAGGGTTCGTATCAAATGGAGCGTGAGAGAAGGGGGCAATGTTCGATCATCGTCCAGGTCGATGCAGAAGGCGGTGCACCACGCGCAAACCCGACCAGACCTCATCGATCGCGCAAACCTTGTTATCAACAAGCCCCTCGGCCAGGGCCAGGTCGCGAATCACGTCTTCAGACAAATCCGTAGCCACCTTGGAGGCCTTTTTGGGCCAGGCGAACCAGAGCGATCCGTGAGGATTCAACCGCTTCACCAGGCGAGGGAAAACGGCCTGAAGTTCAGCCTGGGTCTTGAAAAAGGCCACCATCAAGTCGAAGGAGGCCCGTGATCGAGGCCGCAGTCGATGAAGACGGGGAGGAAGCGGGACCAGGCGTGCTTCCCAATCCGATGGTGGATGGTAAAAGGCGACAGTTTGTCCGGCCTTAAAGCCTAGTTTTTGGACGAGCGGCGTTGCCGAATAGCCAGCCACGAAGCCTTATCCTTTGGCCAATTCTTCTTGCATGATCCGCCGAATTTCGTCGGTCGGCGCCTTGCCCTTCGTTGCGCGCATGATCGGACCCACCAAAGCATCCATGGCCTTGGTTTTGCCGGCTTTCACGTCAGCCACGGCTTTGGGATTGCCAGCAATCGATTGGCGCACCAACGCACGCAATTGCTCGGGATCGAAAGCGACGTCCAGCCCTAATTCGTGCACTAGCGCGGCTGGAGGGGTTCCCTTGTCAAGCATCAACGCGAAGACTTCACGGGCCTTGGGTTTGTTGATGTTGTGTTTTTTGACCAGTCCCATGAATTCCGCCATCAGGGGTGGCTGCATCGGTAAGGCTTCGATGGCGATTTTGCGGTCGTTGAGCGCTTGTAAGATCTCATTGCTGCACCAGTTGGCGCTGGCTTTAGCGTCCTGGCTGAGCTTGGCGAGCTGTTCGAAATAGTCTGCAAAGGCATGACCCTGCAGGGTGATGACCTTGGCGTCATAAGCGGAAAGACCATATTCCGCTTGCAAGCGTTGTCGACGTTGAGCGGGGGCCTCGGGTAACGCTTCGCGCACTTGGGTTATCCACGCCTCGTCGACGACCACCGGCACCAGGTCTGGCTCCGGGAAGTAGCGATAATCCGATGCCTCCTCCTTGCGCCGCTGAATGAAGGTTTCCCCCTTGGCGTCATCCCATCCCGCCGTGGCCTTGGCCACCTCGCCCATTTTGCGTCCGTTTTGAATGAATTCCTTGTACTGCCGGTCGGCTTCGTACAAGATCGCCCGCTCCACGGCCCGAAAACTATTGAGATTTTTCACCTCGACGATGGGGGTGGGTATCTTCTCCCCTTCCTGGTGCACGCGGACGTTAACGTTGGCATCGACGCGCAAGCTGCCTTCCTGCATCTCACAATCGGAAACCCGCATTTCGCGAAGGAGCAGGCGCAGTTCCTCGAGATAGGCCTTGGCTTCCTCGGCGCTGGCAATGTCGGGTTTGCTCACGATCTCGCACAGCGGCGTCCCTGCGCGGTTTAAGTCCACCAGGCTGTCGCCGCTATGGCCTTCCTCATCATGCATCATCTTGCCCGCATCCTCCTCGAGATGGACGCGGATGATGCCGACGCGCTTGGTGCCGGCAGAGGTTTCGATTTCGAGATAGCCTTCCTGGCTGAAGGGCAAGTCGTATTGGCTGATCTGATAGTTTTTCGGCAAGTCGGGATAGTAGTAGTTCTTCCGATCCCACTTGGTGAAAGGAGCGATTTGACAGTGCAGCGCCAAGGCGGTTCGCAAGGCTAGATCGAACGCGCTGCGGTTCATGACGGGCAAGACCCCGGGCATGCCGATGCAAATGGGGCAGGTGGCGGAATTCGGCGGAAGGCCGAACTGGGTGCTGCAACCGCAGAACAGTTTACTCTTCGTGAGAAGCTGGACGTGGACTTCCAATCCAACCACGATGTCAAAGGCAGCGGATTTGGCTTTCATCATGCGTTCCTTCCGATCATCTTGCTGGGAGGCGGTCACGTCTGAATGGCGGGCCGTCGCATATGCCAATCGGTGGCACGCTCATACATGCGGGCGATCCGCAGCAATTTCTCCTCCTCAAAAGGCGGTACTTGCAAATGCAAGCCGATGGGCAAACCGCTTTTCGTGAAACCGCAGGGCAGGCTGAGTCCCGCGATGCCAGCCAGGTTGCAACTGATCGTGTAAATGTCGGAGAGATACATCGACAGCGGGTTGGCCATCTTCTCGCCAGCGCGAAAGGCCGCGGTCGGCGCCGTTGGGCCGATGATCACATCGCATTCCGCGAAGGCCCGGTCGTAATCCTGTTTGATGAGGCGGCGCACTTTCAAGGCGCGCACGTAATAGGCATCGTAATAGCCGCTGGACAGGGCATAGGTGCCGAGCATGATGCGGCGCTTGACTTCCTTGCCGAAGCCTAAGCCGCGCGACCGACTGTACATGTGGATCAGGCTGTCGTAATGGGCGGTCCGAAAGCCGTAATGCACGCCGTCGTAACGGGCCAGGTTGCTCGAGGCTTCGGCCGTGGCCACGATGTAATAAACGGCGACGGCATATTGGCTGTGCGGCAGGGAAATGGATTTGATCGCGGCGCCTTGCTTGGTGAATGCTTCAAGGGCCAACATCAGGGCCATCTCTACTTCGGCATCCAAACCTTCACCGAAAAATTCCTTGGCGACGCCAATAGTCAAAGGCGCGACCGGCCGTTCAAGCGCGGCTCGGTAGTTCGGCACCGGTTGGTCGACGCTCGTGCTATCTTTCGGGTCATGACCGGCGATCACTTCCAACAGCAGGGCCGCGTCCTCAACATCGTGCGTGAAGGGGCCGACTTGATCCAGTGAACTGGCAAAGGCCACGAGACCGTACCGCGAGACTCGGCCATACGTTGGCTTCAAGCCGACGATGCCGCACATGGCCGCCGGCTGACGGATCGAGCCGCCCGTATCCGTCCCCAAGGAGAGCGGGGCTTCACTGGCGGCGACGGCAGCGGCGGAACCGCCCGAAGAACCTCCCGGAATACGGCTCAAGTCCCATGGATTGCGCGTGGGGAAAAAGGCGCTGTTTTCCGTCGACGAGCCCATGGCGAACTCATCCATGTTCGTCTTGCCGATAAGGATGGCATCAGCTTGTTTGAGGCGTTCAATGACGTGGGCATCGTAGGGGGGGATGAACTTTTCCAACATTTTGCTGCCGCAGGTCGTCGGTCGGCCGCGCGTGCACAGGACGTCCTTGACCGCCACGGGAATCCCCGCCAGCTTTCCCAGCGGTTCGCCGCGCTGGCGTTTGCCATCGATGGCCCGAGCCTGTTCCAGGGCGTGGTCGCCATCGACGTGTAGAAAAGCTTTTACGTGGGGGTCAAACCGGCCGATGGCCTCCAGGCAAGCGGTTGTGATTGCCTCGGCCGTGGTCTGGCCTTTGGCCATCTGGTCCAACAATTCGTGAGCTGGTCGTTCGTTGAGTTGCATCAGGCGCCTGAGACCTCCTTAAACCGCTCCTATTGGCTTTCACCATGAAAAAAGGCATCCAGGAAGGGATGCCTTGCACCGACCGCGGCAGGACGGGCCAATGCCGTCAATCCATCACGGCCGGGACGGCGTAGAAATCTCCCTTGCGCGCCGGGGCGTTGGCCATCGCTTCGTCCACGGGGAGCGAGGGGCGAAGCTCATCCGCGCGAAAGACATTTTGCAAAGGCAGCGGATGCGACAACGGCTCCACGCCATCCACGTTGACTTGCTGAAGTTGGTCCACATAGGACACAATGTGACTCAGCTCGCGGGCAAACGGTTCGATCTCTTGCGGATCGAATTCGAGCCGAGCCAGATGAGCCACCCAACGGATTTGATCGCCGGTGAGAGCCATGGCGCTGCATCCCTACACAGGAGGTTAAATTTTGGCCTTGGCCGGATCGAAGGGCTTGTGCTTGGTCGGCTTCTTGACCAATCCGCTGCGGATGGCCTTGACGCTGACCCACATCCTGACGACCTTGCCATCCACCTCGACCCGAATCTTTTGCAGATTGGGTTTGAACTTGCGGCGGGTAATGCCGGTGGTTTTGCGGCCCACGCCGCCCAAATACTTCGCCTTGCCTCGGCGGGTGATGCGGTTGCCAAAGGTGGCCTTTTTCCCGGTCACCGCGCACTTCTTCGCCATCTCTCGGACTCCTCGTGACAGGGGCCAACCGTGTAGAATAAGGGCCAGCCCTTTCGCGACATGGCCGGGGATCAATCCTCCAGCCAAGGATCATCTACTTAGAATAGGACATCTTAGAAATTGAGCCAAGGGTTGCAAGGTGAGCCTGTGAGACTGGAACGTATTCATCGAAGGAGGGTACACTCTTCGAGCTGATGCAACAAAGAATAATAAGGCCTTAGAGGAGGTCATCAGGGTCATCCCCAGGACTCCAGGGGCTTGAAGTCGACCGGTTTCTTGCTAAAAAGCTACCTGAGCTTGAACTCCATCTACCGGCAGCTCCTCTCTTGACCGCCACTATGGTTACTTCATGAACGTGATCGTTGTCGGCGCTGGCGAAGTCGGCTTTCATATCGCGGAGCGGCTTTCCAAGGAAGGTCACGACGTCACCGTCATCGAGAGAAATCGGCAGAAAGAGCAATACCTCAAGGCCAAGCTCAACGCCTTGGTGGTGCGGGGCAGCGGGGCGAGCGCCGAGGCCCTGGAGCAAGCCCACATTGAAAACGCCGATTTGTTTATCGCCGTCACCGATCAAGATGAGGTCAACCTCGTGTCCTGCTTGCTCGCCCATGAAAGCGGCACGAAGCGGATCATTGCCCGCATCAAAAGCCTCGAGTACACGACCGCGGAATGGGCGCAAAACGCTCGCAAGTTGGGGATCGATTTGCTGATCAATCCCCAAAATGTCGTGGCCGATGAAATCTATCGCATCGTCTCGTACACGGCGGCGAGCGAAGCAGCGGAATTCGCCAACGGCCGGGTGGTCTTTTTGGGCTATCCGATCAGCCGCGGCAGCCCCCTGGCGGGCATCACGCTCAAGGAATTGGCGGGCATTCGCGGCATCTACCGGATGGTCGTCACGGCTATTGCCCGCAACCACGACACGATCATCCCCCGTGGTGAAGACGCCTTTCAAGAAGGCGATATCGTTTACTTTGTCTGCAACAAGCGGGATGTGCCAGCGATCAACTACCTGTTCGAGTTTGAAAAAGCACCGTCCAAGTTGGTGTTCATCCTGGGCGGCGAACGCGTTGGGGAAACCCTGGCCCGCAAGCTGGTCAGCATGGGGCTGCGCGTGAAGCTGTTCGAGCCTGATCCGCAACTGTGCGAACGATTGGCCGAGGAGCTGGACGACGTGGTGGTGCTGAACAGCGAGGGCACGGACGTCGATACATTGAAGCACGAAGGCATCGGCGACTGCGACACCTACATCACGGTCACGGGGAACGAGCAGACCAATATCTTGTGTTCGCTGCTGGCAAAACGCCACGGGGCGAAGCGGGCGATTGCCATGGTGGACCGTCATGAATTCGTCACGCTGGCCCCCAGCCTCGGCGTGGATGCCTGCGTCAGCCCGCGCCTGGCGATTGCCAGCGCGATTCTCCGCTACGTCCGGCCGACCGGCGTGGCGTCGCTGGCCACGGTCGAGTACAGCAATTCGGAAGTCTTGGAGATGGTCGTCCCCGTCGGCAGCCCCATCCCGCGTAAACCGTTGAAAGAACTGGACATCCCCAAGGGAGCGATCATCGGCGTCATTGTGCGCGGGGAACAGGTCGTCATTCCCAGCGGCGATGACCATCTGGAGCCTGGCGATCATGTGATCGTCTTCACGCTGCCCGAGGCGATTGCTCGGGTCGAACGCTTTTTCTCTTGAGCATGAACCATCGCCTTACTTTTCACGTGCTCGGTGGGCTGCTCCTGTTTCTAGGAGTCATGCTGCTGACGCCCATTCCCTTTGCACTCTATTACGGCGACGGCCAACTCGGCACGTTTGTTTTCTCCGCCGCGGGAACGTTTTTAGCGGGCGGTTTCTTGTTTGGTCGTTATCGGAGCCGAGAGGAACTCACCTTGCGCGAGGGATTCGCCATTGTGACCTTTGGCTGGCTTAGTTTCGCCCTATTTGGCAGCTTGCCGTATATGATCTCTGGCAGCCTGCCTCATCCGATCGATGCGTTTTTCGAGTCCATGTCAGGCTTTACTACGGCCGGGGCCTCGGTCTTTACCGACGTCGAGGCCAATCCCAAGAGCCTCCTGTTCTGGCGGGCGCTGACCCAATGGATCGGCGGCATGGGGGTCATTGTCTTGGGCGTGGCTATCTTGCCGCTCTTAAGCGTGGGAGGCATGCACCTGTTCGAGGCGGAATCGGCTGGCTTAAGTCCGACCGCGGATCGCCTCACGCCGCGCATTCAAGACACGGCCCGTTTGCTTTGGGGGGTGTATGCACTCGTAACCATGGCGGGCACGTTGCTGCTCTGGTTGGGGGACATGAGTTTCTTTGATGCGATTTGCCATGCGTTTTGCGCCATCGCCACGGGCGGCTTCTCCACCCGCAATGCCAGCCTTGGAGCGTTTGGCACGTATAGTCAGATGATCATGATAGTCCTCATGATGCTGGGAGCGACCAGCTTTTCGCTGCACTATTATGCGCTCCGAGGATATTTCGGAAGATACTGGACCAGCGACGAAGTCCGCTTTTTCTTGGTATTCGTGGCAGGCACGATTCTGATCGTTTTCCTGGTCAACTGGCAACACTACAACAACCCCTTGCTCAACCTGCGCGATGCGGCGTTTAACGTCATTTCCGTCTTCAGCACCACCGGGTTTGCCAGCACCGATTATAAACAATGGCCCGTGTTGGCGACTGCCCTTCTTTTCGCCGCTTGCTTTGTCGGCGGCTGCGCGGGTTCGACTTCCGGAGGCCTTAAGCAAGTCCGACTGCTCATCCTCCTCAAACACGCTTGGCTGCAGTTATCCCGACTGCTCCATCCTCGGCAAGTGAAAGTACTCAAGCTCGATCGCCGGCCCATCTCCCCGGATATCATCCAAGATGTCTTAGGATTTACGGTGCTCTTTCTCGGCGTCTTGGTGATTGCCACCCTGTTGTTGACTGCCACCGGGATTGACCTCATCACGGCAAGCACTGGCGTGATCGCTTGCCTTAGCACCGTCGGTCCAGGACTGGGCGACGTCGGTCCGATGGATAACTATGCCGGACTCCCTTACTTTGCCAAAGTGGTGCTCAGCCTGGTTATGCTCCTGGGCCGATTGGAAATCTCCACAGTCCTGGTGTTGCTCTTAGTTTCGTTCTGGAAGAGATAAGCAGTTCTTAGACCGATAAGTCGTGGATGTGTCCTACCTTCTACCGAACCGGTTTCGGCTCGGCAGTTAGAGTCGGCTCTTTCGGGAAGGTGATGCCTGCATAGACATCGAGAAGTGGAATTTGGACAGGGACTGAGTGGAACTTGAGCATATCGTTAAGGCCGACGAAAGCGATTAAGGCCCAGGAGCCATCCTCCTGGCGAACGAAACGTTCGCAGACCGGTTCATCTTGGGCGACCAGAAGATATTCCTTCAAGCTTGGGATTTGCTGATAGTGGCGAAACTTGGCGCCCCGGTCGTACTTCTCCGTGGAGGGAGACAGGATCTCGATGATGGCCGTCGGGTTGAGGAGCGTATCGCGGTCGAGGGGGTCGAACTCGCCTGGACCGCAGAGGATGAGTAGGTCGGGATAAGTGTACAGGCCAGTGCGTTCGACCAGGACTCTCATGTCCCTCGACATCGTTCGACATGGACCACCCTTAAGCCGAGCATATAGCTCGCCAACGAGGTTGTCGTTGATGAGATTGTGTTCGCGGCTGGCGCCGGCCATGGCGAACATTTCACCGTCGAGAAACTCGCTCTTCCGCTCGGCCAATCGTTCCCGCTCGAGGTACTCGGCGGCGGACAGCTTGGCCTTGGGGGCAATACTCATGACTCACTCCTGATTTTCATCCGCCATTATACTATTCTCCATGGTGAGTCTGACAGGGAAATTGGCTCCTTGAAAGCCATCTTGTCGATGCCGCGAATAACCTCTATGCGAATCGAAGCTCACCGTGCACGCAGATGCCAATTCAGTTAGAATGAGCATTGACCTAACGGTATGACCCTAATGCAGGAGCGGTAAACATGCCCTTGGCTCCGGTGCTCGATCAGGAAGAGTACGTCGAGCAGGCCTATTTTTATCACGTTTTCCGCGAACGCTTGCAGCAAAACATGGCGGCCCAGGACATCCTCGAACGGGTCCATGAAGAGATTTTGTCCACGACGAGACTCCCCTTGGCCATTCAGTTTCTGGCTACGGAGCTGAAACACGCTGGGGTGTTGGCCAATGGTTTAAGCCGCTTGACGCACTATTTCTCTCCCTTTCAGGCTTACATCATCGCCAAAGCTGAAGAGGAAGGGAAACGATTCAGCATGGACACGGCCCTGCACGTGCTCGAGGGGGAGGCCAAGTATCGCAGCGAGTCGCCGACCCAGGCGGGGTTGTTCGTTTATGAATTCGAGGTCATGTGCCGAAACAAGCTGGGCTATGACGAGGGGCTGCGCGCCATGGCCCAAGACGGTTTCTTCGATGACGAATGGCGGCAATACATCGAAATGGTCCGCCGCAACGTGGGCGAGGTGGATTTTGCGGACCTCATTTATGTGCGGTCCGAGCAGGCCAACCGGGAATGGCTGAAGAAGAACCCTGAACAGACGCCTCCCATCGCGCTTTTTGGCGAGAAGGAAGGGAAAATCGCCCGAGCCAGCCGCGGTCGTGATCCCCTTTATCTTTTTAGTGCCTTGCAGCGTCAGCTTGGATATCCTGAAGTGCCCCGGCTGGTGTACAAGGAAGACCCCTTGGCCGTGTTGCCGACGATCTTAGCGAAAATCCAAGAAATCGAGTTAAAGTTGAAGCTCATGGACAACGAGCTGCGCGGCAAATCGGATTTGATCCAGACGCTGGGTAAGCCAGAAGAGGTCAAAGTCATCGAATTGGATTAACGTTGGCCTGAGAGTTCGCCGAGGGACGTTCCTTAACGACGTGAATATGTAAATGCTTGCATTTTCAAGCGGTTTGAATCGGTTTGGGATGCAGGCAGGCCTGTGGATCAGGCCGAAGGGCGGTAAGAGCGGAAAGCTTGCAGCACTTCATAGAGGTCTTCGGTGATGCAGATTTCATCATCCTCAAAATCATTCAGCCAGAGATAGTTGCCGCGATGGGCTTGTGCAAGCAGGGGGAAGAGATCGCCCAAGCGGACGCGCACATTGGCAGGTTGAGGGGCTTCGTCTTCGGCAACGCGGGGAAAGACTCGAAGATGAGCAGCCATGCGTTTCACCCTCCTTGGCGGATGCGGAAGCGGATTGAACCGCCCATTCTAAATCGGCATATGAGCAAAGACCGCTTGCAAAATTCCGAGGTGGATGAACAACTTCCTTGGCGGTGGTGCTTCCGGTTTCGATTCCTTAGAAAAAGTCATTATCGATTGCCCAGGGTCAATGTCTACAATGACAAAGTCGATCCATTTTTCGGTCCAGATTCTTAAATCCATTGAGAAAGATTGAATTTCCTCCATGGCGACTTCGATTGCAGTGCTTGGCGATGGCGCGATGGGAACAGCTTGTGCGTTGTTGCTGGCCAAGAAACCAGAACACTGTGTTACGCTCTGGAGTGCCCGAGAAGACAATGGCCGGTTGCTGCAGGCCAAGCGTGAAAACGTTCACCTCTTGCCCGGCATTCCAATTCCGCCTGACATCCATCTAACGATGGACATCGAAGCCGCCCTCCAGCAAGCGGAACTGGTCGTCGTGGCGATTCCGACGATCTATCTCCGTGCGACGTTGAGCCTAGTGGCTCCCTATCTGCGACATCGTCCACAACCCATCGTGAGCACGGTAAAGGGTTTGGAGGCCGAAACTTTTTTACGGCCCACGGAGATCATGTTGCAGGAATTGGGCGCCAGACCCATGGCCGTCATGAGCGGGCCGGGCCATGCGGAAGAGATGGCACGGGGGAAGCCGACAAGTTTGGTCGTGGCGAGTCAGGTCGAAGAGTTGGCCGTATGGGTCCAGAAACTCTTCAGCAACGAACGTTTTCGCCTTTACACCAACAACGATGTCATCGGCATCGAATTGGCGGCCGCCTTGAAAAACGTCATTGCCATTGCGGCTGGCATCAGCGATGGCCTGGGCTTTGGCGACAATGCCAAGTCCGCCCTTATGACCCGGGCCTTGGTGGAAATGATACGCTTTGGCTTGGCTCATCATGCCGAACGGTCCACGTTCTTTGGACTGGCTGGGATTGGCGACTTAATCACGACGTGCATCAGTCCGCATGGCCGCAATCGGTGGGTCGGCGAGCAAATCGGCTTGGGGTTTTCCCTGGATCAAGTTCTCGCCAAGATGGTGAAGGTGGCGGAAGGGGTCAATACCGTTCGGGGCGTTTATCAATTGGCTCAAAGCCAAGGTTTGGAGATGCCGATCTCGACCGAGGTCTATCGCGTTCTCTATGAGAACAAGTCGCCCTTGCTGGCCGTGGAGGACTTGATGTTGCGGCACCTCAAGAGTGAGGGAAGTGGACTCTAATGCCGAGTTGCCGCATAGATGATCCATAAGCACGATGTGCAATCATTTCGGAGGCGGTCATGGCGGAGCTGAAAACCAGACCCACGGGCGAAGCGGTGTTGAAATTCATCGATGGCATCAAGGATGAAGTGATCCGAGCGGATTGTCATACATTGGTCAAATTAATGAGCCAGGCCGTCAAGGCGCCAGCCAAGATGTGGGGGCCGAGCATCGTCGGTTTCGGTGATTATCACTACGTGTATGACAGCGGCCGCGAGGGCGACTTTTTTCAGATGGGGTTTGCCCCGCGCAAGCAGAATTTGACGCTGTATATGATGGTCGGTTACGAACAGCATCCGGATTTAATGCAGCGGCTAGGCAAGTACAAGACAGGTAAAAGTTGCCTGTATGTGAAATCGTTGGCCGACGTGCATCTGCCGACCTTGAAAAAACTAATTCAACTGGGGGCCAAGGACATGAAGCAGGTCGTCCAGAAACAACAAGCCAAATCGGCGTCAAAAAAACGACGATCCAAGTCATAAACGCTAGCGCAAGAGTGGACGCATGAGAATACCCACGAGTGAACAAAAGGTCGGCCGTGCATGTCCTCTCATGGATATCGAAGCCGTCATCGCGGATGCGATGAACATGGCCAATCAGAGGGCGCGTAATCATGGAAAGCATGATTTGGCGGGCATCGTGACGTTTCTCCGATCAGCGGAGCAATCGAAGAATACCCTTCGTCGTGCCTGAACCTCGGCAGGCCGTCCGGAAAGCGTGGCGGAGCATGCGTGGCAGCTCACGCTCATGGCCATGATTCTGCATCCTTACTTTCCCCAAGTGCAGTTGACGCGCTTGGTGAAAAATGTGCGTGATTCACGATTTGGGGGAAGCCCTGTATGGCGACATTCCCGCCATCCACCAGGATCAAAGCATCCCTAAGTCGACCACCGAACAAAACGATTTGCTTCAGCTTATCGATCCCTTGCCCATGACCATCCGCGAAGACATCGTTTCGCTATGGGATGAATATGAAGCAGCAGCAACTCCCGAAGCTAAGTTGGCCAAGGCACTGGACAAGCTGGCAACGATCTTGCAGCACAACCAGGGGAAAAACCCGCAAGATTTTGACTATCGTTTCAACCTCGAATATGGCAAGAAATATACGACGGGCGATCCATGGATCGAACGGCTGCGCGACATGCTCGATCATGAAACGATGCAGCGTGCAACGAATGCAGTGAAACATGACCATGCAACCAAGATGGAAGAATAACATGCATCAAGGCGGAACGAAGCGGTGTTTGATCTTGCTGGCACTCTGGCTGCCCGGCATGTTGGCTGCCCACGCTCCAACGACCGCGGATGATCCAGCATCCACGATCGCGCTGGTCAAAAAATGGCTTCGTCAACCCAGCGAGCAGCGCGAGCCACTGGCTGATTTGGCATGGGCCAAGCTGCCGCTGTCGCAAGCCGAAGCGGATCAAGCGAGAGAACTGCTCTGGCAGGATCATCTCCAAGCCTGGCAAGCCAAATACAAGGAGGAATGGGAGCGGAAACAGATTCAGGTCGGCCAACATGTCTTGCGCTTCGATTATCGCCTCTTCGGCGATCCTCACTCGAAAGGCCGCAGCATGTTCATTTCCATGCACGGCGGCGGCAGCGTTTCGAGCCGAGTCAATGATCAGCAATGGCAGAATCAGATTCGACTTTATCAACCCAAGGAAGGGTTGTACGTCGCTCCCCGGGCGCCGACCGATGCTTGGAACATGTGGTTTCAACCGCACATGGATGCGCTGTTGGATCAGCTCATTCGCCATGCCGTGGCTTTCGCCCAGGTTGACCCGAACCGGGTTTACCTCATGGGCTATTCCGCCGGCGGCGATGGCGTCTATCAATTAGCGCCGCGCATGGCGGATCGCTGGGCCGCCGCCTCCATGATGGCCGGGCATCCCAACGACGCCTCCCCGAACAATCTCCGCAACCTTCCCTTCACCATTCACGTCGGGGGGCGGGATGGAGCCTTCAACCGCAATAAAGTCGCGGAGGAATGGGGGGAAAAATTAGCGGCCCTGCACAAAGCCGATCCGCAAGGATACATCCATGAACTGAAGATTCACAAAGATCGACCGCACTGGATGAACTTGCAAGACGCCGAAGCCTTGCCTTGGATGATGCGCTTCGACCGCAATCCCAAACCCAAGCGCGTGATTTGGCGGCAAGCCATGGTCACGCAGCCGCGCTTCTACTGGCTGGCGGTGGAACCCGAGCAGCACAAGCCGGCCGATGAGATCACGGCCAGCGTGGATGGTCAGACTGTGACCGTCCTCTCCACGGGCCGCAATCTAAAACAGTTACGCATTCGTTTCGATGACCATCTCGTTGACTTGAATCAGCCAGTGACGGTGGTCACCAAGGGCGAACGAGAACTCTTTTCCGGGAAGGTGCGTCGCACGGTGCTCTGCCTGTTCAAGACGCTGCAAGAGCGCGGCGATCCGAATTATAGTTTCCCCGCCGAGATCGAGGTGGATTTCTCCCGAGACTAAACAGTGTGCCTACTGGGCGCGCCGCAGTCGCGGCATCAACATGCGCACTTGCAGTTTCTCCAGTGGTGTGAGCTGCCGTTGCGGCGGCTTGACAATGGGCAGCATGTTGATTCCGAGTTCATCGAGGGCCCTTTTCAGCTTGGCCGAGGTGGATTCAGGTCCGATGCGTTGCCGTAAATGCAGATCCTGCGACGCCATGGTGATCAGCCTCGCGCCCCCGGGGCTTACCGGTATACGCTGAATCAAGGGGGCGACCAAAAACAATTCCTTTTGCAAAGCGCGAGCGGATTGTCGATCCCCAAGCTCGTATGCGGCTTCATAGGCAGCCATGGTTTTGGCGGGCAGAATCAGCGCCTCCGCACACATGGCGCCATGGCCGCCGATCTCCGCGAATTGCGTCAGATTAAGGGCCGTCCCCGAGAGAAACGTCGGTTGGACGTCGCGGGTCAAGGCGATTTGCCGTTCGATATGGCGCAAGTCGAGGATCGATTCTTTGATCCCCGCCACGCCGGGCAAATGCAATAGAGCCGCGATCTCCTCGGGAGAAAAAGTCAGGCCGGTCTGGCTGGGATAGTAGTAAATGAAAATCGGCAACAGATTCGACTGGCTCAAGGCGTGGTAAAAGCCCAAGACGTGACAGAAGGGTGTGCCTGGACAGCCGGTGTATTTGACCAGAACCGCATCCGCTCCCAGTTCCTTGGCTTGTTTCATTTGCTCGAGAGCCACGTTGACGTCGGCCGTGTGGATGCCGACCACCACGGGCACTTGTCGCTTGGCGGTGCTGACGCTGATGGAGATGACCGTCGCTCTTTCGGCCGCGTCCACGTATTCGCCTTCACCCAGCGTGCCGAGGATGAGCAGGCCGTTAACCCGGTGGCACAGCAAATGCTCCAATTGCCGAATTAGGGCCTGAGCGTCCACTTGCCCATCGCAGGTCCAGGGGACGAGCACCGTCGGGTAGATGCCGCACCAGCTTCGTGAGGCGGCGACCACGGGAGGCGGATCATCATGGACCGCAACAGCAACCTGAGGTTGGCATACCAACCCAGCCATTAGCAAGGGAAATAACCAAGTGGTCATGTCAAAACCGCCCGACGGAAGTGGATGAAGCTAGGTCACCACCTCTTGCATCGGCTGACTCGGCTACTGACGCAAGGAAAAAAACCTTGGCCTTATGACTCCCTGGTGAGCTGTAAGGGTTGGGCAAACTTTAACCATCGGATTGACTAGCTTTGAACGCTAGTCATATCGGATCAGACTGAACACTTCAAACGGGGCCAGCTTTTCCCGTCCCTTCAAAAAGGCCAGTTCAATGAGAAAAGCGCAGCCGGCCACGTGGCCCTCCGCCTGTTCAACCAGCCTGCAGCCCGCCTGCATGGTTCCCCCCGTGGCGAGCACGTCGTCGACGAGCAACACGTGGGCCCCATGCTTGATGCTGTCCATGTGCATTTGCAGCTCGGCGGAGCCATATTCCAATTCGTATTTATGCGTCAAGGTGCGATAGGGCAGTTTCCCAGGCTTGCGCAGCGGGATGAGCGGCTTGTCGAGTTGCAAGGCCAAGGGGGCGGCCAGGAGAAAGCCGCGAGCCTCGGCGGCGGCGATCGCATCGATGGCGCGGTGTTGATATTGGTCCGCCAGGCGATCGATGGCGGAACGAAAAGCACGCGGGTGAGCGAGCAGGGGGGTGATGTCCTTGAACAGGATGCCGGGCTTGGGAAAGTCGGGGATATCGCGGATGTAGTCGGTAAGATTCAAGGCACGCTCCCATGGCGGAATCATTCGAAAAGCCGTATGGTTAAAGCCAGCCAGAGTTTTACACATCCTTCGGGAGAGACGCAACATGGCAGTGACCATTCGGCCAGCGCGACGGGCCGACCTTGAGGTGATCGTGGAGTTCAACGATCGCTTGGCCAGGGAAAGTGAAAGCAAGGAGTTGGATCAAGCCTGTTTGCGCCAAGGCGTGGAGGCCTTTCTGGCCGATCCTGGCAAAGGCCGCTATTTTGTCGCCGAGGAGGCAGGACAAATCCTGGGGCAATGCAGCATTACTTACGAATGGAGTGATTGGCACAACGGCTGGTATTGGTGGTTCCAAAGCGTCTATGTTCGAGCGGACGCTCGGGGCAAAGGCGTATTCCGTCGGCTCTTCGAACACGTGCAGGAAGAGGCCAAGCGTTCGGGGCAGGTGCCCAGCTTGCGCTTATACGTGGATGAATCCAACCACTCCGCCCAAGCGATCTATCAGCACCTGGGCATGCGGCGCAGTGGTTACTTTGTCCTGGAGAAGAAGTTTTAGATCAAGCTCATGGCGTCGTGGCATGAGGCTTTGTTAATTCGCCACGGGAACTAGCGGGCCGGCGAGGGCGTCAATGACGAAAAGCCGGCCGGGAAGGGTTGGCATGAACGAACTGGGCACCCACGGATCGGGGCCGTAGCGCAGCGTCATCCAAACCGATTGCCCTTGCCAATTGAGCGGCCCGCAAGCTCCATCCGCTCCTCCTATCGCATAGTCTGCTGCCGTGAAGATGCCCGGCCCGATCGTGTTCGCTCGGAGCGGGATCAAGGTTAAGCGGCTGGCGAAGGAATGAAGCGAATTTTGTTCGATAGTCAACGGATGCAACTGGGCGGCGAGCCGATAGGGAATCTGTTTCCATTGCACAACCGCTTGAAACTCGGCGGCAAAGTGTGGTTCCCAGAAAGCGATGTGACAGGCCCGGCCGATCCCATAGACCACGACCATTTTCGCACCGCGTTCCCGAAGTTTGGCGATCCGCTCAGGATATTGGGGCAAGAGTTTTTTCGTGGCGAAGAGCCTTTGGGTTTTCGGCACGGTCAGCTTGTGCAGCGGGCCGTATAATGCTTCCTCCATTGCTCCCTGAAAACTGCCCGGTGCGGAAGAAGGCAGAGCATTCCCTTCCTGATCCGACCATTCATCCATGTTCATCCCATGAACGTGCTTGCATGAGACGCGGTGTTTCTGACAGAAATAGACCACCCAGCGATACATGCCCATGGGCCCCACGGGAAGGATCAGGATCAGTTCACGCTGTTCTTGGGCCGTTTCCTGGATTTGCTGGAAGATCTCGTAGCCCATCATGGCGTTCATCGATTCCACGCCGCCGCTGCCATCCTGGCAAATGACCGGTTGAAAGTCGCGATGCCAATGGGATTGCCGCTCCCAAAAGGCTTCCCTGCCCAAGGCCGTGATCTTCTGGATTCTGGCATAGTCCCAGCCTGCGGGATAAAAGGGATTGGCGTAGGCGCCGGCGCGGGTGGAGAGAAAATCCATGGAGAGTTCCTTGTCAAGGAGTAGCGATTTTTTGAACCGCGTGGACAAGCGGACCCAATTCGCGGCTGAGGAGGCAATCCTGGGGATAGCCATACCCGAGATGCTGCCGAAAGCCTTCGCCCGCCTGGACGCCAATGGCTTGACCTCGCCGATGGCTCCATTCGAGCAGGGAATGGGTGTACTCATCCGTGCCATAATGCGCTTGCAACCAGGAACGCTGGGATTCGTGTTTCCTGAGCATATCCATTTTACGGTCCAAGACGGAACTGATGTCCACGATCACATGAGGTGAATGGGGTTGACCGAAATGATCGGTCAAGCCAACCGGATCGGCGTAGTAAAGATGCGGCATGCCCACTCCGGGTGTGATCGGACCGCCGCAGGCATTGGGAACGAAAAAGCCGATGGAAGCCGTGCGGGCCAGCTTGGCTGTTTCCTCATGGTCGGGCATGTAGTCGTGGACGGCATGGGTCAGGATCAGCGCTGGGGCGATGGACCGCGTGAGCTGCAAGATGCGCCGAATCGCTTCCTCGCAGTAGTGAACGTGCAAGTCGCGAAGTTCCAGGCAATGGTACCGCGCGCCGATCAAGGAAGCGGCCATGGCGGCTTCATCGCGGCGTTTCGCGGCGATGGCTTCGGGGCTGAGTTGCGTCGTGCCGCAATCGCCTGGCGTGGCCGAGGCGATGTGAATCTCCCAGCCGCGGTCGGCCAACAGGATTAACGCTCCTGCTGCGAGGAACTCACAGTCATCGGGGTGAGCCATCAAACACAATGCCACTCGGCGGGATGCAGGCATCGTTCACTTCCTGGGTAAGCGGATCGTTCTCCATGCTACCGGTCAGCGCCCGCAAAGCAACGGAATAGTCGGCGACTTCACTTGCCTGATGGAGAAGCCATGGGCATCCCCGCTTTCAAGGGGTACAATCGGTGCATGAACCGCTTCATCCGTTCCTTGGCGGAAGTCTGCCGCGAACATTTGCTGACCCCCAAACGATTGCTCTGTCCGCGCCGGCGCATCGGCGATCAATGGGTGCGCCAGGTGGTGCGCTCGGGGTGCGGCGTCGTGCAATTGTGGGTCTGCCCATTGAAGACGCTGGCCGTTGAGTTGGCGGAGTCGCGGATGAGCCGGGAAGAGGTAACGCTCATCAGTCCCCGGGGGCAAGCTTGCCTGGTGGAAAAACTTTTTCGCGACCTGAGCCGGAAAAAGGGCCACCGCTTTCTGGCGGGCTTGGCCGACACGCCCGGCCTGGCAGCGAGCCTGGGCAGGACCGTGGCGGACTTGCGCATGGCGGGCGTTTCCGCGGCGGAATTCAGCCCTGAGAGCTTTGCTCATCGTCAAAAAGGCAAGGAACTGGCGCAGCTTTTGGCAGAGTATGAGCGTGAACTGAAGCGCCGCCAGTGGATCGATGACGCCGAACTGTTTCTCTGGGCTCGCGATCGCCTTATCGAGCAACCCGCCGTTTTGGGCGACGTGCTCTTTCTCGTGCCTGAACCATTTCCGACGTGGGGATTGTCGCAGCAGCTTCTCGATCAATTGCCGCTCAATCGCCGCGTTGCGCTGCCTGGAGATGAGCCGGGACTCGTATTCGATGATGAACCTGCTTCGGACATCAGACGCTTGCGCTTTTTCGATCAGCCGGAGTTGGCTCCAGCGTTGCAGGGGGATGGGACGGTCCGCTTCGTTCAAGCCGTCGGAGAAGGAAACGAAGTCCGGCAGATTTTCCGAAGTTGCCTGAAGGAAAAAATTCACCTGGATGAAGTCGAAATCCTCTATACGGATCGAGCGACTTATGTCCCCTTGCTGTACGAGGTCATGATCGAGTTGCAAGCGCGACAAGATCCGCATTTGGCAGATGGTCATCGACCGTGGGTCAACTTCGCGGATGGGCTCCCAGCGATGTTTTCCAGGCCAGGGCGAGCCTTGTCAGCCTGGCTTGACTGGATCAAGGAGGATTACGATCAATCCCGCCTGGTCGCCATGCTGTCTGATCGCTTATTGGAACTCGAAGCGGTGATCGGCGCCTCGGCATCGCCTTGGGTCTTAGCGGAGCGATTGCAACGACTGCCCATTGGCTGGGGCCGCGAACGCTATCGATCGCAAATCGATCGGGCATTGGCCGCGTGCTCGCCTGAGGACGAAACGTCGAGACAGGCATGGCAAGCCCTAATGCAACTGTTGACCAAACTGCTCCGTCTGCTTCCCGCTGGCCAGGCCAACGCGGCCCAATGGTTGACGGCGGCGGATCAATTCTTGGAACTCTGGGCGGCTGGCAGCAACGAATTGGATAATTTCAGCCGAGAAAAACTGCGTGCTGAAGTGGCGGATCAACGACTTTGGCTAACGGAGATGGGATTGCTCGACCAGTTTGAAGCGGCCGATTGGCTCGCCCAGTTGCCCGCGGCGATTTGGGTGGATCAGCAAGGACCGATGCCGGGGATGATGCATGCCGCCTCCTGGGAGCAGGGGGGACATTCCGGCCGACCGCACACCTTTCTCCTGGGCATGGATGAAAAACGGCTGGCCTGGTCGAGCACGCCAGACCCGCTCTTGGACGACGTCGAAAAACAACACATTTCTCCCGAACTCCTCACCTCGGTAAATGAAGCCCAACTCCGCAAGGAACGTTGGCAGCGGTTCATGGCGGGGCTTCAAGGAAAGATCACCCTGAGCTTCAGCATGAAGGACATGGCCACGGATGCCGATCTTGCTGCCAGCCCTGCCTATCTCGCCGTGCAACGTCTCTTTCCCTTGGGTACAGGCGACCGCGTCCCCAGTGAGAACATGGCCGGTTATCTACCGGGAAGCAACGAAGAATGTCTCTTCGCCGAGGAGCGGTGGTGGCTGCGCCTGCCGATCGGCCGCCGTTTGGCCAACGTGGATACCCTGTTTGCACGACAGACGCCCCACTTGGCGGCCGGTTGGTTGGCCGAACAGCAGCGGCAAAGCAATCGCTTTACGGAATATGATGGGTGGGTGCCAGAGTTGGGCCGTCAGTTGTTTCCCGAAGGCGCAGCGGCGGGCTTTGTATTCTCAGTGAATTCCCTCGAACTTCTCGGCCGTTGTCCGCTCGCCTTTTTTTTCAGCAAAGGGTTGGGTTTACGGTCCGTCGAGTGCATCAAGAAGAAGCCGACCGAATGGCTGCCCAGTCATCGATCCGGCCAATTGCTGCATCGCGTTTTTCAGCAATTCTTGGCCATGGTGCGAGCGCGAAAAGAAAAGCTCGATCTCAAACGGCATGGCCCGCTCATGGAACAAACCATGAGGGAAATTCTGCAAGAGTTCAGCCAGGAGCATCCGGTCGCTTCGGCCATCGCCAGAGCCAGGCAAGAACGCGAATGGACGGCAGCGGTTCGGCTCTTTCTGATTGAAGAATGCCAACTGGCACAAACGCATGAGGTGATGTTTCTGGAATCCAATGTGGGTTTGCATCACGCCCAACCCGGACGGGAGCTAGATAGCCCTGAGCCCATCGAACTGCCGCTGCGGGAAACCCGGCGCTTGCGCGTGGGGGGCTGCATTGACCGCATCGACCGCAGGGGAGGTTCGGAGAGCCGGGAGTTTGTAGTTTGGGATTATAAAACGGGCCGCCCCAGCCGGTATGAGGAGGGCACGTTTCAGAAAGGCAGGATCCTGCAGCATGCCTTGTATCTTCAGATGGCGGAAGCGGCCTTGCGCAAACTGTTCGATCATCAGGCCCGCGTGGTGAACTTCGGCTATTTCTTTCCCAGCCGATATGGCAAGGGCGATCGCTTGCTCTGGTCAGCGGAAGAGTTGCTTGAAGCCAAGGAAATCCTGGATCGCCTGATCCGGTTAATACATGAAGGGGCCTTTCTGGCCACGGACCAGCCGAAAGATTGCGAACATTGCGAGTTCCAATCTCTATGCCAATTGCCGGACGATGTCGAGGCGAGCGGCCGAAAATTAGAACAGCCCAGCAATCGAGTCCTGCAACCCATGAGGGAGCTTCGCCATGAAGCGTAAGCCGCCTTCAGGGGCTTCGTTCATTCCACCGGATCAAGCCGAGCGGGATCTCATTCTCACCGCTTTGTCGACCAACCTCATGGTGGAAGCGGCCGCCGGTTCGGGGAAGACGACGTCCATGGTGGGGCGGATGGTGGCCTTGCTCAAGGCGGGTGCTTGCGAGATGTCCACCTTGGCGGCCATGACGTTCACGAACAAGGCCGCGAGCGAAATCCGCGGCCGCTTTCATGCCGCTCTTGTCCAGGAAGCTCAAGCGGCCTCAAGTGCGTCGGAGCGAAACCGGTTGCAACGCGCCATCGAGGACAGCGACCGCTGTTTCATCGGCACGATCCATGCTTTCTGCGGCCGGTTGCTGCGCGAACGTCCGTTGGAGGCGAAGGTGGCGGTTCCGTTTGATGAGATCGATGACGAGGAAGATGCCGCTCTCCGCTTGGAGGCTTGGGATCAGTTTGTGGAGCGTTGCTATGTCACCGACGACGCCGTTTTGAATCGACTGGACGCCATCGGATTGCAGTTAGGAGATTTGCGCGAAGCCTTCGTCACGTTCGCCGACTATCCCGACGTGGACGACTGGCCTTGCGCTGAGGTAAAGCCGCCCGATGTGAAGGCGATCCTCAAGGAGTTGCGGCCCTATTGGCAGCACATGCAGACTTTAGCCCAAAGCTTCCCCGCGGATCGCCTGCCCAAGGACCCGTTGATGAAGCTGTTTCGCCAGTTGCCGCGTTTGGCCGCGACGCATGACTTGCAGCAGCCAAGCCAGGTGATGGAGCATTTGCAGAACTACCAGAAAGAGCTGAAATGGAATGATTTGAAAAAGAAGGAATGGGAGAAAATCTTAGGTTCCAAGGAACAACTCGAAGCTGAGATGATTCGCTGGAATCAATTGGTGACAGAACATGTTCTACCTGCCTTGCAACGATGGCGGCAACATCGCTATCCCGTGATGATGAGCGTGCTCAAACAGGCCAGGGAGGAATATGACCGGGTCCGCGCCCAGAAGGGAAAATTGAATTTTCAAGACCTGTTGCTGCGGACCGCCGAGATGTTGCGGCAACAGGAACCTCTCCGCCGCTATTACCGCAAGCGCTACACGCATCTGCTGGTCGATGAGTTTCAGGATACCGATCCGCTGCAAGCCGAGGTGTTGTTCCTGCTTACGGCCGATGATCCCAAGGTCAAGGAATGGTGGCGTGCGCGGCCGGTGCACGGGTCGCTGTTTCTGGTCGGCGATCCCCAGCAATCCATCTATCGGTTTCGCAGGGCCGACATCGTGACTTACGAAAAAGCCAAGAAGCTCATCGTTCAAGCCGGCGGCCAGGTCGTGCCGTTGACGACCAACTTTCGCTCCCGACCGGGGCTGGTACGGTGGGTGAACCGCTGTTTTGCCGGCGTTTTTCCCAAAGAGAGCACGCCCTATGCCCCGATGTATCGCTCCATGGAACCGGGCCGAGTGGACGATGCAGATGACCCCGAGGTCTTGCGTCATGATTTACCCGCCGCTTATCAAGGCCAGAAACTCAGTCATCAAGATGTGTTGGCGCAATTCGAAGCTCAGCGCGTGGCGGATGACATTCAGGAACGGTTGAGCCAGGGGGCCTCCCAAGCGGATGATTTCATGATCTTGGCTCGGAACAAAGCCAGGCTCAATTTTTATGCCGGGGCGTTGGCCCAGCGGCACATTCCTTATCAACTCACGGGACAAAACGCCTTGGCGATGCTGCGGGAACTGAACTGGCTCCTGAACGTGCTGCGTGCCCTGACGCAACCCGGGGCGTTGATCGACTGGGTGGCCATGTTGCGCGGCCCCTGTTTTGGCTTGAGCGACCGGATGCTCTTCCGTTTCAAGGCCGCTGGGGGACGATGGGGTGAACTGCACACGATTCCTTCGGAGTTGCCAGAGGAAGATCAACAGCATTGGGGGCAGGTTTTCGAGCGGATTCGCGCGTTGCTCCAGTGGACCCGGCGTTTGCCTCCCGCTTCGGCCATAGCGCGCATCATGGATGAACTCGGCCTGACCTATCGGCAATGGCTGCTGCATGGCGAACGTCAAGCTATTTTCGGTCTGGGCAAAGCGCTCGAATGGCTTCGTTCGGAACGCCATCAGCTCCTCACCTGGGCGGAATGGATCGAACGCTTGGAACAGTTGCAAGCGAGCGATCGCCAATTGGCGTGGCAAGCCAGTCCCGATCCTTTGGCCCCAGCCGTGCGCATCATGAATTTGCACCAGGTCAAGGGACTTGAAGCCAAGGTCGTCTTCCTGGCGGATCCCAGCGGCGATCGCGAACATGCGCCGATGTTTCATATCGATCGGCGCAGCCAGCAATCCAGGGGCTACCTCATCATCCGTGCTCCAAGACAGAAGCACCAATTAGGGGAGGTCTTAGCCGAGCCGACCGATTGGGATAACGCACGACATGAGGCGGAGCAATTTGAAGCCAGAGAACAAGATCGTTTGCGCTATGTTGCTGCCACACGCGCCAAGGATCAACTGATCATCGCACAACGCAGCCAGGGGCAAGAGAAAAACTTTTGGAGTGCCTTCGCGGCTGATTTGGAAGACCGACCGGTGATGCAAAAAGTTGAACGAACAGCCACCGAGTCCGCGGAAGGTATCGAGGTGAGCGCGGATGAACCAGAGCAATGGCGAGCGGAGATCAGGCATCGCTGGAGTGAAATAGTCCCAGCAACCTACAGGATTCAGGGCGTAAAAGCTTTCGCCGTTTCCATGGATAAGGCAGCGGAGCCATACGGCACGACGGCAGATTCAACACCGTATGGCTTAGGCTGGGGCACATTGTTGCATGCCCTGCTCGAGAGAAAAATGCGACAACCCGAGGAGCCTTTGGAAGTGTTTGCCAAATTGCTGGCTGCGGAGGAAGACATCGAGGAAGAACATCTCCGAAATGCTCTTGCGATGGTGGAAAAAGTATCGCAGTCGGAGATTTGGAAAGCTGCCATGACATCGCCCAAGAAGTTTTCTGAAGTGCCTATTCAGCAATGGGTTGCGTCTGGTGATGTGATTGAAGGCCAGGGGAAAACATCTTTTCCAACCTTGCTTTCAGGGCAGATCGATCTCGTGTTTTGGCGTGAAGATGGCTGGGTGATTGTCGATTACAAATCGGATCGCATCAACCCGCGAAATCGGAGTGAATTGATCTCGCGATATCGTCCGCAAGTCGAGTGGTATGCTAGGCTTTGGGAACAAATCACCCAGGAATCCGTCAAAGAAATGGGTATTTTTTTTCTTGATGCCAACCGCTACGAGCGCGTTCTTCGGCAAAGTTGACATGGATTTCCTAATTCACCCAATGCTCAAGGCAGCGGTATTCCTCCCCATGATCAACGCGGAAATAATGCGTATGAAAAATGAGCGAGGATTGGCGAACGTTTTGATGGAATGATTGACGGAGGGGATGATCGACTCTAAGACAATATGTTGCCACTCATTCACCTTTGCGTACTTCGAAATGAATTCTCATCAAGTCGTTGAGACTAGATGTCGACCAGCCATCGAAACCTCGGATACGCATTATCTTGTGAGATGCCAACCCGATTTTGCGTGCAATGGTGGGGATGAACGCTAAAATAAGGAGTCGTCTTGTCGATTGATTTTCAGCATTTTCCCGAATGCTGATCGTTATCGCTTTGTCATCGACAAGACCACCAGGGAATTAGGTAAGCCTATGTTGGATTTGCTCTGGGTTTTTCTCATCAGCCTGGGCTTGTGCTTATTGCTCACGCCATTGGTTCGAAAATTAGCCCATCGCATTGGCTTGCTCGATCATCCTGATGGTCGGCGCAAGATTCACTCGCGAGCAACGCCAGTCGCGGGCGGCTTGGCCATCCTCGCGGCCAGCGTCATAACCATCTGCCTCAGCCTGATCTTTTCAGATTTTACACGATTAACCTTGAGTCAGGATCTGGCCTTTTTAAGCAGCCTTCTCATCGCCTCCATCGCCATTTGCTTATTGGGCGTCATCGATGATTATGGCAAGCTGCGCGGCCGCTATAAGCTCATGGGGCAAACGCTCATTGTGCTCTTGATCGTGGCCATGGGGGTAAGGGTCGATCAATTCCGCCTATTCGGAGAAACCGTCGAACTCGGTTGGCTCGCGGTGCCGTTCACGGCCTTCTGGCTGCTAGGGGCCATTAATTCACTCAATCTCTTGGATGGCTTGGATGGCATGCTCACTGTCATCGCCATCATTATTACATTAGGTTTCGCCCTGGTGGCCGGTTTGAACAACGCTTGGACAGCCGCCATCATGGCATGGGTGCTCACCGGGGCTTTGCTCGGCTTTCTCCGTTACAATTACCCTCCCGCCTCGATCTTTCTCGGTGATTCCGGCAGCATGTTGATCGGCCTGACCATTGGCGTATTGGCCATTAAAAGTTCCTTGAAAGGTTCGGCCATGATCGGACTGGGGGCGCCCCTGGCCATCATGACTATCCCCATTTTGGACACCCTAGCGGCTATCATTCGCCGCAAACTCACTGGCCGAAGTATTTACACCACGGATCGGGGCCACCTGCACCACTGCATGCTCAGTCGAGGCCTCACCAATCGGCACATCCTGGCTTGCGTGGCGGCCTTGTGCTCGTTGACGGTCCTGGGAGGCTTGGCCAGTACATACCTCAATACGGAATTGCTGGCCCTCTTGGCGGGATTGGTGGTGTTGTTGATTCTGGTCTCCACGAAACTGTTCGGATACGTGGAGTGGACGCTGATCAAGAAGAGCTTGGCGCATCGTACGCAGCGCATTTGGTCCTTCCAAAGCAAGGATTCGCCGCAAGAATTACATCTGCATCTGCAAGGGAAGGCGGAATGGTCCGAGTTATGGCGGCGGTTGACGTCGCGGGCGGAAATGATGTCCTTTATCCGCATCAAACTCGACGTCAATGCTCCAGCCATGCATGAAGGGTATCATGCGCGGTGGGACCGTCCGTGGGAAATGTCAGAGCAAAACAATGTGTGGGAAATCGCTATTCCCATCACCTTGCACGGCACCATCGTAGGGCGATTGGAGATTGCCGGCGTCCGCGACCCCGATCTGTTCTGGGAGAAATTGGCCAAGGTGGCCGCCATGGTGGAAGAGTTTGAATCGGGGATCTTCCAATCCTTGCAAACCCCCCATCCAGGCAGTCAAAATAAACCGAAAACGTCGTCCGAACTGGCCATCGGCTTGAAATAAAAGGGAACAATTCGTGGGCCTCTTCAACTGGAGACGGGTATAATTCGACTGTTCATCCTATTTTTTATCGACGCCCGCGGAGGATAGACGCCATGATCCGCAATGTGGAGGGGAGCCCCCCTCATTCCGTTGAAACTTTGGACGCCAATCAGGCCACCAATACGTTCCGCATCGCCTGGCAGCGCAAGTCGCTGGTCATTTTATCCTTGGTGATCGCGCTGGTGCTCGGCTCTTTCTATTATGCCCAGGCGCCGCGTGTATACCGCTCGGAAGCAGGCGTTTTGGTCCTGAAAAAGCGGCCTGAAATGATGGCCTTTGGGAGCGAGGCAGCGACGACCTATCTCGAGGACTATCTGGTCACGCATACCATTCTCTTGCGTAGCCCGATGATGATCAATAAAGCCATCTCGCGCAATGACCGCATCAAGTCCCTCAAGTCGTTTCAGAACATGGATCAATCGCAAATCATGAACACGATCCAGGGGGACCTCGACGTCAAACGCAACACCGGCGAGGGGAGCACGCGGAGCAGCGTCCTGACCATGTCCTTTCGCTGCAGCGAGCCTACAGACAGCAGCCAGGTGTTGATGTCCATCTTCGAGGCCTATCAGGACTACCTCGAGGAAACCTACAACAAAGTCAGCGGTGAAATGTATGATCAGTTCAAAAATGCTTCAGACATCCTCAATCGCCAGATGCGCGAATTGGACGAGAAGCATCGCGAATTCAGGAAGCGTTATCCCTTCGTGGCCTCGCGCACTCGGGATGGCTTAAATGCCCGCATCATGGAGTTGCAGCAAGTACAAAACGAATTGCTAAGCAAACGCCGACAATACAAGGAATTGGAAATCGGCCTGGCAACGATCCAAATGGCTCTCAAGAGCGATAAGCCGCAGGCCGCGTTGCTGCTCTTGGCGATGGAAATTACTCGCATGACAGGCGATAACATGAGGCAAAACTCTGCTCTGGCCATTCAAGACAAGATCATGGAGCTTGAGATCGCCAAGCAAGAAATGCTGACGCAATATGGCCCTAATCATCCCTACGTGCAAAACTTAGACAAACGCATGCAGTTTTATAAGGATTATGGGCAAAAAACGCAAAAACCTCTCGTGAATCCACTAAAACCCGAAGGCGTCGACAACCCCAACCAGAAAGTGGACTTGAATGCCCAATCAGAGGAAAATCCTCTATTGAATGGCTTGCGAGCACAAGAATTGGAACTCAATAAATTGGGCAACGTAGTCCGCTTTTGGGAAGAACAATTAGCCATCGTTCAAGAACGCGCCAAGACCGAGGTTCCGCTTGAATTGGAAGAAGAAGAGATTGTGCGGAACAAGGAAAATCTACAGAAGCTCTACAACACGGCCATCGACCTGATGAATCGGTTTAACTTGTCCAAGGACACCGGCGGGTTTAAAGCCGATTTGATCGCGCCGCCGAGTCTTGGAGTGCAGGTCGAACCCAAAGCCTTCACCGTCTTCGCCATCGCCATCTTCCTTGGGCTGGCCATGGGGTTTGGCTTGGCCTACCTGGCGGACATCACGGACAAAAGTTTTCGCAGTCCCGAGGAGATTCGCCGCCGGCTCAATCTACCCGTTTTGGGGCATATCCCGGCTCTTCTCTCCGAAGAAGAAGAGAAAGCCAAGTCGGAAGGCGTGGCGGGTCCCGATCCAATCCTGTGCACGTATTACAAGCCGAAATCGCGCAAGGCTGAGGTCTTCCGGGCCGTGCGCACCGCCCTCTACTTCAACACGCGCGGCGAAGGCCACAAGGTGATTCAGATCACCAGTCCCAACATGGGCGATGGCAAGACGACCCTGTCCACGAATCTGGCGGTTTCTATAGCACAATCGGGCAAACGGATCGTGCTCATCGACGCCGATTTCCGTCGTCCCCGCATCAACAAGGTTTTCGGCTTGTCGAACGACATCGGGTTCACCACCGTTCTGACTGGACAATGCGAGCTGCGCGAAGCGATTCAGCAGACGATGATTCCCGGCTTGATGTTGCTCACCTGCGGACCCATTCCGCCGAACCCCGCCGAATTGCTCACCTCCTTGCGCTTCAAGGAACTGATCGATGAACTGCGCGAGCAATTCGACTTTGTCCTGATCGACACGCCTCCTCTCTTAGTGGTGACCGATCCGTGCGTGGTCGCACCGCGCGTGGACGGCGTGTTGCTGACGATTCGCGTGGCCAAGAACGGCCGTCCCGTCGCCGAGCGCGCCAGGGACGTCCTCAATTCACTAGGTGCGAACGTCCTGGGTGTCGTGGTGAATGGCATCAACCTGTACACCGGCAGCTATGGCTATGGATACGGGTACAATTACGGCTACCAGTACGGCAATTACGACTACGGCAGCTATCAGTACAAGTACGATTACTACGATCGTTACTATGCCCCGTATGGCGACGACTATTACCATGAGGGGGACGAGGGCAAGAAACGCAGCACCTCGACCAACGGCGGACCCGCCACGGCCTTAGCGCCGCCGGAAACGCAAGCGCCATCGCCTCCGGAGAAACCCGGAGAAGGCGGTTTCTTCAATCGCTTGTTTGGAAAGAAATAATGCCAGTGCTGGCCGGTCTTTGATCCGTGGCTCGCGCGACGCTTCGTTCGCGCGAGCCATCGGTTTTTTTGAAGGACGAGTTCATGCTGCCCTTGGTCGACATGCATTGCCATCTGGTGGCGGGCGTGGATGATGGTCCGCGCCAGTTGGCTGATGCCGTGGCCATGTGCCGCATCTCCCTAGAGGAAGGGGTGGGTGCCATCCATGGCCTGGCCCATCAAAACGACACGTATGCCGAGGTCACCCCGGAAATGATTCGGGAGGGCATCGCGCGCCTGAACCAAGAACTCCGCCAAGAGGAACTACCCCTGCTGGTGGTTCCCGGCGCGGAGGTCATGGTCGTGCCGTCGATGGGTGAATGTTTAGAGAGAAACCAATTCCTCAGCATCGGCGATCGAAAGCAGTATCTGTTCATCGAAATGCCGCATGGGTTGTACGTGGATTTGCGCGACTGCATCTGGACGCTGGGTCAGCATGGGCTACGCCCCATTCTGGCCCATCCAGAGCAAGTGCCTGAATTACTATTCGAACCGCGCCGAGCGGAAGAGTTGATCGAGTTGGGTTGCTTATTCCAAGTGTCCTCCGCCAATGTCGTGCAGTCTTCCTCCGCGCGCTCGGCCCGAGCCTTGCGGCAATGGTTCCGCCGCAAGATGGTGCACGTGCTCGGCTCCGATGGCCACTCCCCCCGGCGCCGACCGCCGCTCATGCGCGAAGCCTATCTCGCCATCGCTCAATGGGTGGGGGAGTCCGAGGCGGATCGCGTCTGTTCGATCCATGGCATGTCGATCCTGCAAGGATTGCCGCTCAAAACGCCGCCGATAACCCGCGACACTTGGCTTGGCTGGTTGCCGCGTTTTTGGTCTTCGGTCTAATCCCGCGTTCTCATCAGCATAAAAAAAACGAGGCGGATGACTGATCCGCCTCGAGTCGTTGGTTTCAGTCGTCGCCCGCCGCGGCTTAGGGGAATCGGCTGCTTCCCGTGATGGCGGAGGTCGGCGTTCTTAAGATGGTGGAGAAACCGCTGAAACTGATCGCGGAAGTCATGTATCGAGCGAAGGCCTCGCCCAGAGTTTCCTGCAAGATCAGGATATCGCCGGGCATTACGATTAAGCGTTCACGCGGGTCGCGGGCGGCCTTGTTGAGGTCGACGCGAATGCGGATTTCACCCACCGTTGGGATCCTTCGAACGACGGACAACTGGCTGGGCGAAGGTTGGCCGATGCCGGCGGCGATGAATTGCCCAGTGAAATTATTCCCACCCAAAGCCCCATTGAAGAGGGCTCCACGGGCCTGGGCCACCGCTTCGACGACATCGAGATCGTAATCGCGGGGCAGGATGATTTCATTGGGTGGAATGATGCCGCCCACATAATACACTTCCGTGTCGCGGGAATCGATAAACACGATGTCTCCCGCATTGAGCGTGACGTCGTCTTGGGTAAAGGGGAGTGGTTCCCCCGGCTTCAAACGCAGCGGAATCCGCGCGACTTGGAAGCCGAAGTTCTGGGCCATTTGGCCTGAACGATCCTTGGCGATCGCTCTCATATCGGGCATGATCTCGGGAAATTTGCCGTCCTTTCTATTGCGCCGCAGCACGATCACTTCATTGTTGGCATCCAATCCGGGAAGGCCCCCGGTCCGCGTCAGCGCGGTGGCGACGTCGCTTTCACTATTCGGCAAATCCAAGGGGAAACCGGTGCCGCGTTTGGTGTTGGACAAACCACCGCTGAAAGTGACCCCGCCCGCGTCCTGCCGGAGCACAAGGATGTGATTTTGATTTTCACGCTGCAAAGTGATGATGACGCGCGTTTTTTCCGCCATGAAGCCTTTGTCGGTCAGCGTCTTGATGATTTCCTTTTCCGCTTCGGAAGCGGACATGCCTTCGACCTTGATAGGATCGAGCAAGGGCAGCGAAATGGTGCCGTCATCGCGAACCACCACGGGATAACCAATCGAGGGGGGCAATCGTCCATCGCCGAGTTGCACGGGAGGGGGTTGTTTTGGCTCACCCAGGATGCCCTCGATGAAAACGCCGAGGATGGCCCCAGGATAGATGCGAATCTCAGTCTCTTGCTTTTTCTGCAGAAGATTGAGTGGCACCGAGACTTGCTCTTCCTTCGGCTTGGCCAGGAATTGCGGCGGCACCCGATTGACAGGCACGCCGTCCGACAAGGGATTCGAAAACGCGGCGCAACCAACGATGCCTTGCATGACCCCTAAGAAGAGAAGCCAACCCGTCCACGAGTGATTCGGCCGCGGGTGGCGCAGCTTCGTGGGGTGCGAGGTTTTTTGGCGACTAGACGGCATGGGGTTCTCCCCAGAATGAACGATACAGCTTGTGTATGGGTACGATGGCGCGTCCAACGGTCATTCCTTCTCGCCATGCTTATTGTGGATCGGAAGGATCGTGATGGATGATTCCTCATCTGGTGCAGGCTTCTTCGGAGGTTCCGGTTGATCCACGGGGCGTTTGGGGGTCTCCGAACTGCCATCGGGTTTAGGCTTTTCCAGTTTCGGCACTGGTATCTCCTTGGGCCGATCCACTTGCTCTGGTGATGTCGAGGACGGTTTGTTTTCGTCGTCCTTCGGCCGTGGCGGAACGCCAGAATCTGGCTTGGGAACCACGGTCGGCTTCTCAGGAGCCGGCACGCGCTCCATTGGCTTTGTGGGCGTCGTTGATTCGGGCGTTGAACTGTCTTGGGGACGCGGCACGGGGGCCGGCGTCGGGGTTTGCGGTGCTTCGATCGAGGCCCCATTCTTATCCGTCATTTTGGTGGCGTTCCGCATGGCGTCGGACGGAGCCGCGGGTGGAATGTGCGTGGGGATGACAACCAAATCGCGGTAACCGGACTCCTTGGCCACGGCCGCGCCGTGGCGGAAACCAGCGAACCAATCCTGAATGGCTTCATTGCCTTCAGGGGATTGATAGAACAGCGCCCAATAGCGGCGCGGCGGCGAGAGTGGAGGTTCTCCCGATCCCCCATTATTGAGGTAATCGATGTAGCCTTCCTCAAAGCCGCGGCGATAGTGCTTGCTGAGGACGAACGGCGTCGAGTCAGCCACGCGCTGCCAGGCTTCTTCAGCCCAGCGTTTGTCCCGAATATGGCGAAAGACATTGTCGCTGTTGTAGTCGAAGTGCACGGGGTCGATGAACACATTCTTGGTGATGTACTTCGACAAGCCGCAGCCAGGCAGGAGGAGTACGATCATGCCGAACAGCCACATGGCCAGCTTGGGTCGCATAGTCCGCACCCTCAATCCATCCACGAACAAAGGCCGCACGGACGCCAACGGAGCATCCTGCATGACTTTGATCGGTTAAAGGGTTGTGATGGGATTAACGAATCTGGCCAGGGAACCTAGGATAACGACCCTGGTTTCCGCGAAACGGGGGAAATCGTTAATTCAGATTCAAGTTTCAAGCGGCTCGAAGCACAAGGCAGGTGTTGCTGCCTCCAAAACCAAACGAATTCGAAGCGACTGTGTGAATTGGCCGAGGTTGGGCAGTCCAGGGGACATGGCAAAGTTGGCATTCTGGATCGGGGTGATCCAAATTGATCGTGGGCGGTACAGCCTGGCGATCCAACGCCATCACGCAAGCCAGCGCTTCGAAGGCCGCGGCCGCCGTGAGCATGTGGCCGGTCATGCTTTTCGTCGAACTGACCGGAATGCGATCCACGGCCGAGCCGAGGACCTCGTGGAGCACTCGCGTCTCCGCCTGATCGCCGACCGGCGTGCTCGTCGCATGGCCATTCACATAATCCAAATCCGCTGGATCGAGCCGCGCTTCGTGGCAAGCGCGGCGCATGGCCATGATGGCCGGGGCAGGGTCTGGGCTGGGGATGACCATATGGAAGGCGTCGCTGCGCATGCCCACTCCCGCCACTTCCGCATAACAGCGAGCCGTGCGGCGCCGGGCATCGTCTGCCTTTTCCAACAGGAAAACCACGCTCCCTTCGCCCGCCACGAAGCCGTCGCGGTCGCGGTCGAAGGGCCGCGAGGCGGCTGCCGGTGCGTCGTTCCGACGCGACAAGGCGCGCAGATTGCCGAATCCTGCCAGGGACATCGGCGTGATGGTCATGTCACAAGCCCCCGCCAAGCATCGATCGACCCAGCCCTGTTCGAGCCATTTTTTGGCGACCGAAAGGGCTACATTGCCGCTGGCGCAGGCGGCCGAGACCGTGTGGACGGGACCATGGAGGTTGAGGAGTCGTCGAATCTGTTGGACGAGGGAGGCGGATTCGCCATCGCCTTCGTGGATTTGTCGGCCGCCACGATTGAAATCATCTTCCCAGAGGATGCCCCATTCCGCGCCGATCCCCAGCACCAAGCCAAGTCGATGATCGTGACGCCGTTCCCAGAGGCCCGCATCAATCAGGGCCTGAGTGGTGGACCACAAAGCGCACTGCGTGATTCGAGGCAGGGCTTGAAACTCAGCCACGCACCAGCCGGGGGGAAGCGGGATGTCCTTGACCAGGGCGGCAATTTGGCTGGGATGCTGTGACACGTCAAAAGTATCGACGCGGGAGACGCCGGATTCGCCGGCGAACAAGCGGTCCGCGATCTGGTCATAGTTATGACCCAAGGGAGTGACCGCGCCCAATCCCGTCATCCAAATCGTTGGCTTGTCACTCATGGATTGACCTCGCATCAAGGCGACGTTAGGCAGCTTGGTTGCTTCGGTTGGAGGTTGCGTTGGCCTGAAAGGCTTTCGTCGGCTGCCAGCCAAGACGAATCCCGCCTACCACGCCGATCTGAAAACCGCCTTCGCCGGGTTCACTCATGGGACTGGAAACGGCTGACAATGGCTGCATGAAACGGTGATGCCATTCCGCTAGTCGACGCGGTAAAGGGTCTTCTTCTGCGAAAGCGATCGCACCATGTCCCTCTGAATCCACGTGCACGGAAAGTTGCCATGGTGCCTTGGCGTATTCAGGGTGGTCTGCAGAAATAAGAGCCAATGCCAGGGCATGCAATTGCCAGCGATTCTCAGAGCGCACTTGACGGTAGGGTTCTGGATCGAATCCAGCACAAACCACCCACGCTCCCGGCGCTTCACCCGCTTGGAGCAGTCCCACCGCGGAAAGGATGGTTTCGACATAGCCGCCGGGGCCGCCCCCATTGCCAAAGTTAGGTCCGTGGATTTTGAGTGCTTGGCTGATCGTGCCGGAGGTGGAATGGAGGCAGCGATGCGGGATGCTGTGGGGCGAAGCGGACCAGGCGCCCTCGGCCTTGAATTTGACGAACTGTTCCGACAGATTCATTCGTGCGATAAAGCGCGGACTGCCCAGGATGGCCCAATCCGTCAGGTCCACATTCGGATCGGGCATCAGTTCGATGGCCCGGAGCACGGCGGCGAGTCCGAGGATGGTTTGGTCATCCACGTTCTTCAGGATCGAGCCAGGAAGAGGTTTACCGCGGAATAACCCAGGTTGCTTGCGAATCGAGGGTAAACTGAGAGGGTCGGCTTGGAGGTAAGCCTGAGCCAATAAGCCGCAACTCGACATGGCATTCTGGGGCGTCGTCCGCACGTCTGCTTCCTTGCTATGCGCCATGTCTTCCCATGGGGGCGATGAGGGAAGCGCCGGAACTGATTTGAGGAAGTCCATGAGCCGCGACTAAGCGGCTTGGTTGCCAGTTTGGCCTGCTGCCGAGAGTTTGCTCTCCACGAGGGAGAGCAACTCGCCCACGGTTTGCGATTGCATCAGTTCAGCCTGGCTAAACCGGATTCGATAATGCCCTTCAATCTGCATGACCAGGCTGACGACGTCCACGGAATCGAGTCCCAATTCCTCGCGGATTTTCATGTGATCTTCCAAGGGGGGCGGCGCCTGGCCCGTCTCGTTTTCCAGCATCACCAGCAACTGTTGGCGGATTCCATCCCGCTGATTCATGATCATCAACCCTCGATCATGGTGAAGTCTTCAAGAACCCATTCTTGTGCGGCAGGAAAGACTAGCAAATGAGGTCCTATTTGCCTAGGCGAACTTGCCTTCCAAGACGAGTTTTGCGAAAGTGTTGCCGCGGTCAAACCGAATCGACTGCTTCATCCAATGAGGCCATGGAATGACGGGTCCGTGTATCTCCGTGATCATGCCGACGCGCAACCGCCTGAGTTTGCTGCAAAAGGCGGTGCAAAGCGTTTTGGCTCAATCCTATTCGACGCTGGAAATCGTCCTGAGCGATAATCACTCCGAGGATGGCACCCGGGAATGGGGGCAATCCTTGGCAAGCCGGGATAAGCGGGTGAAATTCGTACGGACTGAGCAGCCGCTGGGCATGCGTGAAAGCTGGGAGTTTGCCGCCAGTCATGCCACATCGGAATACGTCACCTTTTTGGGAGATGACGATGCGCTGAGCCGCGAGGCCTTGGCGATGGCTTGGGATCAGCTTGCCAAGCACCAAGTCCGCTTGGTGGTCTGGCGTTATGGCAACTATTTTCACCCGGCCTGGCCCGATCCGGGACGCCGCAACAGTCTTTTGCTCATGCCGTTTACCGGCGCCGTTCGACCCTGCACGGGTCAAGAAACGCTGCATCAAGCTTTTCATCGCGTGGCCACGGTGGATTGGCCGCACCTTTCGAATGCCCTTCATCACCGGTCCTTGCTGAATGAGGTCAAGCTGCGGTTAGGGTGCTTGTTTCCGTCCGCCTTGGGGGATCATCTGACCAGCGCCTTGATCCTGAGCTTGGTGGATCGCTACCTCCTCATCGATCGACCCATGTCGCTCTATGGTTGGTGGTCCGGTTCCTTTTCGTCGGCCGTCATGCAGCAAAATTTACGGACTGTGGAAAGATTGGTCGCGGCGGAAGAACGGCTTCCCGAAGTGCCGATGCAGATGCGGCTTTGGAGTAATCTCTTCGCCTCCGCTCTCTTGACCGTACAGCGTTCCATGGATGCGAACCACGCCCGTCTGGAACTCGATTGGGCGCGCTATTTCCATAATTGCCATGCCGAGATCATGGCCTTGCGGCGCCGCGGACTCGACGTTGGCCATCTCGAAAAGGAATTCGATGAGGCCCTGTCCAGGCAACCCGGGGAGGTTCGAGAGGAAGTCTTGCGCTGGCGATCGGCGGCGCGCCAGCGATCCATTCGCGTCCGACTGCGGGAGAAGGTGAATGGTTGGCCTTGGTGGTTTCGCCTGGAGACCAAGTTAAGGCCCAAGTTGCGGCGCGATCGGCCCGTTTTGCTGCGCGGCGCACGGATCGGTTTCCACGACATTGCTGAGTGTGCCGAGCAGTTGGATGACCTCACACGTCAAGGCTTTCCAACAATCCATCGCCAAGGGTGGGCTTGTCAGGGAATCGCATAACCTGGTTGCGCCGTATCCACCCTTTCGGCATGCTCTGCTGTTCAGATAAAGCGGTTTTACGACGTGAAGTTGCCGGCTGTTCGTAAAGCTCGTGATAGAGCAGTTCGACTTGCTGATGAATTTTGTGCACGCCGAATTGTTCCAGGACAAAGCGCTGCCCTTCTTGGGCCATGCGTTGGCGGCGTTCATGGTCGTGCAGAAGTTCCACGATCGCCTGAGCGATGCCCTCCACATCATCCTTGGGCAGCACCAATCCGGTGACGCCGGGCTGCATCGTTTCTCGGCAGCCGCCCACGTCGGTCAAGATGGGCACGGCTCCCGCGTACTGAGCCTCCAGGGCGACGTTCGGCGTGCCTTCCACCTCGGACACCATGACGAAAAGATCTGCAGCCGCCAGGGGAGTGAGGATGTCGGCGGGTTGACCCAGGCGAAGGATCGCCTTCTCCAGGCCAAGCCTGTGGATTTCGGCATCGACCTGTGCCTTCATCGAACCGCCGCCCGCCCAGAGCACTTTGAGTTGCGGCACACGCTGCCGCACTTTGTCCAACACTTGCAGGAAGGTCAACGGCCGCTTGTCCGGTTCGAGGCGAAAGACGGCTCCAATGACGGGCGTGTGCGGTTCCAGGCCATGTGCTCGCCGATATGACAAGATGCGGTCTTGATCGGGCAAGGCGGGTGCGGCGAAGGCCAACCGGATGACGCGAAAGCGATCGGCGGGTTCAGCCAACCAGGCGGCATATTCCTGCACTCCCAGGTCGGAAAGGTTGACGACTTGGACGCCTTTTTGGTGCAAGGCGAGCTTGTACCAAGGACGCGACCAGGAGCGGAGACGATGCGGCTGGCGGGCGGGGGAAACGGAAGCGATGGTCATGACGGTGACCGGGATGCCCGCGAGCCGGGCCGCCAGGAAGCCGACCAGGTTGGCGTCGTCGCTCCAGCAATGCAGCACGTCCACCTGCCGCAACAGCAGTTCGCCAGCGAGGTCGATGACCATGTCGCGGTAGTCCTTCGGCAAACGGGCCAAGGCGGCTTCATCAAGGCCACGCGCGGACCATCGAGCCGGGAAGCGTGGATCGAAATACTTGGCCACGGTCTCCGCGCCGATGCGTTCGGGAATCCAGGATTTCCCTTTGAGTTCCTTGACCTGATAGAGCGTTTGCCAGAGGATTTCGACGTGATGTCCCGCCTCCAGTTGGCGTTGCGAGACGATGGCGATTTGCCGCTGGATGCCCCCAAATTCCCAGGCAAAGTTCATGAAATAAGCGATCCGCCAGGGACGGCCCCGGGGACGCGGCGGCACCACAAGCTGAGGTTGCCGATCCAGAATCTCTCGTGCTTGCTCGAGAGGCTGTTCCCATTTACGAGGCTGGGGCCATCGTCGGCCGCAGTAGAGCAAGGCAAAGCGAAAAACGATCAGCATCCACAAAGGCAAGCACAGCGTGTGCGTGCCCAGGGCCAACCAGCACCAGCGAAAACCATGACGATACAGCAGCACCAGGCTTTGCCCGCGAATCAGCTCCCAAGGAAGCCAGAAGGCTGCCGTGTCGAGCCGCATTTTTTGAGCTAGGGAAAGGGCTTCACCGAAGCGCATCGGGTTGCATCCCGGATCGATGCTCACGTATTGCGTTTCTGGCAGCCGATGTTTGGCCTGGCAGGGCAAGGCGTGCAAGGCAATCGTGCCGCCGAAGCGAAAGGTCATTTGCGCCGCCGAGGCTTCGAAATCAGCCACGAGCATAACGCGCCGTGATGGTAGAAACCTTTTCCCCAACCCATGCCAGGTTCGCAAAAGGCCGTGGCCCAAGCGTCGCCACCAAGTGGAATGCGGAGTCGGGATGAGTCCTTGGGCTAAGCGATCATCAAACCAGGCGGCGTAGGCTCCCATTCACGGTGTTCCTTCAAGTGCCAAGTCGGTCGGCTAGGGATTCAAGCCAACGGTTGATTAAGCGGCTCGTCTTGGTTCAGCAGCCGTGGCATCATGCAATGCTGCTTCCAGATCACGAGGCGCATAGGCCCCAAAGCGCGGCCGCGGCGTGACGGGGCGTTTCATAACCTTGGATCGGAAGCGACGGCGGACGTAATAGCTGATGAAAAACACCCACGAGATCAGTTCAAGCGGCATTCGGAGCAGGGCCCTGAAGAAATGCTTGCGGGCCGTGCGGTAATGTTTGCCAAAAAAGGCCATTTTCGCCCAGCGGAAATGGTAGAGTCCGGGCGGCATCATACGCGTCGTAGGCAGCATGATGTCCAACATGGGAAGCCCCTGCCGGGCACGCGCCTCCATCACTATCTTGTGTCCCAGGGCGGCTTGCTCGGGCAAACGATTGTGACACACGGATTGCAGTTGCTGGCGGTAATGCAGCAACACCTTGGGAATGTTGGCGACGCGGCCGATTTCACAGAGTTTCAGGAACAGGTCCAAATCCTCGGCGTACTTGAACCGGGTGTCGTACATGCCGGCGGCCATGACCGCGTCGCGCCGCATCATGACCAGCGGATGCACGATCGCTCCACCCATACCGAAAAGAAAGGCCTTTTCGATATGTTCATGGCGCGGATGCGTCCACAGTCGAGTGAGGGGGGCGCCTTCGGGATCAATCATCAATACGTCCGCGCCCACGGCCACGCATTCGGGATGAGCCTGCAAGTAGGCCACTTGCTCGGCAAAGCGGTCCGGTGTGGAAATATCATCGCCGTCCATCCTAGCGAGAAAGTCTCCTTCGGCGTGTTTGATCGCCAGGTTGAGAGCGGCGGGAATGCCTACGCCGGAGGTATGAAATAACTTGATGCGCTCATCGGCGTCGGCAAAGCGCCGCAGTCGCTGAAACGTGTCATCCGTGGAGCCATCGTTGACAATCAGAAATTCGAAATGGGGGAACGTCTGCTCAAGAATGCTCTCGATGGCGGGGGTTAAAAACCGTTCCGCGACGTTGCGAACTGGCATGATCACTGAGACGAGGGGCTTGTTGTGCATCATGCACCTTTAGCCAGAATGGCATTCCAAGGAAATCCGCTGCCGTTCCAATCAATCATGGACGGCATGGGCAGCTTAACAAAGGAGCGTATTTTGACAAGCGGAACCCGGCGGCTATTCCCATCGGAAAATGCGCAAGGCGATCAAGAAAGTAACAATGCCCCAGGCGGCGAGGATAAGCAGGTTGGGCCAAATCTCGGCCAGCGTGTGCCCCTGGTTCATGATATCGCGCAGGACGTTATTGAGCACCGTCAACGGCAGGGCCTGGATCAAGGGCTGAGCGACTTCCGGGAAGCGGTCGGAGCTGAAAAATATCCCCGACAATACCCACATGGGCAGCATCACCAGGTTCATGAGACCCGACACGGTTTCGATGGTTTTGGCCCGGCTGGCGACCAGCAATCCCAGCCCCGCGAAGGCCATCGCGCCGATCATGATGCTGATCGTAAGAAGGAGCAGGTTGCCCTGGATGGTGACGTTGAAAATGAAATAAGCGAAGGTGAGCAAAATCAAAATTTCGGGGATCATGAACAAAAAGCGGCTGATCATGAGGGCCAGGAGAAAATCCCGCCTTCGCATAGGGGTGGCCAGAAATCGTTTCAACAGCTTGCGAATGCGCATGTCCACGGTCACGAAGCCGACGCCCCAGAGTCCGCCGCCCATGAGGCCCATGCCGAGCAAGCCTGGAATGAGGAAATCGATGTAGCGTCCGCCAGGTTGTTGGAAGTTCTCTTGTTGAGTGGGGATCGGGTCTTGCCGGCCTTTCTGTCTTTGCAAGAAATCATCAACCACTTGCTGAGCCAGAGCGCTTTCAGAGCGATTCTGATCATACAGAAAAGTGAGCGACAAATTGGCGGACTCGGCTGAAGGCGATGCCGGGATGATAACCAGCGCGGTTTTATTCTCGGCTAACCGCTGGCGATATGTGCTGGGGTCGTTGATTTGCACCTTAAAGCGCTGCGGTTCTTGGTTCAGCCATTGAGCCAGCTCTTCGGCCTGAGGGCCCGCATGAATGTCGACCGTGAATTGTTCGACCCCTTTTTCACGAAACGCAATCCCCAAGGCCAAGGTCATCAGAATCGGGAAGCCATAGACCCAAAAAACGGCTTCCGGCTCGCGCAGAAATTCCCGCAGTCTGGCCTTGGTGATCTCCCACACGGGATGATAGCGCTGCACGGAGGCCGACGGGTATGCGGTTTTTGGGGACTCGCTGGTTTGCAGGTTCATGCTGCCTGATTTCCTTCATCGCGTAGATGCCGGCCGGTCAAGGTCACGAAGACATCCTCGAGGCTAGCATGTCGGGTGATCAAGTTCGTCAGCCGCAACTCGTGCTGATCCAGGTATTCCAAAAGGGCAGGGATGGCCACGTGCGGCGCGTGCACTGTCAGCGTGAGATGCCCATCTTCCGCGCGCACCGATTGGACCGAAGGCAATTGCCGCAGTGGAGCATGATCCACTTCGGGGTGCGGGGCTTCCAGGCTGCATTCGATGACGTGTTCGCCCCCGATGCTGGCGATGAGGGAGCGCGGCGTTCCCTCGGCAATGACCTGGCCATGGTCCACGATGGCAATGCGATCGCAGAGCCGCTCGGCTTCATCCATGTAATGGGTTGTCAATAAGACGGTTCGCCCCATGCCGCGCAGGGAGCGGATGATCTCCCAAAGTTGTCGGCGCGATTGCGGGTCCAGGCCGGTCGTGGGTTCGTCCAGGAAAAGGAGTTCAGGGTCGCCCACGAGGGCGCAGGCGACGGCCAAGCGCTGTTTCTGGCCGCCGGAGAGTTTGCCCGTCAAGGCATTGGCTTTCTCCATCAATTCGACTTGCATCAAGGCTTCCTTCGGGGAGATGCCCTGGCGATAAAAACTGCGGAAAAGGGTGACCGTCTCCATGACCGTGAGCTTTTCCGAGAGCTTGGTTTCTTGAAGCGAGATGCCGATGCGTTCCCGAATTTCCTGAGGCTCCTTGAGCCAACTCATGCCCAGGATGGAGACTTGACCGGAAGTGGGTGTGAGCAGTCCTTCAAGAATTTCGATCGTGGTCGTTTTCCCTGCCCCATTAGGTCCTAATAGCCCAAAACACTCCCCCACGGCAACCTCTAAGTTCAAGCCCCGGACGGCTTCCACGGGTGGTTTGCCTGGGTAGGTTTTGAATAATTGCTGACAAGAAATGGCTGGAACACTTGGCTGTGAAGACATAGTAGGTCTCGATAATTCCCGGTCGCGGCACTACCTTGGGCATTGAAGATCAGAACCTGCAAGGATGCCCCAGGTTCACTCCATGGATTGCATGCGGCTCTTCCATGGCGGTTGATGCCTAGGTCATCTCATGGCTTTAAGATAGGAAGTTCGACTGGGGCCGTTTGGGGCCTTCCCAAACCCAATCATTTTTTTACACGGAGCAGAAAAAACATGTTTGCTTTGTCCGACAATAGTCGCTAAATTACCTTTGTTGATATTCTGCGTCATTGTTGACTTCATCGGGGTGTCTGTCGATCAGTCGAGAGAGGTACTCATATGAGCGTTATGTCTGAGACCGCGCCTCGCCGTCGAGGTTTATCCAAGTGGCTTGTCCTGCTCTCCACCGCCATTTTCCTCATTCCTGTTCCTGGTTTTGCGCTCACGTTTTTAGGACAGTGGCAAGTTTTCCAGGGGCCGACGGGCAACCCGTTTTTCCCTGATCCTGCGATCGTCACTTCACAAGACAACATCCGTGGTGGATGGATTGAAATCGACATGCGAACCTTCGCCGCGGCTGGCGAGGGCTCCCTGACCGTGACAGCGGTTCGCGATTTCCGCGTCAATGGTGCATCCGAATTAGTCACCATCCAACGGCAGTTCACTTCGTTGTTGGGGGATGGCCGCATTCGCGTGACCGTGAACATCACGCCGTACAACATCAACAATCAGCCTCCTTTCAATATTCCCCCGGTGAACTTCAATCGCTATGGGCTGCCCGTTGGCATGGTGGGGGACAATAGTACGAGCACCGGTCTGTTTCTGGGAGGCAACTATCGCGTGACGATTCAAATCGTTTACGAAAAGACGGCTGCTGGCTATTGGCAGAATTCATCACCGCACCGGTTCACATTTACCGGGTTTTAACCCCGCTCTGTGGGGCATGAGTCCAGTTTGATCAACTCCATCGTCTTCCGGTTTCCATCTTCAAGGAATCAGGAAGACGTTTTTATCTCCGAGCGGCTGTATGGTCGTTTGGTTCCAAAGGGTCATCGATGGCTGCCAACCCGGCGTCCACCATACCATCTGCGAGAAGCAAAATAGGGCAGGGGCTGCGTGCGGGGATGGAGGGAACCATCTTATTGACCGTGGCTGCCAGCCCATGGGCTTTCGGCGGCGTCGAACCTTTTGAATTTGTCATCTATTGGATTGTCGCCCTGCTGCTCTTGATGTGGGGGGCCAGGGCGGTCATCGAGGGACAAGTCGCCTGGCGGCGGTGCACCATCCCCATCATTCTCAGTGCCTTCTTCATGCTGGGCATGTTCCAAATCATGCCCTTGCCTCGTGCCGTCCTGAATGTGTTGACCCCCAATGGCATGCGCTTGCAGAGCGACTTGGTCCCGGAGCAGCCGGAACAACTGACCTCCCCAGCGGCCGATCACTATATTCCCGACCTGACCCCCGATAAGACGATCAGCCGTTATCCCGTCGGCACCAGGGTGTTTTTACTGCAATGCTTGACGGTGCTGCTTTTCTATTTGGTGGTGCGCAACAACGCCGCTTCCCCTTCGGCTTTGAAGCGACTGTGCCTCGTGGCCGTGGTGAATGGCTGCCTATTGGCATTCCTGGCCTTGATGCAATTTGCCACCAGCGACTTTTCCAAAATCTATTGGACCGTCACCAGCCCGACGCCCGAATCCGGGACTGTGTTTGGCCCCTTCATTTGCCGCAATCACTATCCCTATTACTTGAACCTTTGCCTGGGACTGGGCATCGGTTTGCTTCTCGGGCTTAAGAACCGCAATCACGACCGCTATCATCTGGACTGGCGGCGCATGGAAGCGCAAAAGCTTGAAGCCCAGCACGCGGGCATGTCCTTCGGCACGTCAGCGCCCATGGTGCTGCAGCGGTCGTGGATGGACTTTTTTCAGGATAGCCGCCTCTTATGGCTCTTTTTCCCCTTGGCCCTGATGGCGGCCAGCGTGATCTGCAGCTTGTCGCGCGGCGGGCTGATTGCCCTGCTCGGAGGGGTCGCCTTCGGAGTGGGATATAAATTGTATTCGGGACGGCGCATTCAAGGGTTCTTGCTTTTGCTTGGGTTAGCCGTTTCCGTGTTCTTGTTGCTGGGCTGGTTTGGCTTCAACGTCATCGAAAGCCGCTACGCCAATATCTTCAAAGGCGAACTGTTCAATGATCGGCTCGCCATCTGGGAAGCCGCCTGGCCGCTCGTGAAGGAATACTTCTGGACTGGCACGGGCTATGGCACCTTTCATCTCGTGGAGCCCTTGCACCGTCCCCCGGGAGGGAGCCCATACTTTATCCACAGCCACGCTCACAATGAATATCTCGAAGCCCTGGTGGAGGGAGGCATCCTGCGCTTGGGTTTGACCCTGCTGCTCATCGTCGTCCTTTTCCGGATGGCCTTTCGCGGCATGGCGCGCTTTGGGCAGCGGTCGACCAGCGGTTTGGTCTTTGGCGCGATGATTGGACTGGCGGCGGTGTTCATTCAAAGCATAGGCGATTTCGGGCTGCATATTCCCTCCATCATTCTGTTGACCACGGTGGTGATGGCCCAGGTGGCCGCCGTCGCGCAGGATCGATCGGAAGAGGAGCGTTCCCGAAAGCAAGGGGCCAATCCTGCCGAGGAAAACGCTGGCGAGGAAGCGATCGTTCTCAAGGGGATTTTTCCCGCGCTGTTGTGTTTGCTGGGAGTCGGCATGGGAGCCGTGCTGATCGGCGGCGGCGCCCAACTGAACATGGCTTTCCATGCCCGCTTAAACGCCAGCCGCGTGCTCAAGGAGAATCGTCAAAACCCCGACGCCTGGACCCAAGCTGTGGAGGCGCTGGAGTCGGCGCTGCGCGTCGCTCCCGATTTTGCCCAACTGCGGATGAATCTGGCTTCCACGAGCATGCGCATGATGCAGGATGAACAGCGGCGCTTTGCCGAGGGGAGCATTCATCACTTCGCGGCACAGGCCGTGGCCGCGGGCGTCTTTTCCTCCATGTCCGCCTCGCCGATCGTGGCCCGCTATGATGACGCGCTCTGGGGAGCCATCGTCATGTCCGTCTGCCGCCGGGCCCGCGACGAGGAAGCGCTTTACAAGGCGCGCGAACCACGCGTCCAACAATATTTGCGCCATTTGATCGTGGTCCGCGACCTATGCCCATTGATGCCGCAACCCCATCTCCGGCTGGCGGAGCACGTGGAGGACCTGGCTCGGGCCGACAAGCGGCACGTCTACCTCAATCGCGCCAAGCAACTCCGCTCCTTCGATCCCTATTTGTGGTATGAATGCGGCGAGCAGGAATGGCTGGATGGCAACGCGGAAGAAGCGATGCGCAGTTGGCGGCGCGCCTTGGAGTTGTTTGATCCCAACGCCTATGACGCCGCGTCGCTGTTCACCAGCATCATCGAGCGTGCCCGCTTGAAACCGCCAACGATGCAAGACTTGCTCAACCCCGGGACGACGCATCTCGCCCCCTCGACCTTCAGCAGCGAGGAGATCATGGTCAAGGTGGTGCCAGATCAGCCTCGCCTGATCCTGGCGGCGATACAAAGGCTTTATCCGAGCGATGAGCATGCTCAGAAGCGCAAGCCTCATCTTGAACGCGCCTTGCGCTTGCTCGGCCAGCCTAAAACCAGCATGGACTTTTATTTGCACGGCGTCATTTTGGTTTCCTTGGATCGGCTGGAGGAAGCCGAACGCAGCTTGGCTCAGGCGACGACCATGGAGCCTTCCCGCGTGGTCTGGCGCATGGAATTGGCCAAGGTGTATTTGGAACAGAAAAAATTCCGTGAAGCCAAGATCCACCTGGAACTCATTGTGGGTCAACAGCCCGACTTTCCCAATGCCAAGACGCTTCTCGAAGTCGCCCTGCGTGCCCTCAATCCACCCTTTCAGCCCATTCAGCCTTCCACGGACTTGAAACCAGACAAACCCTGAACCTGACGGATCGCATGCGGTTTGACGCCGCCTTGCACGGACCGGTCAAAAAAACGGCGCGCCCTATTGCTTGACGCGCCGCATTGGATTGGATGTTTGCGTGAGGAGTTAACTTTTTACGCCATAATGGGCTTGATAGCGACGTTTACACCGCGGCGCGCCGAGCACTTCATGGACCAAAAACGCAGCCTTGATGCCATGGGTGGACTTGAGCAGGCCAATCAACTCTCCGGTAAGACTGTCGCTGTCGATCCTGACCTTGCGGCCAGCCGAGATCGGCGCCGCGGCTTCGCCGGTCATGCGCACTTCGGGCATGAGCCCTTGGGAGGCGGGGTATTGCATCTGGATCGGAGGCTCGAAGGAGCGCGCCAGCATTGGGCTGTCCGCTCGCGCTCGCGTTGGTCGTTGCTTGGGCCGCCGCGATTCCCTCGTCTCGGTGGCTGGCTTGCGCGTTGGAGGCGAAGCGGAAGGACGCAAGGTCTGCGTCACGGGCTTCGGTCTTTCGTAAACGACCTTCTCTGGGATCAGCACCGCCGGCTTGGGCGGTTCCTCGAGGAACGGTTCCGCCAGAATCGCTTCCTGGGGCTTGGCTTGTTGCTGCGCGCGGCGGCGGTTGATTTCCTCCAAGAATTTATCGATCTCGGTGGTCGCCGGCCGCGGCCGCTGCGGTCGTGCAGCGCCGGGTGCGTTCTTCATCGACTCGGCACTTTTATAAATGGTGCTGACGAGCCAGACGACGAAGCCGATGCCAAGGATGATCCAGGTGATGGGATCATTCACGAGCGGTCTCCCTATTCCGAAGAGGGCGCATTGCGATTGGGGTCAACATCGCGGCGAGTTTGGGCCGTAGTGTCGTGGGCAATGGACTGCCTCATGTCCGTGTCGGCCTGCAGGTTTTTAAGATTGAAATAATCCATCACGCCCATGCGCCCCTCGCGGATCGCCGTGGCAATGGCCAGCGGGACTTCCGCCTCGGCCAAAACGACCTTGGCGCGATTTTCCTCGACGAGGGCCTTCATTTCTTGAGCGCGGGCGACGGCGGCAGCGCGGCGCTGCTCGGCTTGCGCTTGGGCCACCTTCAAATCCGCCTGGGCTTGGGCGGCTTGCAGGTTCGCGCCGATGTTGTCCCCCACCTCCACGTCGGCCATATCGATGGAGACGATGTCAAACGCCGTGGCCGAATCGAGGCCCTTATTGAGCACCTCCCGTGAAATGATGCTAGGGTTGGCCAACACTTCTTTATGATCCGCGGCGGAGCCGATGGCCGAGACGATGCCCTGGCCCACGCGCGCGATGATCGTTTCCTCGGTGGCCCCGCCGACCAGCCGTTCGAGCTTGGTGCGGACGGTCACGCGGGCCTTGACCCGAAGCTGAATGCCGTTCTTGGCGACGGCGTCCAGCGTGCGGGCGCCCTTGGTTGCGTCGGGGCAATCGATGACCTTGGGATTGACGCTGGTGCGCACGGCGTCCAGCACGTCGCGTCCCGCCAGGTCGATCGCTGCCGCGGTGCTCCAGGGCAATTCGATGCCGGCCTTGAACGCGGCGATGACGGCGGCGGCCGTCTTGGGGACGTTGCCGCGTGCCAGATAGTGGGCTTCCAAGTCGCCGGTCTCGACGCGCACGCCCGCTTGAACCATGGCGATTTTTTGCCGCACGATCAAACCCAGGTCCACTTTGCGGAGCGACATGCCGATCATGTCCAGGATGCCGATGGAGGCTCCAGTGAAGTAGGCTTGAATCCAAAAATTGATGTATTTGAAGAAAATCAGGATGATGATGAAGGCAAAAATACCAGCGATCACCAAACCAATGATCAGCGGCGTATTCATTTCTGTGCTGCTGGATCGATCTCTGGCCGCTTGGGCGAGCAGAAGCCAATTCATGTTGTCCTCTCCTTGAGTGAGGCGGGAACGAGTCGCTCTTTGCAAGTCATGATATGGTAAACCGTTTGCCTTACAGTTGCAAATCAGAAGGTATTTCCAAGTCGTCAGGCAAGGCCGGCCGGATAACCAGATAACGATCGCGGATATTGATGACCTTCACCATCTGGTCGGCGTCGATGAAAATGCCTTCGGTCATGGAGTCGAGCCGCTTGCCGTTGATGAGGACCGTGCCGGAAGGCTGATGCGGGGTGAGCGTTTTGCCGACGTGGCCGCGAAATTGTTCCAACTCCAACGCTTGAGGCGTTTGCCCGAGGTTGGCGTCCACAGTGGGGGCTTTCAGCAGCATCCGCTTGCCCACGGGGGTGTAGGGCCAAAAATAAAAGGCGACTACGACCAACATGGGAATGACGACGAGCAAGCCCACGATGGCGATCATGCCCGCGCGCACGCCGCCGCCCTCGGAGTCCGGCGTGAAGAAAATCATCGTCACCCCGGAAACCAGGCTCGTCAGGGCCAGGATCAAAAGCAATCCGCCCGAGGGGATGAAAACCTCCATGATCAGCAGCACCAAGCCCGCGAGGATCAGGATCAAGGCCCAAGTCATAGGAGAAACCCTTTTTTGGGGGGACCGTCGTCCAGGCTCCAGCCAGGATCCAACAAATGCTTACACCGCGCGAACCACGACGCGGACGCCATCGATCTCGACGACTTGCACGCGCGTGCCCGCCTCGACGTAGGCGCCTTCGCCAACGACGTCGAGGTATTGATCGCCAAAAACAGCCTTGCCCGCCGGGCGGAGTTCGGTCACCGTCGTGCCATAAGCTCCCAGCAATTCGGGGGAAACGGCGTAAGGCACGCTGATGCCCGGTTCGTTCGACATTTCATCGCGCGGCTTGAGCATCAAGCGATTGGCCCAAGGTATCTTGGGGAGGTGCCTGGCGAGCATGAAGCCGCACATCAGGGCAATCACCAGGGCGCCCGCGAACACCGCGAATTTCTGAGCCAAGACGACGTATTCCGCTTCGCTTTGCGGCCATTGCTTGACCACCAGCAGCGAGAGACCCAGGAGCATGAGCGCGATCCCGCTCACGCCCGTGATCCCAAAGCCAGGCAAAATAAATACTTCCACGCCGATGAGCACTAATCCCAGGAGAAAGAGCAGGATGGCCAAGGCGTTCAATTCGCCGGCGAGCCACGACTGCGCCCAGAAAATCAAGAGAAAACACAACGCCGCGATCACGCCGGGAATCGTCGTGCCGGGCGCTTTCAGTTCCAAAATGACGCAGGTGAAGCCAATCACCACGAGCAACAGCGTCGTGAACTCATTCCTGAGGATCATGACCAGGGTATCGAGCCAATCGGTGCGCATGAAGTTGACGTCCGCCTTGCGGATGCCGTACAGGCTGATGACGCCGTCGATATCCTTGCTTTGCAGGACGGCTCGCGCCATGCCCCATTGAACGGCCGCGTCGCCGGTCAGCACCAGCAATTCGCCGGGCCGCTTGACGACCGGAACGTTTGGCACCAGCTCCCAATTGCCGCGTGCTTCGCCGCGCGGCAAGAAGACTTGGCCGCCGTCGCCAAACTCCATGGGGCGGCGCGGATCAGGGCGTTCCCGGGCGAGCACGATTTCGAGATCGACGTCAAAGAAGCCCCGAATCAGCATGGGGGAGTAAAGCTGAGCCTCGGCCAATTGCGTCAATTGATTGCGATAAAGCTGGATGTCGTTTTCGGAGTAGGGGCGGTTCCCGGCCAGGTCCTCGTAGACCAGGCTCTTGCAGTCGCCGAGCAGGGCGGTGGGTCCCAGAACGATTTGATCGCAAGCGAAGATGAGAAAATGGGCCGCCCCCGTTGCGCTTTCGGGGATAAAGGCGACGGTGAGCACGTTGGCCGCCTTGGCGCGATCGCGAATCTCGCGGCCCAGTTTGTCGGCGCGTTCGACGCTTTTGGGCCCGCCGCGCAGGTTGTCCAGTTGCAGGATGAGGCAGTTCACCTTATCCACGTCGATGGCCTTTTTCACCTTGCGCAGCACGGTGTCGACGGTGCCGCCGTCGATCTCGCCCGCAACGTGGATGATCGCGGCGCGGGGCTGGGCGATGTTCAGCAAATTGCCCTTAAGAACCGAAGGGGGAATGCGGAGCCGCTCCACAAGCTGCTGCGCGGAATTGATGGTTCGATTGATCAAGCCCGTGGCTTCCGCCTCCTTGGCGGAAAAGATGCCGAGTCGGCCGGGCTCAAGGATGACCTGGGGTTGGAGTCGGCGCTCTTCGGGACTCAATAGTACGGAGTCTGGTAATTGATAGCGCTCCGCACGCACCGGATCGAGTTTGAAGCGTTTGCCCTGCAGCTCGAATTCATAGACGGTCAAGTTGGGGTCCAGCATTTTCAGCAGCAAGGCCCCCGGGCGGCCGCGCCGCTCCGCCACGTTGAGATACGCGTTCATCTTGGTGCGGTCGACGGGCTGGACGCGGTCGACGCTGGCCTGATTGAAGCCAATCGTGGCTTCGGGCCGATCCCCCTGGGCCACGGTCAAGTAAATCTTGTTGCACGCCATGATCGGCAAGACGACGTTGCCATGGACCGGTCGATCCACGAAGGCCACCGTGTCCACGCGAGCTTCGATCCGATCGAGCAGATAATTGGCCAGGTCCAGGCAGGGGCCGAAGCTGGAATATTCAGGCGATTGAAAATGAAAAACCAGAATGCGCGCGCCATTCTTGATCGCGCGTTCGGTGTCGATTTTAATTTGGTTGTAAACCTCGGAGGTAATTTCGCCGGGAATGCTGATCCATTCCCCGGGCACGCGCTGTTCAACCTGGGCCGGGGAGAGCGTGGTCCACGACAACAAGGTCATCAAGCTCAGCCAACCTCCCCACTTCATCAGCGGGTGGCGCGTTGGCCGCCTGGGACACAAGCTCGAGTCCAGGGAAAGGGTTGCGTGCCTCATGGGTCCCCAGCCTTCATCTCTATCGATGCTGATCCTGCGTGGCTGAGACTCAAACCGCGGCGGTTCGATCGATCTCAACATTGAATTATAATGTGTATTCGCTGCGCGGGCTATGGGGTTTGAATTTCATCCCGGGAGATAAATGTGGATTTAACAGTCCGGTGAACGGGAATGGGCCATCTTCATTGTCTTTTCAAGCAACTTGGCGGGTGTGGCGGTCTGTCGCGCCTGACTCGAGAATGGCGGCGGCGGCCCTCTGGCAGGCTCCAGGCTGTCCGACTTGTTCGCGGAGTTGACGCAAAGCGGCGATGCGCTGTTGCCGCGCAGGCTCGTCGTTGAGCCAATGTAAAAGAATGGACGCAATCGCCTGGTCGGGACATTGGGCCGTCAGAAATTCAGGGAATAATTCTTGGTCGGCCAACAAATTGACCAGAGTGATGTACTTCACATGCTTGAAGCGTTTGACCAAAGGGAAAAGCCACTTGCCAATGCGATAGACAATGACCGTTGGCGTGAGATGGTGCAGCAACTCCAGACTGACCGAACCTGAGACGGCCACGCAAGCGTGAGCGAGGTGGATGATCTCCGGCGTGCGGCCGACGTGGATTTCCACGGGGAGGAGGCGCGATCCCACCAAACGCTCCATCGTGATGGCCTGGCTGGGTTTGTAAGCCGCGACGAGAAATCGGACATCGGGCCGCTGTGCGTGAAGTCGCTCCATGGCTTGCACCAGCATCGGGCCATTTCGCGAGACTTCCTTATTGCGTGAACCAGGCAGCACGCCAACGATGGGGACGCCAATGGCCATTTGGCTTTCCAGGAAGCCTTCATCCAACTTCTGACGCTGCATTTCATCGAAATAGGGATGGCCAATGTATTCCGCTTGAACGCCGCGCTCCGCATACCACTGAGGTTCGAAGGGCAGCGAGCACAGGATGCGGTCCACGTATTTTTTCATGCGTTTGACGCGATGGGTCGCCCAGGCCCAGATTTGCGGCGGCACAAAATAATAAACCGGAATGCCTTGTCCATGGGCGATGCGCGCCAGCCACCAATGCAGTCCCGGATAATCGATCAGGACGACGCGGTCGGGCTTGTGCTCTTTCAACCAGCGCGCGAAGAGACGCAGAATGCGGATGAAACGCGGCAATTCCGCCAGGACGGCCGTCAAGCCCATGACGGCATGGTTGCAGAGCGGGTAGACCATGTGGCATCCCGCCTGGGCCATGCGCTCGCCGCCAAAGGCATGGATATCGACGGCCGGCTGAAGCTGTCTCAGGGCACGAATCAAGTTAGCGCCGTGCAGATCGCCGCTTGGCTCGCCGGCACTGATAAATATTTTCATGTCGGGGTCTCGAACGCTTCCTGACGCCGGGACATCGCCTGGGAGAACCAGTCACTTAGGACAGCCAGCCACCATACCGTGCCAGGCGGTTTGGGAGCAAGGCCGACTTGAAGGCGGGCTGCGGGGGCAGCCTTTTTGATCTTGTCAATCCATGACATCCACCACGGCGGCTGATTTATCCACCATAGGTGCGTGGATCGACGAGAGGGAGGAGAAGGGATTGCAGTTCCTCGATCGGGTAAAGGCAAAAGGCCCACTCGCGTTGCTGCCAAAGGTGGGCTTGATGCTCCGCTTCCAGGGCTTGCGGCATGGTTTGATCGATCTGATCGAGTTGCGGCTGCACGGCTGGCCTTAATTGGTCGCTGATGCGGCGAAATTGATGAAAACGCCGCACCCGCTCCTCGTGGGTGGCCGGCTGCCAATCCATCATGGCCCGCTTTTGGATTTGCAGCTCGCGTTGCTCCTGGGTCAGACTCGCCAGATGGCGATCGGGATTGTACCACAGGTCGCGCCAAAGCTGTTTGAGCGCGCGTGTGCCAGGCGAAAGATCGAGTTCCTTCTTGACACTAGGCGGGATCGGCAAGCGCAGCGTGGCCGTGAGAGTGAGATATACCGGCGGCTTCATGCCATAAAAGCCGCGGATGATGTCGTCCGTTAACTCGTCGTAGATGGCTCCCCCCAGTCCGTGAATAAAGCCATCCGCCAAGAACAAGCGGCAAAACAGGGTCGTGCTCAAGGCCCGCGGCCGCACGCGCCACCCCGCGTCCGTCCATGTTTGCCAGGGCGGAAGCGCAGCCACGAAGGTGGCGGGGAGCCTCCAGTTCAATGGTTGGACCTGATCGCCGATCATCGCGAAGTGGAGTTCGTCCGTTTGCCGCTTGACCGCCAGGCGGCCGCGATGGCGGTTTCCGGGTTGCCAAACCCAGAAGGGGAGTTCGATCCAGCCATCGCTGGCCTTCAATTCCGGGACGGGATGGTTTTGACTGCGGATGCCCTTGCGCTGGCGAAAACGGGCCAGGGCGTCATTATGCAGAAAACGAAACCGCTCGGCTTGGAGGGCAAGTTCGAGCAAAAAAGCCAGAAACCCCTTGGTTTTGGCCAATTGGCTGATGGGGAGCTCCAAGTTGTGAACCTGCCAGGCTTCCTCGATCAGCCGGCGGCCTCTGGCGAAGCGCCATCCCATCGGCCAATGCCGCGTCTTGCCTTCGACGTCAGCGACCAAGTGCCAATAGCGAGAAAACAGTCGCTCAGCGTCCTGCAGTTCTTTGGGACCCGAAGACAGCACGTTTTGCCAGCGGGCTTCATCCTGCACGAACCTTTCCTCATGCGGCATGGGCGGTTGGGGTTCGTCGAACAGCACTTCCTTGATGCCTGGTTTCTCGGCGGGCCAAGGGACTTTCAAGGAAGCACTTTTGCAGAGGTCGTTGTCCACGATCAGGTTGAGCGCGGCGCCCTGGAGCCGGCGCGCCAATCCAGCCGCAGCAAAGTTTTTCGCCCAGACCCCTGGATGGAATAGCTCTGGTTGATGTCCGGTGACGATCAGCCCAGATCGTTCGCCGATGGCCGCTTGACATTGACCGGAGGTGAGTTCAAAGAGGAATCGCTTGGATCGTTCGAGGACTTCTTGGGCGGCGAGTTGACGCCAGGCGGAGAGAGGCTGATCCAGGATGGAGATGGAAGCGGTCGACAACCGTTGCTGTTCAACGGCGAAGGCGGACGCCGCCTCGGCCAGCGCCGGCACCGCGAGCAGGCGGCCATGCTCCTTCGGTGCCGCGAGGTTCATGGACAATAGGCTCCGGAGCACGGCTGCTCGCAGCGCGGCTGCAGGAGTTCGCGCTCGATGATCGTCCGGTAATAACGTAATCGCTCATCGGGCTGGTCCAAGTGCCCGCCGAAGGCCCGGTTCGGATCGAGGTAGAGCAGCGGGACGCCCACTTCGACGATTTTCCAATTGAGCAAAGCCGCTTGCACCCACAGTTGCAGCGGCATGCCCCAGCCGGACTCGTCCAAGCGCAGCCGGCTGAGCTGGGACACGCGATATGCCTTGAAGCCGCAAAAGGAATCGGTCAGGTTGAGGCCGAGCCGTTGGTTCAATTCCTGGGTGATGAGATGATTGATGCGCCTGCGGTCAGCCGGGGGAATTGTGTCTTGATGGAAGGTGCGCAGGTAGCGGCTGCCGGAGACCAGGTCCACGCCTTCGTTCAAGGCTTCGAGCAGAACCGGAATGCGGGCGGGTTCGTGTTGGCCGTCGCAATCCATGGTCACCAGCGCGTCGTAATGATGCGCCAGGGCGAAGCCAAAGGCCGAGCGGAGGGCCGCCCCATAGCCCAGGTTGTGCCGATGAACGATGACGTTCAACTCGGGCTGCTCGGCCAGCAAGTGCGGCGTGCCATCCGTCGAGCCATCGTTGACCACGAGGATGTCCGAACTGAAGCGGCGAACTTCCTCCAAGACCTTCGTCAGGGTCTTTTCTTCGTTGTAAATCGGGATGGCGGTGAGGCTACGCATGGGGTTCTCACTCCTAATGAAAACCTTCGTGACGGATGTCAAGGAAAGCTCAGCGGTTCAAGCGTGATGGGGGGAGGCTCCCGGCCCGTGATTCTCCTTCATGGATCGATGAAGGGGATGGAGCGGAGGGGACTCGTCGTCGTCGGTCTCTCGAATCGAACGCCACAGGATCGGCCGTGAATAGGGAGCAATGTGCAGCACCACTTCCCCATTCTGAAAAATGCGGACAATCCCCGAGGATTCGCTCACCGCGACGGCAATGGCCCGGGTGCGGCGCGAGATGGCCGCCGCGGCCCAATGGCGGCTTCCCAGCCCCTTGCTCAAGGTGATACCGTCGGACAGGACGTCGATGTAACGAGCCGCGGCCACCACGGCCCCATCCTTGTCCACGATGATCGCGCCGTCCAGCTTGGCGATTTCCTTCATGCTCTCCCGGACCCGGCGATCGCGGAGGTTGCGCTCCTTGCGGCTATAACCCCGCACGGGATCGAACCCCAAGGGCTGGGACAAGCTCAAGACTTTCCGCGTGTCCCCCACCACGAACAAGGTGCCTACCGGTTTGCCCTCGCGTCCTTCCCGGCCGATTTCCGTGGCCAGATCGACCACGGCCTTCAAGGTTTCAATGGGCACCTGCGTATCCAGCTTGCGCAGATCCTGGGCGCGCAGTCGTTCCAGGCTTTCTCCCAGCCGAATCACGCTGAGGCTGTCGAGGTGATCCAGGTCATCCCCGACTTCCAATCCATTATACAGGGCGATGACAAGGGCCTGGGAAGGGATCAACTCGCTGGTCAGGGCATCGAGCAAGCAAAGACTGAGCCGTTCGCGAATAGGCATCGGGCGAACATCAGTGGGGAGGACCGTCAATTGACGATTCTGCTCCAGGAGCTGCCCCAGCTTGACGGAACTGCCGCTGACTAGCAGTTTGCAGTTGCCTAAATGGGAATGAACGGCCTGCCAATCGAGATTCACATCGGTCAAAAGCATCACGGCATCGGCGTTGAGGCTCAGGTAAAGCCATCGCGCAGCTTGTAGCAAATGTTCCGATTGGGGGGGTAATTCACCCACGCCTCGTGCTGGAACAGGAGGCGTTTTCAGGGATGGTTGGGTTCCGATAGGAGTAGCCATTTTCACTAATCCTAACCATTGGAACCCACAGGGGCAAATGACGTGAAGACTTTTAGTAAAAAAATTTAAGTTGCGTCGCTGAGTCCCCGTCAAGGGTGGCAAAAAGCAGCCGGCGCTGCGCATTCTTGAACTTCAGTCCAACGGGACGAAGAGCCAGGCTGGCGTGGATGCGAGGTTGTCAGGCCTTATCCATTCATGGAGCTATCGGCCCAGCCGCTTGTGCAGGATCGCCAGGTGGTGTTCAACGTGGCCTGCGAGGATGAAGGCCGAGGCACGCACGCTGACGTCGAGCTGATTGGCGACACCCACCCGGTTCCAGGCGATGGCATCCATGGCTTCGAACATGAGCACGTGGCCGCGCCGGAGATGGTCAAACTCCTCCACGAGACTCATCCAAGGGCGGCGGTCAAACGCCGCCTCTTGAACGTAAGCATTCTCATCGAACCCCGGCAGGGCTTGCTTCTCACCGCGGGCGATGCACAAGGCGCGCGTGCCAAAAATCCGCTCGCTATCGATGAGATGGCCCAGCACCTGATGCAGGCTCCACGTGTAGGGCGGGTGCCGCGTGAGCGCCTCTTCCGGGCTGACCGTTCGGAGAAAGGCCGCGGTGGTTTCTCGTTGCCGATCCAGGAAGTGCACCACGTCGCCCGGGGGAACCAGGCGGATGTACTTGCCGTAAAAGGCGCCGTATTCCGCTTCTCCCGGACGCTCAGCCCGAAAGGCAGCGTCGAACGCATTCATGATGGCGTACTCGAAGAGGAGTGGTTCCAATCCATGATTTAAAACAAGGGCGTGCGGCCAAGCTTGCGGCGCACGACGGCCCATTGCCCGGCATGCATGAGCCAATGACCGCCGATGACCGCCATGACGTCCACGACTTTGGGCGCCCAGGAGCGGAGTTGTTCGGGCGCATCCAAATCCAGATCGTTGTCCGTCAGTTGATCGAGCAGTTTATGGGCGGCTGCTCGCTGCTCCTGGGCCAGTTTCAGGTACTCCGCCTTGGAAAGGAAATCCTTGGGCTGATCGGAGGCGGCGGCTTCCTTGGCATGTTTCTCGGTAAAACCCGCGGGCAGGGCGGGCATCACCCCAGGCTTAACGGCCGAGAGCATTTGATGCTCGGAATTGATCAAATGGCCTAACTGCCAGGCGATGTGATTGCTGCCGGGAACGGGTCGGACCAGCAAGTCGGCGTCGGACAAATCGTTTAGATAACAGTCCACGATGAATTGAGCAGAGTTCCAAGTCGCCTTGAGGGCTTCACGTGCATTCATGTTCTTGCCTTTCACACGGTGGGAGGACCGATGGGATCGACCTGCCCGGGTTCAGGATCGGGAGGAGAAATAGAACGCCAGGATACCCACCAGGATGGCATGCCAAACCAAGCGATCCCCCAGCGGATCGGCGGCGGGCCGAATCACGAAATCGATCAACAATTCCACGACAAAGGCCAGCAAGGCCAACAGGGATAACCAGGCTTGAATATCCTGAAAATAAGGGGAGCCGCGCCACGGGCCTTTGCCGATAACGAAGCCCAAAGTCAAGCCGCCGAGGAGGGAAAGCAACAAATAGGGCCATTCATGCAGCTTGTCTGCGGCGGGGGAGATTTTACGCAGCAAGTCTTCCGGACTGACATAGTACTGGTAGACCACCAAGGCGATGGTTCCCAGGAAGATGAGGAAGCGAAACGTTCCCTTGGGCAGGTAGAGCGGGTTGGCCATGGTGCCCGCCGCGGCGTTGGGGCTGATGGTCGTGCCGTGAGCCGCGAAGAAGGGCGGCACCAGGGCGAGCAGGAAGAAGACGAACAAGGGGATGTGCGTCGTGGTCGAGAACAGGTAGATCCAAAATTGAATCGCGATGCCCAAGGCGAGAATCGCCCGAACGCTGCCGGGAGGCAAGCCCAGGGGATGACGATGATAGGGTTCCGTGCTCATTCTGCCTTTCCTCTCTTCCTGGTGCTGGATTATTGTGCATGATGTTTGCGGAGCTGATCCGCCATTTGCTGGTTGATTTTCGTGCGGATGTCGGCGTTGAGCAGGGTGCCATGATCCCGCCCTGGGACGATTTCCACGTGGGCATCGCTGCCCAGCTTTTCCAAGGTTTCCTTGAGCAGTACGACGGCGCGCTCCAGATAAAACGTGTCCGCATCGCCCATGTAGATGAACAGCTTGCCCTTGAGCTTCGGCCCCATCTGATCCCATTGACGCTGGATCACCAGGCCGATGTCATACTTTTCCCACGCCTTGGCCGCGACGGGGTCGATGGCCCCGGTTTCGCGATTCCATAAGGGCATCGGCTTGCCATCCACGCCTTGCGGACTGAAGACCGCCTCGAACGAGCCCATCTGCCCGCCGTGGCCAAGCACCTGTTCCATCTTGATGAAATCCTCGGCAAACAGCGAGGGCCGGCCGTTGGAGCGGGCCAGCGGGATGCGGCCTTGCGAGTTCCGATAGATATTCGCCCCAGGCTGATAGATATTGACCAACTGGAAAGCGCGAAAGTCCACCGGATCCGGCGCCGTGGACCAGACGCCGCCGAAAAAGTCGGGATAGGTGATTTGCAGCCACAGACTGCTCCAGCCGCCGGAGGAATGGCCCGTGACCAAGCGCGCCGAGGGCTGGCCGATGGCCGGGAATTGGGCTTCCAGGGCGGGAATGAATTCTTCGACCAAGGCCTGGCCGCAGGGGCCGTTGTTGGCGGAATCGGCGAAGACATGATGCCCCAGGCGACAATCGGGATCGAGAACGACCCAAATCACTTCGACGCCGGCGAGGTTCGTTCGATTGCCTCGCCCCATCGTTTGTGCAAAGTAGTGATTGCCGCCGAAGCCTGGAATCTCATAGACGACCGGGTATTTGCGTTGGGGGTTCTCCGCGTGGCTGGCGGGCAGGATCACGCCTGCGTTCATCGAGATCGGTCGGCCATGAAACTTCGACAGTAATTCGCTTGGCCTGGAAAACAGCTTCACGCGCTCCGACTCCCGAAACGTGCGCGGCGGCACCACCTGATCGATCGTCAAACGGAGGGCTTCGGGTTGGTCTGGGGTAAAGTTCCATTTCACGGCTCGGCTGAAAAGGTTGCCCGGGCCGCGGCCGATTTCGCGCTGACCCTGATCCAGGTCCATCAACGCTTGCACCTGATACTCGCCCGGTTTGAGTTGATCGAACCCATGGGGGTAGGCATGCAGATCGCCTTCGAAGGACAACGCATCGCCAGGCTTCCAGTCGCGGACGTCCTTGGCCAGGATGATGCAGGGGTTAAACCAATTTTCCATGGCGAGCCGAGGTTGTCCCCCGCCGGCACGCCCCAGGAGCACAAAGACCCGTCCGGTGAAGGGCTTCTCGTGCACATCCGCTGTAAATTGCAGGCTGATCTTGGGTGGCGTGGTCTGGGGGGGAGTGACCGAGATCGGCTCCGTCCAAGCGTGGGTTAGCCAAAGGAACACCAAACCCGTGGCCGCGAATATGCCTTGACGCATCGTTCCATCCTTCCCGATGAAGCTGCGAAGCGATCCTGTGAACAGCCAAACGATCCTGCCAACATGAAGAGTCATTATAAGCGGAGCCTTGGCGGGATGAATCGCCGATAGTCCCATTTTTCTTGAAGTGCCCCTCGATCCAACATGGCGCCTTGGCGACATGGAGCCATGAACCCTGTGCGATGTCAGGGTGACCGCGGGGTCCATTGGAATTGATATTTCGAACCCAAGCGCATCCGCGTGATATAGATGATCTCCTGCGCATGCCCCTCGAAGTGATGCACCACGTGCAGAAGGGCGGTCAAGACGGTGGTCTGATAACTTTGAATCGATCGGCGTTCGAGCAGGGACGCGGCCGTTTGCCGGTCGATGACGCTGCCGACCTCTTTGATCACGCCGCGCAGCTTGTCGAGCAAAACAGCCTTGGGAATGGGCTCCCGCTGGCTGAACTCCTCCGCTCGTTTGCGAACGTCGGGCTGGCCCCCTACGCCCGAGAGAACCCATTGTCCCAGATTGCCGCATAGATGCAGGATCAGATTGCCGATGGCGTTCATCTCTTCATGAGGCCGCCACCAAACTTCCTCCTCGGGCAATTGCGCCAGGGCATGTTCGATGCGGCTCAGGGAGCCGGCCAACTCCATTTTGAGATCGGAAAGCAAGCCCCGGAGCAAGTCCGTATGGGCCGTGTTGAGTTGATAGACCGCCATGATGACCGCCTTGTCTGAGGGGTTGGATTGGAACGCATCGTCAGCGGCAACATCATACCATCCTCATGTCCGGGGGCAATGAAATGCACGGGATATGAGTTAAGCGGCGTGAATGGCGACCCGTCAATGAAACGCTCCGTGGATGCGTTCAACTTCACTTGCCCGCGGACCGATAGGGATTAAAATAGGATAAGTTTATCCAATTATGGTTCATGGCCCTGCAGGAGCGGGGAAGGCATGATCAGACCCTGGCTGGCCCTGACCTGCGTGGCACTGACGTTCATCGTCAGTTTTTACTTATTCATCCACGAGTTCGTTTCCGTTCGTGCTCACTTCTACATCACCCTGCCGATCCTGATCGGTCTGTATACCCTCGTGGCGGTCATCACGGACCGGAACCGCTACGTTCCCCGCCGCTGGCTGCAGAATCCTCTCAAAATTCTGGGGAAGTACCTTCTTTGGGGAGCGGTTGCCTATTGGCCCGTTCTGTTGTGCCGCTATCACGCCTTTTATGCCCAGTTTTTTCCGACTGCTTTGCCCTTCTTTGAAGCCTATTGGACGGTGTATCTTTACGCGGGCCTTCCCTACTTCGTGCTGGTGGAGAAGTTTCGGTATTCCCCGGCCAATGTCATGGCTGACCCGTTTCTGCGGCTGCTGGCCCTGGTCAAGCGGGTCTGGCGCGTTGGGCCTCGCGCCTTGACAAGATTGCTCCATGCCAGAGCCTATCGGCATCTGTTGTTAATGGGCCTGCTCCGCCTCCATTTCACCCCGCTCATGGTGAGCCAAATCTATTTCACTCACGTGCTCATCACCCAGGCCTGGATGGAATCCACATGGAATCTGGCCGCTGTCCTCGCCATGCTCACTTCACTGGTTTGGTCGATCGACGCCAACAACGCGGCCATGGGTTATTTCTGGGAATCCTCATTCACGAAAACACGCTTCAAAGCGATGGACCCCTATCCCCTGCATTGGATCGTGACGCTCAGTTGCTACGCACCCTTTGTGATCTGGGCTTCGACGATTTTGCCGAGCATGGTGGACCATGCTGCGTGCACGCGCCATGTGATCAATGATCAGCGGTTCATCGTGGCGACGGACCTCATCGGTCTGATCTGCCTGGCGGGATACGTCGTGTCGGGGACTTCCCTGTATTTCTCAACGTCCAATCTCTGCTACAAGGCCATTCAAACGCGCGGACCCTATGCCATCGTTCGCCACCCGGCCACAGTGTGCAAGATCGCCTTTTTCACGGTCGTCACCTTCAAGTTCACGGAAGCTTACACGCTGCTGAACTTGACGGCCTACGTCATCTGGATGGGCGTTTACGTGGCGCGGACCTACTGCGAGGAGCGCTTCCTTTCGGAGTTTGAAGAATACCGGCGTTATCGCCGAGTGGTGCGGTATCGCTTTGTCCCTGGGGTATGGTGAGGAACCAGCGAGCCGGACTGGCCTGCGTCATCAGAGGGGATCGGAAATCTGAGCCAATCGCGGCGGCATGATGCCTAAAACACCCGGCACCACACGGCCTTCAGATACCGACCTTCCTGAACGTGGCCCAGGAAGGGATGGTCGGGGGCGGCGCCGCTGACGCGGAAGATTTGCAAGGATCGACCCGCTTGCCAGGCCGCCCGGCGCAAACATTCTAAAAACGCCTCTTCCGAGACCAGCCCCGTGCAGGAGCAGGAAAGGAACAGCCCCCCCGGCGCCACGACCTTGAGGGCCAGTTTGTTCATGTCGAAATAGCGCTTGAGGGCATAGTCGACGGCTTCCCGATCCCGCGTCTGCTTGGCGGGGTCGAGGATCACCAGGTCGAATAATTGGTTTCGAGCCATGGCGTCGCGAAGCCAGGGGAACAAGTCGGCTTGCACGAAACGAATCCGGGCACGGTTTAATTTGGCGTTCGTCTCGGCCAAGGCCAAGGCGACCTCGTCGAGGTCCAGGCCAATCACCTCTTCGGCGGCGCCGAGAGCTTTGGCGTAAACGGAGAAACCGCCTGAATTGCAGCACAGGTCGAGCACCCGGCGGCCCTTAGCCAGGTCGGCCAGCCAGCGGCGATTATCCCGTTGATCGATGAAAAAGCCCGTCTTGTGCTTGGAGCCTGGCGCCACTTTGAATTGCAACCCGTGCTCCTCAATGACGATTGGCTCAGGGACCGCGGGCGCATGGCAATCAAACGACTCCTGCTTTTGCACGTGCTCCTCGGCGAACCAGTAGAAAGCCGTGCCCGGAAACAAATCGGTGAGCACGTCCTGAATGGCCTGTCGGTACCGCCATGGACCGGCGGCGAAATACTCGATGACGATCATCGGGCCGAAGCGGTCGATGACCAAGCCGCTGAGTTGATCGCCCTCGGAGTGGACCAGGCGATAGGCGTTGGTAACGGTTTCCAGTTGCAGCACCTGCCGGCGCAGATGCAGCGCGGCGGCAATGCGCTTGGCGAAGAAGGCGGCGTCGATCGCTTCCTCGGGATCGGTCGTCATGAGGCGCAAGCTGATGCGCGAGTGGCCGTTGTAAAAGCCGCGGCCGACCCATTGGTTCTGCCGGTCGAGGATGTCAACGACACTGCCGCCCGGCAGGCGCTGCGCCGGTTTGTCGACCATTTTCTGAAAAATCCAGGGATGGGAAGATCGGCGGTCGATCTTCAGCCGCACCTGGGGCAACGACTCCATGGGTAAGCACTCAGCAAGCTGGCGAGAAGGGAAGGAAAGGGAAGGCGTCTAACGTCCATCTCTGAGCCGGTCCCCGAGGAAGTTTTCCAACTCAGGGACCTCGTAGATTTTTTTTACGGTGGTATCGATGTCGTATTCGACGCGGCAGAAGCGAACCGTCTTGCCATCATAAAGCACATAGCAGGCGCGCCAATCGCCATCGCGGGGCTGCCCCACGGAGCCGACATTGACCATCGTCTTGCGGCCGTCGAGGGTGTAGACCTTTTCGATTTCCTCCGGGCTGTAGAACTGCAGCGATTCGGTGAACACGCCCGGAACATGGGTATGGCCCTGGAAGCAGTAGCGGTCAATGTAGGCGAAGATGCGCTCCATCTTGCGCGGGTTGTAGACGTCCTCCGGGAAAACGTATTCGTTGATGGGATTGCGCGCGGAGCCATGGACGAAGAGGGCGTTTTCATCGCGGTGGATCCGCGGCCGCTCGGCGAGGAACTCCCAGCGGCGCTCCCGCTTTTCCCGCGGTTCGTTGGCATTTTCCAGTTGGGCGCGGGTCCAGAAGATGGCGCGCTCGGCGCCGGGATTGAATCCTTCAGGGTCGAACATGGCCCCCTGATCGTGATTGCCCAGGAGCACGACCGGCATCTCCAGGACGAGATCGATGCAATCGCGGGGATTCGGACCGTAGCCGATCACGTCGCCCAGACAATAGATTTTTTCGACATCTTGCGTTTGAATATCTTTCAGCACTGCCTGGAGCGCTTCCAGATTGCTGTGGATGTCACTGATAATTGCGATCACGGGCTATCGCTCCAGCGCGGCCAGATCGACCGACCAAAAAGTATCCTCGACGCGAACCAGGAATGAGAGGATCCGTGAAGAGCCAACAAGCCGACCATTTTAAATCTATCTTTCCCATGAGCACTTAGCAAGAGATTGCTGGTCCGGGTTTTTTCAAAATGCTCTCGATTCACGCGGCTGGGGGGGTTAGCCGGTATAATCGGCAAGGTCCAAAAAAGATTCCTGGGTCGCCTGGACTTTTCCTCCTAGGTTGGGATGATGGAACAGATTAGTTTGAAGGTGATGCGGTCGGATCGCTCCTCTTTCATGGCTTGGGAACCCCTCCCTGGGCGAACCAGGAGCCTTGGCGCAGGCTCCCATGCTTGTGCGATCAACCCGATCATCCGCTCCTCGAGTTGATCGCTCTGGAGGGGGAAAATACCTTCGTGTATCCCGCTGTCGTGGTCCTTCGAATGGAAGACGGAAAGGAACCGCCATGCCGCTCGGCTATTTGAGTTTGGTGTTGCACGCCCACTTGCCCTTCGTGCGCCATCCGGAGTACGACGACTTCATGGAGGAAGATTGGCTCTACGAAGCGATCACGGAGACCTATCTCCCCTTGCTGGAAATGTTCGAGGGGCTCGAGCGGGACAACATCATTTGGGAATTGACCATGTCGGTGTCGCCAACCTTGGCGGCCATGTTGAGCGATCCCCTCTTGCAATCCCGGTACGTGCGGCACATCGACAACCTGATCGCCTTGACGGAAAAGGAGCTGCAGCGCACGCGGCACGACCCCGCCTTTCATCGCCTGGCGGAGATGTATCATCACCGCTTCCTGCGCTGCAAGGAACTGTTCGAAGTCAAGTATCAACGCAATCTGCTGTACGGCTTCCGCCACTATTACGACACGGGCCGCTTGGAGTTGATGACGTGCGGCGCCACCCATGGCTTCTTCCCGCTGATGTCGGTGAATTGGAATGCCATCAAGGCGCAAATCGAGATTGGCTGCAGCGAATTCGAGCGGCATTTCGGCCGCCGGCCCAAGGGGATTTGGCTGCCCGAATGCGGCTACACCCCGGGGGTGGATCATTACTTGCACCAGTCCGGCATTCGTTATTTCTTCGTGGACACCCATGGCGTGCTGTTCGCTTCGCCCCGGCCATGGTTCGGCGTTTATGCCCCCATTTTGTGCCCCGGCTCCAATGTCGCCGCCTTGGCTCGGGACACCGAATCTTCCAAACAGGTGTGGAGTTCCATCGAGGGCTATCCCGGCGATTACGTCTACCGCGATTTCTATCGGGACGTGGGCTTTGACCTGGACTACGACTACGTCAAACCCCATTTGCACGACGTCGGCCACCGCACGCACCTGGGGATCAAGTATTACGCCATCACCGGCAAGACCGTCCATAAACAGCCCTATCAGCGCGAGGCCGCCTTGGCCAAGGTGCGGGAACACGCGGACAATTTCGTCTTCAATCGCGAAAGGCAAGTCGAATGGCTGGCCCAGCTCATGGGCGAGCAGCCGCCCCTCATCATCGCGCCCTACGATGCCGAGCTTTTCGGCCATTGGTGGTTCGAGGGGCCCGAATGGCTGGATGCGGTCTTTCGGAAATTGCATTTCCACCATGAAACCATTCAGGCGATCACGCCGCTGCAGTACCTCGACCTGGCGCCCTGGTGCCAGGTCAGCCAGCCGAGCTTTTCAAGCTGGGGCGCGGGCGGGTATGCCGCGGTGTGGCTCGATGGCAGCAATGATTGGGTCTACCCCCATTTGCACCATGCGGCGGAGCGGATGGTCGAAATGGCCAAGGCCAAACCCACCTCCACGCCGGAGGAACGGCGCGCCTTGAATCAAATGGTCCGTGAATTGCTGCTCGCGCAATCGAGCGATTGGGCCTTCATCATGAAAACGGGCACGGTCGTTGAATACGCTCATGAACGAACCAAGACCCACCTCGATAACTTCAGGAAGCTGGAGCAGCAGGTGATGGTCGGGCAGATCGATCTCCCCTGGCTGGATCGGCTGGAAGCGCGGAACAATCTTTTCCCCGACGTCGATTATCGCATCTATGCCTAAGCCGATGCTTCTCCCGTCGATGGGACATGCGATTGCAGCGAAAGGGTGAGCGATGCGCGCCGTCGTGCAAAGGGTTGCCCAGGCTAGCGTCAGCGTGGCGGGGGCGACCGTGGCCTCCATTGACCGGGGCCTCCTCGTGCTGCTGGGTGTGACGCACTCCGATGCGCTCGAGCAAGCCCATGCCCTGGCGGATAAAATCGCTCATTTGCGCGTCTTTCCCGATGCGGAGGGCAAGATGAACCGGGACCTTCAAGCCGTTGCCGGCAGCGCGTTGGTCGTCAGTCAATTCACGCTCTATGGCGATTGCCAAAAAGGCAGACGACCCAGCTACATCCAGGCCGCCAGGCCCGAACAGGCGGAACCGCTTTACGAGGCCTTTGTCCATGCATTGCTTCGCTTTGGCCTGCCCGTTCAGAAGGGGGTCTTCGGAGCCCCCATGCAGGTGCAGTTGGTCAACGACGGCCCCGTGACTCTTATCCTGGACACTGCTTCAGGATAATCCTGCCTGGCTCTTGTTCAGATAGGTTAAAAAGCACCCTCGATGGAGCATGCTGCGTAAGCATCTCCCAGGAGTCCAAAAACCTCCCCCTCAAGACGGGGCTTGATGGCGGCCCAGGCGCAAGAATGCTTGGGATTTGCGTCATAACTATTGATCCCTATCCCATTTGGCGTTACCATCAAGAGAGATGGTGAATACGACACATCGATGCGCGATGGCTCCCGAAGGAGAATGACATGTCCCGTATGTGGTTTTTGACCGGTTGTTTAGCTTGCGTTTTGGTGTTTGGCCCGGCCTTAGCCGATGCTCAAGCCGCGCAGGGCGAAAAAAAAGATGACGCCGCGAAAAAAGAAGACAAGGATGAAAAGAAGGATGAAAAGAAGGGCGAACGCTACATCACCCTGGGGACGCTGAGCGGCCAAATCGTCCGCGTCGGTGATGGCGGTAGCACCTTTACCATACGCTTGCGCGGGGCGATTCCCACTTGGGTGCCGACGCGCATTTGGTATGGGCGCGTTCAGGGGAGAACACAATTCACGCCCACCAGTGAAGACCTGGATATCGTCCTGGCGGATGAAGCTAAAATCAGAATCCCCATGCGGCCCGAATTGGATGAAAAGGGCCGACCCAAGCCGGGCACGCCCAAACGCGACCCCAAGGATCGCGACAGCAACCTGGGCGGGATGAAAGGGGAGCCTGGCGATTTGGCTAAGGATCAATGGGTGACAGTCACGCTGGGGCGCAGCACGAACCCCAAGAATCCGCAAGTCGTGGCCATCGTCGTGCTCGTGCAACGGGATACCGCCAACTACAACAAACGCGACAAAGACAATTAATGCATATAGGTCAACAGCGAAAGCCCCGGCGACCTCAGGGCGCCGGGGTAGCTGTGTTCTCGCCCGCCGTGTTGGAGCCGATCGACTTTCCAAAACTGTTCGGAGTTCATGGGTTATGAAACGATTTGCCATAGTCCTGACGGCCCTGGCTTTCATGGTGGGGACTAGTTGGGCGGACTTCATTGTCATTCGCATCAATCTCAACGGACCCACGGAAATGCCCGCCACGGAAGAATCCTCGAGCGGCAGCGGCGGCGCGGGTTCGCCCAGCATGCCCTCGGTGCCGGGGCGCGGGGGCGGCCGGGGGGGTGGTGCGGGGCCGAGCATGCCTAGTCCGCCGTCTGCAGGCGGCGGTGGCGGCGGCGGTGCACCCGCCATGTTGGGCGGACCAGGCACCGGCAGCGGCTCGGGCACGGCGCCGACGAGCGAAGGGAAAACCCCGGCCTGGTTCATCGCTGTGGTTGACGTCAACGTGGCGCAGCGCACTGTTGGCAAGGAAACTCAATATGTCATCACGCATCCCTGGGGCCGCGTGCAAACCACCAAGCCTGATGAATTGATCACGGACGTCATGAATCTGCAGTGGGTCAAACAGGACATGTTTGCCACGCAGTTGAACAAGCTCATGGCCGAGAAAAAGTTCACCGAGCCGATGCGCGTCCTGGATTGGATGCTGCGCCGCTGGAATTTCCCCGGCAACGGCCGGCTCCTCGACGCGGATATCCGGGTTCGGTTCGAGGAATTTCTCGATGAACTGAACCGCGAACAGGGCAAGCTGCAAGCGGCCGACCGCGCCAAAATGCAGACCCTGCTGGCGACCCGCGACGCGATCAAGACGCCGCTGACGCCGCCCACGGACGAGATCAATCGCCTCAAAACGTATCCCAATCTAGGCGACAATTACCGTGTTCTGAGCAAGAATCACTTCGCCATCTTGCACGTTCCCAATCAGGACAAACTGGCGGACCGCATCCACAATCGCTTGGAGCAGACCTTCGCCGGTTTTTACTATTGGCATGCCATGCAAGGGAAGATGCTGCCCCTGCCGCGCCAGCAACTGATTTGCATCCTGGCCGAATCGGAGCCGAAGTTCGATGCCTTGCATCAGATGTTCGACAACCTGCCCCTGACGACGGATGGTTTCTTCTCGTCGCTCGACAATGTGTCAGTGTTCTCCGCCGTCCGCCGGGATGAGGCTTTCAAGAATTTCCGGACCCACGTTTCCGACGTGGAAAAGCAATTGAAGGAAAAGGACCTGGACTTCGACAAACTGCTGCGGGGCGACGCGCTCAACAAGAAGCAGCAGGAATTGCGGGCGGAGTTCATCAGCTACGCTCGGGCCGCGGCCGTCGCCGCTCAAGCCGCGCGCGAAGAAGGCGAAGTGTCCACCATCATGCACGAAACCGTGCAGCAACTGATGGCGGCCACGGGCATGCTGCCGCGCCACGTGCTGATTCCCCGCGCCATCCGCGATGGTCTGGCCAGCTTCTATGCCAGCCCCAGGAGCCAAGGCGAGATCAACTTGCCCGCGCTGTGGACGGGCATCGGCGGCGAGCATTGGCAGTATTTGCCGGTCTTTCGCAGGCTGATGGACGCCGAAAAGGGGGGCAAGTTTTCTTGGCCCAGCCACTTCGGTGAAACCCGGTTCGACGTGGGCAAGATCAGCATCCCGCGGATCATCACCGATCAAAACTTCCTGGCGGCCGAGCAGGCGAGCAGTTCGGAAAAGCTCTTCTACCAAACCCGGGCGAAAGCCGAGGCTTGGGCCTTGATGTACTTCCTGTCGCACAAGAAGTACGATCAATTGCAGAAGTTCATGGCTGAATTGTCGCAATTGCCTCGGGACATGGAGCTGTCGACGGACATCCTCGAACAGGCTTTTGCCCGGGCCTTTGATCTCCACGCCGACCCGAGCAAACCCGAGATCGCCGCTCCCAAGCTGGATATGCTTGAGAAGGAATTTCGGGAATTCATGCAGTATCAGATTCTGCCCTTCGACACGACGGCAGCCCGCTAGCCCGGTTAACGTTGTTGGGCTTTAATTGAACTTGCGCCACGGCCCGTGATGAACGTCACGGGCTGTTTCGTTGACACAGGGGCCAAGTCGGGCTGCGAGGAAGCCTCGATGTACTTTTTGCACCTTGCGGTCCGCGGTGAACTTGCCCACAATAAGCGCAGGAAGCAGCACAGGATTGGCTCCAGGAGGGTCTGCATGATGTTCGACTCGGTTTTACAAGTCATCGGCAACACGCCGCTCATTCGCTTGCGCCAGGTGGCTCAAGGAGTGAAGGCGCCGGTGTACGTCAAATTGGAAAGCATGAATCCGGGGGGCAGCGTCAAGGATCGCGTGGGGTTGGCCATGATCCAGGACGCGGAACGGCGCGGCTTGCTGAAGCCGGGGGGAACGATCATTGAAGCCACGGCGGGGAATACCGGCGTGGGGCTGGCCATGGCCGCGGCCGTGAAGGGGTATCGGTGCATTTTCGTTCTGCCCGACAAGATGAGTCAGGAAAAGATCCTGCTGCTGAAGGCGTATGGGGCGGAGATCGTCATCACGCCGACCAACGTCGCCCCCAATTCACCGGAAAGTTATGGCGGGGTCGCTGATAGGCTGGCCAGGGAAATCCCCGGCGCTTGGCGGCCCAATCAGTTCGCCAACATGGCCAATCCCGAGATTCATTACCGCACCACCGGCCCCGAGATCTGGCAGCAAACGCAGGGGCGCGTCACCGTGTTCGTCGCCGGCGTCGGCACCGGCGGCACACTCACCGGTGTCGGTAAGTATCTGAAGGAGCAAAACCCCGATGTCAAGGTCATCGGCGCGGACCCCGACGGCTCGATTCTCTCCGGCTCCTCGCCCAAAAGCTGGCGGGTTGAAGGGATCGGCGAGGACTTCGTCCCGAAAACGTTGAACAGTCAGTTGGTCGACGAGTGGATTCGCATCACCGACGCGGAGTCGTTTTACGTCGCCCGGGCCATGGCCCGCAAGGAAGGCATGCTCCTGGGCGGTTCCGCGGGGACCAACGTGGCCGCGGCCTTGCAGTACGCTCGGCGATTGGGGGACGACGATCTGGTCGTCGTCATTGGTTGCGACACGGGTCGCAATTATCTCAGCAAGTTTTTCGACGATCAGTGGTTGGCGGAGAATGGCCTGCTCACGGGCGACCCTTCGACGGACACCGTGGGCGACCTCGTGATGACCCGTGGCCAACGCAGCCTCATCACCGTCAATCCGGACGCCACGCTGGCCTCGGCCATCGACTTGCTCAAGTCGAAGAACATTTCGCAGTTGCCGGTCCTCAAGAACGGGGAAGCCGTGGGCAGCATGCAAGAGGTGACCGTGGCCCGATTATTGCACGATGGCATCGACGTGCAGTCGGTCAAGGTGCAAGAAGTGATGGCCCGGCCCTTGCCGCAATTGGACATGGGCACCCACATCGATGAGGCCTATCGCCTTCTGCAAGCGGGCAACACCGGCATCCTGGCCACGCAGAAAGGCAAGGTCGTGGACATCATCACCCGCATCGATTTGATCGTTTATTGGAACCGGCAGAAATAGCAGCCGGCTTGCGGAGTGGTGAACAGTTGCGTCAAGAGATCACAAAAATACACAGCCCACGCCGCATTCCGGGTGGGCTGGTTGCATGGATGGCTGGTCGTGAGGGTCAATCTTCCCTCACCATGGGAAAGCTCAACTGAGCGAGCAGGGAGCCGACGTGCTCCTGCAAGAAGTCGGCAAGGTTGGGCAGGGTCGTGGTTTCGCCGAGCGCTTCGGTCAAGCTCGTCAGCCAGCGCGGAAAGGCGTAGAGCATGGCAAACTCATCGAGACTCAGCGGTTCCATGCGGCAGACCTTGCCTGCCTGGGCTGCTTCCTCCCATAAGGATTTGCTTTTCCCCGACAGCGTGGTGTCATCGGCGGGACGCAGCAACACCAATTGATCCACCACCGGCGGCTCGATGGTCAAGGAGCTTAACTTGACCTGCAAATCCTTCGGCTTACCGGGGCCGCGGCCTAGAAACAGCCCGATGCCAAAGCGTTCCGGGGCCTGCTCCTTGGCAGCCCAATGGGCGATCGTCAACATGCCATACGTCGGATGTTCGCCGAACGACCAATCCGGCACGACGTGCATGAGCCGCCAGGGGCCGACCTTGACGCCGTGCTCATGACTGATTTGCAGCAAGGTTCCGAGGCCCGCCTGCAATTCGCGCGTCGCTCCCGTCAGCGCTCCCTCCGGCTCCAGCTTGGCCCGGGCCGTGGCGATTTCCTGCTTCCATAACTCAAACATGTTGGGACGCCCCTGCGCGCCGGCCTCGACTTGTGAGGACGCCGATGCGGGTTCAGATGGCGCGGCGCTGGAAGCGGACGGGGGGGACACGGGGGCAGCGGGCGTCTCGATGATGGTCACGTTCTTCACGATGGGCGGCCATTCCGAAACGTTCGGTGCGGGGCGTTCGCGCACCTCGGGCGTCGAGGGTTTTTCCGCTTCTTCGGTCCAGCCGTTGGCCACGGCCGCCTCGAAGGCGCTGTTGGCCGTGTTGCCGCCGTAGACGACACGATCGAACAGCAGCCGAAATTGCTGCAGCATGTCGCGCAGGGTCGGCTCGGTCCGAGCGATGCGCTCCACTTGCTCATCCGAAAAAGGGTAAATGGGGCCGAGTTGATCGAACTCAGGGAGTTCCTCCAGCGTCGGCCGCAGCCGGGCGGCGACCACTTGCCGCACCAGGCCGACAGGGGGCACTTCCAGGCGCAGCGACTTGATCGTGCCAAACTTCGGCACGTGGACAGGGTTGTTCAAGCGATCCTGAATGTAACCGTCCAGGGAAGGCACGAAGCGATTCCACAGGCCGCGTTCGGCGAAGATGAGGAAACACAGGCCGTTGACCTGGTGCATCAATTGCACGATCCCCGCAAAAAAGGCCTCGCTGACCTTGTGACTGTCATCCGTGCGCCGGGCCAGCAGCAGGTCTTCGAGCTGATCAAAGGCCACGACGACGGGAATCTTCAAGCTCAGAAAACATTCCATCAGCACCTTGAGCAGGGCCAGCACGAGGTCGAGCCGGCTGGGGCGCACTTGAAATTCCATGGACGCGAAGCCGTCGGTCAGGAACTGGGCGAGTTCGCTTTCATCCTGGAGCAGGGCCGACCGGACAAACCCTTGCAGCAGCCGCCGGCGCATCTGGCCGGCCGTGCTGCGCGGCTCCGTCTTATCCAGATATTGTGCCACGCACTCATAGGCCTTCTGTCCATCCAATCCCGCTTCCTGGCAGGCTTGCGGCAGGCTCATCAGGCCTGATTGATTCAGCGCATCGATCAGCCATTGCGTGCGCTCCTCGGCCTGGCTGGAGCCGATGCCCAGGCGGCGCACCCACCGGGCAAACGCCGGGGCGGGGAACAAGGCCAGCTTTTCCGGTTCCGACAGGCTGAGCAGCGCGGAGCGGAGCTGGCGGCGCGTCAATTCCTCACCGACGAATTCGATGGGCCGCTTGCCGCGTTGCTTGCCGCCGCCCAGGAGCGTATCGATGATCTGAAACAAAATATATTCGGCAAACTCGGACCCCTTCTGGAAAGTGCCGGGCGTGACCAGGAACTGCCATCCTTGCGACGGGCCATGCTTGATCGAGTGGAGCAAGTGCGTTTTGCCCGAGCCTTTGTTGCCGAGAATGGGGATCACTTCCGAGTGCATGGTCGGGTCGTAGCGGTACAGGTCCACCACGGCCAGAAGCTGCTCCCTTTCCCGGGCATACAACTCCGCCACGTGGTAGCGGCCGCACACGTCGTCGTCCGGATGGCGGGCGAAGTAGTTGCGGAACGGATTGCCGCACCGGCGCAGATGATTGTACACCTGTTCGCGCGCCGAGGGTTCCAGCAAGGTATCCATGCTCATGCTTCACTCTCCAGGGGCGAAAGAGAACGCCGGACGATGCCGTCGGCGCGGGTTATCCATGGGTTTCCGGCGTCGTTCGCACATAGAAAACAACGGCATGCCCCGCCATCATCGCCAGGGCCGGCTCGGGCAGTTCGGTCAAGGGGCCTGTCCAGGGATGAAGCTGGACCGCTCCTTGCTGCTGCAACTGCCGCAGTTGATCGTGGAAGAGGCCGATGGTCAAAAAGGGCATCGACTGCTGCAAATGTTGATACAAGGTGGGCAAGGGGCAGTCGGCATGGGGATGCTGTTTTTGCCATTCCTCGAGATGCTGCAGCAAAGGTTCCGCGACGACGGCCACTTGCGTGGCCTCGGCGAGTTCAATGGGGTAGGAACCCCAGGCCGAGGCGGAGATGCGCGGCGAACTCCATGCGCTGGCCTCCCCGCCATGGGAGCCATCGATCCCGGCTGAGGGCGCGGGCGGCTGCGTGGGAATCTGGCTGGGAAGCTGCCGCTGGAGCTGCTGAATGACGCCGCGCAGTCCATCCAGGCTGGTCCGGCATTCCTGGACGGATTCGATGAGCTGGCTCAATTGGCCGCCGCGCTGCTCGAGCGCCCGCAACAGGTGCTCGACCACCTGGCGGGGGCTGGTTTCCCGCAGCAGATAGGCCATGCCTCGGGGCGTGATGCCGCACAGGGTGGAGGGCGCGGGCTTGACCTGTTCCGCGGCTTCATCCACGGGAGCGATCAATCCAAATTCCAGACACCATTGGGCCGCTTTCTTGGCCGCGGCCTGATTGGGGAAAAGCCCGGGCTGCTGCCGCGCGGCGTGCAGCGGCATGCCTTGAGGCGTGATCAAAGCCTGGCGCAGCGCTTGCAGGACCCATCGCTGTTGTTTGTCGGAAAGCTCGGGCATGGCCCCCTCCCTGAGGCGTCCAAGGAATGACGTGGCTATCCCCTGATGAAAACCAGGGGCCGGGCCATTATGAACAAGATGGCCAAACGCGGCAAGGCCAAGCGGCTGCCGATGGAATGCCTTGTGAAGATGTGATGATCGGCGAAGGAAGAGGATCGAGGTCGCTGACGCTCATGCATCGCGCTGCACCCGCTGCGGGGAAAAGGCCGGCATGCACACGGCCACGTATTCCGCCCCTTCGGGACCGGGCGTGCTATAACGAACCCATTCTCCGGGTTCAACGACCACCGCTTGTCCCATGAGGATATCCATCGTCCCGGTCCGGGTTTCCACGCGCACCATGCCGCGCAGCACCACCGTGAATTCCCGAAACTGACCGACCTGGCCTGGCTCCGTCCAGCCCTGGGGGCTGATCATCCGCGCGATGCTCACGTCATCCGTGCCGCTGTTCACCAGTCCGATGAACTCCTCGATTTGTTTGGGCGGATGTCCCTGCGCCGGGATCCGTTTGGCGATGGGGATCACCTTGGCCATGGCGATTTCCTCCTCGGAACGCGCAGAAAAGGGAGCTAACCTGTAGCAGATTTCTGACCACATGCTAACCGAAAGCAGCGGCGGCCGCCACAAGCCCCTAAGAGAATGTAGCCGATCAAAAGTTGACCGTGCGGCCGAGCGCTCAATCGTGGAGCAGGGCATCCTCCGCAAAACTGGCTGGTTGGGTTGACTTCGGACCATCGAAACCGCATCGTAGCAAACCGCGAGTCAGAACGTCCGCATCAACAAAACAGTTTGGCGAAATTGGCCTGCCCGGTGAAAATGGGCCATGGTGGTTCTTTCTTCTCATGCTTGATGGGAATCGGCGTGGCCACGGAAAAAGCCCTGGGATTGGTGGTGCGTGGAACGGACTACAGCGAGACGAGCCGCATCGCCACGCTATGGACCCGCGAATGGGGGAAAATCCACGTCCTGGCCAAGGGGGCGCGGCGGCCGAAGAGCAACTTTGAATCTGCTCTTGACCTCTTATCGCTTTGCAGTATCGTCCTCATCCGCAAAACGTCCGGGGGTTTGGACTTGTTGACCGAAGCTCGCGTGGAGCAGCGTTTTGCAGGACTGCGCCGGGATTTGTCGGCCTTGTACGCCGGTTATTACATCGCGGAATTGCTCAGCGACTTGACGGAGGATCATGATCCGCATCCGGGACTGTTCGACGCGAGCGTGGCCATCCTGGAGCGGCTGGGGCTGCCCGGAGGAACCACGCCAGGATGGTTGATGGCCTGGGAGAGCCGCCTGTTGCGCGAATTGGGATACGCTCCATTATGGACGGAATGTGCCGGTTGCCGCGAACCCTTGGCCGCGGCGGCCACGATGACGTATAGCGCGGCGGCGGGCGGCATGATCTGCGGGCGGTGCCGCGTGACGCCGCGAGGGCAGGTGCGAATCATGGAAGCGACGTGGATGGCTCTGCGGAAATGGATGGCTTGGGAAGCGATCGAACCGATCCAGGAAGCGATGAACGTGATGCGGGAGATGCGCGGCGTATTCAACGAGACGATCACCTATTTGTTGGGCCGGCGCCCGCGCCTGATGGCGTATCTGGGGAGCGAATCATGAAGATGAAGCAAACGGTGGGACAGGAAATCGACCGCCGGCCAACGCCGTCGAACCCTGGCACGGGGCGTCGATGGGGCATGCGCTGGTTGGCGCGACTGGCCGCCTGCTGGCTGGTGCTCATTCCTGCCGGGTGCGAGACCGTGCACGCGCCGGATTGGTTCTACGACGTGACCAAGCCGCGCGTGGAGCTGCCGCCGCCGTCGGGCGACGTCATCCTCCGCGCCGGGCACTGGAGTCAGGAAGAAGCGCTGCAGCCAGGCACCTTGGCGGGGGATTGCGCCTCGGCCAAGATTCTGTTCCAACGCGGGGAATACGGGGATGCCGAAAAAGTCTTCCGCTGGCTCGGCAAGCGGGCCGAGAAGGAAAAGAATCTCGAAGTCCTCGAGGAATGTTTGTATCACGAGGCGGAATGTCTCTATCAGCGCCGCAAATACCCCAAGGCCCGCGATCTGTTCGCCAAACTGGTCAATACTTTCCCGAGCACCCGCTATCGCGCCGAAGCGGTGCAGCGGCAATATGAAATCGCCAGTTATTGGCTCAAGGACACCGAACGGGCCATGCAGGAATGGCAGGATTACTCGGAAGGCAAACGCTGGTTCGTGATGCCCTCGATCATCTCCTTCGAGCAGGAAAAACCGACGTTCGACGTCGAGGGGCATGCCCTCAAGTCCTTCCAGGCGATCTACATGCAAGACCCCCTGGGCACCTCGGCCCCCGAGGCGCTTTATCGGGCGGGCGGCATCAATTTCTTCCGCGAACGCTACGATGATTCCGACACGTTTTACTCCCTGCTCGTGGAAAACTATCCCAAGTCGGCCTTGGCCCCCGCGGCCTTGGAACTGGCCATCCAATCGAAGATTCACCTCGTCGGCGGGCCGGACTACGACGCCCGCAAGCTGGTCGAGGCGCGGCAAATGGTGGACACCGCCTTGCGGAGCTATCCCGAGCTGCGCGACAAGCAGGATTTCCTGGAGCGAACGCTCTATTCAATCCATGATCAGCAGGCCGCGAAGGATTATGGCATCGCCGAGTTTTATCGCCGCACCCATCATCCCGGCGCCGCCTATTTCTATTATGAAATCGTGCGCCGCCGCTATCCGGGCACGACCTGGGCGGACAAGGCGCTGCAGCGGATCGAGGAAATGCGCGACAAAATCCACGTGGAAATGATGTCCGTCAAGGAGTCGTCCTAGCCGCGGCGGCAGGCCAGGCGAATCGAGTCTCCGTCCAAGGATGCGTTTGATGCGAGGAATCCCACCGAAGCTGCGACTGCTGGGACTGCTCCTGGCCATGATGGCCGTGGGCGTGTCCGCGTGCAGTCAGAACGGCGTGGTGACTGCCCTGGGTTACACCGTGGGGCCGCGGCATTGCGACGGCATCAAGACCGTGCGGGTGCCCATTTTTCGCAATCGCACCATGGTCCGCGATATCGAATTCGAGATGACTCAGGCCGTCGTGCAGCGCATCCACCAGACCACGCCCTGGCGCGTCATTCAGAGCGGCGAGGCGGACGCGGAGTTGCTCGGCACGATCGTCATGCTGGGCAAGCGCCCCATCCTGCAAAATGAGTTGAACGAAGTCCGCGACGCGGAACTGACCTTGGGCGTGGAAATCATCTTTCACGATTGCCGCACGGGGGCCAATTTGATGCGCCCGGGGCAGGACGTGCTGCCGGCCATTCCGCCGCCGCCGGATCCGATGCAGCCCATGATCCTGCCGCATCACGCCCCGCTCTTGCTGCAGCGCACGGCTGGCTTTACTCCCGAGATCGGCGAATCCTACGCGACGGCCCGGCAAAAAGTCATCCAGGAAATGGCCGTGCAAATCGTGCATATCCTCGAGGATCCATGGTAAACTGAAATAGATCGTCTTGTGGGCCGGTCCGCCATGGTTCGCTGGTTGGGGAAGGATCGGACGAAAGCCATTCTTGTCAGTTCAGTTAATTGATCGGATTTGCAGCAGGATATTTGCCTCGTGGCTGACCCTAAGGTTTTCACCTGGATCGTGGGCGACCGCGTCTATCACCTCGGACGCCGGCCCCTGCTCATGGGCATCGTCAACGTGACGCCCGACAGCTTTTCGGATGGGGGGCAATTTTTTCATCCCGAGCAGGCCATCGAACAGGGCTTGCGGCTCGTCGAGGAAGGAGCGGACCTGCTCGACGTCGGCGGGGAATCGACGCGGCCAGGCTCCTTGCCCGTTCCCGTGGAGGAAGAGCTGCGGCGGGTGGTTCCGGTCATTCGCGGCCTGGCCCGCCAGACGCGGATTCCGCTCTCAGTGGACACCTCCAAGGCCGCCGTGGCCCGGGCCGCTTGCGACGCCGGCGCGGGGATTATCAACGACGTGACCGCCTTGACGGGCGATCCAGAAATGCCCAGCGTCACCTTGGCGGCCAAGGCGAGTTTAATCTTGATGCATATGCAGGGAACACCTGCTACGATGCAAGAAGACCCACATTATGCGGACGTCGTCCGGGAAGTCGGGGATTATCTCCAAGAGAGGTTGGCAAGCTTGGAGAAGGTTGGTATAGAGCCGGAACGCATGGCCATCGATCCAGGGATTGGGTTTGGGAAAAAACAAAGTCACAATCTGGCCTTGCTGGCGCAATTGGAGGAAGTGCGACGGGACCGCCGGCCGATGTGCCTGGGGGTGTCCCGCAAAGGTTTCCTAAACCGCCTCCTCGGACAATCTGGTGCCGTTGAACGAGGCGACCACGGCACGGTTGGAATTTTGTTGCAAGCGATCGCCCATGGCAGCGTACAGATAGCACGAGTGCACCGCATTCAGCCCATTCACGACGCCATGACGACGTTTCTAGCCGTGGAGAATTGGCCAGCCGAAGCCGGTGCTTGAAAGGATTCGCGCCGGGGGCCGCGGGCCGACGCGGAAAGTCCGCGATCCCGCCCGGGGGGATCCGGAAAGATTAACACAGCGCATCGCCGCTTGGTGATCGCCGTCAAGGAGGGGGAACCCTTGACCGAACGCCTGTTCCATTTATATGAGTCCATCGGCACGCGCGACCTGGTCGAAATTGGCATCTTGTCGCTGGTAATCTACGGCGTGTTGCGCTTTGTGGGCAGCACGCGCGGCGCCAGCATGGTGCGCGGCCTGGGCATCGTGGTGGCTGGTTTCATCTTGTTGCTGCAAGTCATCGTCGCCAGCTTCGATTTCACGGAACTCAGCAAAATCCTGGATTACCTGCTCACGGCGTCGCTGCTCAGTCTGATCGTCATTTTTCAGCCCGAGATTCGCCGGGGTCTGTTGATGCTGGGGCGGTATCGCATGTTTCGCATGTTTGGCCAGGGTCAAGAGCCGATCGTGGACCGTCTGGCCGATGCCGCCGAGGCCCTGTCGCGGGATTACACGGGCGCCTTGATCGTCATTCAGCGGAGCGTCAACCTGTCCGCCTACATCAACAGCGGCGAGAAGCTGGACAGCGAAGTGAGCGTGGGGCTGCTGCGGGCCATCTTCAACAAACACAGCCCGTTGCACGACGGTGCCGTCATTATCGTCGAGAATCGGCTCGCCTCGGCCGCCTCGCAGTTGCCCTTGGCCGAGGCGCCCCTGGGGGCCAGCCACCTAGGCATGCGGCACCGGGCCGCCCTGGGCATCAGCGAGGAAACCGACGCCCTGGTCGTCGTCGTCAGCGAGGAGACGGGGCGCATTTCGGTCGCCAGCGGCGGCCGGCTCGATCCCGTGCCCCGCGAGCTGTTGTCGCGGCGGCTGGCGGCGGAACTGCATGGCATCACTCCTCCCGCGATGGCCGCCTAAACCCGCGGGCGGCCCCGCATGACTTGAAGGAGGCTCTTCCATGTTCGACCGGATCATCACCCCGATCATCGCCTTGGGATTGGGCTTTCTGGTGTGGGTCTACATCCGCAGTCGGGATCAGGAGCAGTACGAACACGAAATTCCGCTCACGGTTCAGTTGGCCAGCAATCAAAACGAGCAATTCGAATTGGAGCGCGATGAACCCTACAACGTGCCCGTTTCCTTTGCCGGGCCGCCCTCGCGCATCCGCGAAGTGCGCAACCTGGTCCGGCAGGGCACCCTGAAGCTGCATCAAACTGTCGTTATTCCCGATGAAAAGGCGCAGGACACCCGGCTCGCCACCCTGGAAGTCCCCATGCGCATCGACCTCGTCGGCCTCTCGCTTCCCACGGGCGTGCAAGCGGTCATCCCGGAATACAAAAGCCGCTTGCAAATCGGCGTGCGGCGCATCATCCAAAAACGCATGCCCATCAAGCTGCAGCACACCGGCGAGCAAGCCTTGGACCGCATCACCATTGAGCCCAGTTCGGTCCTGGTGCGCGGGCCTAAGGAAGTCTTGGACCTGGAAACCGCGATCCCCACCCAACTGTACATCCCGCGCAACGACCTCAAGAACGACCAGGGGGACCAGGTCGTCGCGCCCTTCCAGTTAAACTTGGTGAACAAGCTCGGCGGCGCCATCATCCACACGGAACCCAGCAGCGTTCGAGTCAGCCTCGTCGTCAAGGGGCCGCGGAAGATTCATGAGTTGAAAGACGTCCCTGTGCATTTCCTTTGCCCGGCCAATTTCCCGTTTCGTCCGCGGTTCACCTCCGACCAATCAGGCCTGATCACCTTGCGCGTTCGCGGCCCCAACACGGAAGTGAAGCCCGTCGTCTCGGCCTACGTCAACCTGACGGTGCGCAAGTTTCAATCGGGCCTCCACGCGGAGGAACCGATTCGCATCGAATTGCCGCCGGGGTATGAACTGGCTCAGGATCCGCCCCGGCTGTCATCGTTTCAGCTCGATCCCATCGATCTGCCCACGATCAAGCCGGATTAGGGCGGCCGCCGCGAAACGCCTGCCCGCCGGTCCGCCACCCGGACTGCGCTTGTGGAAACCGGCGCATCGCTTATAATGCCCCCTGGTCCCATCCACATCCTTGCCCATGCTTCCACGCTTGACCGAATGGGAACCACGGTCTTTTGCCTTATTCACGCAACGCCAACCGCAAGGGTGGATGCACATGCTGACTTCTTGGCCGGGCCAGGTCATTGGGGGTTTGCTCTTCGTTTTTGGAGGAGCGCTCCTCATCGCCCTGCCTCCATTGGCGGGGCAGTCGGGTGGGGAAGAAACTGTCCCTGCCCCAGGTCTACGCTGGGTCAAGGGAATGGAGTTGGCTTATCAGGGCACGGTTGAAGAAGAAAGCCGGAGCCAAGGCTCGCGTTTCCTCAAGCAATATCGGATCGAATGCTTGCTGTTTATCCTCGGCGTGGATGCGCAAGGCTCGGCCCAGGCCGTCTTTCAAACGCGCTTGACGCAGGTGGGCAAAAACGGCCAAACGGAAGCGTCATCCATTCGGCTGGAACTGGGGCCGCTCTCGGCGCAAGGGCAACTGGCCGCGGCGGTCTCCGGCGGCATCGACGGCGAGACCGAAGGCCCGGAAACCTGGGAAACGGGCTTTCTCTTCAAACAACCCCCCCATCCGTGGACCAAGGGCATGACGTGGGATTTCACCGAACCGGGCGAGCCGGTCCTGCATGGAGAAATCCTGGACAACGAAACGCTCCATGGCACGGTGCATCGCAAACTGCAATGGACCCAAGAGTCGCCGGAATGGACCCAACCCCGCGGCGATCGCCATGGTTGGCGAAGCGTGACCACCGTCTGGGTGCATCCCCGCACGCACCTGACGCAGAAAGTGCTCCGCGTGCATGAGCGCCGCCATGCCGCCCATCGCGACGTCACCTATCGCATGACGACGAGCTATGAATTGAACCGCCACATTGTGTATGAGGGGAAGCTCTTCGAGGATCGCCACCGGGAAATCGAACAGACCTTGTTCGCCAAAAAGCAGCTCCAGGAGGCCAGTCAAGCCAAGGACGCCAAGCAAGCAGCGCTGCTCGATGCCATCGTCAAGCGGATCGATGGCTTCCAAAAGCAATTTCCCGCCACGCCCTACCGCGAGTCGCTGCTCAAGACGCGCGAACTAGCACTCACCGGCGGCCGCCGGCAATGGGTTCCCCCTGTCGCGGCGGCCAACGGTTCCGCGAACAAAAAACCGGGTCTGATCGAGGGCGAGCCGGCCCCCGAGTTCATCTGTCAGGATATCGACGAGGAACAAACCCATTCCCTGCGGGGGATGCGCGGGCAGCCGGTGTTGCTCGTCTTCTTCCAGCCCAAGTCGGCCACGGCTGCGGAAGTGCTGCCGTTCCTCGAACAACTGTATCGGGAAGCGCTGCCGGAAGCCGTCGACCAAGCGGCAGCGGACCAAGCAGCAGCGGCTCAAGGCGCGGCTAAACCGAAACGCTCCTATCATGTGTTGGGCGTGCTCCACTCGCCGCGCCCCGAGGACTGGAAGCCGGTGAAAGACAAGCACGGCTTGACATTCCCCGTCGTGATGGGTACATCGCTGCGTTTGAGTTATGGCGTGACCGCCACGCCCGCTTGGGTGTTGATCGATCGCGAAGGTCTGGTGGCGGAGCAGTGGACGGGCTGGGGGCCGGAATGGCCGACCCTCATCCGCAAGTCGCTGCAGCGGTAGTTCGAGCGTGGCCGCGGCAAACCGCTGTCATGCCCCAACCGCGCCAACGGCCCAACCGACGGGCCTGACCCCGTCTTGAACCTGGTCAGAAGCCTAAAGTCGGCACATCTTGCCAGCATCCTCCATTTCCAGGGATCGGCGAGATGGGAAAAGCTTGCCTTGCCCGAGAGGCCGGTTGATACTTGAAGAGGACGAGGTCGAGGTGATCTATCAAATACAAGGCAGTTCGCGGCAATGTGCCCGAACCGGCCGAGCCTTGCAGCCGGGTGAATGGATTTACAGCGTCCTGTACGAGCGCGACGGGCAATGGGTGCGCGAGGACATCAGTGCCGACGCTTGGACCGGGCCGCCGGAGCAAGCCTTCAGCTTCTGGAAAACCCGCGTGGCGCCCGCCGCGGCCGCAGCCAAGCCGGCGCTCAACCTCGAACTGCTGTGGGATTGCTTTGAACGTTCGTCAGCGAGCCAGGAACCGCGACAGATCGCGTTTCGCTATGTCCTGGCGCTGCTGCTCATGAGGCGCAAACGGCTGCGGTTCGAAGCGATCCAGCGGGATGAAAAAGGGTCTTGGCTCGTGTTGCGGGAAGCGCGGACCAAGCAAGTTCACCAGGTGTTTGATCCTCAACTGTCCGAGGATCAAACGAGCGAAGTGCAAGCGGAAATCGAGTCGCTTTTGGGAACCACGTGATGTTCGCTTTCTGTCGTGCCATCGGGATCGGGGCCGGCGTCGCCCTGGGGATGCTCGCGGCCGCGGGCTGCTCCAACGGCCCGGGGGCGCGCTTTTATCCCAAGCCCGAACCCGCGGCCCCGCACTTGACTTCCACGGCGCCCAGCAGCGCCGAACTGGTCGCGCATCTCAACCAGCAAGCCCAGACCGTGAAAGCTCTCGAAGCGCAGGACCTGAGCATCAAGGCGAGCCAAGGCGGTCTGAACGAGTATTCCCTCAAGGGCATGCTGCTGTATCAAAAGCCGCGCAACTTCCGCCTCGTGGCCGAGGCGCTGCGCAAGACCGAGGCCGATTTCGGCTCAAACGACAATGAATTCTGGTTCTTCATCAACCGCAGCGAACCGCGGGCCTTGTATCATTGCTCCTACTCCGACTATGGCAAAGGCTCGGCCTCGCCCCTCAGCGTGCAGCCGGAGTGGGTCGCCGATGCGTTGTGCGTGCAAGAACTGAACCCCCATGACCAGTACCAACTTCGACCCTTGGGGAATCAGGCCATCGAATTGATCAGCCCCATGCCTTCGCCCCAGGGGCAGCCGATTTACAAGGTCATCGTCGTGGCGACGCGCGGCCCCAACGCGGGACGCATCTTGATGCAGAAATTGGTGCAAAAGGTCAGCCAGGGCAAGGGACGCGACGATTGGCAGGAGCTTTGGGTCGCGGAAATTCACGAATATCAAAGCGTGCAGGGATTCGTGGTCCCTTACCGCATGACCTTGCGCAGCGGCATCGACAAGACGACGCTCAAATTGACGCTGGATGGCTGCCAGGTCAACCCGCCCAGTCTGATGACCAACCAAACCATGAACAGCTTTGTGCGTCCGACGGTGGGGGCGCCGGAGATCGATCTGGCGCGATACAACGTGCCGAGCCAGGGAACCTCCCATTCGCGTGGTTCCCGATAAATCTTGAGCCTGCTCCGTTCTACTCCCAATCCATTACGGCCTTAAATCGGATTCCAGCTTGCCGGGACGTCGTGGAAGGCCGGGGCCGATCGCAGGTGGCGAATGAGCCTGGCGTTGACCGCGGCGGCCCGTTCGCCTTCGGGCACTTCATGGTAGACCGCCGAAGGTCGGCAAATGTAGCGGGCATAACATTCCACGACGCGCCGCGCCATCATATTCCCATCGCCGCAGCGATTGGTGTTCATCCCGGCAAAATCGGCGGCCGTGGCGCGGGCGGGGATCAGTCCCAGCCGCAGATGAATGACATGGCCAACTTCATGCAATAGCGTGAACTCCAAACGACCCATGGGCCGCTCCCAGCGATCCTTGGATAAGCCAATCACTCCCAAGCCCGGCGTCACGGCATATTGTTCGATGTCCTCGTAGGGAACGCCCGTGTTGCGCATTTGCGCCGTGGTAGAAAAGCTGGCCGCCACTAGTTCGGGAGGCCAGGTGCCGCCGCCGTTTCTGCCCCCTGGCTTCTTGTTCATGATGAAGATGGGATAAAGCAGCGCCAGATGTTGATCGGGCAGCCGGGCCAAGAAACGCTCTAAATCATGGACTTTGGCCTCGGAACGAGCGTTTTCCACGTAGATGTGAAACGAGATGGGATGTCCGCGAATGGTGAGCGTGTGATGTTCTGGCATGGCAATCTCCTTGATGCGTGCCCCTCTGTTTAAGGACATGGTGCAAACAGCGAGCCAGACGACGCCTCATCCATCCTATTGATTCGGGTGGAATCCGCTTACACTTTGCACAGATATGGTGTAACCTGAACCAGAGGACGTCCATCCAATTCCTCGTCGTTCGCTCATCCCAAGGAGCAAACCGCTTGCCTAAGATGAGCGTAACAGAGTTGCTTTCTTATCGATTGTCGGCAAAGGCTAGGGCATTCATCCTTAATCAGGAGAGTCGATCCGTGAACCCATCGAGCGCCGCTTGCCTGGTCCCGGGAAATCGCAGCCGCAGGCTCTTGATCATGGTCATAGGAGCACTCCTGCTCTCTCTTGGCAACCCTTGGGGTAACTCCATGGAACCCAGCGTTTGGCAAGGCCGGCGGGCCGCCCTCAACGCCCCCGCGCCCGAATTTCCTTCCGGCATGGAGTGGATGAACACCAAAACGCCGCTCAAGCTCAAGGATCTTCGCGGCAAGATCGTCCTGCTCGATTTCTGGACCTACTGCTGCATCAATTGCATGCACATCCTGCCCGATCTGGAAAAGCTCGAGGAAAAATATGCCAATCAGTTGGTCGTCATCGGCGTCCATTCCGCCAAGTTCACCGCCGAGAAGGATTCCAAGAATATCCGCCAGGCGATCATGCGCTACCACATCAAGCACCCCGTTGTCAACGACCATCAGCATAAAATTTGGGACGCCTACCTGGTCAACGCCTGGCCGACGTTTCGGCTGATCGATCCGGAAGGCAAGCTGGTCATGGGCATGAGCGGCGAGGGCAAGCTCGATATCCTCGATGAGAACATCCGTTCGCTGATCGAAACTCACCGCGCCAAGAAGACCCTGAATGAAACGCCCCTGGCCTTCGACTTGGAAACGACCAAGGCGAACCATGAAGCCCCGCTTTACTATCCGGGCAAACTGCTCGCCGACAAGGCCAGCCAGCGGCTCTTCATCAGCGATAGCTCGAATAATCGCATCATCATCACGGACCTCAACGGGAAAAAAATCGACGTCATCGGCACCGGCGACGTCGGCAAGAAGGATGGCAGCTTCGACAAGGCGACCTTTGATGATCCGCAAGGGCTGGCCCTCTGGGGCGAGCGATTGTTCGTGGCCGATCGCCGCAATTGCGTCATCCGCGAGATCAACTTGAAGGATCGCACCGTCTCCACCTTCGCGGGCAACGGCAAACAGATGTGGACGCCGCGAGCGGGGCCGGCCAATGTGCTGCTGACCGTGCTCAACAGCCCCTGGGACTTGTGCCTGGTGGACGACCAACTGTACGTCGCCCTCGCCGGCAACCATCAAATCTGGCGCATCGATCTCAGCACCAAGATCGCTTATCCCCATGCTGGCGACGGGCAGGAAAACATCAAGGACGGCCCCTTGGCCGAGGCTTTGTTCTCCCAGCCTAGCGGGCTGTCCACGGATGGCACCTGGCTTTACGTCGCCGACTCGGAGGTCAGCGCCATTCGCCGGGTCGCCCTCAACCCCAACGGCGTCGTGCAAACCATCGTCGGCACGGGCCTTTTCAACTTTGGCGACCGCGACGGCGCGGGCAAGGCCGCCCTCCTGCAGCATGCCTTGGCCGTTGTCCATCATCAGGGCAAGCTGTACGTCGCCGACACCTATAACAACAAGATCAAGATCATCGATCCCAAGTCCAAGGACTGCAGGACGTTCCTGGGCGACGGCAAGCCAGGCCTCCAGGATGAACCGCCGCGCTTCAGCGAACCGGCCGGCTTGAGCCTGGCCGGGGATGAACTGTACGTGGCCGACACCAACAACCACGCCATCCGGGTGATCGATCTCAAGACGAAACAGGTCCGCACGCTCACCCTGCAGGACGTCGCCCCGCCGCAGGCGCCCGTTTCCTCGCGGCCATCGTTCCTCAATGCCAGCACCAAGTCGGTCAAGGAAATCACTTTGCCCGCTCAGGGCGAGATCACTTTTCATCTGACGATCCGCCTGGCCGCGCAGATGAAGCTCAATACCGATTCGCCCATTGGCTACCTGATCGAGGCGGACCAGATGACGGAAGCCTTTGAAACCTTCGGCACCGCGGCGTCGCAGGAAAAGGTGGCCCTGACCGTGCCCGCGGAACGTTTGGCCGGCGCCAGCAACCTCAAGATCTCGCTGGTCTTTTACCCGTGCCTCACGAACAACGAAGGGCTGTGCTTCGTGAAATCGCAGATCTGGAAGGTGCCGATCAAGCTGAAGCCGGATGCCGCGGAGCGTACGTTTCATCTGGAGACGGACCTGGTGGAAAGGAACTAAAGCCAAGGCGCGGAGCAAAGGCTGGACGATCATCCGGTGGCAGCCTCTATAAATAATCTGGCGCGGAGTCGATGGACTTTGCGGATGTCCCTCCCATGTATTAGGAAGATAGCATGCTTTCTTGGATGCGGCGATCGGCGTGGATCGGATGGGTCGTGGCGGGCATGATCTTGGGGCCAACCCTGCTGCGCGGCCAAGGATTCGACAATCCACTCAACCCCACGGGCATGAAGCCGCAGGGCGGAAGCCTGACCCCGGAACAGCAGTTGAAGATCGAAGGGTTCCTCGAACCGCTGCAAGCCCGTCGCGGCTCGGTGGTCAAGTTCAAGACGATCCTCACCCCCGCGCCAGGCTATCACACCTATCCCTACAAGCAGAGTGATCCCAACGCCGAGAGTTTTGTCACTGCCATTCGCGTCACCTCGACGGCGGTCGTGCCGACGGGGCAGTTCAAGCAAACGCCTCCCGATCATGTGGCCCCCGAGCAGGCCCTCAATATCCAGGCCCTGGAAACGTATGAGAAAAAGGCGGAGATCGAGATTGAACTCTTGGTGAAAACGGACGTCGCGCCGGGGACATACGAGGTGGCCGTGCGGGTGGACACGCAAGTCTGCACCACGTTTTGCGTCCCCCGGACTGAGAAATACAGCTTCAAGCTCACGGTGACGGACGAAGCGCCGATCCCGCCGTCCGCCTCGGCGCCGCAGCCGACGCGACCGGAAACCACGTCGCCGACGCCGCCGCCCACCGTCGACACCGGCGTGCCTGGCCTGTCGACCGGCGTCTTGCGGTCGGGCTTGGAACCAGCGAAGCTCAAGGCGGTTTACGACGACATTACCCGCCGCATTGTCAGGGCCAACGACGCCATCTCGACCTCGCAAAGCGGCATCTGGCAGTTCGTCCTGGCGGGTGTGTTTTGGGGGTTCATTTCCCTGTTGACGCCGTGCGTGTTTCCGATGATCCCCATCACGGTCAGCTTTTTCCTGAAGCAATCGGAAAGCCAGAACCATCGCCCCTTGTACCTGGCCCTGGTCTACACCGGCACGATCGTGGGCATTTTGACCCTCTCGGCCGTCTTTCTGCTGGCCACGATGCAGTGGCTGAGCCAAAACCCGTGGATGAACTTCTTCATCGGCGCGTTGTTCGTCTATTTCGCCCTGAGCCTGTTCGGCATGTATGAGATCGAACTGCCCTCGTTTCTCTCGCGGTTCACCTCCTCCAGGGAGGGCCGGGGCGGCACGGTCGGCACGGTCTTCATGGCCCTGACCTTTACGATCATCAGCTTCGCTTGCGTGGCCCCGTTTCTGGGCAGCTTCGCCGGCACCAGCACGCACGCGCGCCCCTTGTGGGAGACCTTCCTGGGCGGGTTTGCCTTTTCCTTTACCTTCGCCGCGCCCTTTTTCTTCCTGGCCCTGTTTCCGGGAATGCTGAAAAAGATGCCGCGCAGCGGTTCGTGGATGAACAGCGTCAAGGTCGTGATGGGGTTCCTCGAAGTAGCCGCGGCCCTTAAGTTCATCCGCGCCGGCGAACTGAGCCTCTTGCAGGGGAACCCGGCGGTCTTTTTCACCTACGATCTTGTCCTGGGGCTGTGGGTGGCCATCAGCCTCATGGCCGGGCTTTACCTGCTGAACTTTTTCCGCCTGCCTCACGATTCGCCGAGCGAGCATCTGTCTGTGCCGCGCTTGATGCTGGCGATGGTCTTCCTGGCCCTGGCGTTTTACATGACCCCAGGATTGTTCAAGCACGGCCAAGACAGCCATCGGCAACGGCCCGCGGGCGGCCTGTTCGCTTGGATCGACGCCTTTCTGCTGGATGAACCCTCTTCGGGACGCAGCGAACTGCCCTGGACCGGCAATCTCGACCAGGCCGTCAAGCACGCCGTCTATCACCATCGCATGACCGGGCAGCGCAAGCTCGTCTTCATCGACTTTACGGGCATCGTCTGCACCAATTGCCGGCTCAATGAGCACAATGTCTTTCCCATTCCCCGGGTCAAGCAGTTGATGAGCCAGTTCGAGTTAGTCCAACTGACGACCGACAGCCGGGACGAAGAGGGCGACCTGAACAAGGAATTCGAACAGCAAGCCTTCGGCACCCTGGAATTGCCTCTCTACGTCATCCTCGAGCCGCTGCCCGATGGGAAAATCCTCTTCTGGGGCAGCGTCGGCGGAGCGATCAACAACGTCGACTCGTTCATTTATTTCCTGCAAAACGCCCTCGATGGCGGGCCTAAACGCTGAGCGAAGGTCCGCCCGGCACTCCAGCTATGGTGCGCGTCTCCGCGCTCGCCGCCTGGCCGAGCCTGTCGGTCGGCTTGTTACCTGTTTGTTACATCGACAAATCTAAGGGATGGGTATACTCCACGGCGTCGCTTTCTCCTTTGCCAGAACAGGAGGCCCATCATGATGGTTCGCTGTTTCCTCTTCTTGACCCTGGGCTTGGCCAGCTTCGCTCCTTCCGTCCAGGATGACCGCGGCCAATCGCTTGAAAAAACCACCTTGTGCGTCGAGACCAACGTCTCCGCTTACACCTTTTCCGAAGACGGCAGCTTGCTGCAGCGCGCGGGGCATCTCGCCGAGCACGTCCATTGGTCGCCGAATCGTCAATTCAAGATGACGTGCAAGCAGGCGCATGGTCCGTTCTTCCACGTCATCGTGAGCGATGCCGAGGGCAAAAGAACGCTGCATCTGACCAAGGAATGGACCGCCACGGGACCGACGGCGATGCTGCCGATCTGGTCGCCGATCAGTGAAACACTCGTTTTCTTGAGCCGGCGCTCGGGAACCATGCAACTCCATGCCCTGAAACTGGCCGATTTCACCGTCGAACAACTCACGCATGCGCGGCATGGCGTGTGCATGGGCCGCTTCCTGCCCAACGGTGATCTGCTTTTCTTGGCCGAGGGACCGGGCACGGGCAAGAAACTGCGGCTGCAGGACTTGATCCTCAGATCCGGACAGAAGGAGACGACGCTCTTCCATCAAAAGACCATCTTCGAATTCGCTCCCTCGCCCGATGGCCGGCGGCTCGCCCTCAGCACATTGGACCACCTCGGCGCGGTGGAACTGTATGACATGGAAACGCGGCAATCCCGCCTGCTCAAGCCGCCGAAAGCTTGGACCAGCCGCTTGCAAAACCACGCGGCCCGATTGATCGCCTGGCGGCCCGACGGCCAGGCGCTCGTCTGCACCTTTCCCTTCCTCGGCGGTCGGGCCATTTCTGGAAAAGCCGCTTCGCCCAAGGATGGGTACGTCGACGGCGATTGGGAAGTCTTTTGGCTGGCCCTCGATGGCCAAAGCAAGGTGCTAGAATTCAAGGAGGAAGAACCAAAAAGCCTCTATTGGCGAGCCGGTCGCTGACGGCCGTTCATGAGAATGGGATGGGAAGCAGACTATTCGAGTGCTTTTCCAACCAGTGATGGGTTTAATAGGTATCGTGTCAAGCCATTCGCAGGCTCAGAAAGGGTACCCATGAACCATCGCCTTGGACTGCTTAGTTTGCTCGGACTGGGAATGTGCGCCTTTTGGGCGGCGGCTCACGACTGGCCCCAATTCCGGGGGCCGAACTTGACCGGCAAGGCGGCCGATGCCTCGGCCCCGCTCCAATGGTCCAAACAGCAAGGCGTGGCCTGGAAAACGCTCTTGCCCGGGCTTGGCTCCTCCAGCCCGATCGTCGTCGGCGAGAAAATTTTCGTGACCTGCTACAACGGCTACGGCATGAACACCGGTTCGCCGGGCGAAATAAGGAACCTCAAGCGTTGGCTGCTCTGCGTGCGGTCGACGGATGGCCACATCCTGTGGTCCGCCGAGATTCGCGCTGAACAACCCGAAGACCCCTTCCGTGGCTTCATCGCCGAGCATGGCTACGCCAGCAGCACTCCCGTCTCGGATGGGGAGTCGGTCTTCGTTTTCTTTGGCAAGTCGGGCGTTCTGGCCTTTGACATGGACGGCAAGCACTTGTGGCAGACCAGCGTCGGCAAGCAGTCCGACCGCCGCCGATGGGGGTCGGCCAGCAGTCCCATCCTGTACGAAAACATGGTGATTGTGAACGCCGCCAGCGAAAGCAAGGCGATTTGGGCCTTGGATAAAAAGACGGGCAAAACCGTGTGGAAGCTCGAAACGCCCAAACTCGATTCCAGCTATAGCACGCCCGTCATTGTCAAAACCGCCGAGGGGAAGACCGAACTGGCCGTTTCCATGCCGGATGAAGTCATCGGGATCGACCCCGCCACCGGCAAGAAACTTTGGTATGTGGAAGCGCCGATGAAGGGCAACGTCAGCCCCAGCCTCGTGGCCCATGACGGCGTGATTTACGGCACTGGCGGCTATCAGGGCAAAGGCTCCATCGCCATCAAGGCCGGCGGCTCGGGCAACGTCACCGCGTCCCACGTCTTGTGGACCATTCGGGAAAGTTCCTACGTCCCCACCCCGGTCATCGTCGATCAACACCTCTATTGGCTCAACGAAGCCGGCATCGCTTTCTGCGTCGAGGCGGCCACGGGCAAGGTGGTTTACAATCAGCGAGTCCCTATCCAAGGGGCGGGCGGCCGTTCGGTCTACGCATCCCCCATCGTCGTCGAGGACCGCATCTATGCACCGACGCGCCGCTCCGGCGTGGTCGTCTTCCAGGCTTCGCCCAGTTTTAATCTGCTCGCTGTGAATAAGCTGGAGGATGATACCGACTTCAACGCCACCCCCGCGGTGAGTGGCAAGCAACTTTTCCTGCGTTCGAATCAATGGCTTTATTGCCTGAAGGCGGAGTGACCGCCTCGGTGTGAGTTATTGAGCAAGTGGGAGCCTACGACAACCACGGGCTTCGGTCCTTGGGTTTAATATTGCCCCGCTTCCTCCGCCGTCATGCCGACGCGGAAGGGTTTGAGGGCCGCCACCGCGCCGTCCAGGAGGAAGCGCAAATCGCTGTTGATGGCGAGAAATTGCCAGCCTTCCTTGGCCCTCCGGGCCGCCTCCTCGGCGCTGAAGCAATGAATGCCGGCGGGCACGCGGTGCCGCTGGCAGGCGGCGAGGATTTGGTTCTGAGCCGCGAAGATGGCCTCGGCCTTCGGGGCCACGCCGGGTTGTTGCCGCATGCTCCAGGCCAGGTCGTTGGGGCCGCAGAAGATGGCATCGATCCCGGGAACGCTGAAGATCGCGTCCGCTTGTTCGACGGCCGTGATGTGCTCGCATTGCAGGATCACGAGCAGTTCGTCGTTGGCATGCTGCAGATATTGCCCGGCATTCGTGCCGAAATTGAGGGCGTGGACGTTGCCGCCCACGCTGCGGATGCCTTCGGGGGGATATTTGGCCGCGGCCACGGCGGCCCGGGCTTCCTCGGCCGAATTCACCATGGGCACGATCACGCCATGAGCGCCCAGGTCCAAGGCCCGCTTGATGTATTCATGCCGATTGGCGGGCACGCGCGCTAGGGGCACGCAGCCGGCCTCGGCGATCAGAGCGAAGGCATGGCAGGCCGATTCCCAATCCCAGGGGCCATGCTCGATGTCCAGGGTAAGCCAGCGGAAGCCGACGCGGGTCAAATAACGAGCGGACAACAGATTGCCGAGGGAAAGCCAGGTCCCCGGGCAGATCTGGCCCGCCCGGAGATCGCGTTTCAGTTGATTCGGGCGCACAAGGGCACCTCACGTTGTTGGGGTGGGTCGGTCAGACGGTTAATCCTCGGGAGCGAAACGGCGCCGCGAGGGAATGATCCGAGGCTTGGGCTTCGCAGGGCGAGCCGGGGCAGGGCGGTGGGGCGCTGCATCATCCGCAGCGACGCTGCCCAGGTCGTCCTCATCGTGGTAATGCGGGTCCTCGTATTCCTTGAAACGCTGGACCGGGGAAAGCGGTTGAGGGGGTTCTTGCGGCGCGGACATGGACCATCTCCCAGCAATCGTTCGCGGGCCTTGAAGGCGCAAGGCCTCAAGCGGCGTATCAACGGCCATTTTGGGCAACCGGCCACGCCCTGGCAAGCGTTTTTTGGTTGAGCGGGGTTGCGTTTTTTCATGAGCGGGGGGCGTCAGCCCCCTGCGTTACCCCGCGCTCGCGCTCGGGGCTTGTATTGCAGATTTAACGCGCAGGCGCCAGGGATTTCACGGCGCTGTAGAAAACACACTGATGTGCTTGGTGCGTAGGGAATTGAGGTGAGCTTTTCACACACCCACCCCCCTCCTGTGAAACGATCACAACTATGGGTCATCATCGACGCATGACTATGCAGATTAATGGTTTACGTCCGAAGATATTTCAGGTGGGCCGTTTGATCGTTTCACGGGACTAGTAACCCAACATTGACGCAATCGACTCAAATTTTCCGCATCAATCGGACCAAGCCGATCAGGGCAAGTGCGGTCGCTCCGCCCAGGACGTCCAGCCCCACGTCAGCCAGGCTGCCCGTGCGTTGTTGGCTGACGAAGGCTTGTTGCCATTCATCCACCCCCGCCCAGGCCGCGGTGGCCAGGAGGGCGAAGGCGGCACAAGCGAGGTAATGATCGCCGATGGGCCAGCGTGCCAGGGCACGATACCAGAGGGCTGCGAGGGCGGCATATTCGAGGAAGTGGGCCGACTTGCGGAGCATCCCCTCCTGATCGGAAAATTGCGGAATAACGCGGACGGGCTCGCCGCCGAACCAACTCAGAATCCACCAGAGGATTGGCAAGGTGTTTTGTCGCGAGAATAGGTCCGTACCGAAGAGGAGAGTGATCAACATCATGAGGCCGACGCTGACCCAGGCCCAGCGCGTCGCGGAGGGCGATGGCGCGGACCCAGGGATGGTTTTCATGCGTTGGGCCTAGGTGCAAGCTGCTGGATTGTGGCATCCAGGGTGGCGAGTTGTTGGAGCAGATCGCGTTCCTGGGTTCGGGTTTGTTCCACAACCTCAGGGGAAGCTTTCTCCATGAACTGGGCGTTGCCAAGCTTGGCTTTCACGCCGGCCAGTTGTTTTTCCTTGTCCTGCTTTTGTTTGGCTAGCCGCTTGAGTTCGGCGGCGACGTCGATCAACCCCTCCAGGTGCACGAAAGCGGTGAAGTCGGCATGGGTGATCGTAGCGGAGGCCGGCGGCGTGGGCGGCTGCGGCCCCAGGTTCACTTGATTCACCTTGGCCAGGGACTGCACGAAGGGGATCAGCATCCCAAGCTGCATGGTGTGATGGTCGCTGCACTTCACGGTCAAATCCACGGCGGTTCGCTCATCCACGCGGAATTCGTTGCGGGCTTGCCGCACGGCGCGGATCAAGTCCTGCAGCCGGCCGATCAGATGCTCCGTGGTTTCCTCCCGGAGACCTTGCGGAAGCTGCGGCCAGGGGGCGCGCATAATGCTGCCGGCGATGGCGTCGGGGGGCGTGCTCCAGCGCCGCGGGGCGGCTTCCCCCAAGGCTTGCCAAAGCGACTCGGTCACGAAGGGCATCATCGGGTGCAGGAGCCGCAGGATCACATCCAGCGCGCCCGCGAGGATGCGTTGCACGGCGGCTTGCGCCTTGGGGTCCTTCAGCCGCGGCTTAGACATTTCCAGATACCAATCGCAGAATTCCGACCAGACGAATTCGTATAGGACCTTGGAGGCTTCGCTCATGCGGTACTGTTCCAGGGCCAGGGTGACTTGATCCACGGTTAGTTTGAGCCGGCTCAGAAGCCATCGGTCTTCAATGGGCAGCTTGGTGTTGTCGAGCACGTCAGCGGAATAGCCATTCAAATTCATGAGGATGAAACGGGCGGCGTTCCATAGTTTGGTGGCGAAATTGCGGCCCATCTCGAAGCGTTCGGAGGATTGCTTGGCCGTGGGCAGTTCGGGATCGGGTTCGGGCCAGGGGCCGCCCGGACGGAAGGGTTTCTTGCAGGAGGGGCAAGTCACCTTTTTGGTCCGCATGTACATGTGCTCCGCCTTCACGGGCACCAGCGATTGGCAATGGGGGCACACATTGGCCACGGGCAGCCGGGCGTCTTGGGTTTCGGTGGCCAGTTGGCACAAGCCGAAGCGTAGAGCGTCCACGCCATAATGCCCCACGATGTCCAGGGGGTCCACGCCGTTGCCTTTGGATTTGGACATGGTCTCGCCGAAGCCATCCAGGATTTTCGGGTGGATGTAGACATGGTGGAAGGGCACTTGGCCGAGATTGAATTGGCTGAACATGACCATTCGCGCCACCCAAAGGGTGATAATGTCGCGGCTCGTCACGAGCACGTCGGTGGGATAGTAGTAGGCCATGTCGGGCGTGGCTTCAGGCCAACCCAGCGTGGAATGGGGCCACAAAGCGGAAGAAAACCACGTATCCAGCACGTCTTCGTCTTGCCGAAGGGGATGGTCCGCGCCCAGGGCATCGCGGGGCAAATCGGTCTCGCTGCAAAGGAGCCATTGCTGATGTTCCTCGTCCTTCATGGCGAAGACTTCGGGATGCGCCTGGCGCCAGGTCCGCACCAGGTCATCCGGAGCCTGGCAATACCATATGGGAATGCGATGCCCCCACCATAACTGCCGGCTGATGCACCAGTCGCGTTTCTCGCCCAGCCAGTCGAGGTAGGTCTTGGCGTACCGTTCGGGATGGAACCGCACTTGGCCGCTGGTCACGGCGTCCATGGCTTTTTGGGCCAAGCCGGGCGACCCGTCCGCGCCATCGCCCATTTTCACGAACCACTGATCCGACAGCAGCGGCTCGATCGGCGACTTGCTGCGGTCGCTGAATTTAAGCGGAATGGTGCGATCCTCGCGTCCTTCGAACAATCCCAGATTTTCCATGGCCGCCACCACGGCCTCGCGGGCTTGGTAACGATCCTGGCCAGCGAAGGCGCCGGCGTGCTCGTTCAACGTGCCGTCGGGATTGAGGATGTTGATCATGCCAATTTCGGGGTGCCGCTGCCAGCAGGCGTAATCGTTGGCGTCATGGGCGGGCGTCACTTTCACGCAGCCGGTGCCCAGTTCAGGATCCGCCAACAGTCCGTCCGCAATGATGGGAATCACCCGCTTGACGAGCGGTTGCGTCACCGTTTTGCCAATGAGCGATTGATAGCGGGCATCGTTTGGATGCACGCACAGGGCCGCGTCGCCCAACATGGTTTCGGGCCGGGTCGTGGAAAAGCGGAGAAACTCCCCAGGCACTTCGTTTACGGGGTATTTAAAGGTCCAAAAACCGCTCTTCACTTCCACCACGTAAGTCTCATCATCGGCCACCGAGGTGAGTAGCTGGGTATCCCAGTTCACCAGCCGCTTCCCGCGAAAAATGAGTCCTTGCTTGAACAATTCGAAAAAGGTTCGCCGCACGGCCCGGCTGCAGACTTCGTCCAAGGTGAAGCGGGTGCGCCGCCAGTCGCAGCTAAAGCCCATCTGCCGCAGTTGATCGAGGATGCGTTTCTCATATTCATCCTTCCAGACCCAAATGCGGCGCACCAATTCCTCGCGTCCCAGGTCGCGGCGCGTTTTCTTCTCCGTCTCCCACAGGCGCTTTTCCACCACGGCTTGGGTGGCGATGCCGGCGTGATCCGTGCCAGGCACATACAGCGCGTTGAAGCCTTGCATGCGCCGCCAGCGAATGAGCACATCCTGCATGGTGTCGTTGAGGCCATGCCCCAGATGAAGCGCCCCGGTCACGTTGGGAGGAGGAATGACGATCGTAAAGGGTTTTTTCTGAGGGTTTGGATCGCTCTGGTAGGTTCCCCATTCGGCCCATTGCTTGAGCCAATGCTGCTGAGCTTCCTGCGGATCGAATTGCTTGGGGAGTTCCGTCTTCATGGCCTGCTTGTACCTTTGCGACAGGGGGGATGGACCCAAGAGTCTTTCGTCATGGAGAAAGTCTATGAGAATGACAAAAGGCAGACACGTCTGGTGTCTGCCTGCAGTGAATCTGCGGGTGAACGCGGGTTTTACGATGTAACGACTTCACGATCCTGGTCGCATAAGTCGTAAGCCACCGAAAGGGGCGGCTCGTTACGCTTGAGCGCTTCGATCAACAATTCGTCCATTCGCTGTCCGATCATCATGGCTCGCTGCATGGCCCAATCGCGGCTTTTTTTCATGTGCTCCGCGGCGACGGAGATGAGGCCGCCGCCGTTCACCGCCCAGTCTGGCAAATAGAGGATGCCCTTGCGATGCAAAAGGTTCGCCACTTCGTCGCTCGTCAACTGATTATTGGCGGCGCCGACGACGGCTTTTACTCCAGGCCAAGAGAAGGATTCACTGACTTCCCCTCCCTTGGCACAGGGGCAAAAGAGGTCGATTTCAGGCATCTCACCCAGGCCGACCACGGTGCATCGAGGTTTATCACGAAAGCGCTCCAGGGCCTTGTCATTGACGTCCGTGACGAACAAGGCGGCCCCATCCTCCCAGACGAGCCGAGCGACTTCCGTGCCGACGTGTCCGACGCCTTTCACGAAAATGCGCAATCCTTCCAATTCGCCGGCAGGCCGCTTGAACCAGTGGCGCGCCGCGGCCTTGATGCTTTGCCACACGCCGCGGGCCGTGTAAGGGCTGGGGTCGCCGCTGCCGCCGTCGTCGATAGGCCGACCGAGGATGCGATCTGGGGCGACGCGATACATGATGGACATGAGAGCCGGGCTGGTGCCAATGTCTTCCGTCGTGATCAACTCCTGCCAATCGTTGGCGACGAATTCGCCGAGGGCAGTGTAGGCTTCGTTCGGATCGGCGTTGGGCGTCAGTTCGATGCAAACCTTGGCGCCGCCATAGGGGAGTTGATGGAACAGCGATTTGTATTTCATGCCTTGTGCCAGCAAGATGCAATCCTCGAGCATGAGCGCGTCGCTGGCCCACTTGGATGATCGCGTGCCTCCCAATCCAAACTCATGCTCGCTGCGCGTGACCACGGCCACGCAGCGTTCGACGCCGCGGTCGGGATTGCGGAACAATTGAACTCTGCAGTCAATGGGTTTCTTGCTATTGAAGCAGATGCGACGCATGGTGTCGGCTCCTCGGTGCGTGGCCTATTCTGTCCCTACTTTTTCATCCTGATTCCCTATGTATTGATCCTAATCGGAAAGGCGAGCAATGTCGATTTGCAATCCTCTTTTCCCTTGCCAATTACGTTTGGCCTGGGATTTCGGTGGCGGCTGCTCGGGAGAGTCGATCATGGACGGCTCGCCACTCCTCGGTCTGGGGCGGTGATTCGACACAGATCAAATCCAAACCGGCGGCATCGAGATGATGCAAGCAATCATAAAGACATGCAGCATAGCGCGGAGCCTCCATCGGCATGCTTTCGATGATCAGATTGGGTAACTTGGGATAGGTGGTCTCGCTTCCCATAGCCAATATCCCGATGCGCCGGCCACGCTGGACATCCTCCAGTATTTTGCTCCAGTTTGTTGGAGCATCTGAAATAAAGATCAATGGTGTTTGAGGAGCATAATGTCGCGGCATCATGCCCGGGGATCGAAGCGGAGTTCGGGGAACGGACAAAGTTGGTCCGTGCTTCGCCATCGGGGCCACTGGAATCCATGGCTTCAACGCCTCTGCTCCGATCGGGCCAGGTCGGAGGATGCGAACTGGAGTGCATGTCAAATCAACGATTGTGGACTCCAAGCCATACGGGCATGGTCCAGCATCCAAAATGGCATCAATACGGTCATCTAAGTCCTTCACTACGTGTTCAGCCCGGGTCGGCGATATGCGGGTTGAGCGATTGGCACTCGGGGCAGCCAGGGGAAAACCACAAGCTCTGAGCAATCCGTGAATAACCGGGTGGGCAGGGCATCGCAAGGCCACGGTCGGTCCGCCTCCCGTGACGACATCAGGCACCATGGATGAGCGGGGCAGGATGAATGTCAAAGGGCCAGGCCAAAACTGCTTTGCCAAGGTCTCCGCGATTGCAGGCCAGTCCTGGACCAGAGGCCGAGCCGCTGCCTGGTCGATCACGTGGACAATCAGGGGGTTGGTGGCGGGGCGTCCCTTGGCCTCAAAAATTCTTAATACCGCTTCGGGTTGGAGTGCATGAGCAGCGAGTCCATAAACGGTTTCCGTCGGGATGGCGACCAGTCCGCCCAAGCGCAACAGGTCAGCTGCTTGCTTTAGCAGTTTCATTTCGGGTTGGATTGCGTCGATGGGCCAAATGTGCGTTGCCATATAGCCATTTTACCCCCCCATTTTCATCATCAGGTCAAATTTGCTCTCGGTTTGCACGCGAAAACGATGGGACAGAGACTGTTTGTGCCTTTGCATACAATACACCTCCGAGCGCTTCCTTGGACTTCCAGGACCATGAACATGAACATCGAACAGCTACGAAGGGAATATGCCTTGGGCCGACTGCATGAATCCATGGTGGACCCCGATCCCATCAAACAGTTCGGTCTATGGATGCATGAAGCTCTCCTCGCCGAAATCGTTGAACCTTATGCTATGAACCTGGCCACGGCCACACTCCAGGGGATTCCCTCAGCCCGGATGGTCCTGCTGCGCAAATTCGATGATCGAGGCTTCGCCTTTTTTACCAACTATCAGAGCCGCAAAGGGCGTGAATTATCGGCCAATCCGCATGCCGCACTCACGTTCTATTGGGCCGAGATCGAGCGCCAGGTGCGCATCGAAGGCTCCATCGAAACGACGTCGGCAGAGGAATCGGATGACTATTTTCAGAGCCGGCCGAGAGGCAGCCAACTGGCGGCTCGAGTTTCCGAGCAAAGTGATTCCTTGGCCAGCCGCGAGGAATTGGAGCGGCGCGTCGCCGAATTGGAAAAACAGTTGGATGGCAAGCCGATCACGCGTCCGGAGCATTGGGGCGGCTTTCGGGTTATCCCCGATCAAATTGAATTTTGGCAGGGAAGGCCCAACCGACTCCACGATCGACTACTTTATCAACGCGTCCCACCGGGTTGGCGAATCATCAGACTGGCACCCTGATTTTGATCCGTTTACGCATCAGGCTTGGCTAGACTAAGGTGGCCCATTAGTTCATTGCAGTTTCATTTATTCGAGGATGTAAAGTTAAATGGAAAGTGATTGGCCGAGTTGGTTGGATTTCATTCGACTATTGGCCGTGCCCTGTTTGGTTCTTTTGAATGGGTTCTTTGTCGCGGCTGAGTTTGCCCTCGTGGCGGTGCGGAAAACGCGGGTTGAGACGTTTGTCCGCGAAAAACGGCGTGGGAGCACACTGCTGCAGGAACAGGTGACATCCCTGGATCGTTCCATCGCGGCCACGCAACTTGGGATTACCTTGGCCAGTCTGGCGTTAGGCTGGGTCGGCGAGCCTGCCTTGGCTCATCTCATTTTCCCTTTGTTTCAATGGGTGGGCGAAGGGTGGCTTCGCCTGGCATTCGTCCATTCCCTGGCTACGATCCTTGCTTTCCTCATCATCACGATCATGCACGTCGTATTAGGAGAGTTAGCGCCCAAGTCCTTGGCCTTGCAGAGGCCTGACCAGGTGGCCTTGGGCGTGGCTTGGCCGCTCGAGATTTTCATTCGCTTCACTCGACCGCTCGTGGTGTGGATGAACAATTTAGGCAATGGCGTCGTCCGCCTGATGGGGATGGACCCGATCCATGCGAGTCATCTCGTTCATTCGGTTGAGGAACTCACCTTAATCGTGGATGAAGTGGAAGAGGCGGGATTGCTGAGCGAGGAGCAAGCGACCTATGTCGTCAATGTCTTTCGCCTCTCCTCCAAGAAAGTCAAAGACTGCATGGTGCCCGTGGAAAAAATTGCGGCCCTGGATCTGAACATGACCCCGGAGCAAATCCTTGAAAAGGTAAGGGAAGGGGCCCACACGCGCATGCCGGTATATGCAAGTCACATCGATAACATTGTGGGAGTCGTCAATACCAAGGATTTGTTCCATCTCTTTAGTTTACGCAATGTAGTTATCTTGCAGGATGCCATCTATGCTCCCCAATTTGTCAAACCTGACCAACTTGTCGGCGAGGCTTTGAGGCTCTTTCGTCAAACGCATCGGCCCATGGCCATCGTGCGTTCCGAAGAGGGAAAAGTGCTGGGCTTAATCACGTTGGAGGACATTCTCGAGGAAATTGTGGGGGATATCGAGGATGAGCACGATCGACCGCTGCGGCCCTGGCATTTGCCTCGACTAGGCATCCATAAGCTGGCCCCGCTGATTTATAAGAAAGGGGCGCCAGCCGTCGGCAAGGCAGGCATGCCCCCCACGCTCGGCAAACCGCCCCCCGAAACTTGAATGAAAATTTAAATTCACCTTTTCAAATCTCCCATGATCGGTTATGCCACTTCCCACTCATCGGCAAGGATGCCAACGAGTGAATGGACCCAGTTGCATGTCAGTCCCAGGTTCTTGGAGGAGCCTCCGCATGTGGCAGAGCAATGGAATGCTCGTTCTATTGGTGGCATTGATGAGCCTCATGGGAGGGACCGCACTGATGTGGGCCCGTTTTGCGGGATGTCCCTTGAAGATTCAACGGGGGCGCTGGCTGGGAATGATTTCCTTGATCTTAATGGGTGCGATGGCGGCCGTGGCCGCGGCCTTTTTGCATCAAAGCTTGATGACGTTTGGCCTCTTAATGGCCACGTTGTTTATCGCGCTCGTATGCGAAGGTCCTACCCCCATCACGACCAGTTCGGAATGAAGCCGTCTTCTGTCGGCGGGTAGAGAAGGTTGCTTCCGTCAGTGGCTTGCTGAAGCGATTAGACCAGGTCGAGCCGTCTTTGCGTGGTTCGTTTGGCGTTGCATTCAAAGCATGTTCCATGGATGAGTAAATTGAAACTGTTCATGGCGAAACGGTGCTGCTGGCATATCTCTTGGACGATATTTTCAAGCTCTGGACGTTGAAATTCGATCATTTTGCCACATTGGCTGCAGTGGAGATGAGCATGCTCCGGGTAACCATATTCATGCTCATAAACGACACGGGTCCCCAGATGGATCTGGCGCAACATCCCGGCATCAACTAACTTGGCCAGCGTGCGGTAAACCGTGGCCCGGCTGATCGTGATGCCAGCCTTGTCCAAATCCTGGCAAAGCTGATCGGCGTCGAAATGGTCGTGGGCGGAGAAGATGAATTCCACCAGGCGCCTCTGCGATTCGGTGTAGCGCTGAGGCTTGGCTCGGCTGGCCAGGTATTCGCGAAATTTATTGACTGGACTTTGAGCGACCTTCAGGGGTTTTAACACGGCAGGTCCCTCTCACCCGTGATGGAATCACCACTCTCTTTTATTTTAGACACTGGAGGGACTGGTTGCGATGGCTATGTGATTGAATCGGCAAGAATAAAAGCTTTTGACCTGCAGAACCACGCTGGTCGGTCTTGCAATATCAATCAAAATCAACCGGTTTACGGTATTTCAAGACTCAGTTGTTCAAGATTCTGAAGTGGGGTGGGGAGGATAGGAAGGCGGGTCCATTTTTTCACAAACGATGCCGAGCATGCGCTCCATGGCTATGGCAAACTTTTCGGGGGTGTCATAACAGCCTGCTTGTATTTCCCGACGAATCCGCGCAATCAATTCGGTGCGCATGGCAGGATCGGCAGGTTGTGGACGGTCATGAATGGATGGACGCGGCGGCACCATGAATGCAAAGTCCCCCAGGTAATTCCAACGCCTGTTCCCTGCTAAATTATAGCTGCAAACTCGGCTCCAAGTCACCCCGGAAAGCCAACCTCGAAGTCGATTCATGGTGGAGTCCTTCATTCTATAACTTCCATTCGGACTTGAGGGGCATGTTCATTGCGTCCGCATCCAGATATCGACCAGATCGCGCCTATGGCTGAGGGTTTCCATGAGGGTCTGCACCAGCCTGCACCTGGGAATTGCCCATCGCGCCATGCAATCCAGTCCTGCGAACCCTAGCGGCATCAGCAGGTGGACGGATCGTAGCGACCAGTTCAGTCTTGCCTGCGTCGCGCACGGTCAGAAGTAAAGGAATCTTGCATTTCCATTGGATTCCTAGTGCACTAACCCCGCGCTGCGGCGGCTTATGCCCTCACGCCGCGCTAAACATGGACACAGGTATGTCATCGCCTTTTTTGATTTTGCTTTAAGCCAACAATCGGTAGCATGAAAACCGCGATCTCTGGGACCTTGAAAGGTTATCTCATGGCGATCCACTCTAGCAACGAACCTGTGCCCTTGCATCGCATCGCGATTGGCGATCGAAGTTTCGCCTTGGCCTGGCTCGTCGAACGCACCCCAGGTGCCACGCGTTCGAACAAGCCCTATTTCCTTTGTCGCTTTCAGGATGCTCAGGTCGGCGCGACCCTCATGGCCTGGTCTGATTCCCCTTGGTTCCAAGCATGCCAGGGCTGGCGGATCGGGTCGGCCTATCGGCTCGATCTGACCTTGGGCGAACATGAAAAATATGGACTGCAAATGGAGTTGCATTGGTTGGAACCAGAGGCATCCAAGGATGCTGCATGGCAATACATGCCTGCCTTCTTGCAGACATCGAGTCGATATGCTGTCGATGAGTTATGGGCACAACTCATGACCTTCGTGCAGACAGAAATAGCAGAAAATACCCTCAAGCAGTTGATTTTGATGCTTTTGGCGCGGTGGGAGGCTCCCCTCAAGCAACTACCCGCTTCAGACGGTCGGTTTTACCCTTATCCCGGTGGCTGGCTCGAACACGTGGTCTCACTGGTGCAAACCTGTCGGTTGTTGACCGATCACTATTTGCGACAGTATGAGGGTTTGGAGCCGACCATTCAGCGTGATCTGGTCTTGGCGGGGGCGGTGCTCCATGATCTGGGCAGGGTGCTGGAGTGGAAAATGGAACCCGATTCATCGGAATTCAGCCCCACGGTGCCCGGCAGGCTTTTCGGCCATGTCTTGTTAGGGAGGGACCTGATACGTGACGCAGCCGCGGAGTTGGGAACTGTCCCCCAGCCGATCCTCGAGCGGCTCGAACACATCGTTTTATCCCATCTCACCTTGCCCGAGTGGGGATCGCCCAGGCTGCCGCTCATTCCCGAGGTGCTTATCCTGCATCATGCGGACGATTTGGACGCTAAAATTGAGATGTATTTGCGGTGTTTTAGGAAAGATCAACAACCAGGCCCCTTTACGGCCAGGGATTCTATTCTCAATAAGCCGCTGCTCAAACCCGGCGATTGGCCTGAGGATCGTGTGGTTGTGGAAAGAACGCCATCCAATGAACAGGCGTAAGCCAACTTGGCATCAGCGCGATAGGATGAATATCGAAGACGTCGGCAACACGTCCATGATGAGTGTTTGACAACCGAAGAAAGGAAGTTGAAACATGATGTTCGTTGTGGGTTTGCTCGGTTGGTTGAGTTTAGCGGCGCCGGCGGGGTATGGCATGGAGGATGACAAGCCAGCCGATATGAAGGCAATCGACGCGATTGTCACCAAAGCCATGAAAGCGTACAACGACGCTGACTACAAGAAATTTTTTGCAGACTACGCCAAGGCCATGTCCGTCCTGGCCACGGAGCAGACCTTCAACGCGCTTTACAAGACCGGTGCCATGCCGACTTACGGCAAGTTCAAATCCATGAAGTTCATTGAAAAGGACAGCGTAACGAAGGGCGATTTTCTACTTATCAATTATGAAGCCGAATTTGAGAAGAAAAAGGCCAAATTGCAGGTCAATTTCATGAAAGAGGACGGTGTTTATCGCATTCAGCAACTGCAGATCAACGAATGGAAAAAGGGGAATGATTGAGGTCAAAAGCGCCATGGGTTCGTTCTAAGATGCTATCTCATGAACCTCCTCAAGTGCTCATGCGTCCTGATAGGGATCGGGTCTTGACCCGGCGGATCAGCAACCCTTGGCGGTTTATGTATTTGGCTGCCTTTCGTACCGACCGCATTTTCGCTTGAATGCCTGCGGGGTGTCTGAAAAAACAGCATGGACACTTGCTGGCGTTAGGCTTCGGTCTTATATCAATATTGCTCAGACAAACTGGGGGCGTAGCTCAATTGGTTAGAGTACTGGACTGTCGATCCAGTGGTTGCGGGTTCGAGTCCCGTCGCCCTCGCTTTGCTTAATTTTGAGACCTGATCCATCGACCCGCCAAGTTCAAGGGCGGGTTTTTGCTTTTGAGCAACGGTGCTCACAACGCCTTAGAACCGTGGTTTCGTTTTGGGCCTGGCGAACCATAATTGATTGAATGTCTAGTTCAACCTCAAATGCAGAGGTCTTTTTGGCCATGGCTGAATGTGTTTGCTTGACAGCTTAATAAACTGTATATTCGGAACTAAAGGTCAACTGATTGTCGCACACCGGGTTACGGCTTAAACTCGCTTCGATTGCTTGCCGCGGTGCGCTTTCCTACGTTTTGGGTATTGATCCATGCCGGCACCGACAACCAGTGGTGATTTTCTTGAAATCGTTCACCGCAGTGGGCTGATTCACGAAGATCGCTTCAACGCTTTTTTGCGCAAATATCAATTCACGACCGAGGATGCCTCGAAAGTCGCCATCGCCATGGTTCAAGATGGCTTAATCACGAACTTTCAGGCGCGTCAACTGCTCAAGGGCCGCTATCGGGGATTTGCCATTGGCAAATATCTCGTGCTCGAACAATTGGGCGAAGGCGGCATGGGCAAAGTGTTCCTCTGCGAACACATGCTCATGCGGCGGCGCGTGGCCATCAAGGTCCTTTCCAGGGATTTGGCCAGTGATCCAGGTACCGTGGAAAGGTTTCAACGCGAAGGCCGGGCCGTAGCCTCGCTCGACCATCCGAACATCGTCCGCGCCCATGATGTCGACTCCGAGGGCGACAATCATTTCATTGTGATGGAGTATGTGGATGGGAGCAGCCTGCATGAAGTGGTGCGCCGCAAGGGACCGCTCCCCGTTAACCGTGCGTGCCATTACATCAGCCAGGCGGCCATAGGATTACAGGCCGTTTTTGAAGCGGGCATGATTCACCGAGATATCAAACCTGGCAATCTACTGCTCGACCGCAAGGGACAGGTCAAGGTGCTTGATTTGGGCTTGGCTCGGTTCGACCACGAAAAACGCGAATCGCTTACCCAAAAATTCGATGAAGGCAGCGTGTTAGGCACCGCCGATTATCTTTCCCCTGAGCAGGCCATGGATAGCCATGAAGTGGATATTCGTTGTGATATCTACAGCCTGGGAGCAACGATGTATTTCATGCTCGTGGGGCGTCCACCCTTCGAAGGGGGATCGGTCACGCAGAAATTGCTCTTCCATCAATTACGGAATCCCGAACCTCTCAAGGGGCTGCGGCCGGATTTGCCCGATGCCTTGGTGGCGATTGTCGAGAAAATGATGGCGAAGGATCCCAAGGATCGCTATCAAACGCCGATCGAAGTCGCCGCGGCCCTAGAACCTTGGACGCGAACGCCGATTCCTCCTCCCAGCGACGATGAAATGCCTCGGCTCTGCCTGGCGGCGCAGCGCGCGGGCACGCCGGAAGCGGGTCCCTTGCCCAATCTGGCTGCCGTGGCACGGGACGTAACCCCTTCGCGGACCAACCTCAATCAGCAGCCTTACGCACCGGGTTCATCGGGAGTTGTGGCCGCCGGCCGGTACGGCCCTGGGGCTAACCAAAATCATCGAGCCCCCGTGGATGCCAGTTCCAGCAACGTCATGCTGCAAAGCGGGGTGCAACCCTCCTATCGTCAAACGGCTTCGGGGCGCATGGTTCCCAACAAGGAATACGATTCGAAGGTGGGGCCGCCAAGTTCGCCATCTTCCCTGCGGCGCCGATCCGCAAGCCGAAGCGATATTCGCAAACGGCGGCGGCGGACGCGCTTCTGGCTGATCTTGGCCGTGGTGGTCCTCGTCTTTGGCGGCACGGGTTATCTCTTTTGGCCAAAAGGCAAGACCACGCCCAGGGAAGAGATGGTCCTTGTTGTGTCCAAAACGCGCAAAGGTCCAAACATCTTCCGAACGTTAACGCAAGCCTGGCAGAATCGCGACCCGGCACGCACCGGCCGCATCCGCGTTGAGGAAAAAGAAATCAATGAGGAAGTGCGGCTCGTCAGCGCCCCCAATGATCAGGGGAGAAATTGGATCATCGAAGGAAGGGCCAATTGGGACTCCACACGACCGACTCAACCCAATGCGACCGGCTCAGATAATACGGAAGGCACGACAGTGACCTGGAAGGGACTCGATCGTGCGAGTGGAAGACCTTTGTTGAGCGTGGAAAATGTCTCCAATGTGCATATTACGGGGTTCATCTTTGATGCGGAGAGCAATCAATCACCTGCTGCTGTCGTGTTGTCTGGGGCCTGTCCAGGTTTGATGCTGCGAAGTTCGACTATCAGAAATGTGAACAAAGTCGGACTCAAACTGGCGAATTTGAGCGGCTTGGCGCAGCGCAATTCCAATGTTCAAATCCTCAACGTTGATTTCACGGCCGCCAAGGATGATGCGGTGGCCATCAGCATCGAAGGAGGATCGACCAGCGCTGGCTTTACACGATATATCACCATGTTCGGCTGCAATACCGAAGTCAAAAGTGAAAGAGCCAAGCGTTTTCAAACGTGTTTGCAAATTATGCACCCGACAGAGGGCATAGCGATCGATAATTGCAAGTTCAGAAATGCGGTTAATGGCATGATGTTTCGCCGCGAGTCAGGACCCTTTCAACCTATCGGCATCACGCTGTTGCGCACGGAATTCCGTGATTTGGATCGCGGGATACGCTTTGAGACCTTGGAGCGCAACGACCAAGTGCAATTAAAAGCCGAATCGAACTCGTTTTACAATGTCAAACGCATGTCTGAGATCGATGATCTTCGAGCGGAGCCGGCGGTGGTTCCAGCGCGGTGGATTTGGTATCCAGAAGAAGGCTCCCCCCTGGAATCCGCCCCCCAGGGCATTCGTTATTTCCGCCGCGTTTTTGAGCAATCGACCACAGTGACGCGCGCCACGTTGCAGGCCATCTGTGACGATCAATGCAAGATTTGGATCAACAACAAGCTCATTGCCACCTTGGAACCCTCGCTGGCATCGGGGCAAGTGGCCAGCATTGAAATCGCCGACAAACTCACATTGGGAAAGAACGTCATTTGCGTCGAAGCGGAAAATAAAACGGCGGGCACGCCGGCCGGGTTGCTGGTTCTGCTCATGGATGATGCCGGAGGCGCGGCATTTCCTCCGGTTTTCTCGGACAACGAGTGGCTGACGTCCTTGCAAGCTCCTCCAGGCTGGACTTCCGTGGAATTTAAAGCCCAAGATTGGGTGCCGGCCTTGGAATTGTCCGAGTATGGTCATAGTCGGTGTCCGTCCAGTTGGCGCCGCTTAACTTGGAGCAGCGAAATCAAGAAACGGTTTCAGGGGAAAGAATGGTCGCCGATCACCGCCAGGGAGAATCAACGCGATCACTTTTCAGCCGAGGGGTTTCCCAGTTTTGAATCCAAAATTTTTGAAGCCAAGGACGCGCCTCGACTCGCGGGTCAATTTCTTGAATTCATGGTCGTGGGTCCGTTCGGCGACGATTTGGATCAAGAATATGGTCCTGAGATCAGAAATGAACTCACTGAAAAATTCAAGGATAAGGAAGGAAGAGACGCCACCTGGGTCCAATTGGCGACGCGCCCCAGCGGTTACTTGGACCTCAAGGCGCATTTCAAACGTCAAGATCGCGTGTCGGCCTATGTGATGATCTATTTGAATTCGCCCAAGGAACAAAAAATGCGGTTGCTTTTCGGTGCGGACGACCGCGTGAAGGTATGGCACGATGGCAAAATGATTCATCGGGCTGAAGGAAATAAGCTGGCAGAACAAGATCAATACAGAGTCGAAATCAACCTCCAAAAAGGGTATAATCAATTGATCTTTAAAGTCGCCAACAATGATGGAGAATGGGGCATGTTCGCACGCATGCTGGATGCCATAGACGTTCGGTATGCTCTGCGCAAACGGTAGCAGTGCGATAGAGATTTGCTCTTAAAAGCAACGTTGCTGAGGGCTCCGATATTTTTCGGGGCCTTTTCTTGTTGGGTTTCTCCGTCGACGGAGGGTTCATCTGTACTCAAACCGACTCCCCTGCGTATAATGCGATAACGGGGGATTCCTAAATTACCCCAACCGTATAACCGGCTGGGGCGGGAGGAGAGATCCTTACATGTTCGAAAGATTCACGGACCGTGCTCGTAAAGTCATGCAACTTGCCAACCAAGAGGCACAGCGCTTCAACCATGAGTACATTGGCACGGAACATATACTGCTAGGGCTGGTGAAGGAAGGTTCTGGCGTTGCCGCCAATGTGCTGAAGAACCTCGACGTTGATTTGCGCAAAATCAGGCTCGAAGTGGAAAAGCTGGTCCAAAGCGGCCCGGAAATGGTCACCATGGGCAAATTGCCGCATACGCCACGAGCCAAGAAAGTCATCGAGTACGCCATCGAAGAAGCTCGCAACCTCAACCATAACTACGTCGGCACGGAACATCTCTTGCTGGGGCTCCTTCGGGAAGAAGAAGGGGTGGCGGCTCAGGTGCTCAAAAACTTGGGATTGAAGCTGGAAGACGTTCGCGAGGAAGTGCTCAATCTTCTAGGACACAACTTGGATTCCGGCAGCGAGCCTTCCAGCGGCGGCGGCGAGCGCACAACGGGCAAGCACAGCAAATCCAAAACACCCGCGCTGGATAGCTTCGGCCGCGACCTGACGGAATTGGCCCGGCAAAATAAGCTGGATCCCGTGATCGGCCGACAGAATGAAATCGAGCGCGTGATCCAGGTGCTGAGCCGGCGCACCAAGAACAATCCGGTTCTCCTGGGCGAAGCCGGCGTGGGCAAGACGGCCATTGTGGAAGGGCTGGCCCAGATGATTGTCGAAGGCAATGTTCCAGACTTGCTCCGCGATCGACGGATCGTGGTTCTGGACCTGGCCATGATGGTGGCGGGGACCAAGTACCGCGGACAGTTCGAGGAGCGCATCAAAGCGGTGATGAACGAAGTTCGCAGGGCCAAGAATACCATCCTGTTCATCGATGAATTGCATACCTTGGTGGGAGCAGGCGGGGCGGAAGGCGCCATCGACGCCAGCAATGTCCTGAAGCCCGCCCTGGCTCGCGGAGAAATCCAATGCATCGGCGCCACCACCTTGGATGAGTACCGCAAGTACATCGAAAAGGACGGCGCATTGGAACGCCGCTTCCAGCAGATCATCGTCAATCCGCCATCGAAATCGGAGACCATCGAAATTCTTCGAGGCCTTCGCGACCGCTACGAGGCTCACCATCGCGTGCAGATCACGGATGCGGCCCTGGAGTCGGCCACGGAGCTTTCGGATCGCTACATCACCAATCGCTGCCTGCCCGATAAAGCCATTGACGTGATTGACGAAGCGGGAGCACGCGTTCGGCTCAAGGCCATGACCCGCCCGCCGGACCTCAAGGAGATCGATGAAGAAATCGAACAGCTCAACCAGGAGAAGGAATCGGCCGTGGCTGAGCAGGATTTTGAAAAGGCCGCCCAACTTCGCGACAAGGCGGAAAAGCTGAAAAGGAAGAAGGATCAAATCACCAAGGATTGGCGCGAGAAGTCCAAGGAAGTTGATGGCATCGTCGATGACGAGATCATCTCCGAAGTGGTCAGCAAAATGACCGGCGTGCCGCTGCAGCGCCTGAGCACAGAAGAAACAGGCCGCTTGCTCCGCATGGAAGATGAATTGCATCGCCGCGTGGTCAGCCAGCATGAAGCGATCGCGGCCATTGCCCGCGCCGTCCGACGCAGCCGCGCTGGGATCAAGGATCCCAAGCGTCCCATTGGCACCTTTATCTTCGCCGGACCGACCGGTGTTGGCAAAACCTTGCTCGCCAAGAGCCTGGCGGAGTTCATGTTCGGGGATGAAAACGCCCTGGTGCAGATCGACATGTCCGAGTACATGGAGAAGCACAATGTGAGCCGCTTGATCGGCGCTCCGCCGGGGTACGTCGGGTACGAGGAAGGCGGCCAATTGACCGAAAAGATTCGCCGGCGGCCTTATAGCGTCGTGCTTCTGGACGAAATCGAAAAGGCCCATCCCGACGTTTGGAACATGCTTTTGCAGATCATGGAGGAGGGCCGTCTCACGGACAGCTTTGGCCGGACGGTCGACTTTAAAAACACGATCCTCATCATGACCACGAACGCGGGGGCCGAGCAGATTACCAATCGCGCCTCGCTTGGTTTTGCTAAAAAGGATGCCGACACGAACTATGAGAAGATGAAGGATACGCTCAAATCGGCACTGGAACAGCATTTCCGGCCCGAATTTCTGAATCGCTTGGATGACATCATTGTCTTCCGCAGCCTGACGAGAGGAGATTTGCAACACATCGTGGACATCGAATTGGCCAAGGTCTTCCGCCGGCTCCAGGAAAAGGGCTTCAAGCTCAACCTGTTGACGGAAGCCCGTGAATTTCTCATCGACAAGGGAACGAGCCTCGAATTCGGCGCACGCCCCTTGCGCCGGGCGATCGAACACCTGGTGGAGGACCCGCTTTCGGAAGAAATGCTGCGCGGGAACTTCGAGGGCAAGGATACCATCACGGTCCGAGTCGATACCGCTCCCACCGGAGAGAAACGGCTCGTCTTCGAAGCCACCAAGTCCAGCGACGAACCCAAGGATAAGGGGCAAGAAGAGCTGGTTAGCGCGGAATCGCAATAACCCCATCAGCAAACCAGCAACCGGAACCGTGGCAGGGCTTTGCACCTGCCACGGTTTTTTTATTAGCCAACGACGCGGCTGAACGATGAAGGATTCCGTGCACCTAGATTCCTTTGGTCAAGCCTTGCCGACGCAACACCCACTTCATGATGGCATCGCCCCACGTCGTGGGTAAGAGACGATTCAGGGCTAATGGCCAATGACTGCGGGGTGGAAAGGCGACGTAAGGTTGCTTGCGCTCAATGGCCCGAAGCATGTGCTTTACGGCCGATTCCAAGGAAAGCATGTCCGGCATGGGGAATGCAAAATGATTCGTCAATCGCGTGCGAATCCATCCGGGACAGATCGTGGTGCAGTGAATGCCGTAAGGGGCCAACTCGACGCGAAAGCTATCCATCATGGCGCTCACCCCGGCCTTGCTCGCGCAGTATCCCGACATGAGCGGCAAGCCGCGATAGGAAGCGAGGCTGGAAAGCGCGATCACATGACCGCTCCGCTGGCGCAGCATCCCTGGGATGACGCAAGCGGCACTGTTGGCCACGCCGATCAAGTTGACCTCGATTTGTTTTCGGAAGATGACCGGATCGAACGGAACGCAGCCGTTTTCCATGCCGATGCCAGCATTGGCGATGAGCATATCCATGGTTCCCAATGATTCGGACAATCGGGACGCCGCGGCTTGCATGGAGGGCAAGGAGGTCACGTCCCCGACGGCAAGGGCATGGGGTATGGGGAAGCGTTGCAGCTCTTGTGCGAGTTGGTCGAGTGCGGCGGCGTCGAAATCGATGGCGGCGATGCGTGCGCCGCGCTGGGCCAACTCCATCGCCAACGCCTTGCCTACGCCGTTGGCAGCGCCGGTTATCATGACGGCTTTTTGAGCAAAGTAGCCGCGGGTGGTCATGTCGTGGTATCCAGGCAGAATCGGCGAACCACGGAGGCGAATTCCGCTTCCTTCTCGAACATCGGCAAATGGCCGCAATCGGCAATGAGATGAATCTGGGCCTGGGGCATCAGTTGTTGATAGGCTTGTGCATAGGCGGGCGGGATGAGGCGATCTTGCGCACCCCAGACAATAAGCACCGGGCAGCGTATGCGATGGAGGCGTCGTGCCAATCGCGGATGATAGGGACGTTCCCAAAGCAGCCTAGCCAACAGGGACATGCTCCGCTGAATGGCGGCCTTGGTTTCATCATTAAGTAGATGGGGGGGCTTGATGATGGAAGTGGCAGCAGGGCAATCAGGATCGTGGAACAACCACTCCCGGGCCAACTGCGGATCGTCCTGGTATTTGAACAAATCAACCAAGGGATGGTCATCCAGCCATAACCCTGGAGCGTCAGCCAGCCAAAGCCGGCTAACCCGCTCAGGCCATCGGCACGCGATCTCCAAGGCCAACCAGCCACCCAGGCTGACTCCCCCCAATAGGGTTTGCTCCAGGCTGAGCGAATCAAACAAGTCGATGTAGTGAAAGGCTAAATCCTCGATGTCACGGATTTGCTCCAGACCCCGGCTCTCGGCGTAGCCTGGATGCGCGGGCGCATGGACGGTAAAGGAACTGGACCATGCCTTCAGAAAAGGGAGCCAAACGGTTTCCCCTATGGCGGAGTGGAGATAGACGAAATTGGGCCCTTCGCCGCCTCGCCGCACTTGCGTGGGGACGCCCGCAACGTCGACCACGGCTTTCTCGCCATGGCGTCCCAGCAATAATCGAGCACCAAAGGATAATTTCCGAAAGGCTTGAATCATGCGTATTTGATCCAGATCACGGATGCAAGGTCCAGACCGCGATCAATGGCCAATGGTTGCCGTATCCACTTTGCTTTGCCATGGAAAACGAGTCTCCATGTTCGATGCAGGGATGGGATCGTTGCCCCGCAAATATGGCAGGACTTCCCGGGCGATCAAGGCCATGCTTTTCCTGGTCAACATGTGCGGTAATGAACCAATCTGCAGCAGGCCGAAAAGAACGCCTACTCCCAGGGCTTGGCTGCACTCTTTAATTCGCTCCCGTACGGTTGCGGGACTGCCCACAATGGCATAGGCGCCGGTTATGATCTCGTTCCAGTCCATCCCTGGATGCATTCGTTCCTGCTCTTGTTTCATCAAGGCTAACGTCGAGGCCGTTGAGAGCAATCCTGGCGCCATGCGATTGGCGATTTTGGTGGTGAAGTGATGCTCCAGGAAAAAACGGAGATGCGGTTCGAATTCAGCTCGGGCTTGATCATCCGTCTTGCTGACGTAGATCGGGACGGTCCAACCGATTTGTTCGGAGCCGGGTGCGTAGCCATTGCATTGGCAAGCGCTTTCGAACTGTTGAAACGTCTGCCTATGGAAGTCAAGCCCATAGAAGGGGAGGCTTTGCAATCCCATTTTGTGCCGAGCGGTGTGTTCAATCATTTCGGAAACGGGCAGCGCTTCGATCCACAAATTAGGGCAGGGATGCTGCAAGGGACGCGGCCAAAGTAGAATTTCTGGATAAAAATATTGTTTGCCCGTCCAGGAAATCGGCTCGTTGGCCGTCCAGGCGAATCGGAGCAAGTCAATGGCTTCTTGTAAACGCTCCCAACCTTGAGTGGGATCGATCCTGAGAGATTCATAGTCATGGCGTTGGCCCAGGGAAAACCCGACGATCAATCTGCCCAGGGACAGTTGATCGAGCAAGGCAAGTTCCTCAGCCAGACCGACGGGTGAACGATGCAGCGGGCAAGTCAGTCCCATCGTGGCAATCGCGATCCGGCGCGTGCGTTGCGACAACGCCGCCCCGAAGAGCATCGGCGAGGGGGACATGCTGTAAGTCGTTTGATGATGCTCGCCAAGGGAGATGCCATCAAAGCCCCATTCTTCCGCCAAGGTCAGCGTGTTTAAATATTCTTGATATAACTCCGCGATCTTGTCCGTGTTCAATGGCGGAGGGACAAGCCGATTCGACGCTTGCAGCGAAGCCGAGTTTGGGGATTCAAAGGGCCAGGACAACAGATGGTGCAGGAAAAACTTCATGTTTCCATCTCGAGGCGAAAATCAAGAGGCCGCCATCCTGTGGGCATGGAATGATGCCAAGAGTAGTGTAACCATGTTCTGGCACCGAGCCAAGGTCTATGACTGGTTGTGTCGCCAAGAGAGGTCTATACTTCGCATATGAGCATTAAAACGTATGCCCAAGCACTGGCCTACTGGTATGGCCGGATCAATTATGAGCAAACGCAAATGCCGGTGGATCGGCAGGCCTTGAAGCTCGATCGCATGCGCGCCTTGCTGGATGAACTGGACCGGCCACATGAGAAGCTAAAGTGTATTCATATCGCTGGCACCAAGGGCAAAGGTTCCACGGCGGCATTTCTGGCAAGCATTTTGTCAGCCGCTGGCTATCGGACGGGCTTGTTCACCTCTCCGCATCTCGAACGCGTCGAAGAGCGCATCCGAGTTCAGGGCAAGAACATGACTCCCGAGGAACTGACCCTCCTGATGGCGCGGGTCGAACAAGCCGCCGAACGCATCGAAAAGCTAGGACATGGCTCGCCTACATTTTTCGAAATCCTCACCGCCATTGGCTTCATGCATTTTGATGAGCAACGAGTCGACATCGTTGTCCTTGAAGTGGGATTGGGAGGCCGCTTCGATGCCACCAATGTGATCGACCCTCTGCTCACGGTGATCACCAGTATCAGTTTTGACCACATGGCCCAATTAGGCAACACCCTCAGCGCCATTGCCTTCGAGAAAGCGGGGATCATCAAACCTCATACAAGCGTCATCTTGGCCCATCAACATGAGGAAGTAGACCGGGTCATCCAAAATGAAGCCAAGGAAAAAGACGCGCCGATTTGGGACCTCCGCTCCATGGTGAGCATTGAGTACGAACCCGGGCAGATCGAAATCGACCAGAAGCCTAGACTGCGCATTGTTTCGGGTCGAGACGAGACGGCTTGGATGGAATTAGGTCTCCATGGTCGGCATCAAGCTGAGAACGCCGCATTGGCTTGGCTGGCGATCAGCCGATTGCCCGTTCCGTGGAAGGTCTCAGCCGAGGCGGTTCGTCAGGGGCTTCGGGAGGTCAAATGGCCCGCCCGCATGGAAATCGTCCATCGTCATCCCTGGGTGGTTTTGGATTGTGCCCATAATGGTGCGTCCATGGAATGTTTGGTGAATAGCTTAACCGAAATGCTTCCGTGTGTGCCTGGTCAGCGTCGGCATCTGATCCTGGCGATTTCGAAGGATAAAGACCTGGAACGGATGCTGCCCGTCTTGACGAAAAGCTTCAATCACGCCATGATGACGCGCTATTCGAGCAGCAGCCGAGGGGCAGACCCCCATGAAATGGCTGTGCTTTGGCAATGCTATGGTGGTAAAGAGGTTACGATCGAGGCGAATCCTGCCTCCGCCTGGGAAAAGGTAAAACAAAGCGCTCGCCCAGAGGATGTCGTCGTGATCACCGGATCGGTATTTCTGGCGGGTGAAATGCGTTCGCTGTTTTGCCCAACTGATTCAATTTGACCATCTTCATCGGCACAACGAAAGGAATCGTATGCCCACGATGATAGAATTTCTGCCTTATCTTTTGCGTTACATGAACCCGACTCGAAGACGCCGGGGGCGCAGTCGATCCTTTTTACCGACAGGTCGCCGCGGAGGTGGCTTATTGCCCATGGGGATGGTCTTGGCCATCGGCTTTGGGTTAGGTTATTTCGGCAAGGATTACATTGCCGCGGAAACCGTCATGCCGGAGGTCGTGCGGCCTGCTGGCAGCATGAGTTGGCAGGTCTATTTCTCTCCCAATGGCGGCTGCACAGACGCCGTGGTTAGAGAAATTCGAGCGGCAAAGACGGAGATTCGCGTCATGGCGTATTCGTTCACCTCGAAGCCGATCGCCACGGCACTCGTCGATGCATCAAAGCGGGGAGTGGATGTCAAAGTCATCTTGGATAAGAGCCAGCAAACCGCCAACTACTCAGAAGCCGATTTCCTGTCTCATTCCAAGATTCCCACATTCATCGATGATCGGCATGCGATCCAGCATAACAAAGTCATTATCATCGATTCCGCCACGGTGATTACCGGATCGTTTAACTTTTCCTCGGCGGCGGAGACGCGGAATGCGGAAAACCTGGTGATCTTCAGGGACAACGAAATGGCCCATCGTTATTTGGCCAACTGGTCCATGCACCAACAACATTCGCAGATTCATCAGGCCCGATGAAACCGCCTGTGGGAGTGAACCCTTGCTGAGTCGTGGTGTCCATCTATAATCAACCATCGACCTCGGGGGCGTAGCTCAACTGGCAGAGCAGCGGACTTTTAATCCGTAGGTTAAGGGTTCGAGTCCCTTCGCCCCCAGTGTACGATTGACTAGAAGATCGCATGATGTCGCAAGGCCTGGCCTGTCCAGGCCTTTTTTTTACTTACCCTGAACGTGGTTGATTACTGATCTTGTTCCAATTGAACCGCGCCTCTGCGAATAGATGATGCTTTGTAAGCCAGGCGGTGACGCAAAGCGAGGTGCCTGCTAGAGGTTCGGTCAGTCTTGAGAAGAGCGTTTCACAATGGATTGAATCAAATCTTGGTAGTCCTTACGGTCCTTGAGAGGAGCAAAGACCGGCGACTCCAAAGTGGCTCTCTGCTGCAAGCCATATTGCACAGCGGCTTTCAATGATTGGACGGCCAAGTCCTTGGCTTGCTCCGTCAAACGCTCGCGATGTTGACCACCATGGGATTCGATCGCGGGCAAACACCGCATGCATACCCTGGCAAACAAGACCATATCCCTGGAAGCGGGGTTTACGGCTTCCTTCATCGCTGCGAGCGTCATCAAGGCGGCTTCCACTTGACCAAGATCACATTGCGTTTGGGTCAGGTTGCGATAATGTTTGAACAGCCAATCACGGGCTTGATCGGGATGACGCAACCGCTTGGATAGCGCCTGGCGTTGAATGCGCACTGCCTCGGAATAGGCCAGAGTAGCCTCGTTCAATTGATTTAATTCGCGATGGGCATTGCCGATGTTGTTCCACTCTCCTGCGATGAACATGAGGTGATCGGCATCATCAGGCATCAGCTTGAACAGCGTTTCCCGCTGAGCCTTGGCCATCTGAAATGATTTAAGCGCATGTTCGAATTCCTTGGCATCGAAATAGAGCATGCCTAATTGATTGAGGGCAATTTGAAATCGCTCATGCAAGGCCGCTGGCACCAACGGATTGGCAATCAGCATTTCATACATTTTCGCGGCGGCAATGTAGGATTGCATGGCTTCCGCGGGTTGTTTCATCAATTTTTCCGCGGCGGCTTTGTAATAGAGCACGTCAGCCAGCATGTTGGACAGGTCCAAGTTTTCTGGTGCTTTACTGTATTCGAGCATTCGTTGCAGTTGAACCACAAGCTGCTGCAGCAGGGCATGACCCTTCTCGATTTCATTCTGTCGTAAATATTTTTTCGCCTGATTGAGCTGCAAGCGATTGCGGGCGCGATCCAGGAGCATGCCATTATGTTCCGAGCGCGGGATGGTCGCCAAATATTCGTTGGCCCGCTTCAAGACCACGTCGGCATCTTCGCCGCGATTAATCTCGATCAAGTATCCAGCTAAATCGGAATGACTGATGACGAGTTCCAGGGGGAACCGCTGGCGTGGACTTTCTGCGTGGATGAGACTGGCCAACAGTTCGTTTACTTGATCGAGCAGAGATGGATCGGTTTCGCCGTTCCCCTTGCGGCAGGCATAATCCAGCATCAAAACGTCCGCCAACATGTTGCGAATCGATGCGTCCGCGGGGCGGGCGGCATGAACAAACTCGAGATGTTGGCGGCATCGGGCCAGCACGGAATGCTGTTCATCGTATGGCAGCAAGACCTTGATTTGACTCAACATCATCAAGGCATCCGCCAGTTCCAATCGTTGATCCAGACTTGGCTGCGAGCCGTGTAATCGCTCTAACATCGACACGGCTTCGGTGAGGTTTTTGAGGGCTTGATCGAGCGGGCCTGTTTGCAACTGCAACTCGCCCAGATGCAACTTGGCGCGGGCCGACAGGCGTTGTAAGCGCGGATTATCAGCCAGCTTCTTGCCGAAAGAATCATAGAAGTTCATGGCCATGCCGAGCAATTGTTTGCGGAAGGGGCGCAGGGCCGGCGCATCCTTCAGGGAATGCTCGCTGACGACGGTGTAAAATTGGTGGACGGTATTGAGTGCCAAGAGAAGGTGATTTTCTGCCTGATCGCGTTGATGTTCGGCCTCATCGCGCTGTTTTTGGGCGTCGAGTCGATGCTGCTCGGCTCGGGCAAATTCGTTCCGGGCTTGGAAAAGGTTTTGATCGGCTTCGTCGCGCAGCGTGTCCGCTTGCCACCATAGCGCCGTCATGCCACAGAGTCCGCTTGTCAGCGTGATGAGCAAAAGCGCGGCCAGGGCAGCGGGCAGGGGATTCCGACGACTCCATAGCCATGTGCGTTCCACAAGTCCCATGGATCGAGCCAAGATGGGCCGGCCTTCGAGAAAGCGCCGCAGATCATCGCGCATGAGATCGGCCGAAGCATAACGGCGCGATGCGTCCTTGGCCATGGCTTTATGAATGATGGTGGCTAAATCTTTATGGATGGCGGGATGCAAGCGCCGCAAAGATGGTGGCTCCGACGTCAGGATCTGTTGCATGAGCCGATCTTGCCGGCTTTCCTCGAAGGCAGGCCGAAACGCCAACAACTCATACAGCGTTGCCCCCAGTCCATACAGGTCGCTGCTCGCATCGGCTTCCTTTTGAAAACGTTCCGGCGCCATGTAACGCAAGGTGCCAACGATCATGCCGATTTGGGTGAGATTCTGGCCCGAAGGGGATTTGGCCAAGCCAAAGTCCATGATCCATGCGGTGCCATGCCTGTCCATCAAGATGTTGGAAGGCTTGATGTCTCGATGGATAACTCCTTGAGCATGCGCATAGGCCAGGGCGTCCGCCAATTGCATGCCAACATGTGCGATTTGCCGCTGATAAATGGTCGATAAAGAGGAGGTTACGGCCGAGGAAAACTTTGCACGTTGTTCAGTGAGGACGCCATGGCCTTTTATTCGTGACGGCTCGGGTGTGCCAGGCATAACTTCATGATCGAGCGGAATCCTTTTGGTGTCGGAGTCTAGGTCTTTTGGTATTTGACCTTGGAGCAGCCATCGTGCCAAAGATTGGGAAAGCTCTTCGGTATGATCAAGCGGGGTATCGTTTACGTGATGACCAGGTTGAGAGCCAGGAAAAGCATGAAGGTGTTTCATTTCTTTGATCAACACATCCAAGGGGCGGCCCTCAATGTATTGCATGGCAAAATAATGAACCCCGTGTTGCTCGCCAACGCCATGAACGGGGACGATGTTCGTGTGGTGTAAACGTGCCGCCGTGCGCGCTTCCTGTTGAAATCGCGACAGATAAGAGGGGTCCGTCGTGGCGTGCAGCGGTAAGACCTTGAGGGCCACCTGCCTGTCCAAGGTTTCCTGAGTGGCCTCATAGACGATTCCCATGCCGCCTCGGCCAATTTCGCGAATGATGCGATATTCGCCCAACCGTTCCGGCATGGTGGGCGGAGCGGCTGGCAGCGGTCGAGCGGGAGGCTCGTGGCGATGATTTTCCAGCAAGAGCAGCATGGGAAACAATTCACGAATGCGATCTTTCCATTGGGGGAAGCGTTCCGCGTATTCTTCCCAGTTCGGATTTTCTCCCCGCCGATGGCTGGCAATGAACTCGTCGGCCAGAATTTCAAGCGGTTCACGCTCCGTGGATGAATTGGACATGGCTTAAGCTTTTGACGATGAGTCCGTTACATGGCTCAAGATTTGCCGCAATTTTTCCAGCGCTCGAATGTAACGTTTGCTCGCTGCTGAGATTTTCAAATTCAAGAGCAGGGCGGCCTCGCTGTTGGACAGCCCTTCGAAATGGCGCAGAGCGAGAATTTCACGATCCGTGGGGTCCATCTGCTCAAGCGCTTGATGCAAAAGAGCTTGTCGTTCATGGCGCATGGCGGCGTGGCTCGGACCCGACCACTGACTCGCCAAATAAGCTGCGATGGCTCCCGAGGTGTCATCCGAGTTTCCATGGCCATCCATCGAGACTTCCCGATTGACGTTCCGCTTGGCCCTGCCTAAATGATGGCGGTGCAGGGTGGCTAACTTTTGCTGGGTTAAGAAGCGCAGCCAGAGAAAAAAGGGCATGCGCGGGTTGTCGAGAAATTCCTTCAGCCGTTCGGAGGCTTCCACGAAAGTTTCTTGAATCACATCGGATGGGTCAAGTCGGCTGGTCAGAACGGGGCTCATGCGAAAGGAGACCAGCTTGCGGAGCCGATCGCGGTGTTCAACCAATAAATGGCCCCAACGCTGCTGGTCGCCCGCGGCGGCACGATGCAGCGCATCCAACAATTCACGAGAGTTGGGACTGGTGTTTCCTGAATTCACACGGCCAGACCTCATTAGCCAGTCGACTTGCGAACTGACGATTCGTCGACGCGTCTTCATTCTAGCCGAGTTTGGTTCGAGTTGGATCATGATTTCAGGGAATTTCTATCCTTATGAGTCAAGACCTTCAGGGATGCCTGGCAAGTGCAGCATTCGACGTTCCCATCCCAAGAACCGTCAACCAGCATGGACTTGGGACAAGCATTCCATTCCCAGGTCGTTGACCCATGCTCCATGAAATGAAGTCGGGCAAAGGAATTCACCCATTGGTTCGTCGAAACATCAAGCATGCGCCGCAATTCATGATTGATCTCAGCCATTTGATGTGATACGACGAAAAGCAACATTCCAAGAAGGAGGCAACATGGTTCGATTCAGCATGATCTGCGGCGTGGGTTTGTGGCTCGGCTTATGTTCTACCCCAATGGCGTTAAGCCAACCCTCGTCGCGGCCTCGGCTCATGTCCGCTGAGGACCTGTGGGCGTTAAATCGCGTTGGTCCGCCAAGCGTCTCGCCTGACGGCCAATGGTGCGCCGTGGAGGTGGCGCATTGGGATGTGCCACGCGACGACGTTTTTTCCGAGATATGGCTGTTGGCCACGGACGGCAAAAAACAGAAACCTTTAACGAGCAGCGGCGGCAAAAACAGTAACCCAAGATGGTCTCCCGATGGTCGATGGGTGGCCTTCATCGCCAAGCGGGCCGGTGATGAAACCCCGCAGATCTACTTGATCGATCCGACGGGGGGGGAAGCTACGCGCTTGTCCTCCATGCCCATGGTGCCATCGCACCTGCAATGGTCGGCGGATAGCCGATTTCTGCTTTGCATCGCGTGGAGTTGGCCGGATGTGGCTGATGACGAGGGCTTTCGACAACGCGAAAAGCAGCTCAAGGATTCCAAGGTCAAGGCGACGGTAACAGAAGAAGCGGTCTATCGTTATTGGGATCGCTGGGTCGCCGATGGGCGCATGCCCATGGTCTACGCCGTCGAGGTGCGGACGGGCAAGCACCGCAATTTGTTGGCAGGAGTGCGTTTGCCCAATGGCAAGCCCGCCCATCTTCCGCCTTATGAGCCATCCGTCAGCGACTTTGACCTGTCGCCCGATGGCAAAGAATTGTGCTTCGTGGCCGAAAATGTCGCTGCCATCGGAATGGATCAAAATCACGATTTGTTTGTCATTCAAACCGATGATGAGACGAAAACTCAAGAAGCGGTCAATCTGACGTCCGACAACCCTGCGAACGATCTTAGCCCCGCTTACAGCCCCGATGGCAAACGTTTGGCTTTTCTGAGACAACGGACCAAATTTTTCTATGCGGATCAGACGAAATTGATGGTCATGGATCGAAGTTCAAAGCACTTCGAAGAATTAACAGGCAGCCTGGACCGTTCTTGCATGCGGCCGCGCTGGCTTCCCGACAGTCAGCGAATAGCCTGCGAGGTTGAGGATGCGGGTTATCACAAGATGGCTTTTATCCATATCGAGCCAAAACAGATCATGCTGCCGCCCGCCAATGGTTCCGAGCGCTCCATCGATTTTGCCACGGATGTGCGGTTGGCGGTTTATTTGCGAAGTTCCTTCAATGAGCCGCCTCGGGTCATGGTGCATCAACCCGGCCAAGGGGAACCACAGCCCATTGAATCATTTAGCCGGTCGATCATCGACCAATGGCGGCTGGGCAAAGTGGAGAGCAGAACCTTCAAAGGGTCGGATGACAAGGACGTCCAAATGTTCATCCTCTATCCACCGGGATTTGACGCGAGCAAGAAATATCCCCTGCTGCAAATGGTCCATGGGGGACCCCATAATGCCATGTGCAACGATTGGAGTTTTCGATGGAATCCGCAGTTATGGGCCGCTCAAGGATGGGTGGTGGCCATCGTCAATTTTCATGGCTCATCAGGATTTGGTCAGGCTTTTGCGGACAGCATCACGGGTGATTATGGCACCAAACCACTCACTGACATTATGAAGGCCACAGAATGGTTTGAACAGCAACCCTGGATCGATAAGCAACGCATGGCGGCGGCGGGGGCCAGTTATGGCGGATATATGATGTCCTATCTGAACGGGCATACGGACAAGTTTAAGGCCATGGTCTGTCATGCAGGAGTGTATAACTATGCCAGTCAGATGGCCTCTGATCTGGTCATTGGGCGAAGGCGTTCCTTGGGGGGATTTCCTTGGGAGGACTTTGCACGCAGCGATAAACAATCTTCAAACCGATTTGCTCAGCACTTCAAGACCCCGACATTGGTCATCCATGGCGAAAAGGATTACCGCGTGCCCGTGACGCAGGGATTGGAATATTACAACACCCTCAAAATGAAGGGGGTGCCCGCGCGGCTGGTCTATTTCCCGGATGAAAACCACTGGATTTTAAAGCCGCAAAATTCACTGCTTTGGCATAAGGAAGTCTTTGGCTGGTTGAGTAAATACATTGGCAACGGTCCGTCCCTCTAAGGGGATGGGCCATTTCGTTCCGTCCATAAACGACCTCCGAGGGCTCATCCTCGGAGGTTTGGTTATTTCAAGAGTTAGCGCATGGGTGGATTTTGCAGCCAGAACAGGGCCGCCACAATGGCTTCAGGCGCCAGGAAAATAACCACCCAATGGGTGGCGAACAGAACGAAGCAGACGACAAAGGTTTTAAAACCAAAGTGCTGAATGGTCCAAGCGATCAGGCCCAGGGCCAGCCAAATCGAGACGTATAAGGGCATGAATAAGGTGAGGAAAAAGGAGACGTAAACGGCGCCGGAACTATACAGCCACGTCGAGAAAAAGCGGACAGACAGGGGGGCTGAATGGGAGGTCTTTTTGAACATGCTATTCACGGCCAAAAACGCAATCATGCCCGTGAACAAGAATAGAACCATGGAGAAGCCATAGGCAATGATCAGGCCTTCATAAATCTGAGGCTTCTTGGAATTCTTTGGGAGCAAGAATTCTCCTAGAGCCGCGACCAAAATTAGAGTGAGGACATGCACCCCGATGCCCCCCAGGAGGAGAAAGTACAGGTTTTCCTCCTGGTCGTTTTTTTTATGTAGGGGTGGTGGTTCGACGGCCCAATTGCCAGGATTATATTCGGGAACGTGGCGTTCGATCTTTTGCTGCACCACGGGCTCCACGGGCGGTTTTTTGGGTTGGGCTCGAAAGCCATTGGCCCAGGTTTGCAGAATCCAATGCGCTTCCTCCGGCGTCAGATCCGTGCCGGACATCAACTGATGCATTAAGCTCTCGTACTGTTTCTCGAACTTTTCGGGAGAGAGATCACGGATTTGCTTGGCAATGCCATTGTTCACAGCCAACATGAGCAGGACCACGCTCAAGGGGTCATTGCCTAAATGATGCTTGAGCAAGATTTCACACATGCCCGATAGATTGATGACATCAGGCCCGTTGGCCGCGATCATCGTTTGAACTTTTTGAGCTGCAAGATCATTCATGAACAATCTCGTCGGTCGGCCGGTTTTATAAAAACCTGATTGTCACTGTTGGATCGAATCTGAGGCTAAAAGGGTTCTCTCCAAGTCTTATCCAACCAATCCCGCCATTGGAATGCCAGGTTTAATCGCATTAAAGCACATCAGGTATTTTAACGAAGACTCGTCTGAAATCGAGTCATGAATCGCTCCGAGCAAACTCTCTGTTTCCCGCGGGATGAAGGTGTAGCTCTAAATGCTCGTCATCAAGATCGTTGGCCGGTCATGATGTACGAAATGAGACGCATGGGGATCATGATCCAGGATGGTCTGTTTTCGATGTCATACCCGAGTTCCTGGAGAGATTTTTCCAGGAGAAAGAGTTCCATCAAAGTCCGAAACTCTTCGCGGTTTTGCGGCATGAAGGCGGCTTGATGGGTGGAGGCCACATATTGGTCCAAGAAGGATGCAGAAACCCAGCTAAACCAAGTCCACCCCCAATCACGCAGCAATTGCAGATCCTCGGTGCGAATCATCCCGGGGGCTTGACCTCGGGGACTGCCATTGCCCATGATGATGGACCCGACGGCATAATGAAACGAACAAATCATGGAAGCGAGGTCGCGCAAGGGGGAGCGCTTGACACGCCGTTCACTTAGCGAACGTCTCTTATCTCCTTCGAAATCGATAATGACAAAGTCCTTGCCCGTGGTTAAAACTTCGCACAGATTAAAGTCGCCATGATGACGAATTCTCTGACCCGAAAACTTTTGCTGCAACAAGCATTGAAACCGATCCAGGATCGGCTCAGACATGTCGATCAATGATTGCGCTAAATCGCGGGCGGCGGAATCGAGTTGGTCCAATTTGGCGAAGAGCTTTTGAAACGTTTGCCGGTGCGTATTGCGCATCGATTGGTAAATGGAACGTTGATAGAGTTTGGTGAAAGGTTCGGAAATGAAGGCAGGGTCTTCATGTTCATGAGACAGGGCCAGATGCATTTCCGCCGTCCTTTGGCCAAGCAGTCGAATCCAATCCAGAAAACTACCCATGACTTGGAGAATGAGAGGTGGCGGTGCTTGTTGGAGCCTGTCGAAGAAGGAAGTATGCGGATCGGGGGGGGTGCGTTCGCTGGGAGTCAGCGACAAAATTCTTTCAAAGGCATGGCTGAGTTCATCCAGGGTGTATTGCCAGCATGTGCCTTCGTTGGGGATATATCCATGAAGGATAGCCAGGGTCATCGGTTCCGCTTTGCGATGTCGGTATTCCAAGGTGCCCAGGACCGGCGCGACGCAACCCAAGCCCATTTTTTCATGAAGGAAACGGCCAACTTCCACTTCGGGGTGAATGCCTTCCTCGATTTTTCGCATCACTTTGAGAATGACTCTTTGTTCGTAAATGATGGAGGTGTTGGATTGCTCTTCCTTGACAATGCTGGAAGCGGGCGGGCTGTCCATCGGCCAATCACTGAGTGGTTTGCTTTCCAGAAAGGTCGTTAGCAATTCGCCCGAGGGCAGGGAAAACTGCTTGCGCGTCATGAGGGCTTGCAACAGGGCCGCGCGAAAAACAGGGTCCACCAAGGCATCGATGAGATATCCTGTGTTGGATCCTTGCATACGTGCAATAACCGAGTGAGCGGCATCGGGGGGGAGTTGTGCCAATTCATCTTCCTTGATGACGGTCATGGGGAGCAAATAAAGTTCTCGCGGCCCTTCGTAGTACTCGATTTCGATCAAACACAAGCAAACACGGCTGGGAAATTCGGGGAGTTGAATCGCTTCCGTCAAGGAAGATGCTTTCACGCCGCGCTGATCTCCGCTAGCCCAGTAAGTTCTTTGCAAATGCTTGGTGAGCGCGGCTTCAAGGTAAGACTTGATGGGGGGGTGAAACAGTTCATTCCAATCGCCCAAGATCAACGCTTCCGCCAGATGGCCTGGTTCATTGGGTATGGAGTCCAAGAAACGCGGTTCAGGCTTGGTTTGCAAAATAAACCAATAAAAAGCATGCGGGCCGAGCGTGATCGGATAGGGTTGCTTGCCAATGGGAGGAAAGGCGTTGCGGCCGAACAATTCAACGGGAATCATGCCTTGCATTTTGCTCAGGTCAAGTTCCACGTGCTGAACAAAACGGGATAGATTGGCCACCACGAGCAAATGTTCATTCTGATGGATGCGCAGGAAAGCCAGGACTTTGCGGTTGGCGGGGTGAAGGAATTCGAGGGTGCCTCGGCCAAAAGCTTGATGCCGCTTCCGGAGCGCAATGAGCCGCTTCATCCACCAGAGGAGCGAGTTGGGATTGTTCTGCTGGGCTTCGACGTTGATCGCTTCGTAATGATATTCTGGATCGATGATGACAGGCAAAAAGAGCTTCTGTGGATTAGCGCGCGAAAAGCCGGCGTTGCGATCCGCGCTCCATTGCATCGGGGTGCGCACGCCGTTGCGGTCGCCGAGGTAGATGTTGTCCCCCATGCCGATCTCATCCCCATAATAAATGACGGGCGTGCCCGGCAGGGAAAAGAGCAGGCCGTTAATCAACTCGATGCGTCGGCGATTATTGCCTAGCAGCGGCGCCAGTCGGCGGCGGATGCCAAGATTGATCCGGGCTTGGACGTTGCTGGCATAAACCCGGTACATGTAATCCCGCTCTTCATCCGTCACCATTTCCAGCGTTAATTCATCATGATTGCGAATGAACAGACACCATTGGCACGATTCGGGGATCGCAGGCGTCTGGCTCATGATATCCAGGATCGGATAGCGGTCTTCCATGTGAATGGCCATGAACATGCGCGGCATCACGGGGAAGTGAAAGGCCATGTGGCATTCATCGCCGGATCCAAGGTAAGCCACGGCATCTTCCGGCCATTGATTGGCTTCGGCCAGCAGCATGCGCTGAGAAAATTTGGCGTCCACGTGCTTGCGCAAGGCTTTGAGGAAGGCATGGGTTTCCGGAAGATTCTCACAGATCGTTCCATCCCTTTCAAAAAGGTAGGGAACGGCATCCAATCTCATGCCATCGACCCCCATGCCGAGCCAAAAATCGACGACGGGAAAGATAGCGTCCCAGACCGCTGGGTTATCATAATTCAGATCGGGTTGATGGGAGTAGAAGCGATGCCAGTAATAGGCTCGAGCCACCGGGTCCCAACTCCAATTGGAAGTCTCGAAATCCTTGAAGATGATCCGAGCTTCCTTGTATTTCTCCGGCGTGTCGCTCCAGACATAAAAATCGCGCTCCGGGCTGCCGGCTGGAGCTCGGCGGGCCCGCTGGAACCAGGGATGTTGATTCGAAGTGTGATTGATGACCAGTTCGGTGATCACGCGCAGGTTGCGGCGATGGGCGGCATCGAGGAAATCGCGGAAATCGCGTAAATTCCCATAGTGTTTGTGGACTTCCGTGTAATGGGCGATGTCGTAGCCATCGTCCTTGAGCGGCGAGGGATAAAAGGGCAGTATCCAAATCGTCGTGACGCCTAGGTCTTGCAGATAGTCCAACTTTTGGGTCAAGCCGCGAAAATCGCCCATGCCATCGCCGATGCTGTCATGGAAGGCGCGAACGTGTAGTTCGTAGATGATGGCATCCTTGTACCAAAGTGGATCTTGATCCAGCATGGCAATCACCCTTGATCAGCAAGCCATTTCCAAAAGGTCCGTACGGCAGATGGATCAGCCAATGAAAAGCGTGCTTTGCTTTTGGCGTTGAATCCCACCACGATGGTGACCTCGTTTGGCAACGCTGCGAAGGCGTCTTCATCGGTGCGGTCATCACCAATGTAGATCATGGCGGCGTCCGCCAGGCCAAGGCGGTTTTTGATCCACAAGCATGCATCGCCTTTGTGCCATTGCACATGGGGGCGAAAATCAACGACACAATGACCATGCAGCATCGCAAAAGCCGCCGGCAGTTGCTCTGTGAAGGTCTTGAGCCTAGCGTTGAATTGCGACGCAAACCCCTCGGCCAAACAGCGATAGTGGAGGCTGACGGTCAGGGACTTATTCTCGATCAAAACACCTGGCAAGTCGAGGAAAACGGCTTCGAGTTCCTTGGCCAGGGAAAGAATGCGTTCCCGAGTCTCGGAGGGATGAATCGGCGAAAAATGCCAGCCTGGACCTGCGATTTCCAAACCATGGTTGCCCACGTGGATGATGCCCGGGAGGTCGACGCGCTGTCGAATGTCTTCCAGCGACCTGCCGCTCACGACGGCGAAACGGATATGCGGCCGTTGGACCAAAACGAGCAAAGCTTGGCGCATCTCGGGAGCCAGCACGGCCTGGCTGGGTTGGTCCACGATGGGTGACAAGGTGCCGTCAAAATCCGTGAAGATCAGCCATGGCTGATGCTTCTGGAGCGATTCTTGAACTTGAGGGAGATGATCCCAAAGCAGTGCCGGCACGGGTTCCTTTCCCTTGGATGATTATGGATTGTCGGGAAATTCAAACCGTAACAAAGCCGAAATGATTTTTCCAGCCCAACGGTAGACGTTGTTGCTTTCGACCGCGGCGCGCATTTTCTGCATGCGTTTGCGGCGGTCCGCCTCGGGCATCGTCAAGGCGAGATGAATCGCGTCGGCCAATTCATTTATGGCATAGGGGTTGACCAATAAGGCATCCACTAACTCTCGAGCAGAGCCTGTGAAATGGCTGAGGATGAGGACGCCGTCCTCATCGGTGCGACTGGCCACAAACTCCTTGGCGACCAAGTTCATGCCGTCATGCAATGAACTGACTATGCAAAAATGTGCCAGGCGATGCAGAGCGATCATGGAGGTTAAATCAAAGTGTTCCTTCAACAGGATGATGGGCCGCCATCCTGATTTCGAACTCCAACGCCAATTGATGTCCTCCACGAGACGATCGATTTCTTCCTCGACGGCCTGGTACTGCGGAATATGGCTTCGGCTGGGCACGGCGATCTGCACGAAGAGCAGCCGCTCTTGAAAGTCCGGATGCTTCTCCAGGAAGTGATCGATGGCTTGCAGTCGTTCAGGGATGCCTTTGGTGTAATCCAGCCTCTCTATGCCGACGCCCAACAATTTGGATCCCAACCCCAGTTTTCTGCGCAGTCGTTTCATCTCCGCATCAACGGCGGGAGATTGCGCCAGTTGCTGATGCGCTTCGTAATCAATGCTGATCGGAAAGGGGCGGATCACCGTTGTTTTCCCCTCCCGCACCACTTCTGAACGTTCTTGATCGACGCGAGCTTCAATCGTTCGATCAATGGTGTCCAGAAAGTTCTGGCAATGATAGCGAATGTGAAAGCCGAGCAGATCATTGCCCAGCAGGCCATCGAGCAATTCTTCCTTCCAGGGAAAAACTCGAAACGTCTCGCGATTGGGCCAAGGGATGTGCCAAAAATGAGCGATCACCAAACTCTGATTGGCGTTCTTTAGCATCCGCGGCAAAAGGCCGAAGTGATAATCTTGAATGAACACGAAAGCGGGCTTATTGTCTGCTTCCTCCAGCACCGCGTTGGCGAATAATTGATTTACCTCGCGGTAAACTTCCCAATGACGCGGGTTAAAGCTGGGTCGCGTGAACACGCAATGACACAGGGGCCAAAGCCCTTCATTGGAGAGGCCGTAATAGTAAAACTCTTCTTGTTCCTTGGTCAGCCACACGCGGCGCAGCGTGTAACAAGGGTTTTCAGGAGGGACCTCCACGTGATCCCGCTCATCGACCGTGGCTCGATCCGCGTTGCCGCTGCCATGGCCGACCCACACGCCCCCGCAAGCGCGCACAATCGGATCCAAGGCCGTCGCCATGCCGCTGGCGGGTTTGATGCATTCAATCACATCTTCGTTGTAACGATGTATGTAGGGTTCGCGATTGGCCACGATGATGAGCTTATAATCGCGGAGCTTGTCAATAATCATGTTATGCAAGGCATCATGGGTCCACATGAATGAGGCTCCCTGAAGAAGAAAAATGGACCTGGCCAAATCCATTGGATGACCGCATGGCGCAGCGGCCAACTCAATCAACAGCAATTCCTGTCATCAATTCATTACGAACACCTTGTTGATGATGGTTGGGAGAACAGCGGATGAAAGATGACGCGAGGCACAACGAAGAGAAGGATGATGAAGTTAATTTACTGAGTGACGCCGATAAAACCTTAAGGAAATAGTGAATTCAACCAGATTGGCTAACTTCTTTAAGCCGAATGAAATCGGCTTAGATTGATGGATATTGAAGACAACGGTCGAGAATGCAACATAACGCTGGCGCAGGCAGGTTGCTCAAAATGAGTTGGGTGAAATCTCTATGTGAAATAAAACGCCGCAGCGAAGGCGGACTGAAATAAAAGTGGAGATGAGGGGATTTGAACCCCTGACCTCTTGAATGCCATTCAAGCGCTCTCCCAGCTGAGCTACATCCCCTTTTAAAGTAGACTATTACTAATATCCATGGGTTCACGTTAAGGCAAGTCCAACCCGAAAGGGAATTCCGATAGGGCGAATCAATTTTTTTGGGTCTTCAGAACGCGGGGATGTCCTGAATAATCTTGAATGACACAGGGGGATGAAAGTTCGGGATATTGACCGATCATCTCGCGAACAGGTTGTTCCTGGGCGACACCGATTTCAACCAGCAAGTAACCGCCTTTCTTCAAGTGGTCCCGGGCTTGATTGATCAAGCTGGCAATGACCTGGAAACCGCCTGGTCCGCCATCGAGGGCCACGCGTGGTTCGAAATCCCTCACCCCTACTGGCAAATGTGGCAAAGCCTCGGTGGGAATATATGGCGGATTACTGACGATGAGATCAAACACCGCACCGGGTGGAATTTTTTGAAATAGTTCGCTCTCGATAAACTGAATTCTATCCTCGAGGCCCTGTTTTTGAGCGTTGAGTTTTGCTACTGCCAAGGCATCCACACTGCAATCCAAAGCGGTTATGCTGACGGCGGCATGGTTCTTGGCCAAGGCCACGGCAATCGCGCCGGAACCTGTCCCCACGTCCAGCAGGGTGGGCTGATTCATCGTCTTGAGCAGCCGAAGTGCTTCCATGACGAGAATTTCCGTGTCGGGGCGAGGGATCAGGACGGATTGATTAACGATCATGGGGATGGAAAAGAATTCCTTATACCCCACGAGGTAGGCGACAGGGCAGCCGTCAACTCTTTGCTGCACGAGGGTGCGAAATTGCTGCCGAACTTGCTCCGAGGCGATTTCATCGAATGCCGTATAGAGTTTGATGCGCGGGCAGCCAACGGCATGCGCGAGGAGGACTTCAGCATCCAACCGAGGATATTCAACGCCCTTGGCCGTGAAGAATTCAGTCGTCCAGTCGAGGAGTCGGCCAAGCGTCCATGGCTGTTCGGTCATGCTCAGGCTACCTTGCCTTGCCCGCTGGTGAGTTGTTCCAATTGCTGTTTTTTATCATATTCCATCAGGGCGCGAAGCAATTCGTTCATGTTGCCCGCCAGGATGCTGTCTAATTGGTAAAGGTTGAGGTTGATGCGGTGATCCGTCACGCGGTTTTGCGGAAAGTTATAGGTGCGGATGCGTTCGGAGCGATCGCCCGAACCAATCAGATTGCGCCGTTCGGCGGCACGTTTGGCGCGCTCTTTCTCGGCTAAGGCTTCATAAATGCGCGTTCGCAGCATGCGCCAACATATGTCCTTGTTTTTATGCTGGCTGCGTTCGGATCGGCTCTCGGCCACGGTGCCTGTGGGGAGGTGAGTGAGCCTGACTCCCGATTGCGTTTTATTCTGATGCTGGCCGCCCGGGCCGCCCGACGTGAAGGTGTCGATGCGAACGTCCTCGGGTTTGATCTCGATTTGAATTTCCGAGGGTTCTGGCAAGACAGCCACGGTGGCGGCCGAGGTGTGGATGCGCCCTTGGGTTTCGGTCTTGGGCACGCGCTGGACGCGATGCCCGCCGCTTTCGTAGCGGAAATGCCGATAGACGCCATCGCCCGTCACGCTGAAGCTAATTTCCTTGAAGCCGCCCAGGTCGGTTCCATTGAAGTCGAGAATCTCGATTTTCCACCCCTGATCCTCGGCGTATTTGCGATACATGTTAAACAAATCTCCGGCGAACAAAGCCGCCTCGTCGCCCCCGGTGCCGGCGCGGATTTCCATGATGATGCTGTCATAATCCTCAGCGGGATCGACCAGCAGCATGTCTTCAATTTTGGACTTCAGGGCCTGTTGCTTGCTTTCAAGGACCTTCAGTTCTTCCTCGATGTATTGCCGCATTTCTTCATCGGCTTCCTTGCCGATCGCGGCTTTCATGCCCTCGATTTCTTGCGCAATGTGCTTGTAATCCACATAGGGCTTCACGCTTTTGGTTAAGGCGCCATGTTCCTTGACGACTTTTGTATATTGTGGCCCATCGCCGATCACGGCGGGATCCATCATTTGTCGTTCGAGTTCTTGGTAACGTTTGAGAGATTCTTCCAGCTTCGGCCACATGCGAGATTGAGTATCCTTTTTGATGCGAGAGGATGACAATAGCATTTTACCGAGGGATCGACGCTGCGACAACCGGAGCCTTGGGGGGATCGCACTAGCGTGCAACATGCTTCATGGTTTAGAATGACCTGAGAAGCGATAAACAAGATGAATGACTTATTGACGTAGGCGCTATTGGTCATGATGCGTTAAGCTTCAATTTCCTCTTAGGATTTGACGTTCAATGGTATAGAACAAGTCACGGTGTCACATGCGTGAAGCCACACCACCTGAGCACGACCTTGCTGGACGAAAAAAAAGGACAAGCATTCGACTCAAAGCTCGGGGCAAGGCCGAGCTTCGATGCGGCATGTCAGGGACGACGCCTAATATCGCCCTTGAACTGATCAATGTGTCCGAGCGCGGGGCTTTAGTGCGCGTCTCGCAAAACGTGGCGCCAGGCCGCATCACGGAGATACGCCTGATCGGACCGGAGAGCCGCTCTCCCGTGCTTCGAATTGCCGAGGTCGTGCGTTGCGATCCCGCTCAAGTGGAGGGTGAATATTTTGTTGGACTCAAATTCAAGGAACCTCTCCATGGTCCAGAATTGAGTTCGGTGAGCACCATTCGCAGTGTTTGAGCATTCTCGCAATAAAGAATCGACCTTTGACCCCGCGGTGCGGCCGAAGCATCCCTTTGGCTGATGACCACTCCCGAGAGGGCGGAACGATTAATGGCCGACCATGGATTTGCGTGCTTTTTGTCGCAGATAGATGGCCACGCCATTGAGCGACAACAGGAGCATCATCAAAATCATGCTCGCCACGCCGGCGTTGTACAGGAACAGCTTGTCGGAGCGTTCCGCCCAATTGAAGATTTGCAGCGGCATGACGGTAAACGGCGTCAGCAAGCCGGGATTGTAAGTGACCAGAGTGAGCGCGCCGAACATGACCAGCGGCGCGGCTTCTCCCAGGGCGCGCGAAAGAGCCAGGATCACGCCCGTCAGAATACCGCCGCGGGCCTGGGGCAGGACGATGTGCCAGATGGATTGCCATTTCGTCGCCCCCAAGGCCAAAGCGCCATGCCGCAAGGAAACGGGCACGGCACGGATCGCCTCTTGTGAAGACACGATCACCATGGGCAAAGTGAGAAGACCTAGCGACAACCCGCCGCCGAGCAAATTCCGCGCAGCGATGCGCTCCCCAAAAACAAAATGCATAAACGCTTTGGCTCGATCATCCCCAAAAAACCAAATGAGCGGACCTGGAGTCCACATTTCTCCTTGCAGTTGCTTAAACGTCAGTTCAACAAACAGATAGGCGCCGAGGATGCCATAAAAGACCGATGGCACGGCGGCCAAGTTGGTGATGTTCACCTGGATGATACGGTTCAACCATCCCTTGTGCCGGTATTCTTCCAAATAGATCGCGGCTCCTACTCCCAAGGGCAGCGCCACGAGGATGGTAATGATGCCGATCAAAAAACTTCCCAAAATCGCAGGCAAGATTCCCGCATCTTGGGGACGACTGTTATCGCTGGGGCCGTGCGTGAGAAAGTGTTTGAGCAAGCCCCATGGACTGGTGTCTTGCCGCTGTCCTTTTTCCAATTGTGCCTGTCGCGTGGCCGCGATTTGGATGGCTTCCTTCATGCGTTTCGGAATTAAATCCTGATCGTATTCCTCGCGAATTTCCTTTTTCTCCTCTTCGCTGTCGGCCGAGGCGATTTCGAGGTCGCGCTCACGTTCCAGTTCTCGCTTACGGGTGACAAGCAGCTCGTCAATTTCTTGTTTTTCCTTGTCGTAAGCTTCTTGAATGGCCGTTGGGGTAAGTTGAAACCAGCGAATGGTGTCGCGCGTCAAGCCAAAGAAGAAAAAGGCAAGGAAAATCAAGCTCAAACAGGTCGCGCCGAGAGCGAAATGGCGGAACAAGCGGTCCATCTGATGGCGTGACTTGCGCAGTGAGTAGAGCAAGATGCTCAGTAGTCCGAAAATGGCTCCGCCCGTGACGCCTTGACCAATGAAGTCTTGCCAATGCCACACGGCATCTTGCCCGACGTGAGTCAAAGCATAGATGCCTGCAAAAACCGCAAAGCCCAACAGGCAGCCGCGCACCATGCGCTTTCCCGAGGCTCGCAGCCACTCCGACCAGGTCATGGGCGGAGTCGAGGCCAAGGACAATGGCCTCAGGTTTGGATCAGATCCGCGCGGCTTGGAAGTGCTCATTGATACATCTGTCGAAAACGGTTGAGAATCCACTGTGCCACCACGTTCATTAAAAGCGTGATGACGAACAACATTCCAGCCACGGCAAAGAGACTGCTGAAATAGGTCGAACCATGTTGCACGTCTCCCTGAGCGGCACGGACGATGAAACTGGTCATCGTCGCAATCCCTTCCCGCGGGTCAAGACTAAGTTTAGCTCGGTCGCCGCAAGCGAGACTTACCGCCATGGTTTCGCCGATGGCCCTTGAGATGGCCAGGATAAACGAGGCAATGATCCCGGATAACGCGGCTGGCACCACAACCTTGACCGTCGTCTCGAATTGATTGGCGCCCAAGGCCATCGATCCTTCCCTCAAGGAGCGCGGCACCGCGCGCAGCGCATCCTCGCTCAGCGAGGCCACGATTGGGAGAATCATGATGCCAACCACGATGCCGCCGGAGAGTTGATTTTGCGGTTGTCCGATCCAATTGACCGGTCCCAACGACGCTAATAGGGGCGTCACAAAGGTCAAGGCAAAGTATCCATACACGACGGTGGGAATACCCGCCAGCAGTTCGAGAATGGGTTTGATCCAACTCCTCATTGCGGGGGAGGCGAATTCACTGAGGTAGATCGCCGTCAATAAACCGATCGGCACGGCAATCACGCCGGCGATCAGGGCCACCATGAAGGTGCCGCTAATCAGGGGCAAAATCCCGTATTTGGCGTTTTCGAACCCGGAACTCCATTCCGAACCGGTGAAAAAGTACCAAATGCTGACGTCGGGATCGCTAAAAAACTGAATGGTTCCATTGATCACGATCACGGCAATCAGAATGGTAATGCCGATCGATAAGCCGCCGCATGTGAAGAGATACCACTCGATCACTGATTCCACACAGCGCTTCCACCAGTGCCTCAGGTAATGGGTCGGCGAACGAGCGGATTTGGACGGTTGGGACATAGTGACATTTCGCAGAGCGTTTCTACGAGAGAGAAATTCTAACCTGTGTTGGCCATCATCGACGAAACGTCCATGAAATGCAAGGGCCCGACGGGGCTTGATCGCCAAGATCGGGCCGCTTGCATAAGGCGACTAATGGGCATTCGCTTCACGAATGGCTTCTTCCAACATCCCTTGGACCCGGTTTTGCAGACGGGCATTCATGGGGATATACTTGGAATTTTTCACCAAGTCCGATCGGTTAAGGTAAAAGCGCAGGAACGCTTGGATCTCAGGACGTTTCAAGGAGGTCTTTTTCACGTAAATGAAGAGCGGTCTGGATAAAGGTTTGTAAGTTCGACTCATGACCGTCTCCAAGGTGGGTGCTATGGGATCATCACCCTTCTGATTGATGATTTTGACGGACTTGAGCTTGTCCTTGTTATCCTCAAAATAAGCGATGCCGAAGAACCCCAAGGCGTACTTATTGCCGCTGACGCCTTTGACGATCACGTTGTCGTCTTCCGACGCCTGGAAATCCGTGCGGCACAACTTTTCCTTGCCATTGATGGCTTCCGTGAAGAAGTCGAACGTTCCGGAGTCCGGCCCCGCGCCGTAGAGCTTGATCGGCTGATTGGGCCAACTGGGGTCCACGTCGCTCCATTTTTTGACTGCTGATTCCGGATGCCAGATTTTTTTGAGTTGTTCCACGGACATCGTCTCCGCCCAGGTATTGTCCGGATGAATCACGACGGTCAGGCCATCCCAGGCGACTTGGAGTTCAAGATACTCGATGCCGTTTTTCTTGCATTGCTCGATTTCGGGGGGCTTGATGACTCGTGATGCATTGCTGATGTCCGTCTCGCCAGCTGAGAATTTCTTGAAGCCGCCGCCGGTTCCGGAGATGCCCACGGAGATGTTCACCTTGGGGTGTTCCTTGCGGAAGTTTACCACCATCGCTTCGGTGATCAAATAGACTGTGCTCGAACCATCGCACTTGATCTCGCCCTTGAGATCATCCATCGGCATGTTCAGAGCCATGGAGACCATGCAAAGTCCCAGGCATAAACCCAAAGCCCAACCCGCGCGCCAAAGTGACATTCGGTGTTTCTCCACGAGTCCACTTCGATTGGAAGTACTACTTGATTAAATACTGATTTGCTTTCCACAGCAAAAGAAGAAATGGTGAAGTTGATCGCCCAGGCCGCTGCACTCTTGCCGGCTCACCGGAATTAACGGAATCTCTACGAATCGTCATGGTATGGCATGAAAATTCACGATATTATGTGAATTATGCTTGCCTAGCTTGGTCAGCCAGGCAGACTTCCCAAAAGCGGAGATGCCCATGAACCAACTCATGGATTCACGTGGTTTTCCCATTCACGATCGACTGGAACTGATCACCACACATTGGTCGCGCATCCATGACCCCATGCACTTTGTGATGCGTTATGCTCCAGCGATCCAGCGGTATTTAGGAGCGATCTTGCGAGATGAGGATCAAGTGGAAGAAGCTTGTCACGACTTCATTCTCTGCGTCGTGAAGAATGGGTTTTCCAATGCGGACCCACAATATGGTCGCTTTCGGGATTATCTCAAAACGTCCGTTCGCAATGCTGCACTGTCACGGCTGCGCAAGCAAAAGCGCCTTCGAGCCACGATGGAAGCAAGTGATTATGAACCAACGGTCCCTAGCCTGGTCGAGGAGGAAGCCGATGCAACTTGGCTCGCGGAATGGCGGCGCTGCCTCCTCGATCGCGCTTGGCTGGCCTTGAAACATTCGCAACGCGAACAGGATCAAGCTCTTTACTACCGAGCCTTGCGGTTGGTCATGAAGCATCCCAACGAGCCTTCGCATCGCTTGGCCGACCGGCTTTCCGAGCAAATCCACCGGCGCGTCCGCGCGGATTCCTTTCGCAAGCAGGTCAGCAGGGCGCGGCGGCTCTTCGCTCAACTGCTTGTCGAAGAGGTCATCAAAACCCTTCGCGATGCCTCCCCTGAGCGGATCGAGGATGAACTACAAGCCTTGGGCCTCTGGGACATTGTTCAGCCTTTTCTGCGTTGACGACGGCACAACAGCTCTCCTGATTAACATCCTTGGCCTGAGAGTTGTTGACACAATGAAAAGTATTTAATTATTAATGAGAAAAATGCTAGCCTGTTCCCTTTTTTTCCAGAGGAAGCAACGACAAATTATTAGAGCGTTGCGGATTGCTCGCGGGCCAGGATCGATTACACTCAGCGGCCCGCGCTCTGTGTATAGTTTCGGGTTGCGGATTGCTCGCGGGCCAGGATCGATTACACTATGTCTTGTTGAAGCAGAAATCCGCCGCTTGTTGCGGATTGCTCGCGGGCCAGGATCGATTACACTTCACACGTTGAGCGCTCGATATCAATTGCTGTTGCGGATTGCTCGCGGGCCAGGATCGATTACACTCTGAGCTGCGCACACAATCGCATAAGTACGGTTGCGGATTGCTCGCGGGCCAGGATCGATTACACTCAATCATATTGCCGCTCGTCTCGCTCTCTTGTTGCGGATTGCTCGCGGGCCAGGATCGATTACACTTGATCATACGCGGGGCGACGTGTCCCGCGGTTGCGGATTGCTCGCGGGCCAGGATCGATTACACTGGTCAGAGTATCCTAGGCTTTCGAGTAAGTGTTGCGGATTGCTCGCGGGCCAGGATCGATTACACTATTCGTCGTCGTCGTCAGCCATCAATTGCTGTTGCGGATTGCTCGCGGGCCAGGATCGATTACACTATCTCGCCCGCAAGTTATTCTGATCACAGAAGTTGCGAGCTTGTGAATCAGAATAATTCGAGCTGAAGCGGCATGCGTTCGGGCGGTTTGCGCCGTTTTCCCCAAAAAACGCGCATCCGCTCGAATTGCTTGTCCGTGAACGTAATGATCCGGACCTCGCCATCGTCCGGAACCATGTGCTGCACTCTTTGAATATGTACATCGGCATTCTCCTGACTCGCACAATGGCGAATGTATACGGAATATTGCATGCGTGTAAATCCATCCTTGATCAAGCCATTCCGAAATTGCGTGTAAGCGCGCCGTGCTTTTTTCGTGTCCACAGGCAAGTCAAACATCACGGCCAACCACATAAATCGATACCCGCTTACGTACATGAGCCATCTCCGGTAACGGCCTCTAACATGGCTGGTTCCGTCCAATCAGGAATCAAAAGCGTTTTGGATTCGCCTTGCAAACAGCGGACATAGGAAGCAGCCAATCGATGAAACGCCACCATGAGCGGCCCTGTGTTGCCTTCGATGTTGACGGTTGTGGTCAGTAGACTGAGCAAGGTCGTTTTCGAATAGCGATCCAATTCCATGTGGCCGGATCGGAACAGATCACGCACGGCGCGGTCCACCAAGGGGCGAAACGGTTCGATAAAATCATCCGCCAGGCAAAAGGCGTTGGCACGATTAGCATGCTTGATTCCCAGTGCTGGGTGCAATCCCGCCGACACCAAGGCCCGGGCGACGGCCGCTCGTAAAATTGCATACCCATAATTGAGCTGGCTGTTCACGGAGTCCTTGCCATCTGTGTCCCGTCGAAATGGCGCGGGTTCAAGCCATCCCCCATTCTCCGGAATGCGTTGAAAATCCGGCAACCAGGCAGGCCAATACCATTTGGCTGCTTGTGCTTCGAAATTTTCCGGGTCGCCTGATCGGATTGTCCGCACCATGGTCAGCAATCGCCTTTGAACCACGGGGTCATCCACATTTGCTGCCTGGCCGCGGATTTTAGCTTGCACCAGTTGCCGCCAAATTTGCTTCAGGGTCGGCTTGGAGGCATGTATTTGCTCATGTAGCCGCCACACGACTTCCGTGTGCTCGGCCATGGGGAGCAACAGTCCGGAAGGCAGATGCCGACGATCGCAAATGACGATGGCAGCGCCGCATTCGATCAGTCGAGCCAAGGCGGCATGGGAATAGGACACACTGGCATGATCAACGATCACGAGGCCAATGTCTTCGCAAGGAATGCTGGCGGCGACGTCGCGTGAACCATCGAGACGGTGCAGTTTTAATTGGTCGAGTTGAACGGCCAGATGAAAGGGTTCGTTGGAGATTTCAACTGTGCGCTTGATCATGGACGGCTTGCCCAAATCGAGGGAAATCAAGCCGCCTTCATGGCGAGGGATGCATTCCTAGGAACAGAGGAACACGAACTCCATTCCATTGCAAGTATCACCCGCATCCTTGTATTCATTCCGATTGCATTCTGATTCGGTTTGGATCGAGAAAAAGGGTTGTAGGGCCGAGATTAATCCCGCTGAAGTATCTTGACGACTCCCAGCGGGCTGACACGGACTTTGACCGCGTGGGGGTGGCCAGGGGGAGCGAGTTCCTTCAGGTCGTTTGGAACCACAGCGAATTGATCTCGTTTGGAATTCGGCACCTTATTGCCCTCGGCGTCCTTGCGTTCCCCGGCAGCGCGTGCGTCCCAATGGGGCACGACGACGATGCTTTGCGGCTTATCCAACTTGGCCACGACGAAATAGCCAACCTTGTCGGTCTGCTTGTGTTTCATGAAAAGTGTCTCGCCCTCGCTGAGGCTCATGACGAACTGCCCTTCTTGGTTGTCGGAGCGATCCACCATGGGATGCGCCTCTTCGATTTCCCGTAAGGTCGGCGTGAACTTGGCTCGTTCGGCCTTGGGCAGCTTGCGGAACGCTTTCAGGTCGGGAATGCCGGCTTGGTGGATGGCGCGGAGCTTGGCGAGCTTGCGCTGCGCAGCCTCGAAGGCGGTTACCATCGTCCCTGACCAGGTTTCTTTTCCTTTCTTATCAAGCTTGAGGCGAATTTCGATGTGGTGGTTGTTGCCACCGACGTAAGCGCGCTGGGAAGCTGGATCGTTGGATTTATCAGTTCGCCCACTCTCATATTCTGTCTGTTTTCGCGGAATTACTACTGGATCCGACATAGTTCGTAACAACACGACGGTCCGAATAGGAACGCCTGATGCTTGTTTGAGTGCACCAGATTCGACCGTCTTTTTGAGTTGTTTGTCGGTGAAGTCGTCGGGATTGAGATTTACTTCCTCGAGGCATTGCCGGAGGCGGGTGCGGAGGGCAATGTCACGTACAATGCCGCTTTTTCCTGGCGGTGGATCGACGATGGCCGGCTTGTATCCCTTAGAGGCCACGACTTTGCGCGCCCACTTCCGGGCAGCCTTTTCGTCCACCTTCCGCTCTCGCTGCCGCCGCAACGCCAGGCGCTCAATGGCTTCTTTTTCCGTTTCGGGGCGCGGCATTCGCAAGTGATTGGGATCGAGTGCTAAAACGTTCTTCTTGGCTGTATAACATTCCGTTAGTTCACCATTCGAATCCAGTACCGGGCCAAAGAGCGTCTCCTCGTGTAATGCTCCAATCATTTTGCGCTTCACGGGTCGGTGACAGACGGGTCGCTCAACAAACCCAGTGCCAAAAAGCGCCTTCTTGACGGCTTCGCGCATTTGTTCACGATCCTTGAACGGCGCGGGCGGTTTAATCGGATGCTCGCGGCGATACGCGGCCATCGTCTCCTCATCCGCTGTGTCCAGACCTTCGGTATCCGCCTGCTTTTCGCGCGCTTCCCATTCCATTTGGATTTGTCGAGTGCAGAGCGCAATCACGACGGCATCGATGGCATGGTGGCGGTGGTCGCCGCGGTCTTTTTCCTTGCGTTCTTGTTCCGCCTCATTGGTCAGGCCCTTGGCCTTAAACTCATGTGGATCGAAAAACAGGCCCCATTCCCTGCGCAGTCGGCTAGTCCAGATGCCGTCGGTGGTGAAGATTCGCCTTCTGCCACCGCGTTCTGGAAGTCCCTCGCCCTCGTAAAAAGCATCGGCCAGATAGGTCATAACTTGACGGGCAGCATACTTGGTGGCCGCATCCTGGCGGAGGGTCATGCCTTGAATGTCTTCGTCCTTGATGTCCTTGGAAAACCGTTCTAGCTTGGCTCGGTCGTCTTTCGAAGTGAAATAGCAATTCCAAAGCGAATCGCCGGTTAAGCTCTTGACCTCCGAGAATTTAGGCCGTTCGATGTCTTGATAGATTGCCGAAACAAAACGCAGCCCTTCCTCGAATTTGCCCGGCAGGATCACATCCCAGTATTGACGGGGTGTCCGCCGCCCCATCTCCCGATTGCACTTTTCATGGGCGAGGATGATGTTTGCCAGTCCGTTGTGGCCGCCGCACGCTCGCGGTATGATATGAGCCATTTCACAGCCCTCGCGCTTCGCGGCACTTAACGCGGTCAACCCATCTTTGCCGCAGAGTGGGCATACGCCAGCCTGCTGGACGCATAGCACGACGCGATCGACGGCTGCCCGCTGCTGCGTCGAACTTAATGAATCCAAGTTCAGATCGGCAATGATGCTGTTGCGGATGCGATTGCGTAGGCGGTTTCGCAGCAGCAAGCGATCCGCGTCCTTCTTGCCCATCTTGGCTTCGCGCGAGAGTTCAATATGAACCTCGTCCGGCTTTCGTCCCGAAGCGAGCAAGTGTTCGACCAGATGCCGTCGCACCTCATGGATGGCCTTGCGAACGACAGGGTTGCTGACCAGCGGCGCGGGCGGTGGTTCGTGGAGCGTAAGTCCATCCGGACCATAAAGCGGATTGCCATTTTTCTTCAGCAGATGCTTCTTCATGTAGTGCCGATCGCGGGCGGTGGCGCCTTTGGCCCCCGTGGCGTATCGCCGGCGCCCGTGCTCGTCAAGCGTCTTTCCGGTCGTTGCATCCTTGAAGTTAGGATTCTGCGCGATCAGCTTACGGGCCTCGATTTGAGTTGGCCAGCGATGGCGATAGGGGTCAAAGGCGTGATCCTTGATGCTCCACCACCGAAGCGGCTCCTCGGAGTTTCGATCCGCCAGCACGAATCCCTCTTCCATGTATGGAAGAAGGTTCCGCACGGCACGGCGGCTTAAGTTCAGGCGCTTGGCGTCGGGTCGTGGTCGGCGCTTCCATGCCGCCACCAGCGCCACCGCCTGGGTTTCGTCCAAGCCTCCCCAGTTCATAACGCCGGCTTTGAGCTTTTCGCTATCGCCTTCCACGTCCGGATCATACTTGAGGATGGCGTGATTGGTGCCTTCTTGGACGCGAGACGACATCGCGTTCCATTTTTGCAGGGTGATCGCGCCGTGGATGATTTCTCGGCTGAACCAGTCCGTGTTGATGGTGCGATCCGGGTCAGACTCGATATTGAAGCGGAATTGGGTGGTCTTGGTCGCTTTGCCCCAGCCCATAAGGTTCCGCAAGTCCGTTACGTTGACGGTCATTTTTGGCTTATCTGGCAGAAGGACGCCTTTCACTTTGCGTCCTTTCTCCACCCCTAACGGACCGCTCAGGTAATCCTTGATTTTGTCACGCTCTTCGGGCGTTAAAGCGCGAGGGAGTTTGCCCCATTCTATAATCTTGAGATTGTTCAGCGTTTCGGCGACGAGGTAGCGCGAGGCGTACCTGTCCGCGTGGGGTACACAGCGCTCCGTCGGCTCCAGCACGCAGCGGCCGAGCGTACCCAAGTCCCAAGTGTTTCGACGCTGGCCGAAGAGCAGCCCCTTGTGCCGCCATACGGCGTCGCCCGCTTCGTTGTCCAACACCAGCCGTAGGTCTTCGGTAAGCAGTTTGGCAAGTGGGCCGCCGAGTTCCGTTTGTTTGTCCCACAGCTTCTTGAACTCGTCACGGAGCATGTTGCGATCCGCGCAGTGCTCGTAACTACCAGCTTTGTTGCGGACTGGAAGACGCCATTCGCGTGGACCCTTGCGAGCCTTTTCTGGCCGGTGATCCACAGTTGTGATCGGCGTGACACGCTCGGCCTGCACCATGCTGATGAACTCGCCAAAGGTACGCGCGCTCCGCGCCTTCATTTTGGCTCTTACCTCGCTGATAGCCGCTTTCACTTTGCCATCATCCTTGGCGCCGGCTTTGCCGTCCTCATCACTCTCATCCACAATCTTCAGTCCAAGCGCACCGCGTCGTTGCGCCAGATGCAACAGCACGCGCCCAAACTCATGCGGCTTTAACTCCGTATCTAAACACTTCCGTCTCAGCTCCCAGGGATCCGTTTCTTCGAGCAGCTTCTTGAATTCAGTAGCGCTTTTGGGCAACAGGCCGGCATCGATAAGCTTCAATCGAAGCATTCGTTTGCGCGCGGCACGGCGAGCTAGCGTAATGCGCGTTTGCCGCGTCATCCGGCGCTTGGCGTTCTTTGGTTCACCGCGCTTATCCTCCGACTCATCCACGCCAGCGGGGAAGACGCTCACACCGGCCGTGATTTGGCCCGTCTGAAAGTCAATCCATGCCGAGCCTACGGAATTGGAGCCGACGTCGAGTCCAAGAGAAGTCGCCATGGTGCACGCCCCTAACGAGGTTTTTTCTTGACATGATTATGAAAGGTACCATATTCTTATGTCCAGTGTAATCGATCCTGGCCCGCGGTTTTACGCAACAAGAGTAAATCGCAGGCACCGCCTATCGGCGACCGCCGCAGCTCGCACAAACGACCTGCGGCTTTTTTTCTGCGATAACCTTACACATCGCAGTTTCTTTTTCACCTAAACCCACGAACTTCGCCAAAAGGTAAGGGGAATGTATGTCATTTACCTGTGGGGTGAAATTTGCCATTTGTGGGGGCGGTTCTTTTTCCCGGCATGGGCTTTGCTGTCTACAATGAGGAATAGTCGATCCCTGGCCAATGGGCCTTGTGGTCGGCGTTTTCCTGGGATTGGCCGTTGAGGCTGTCGCTTTCCCTTCGCCCAAGGAATCATCATGGCCGAGAATTTGAATCTCCATCATCCCTGGCTCATCGCGGTATGGCCTGGCATGGGGCACGTCGCCATCAGCGCGGGTTATTACCTGCTCTCCAAGTTGGACATGAACTTGATCGCGGAGTTCGAAACCGGAGAACTCTTCGACGTCGATCACGTGGAAGTCAAAAGCGGCGTCATTCAAACGGGCCGACGGCCGCGCAATCGCTTTTTCCTTTGGAAGGATCCGCAAGAGAAGCACGACCTTGTGCTTTTTGTCGGGGAGGCTCAACCCCCGCTTGGCAAGTACATGTTCTGCCGCAAATTGATCGACTACGCCAAGGAATTGAACGTGGAGCGGATCGTGACCTTTGCCGCCATGGCCACGCAGATGCGGCCCGAGCAGCGGTCGCGGGTGTTCGCGGCGGCGACCCATGCCGAGGATTTGAACGAAGTCCGCCAATTGGAGTTGGAAATCCTCGAGGATGGCCACATCGGCGGATTAAACGGCGTGCTGCTTGGTGTGGCGGAGGAGCAGGGGCTGCATGGACTTTGCTTGCTGGGAGAATTGCCCCACGTCTTCAGCCAGCTTCCGTTTCCCAAGGCGTCGATGGCGATTTTGGAAGTCTTCGCGGCGATCGTCAGCATCGACTTGGATTTCACGGAATTAAAGGAGCAAGCCGAGCATATGAACCAGCAACTCTCTGAATTGCTGTCGAAGATGGAGGAATCGATGGGGCGGCCGCCGGGAATGGAAGAGGAGTCTTACCTGCAGGAACCGATCGAAGAGGAAAAGATCTCCCCCGCGGCTCGCCAGCGCATCGAAACGCTGTTCGAACAGGCGGCCAAGGATCGCGCCAAAGCCTTTGAATTGAAACAGGAACTGGACAAGCATGGCGTCTTCAAGGAATATGAAGACCGCTTTCTTGATCTTTTCAAGAAGACGGAGTAACGACCCCAGCAATCCAAGAATGGCAACTTATCCTCCCATCATGCTCAAGAGGTGCTCCATGGCTTCACCGAAAATCACCGCCCTGGCGGAAGCCCATGCCCGGCTGAACAAGGACTTGGATGAACTTAAAAAGATGTCCGAGGCGGGTGCGGTCGAGGATCGAGGGGAATGGCTGAAGAAGCTGCGGCATCTCCATAAGGATTTACGACAGCATTTCCATTTCGAGGAAGAGGATGGCTACATGGCGGACGTGCAACGTCTGGAGCCGAATCGAGAGCGGATCATCCACGAATTGGCGGCTGAGCATCAAGATCTGGATCAAGCGCTATTGGGCATGATCGAATCCCTGGAGCAGAATCGGGCGACCATCGCACAGACGCATGCTGCACTGCACCATTGGTTCCAAGCGATGGATCGTCATGAGCACAAGGAGACGGGGTTGATCCAGGAAGTCTTTCAGCGCGATTATGAAGCGGAAGATTAATCCCGCCCGACGAGTTAACGACTCATCCAGCTTCAACCGGGCCATCGGCTGAATGGACGACCGTGAATTCGTCGGGCAAGGCATTGACTTTGACGGCGGGAGATACATCCCCAGGTTGATCCATGCTGTCGTGGGGTTTGGTTTTCCGAATGAGTAAATCGACTTCTGAAGCATCGATTTGCTGGGTGACGTCATTCATCTGTACCGGAGCGGGCGCGGGGGTTTGGCCAAACTTGACCCGAAACGACATGGCTGCGACGTTGAACTGATCGTTTTCCACCAAGGCCGCCCGACGAATCCGTTTGCCATTCACTCGGGTGCCATTCGTGCTGCCCAAATCGCGCACCATCAGCATCCCTTCCGACTGCACCAGGATGCAATGCTGCTTGGAGACGCTTTTATGCCCCAAGCGAATGTCGCAGCCTTCCTTGCGGCCGACCAGGTTGATCGGTTTCGTTAACTCAATGCTCTGACCGCCGCCCAACGGCACCAAATGCACAATCATCTCTCTCTCCGATGTCGCATGATGAGCCAAAGATGGCCTGCCATTGAATGGTCCAGCTGCTCGAATGGCGCGATTTCAAACACGGCTACGGACATCACATGGGCAAGCTGATCTTTCGATTTTCCATTTTCGTCCGAAGCGCGGCAAAATAGGCCTGCCAATCACGCTCAAAATCATCCGAACCCTGCGTGCCACAGCCGGAAGCGCACCCCGACGCGCAGCCGCTGCCGCACCCATCAGTCGAGCACCCCCCCGATTCAGAATGACATGAACCACAGTCATCCTCTTGGTTGAATTCAGGCATCGGCTGGGTTAGGTCATGAATGTGAATCGGCGCGGCAAAGGATTTGGACAGGCGGCTGACGAGATCGCGCGGGTCGGCTTTGGCCGTCTGCAAAAGGTGGAGGATCAAGGCGAACGGTTCCAGCACGGGTTCCACGTCGATCACTTCCAAGGGTAAGCGGAGTTTTTCAGTCCAGCGCTGCGCTTCGGACAATGCCTTCTCCGCTCGAAGGCAAGCTTGCGTCCATCGGCCGCGAAAATCATCCGTCATAGCGCCAAGGATGTCGCCGGGGTTGAAGCTGCCTAAGCTGGAATCGGAGTCCAGTCGCCAGGGGCTGCGTATCGTGCCGGGTTCAAGTCCGCGGGAGGTGCGAACCATCACTTCATCATGACGCTGCCACGATATCATACTTCGGCATGGGACCAGCAAACCGGCGTTGCCATGACTGACCAGAAAAAAGCGGGAGTGATTGTTCATGCCGGACAAGTTATGTGGTTCTCGTGGTTGCGTCAATGTGAGCCTGACTGGCAGGGCGATCCACGGCGACGTTTTGCGTGTTCAGGTTTTGTTGGCTGCGCAGGATGGCTTTCATTTTCCTCTTATAGGCTTCGACGCCAGGCTGGCCATAGGGATTGAGGCCCATCAAACGCCCTTCCACGACGGTGGCGAGCATGAACATTTGCATGATCTGCCCCATGGTAAACTCGCTGATTTGCGGCATCATGATGTCGGCGGTGGGCCGAACCGTCTCGGAATAGGCTTCCACGGTGCCGCGATGGGCCGCTTCCATAATCACGGGCAAGGTTTTGCGGCTGTATTCGTTGAGGTTGTCTTCATTGTGATCGGACATGCCCACGGCCAAGGGGGCGGATTTCACGCTTTTCACGCCGACGTTGATGATGAACTTATCCCGGCGGCCTTCCTGGAACTGCTGGCCTCGGGAATGCAGGTCGCGCGTCATGACGCAACTGACGGGCGTCGGACCGCGGCCTTGCTTCCCCAAGCTCTCGGCGATCAACTGGTCGTGCCACAATCCCAAGGCCTCGAGCTTTTTGGACCACAGCGCCAAGCCGCGAATGGGTTTATTCAATTCCTCAGCCATGAGAAATGTGACCGCGGCGTATTGCAGGACCAGGTTGCGCTCGAAGGGTTCCTCTAGAAATTGCTTGGTCATGCTCACGGCGCCGAGCAGCAAGGCCTTGATGTCCAGCCCCATGATGGCGGCGGGGAGAAGCCCGGCTGGCGTGAAGACGGAAAAGCGGCCGCCGACGCGATCGGGGATGGTGAAAATATCATCGTCCTGATAACCCATCGAATGGAACAGATTGCGTATGGGATTTTCACCCACGCCGGTGACGGGGATGATGAGTTTCTTAAGCAATTCGGATTTGGGTCCGTAAAGTTCGGAGACCTCTTTGCGCATGATGCGGAATGCGGCGCCGGTCTCCAGCGTTGAACCTGATTTGCTGATGATGATCGTTGCCCAGCGTTCTTTAGGCTCATCCGGATTGACACAAGTATTTTGCAAGAGTTCGAGTAGATCCTGCAGACTGTCGTTGTCGACATTGTTTCCTTCAAAATAAATACATGGAATCCCCAGCCGATTTTCGTAGGGCAGCTCGTTGTGATAGGTGCTTCGAAGTGCTTCGAACAAGGCGCGGGCGCCGAGATACGAACCGCCGATTCCCAGAAAAACGACTTTGTCCACCTGATCCCGTAGTCGAGCGGCGGTGGTTTGAATGCGGCCCAACTCGCTCTTTTCCTTGTTGCGGCGGAGGTCGACCAACAATTTGTCGGGATGGTCGATAAAGCCCGCGTCCAAGGGGCGAAGATTCGGCGGGGGATCCACCAGGTCGCGCTCCGTGGCCACCTGCGTCTTGACCTGCATCAATTGCGGCATTAACGCCTTGAGCCGGACAGGCGTAATGAGTTGCTGCAACTGCATTTCAGTTTGCAGCCGCCATTCCTCATCCGCACGCGGCTGTACAACGGCGTTTTGGTAATTGAAGCTAATGGTTTCGTCTTGTAGTTGCATAAGAGCCTCGGGGTCGCACTTTTCGACCCGATGGATAAAATAATGACATCACTTTGTGATCGCGGCTTGACTTTGGGGTCAAAACGCCATCTACTCATAACTTAACGTTTCTGTGAGAGTGAAGCAATCATCCATCTGTAAAGTTCTTGCCATGACCAATCACGACTTGATTCGCCCCTTGATCGAAAAGAATGACAGTAAAATCGTCCTGCTTGTCGCGGATGGCTTGGGAGGATTGCCGCCGACGCCCGGTGGCTCCACGGAATTAGAGACGGCACGGACGCCCCATTTGGATGCGGCGGCCAGGGATGGCGTTTGCGGCTTAAGTATTCCCATCCGCCTGGGGATAACGCCTGGCAGCGGCCCGGGTCATTTGGGCCTATTTGGCTATGATCCCTTGCAGTACAACATCGGCCGGGGCATCCTCGAAGCGCTCGGCATTAATTTTCCTGTCGGACCAAAAGACGTCGCGGCACGTGGAAACTTTTGTTCCATCGATGATCATGGGCGCATTGTAGATCGCAGAGCGGGGCGGCCCAGCACCGAACGATGTGTGCAGATGTGCCAGAAGATGCAGTCGATCCGCATCCCAGGCGTGGAAGTGTTTGTCGAACCCGTTCGGGAGCATCGCTTCGTCGTGGTCCTTCGCGGTGAAGACCTAAGCGATCAAATCAACGACACCGATCCCCAAATCGTAGGCCACGAACCGCTCAAAGCCTTGGGGCGGGATGCGCCTTCGCAGCGCGCAGCGGAGTTGTTTAACCAGTTCATTTCGGAAGCAGGGCGCATCCTCAAGGACGAGGCTCCCACGAACATGGTGACGCTGCGCGGGTTCGCGCGCTATCCGCGCATCGAAACCATGGAAGAAGTCTATGGACTGCGAGCCGTGGCGATCGCGGTCTATCCGATGTACAAAGGGCTGGCGCGCCTGGTCGGCATGACCGTCGCCGAGACAGGCAGCACGCTCAAGGAACAGATCGAAACCTTGCAGGCCCTGTGGAAGGAGTATGATTTCTTCTTCCTGCACTATAAGTACACCGACAGCACAGGAGAGGACGGCAACTTCGCGGCCAAGGTGCAGATGATTGAAGCTCTCGATCAAGTGATCCCGGCCATCCGCGATCTGGAACCGGACGTGTTCATGGTTACAGGTGATCACAGCACCCCTAGTAAAATGAAAAGCCACAGTTGGCATCCCGTGCCCACGCTGTTGCTCGCGGAAAACTGCCGCACCGACAACGTCCAGGCTTTCAGCGAGTCGGCCTGTTTGTTTGGCGGATTGGGTCAATTTCTGGCCAAGGATCTGATGATCATGGCCATGGCTCATGCGGGCCGATTGAGCAAATACGGCGCCTGAATCATCAACCATCGGCCCTCCGATAGGTGGTTCATTCCTACATTCCCTGGCCGTTTACGCTTATCATGTCACCGATTACTGCCAGGGGGGATCCTCATGCCATTCGTTCGGCCTGCCTTGGCTCAAGCCATTCAACTGGCTCAACAGCAAGGTCGGGTTCTCCTCATGGATGGCGCCATGGGCACGCTCCTGATGCAGCGCGGCTGGCATCCGCGCTACAATCAGTCGCATGAGTGGAATGACAGCCATCCAGACGTTGTCAGGGCCATTCATCGTGACTACGAAGCGGCTGGTGCCGTTTGTCTATCAACGAACAGCTTTACGGCACATTTGGGGCCGTTTTCCGATCCAGACCAAGTGGAAGAGGCCATCCGCGATCGCATTCGCCTGGCCGAAACGCTCCTTTTCGAGAGCACAAAGCCCGCGACCTACCGTTTGGGATGCCTGGGCACGTTGGACCCGGATGATGCTCCCGCCTATTCGCGGATGATGGCGGCTGCGCTTAGTTTTGAAAAGGTGGATGCGCTTCTATTGGAAACCCAGACAGACTTGGATGCTGTCGGAACATTTATGAACCGGTGTAAGGAACGGATAAAGATCCCGTTTATGGCCTCCTTTGTTCCTAATATGTTGTCGAACAATCACCAGGCGATGGCTGCAATGGCTCGGTGGGTCCAATCGCAAGCCGGACATCTTTTGGCTTTGGGAGTGAACTGTGGGCCGAATCCTCCCCTGAGCGTCTATACCGACCAGTTAGTCTTGTATCGCCAACTCACCGATTTGCCTTTGTTCGTCAAGCCCAGCATCGTCCAGCCGCTCGATAAAGAATCTTGGTGGCAAGCGATGGAGGCATGGTTCGCGTCCGGGGCGTCGCTGATGGGCGGCTGCTGCGGCACCACGCCGACGGCGATCGCCTGGATGGCTCAGCATCCGCGATGCCATGACTCCGCCAAGCAGGGGTGAACAAGCCAACCAGGATTAACTAGGATGCAGTAAGGAAGGTGACTGAACCGCATTCACCATGAACGAGGTGGGGCATGTCCGATCCACTCTTCACGCCAGAAGTTCGCCTGTTGATGGACGAGGAAGACACCGAGGGCATCAAGGCCTTTTGTGAAACGCTGCACCCCGCCCAGATCGCGGACACGCTGGCGGAGTTTTCGGATGAGGAGATATGGAAGTTTCTTGAGTCTACCACCATCGCTAATCAGGCCGCCATTTTTGAGTATTTCCCGCTGGAGCGTCAGGTGGAAATGGTGGAGGGGACAGGGCGGGAGCGCGTCGCCAAACTGATCGAGAAAATGTCCCATGACGACCGGGTCAATCTGTTGCGCCGTCTCATGCCCCGGGTGGCTGAGTCGCTGCTGCGCTTGGTGGATGAGGCTGATCGCCGCGACATCGCCACGCTGACCAAGTTCGAGATCAACTCGGCCGGCGCGATCATGACCACGGACTACGCCTGGGTGCCTGGCAACATCTCGATCAATGACGCCATTGACCGCATGCGCTTGCAAGCCCCGGAAAAGGAAACGATTTACTACGTTTATGTGTTGGATGAGATGAGGAAGTTGCTCGGCGTGGTGTCGCTGCGCGACCTGATTCTCTCCCCTCGGCACAAGCTGATCCGCGACGTCATGGAGACGGAAGTCATCCGGGTGAAAGTCACCGATGACAAGGAAGAGGTCGCCAAAGCCCTGGCCCGCTACGATTTGCTGGCCATGCCAGTGGTGGATGAAGAAGACCGTCTGGTCGGCATCGTGACTCACGACGACGTGATCGACATCGTCGTCGCCGAGGCCACCGAGGACGCTCAAAAGATGGGCGGCGTGGTCCCCATGGCGGAAAATTATCTGGAAGTCAGTTTCGTGACGCTGTGGCGCAAGCGAGCGCTGTGGCTGGCATGTCTGTTTGGCGCGGAGTTGTTCACTTTCACAGCTTTGGCCCACTACGAGGATGCGATCAAGGCGGTCGTCGTTTTAAGCATGTTTATCCCCCTATGTATTTCCACGGGGGGAAATTCAGGCGCTCAGGCGGCCACGCTCGTTACGCGCGCCATGGCGCTGGGGCACGTCGACCATCGCCACTGGTGGAAGGTGATTCGGCATGAATTGATCATGGGGGTGCTGTTGGGGATCACGCTGGGGGGGATTGGCTATATCCGGGCCGCCCTCACTCCCGGAGAGGTTTTACAGGACGAAGAGATTTGCCATTTGGGTTTGCAAGTCATGTTGCCCAAGGGGGCTTCCCCTCCCAAGGACCATCAGGGCGTCATGGAATTTGCTCCCGGAGCCATTCAATACTCGGGGATCAAAACCATTCGACCCATGCGCGTGCATTACGACGCCGTGGGTTCACCGGAATACACACAAGAAGGCGAGGATGCGCGCTGGAGCTTCAAGCCGGGCGTGAAGGTCCGCTTTCAAGCCGTCAATCGGTGGGATTTAGCCTTGGTCTTAGGGCAAGCCGTCGCGGCCATTTGCCTTTGGGGAACGCTCGTGGGTTCCTTGCTGCCATTGCTGTTCAAATCCTTGGGCGTCGATCCGGCATTGGCCTCTAGCCCCTTCGTGGCCACCTTCGTGGACGTGACAGGCATCATCATCTATTTCAACATCGCCAAGTTCTGGCTGCCGGTCTTGCATCTGGCCTGAACAAAAGAAAACCGGCCGCACGGTACTGGCGGCCGGTTTGCAATGTCAGATGGATAAGGACCCTTTCGTCCCGTTGCCCCAAGGCTAATTGCAGAATTCGGGCTTGCGGGATGAGAGCAGTTGCTGCAGCCGACCGATGATACTGGAGTGCATTTGGCTAACGCGGCTTTCGCTGAGGTCCAGCGTCGCGCCGATCTCCTTCATGGTCATTTCTTCGTAGTAATAGAGGATGATGATGAGGCGTTCGTTGCGATTGAGACCGCGCGTGACCAGACGCATCAAATCGCGGTTCTGCAGCTTGCGGGTGGGGTCTTCGGCGCGTTTATCTTCGAGGATATCGATTTCGCGCACGTCTTTGTAACTGTCGGTCTCGTACCATTTCTTATTCAGACTGACCAGGCCGACGGCGTTGGCGTCACTCTCATGTTTTTCAAACTCATCGATGGTCAACCCCATGCTCTCAGCCAACTCCTCGGGACGCGGCGGCCGGCCTAGCTTGGCCTCGAGCGACTTGCGAGCGGCCTCCAGCTTGCTGGCCTTGCTGCGCACGAGTCGAGGCACCCAATCCATCGTTCGCAATTCATCGAGCATCGCACCGCGGATGCGCGGCACACAGTAGGTTTCGAATTTGACTCCCCGCTCCAGATCAAAGGCTTCGATGGCGTCCAGCAGTCCAAAAACTCCCGCGCTGATCAAGTCATCCAATTCCACCCCTTCCGGCAATCGCGCCCAGATGCGTTCCGCGTTATATTTCACGAGAGGCAGGTACTGTTCGACCAATTGATTGCGGCGTTCCACGGTGGGTTCCGCCCGATAGTCCCGCCATAATTGCTGCACATCCGACTCGACAAGCATCGCCATGCATTCCTCCCCAGGCGTGGCGGCGAGGCGTCTGCTTGCTTCCGTGACCGTGCAGTGGTGGGTTGCTGTTGCGATGCGGCGTGGGGAGCGACATCGCGGCTGGCCATTCCCCAATGGTCCAGGTGAAGCGCTTACCCGTCGGCGTGCATCCATGCACTGCGATGGTTTTTGGTGAAGCGAGCGGAACCTCTTCCCCCAAACCTCGTGACCCCCCGTACCTACGGACGGTCTTCGTTTCCTTTATCGGCCGGTCAACGCTTGAAGAATCAGAAAAACCATGGGTCCAGGCACCGTTTCCCCCGGATGCCGGATGTCCTTTTCTTACGCGCTGGCTGGCCCCCCAACCCGAAAACTGCTTTGATGTCCATTGTTGAAGAGGCGGGCCGAATACCCAACCGATCCCTTTTTGTCCAGAGCAAACCTGCCGAATTCGCGTGCCAAAGCAGGGAAATGCGGTTGTTTTCAGGCTTTTCCATTCGCCGGTTTTCCGATCCTTCCTTGACCGACTCGCACTGTCTGGAAAAGGGCATAAAGTGGGAAAGTCTATCGAAGGTGAGGGTGGGCTGAAGAGCGAGAACGAGTTTCGTCTTTTTAACGATCGGTTCAGGTTCAAATTTCAGGAAGATCGGCGTTGTGAATAAAGTTTGGCAAGCGCGGATCCAGCACCAGCATGTGATCTTGGCGACGAATGTGAATCGGGCCTGGAAAATCGGCTGCGGTAGGCGATCCAGAAAGGACGCCTAATAGTCGCTGCCAGTGTAGGTGCGTCATGTCGCGGAGCGGCCAGTGTTCGCGCTCCCAAAGCTGATGTAATAGTTCACGCTGAACCGCTGGGGGTTCCGCGGCAAGCGCGTTGGCATCCAATACGATAGCCGCACCCGCACGCGGCCTCTCCACGCGCTGCCAAAGCGGCTTCAGCCAGTTCACCCAGCAAGCTTGCCATTCACGGGCCTGATCGGCCCATTGGCTAAGATGGACGTCCACGGACGCCCCAAAACGCTCGCGCAACCTGGGTAGGATTTCATGCCGAATTCGATTGCGAGTCCAACGTAGATCTTGATTCGAGGCATCCTCGCGAAAGGCAAACCCTCCTTGGTCCAGGAAGTCCAAGATTTGTTCTCGTGTCACATACAGCAAAGGCCGAAGCACATCGACGCCCCGGCCCAGCGAACGCTTTGGAGCGATCCCCCGTAATCCACGCAGCCCTGTCCCGCGCAGGAGGTGATGCAACACGGTCTCGGCTTGATCGTTCAATTGATGCCCTGTGGCGATCCATCGGACTTGGCGTTCGTTGGCAAGTTCAGTGAGAAAAGCATAGCGTAGCCGTCGGGCTTCGGCTTCCAGGTTCGCGCCCTTTTTTTGCACCATTTCGGCCACGCACACGCGCTGGACGACACACGGACAAGGCAAAGAAACGCACGTTTTTTCAACGAGAGCCTCATCCGCGTCACTTTCGGCCCCGCGCAGTTGATGGTTGAGATGGCCCACGAGTAGTCTCAGGGACTGTGCCTCGGCCAAGAGGTGTAATCCATGCAGCAAGGCCATGCTGTCCGGGCCTCCCGAAACGGCGGCCAGGAGGGTGCCTTCATGGATGGACTCTTGATGAAGGAAGTCGCGCAGGGCATGCACCAAAGGGTGTTTCATAAGCAAATGAGAAGTGAGCGCCATGACCAAATTGTAACGTCATGCATGCCCCATTTTCACAGAATAATGGAACGAAAGCGGCTGGCGTGTCCGTAGATGACCAGATGGAGGTGTTAAAGTGGACAATTCAGGTTAAGGAATGCAGTTTCAGGCGGCCAAGCGGTTTTTCGTGAAGGTGTCTTCTTCATCATCCATTTCATCATCGATGATGTTTTCACATTCGAGCAAGGCTTCGAGAAGGGCGTACCCATCCAGAACATCGGGATGGGGCAGGGGCCATAAAAAACCTTCCGAGGCGATCAGTTGGGCGGCGGGACCATATGCCATTTCGTAGCACCACAGGATGATAAAACGCTTCAAAGCTCGACAGCGGCGCATGAGTTGCCGCAGGTCCCTGGAGGCGCGTTCTGCCGGAAACCGTTTGAATAAATGCTCTGCCGCATCCACGAGCCATTCGATCAACAGGCGAGCTTCCGGGTCCATGAGACCCCGAGTCAAATGGTCGTCATTGAGGATGATTTGCACGAATTCGTTGCGCATACAACCCCATTCAAGAACCACGTTGAGCATGGACGACAAAACGCCGCGCCGCAGCCGCTGGATCGCGGCCCATCCTGCATCGACGGTGAGTCAGCATGTCCCCCAAACGCGGGCAGCGTATACCGGCTTTGAAGCTGGAATGCAACCTCAGGTGGCATGGGGCGAAAACGCCGCATCCTAAGAAAGCCCGAGCTTGACTTGACGTTCATGCTTCCCAGGGTTAACACCTTTCAGAGGAAAGTGGTTGCACCAAAGGAAGGGAGAGCCTTGGCCATGCTTCATGTGGTGCTGGCGGCCCTTGGACGTGTTGGCTACTACTCGTGCTACGTCCTGGTTTGGCTGCTTATGAAAATCGCCTACCGCGTTCGCGTCGTGGGCATGGACCAATTGCCCGCTCACGGACCGGCCCTGCTCGTTTGCAATCACGTCAGCTTTCTCGACGGCCTGTTTATATACTTGCATGCTCCGCGGACGATTCGCTTTCTGGTATGGGAGCCCTATTTCAAGGTTCCCATCTTGGGTTCACTGTTGCGCTCGGGAGGAGCCATTCCTATCGCCGGTGAAGGGACGCCAAGGGATTTAATTCGTTCCTTGCGATCGGCCAGCGAGGTGCTTAAGCAAGGCGGCTTGGTGGGGATTTTTGCCGAGGGCGCCCTGAGTCGGACAGGAATGATGCTTCCTTTTCGAAGGGGTTTCGAGCAAATTCTCAAGCGATCTCCCGCCCCGATCATCCCCGTGGCTCTGGATCGCTTGTGGGGTAGCATCTTCAGTTACGAAAGCGGCAAAGTGTATTGGAAATGGCCCAAGCAATGGCGCTACCCCGTGACCCTGATGATCGGCCAACCCATGCCCGCCGACAGTCCCGCCTGGAGCGTTCGGCAAGCGGTGCAAAAACTGATGGCGGACAGCTTCAACCTGCGCCGCCTGGAACATCCGCCGGCCCATCGCCTTTTTGTGCGGATGGCGTGCAAACATCCCTTCCGGTCATGCTACATCGATCCGACGCCTCCTGGCCGAGAACTGAATTTTCTCAAGGCTTTGACGGGTGCCGTCTTGATCAAACAGCGATTACAACGCCGGCTGGGATCCGAGCCAATGACGGGATTGCTGTTGCCCACGGTGTTGGGGGGGGCTTTGGCCAACATCGCGGTCGCCTTGTGCCGCAAAACCGCGGTCAACCTCAACTACACGGCTTCCAAGGAAGCTGTCCTCTCCGCGATCCAACAGTGCGGCATCAAGCAAATCGTGTCCTCAAGGCAGTTCCGTCACCGCATCAACATCGATCTTGGGTCTGACGTTCAATACATCGACCTGGAAGATATTCAGCGAGAAATCACGCCGTTGATGCGGCTTTGCACGCTCATTTGGCTCTTGCTCTTGCCGCGCGTGCTCATCGAATATGTGTGGCTCAAGCTGGGGTCCCACTCTTGCAATGACCTGGCAACCGTCATTTTTTCCAGCGGCAGCACGGGCGATCCAAAGGGCGTCATGTTGAGCCACCACAACATCATGTCCAATCTGGAGTCGGCGTCGCAAGCCTTGAACATTCGGCACACGGATCGTTTGCTGGCCGTCCTGCCTTTTTTCCACAGTTTCGGCTATACCGTGACCTTGTGGTTGCCGGTGCTGATGGGGGCGTCCACCGTCTATTATCCCGACCCGCGCCAGGCCAAGGAGGTGGGCGAGGCGGCCGGCAAATATCGCTGCACGATTTTTGTCGCCACGCCCACGTTCCTGCGGTTTTACCTGCGGCGCTGCCAAAAGGAAGAGTTCGCTCACATCAGGCTCCTGGTGACCGGAGCGGAAAAGCTCCCGCGCTCCCTGGCGGACGAGTTCGAGAAAAAATTCGGCTTCCAGCCCTTGGAAGGCTACGGCTGCACCGAGCTTTCTCCGGTCGTCTCGGTTAATGTTCCCGATGTTGAAGTGGACGGCTTCCGCCAGGTGGGCCATAAACCAGGCACCATCGGCCAACCCATACCGGGAGTCGCCGTGGCCATCGTCCATCCGGAAACGAACGAACCCTTGCCGCCGGGCGAACCGGGCATGTTGCTGGTCTATGGACCCAACGTGATGGAAGGTTATCTGCATCGACCCGAGCAAACGCGCGAAGTGATCCGGGATGGTTGGTATGTGACGGGGGACATCGCCCAAATCGACGAGGATGGTTTCCTCACCATCACGGATCGCCTCTCCCGCTTCAGCAAAATGGGCGGCGAGATGGTGCCGCATCAGCGCATCGAAGAAGAAATCCAAACGATTCTGGGAACGCCGGAGCGCGTCGTGGCGGTGACGGGCGTGCCCGATGAGCGCAAGGGCGAAAGGCTGGTCGTGCTGCATGCTCCTTTGACGTCGCTGACGTTGGATGAGTTGTTCGACCGGCTCAAGCAGGCTGGCCTGCCGAATTTGTGGTTGCCTGACCGAAACTGCTTTTTCGAAGTTCCTGAGATTCCCATTCTTGGCTCGGGTAAACTAGATCTGCGAGCCGTGAAACAGTTAGCATTAAACAGGGTCAAGGACGTCTGACCTTTCAAGCCTGCCCCGCTGAGCAGCCGTTACTTTTGGAATGCACCATGTCAAATGGCCAGGCTGATCCATGCCGTATCGTGCTCGTTCGTCCAAGCCAGGCTGGCAACGTCGGCTCGGTCGCCAGGGTCATGTACAACTTTGGCCTGGAACAGCTTTACTTGCTCCAACCTCAGGTCGATCCGCATGGCCCTGAAGCCGTGGCCCTCGCCACGCATGCTTTTCCCCTGTTGCAGTCGGCTCGATGCTGCCAAACCTGGGACGAAGCCGTCGGCGATTGCGAGTGGGTGCTGGGCACGTCTGCTCGCTTGGGAGGAATGTTTCGGTCGCAATCGGTCGTGACGCCCCGCGAGATTTTCCCCATGCTCAGGCGGCGGGTGGAACGAGGCCGCATCGCCTTGGTTTTCGGGCCAGAACGAACGGGGCTCTTAACCGAGGAAATCGCTCGTTGCCATTACTTGCTCACCATCCCGGCGGCGCAAACCTATCCGGTGCTCAATCTGGCGCAAGCCGTGGCCTGCTGCGTCTACGAATGGTTTCAACAAGGTCTTGAACTCAACCCCGCCGCCGACCTTTCATTGGTGGCTAAGACATCAAAACCTCCACCGACGGCCTCCTCTTTATCGGCCATGGAGCGTGAAGGCGACCGCTATCAGCCCGCTTCCTTTGCCGATCAAGAACAAGTGTTTCAACATCTTGAAGCAGCTTTGTCGGCGATTCATTTTCTCTGGAACGAGAAAGCACCGGCCCAAATGCATGCCTTGCGCCATCTGATTGGCAGGGCGCAACCGACCAAGATGGAAGTCCAATTGTTGCATGGCGTGGCCAGGCAATTACTGTGGTACGTGGGACGCCATGGTTCGGTTAAAGGGGAGGCAGCACCGCCGTCGGATGAAACATGAACCGTGCCCCCACCTCGAACTGGCTGTCGGGCAATGGCAGCGTTCTCAGAATCGACGCCGGGACGATCATCGTCCCCAATTCAGGGGTGAGGACGTGCAGTTGGACTTCCTTCGTGGGGAGTCGATAGGGAGCCAAGAACCCGATGCCATGGAAAGAAATGTCCTTGCCATGACAGCTCATGCCTTCGCCCAAGCTGCCGGCGTACATGGGGTAAACCCAGAGAGGATAGTCGAAATGGAAGCGATCTTGGCCGCGATGCTCGGTGGTGGCCAAGAGATAAGTCCGCACGCTGTTGATCAGGACAGGCCCTAATTGCGTGACGGCTTTTTTCCCTTCGTCCGTCCTGGGGCCCTTGTATTGCACCTCGATATGGACTTCCGTGAGTTTCGATTCATGGGCGCGTGAATGGCTGAGCCGAACCTGTATTTCCAGGACGTCGCGCTCGGCGCGGACAAGTCTGCGCCAGAAATTTTGGGGCAGCTCCATTTCAAAGATCAGATGATTGTCGTCGTGGGTGATGACCTGGCTCGCCTGCCACTGATGGGCAAACCCCTCCAATTTATTTTGCGCCATCCCCGGGGGAAGCCACGCGGCACAGCGATGCGTGATGACATTATCTTCGCTGCACTGATAGCGCATGCCCCCTTGTTCCCGAACGACGGTGTTGTAGGCGGCGAGTTGGACCAGGCGATGCACGACGCGTTCCACCTCGCGCGGCTCCGTGAGTTGCAATTGCGTGGCGGAATCCGTGAGCTTGTATTTCGGCGGCCCGCTCACAGGCAATGCTTCCGCCGGCTGAGCGGGGGGGCGCGGCGTGGCGGCTTCGAGCGCCGTCACGAACTCGCTCACGGTGTTGAAGCGTTTGCCTGATTCCTTGGACAAGGCGCGCTGCAACACCCGAACGTCATGCTGCGGGATCAAGCTGAAATCAGGCTGCCCATGCAAGCGGGCTTCTCGCCATTGGTAGGACATGTTGCCGTGATGCGGCAAGCGTCCGGTGAGCATTTCACAGTAAATGAGGGCCAGGCTGTATTGGTCGCTGGTTTTCGTGTAGGCGTTTTCAAACGCCTCGGGAGCGGCGTAGCGGAGGCTTTGTTGATCGAGAGGCTGGCCGGCGGGCAGCCAGGCAAGTTCGACCAACCCGTAATCCATGAGTTTAGGTTCGCCCGAAGCCAGCACCAGCGAGAAAGGACTCAAACTGAGATGGTGCAGGGCTTCTTGCCGTTCGAGGTAATCCAAGGCCTCGGCCGCGGCTCGAAGATAGATCAACAACTCCTCGCGCGGCACGCCGGGCTTGCCCTCCGCCAGGCATTCCTGATAGCGATCCTTGAGAGAGTACTCGGTGTAGGGATTAACGATGACGAGTCGCCCGTTGTCGTTTTCGATCCAATCCACGGGCAGCAAACGGGGATGCTTGATGTAATGCAAATGGGCCGCTTGCTTGAGGTCAAAGGTGGAGAGAATGTTCCGCCGCGCCAGCCCGGAAACGATTTTGACCCACTTCAACGTGCCCTCTTGATTTTGTGCTTTCCAAACCTCCAGGAGGGGCGTTTGGAGGACGCAATCCAGAAATTGAAATTTCTGAAGAGGTTGAGCATTCTCCACCGCGTCATCCGGCGGCGGTGGCGTTGCTTCAGAATTAGTGGACATAGGATCCATTGCCACTCGATCAAAAAAGGCGGTGCTCGCCAGTTCATGGGTTAGACTGGATCGGCGCTACAGGCAACTCCTTGAGGTGAAAATACCAACTGACTCGTTACTGACAACAAGCCACCTTGCTTCTTTCCATGATTATATCCAAATCTGGCCTTGAGATGAGGGTCAGTTCCCTCAATCGGCGATCGGATAGTAAGTGGGCTCATCCGCCACGCAGGGCAGGTCGCAGAGTTGCCGCACCGCCTGGCGAAATGAACCAAGATTGGCGTTATGCGTCATGATGACCAAAGGAACGCGGGATTGCTCCCGCTCTTCATGCTGCACCACGGAGGCGATCCCCACTCCATGATGGGCCAGAATGCCGTCCACCTCGGCCAGAACGCCAGTCTTTTCGAGCACATTCAACCGCAAATAAAAGCGGCTTTCGATCTCATGTGCGGTTCGACGAGGCAATCGCTGCGCCGGGCGGACCCAGGAGGCGTGGAGGAAATGGTATTTCGCGCCCCCTTGGACGAGGTCGATCAAGTCGCTGAGAACGGCGCTGGCCGTGGGCAAGGCTCCCGCTCCGAGGCCATAGAAAAAAGTATGCCCAACGACGTCGCCCACGATTTCAACGGCGTTGAATGGCCCGCGCACCTCGGCCAAGGGTTCATGTCGGCGGATCAGGGTTGGTTCGACGTGCAACGCCAAACGACCCTCGCTCAGCCAGGCTTCGGCCAGCAACTTGATCACGCAGCCCATCTCGCTGGCGAAAAGTAAATCCGTCTGATCCATCCCCGCGATGCCGCGACACTCAATGTCTTGATCCGCAATCAAGGCGCCGAAAGCCAGCCGCGCTAAAATGGCTAGCTTTTGGGCGGTATCCGTGCCGTTCACGTCAAGCGACGGGTCGGCTTCGGCGAGGCCTTTCGCTTGGGCTTCAGCCAAGGCTTGCTCATAGCTCCAGTGCTTTTCGGTCATTTGCGTGAGGATGAAATTGCTTGTGCCGTTCAAGATGGCCTTGATGGATTCCACCTGATTGGCGGCCAATCCTTGGGTGAGGGATCGAATCAAGGGAATGCCACCCGCCACGCTCGCTTCGAAGGCAATAACGCGGCCCTGCTCCCGAGCCAGAGCAAACAGCGTTTCGCCATGCCGAGCCAAGAGAGCTTTGTTCGCTGTGATGATATCCTTGCCTGCCATGAGGGCGGTGCGCAGCCAATCCAGGGGCGGCTGTTCGCCGCCGGTTAACTCGATCACGGCCCCCACTTGGGGATCGGCCAGGATGCGCTGCCAATCAGTGGTCAATAAGGCGGCAGGGGGTTGAAAGGGGCGAACGCGGCTTGGATTTCTCGTGAGGATGTGGCGAAGCTCGATTCGTCGACCCGCTTGCCCAGCCAGGCGATCGGACTCTTCGAGCAAAAGCCGGGCCACCGCGTTCCCCACGGTCCCGCAACCCAAGAGGGCCACGCCGAAGCTGTCCACGCCAGGACTCCTATGGCAAACCCCTCACTCACCCTCCCGCGATGATCCAATCGGGAAGCGGCGGGATGTTCTGAAAGGAGGAAGGAGGAAGTGACCCCACGGGGATTCGAACCCCGGTTGCAGGAGTGAAAGTCCTGTGTCCTAACCGCTAGACGATGGGGCCAAGTGAAAGTCATAGTATGACCATGATCGGAATCCGTCAACTTCGATTGGCTGGGGCAAGGGCATGGCTTCGATCCCTTTTACGATGGAACTCGGCACGGAGTTCAACCAGCAGGGCGCATCGCGTTTGCCGATGCGGATCCGCCAGCCCGCGACCGGCGCGCTGCTGGAAATCCACCCCGGACTGGGAGCCTTGTGCACCCGCTGGCAGGTGCCCCATCGTGGCGAGTTGATCGATCTTCTTTGGTACGACCGTGAACAACCTGATCAGGTTCACCCCGCCAAGCAAGGCATCCCGATTCTCTTCCCCTTTCCCAATCGGCTTCGCCATGGCCATTTCATTTGGGAAGGCAAGGATTTTCAATTACCACGGAACGATCCCACAGGTCGTCATGCCATTCATGGCTTGGTCACAACCTTGCCCTGGCGGTTAGTCGACCATGAGATCAATGCGCGGAAGGTCAAATGTACTCTTGCCATCGAATCGCCCGGCGAACCGCTTTGGCCTGCCGCTGGGCAGCTTTCTCTGACCGTGGTATGGACCGCAACCGCGCTGTCGATGAGTTTTCACGTTCGTTCTTTGGCTGACAAACCTTTTCCTTTTGGCTTGGGGGTTCATCCTTATTGGGCCTGGCCGCCTTGTAATTCGAAGCTGTTTGCGGACAGCTCGATGGATCAATTGGAAATGTGGGAGTTGATCGATTGTTTGCCAACGGGAAAGCGTCGAAGTTTGACATCGCAAGAAGCGTTGTTGACTCAAGCTAAGACGATTCCCTTGGGAGACACCCATTGGGACCATGCCTTGCGGACGAAGCAACTGCCGATGACGTGGTATCTCGTCTCCCCTGAAAAAGGTGTGCTCGCGACCCGATGCTCCTCGGCGTTTCGTGATTTCGTCCTCTTCACACCGCCTCATCGACAAGCGATCTGCGTGGAACCATATACTTGTATAACGGATGCCATTCATCTCCAGGAGCAATCAATGGATACCGGCTGGATGGTGCTCCAACCTTTGGAGGAATGGCAAGGCGTCATTACCTGGTCTTGGCATCCGGAGATGACTGCGGCCATGGCTGTCCATGAGGCAAAATGAACGCGCCTGAACGCGACGCAAACGGGCGCATGAGGAAGGAAATCAGGCCGATGGATCAGACGTTGGCGTTACCCCAAGCGTGGGCCATGCAGCGAACTCAGGGTGCGATCGAATGGATCGCCCATTCCGAGCAATGGCAGGACGAATGGCAATCGGAATTGGAAGAGCTGATCGGATCATTTGGCAACCGCCCGGATGGGATCCGTTGTCCTGAAGCCATCTTTGCCTACCCGCTCACTTCCCGAAAAGTCGTTTGTGCCCGCATGGCTGACATGGGAGCGGAGGGCGAACCCCCGGTAGCAATGGCGTTTCAATGGGTGGTGTTGACGACAAGGGAATACGACGAGGTGGGAGGACATCCGTTTCGTTTGTTTGCAGGTTCAACGCCGCCATGGCAGGTGCGTGATCGCTTGCCGCTCTTTCAGGCTCAGCGCTTGCAGAAACTCGACGACATGGAGACATTGGCCAAGGCCTATCAACGACCGGAGTCGGCCTTCGTCCTTGGCGGCTGTCAGGCTATCTTGGACGGCAATCGGCTCGTGGTCGAACGCTCCGAACCGGCCACTTCCCTGATCGCGGATTTATGGACCCTTTTACCCTTGGCGGAACGAAGCGAGCATTGGCCCGCTAGTTTCGCCTTCAGCAATGCCCTGCATTTTGACGTCGTAGTCGTGCCGAAGATCAAGGAAGAGGAGTGCGACCAGCGGTATCTGCGATTTGAGCAAGCGGAATGGTATCCCGAGGGTCGATATGAAGCGGCGCTGCAATGGGCCATCGAAGCCGGGGATGAGCGGATGGTCCACCATTTGCTCCTGCGGCGCACGCGCCGGCAAACCCTGAAACTCGGCTTATACTTGTTGTTGGGAATGATGCTGCTAAGCTCGGTGATGGGATTGATCTCTCATTTCCGACCGTGAAGGAAGGGTTGCGAAAGAGGGCATGGACCGTTTAGCATGGCCAGCATGGATCGGTCGAGCGGTCACTTGTCGAAAGGAAGCGGACCGTGGCGGAACACGTTGATCGAGAAGCCTATATTCCCCTGCGTCGAGCCGATCTCGTCGAGTTGCTCGGCCATGACCCCGTCATGTCCGGAGAAGAGCGGACGACATTGCGGCAACTGGCGGAATTGATGGCTGCTCATTTTCACCATGAACATCACCTCGTGCTCGATCGGCTCAAGTGCTCCTATGCTCCTTTCGACCCTGATCAAGACACCGTCGAACTGAAGGAAAGAAGTGCCGAGGAAAAGCAAAAAAAGCTGAACGACCTATTCGAGGAATTCGATCGTCTGCTCATGCGGGCCAACTTCCGCCGCATGACCCAGGATGAGTTGATGGAGACGTTCAAGATCATCAGCGCCTGGGGCATCAAGATGGAGGTGGACCTGGACGTCTTCGAACGGCTGGAGGTCTATGCCCGGGGAGAAAGGCAAACCCATCGACCCATCCGCTTATGGAAAAAGTTTTGGAAAACGATCGAGTTGTCTGTGGATGTTTACTCACGATTGGTCATCATTGTTAAATTCAAGCAAACGCCCCAGGGGGCGGAAAATATCTGCACAGAAGACGTGTTCCTCAAAATCTTCAAGGATATTCCCAAGGCCGATCTGGAAATGCTCCTCCCCGGAGCGCGGGTCCGCTTTAACTCGCTGGATCGCGGCCGCATTGGCTTTCCCATCATTACCGGACTTCTCATCACCGGCTGGAACATCATCAAGACTTCCGTCTTGGGCCTGGTCACGGGCGGGGGCACTTTGATGCTCTGGGGCGTGGCGGCGGGGACGTTCGGTTATGGCTATCGAACCTATTACAACTACAACTGGACCAAGACACGCTACAACCTTCGCCTCACCCGCAACCTCTACTACCAAAACCTCGACAATAACGCCGGGGTGTTGTTCCGGCTGATTGATGAAGCCGAGGAGCAAGAGTGCCGCGAGGCCTTGTTGGCTTATTTCATGCTGTGGAAATACAGCGGCTCCGAAGGATGGACGCTCGAGGAATTGGATGACCACGTGGAACACTATCTCAATAAGCACGTTGGCTTGAAGATCGATTTCGAGATCAAGGACGCCATGGCGAAAATGGAGCGCTTTCAGTTGGTCGAAAAAGTGGGCGAGGATCGTTATCGATCCATCGCCCCCAACCTGGCCCTGAAGCGGTTGGACGACGTTTGGGATAGCCATTTTCAGTATCAGTGTCTGGCGTCCGTGGACACCGAATCCCACCCGGCCGCGGCGGATCCCGCTTCGACCTCGACCCCCACTTCATGAAGGATGGCTCGATGCCTCGACCCCGAGTGCTGATCACGGCCGCTCTGCTTAAAGATTTTCCTGGTTCCCATGAGCGGATGTTGCAGGAGGCCGGTTTAGACATCGTCACGCCGCATCCGTGGCCGCATCAGATGACCGAAGAGCAAATCCGCGAGCAACTGCCCGGGCATCACGCCGTCTTGGCGGGTTCAGAGCCATACACGGCCTCGGTTCTTTCTCAGGCCGCGGAACTCAAGGTCATTGCCCGAATCGGCGTCGGCCACGATGCGGTGGACAAGGAAGCCGCGACGGCTCGAGGGGTGGCGGTGACCATCGCCGTGGGAGGGAACCACGAATCCGTGGCGGAGCATGCGTTTGGCATGATTCTTTCCTTGATGAAGCAGTTCAGAAAGACCCACGACGGCTTGCTTCATGGGGAATGGCAGCGCATCGTGACGACGTCGGTGCGCGGCAAAACGCTGGGCATCGTGGGGCTGGGCCGGATCGGACGGGCCATGGTGCCCCGGGCGAAAGCGTTTCGCATGAAGATCATGGCCGCTGAGATTGCACCCGACCATGACTACATGAACCGCGAGGGGATCGAGTGGGTTTCCTTCGAAGAGTTGATGCGCCGCGCCGACGTCGTCAGCTTGCATGTCCCCTTGACGCCGCTGACACATCGCCTCATCCGAGCAGAAACGCTGGGTTGGATGAAGCCGTCGGCTTATTTGATCAACACCTCCCGCGGCGGCGTGGTCCATGAGCCGGATTTATACGAGGCCCTGCGGAATCGACGCCTGGCCGGCGCCGCCCTGGATGTGTTTAACAACGAACCTCTCGAACGCACGGACCATCCCTTTTACCGGCTAGAAAACGTCCTGCTCACCCCGCACACGGCCGGCACCGACGATCAAGCCCGTCATGATCTGGCTGCCTTGGCGGCTCAGTCCATCATTCAATTGGCGCGCGGGGAATGGCCGGAACCGCAGATCGTCAATCCCGAGGTTCGTTCGCGGTTTCAGTGGTGACGGACCCGAGCGGCTTACCCGTCAGCGAAACGAGCACACCGCGGCCCACAAGGCGGCCCTTGCGCGGCGCAACTTCCAGTAAAGGTGGGCACACTCTCCGCCTTCATGGCGGGTATGCCAGGGAGGCTGATTTTGCGCTGAACATCTTGGCTCTGGCATTCGGGGCATTGAATGACTTCATCGGTATGAAACACCAACTCTTCAAACTCACGATGGCATTGCGTGCATTGAAATTCGTAAAGCGGCATGTTCGGTCCTCCACTCCAAATCTTTAACCGCGGCGTCGACGGTAATTCTCGCTCGCCTTTTCAAGGATGCCTTTTTCTGCTTCCGTCAATTGGTCGCGTCCCACTTGGGCTAATTTGGCCAGCACGGCATCCAACTGCGATTCCCATGAAGCTGGCGGCGTGAGCGCAGACGACGGTGCTTCAGGATCAAGATGGGGCTTGCCTGAACGAGGTTGACTTTGCGGAACGGTTCGGGCTGGTTGATGCCTGGTTCCACGTTTCATCCACCCTCGCCATGGCAGTCTCCATTCATGGACGTATGCAAAAGCGACGAAGGCGACCCCGGCCGCTGCGGCATGCCCAATGGCCGCCAGCCAGAATCCGCCATGCGTTGGGTCGAGGTAGGTCATCCAGTCCAGACCAGCGTACACCACCGCCTGCGTCTTGATGGGCAGGACAAAGAGGAACGCAAAAGGATGCATGCGATCAGGATGCTTGAGCGCCAACCAGAGGCCGAGTCCGACCAGGCTGCCAGAGGAGCCATAATAAAAGGTCGCCCAGCCCGAGGCGCGGGAAAACCATGGGGGAAGGTTTTCACCGGCGAACGCCGGCCCTGGCGCGAGCACAGGCCAAAATTGACCACTTAGGGCAATGACGAAGTTGGCGAAGAAGCCCACGCCGAAGTAGTAGAGGAAAAACTTCTTGGCTCCCTCCATTTCCTCGAAAAGTTGTCCGAACACCCAAAGGAAATAGAGGTTGAGCATCATCGACCAGGGCATGGAGGGATCATGCACGAAGATGGCCGTCACCAGACGCCAAACCTGGAGCCTCTCGAAAATCGCCGAGGAATCCAGCCGGCAAAAAGTCGTCAGGCTGTCATGACCTCTGCCAGAGGACCAACTGATCAACTGCGCCAAGTAGAAACAGATGAGGAAAAAGAACAGGAACTTGGCCCATGGGCTGGAGGCAGGCATCCAGGAGAGTCTGGATTCCGAGCGAATATAGTCGCGATCCTGGATGCCCATGGAGGTGCTTCCGCCGTCGAGTTATTTCGTCTCTTCGGATTTTACCTCGATAAGGAGATCGTTTCCACCCACGCGCACCGCGGCCTTGAGGAGGGAGCGCCGGGCATCGGTGTAGCGCGCGGGGACTTTTTGCGGCCCGCTGGGACGATCGCTCGGCGTCGGTCGCTCCTGCCATGACAGGGTAACGGTGTAATCGCCCGCAGGGACGCCGTCGAAAGGCGTATAGGTGGACATCAAAAAGGAGCCATCTTCCACCACGCGGCCATCGGCGACGTAGTTGTAACGGTTGTTGCGTTCATCGAAGGAGTAAAAGGTCACGATGGCTCCGTGAGCTGGTTTGCCATCGACGTAGACGCGGCCGCGCACGGGCAAACATTCCTTGCGGCTGGCAGTGGAGACGCCTGGTTCTACCGTCTTCGGTGCTACTAGATTTTCACTGAGAATGCCATCGAGCATGACGTTGGCGAGGACCGGACCGTTGGCCTTCATGGTCACCCACACGACGTGGTCAAATTCGCCGTATTCCTGCCCCCTGAGCTTGCTGCCCCCGCCCGTGGTAGCCAGTTGATAATAAGATCGGCCGTGCCGAACCGTCTTCTCATAGCGATGGACGTGCCCGCAAAACACGGTGTACGGGCGATCGAGCATCATGGCTTCCACTTCCTTCCACCCATTGGCATCCACGTCGCTGTGATTCCAGATGGGTTTGTGCATGGCGATGATGGTCCAGCGAACGTTGGAATTCTCCGCCAAAGCCTTGCGGGCGTATTCGATTTGCTCCGGACCGATCCGGGCGGCTCGGCGATCCTTGGTGCCGTCTTCCGTGTTGAGGCAGAGGAAGAGGACGTTCTTGTACACAAAGTGGAAATAGTCTCGGCCAAACTTATCCTTCCAAAGCTGCAGCATGACCGGGTTGGTGACATCGTGATTCCCAGGAACGTAAAAGAAGGGCACTTGCAATTGACCGATGAACCGTTCGAACTCGCGCCATTCATTGTCCAGTTTGGCGCGATCTTCCGTGTATCCTTCGATCAGATCGCCCACGGAGAGGACGAATTCGGGTTGCAAGAGATTGATCTGTTCAACGGCTTTGGAAAAGATGTTGGCTCGATGACCTCCCGTGCGGTCGGAAATAATAATGAACTGAAACGAATCGGCACTGTCGTTGAATTGCAAGTGATTCCAGGGGTTGCGCTCGCTTTGCGGGATGAACGTTGCAGCGGGTTCCCATCGGGAAAAAGCCAGCGCGGACCCCATCACCAGGCAGGAAAGGCCAATAATCAAGAGTTTGCGCACGAGGACTTCTCCAATCGGCGGGGTGGGGAGTCAGGAATGGCCTCAGTATAAAAGCCCCTGCAGTCAAATGCCATCCAGATCGACCGGCTTCATCAGGAATTAAAAAAGCACTCGAGGTGGTCTCGAGTGCTTGGCGTTTTTCGGAGGCGAATAGGACAACCGTTAGTTGGACGACAATTCACCCACGCGGAAGCGAATGAACGTCTTGGGCGTGAGCTTGGCGGCTTTCAACAATTGATCCACTGTTTTCGTGTCGTCCTTGACGAACGGTTGATCGATCAGGACGTTTTCTTGCAGCCAGGTCTTAATTTTCCCTTCCATGATCTTTTCGACGATGTTGGCCGGCTTGCCCTGGTTCTTCGGGTCGGCGGCGATCTGAGCCCTGGCGATCTCCTTCTCGTTTTCGATGACCTTGGGATCGATGGCGTCCCGATGGACCGCGATGGGCTGCTTGGCGGTAATGTGCATGCAAATGTCCTTGAGCAGTTCATCGTCAGCGGTCTCGCCTTCGACCTGCAGGACCACGCCCACGGACCCATCGAAGTGGACGTATTTCCCGAAATGGCCACCCTGTAGGATTTTGAAGCGGGCCACCTTCATGTTTTCGCGAATGATGCCGACCACTTCCGCCACGCGTTCGTTGATCGTCATGCTGGGCTTCTGCTGCAACGGTTGTTGCAACAATTCTTCCACCGAAGACGGGGCCGTGGCCGTCAGGGTCAAATGCTCGGCCAGATCATCGACGAGCTTCATGAAGGCGTCCGATTTGGCGACGGGGGCGCTTTCGCAGCGCACTTCGATGATGGCCGCTGTTTGCGTTGCCGGATGAATGGCAATCCCGATGCGCCCTTCCGCGGTTTCACGCTCAGCTTTGCCGGCCATGATCTTCGAGTTTTTTTCGCGCAAAATCTTGACTGCCTTTTGCAAGTCGCCTTCCGCTTCGGTCAGGGCGGCCTTGCATTCCATCATGGGGCGATCCGTCATGTCACGCAGCTTTTTGACGGTTTCCGCGGTAATCGTGGCCATGGTGCATTCGACTCCTCTAGCAACCTTGTGGGATCAATGAGTGATTGGCTCGGTTAGAAAAACAAGGCGAGCGGGCCTTGGTTCGAACCCTCTCGCCTGGTGGTCCTAGGATGGACGATATTAGGAAGCGGCCGGTTCGGTGCCAACTTCGGGTTTCTCGCTCGACTCGCGTTCCCTTTCCTTGCCAGGAGCGGGGCGGCGCGGACGACGTTCCACGCCCAGCGAAGGGCCTTGGGGCACGGGACGCAAATCTTCCATTTTCACGTTGGCCTTGCCTTCCTGGATGGCCGCCGCCAATTTGGAGACGACGAGTTCAATCGAGCGAATACTGTCGTCGTTGCCCGGGATCGGCAGGTCGACCGTGTCGGGGTCGCTATCCGTGTCGATCAAGGCGATCGTCGTGACGCCCATTTTGCGGGCTTCCGCCACGGCATTATGTTCGCGGCGTGGATCGACCACCACCATGGCCTCCGGGATGCGATTCATCTCGCGAATCCCTTGCAAATTGCGGGAAATTTTAACCCGTTCGCGCGTCAGCGATGAGATCATCTTTTTGCTGAAGGTGTGAATCTGGCCGGAGGCTTCGAGGTCTTCCAATTCCTGTAAACGCTGCAGTCGGCTGCGGATGGTTCGGAAGTTGGTCAACGTGCCGCCCAGCCAGCGTTCGCTCACGACCGGCATGCCAATCTTGGCGGCTTCACGCTCCACGATTTCCTTAGCTTGGCGTTTGGTGCCGACGAACAGGGTGAGTTTGCCTTGACTCGAGACTTGGGTAAGATATTTGCAAGCTCGCAACAAGCCGCGCAACGTCTCGCGCAAGTCGATGATGTGTATCAAATTGCGTTTGCCGTAAATGTACGGCCGCATTTTAGGATTCCATCGACTGGCACGGTGGCCGAAATGAACTCCGGCCTCGATCAACTCTTTGACTTGAACAATCGCCACAAAATGCTCCCGATTGGTAACCTATGGGATGGTTAAAAAGGCAACCATCTTTACCCACGGACGAACCATTCATCCGCTCAGAAGAGGTATTTATCTTAGGGAGGAAGTGAAAAGAGTCAATTCAACCCAATCCAGGCCTTGCTGGCTCAATCATTGAAAAAGGGCTTTGACAGAAGAATCGATGGAATCCTAGTGAAATCGCTGGAATACGGGGTCGATTTCCTGCATTTGTGGTCATGGCCAAGAAGTGCATAAATGCGGTTCACTATTTACGTCGTTTTACTCCGATTCAATCTTCTCAGGTTGCTGAGCAGTTTGTGGTTCCGAAGCAGCCAAGTTGGGTTCTGTCACGAGATGGTGTCGCAACGAACCGACCAGGTCGGTCAAGTAGCGTCGGGTGGCTTGGTGAGTGGCTAAAATGTCAGTGGGCAGTGTAATCGGGGAGTGCACCACCATGCGAATGGGGCGAAACCAGTCCAGCCCCTTGCCGCGTCCGGGAGGACCATGGCGATAAGAGAGAAAACTACCCCAGGCGCCGTCGATCCAGGCGGCCACGATGGGCGTGTTGGGCCGTTCCTTCAAGATGCGCCAGATGCCTTGGGAAAAGTACTGCAGCTCCACGTTTTCTTCCCGCCGCAGTTTGCCTTCGGGAAAGATCACCAGACATTGTCCTTGATCCAAGCGCGCGATCGCTTCGTCCAGCTCCGGGGCTTCCGTTTTGCGGCTCGAAACCGGGACGCGAATCGTTCCGACCATGTGCTTCATGAACCAGCGTATCACGGGGAGATCGTAATACTTAGCGGTCATGATGGGGATGATCTTGCGGGGAACGATCTTGCCCAGGAAAAAAGGGTCCAACATGCACGAATGATTGGCGATCACAATGAGTGGCCCGTCCGGCGGGATTTGCTGGACCCCTGGCCCCAAGAACGTGAAGCGATACATGGGCATGAAAAGCAGTTCAAGCACGACTTCCAGGGCATGCTGAGCCAGGAAAAACCAGCATGATATAGTGAGGACGACCGCGGCCGCCGTCAGGCCATGATAAACATGCTGCAAGGGCAGCTTGGTCAGGACGATCCGCAAGCTGTAGGCGCCGACCAACCCTGCGACCGCCAACACCGAGAACCATCCCAACCCTTGAGCGGGCAGCGGCCCGGTCAGGCCGATTTGACGGAGCAAGGTGATCATGAGCGGCCAAGCCATTAGACCCGCGCTCATGCCGGTGAAGAACGCCGTGACGACCAGTCCGTTTTGATAGGGCAATAGAAAAAAACAGCCCGCTAAAACCAGGCTCGCCCAGGGCAGCAAACCGAGGACGCGGCGCGGATGCCAGACGAACAGCGACAGGACCAGTCCCAACACAATGCCAAAACCGCCGGAATGCTCGGCGGCGCGATAGAGGTCGGATTTGGTGTTGGGGGGAGCAGGGGAGGAAGCCGACGAAACCAAAGTCATTTGATTGGCCAGGTCATACCACTTGGTGAGGAGAAACAAAACCAACACCAGCATGGCCAAGCTCAAGCAAGCATGGCGGCGATGCTTGCTTGAGTCTTTCACTGGCATGGAGGTGTCGGTCATGCTTGCTCCGAGAGTATGCGTTGGCTATCGGCTCATGCTTGAGCTTGTCCATTCTCCTCTTGCGTGCAGACTTAGATAGAAAAAGATGCTGAGTCGTTCAGCAACATAACGGAAAACGAGTCAAGACGCAATGAGGCTTATGAGGTTCGACCTAAGTTTCTTTTCGAGTCTGTTTGACTAGGTTTCAAGCGGATTCCTTAATGACAAAGCGAATCGGCACCAGAATCTCGCTGGGGGTGGCGAAGCCGCTGCGGCGCGCGGGAGTGTAATGCCATTGGCGCACGGCGGCGAGCGCTGCTTCATCCAATCTTTTATGCCCGCTGGATCGATGAATTTTGACGTCGATGACGTCGCCAAAAGAATCCAAGTAGACGTGTAAGATGACGCGCCCCTGCTCATTGGCGGCGATGGAGTCGGCAGGATATTGCGGTTCGACTTGATCGGGTTTTTTCTTTGGCAATTCGTCGTAGTTGTAATCGGGTTTCACGGGGTCCGGAAGGGGAGGCAGCTCCGTGCCATCCTTCATTGAGGGAATGGGGCTCGGCTTGGCCGGACTGGGAATCGCTTGTTTACTGGAAGTTGAAATTACACTTGGGGCAAGAAAGCGCTGGGCCGCCTCATGGGGTGGTCCAGGGTGCAAACGATCCAGAGCCGATAGGAGCAGCAATCCCAGCCAGACTGCATGCATGCGTCACCATTAAGTTTTGGAGAGGCTTTCCATACTCTTTTTTCCATGTTCTCTCTCGGTACGTCAAGAGTTTCACGATGAATTGGGGACGATTCTTCTGCGAACAGGATCAACATGGTCCAAATGTCTTGTCATAGAGAACGTTCCCCATCACACGCGTTTCGATCAGCGGCAGTTGTGCCAACGTCAGAACGCGATGCGGATCTACATGCTGACAAGCGTGAAACGAAAGAAAAAAGGCGAGGTCACCTTGACGAAATGAGGAACTAGGCTTACTCTGTAATCATCCGAAGGCCAGGAATTGGGGAGTGTTTGTACCTCTGGTGAGGGCCCTGGTCTTCAAAACCAGTGGGTGTATTGAAGAAATACACCAGTGGGTTCGATTCCCATACACTCCCGCCATCGCTTAAGCGAAGATTTGCCATGGCTTTGGTGCAAGATGCTCCAAGCCTCATTCGGGCCTTCGCAAACATCTGGCAGAGCCGCAACAAGGCAATGGTTCTGGGATTGACCATTCCATCCTATCTATTGCGTTGTCGTTAAGGAAGTACTGCCCTTTTTTAATCAGACCGATCTATTTATCGGTGTCATCCAATTGCATCCCATGGCCTTCAAGGACGCTCAGCCAAAAACCTTCTTTACCAGGGGAACCTGACCCTGAGCCAGGAACCGCGTATTTATCGTGAACCGAAGGTTTACCTCGTGGGGCGCCCGTCGCTTTCCGCTGAGGTGTTGGAACAATTCCTTGCGGATCACGAGGTCCAGCAATGGCGATCGGACACGACTGTGGCAGGGGAATATCTCGTCGAGACGGCCGGCCGTGTTTGCTATATGAGCTTTGCCAAGCCGCGGCCTGGCGGCAACGCAGCGTACATCGGCCACATCCTGGAAGTAGGGCATGGGTCGGTTTTGGAGCACGCCAATTGGAATTTCCTGTTCATCGGCGTGAGCCGCAGCCTGACGCATGAACTCGTCCGGCATCGCGCGGGTTTCGCTTATTCGCAGTTGAGTCAGCGCTATGTGGATGAATCCGTAGCCGAATACGTGGAACCGGACGTGATTGCCAACGATCCGGAGTTGCACGCGCTGTGGCTTGAGTCGATTCGCCAGAGCCATGCGGCGTACACGAAACTGGCCGAGAAGTTGGCCGAGAAGATGACCGATGAACCCGACAAAACGGCGCGCCGTAAAATGGCGCGTCAGGCGGCGCGCAGCGTCTTGCCCAACGCCACGGAGACCAAGATTTTCGTTACCGCCAATGCCCGCGCGCTGCGTCATTTCATCGAAATGCGCGGCTCACGTCACGCCGAAGTGGAGATCCGCAAACTAGCGATTCAGGTTTTGCGGCTAATGCAGCAGGAAGCTCCCAATCTCTTTTCCGACTACCAATTGATTCTCTTACCGGATGGAACTTATGAGGCCGTCACGCCGAACCGAAAAGTCTAGCGATTATCCTCCCCGACGCGGACATGCGAAAAGACACGCGGGAGGGCATGGATCGCGCTATCCCCAGAAACCACGCACTTACCCGGGTGGCCGAGGGTCGGCTGTCGCCGTGCCCCATACGCGCGAGCGGCCGGACTTGCCCCAGCAGGCGCCCACGGGCAATCTGGTGGAAGGGGTGCTGGATCTCCATGACAAGGGATATGGCTTTCTGCGCAATCCCCTGAAGCATTTTTCGCCTCAGCCGGGGGATGCCTATGTCTCGCAGCAGTGGGTGGATCGCTTCCGCCTAAGACCGGGGCTGCTCATTTCGGGGCGAATTGACCCGAACCCCAATCCCAACGGCGGCGGTCCGCGGCTCCTTAGCATTGAAAAGATCGAAGGCGCGGACCCTCAACAGTTTAAGCATCGCGACTTTGATTCCCTCACGCCCATCGATCCCCGCGAATGGCTCAAGCTGGAGACGGGGGCTGAGCCGTTAACGACCCGGGTCATGGATTTACTGACGCCGATCGGCCGCGGCCAGCGCGGCTTGATCGTGGCCCCGCCGCGCTCGGGCAAGACCATCTTGCTGCAGCACGTGGCATTGGCCGTGGCCGAGAATTACCCCGACATGGACATCATCATGCTCCTCGTGGACGAACGGCCCGAGGAAGTCACTGAGATGAAGCGAACCATCAAGGGACAGGTTTTTGCCAGCAGTTCCGATCAAACATCCGAGGTCCACGTTCGCCTGGCGGAGTTGGTCTTCGAGCGCTGCAAACGCTTGACAGAGCAAGGCCGGGACGTTTTCTTGCTCTTGGATTCGCTGACTCGCTTGGCGCGAGCTTACAACAAGGAAGTGGGAACCAGCGGCCGCACGATGACCGGCGGCATCGATGTGCACGCCTTGGAAATTCCCAAACGGTTATTCGGGGCGGCGCGCGCCTTCGAAGAAGGCGGCTCGTTGACCGTCCTGGGGACGGCCCTCATTGAAACCGGGTCGAAGATGGACGACATCATCTTCCAGGAGTTCAAGGGCACGGGCAACATGGAATTGGTCCTCGAACGCAAGCTGGCGGAGCGGCGCATTTACCCCGCGATCGAAATTTGCCAGTCGGGGACCCGCAAGGAAGAGCGCTTGTTGCCTGCCGACATTTACAAGCACGTCACCATGATTCGCCGCACCTTGGCCCCCATGAACTCCATTGCCGCCATGACGCTGCTCGTCGAGAAGTTGTCGAAGTACAAGTCCAACGCGGATTTCTTCGATCACATCAAGTCTGCTTTGCGGTAGAGGATTAGGGGAAAGGCTGGGCGTTGGTAGCAAACTCATGAAACCGTTATAATGGCTTTGTTCGCGGGGGCATGGAATCGCTGGCTTTTCTCTCCTCCTGATTGACCTGGATCGCCATGGCCATCGAGTCGGTTGAACACCTGATCAATCTGCTTGCCCAGCATGAGTTGATTCCCTCGGAACAACTGACTGAACTGAAATTGACCCTGGCCGGGCGGGTGGACGAACCCAAACGGTTGGGCAAATATCTGGTGCAGCGGCGCTGGTTGACCCTCTACCAACTCCGCCAGATCTTCCAAGGATTAGCGGCGGATCTGGTCATTGGACCGTATCGCGTCTTGGATCACCTCGGCAAGGGAGGCGTCAGCCAGGTCTACAAGGCGTGGGACACTGCCCAAAAGCGGGTCGTGGCCCTGAAGGTGATTCATCCGGATTTGCTCTCCAACGTGGAAGCGTTCGGCCGGCTGCAGCGCGAGATGATGGCGGCGACGAGGCTCAATCATCCCAACATCGTCAAGGCCCTGGACGTGGACCTTGGCAGTCAGCGGCATTATTACGCCATGGAATTGGTCGAAGGGACCGATCTGCAGAAAATGATGCAGCTATCGGGTTCTTTGCCCGTCAGCGTGGCGTGCAATTTTACCCGCCAGGCGGCCCTGGGCTTGCAGCATGCCCATGAACTCGGTCTGGTCCATCGCGACATCAAGCCTGGCAACCTGGTCTTCATCGAAGACGGGCATCTCATCAAGATTCTCGATTTCGGCCTGGCACGCTTGCATCAATCCCGACAAACCAAGCAGGACGTTAACCTGACCATGGAAGGCAGTCTCATCGGGACGGCCGATTATCTGGCTCCCGAGCAATCCCGCAATCCCAGCGGCGTGGACATCCGCGCGGACATTTACAGCTTGGGATGCACGCTGTTCCACATGCTGGCCGGTCAGCCGCCGTTTCCTGGCGGCACCGCCATCCACAAGATTTACATGCATCAATCCCAAGAACCCGCCCCCCCCCTGGAATCACGCAGGCCAGACGTCCCCGCGGGATTAGCGGCGGTCGTCAAAAAAATGATGGCCAAGAATCCCGATGATCGTTATCGCACACCCGCGGCGGTAGCAGCGGCCCTTTCCGCTTTTGCACGCGGCAGTTCCGATCCCGCCCTCGACATCCTGCCCAAGGATCGTCCTTCCTGATCCACTCGGCGATCACTATTGGACCGCGCTCTCCGGATCGGCTCCGCCGGGTCCGATTGCATTGGCCACGCTGCGCTGAAATCCTAGGATTTTCTTAAACCTTTGCTTTTCATCGAAAGGAAAACCATGCCGCAGCGCACGTTGGTCTTGTTCAAGCCGGATTGTGTTCATCGCCGCTTGATTGGGGAGCTCCTGCAACGCTTCGAACGCAAGGGGTTGAAACTGGTCGGGATGAAGTTCGTCCAGGCGAGCCGCTCCTTGGCGGAAAAGCACTACGCCGTTCACCAGGGCAAGAAGTTTTACGAGTCGTTGGTGCAATTCATCACCAGCGGTCCGTCCGTGGCCATGGTGTGGGAAGCGGAGGGCGTCATCGACTTTGTCCGCGCCATGATCGGCAAGACCAACGGCATGGAGTCGCCCTTGGGCACGATTCGCGGTGATTTCGCTTCCAGCATTCAGAACAATCTCGTTCATGCCAGCGACAGCCCCGAGTCGGCCGTCCAGGAAGTGGCCTTGTGGTTCAAGCCCGAGGAATTGGTCGTCTGGCAGCCCGTGGATCAACCCTGGATCGCAGGCGAATAGCGCTGGCGGCGCCCCGAACGTCGGTCATGCACATGCTTAACGAGACGGCGACCCTGGGTTGAACTTCCCAGATTCGAGGTGATTCATGTTTCGCGTGGGGAATGCATTTTATATCCTGCTGTTGATCGTCAGTCTGGCATTCATCGTCACCAGTCTGGCGTATTGCCTGCCCATGCAGTACCTCCCTCCTTGGTTTCAGGAGCATGGCTGGAAGCTGCTCCTGTTCGAGGTCGGATGCATTTTGACCACGGGTTTATTGAGCATGGGCTTGGATCGATCTGACACCGCGAAAAGTGAGAAGCGCTGATGGAAGACGATCATCGAAGGATGCTGGAACTCCGGCGCGAGATCGAGCGGCACAATCGCTTGTATTATCAAGAAGCTCAGCCTGTCATCTCCGATCTCGAATTCGACCGCTTGCTGCAAGAGTTAATCGATCTGGAGGAAAAGCATCCGGAGTGGGTCACTCCCGACAGCCCCACGCAGCGCGTGGGAGGAGCGCCTCTGCCGGGATTCAAGTCCGTGCGCCATTCCCTGCCGATGCTGTCGATCGACAACACCTATAATGAAGGCGATTTGCGTGACTTTGACGCGCGCGTGCGCAAGCTGATCCAAGCACAACCGCAATACGTCGTGCAGCATAAAGTGGACGGGGTATCGGTCAGCTTGCGTTACGAAAAGGGGCAGTTTGTCCAGGCTCTGTCCCGCGGGGATGGCGAAACGGGTGACGACATCACCCACAACGTCAAAACCATCCACGACGTGCCGCTCCGCTTGGAGCATCCAGGGGACGTGCCGATCCTGGAAGTCCGCGGCGAAATCTACATGAACAACAGCGAATTATCTCGGCTCAATGCCATTCAGACCGCCCGAGGAGATCGACTTTTCGCCAATCCCCGCAACGCCACCGCCGGCAGTCTGAAGCTCCTCGATCCCCGCCAATGCGCTGAGCGGCGCCTGCGGTTCTTCGGTCATAGTGAAGGCCTGATTCAAGGGTTGCCTTTGACCAACCATGCGGACTTTCTGCACCTTTTAAAACGGCTCGGCATGCCGGTGGTGCCCCATAGCAATCCTTTGGATTCCATCGATGCGGTCCTTGACTATTGTGGTCGTGAAATGGAACAGCGCCATGCCTTGGACTACGAAACGGACGGCATGGTCGTGAAAGTCAACGACTATCAACAGCGCGAGTGGCTGGGCGCCACGAGCAAGTCGCCCCGCTGGGTCATCGCTTACAAGGTCGAACTGTGGCAAGCCAGCACCCGCATCAAAAATATCACGGTTCAGGTGGGCAAAACCGGCGTGCTCACTCCAGTCGCGGACCTTGAGCCGGTGGTGATCGCGGGGACCACGGTGTCGCGCGTCAGCTTGCACAACGCGGAAGAGATCAAACGCAAGGATTTGCGTCTAGGCGATGTGGTCGTCGTCGAGAAGGCGGGCAAGATCATTCCCCACGTCGTGCGCGTGGAGTTGGAAAAACGGACCGGCAAAGAAACGCCCTATCACTTTCCAAAGAACTGCCCGGCCTGTGCAGCTCCCGTGGAGCAAGATGAAGGAGGCGTTTATCAACGCTGCACCAATCCTGACTGCCCCGCCCAGCTGAAGGAACGATTGCGTTTTTTTGCCCACCGCGGCGCCATGGACATCGAGGGGCTTGGACCCGTCATCATTGAGCAACTTGTGGATCAAGGACTGGTCCGTTCCTTGGCGGACCTGTACCGACTCCGCGTCGAGCAACTTCAGGAACTGGAGCGGATGGGCCGCAAATCGGCGGAAAAACTGGTCGCCGCCATCGAAGCCAGCAAGACGCGGGGTTTAGCCCGGGTGCTGACCGGCCTGACCATCCGGCACGTGGGTGAGCGCAATGCACAGCTCTTGGCGGACGCTTATGGGTCCATGGACGCCTTGATGCAAGCGGACGCCGCCTCGCTGGCCAAGTTGCCAGGCATTGGCGAAGTGGTGGCGGAGTCCATCGCGCATTTCTTTCGCAGCCCGCAAGGCCACCACGTGATTCAGGCGCTGCGTCAACATGGGGTCTTGATGGAAGTTCCCCGATCTGAGGTCGGGAGTGAAGCCGTCCTGAAAAAGACCCTTGAAGGGAAAACGCTGGTCGTGACCGGAACCCTGGCCGAATTCAGCCGGGAAGAAGCGGAAGAAATGATCCGCAAGCTCGGCGGCAAGGCCACCTCCAGCGTCACGAAAAAAACCGACTTCGTCGTCACGGGTGAAAAACCGGGCAGCAAGCTGGCCAAGGCCCAACAACTCAATATTCCCGTGCTCGACGAAGCGGCATTCAAAAAGCTCATTGCCACTTCAACCAAGGCCAATTAACGAACGAAGCCAGTTTGGCTCATGGGTCAAGTTAGCTGTGGTATTGGTTGAAGTAGGAGTGCTTCGGAGTGATCGGTAGAATGGGCCAAGCCAGTGGGTGATCCAGGGGTTCGTCTGACCCAATCGAAGGAGGTGTTGAAAAGGATGGCCAAGCAAACCAGTCAACAGCAAACCGATGCGTACGCTTTGCCTCTCCGCACGGTGCCCCCGGCGATCGAACTGTGGGTTCGACCGTTCATGCGCTTTATGCAGATCGAAGCGTCGGGTGGGATGCTGCTTCTGGTGTGCACCGTCTTGGCCTTGCTCATTTCCAACTCGCCCTGGGCCGCCGGGTATGAGTCCTTTTGGAAAACGCCGGTGATCCTGACCATCGGCGAATTTCAACTCAAGGAGACATTGGCCCATCTGGTCAACGACGGCCTGATGACCATTTTTTTCTTTGTCGTTGGCTTGGAAATCAAGCGCGAGCTCGTGGTCGGCGAATTGCGGGATTTGCGGAAAGCCGCGCTGCCCGCCTTCGGGGCGGTGGGCGGCATGGTCGTTCCCGCCTTCTTTTACTTCTTGCTGCAGCAGGAAGGCCCTGGAAGCAAGGGTTGGGGCATTCCCATGGCCACGGACATTGCCTTCGTGGTGGGCTTTTTAACGTTATTGGGCACGCGGGTGCCGCCGAGCCTCAAAATCATGCTCCTGTCCCTGGCCATCGTGGATGACATTGGGGCGATTCTCGTCATCGCCATCTTTTATTCGAGCAATCTGTCCTGGCTCGCCTTGGGCTTGGCCATGCTGGGTCTGGCGTTCACGTATTTGTTCAACTGGATTGGCGTGCGCCGCGTGCCTATCTATGTCTTCATTGGCATTTTGATCTGGTTAGCTTTTTTAAAGTCGGGCATTCACCCGACGATTTGCGGCGTGCTTTTGGGGTTGCTCACTCCCGCCAGCGCATGGATTGGCGACAAGGGCTTGCTCGAAGTCATGCAGACCATTTTCATGCGTTCCCGCGATCGGGACTTGAAGAACGATCAAATCCTGCGCCAGCACGAAGTGGGGCCGTTGAGTTTGATGGTGACCGAAACGATTCCACCACTCGAACGCCTGGAGTATTCCTTGCATCCTTGGGTGGCCTTCGTGATCATTCCCCTTTTCGCTCTGGCGAATGCGGCCGTGCAAGTGAAGATGGAATACTTGTTTGACGCGGTTTCATTCGCCGTCGCTTTCGGCCTGGTCCTCGGCAAACCCATCGGCATCGTGCTGTTCTGTTGGCTTGGAGTGAAGCTGAACCTGGCCCGATTTCCCGCCGTGCTCAATTGGAAGATCATGGTGGGGGCCGGATGTTTAGGCGGGATTGGCTTTACCATGTCGCTCTTTATCGCTCATCTGGCCCTGACCGAACCATGGCTGTCCGCCGCCAAGCTGGGCACCTTGAGCGGTTCCTTAATCAGCATGATCTTGGGCATGGGAATACTGTGGTGGACGCTTCCCGGGGGCGGCAAAGCGGGCAGTACGGCCTCATAAACCCTGGCTTATGCTGGGTTGGGCGTTTTCCGGATTGCAATCGTGAATGGGTCGAGTAGGCTCAAGTGGTGGCCCTCAAGACCGTGAACCGCGAGGAAGGAGTGATTCCATGAGCGATGCCGACCGTCAACAACAACTCGAAAGACAACAAGCTCGGGCTCGAGAATTCCTGCAACTCCTTCCCTTGATCGTGGAGTTGGCGGGCTTGCCCAAGTCCGAGACAGGCCACTATTACAACGAAGATCAGATTCAAGCTCGCGCCATCACCGTCAAATATGCCTACCGCGTTGCTCGTCAACTGCTCGTTGAATTGGTCAATGCTTAATGGCGGTTAAAAAAGCCTCTCCGATGGGCCTTGCCTGTATGCATTGGCCTGCACCTCAAACATGCGGGGCATGGCGATTCGGCTCCACGATGGCGATGGCCATGGCCGTGGCGTGAGTGCGGCAATGAGAGAGGCTGATTTGGATGTCCTGGATGTGAATCGATTGTAGATAGTCCCGGCTGCGGCCGCCGACGCGGACCTGCGGTTTGCCCATCTCGTCGTGGCTGATTTCGAAATCCGTCCATTGCAAGGGGCCGCGCCATCCCAGTCCCAGGCACTTGAAGATCGCTTCCTTGGCCGCCCAACGAGCCGCGAAATGCTCCGTGCTCCGCTTGTGGGAGTGGCAGTAAAGAATCTCGCTTTCGGTGTAGATGCGGCGCAAAAAGGCCTCGCCATGCTCGTCGATCATCTCGGCGATGCGCGAACATTCGACGATATCGGTGCCGATGCCCAAAATCTTCATGGCTACCTCAAACGCAGCGGCCTCTCCGTGCGGCGTTAACCGAAGCCGCGGCGACGCTTTTGACTATAGCGATCCAGCGCCTGTTCGATGATGGGCAGGGCCGTTGCCGCCGGTTGGAACTCGTCCACTTCCACCAGCTTGCCTTCCAAAGTCTTGTAATCCTGGAAAAAGCGACGCAGCAGCGACAGGCGATGCCCCGGCAGTTCATCGGCCTCTTGAAACCCATTGTATTCAGGGTCATCAATGGCCACCGCGAGCACCTTGTGGTCGCGTTTGCCCGTGTCGAGCATCGTCATAAGGCCAATCGCGCGAGCCCTGACCAAGGTCAACGGAGCGACCGGCTCCTGACAGAGCACCAACACGTCCAGCGGATCATCATCCTCCGCGTACGTCTGCGGGATGAAGCCATAATTGGCAGGGTAATGGACCGCGGAATACAAGACGCGATCCAGCTTGAGCAGCCCGGTTTCCTTGTCGAGTTCATATTTCACCTTCGATCCGGCGGGAATCTCAATGACGGTCATGAACTCGAGCGGCAGCTTTTCACCGGGGGTGATATCGTGCCAGGGGTGAGACATCGGAGAAGCCTCGTGGACGACGTGGAGTGACAGTAACCCATGGATGATGGGTAGGTTCACGCGCTCAACCATGAGTTGGCTTGAACGCGGACTTACTTCAGTATGGTCACGCAAACGGGGCGGCTTCAATGGGCCGATGCTAATTTTCTGCACAAATCGTCTTGTGCCCTTGGCGTAACCGAATGTCCTTGGACCCATTCGCCAAGGTTGCCCCGCTTGCCAGTTTTTTCTGACGGCAAGCAAGCAGAGGCGGCAGTTGGGGGATGAGGTTTTAACGAAAGGAACTACCAAGCCAGTGAAAAAGCAGGGAGATGCGTGATCCGCTCTGCCTGTCGCTTGAGGCCGGGCCGATGCGGATGGCTGGGTTGAATCGCGGTTCCATTTAGGTACTGTCATTTGTCCGGGTGGTTGTATATGCTTTTAACAGTCGGCCATGAGGGTTGACCAGGACCAAGGACTGGCCGATGGCATGAAAGATTCGCATCCCATCAATAGAGAATAACGACAGCATGGACTTGCTACATGATCTGACGCCTGCCCAAACCCAGGCGGTGACCCATTTGGATGGCCCCCTTCTCGTCATCGCGGGACCTGGCAGCGGCAAAACGCGCGTCATCACCAGGCGGATTCTGCATCTGCTGCAATCGGGGATCAAACCCTGGAACATCCTCGCCATCACGTTCACCAACAAGGCGGCGGCGGAAATGCGCAAGCGCGTGCTCGACCTGGCGCCGCACAGCAAGGTGATCATCAGCACGTTCCACAGTCTGGGAGCGAGGCTGCTGCGGCAATATGCGATCGAACTCGGCCTGGATCGGCACTTCACGATCTACGATCAAGCGGATCGAACCAACCTGATCAAGACCTGCCTGGCCCTGGCCAACGTCGACGACGCGCGTTACACCCCCGAGAAAATCCAATCGGCCATCAGCCGGGCCAAGAATGAACTGAAAGACCCCGAGGAATACGCCAACGAAGCGGACGACTTTTTCCGCCAGACCGTGGCCCGCGTCTACCCGCTCTACCAGCGAAGGCTGCATGAACTGTCCGCCCTGGATTTCGATGATTTGCTCTATTGGGTAGCGCGCATGTTGCGCCAGAAGCCGGAGATCAGGGCGGAACTCGATGAACGCTTTCGCTACATCCTGGTCGATGAATATCAAGACACGAACTTCGCTCAATACGTCATTGTGCGCCACTTGTCCAAGGATCATCCCAACCTTTGCGTCGTGGGCGACCCGGATCAATCCATCTACCGTTGGCGCGGCTCGGACATCCGCAACATCCTTGATTTCGAAAGGGACTATCCCCAGGCCAAGGTCATCACGCTCGATGTGAACTACCGCAGCACCAAGAATATTTTGCAAGCCGCGGATCAACTCATCAGCCATAATCGCAAGCGCAAGCCGCGCCGGCTGACCACCGAGAATGACACGGGAGCGCCGGTGGCCTTGGCCCAATATGCGTCGGGTTTGGATGAAGCCTTGGGCATTGCCGAAAGGATCCAGCGCCTGGTTGAGCAGGGCCAGTACCGCTACCGCGACGTCGCCATCTTCCTCAGGATGAATGCCCTCAGCCGCGTTTTCGAGACGGCGATGATCAAACATCGCGTACCTTATCAAATCGTGCGCGGCCTGGCCTTCTTCGAGCGCAAGGAAAACAAGGACATCGTGGCCTATTTGCGGTTGATTCTCAATCCGCGCGACGACCTCTCTTTCCTCCGCGTCGTGCAAACGCCGCCGCGCGGGATCGGCAAGACCTCTCTGGAACACCTTAAGGAATACGCGGCCCCCCGTGAAATGAGTTTGATGGAGGCGGCAAGCGAGGTGCGGAAAATCCCGGAAATCAAGGGCAAGGCCGCCAAGGGGCTGACCGAATTCACGAAAATGATCGCCGAACTGCGGCCGTTCATCGACAGCCCCGCCGACGTGATCCTCCGCGAGGTGTTGGACCGCTCGGGCTATCGGGCCATGCTTCGCGACAGCCAGGATCAAGAAGATCAAGAGCGCCTGGCCAACGTCGAGGAACTCATCACCGCCGCTCATGAATTCGCCGCCGAGGAAGGGACGAACACGCTGTCTGCCTTCCTGGAACACGTGACGCTGGTCAGCGACGCCGATGGTTACGACGACCGGCAGGACCGCGTTTCGATCATGACGCTGCACGCGGCTAAGGGGCTCGAATTCCCCGTGGTCTTCATGCCCACGCTCGAACAAGGCATCTTGCCGCATGAACGCAGCCAACGCGAAGCGGAGGAGTTGGAGGAAGAGCGCCGCCTGGTCTTTGTGGGCATGACCCGGGCCAGGCAAGAGCTGTATCTGAGCCACGCCCAGCTTAGGGAATTTCGCGGCTCGACCATGTACGCGATCCCCAGCCCCTTCCTGAACGAATTACCCAAGGAGTGCGTCAAGAAGGAATCATCCTCCAGGTCCCATGGGGCCGGACGCCTCGCCGACCATGACGACGACGACGACTATTTCAATCATCAACAGTTTGCGGATGAAGTTGTCGTCACGCCGCCAAAACGCTCCTGGGCGCCAGCGTCGTCCAAAAGCTCGCCGGTTCAGGTCGGCCGACCCGATGAGGATCGATTCGTGGTGAACGCCTATGTCCGACACAAAGTGTATGGTCAGGGGCAAATCAAGGAAGTCAGCGGCCACGGGCCGAATAAAAAAGTCAAGGTGCGCTTCAGCACGGTCGGCGACAAGACCTTCATGCTCGCCATGGCCCCGTTGGAAGTATTGCACCGCTGATTCCTGCTTCGCTCTTCGAGAATAGACCCATGCCAGCCACGCCTTTCGTCCTCAGTGCTTTTGGCGATGAAATCAGTCCCGATCCGAACGAGCAATTCGAAGTGCTGGCTCGGTGCGGCGTGAAGCACCTGGAACTGCGCTCCATTCATCGAACCAATGTGCTCGACCTCGCCGATCAGCAGCTCGCGGAGCTGAAGAAAGGCATGTTGGATCATGGCTTTCAGCTCAGTGCCATTGGTTCGCCGATCGGAAAAGTCAAAATCGATGATCCCTGGCCAGCCCATTGGCAGCGGTTTCTGCGGGCCATCGAAGTGGCGCATTTTTTGGCGACGCCGCGCATCCGCATCTTTAGTTTCTATCCCGCCCAGGAGGGAGAAAGCTGGGACCGGCATCGGTCCACCGTGATCGAACGATTGCAGCAGATGACGGAGCGAGCGGCGCGGGACAACGTCTTCCTTTGGCATGAGAATGAGCATCGCATCTATGGCGAAGACCCGGCCCGCGTGGTCGATCTCATGCGGACCATCAATCATCCGCACTTGCGGGCGGTGTACGATGCGGCGAATTATGTCCTGGGAGGGTTCGATCCCTGGCAAGCCTGGCTCCTGACCAAACCCTGGACCGTGCACTTCCACATCAAGGATTGGAACCGCGGCGAACCGCACGGCGTGCCCGCCGGGCAAGGCCAAGGCCGGCTGGCGGAAGTGTTGGCCGACGCTTGGCAGTCGGGCTATCAGGGATTTGCTACTCTGGAACCGCACCTTCAGGGCGGTGGACCCACGGGAGGCTTCACTGGCCCCGAGCGTTTTCCGATGGCCGTCGAGGCGCTTAACGGCCTCTTGCTTGAAATTGCAAAAAAAACAAACCAATTGAAATCAATCCCGCTCACGAAGCCGTCTTAGTTTTAATCGGCTGAAGTAAAAACCATTCTTGTCTTCGTTTGCGAGCAGAAGCATGAATCCCTACCATCATTCCACCCGTCAGGTGACGATTCGCTCACTTTCCTCTCAATGGCGCGGCCTCCTCATGATGGCCGTCCTGAGCATGCTTTGCACGATCGGCTGCGAACAAAAGAGCAGCGATGATACGGTGGCTTTCACGGGGGTGGGCTCGGCCTTGGCTCAACCGATGCATGCGCCGCGTTCTGTCGCAGGGCCAAGCGATGCTTTCATGAGCGAAGTGAATGCGCAAAAAGGACCTTCCTTCATGGAGGGGGAGTCAGGGGAATCCATCCCGTCCACCGCTACTGGTCAGATGGACGTCGATCGCAAGATCATTTATATCGCCGACGTACAAGTGATCGTCAAAGATTTCGAGGCCGCCGAGCAGAAACTGCAAGCCTTGATCAAGCAGCACAAGGCCCTGGTGGCGCAATCCGATCTGGGCGCCGCCGCCGGCCAACGCCGCGAGGGCCGCTGGAAAATTCGCGTTCCGGCGGCGGAATTCGATGCTTTCATCAAGAACATTTCCGGCATTGGCGAACTACAGCGCAGCAAGTTGGATTCTCAGGACGTCACGGAAGAGTTCTTCGATGTTCAAAGCCGCATCAAGAATAAAAAGATCGAGGAAGAACGACTGCTCAAGCTCTTGCAGGAAGCGACCGGGAAATTGACCGAGATTCTGCAAGTCGAAAAGGAACTGACTCGAGTTCGAGGCGAAATCGAACGGATGCAGGGCCGGCTCAACTATTTGTCGAATTTGACCTCTCTGACTACCGTGATGCTGAACATCGTCGAGATGAAGGATTATCAACCGCCCACCTCGCCCACGTTCACGACCAAGATCGGTCGCTCCTTCGATCGCTCGTGGGAAGCGTTTGTCGGCTTCTGGGAAACCCTGGCCTTGTTTGCCGTGGCGTTGGTGCCCTGGTCGCCCTTTCTGCTTATCCTGATCGTCCTGGGAGTATGGCTGATGCGAAAGTTCTTGAAATTCAGCCGCCTAGCCTGGCAGAACAGAATGAATCGAACCGTGGAAACGTCCATGGCCGCCGCCACCGAGTCGCCTGCTAATCCATAAAATAGCAGGCATGAACCTTCAAGTTGTGCATCTGCGCGTGAATGACCCTCAAGGCCAGCCCACGCCCATTCGGCTGCGTGTCGTTTCGGAGTCGGGAACGTATTATCCTCCATTGGGACGCCCCGGCCGAATCATGCCGCATCAGCAAGGCGCCTCAGGGGGTAATCTGCTCCTCGACAATGACCTCCACACCTACATCGATGGCACATGCGAGATTCTGCTCCCTGCCGGGGACCTTGTGTTCCACATGAGCAAGGGGCCTAATTTTTCTCCGCGGAAGGACGTCGTCCATCGACGGGCCGGGCAACTGTCGATGCGGTTCGTTATGGAGCCTCGCGCCTCATTGGCCGAAGAAGGTTGGTACGCAGGGGATACCTCCACCTTTCACCTCGCTCCCCGAGCCGCCGCCATGGAGGGGGCTGCCGAGGGGTTGGCCTTTGTCCACGTCCACGCGCTTCAGGACGATGAAGGGCAGTTTTGGCTCATGGACGACTATAGCGCTCAAGCCCAGGCAGCCAGCCTCGCCGATTGTCAAGTCATGGTGGGGACGCGCAATCAAGGGGGCGAACTGGGCGACTTATCCCTGCTGTACACGCATCGGGTGGTGTTTCCCTTGCGGCTCGATCAAGCGGGCTTCGAACACTACACCCTTGGCGATTGGACGCATCAAGCTCACCGCAAACGCGGCTTGGTGATCTGGCCCGAATTTAGAGGGGTGCTGCGCGAGGATGCGGTGGCTTTGGTCCTGGGAGAAATCGACGCCGTGGAATGGTCAGGCGCAGTTCCATGGACGGCATCAACCTTGGAGGCCTGGTATCATTTGCTCAATGCGGGGTGTCGCGTTCCCTTGGTCGGAGGCTCAGGCAAGCGGGACGCCAGGGTGCCGGTCGGCGCTGTGCGGACCTATGCGCATCTTGGCTGGGATCAGCCCTTCTCGATCCCGGCGTGGATCGAAGCCGTGCGCGGCGGCAAGACCGCGGCATCGCGCGGAGCCTTGCTCTATTTCGCCGTGGGCGATCGGCAGGTCGGCGAGGAAGTGATGCTGGACGAAGCGAAGCCAACGCTGCCGCTCAAGGCCTCGCTCCAAGCCTCGGATGACGTGGCCAGAATCGAGCTTCTCGTCAATGGCCGCGTCGTGGCGGAGCAAGCCAAAGCCGTTGATGGGCATTGGTCTTTAGAATCGATGCATGCTTGCGCCCCAGGTAATTGGCTAGCGGCCCGGGCCTGGACCGGTAAGGGAAACCTTTACGCCCATACCTCGCCCATTTACATTGGCCCCAAGGCGGAGGCCAAATGGGGCAGGCCATCCATCGAATGGCTTCTCCGGCAATGCCATGATCTGCGTCCCCTGTACGGCAAGTCCGGGCGCAATGAAGCACAGCGTGCCACGCTCTTTCATCATCTGGAAGAAGCGGAACAGCTTCTCGAAAAACGGCTGCAACGATGCGGAGCCAATGGCGGCCCTTCGTTGTGAACCACAGGTATTCACGGTTAGACCGCGGGGGAGGCCAACCATGGCGGAACTGACTCATTTCGACGCTGAAGGCGCCAGCCGCATGGTCGATGTCACCGGCAAGCCGGATACACAACGCCAGGCTCGAGCCGAGGGATACCTTCGGCTTCAGCCGGAGACGATGACCCTCATCCAAGATCGCCAGATCCAGAAGGGGGACGTCTTGGAGGTAGCCCGCATAGCGGGTATCATGGCAGCCAAGCAAACGTGGTCGTTGATCCCCTTATGTCATCCGCTGGCGCTGTCCAGCGTAACCATTCGCTTCGAGGCATGCTCGCCGACGCAGCTTCGCATCGAGGCGGAGGTCAAAACGCGGGGGCCGACGGGCGTGGAAATGGAAGCCCTCGCCGCCGTCAGCGTGGCCGCGCTCACGGTCTATGACATGTGCAAGGCGGTGGATCGAAGCATGACGGTGGAAACGATTCGTTTGTTGGAAAAAGCAGGGGGCCGCAGCGGCCATTTTGTCCGGTCTGATTGACAAGTTCCGAGGCATTCACTAACTTTTCAAAAACCGTTTGCACTCCGCTCACGTTCGGAGTCGGGAAAAAGGACGAGTTGCATGGGGCAGGGGAGACCCACCACGATCACGCCAGCCAAGGAAGCCAACCCGCGCGGTTTGGATCGTCTCTTTGCAGCGATCGCGGCGGATTTGGCCGAGGCGGAGTCGATCTTTCAACAAGAACTGCACAGCGGCACGCCGCACGTCGCTGAATTGGTGGCCCACTTGGCGCACTATCAAGGCAAGCGGCTGCGCCCGACCCTCCTGCTGCTCACCGCCCGCGCTTGCGGCGCCGTCACGCGCGAGCACCACGTCCTGGCGGCGGTCGTGGAAATGATCCACACGGCCACGCTGGTCCACGACGACATCCTCGACCATGCGCAAATGCGCCGCCACGTGCCCACGATCAACTCGCAATGGGGATCGCAGAGCAGCGTGCTGCTGGGGGACTTGCTCTTCACCCATGCCTTTTATCTCGCCAGCACCACCGGGAGCACCTTGGCCTGCAGGATCATAGGGGAAGCCACCAATCGCGTCTGCGAGGGGGAATTGTATCAGATCGGCGAGCAGGGCAATCTCAATCTGACCGAAGAGGAATATCTCACCATTATCGGCGGCAAGACCGCCGCCCTGACCGGTTGCTGCTGCCAGCTTGGAGCCATCTTCAGCGGCGCAGGCGAGGCGGTGGTCGAACAATTGACCCGCTTTGGCTACGACCTGGGCCTGGCCTTTCAGATCGCCGATGACATTTTGGACTTAACCGGCGATGAGCATCAGACCGGCAAATCGCTCGGAACGGATTTAGCTCAGAAAAAAATGACGCTTCCCCTGATTCATCTTTTCCGCCACGGGACCGCAGAGGAGTTGCGGTTGGTTCGGCAGCACGTCCTGGAGCCGCATGCCGAGGGGCTTGCCGCCCTGCGCGACTTGCTGCAACGCTCCGGCTCCTTAGCCTATGCGTTGCAAAAAGCCGACGGCCACGCGCGGAACGCCCGTCAAGCCCTGCAGGTCTTGCCTGATTCGGAATATCGGCAAATCCTGGAACAATTGACCGAGCAGGTGGTGCATCGCTCTCATTGATGCAGCGAGCTTCGCCTGGCCTCTTCACCATGGTCATCCGGTTTACCGTGTCGTTTCTTCCGGTGGCGCCGTCCCTAGGGAAAAAAGGGATCGCCTTGCGGGAAAGCGGGCCGGGAATGCCGCTTCTCTCTCCATCCCCCCCTGCGCAAATTCCGATGCTTTGCCGTGAGAGCCTGCCGTGGATGGTTCACGGAAGCGTCTCTCGGAGAACCACGGCAACTTCTCGTTTTCCTCGATGCATCGGGAGGATGAAATGCTCAATCGTATTCGCTTGATGGTGCCCGCGTTGGCGCTGTTGGCGTTGCCGGCCGCCTTGATGGCCGACCCACCGAAGATGATCCAAAAGGACGCCAATGATCGCCCGGTGGGGATCATTCTGGCGCAAGGGGCAGAACCCCTGACGGCGCCGCGCTCCGCGCCAGCGCAGAACGCGCCGCTGGACCCCGTGCCGTTGTACCGGGCGGACATGGGCGGCTTCAATGGCCAAATGCAGCCTCCACCGCTGCCCCCGCATGCCTGGCCGACCTACGCTCCTTACAACAACTACTCCCGCGTGGCCTATCCGAATCTTTATCCGTCTTGCGCCTTCCCGCACATTGGGCCGTTTTACCCGTTCCCCAAGGCCCCCCTGGGCTGGCGGAAAGTGATGCTGGAATTCGATGACGGCCACTGGTACATCGGTTCCTACGCTGGCAATCGCGATTGGTGGAATGTTCGCTATTGGTAAGCTAGGATAAATACCGACAGCGCTGGACCGGCCCGCTTGGTGAAAACCGCCAGGCGGGCCGGTTTTTTTATGGAGCGGGCTATCCTGAGCCGAACTCTTAAGCAGTGGCTCAAACGCGGACCGCACCATCGTTCCAGCTTGCATAATCAGCCTGATCGAAAAATACCTAAAGTTCGTCAGCGTTTACGTCGATTTCGCTATTGATACTGCTGCAATAGAAACATCCTCCCAACCAACCAGGCCGAGAACGGACCAGGGGGTGGGGGTTTGGCGAGGAGGTGGGGAATGACCAAAATGCGTGCTATTGGATTCATGCTCGGACTGAGCTTGGTGGCGGGTTCGCTGGGATGCATGGGGGCGGCCCCATCCTTGCCATGGGTGATTTGCAATCCCCCCTGGACATCGGAACGCATGGAAGAGAAATACACCAAGCGGTTCCGCACTGATCGCGCGGCCATCATGCCGCCGATCCTGCCGGGGCAGCCGCTGCCGACTTGCGAAGATCCGCCGACGGATGAAGAAGTCATTCGCGCCTTGCCGCGCGTGGCACGCGGTGTTCCCTTCGTCTTCGAGGAGATGCGCGATAATTTCGAAGTGGTCGTCGAAAAGATCGTCGATCAGATCGATCCGCCCGCTTTCTTCCCGGTCGTGGGGCCGGCCCAGTTGCATCACTGCCATTACAAATGCACGGTGTTCTGGCGTGAACGGCTCTACTCCGATTGGCCCTTTGCCTTTGGCGTGACCAACGACCGCGTGGAAGTCATCTACATCGACAAGGACCACCTCCATCTCGTCGTCGGCAACGACGCCTGCTATCAGAAATCGATCTCCCGCGATTTGTTGGGGCCATAACCCAACGATCACAGGTCATTCCCAGATTCCTCTGGCATGGAGCCGATGCTGACAAGCTGACCCAAGGGTTGGCGGCGAAACAGCATCGGCTCTTGAGTTTGAAGGGCGATGGTTATGCATTGGCTGCGGTCCGTTCTCTGCATCGGCACCTTGACCGGCCTGGGAAGCGGAGCGGCGTGGATCGCTCCCGCCGCGGCTCAAGATCGGCCGGTTTCCTCGGCGCACGACGCCATGGACGTCATCACCTTGGCCGCCCATCTGTCAACGCCGTCCGTCCATGCCATCGAGTTGGCCTGGCTGGCGGATCCCATCACGTTTCCCTATCCCCTCCGAGCCGTGCACCAGGATAACAAACTGCTGATCCAGGGGTTGGTCCCCACGCGGGGCATTCAGATGAAAGCCTTGGCCATCGCCACGGAACTCAGCCTGGTCGAGGTGGTGGACCAGGTTCGCGTGCAGCCGAACATGAGGGTGGTCCTGCCCGAGGCGCCGCGGGAGACGTTCGCCCTGGAATGCCGGGCGCGGCTGGAGCAAGTGGGGTTGCCCGTTCGGAAACAGATTGAGCTGCGCGCCACCAAGGATGGCCGGCTCATCATCACGGGCTTTGCCGATTCGGAGGACGATAAGCTGGCCTATAGCCGCTGCTTTGTCGGTCTGGCGGGATGTCGATCGATTCGCAACGAGATGGTCGTGGGCAAGGCTCCCCGGCAAGCTTTGCCCCATGCCGATGTGAAAGACCTCGAAACGCTGCCTCCACCCAAACCCGCGCCGATGCCGCCAACACTGGCCCCAGGTTCGGGCCAGCGCTCCGAAATTCAGCAAATCTCGTATCCATCGAACGAGCCTGAAGTCCAAAAGAGGCCGATGAATCCTTGGCCAAAACTGCTGGCTCCAGTGCCAGCCAGAGAGGGCAAGACCAGGCCGCTGCCGACGCCCGCCCTTTTGCAATTCCATGATTGATGGGAAACAAAGCGGTGCCAACCTGAAATGCAAAAAGCCCAGAGAACCATGGTCCTCTGGGCTTGATGGGCTATTGGAATCCGAAGTGGGTTACTTTTTTCGGCGACTGCGGGTCAACTGACGACGCTTGCGATAACCCACCGCACCGCCCGCCATGATCAAGCCGACGAGGGCCATCGTCGATGGTTCGGGGATCACGGTAGCATCGAAATTGAAGTTCGTCACGCCAAGAATGCCTGGTCCAAAGATGTTATCATCCGTGTCAACCCGGAACCCAAATACGTCGCCGATCTCAACATCGAAACTAACAAAGCCGTCGAAAAAGGGCATTTGTCCTGGGCCGTTAGCCAATGGCGTGTAATTTCCGTTGAGAAGCCAACCGCCGCTATCGAATCCAGGGTCATCAACCGTGTCGTAGCCCCAGTTAAAGCTCACGGTGCCCGATTCAAAAGCCACGAAGGTGAAATCCGTGGTTCCTTGTGTACCTGAACCGTTGTCGCCACCGGTTAAGAACAGTTCGATGGGTGGTCCTGGATTGGAATTCCATGAGCCGTCCGCATTGGTGTTGGTTAAGGTCCAGTTATTGAGATCGTATGGACCTGTAAAGTCCGCCTTGACGGCGGTCATTGGCATCACCAACATGGCGGCAGCCAACAACCCAGAGAAAAGATACCATTGACGTTTTTGCATCATCAACTCCCCCTCAACCCTTATGTGAAACACAACATTACTATAGAATGGGATGATTCCCATAAACCCTAAATTAATAGCTTTAGGATATGTTCTGCGCCGATCATGTCAAAGCATTTTTTGAAGATTGCCTGAATTTACCGGAAAAAGTTTATCATTGGTCTTTAATAAACTGCCGATGAGTGGAAGCGCCTTATTCCATCATCCATTGGATTTGGGTGACAAATCTAGACCGGTTGAAATCATGCCTTCAAGCGGGCTTGAAGCAGTGGCATAAAGCTTCTTCGGAATCCGGCCAGACAGAAATGCCAGGCGTCCCGCGATGCAAGCGTGCTTCATCGCGTGGGCCATTCTCACGGGATGCTTGGCCGAGGCGATGCCCGTATTGAGGAGAACGCCGTCGCAGCCCAATTCCATAGCGATGGCCACGTCGCTGGCCGTCCCCACGCCGGCGTCGATGATCACGGGATATTGCGGGTCGTCTCCCTTGAGATATTCCAAGATGATGCGGATATTATTCGGATTGAGCACGCCCTGGCCGCTGCCGATGGGGCTCCCCGCAGGCATGACACAGGAGGCCCCGGCGTCCTTGAGCTTTTTCGCCACGATCGGATCGTCGTTCGAATAGACCATCACTTCGAAACCTTCCTTGACCAGGGCCGCCGTGGCTTCCAAGGTGCCGATGGGGTCCGGCAGCAAAGTCTTGGGGTCGGCCAGGCATTCGAGCTTGACCCACTTGGCGCCGGGATTATTCAACCCTGAAAGAATTTCGCGCCCCAGCCGGGCGTGCCGCATCGCGTCCTCAGCCGAGTAACAGCCGGCCGTGTTGGGCAGGATGGTGTAGCGCTGCGTATCGATGTAATCGAGCAAGTTGCGGCCTTGGGCGTCAATCAGCCGTTCGCGGCGGACCGCAACCGTGAGAACTTCACAGCCGCTGGCATCCAGGCACTTCTGCATGACCTCGAAGTTCGGATATTTTCCCGAACCCGTGATCAATCGGCTGTGGAAGGTAAAACTCCCCACCCGCAGCGGGGCGTCCAAGTCCGCTTCGGAGCCGGCGCCGCCGCCGACAAGGGTGACGATCTCCACCTCGTCGCCTTCCTGCAATTGAGACTGGGCATGTTGGGTGCGCGGGATGAGTTCGCGGTTCACTTCCACGGCCACGCGCCGCGGGTCCAATGCCAAACCCTTGAGCAGGCCCATGATCGTGGTGCGCTCTTCGAGGAGTTTGGGCTCGCCGTTGAGTTGAATCCGCATGGGCATGGCCGTTCGCTTTCGACGCTGGATGGAGTCTCCTTCGTCACTCTAGAAAGCGCTGCGGATGGGTCAAGTCAAACCGATGCCTCAGGACCGAAACAGTTGCTTGAGATTCTGTTCCATGACTTTGAAATACCGATCTGGATCGATTTTATGGGTCTCGCCATTCAGCAGCGGCGCGGTCTCGATGGGGTCCAGTTCGATAATGCGCACATGGCTTTGGCCGATCTTTGCCGCCAGATCCTCGGCCAGGCCGCGGGGATACTGCGGCTCCACGCCGATGAGCCGAACATTCTTTTCCTTGAACTCCTTGGCCTGCTCGATCAAGGAACTGCCGCTGGTTTCCTCGCCCCGCACGCCGCGGATGACGCCGATGATGGGGATGTTGAAGCTGCGCCCGAAATAGCGAAAGGAGTCATGGAACGTGACCAGACCGCCGACCTCGGCTTTTTCAGGGACAAGGGTCCGGAGCTGATCCAGCTTGTGCACAAGCGCTTGGGTCCGTTGCTTGAACCCTGCTGCCTGATCGGGGCTGACTTCGCACAGGGCGTCACCAATGGCTTGCGCCATGTGCTTGGCTTCCGACAGGCCGAGCCAGACGTGGGGGTCCGTCCCCTTGTGCGAGACAAGCTGATGGCCATGGTAGTGCGGGATGCCTTCCGCCTCGATCAAATCGGCCTTGGGGATATATTCGCCGGCCCGCACCACGCGCATGCGGCGATTGCCGGAGCTGCGGATCATGCTTTCCAAAAACTCCTCGAGTCCCAGGCCATTGACGATGAAGACGTCCGCGCGCGCGATCAGCTTTTGATCGAACGTCGTCGGCATGTAGTCATGAGGCCCCTTGGTGCTCAACAAACACAAGACTTCCGCATCCGGACCGGCAATGTGAGCGGTGAAGCAATAGAGAGGAGCGATGGAGGTCACGATTTTAAGCTTGCTGGTCTGCTTCCAGGGATCGTCTTGACCCTTGGGGCAGCCCAAGCAGAAGACGGCTGCCAGGCCTGCCAGCAAGCCGCCGATAAATCGCCTTCGGTCGCTTCTCATAGCGGTGAACCTCCCCTTGAAATACTTTGTTATACACATTGTAAATCGGCTTGGTGGAAAAGGAAAGTGCGCCCTGGTGGTGGAATGCATGGGGCATAACGCCGCCATCGTCCCGGCAAAGTTGATGACGAAGTAAACTTTAAATTCATGAGACATTCTTGCTGGCATTTCACAGGAAATTGGTCTACCATAGGGGGCAAGTTGTTATTCAATGAAAGGGAGTTTTCCGCATGTCAACGCCGGCCAGTTCTTCCAAGGGCGGAGTGATCCAGATCAAGCGGCAGGGCGATCTGGCCATCATCATCCCGGCCTCCGAGGTCGAGACCATGGAATGGGAATTGATCGAACAGGCCGCGGAAATCGTGTTAATGCCGCTGAAGCGTGAACCTCCCGCTGCCGTGATTGTGGATTTGAGCCAGGTTTCCTTTTTCGGCTCGGTCTTTCTCTCCTTGCTGCTGCGCTGCCATAAGCTGGTCAAGCAGCAGGGAGGCGAAATGGTTCTTTGCGGCGTATCGCAGCGGGCCAAGGAATTGCTCGAAGTCACTGCCCTCGACACCATTTGGGCGATTTACAATACCCGCGAGGAAGCCATTCAGGCTCTGTCCATATAAAACAACCGCATGAAGCATCGAGCTTGACCTGTTCTTGAACCTTGGCCCATGGGTCAGGGTTCTTTTTTTCGATAGAGGATTCCATGCCCACTTCAGGCGATCACCTTCCCTCTTCCCAAACGCCCGCCGAGCCGGCTGACGGTCCGCGGTCCAGGATGCAGGGCAAAGCGCCAAAGCAGGCCACGGTCGAGGATTTCGTGGCCCAGGTGAAGGAGACAGCGGATAAATTCCTGCGCGATCGAGCCAGCCGGGCTGACGTCAAGATGGTGGCGACCGCCGTCCGCGAACTCCGATACGCCTTGAAGATTTTCGCCCAGTATCGGCACACGCCCAAGATCACGATCTTCGGCTCGGCCCGAACCAGCGCGGCGCATCCCAGCTACCAGCAGGCGGTGGCGTTCAGTCGCGGGATGGTCGACGTCGGCTACATGGTGATCACGGGCGCGGCGGGCGGCATCATGGAAGCGGGCCACGTCGGCGCCGGGCAGCAGCACAGCATTGGCGTCAATATTCTGCTGCCCTTCGAACAGGCGGCCAATCACATCATCGCCGGCGACGTCAAACTGGTCCATCTCAAGTATTTCTTCACGCGCAAATTGATGCTGCTCAAGGAAAGCCATGCCGTGGCGGTATTCCCCGGCGGTTTTGGCACGCACGACGAGACCTTCGAGGTGCTCACCTTGATGCAAACAGGCAAGAATCCGCTCCTGCCCGTGGTCTTGCTCGAAGAGCCTGGGGGCGATTATTGGAAGCATTGGCTCGCCTTCGTGAATGAAACCCTCTTGAGCCGAGGCTACATTTGTTCGTCGGACTTATCTCTCTTTCGCATCACCGAATCGGTGGGCGAAGCCATCCAAGAGATTCAACAGTTTTATCGGGTGTATCACAGCATGCGCTACGTGGGCGAGCATCTGGTGATTCGTCTCAAGCATCATTTGAGCGACGCCTTGCTTCAGCACCTCAACAACCAGTTTCCCGACATCCTGGCGAGCGGCGTCATTGAGCAAACCCAGGCGTTGCCCGCCGAGGCAGGGGATGAGCACCTGGCCCACCTGCCGCGCCTGCGCTTCCACTTCAACAAGAAAGCCGTCGGCCGCTTGCGGCAGATGGTGGACGTGATCAATCAGCAGGCCTGAGCCATGCAGCCCTAGAAAAATGCCCCCTAGGCACAAAGGGCTTGCCTTGCCGGCAGTTTTCGCCAATATATTTAGATAGTTGTCGAATAATTAAACAAGGATGGTAGCGGACAAGCGACCCATGCACATGAACGATGCTTTTCACGCCATGTCGGACCCCACGCGGCGGGAGATCCTGCGGCTGCTCCGGCATAAGGGCGAGATGTCGGCGGGCGACTTGGCCGATCGCTTCGACATGACCAAGCCGTCCATGTCGCATCATTTCACGGTGCTCAAGCAGGCGGAGTTGGTCAAGTCGCGCCGCGAAGGGCAGCAGATTATCTATTCCTTGAACACCACAGTGCTCGAGGACCTGGTGGGATTATTTCTGGATCTGTTTGGCAGCGCCAAGAGCGAAAAGGGGAAGCGATCATGAACCGTTGGTTGCTGGTGAGTTGGACGTTGACGGGCTTGGCGTTCTTGGCGCAAGGGTATTTGTATTTATTCCGCCATGAGTTGATCGCGCTGGATCCGGTCCCGGTGCATTGGAACATCCATGGGCAGCCCGATCATTACGTGCCTCGCGACGATCTCTTTTGGTACATCATGCTGTCGCCGCTCTCAATGTTGGTTATGACACTTTTGACCTATGTCCTGCCGTGGCTTTCCCCCAAGCATTTTGAAGTGGATTTGAATCGGCAACTGTACTATTACGTCATGTTCCTAGTCGTGTTGATGATGGGCGCCCTAGGCGGCGTCATTTCCCTGGTTTACTTGAGGCCGGAAATGAATTTCCTCCGTTGGCTGCTGGGGGTGTTCAGCGTCTTTTTCATCCTCTTGGGCAATGTATTGGGCAAAATGCCGAGGAATTTCTGGATCGGGGTGCGGACGCCGTGGACCTTGGCGAATCAGACCGTCTGGACTAAGACACATCGCTTGTCGGCCTGGATGTTTGTGCTGGCGGGATGCGTGGGGGTGGCGGCGGCCCTTTTGGATTTAACTTATTGGGTCTTCCTGGGGATCATCATAGTCTCCGTGCTGATTCCCATCATCTATTCCTTGGTCGTTTACAAGAGGATGCAAGCAGCGGGCCAATTGTGATGCCGTGCCAAGGCTCCCATGTCGAGGAATCAGGCCGGGTTCGCCTCAACATTTTTTGCGGATTCGCATATAGTAAGAGCAGGGAGACGGAGATCACCTTTTCAGAGAGACTGCGCGCGCATGATTCCACGAGAGCGAATCCGCAATTTCTGCATCATCGCCCACATTGATCATGGCAAGAGCACGTTGGCCGATCAGTTCTTACTGAAGTCGGGGGCGATCACCGAGCGCGAATTCCGGGCGCAGTTGCTCGACGACATGGACCTGGAGCGGGAGCGGGGCATCACCATCCAAATGCATCCCGTGACCTTAAATTACACGCTGGACGGCCTGGAGTATGAGCTGAACCTGATCGACACGCCGGGCCACGTGGATTTCAATTACGAAGTGTCGCGCAGCCTGGCCGCGTGTGAAGGGGCGATTCTGCTCGTGGATGCATTTCAGGGGGTGCAGGCCCAAACGGTGCACAACGCTTATCTGGCCTTGGAAGCAGATCTGGCCATCGTGCCCGTGGTCAACAAGATCGACTTGCCCAATGCCCGCGTCGATGAAGTCCTCATGGAGATGGAGCAATCCTTGGGACTCAAGCCCGAGGAAGCGATCCACTGCAGCGCCAAGACCGGGCAGGGAGTAGACGAATTAATTCGGGCCATCATCGAGCGCGTGCCGCCGCCTCGGCCGGGCCCGGATGCGGAAGCCGATCTGGACGGGCCGCTGCGGGCCCTCGTTTACAACAGCCATTTCGATTCCTACAAGGGCGTCGTCGTCTACGTCCGCGTCCGCGAAGGCAGCATCCGCAAAGGCGAGAAAGTGCGCATGATGCGGAGCGGCATGGCTTATGAAGTCATCGAGATCGGTCAATTCCGTCCGCAACCGCAACCCTGTCAGCAATTACTCGCTGGCCAGGTCGGCTACTTCACCGCCAATATCAAGGACATCCACGACGTCAACATTGGCGACACGGTCACCGACGCCGATCAAGCCGCCCGTTCGCCCATGCCGGGCTACGTGCAGCCCAAGCCCATGGTTTTCAGCGGTCTCTACCCGGTCAACAATTCCGATTTCGAAGCCTTGCGGGAAGCCCTGAATAAACTCAGCCTCAATGATTCCAGCTTCACCTTTCACCCCGAAACCAGCGAGGGATTGGGGTTCGGCTTCCGCTGCGGCTTCCTGGGGATGCTGCACCGCGAGATCATCCAACAGCGCATCGAACGGGAAAGCGGCTTGGCCCTGGTCCATACCGCCCCGAACGTCACCTATGAAATCCAAACCCGCCACGGCCAGACCATCACGGTGGAAACGCCGGAGGACGTGCCGGACGCGGGCCAGATCGAAGAGTTTCGCGAGCCGGTGGTCAAAATCAGCTTCATTCTCCCCGCGGTCAACATCGGCCAGATGATGCAGCTCTGCACGGAGCGGCGGGGCCTGTATCTGCGAACGGAATATCTCAGCCCGCAGCGGGCCATCCTCGAATTTGAAATGCCGCTCGCGGAAGTCATCTACGATCTCTACGACAAGCTTAAATCCATCACTCATGGCTACGGCACGATGGATTACGAGTTGCTTGGCTTCCGCGCCTCCGATCTGGTCAAGTTGGATATCCTGGTTCACAACAAAAAGGTGGACGCCCTCTCGACGATTTGCCATCGCAGCGTGGCCGAGCGGCGCGGCCGGGCCATGATCAATAAGCTGCGCAAGGAAATCGCGCGCCATCAGTTCCAAATCGCCTTGCAAGCGGCGATCGGAGCGCGCGTCATCGCCCGGGAGAATATCGCCCCCTTGCGGAAAAACGTCACGGCCAAATGTTATGGCGGCGATATCACTCGCAAGCGCAAGCTCCTGGCCAAGCAAGCCGAGGGGAAGAAGCGCATGAAACAGATCGGGCAAGTCGAGATTCCCCAGGAAGCCTTCTTGGCCGTTCTGGAAACGGATTAGTCAGACGTCCGCCTGATCCGCCTTCGAAAGGAAGTTGGCATGGAGTCGAGTTCGATCATCCAAGCGCATCCGCTCGTCCGTCCCGAGCCCAAACGCAAGCCGATGGTGGAGGAGCGGGACGGCATCCGCGAGACGCTGGAAACCATTGCCTTTGTCGTCAGCTTGGTCCTCATGCTCAAGGCCTTTGTGGCGGAAGCCTTCGTCATTCCGACCGGCTCCATGGCCACGACGCTCCTGGGCGATCACAATCACGTGACCTGCGATCGCTGCCGGTATCCCTTCTTGGTCAATAATCAGATCAATACCCAGCGGCGCGCCCCGGGGAGAGCGATCTGCCCCAATTGCCAGCAGGAAATTCACATCGGCGCCCCGATCCCGGACGGCGGCGATAAGGTGCTTGTTCTCAAGCCGCAGTACGATTTCTGGAAGCCCGAACGGCACGACACCATCGTCTTCAAATACCCCGGCGATCCTTATTACCTCACCCATGCGGGGTTCATGCAGCCCGACAGCGGCGACAAGCGCACGGGCGGACCCCAGGAAGATTTTGGCCCCAAGAATTTCATCAAACGGCTCTGGGGGCTGCCCGGGGAAAAGCTGGCGATCCACTTTGGCGACGTGCACCTGGTGGTGCCGGACGGCCAGGGCGGCGAGCGCCTCCAGATCATCCAGCGCAAGCCGGACGTTTTGATGGTCATGCGCCGCATCGTCAACGACAATGATTTCCAGGCTCCCCATGCCAAGCCGCCGATCCACAGCCGATGGCATGCCGGCGTGGAATGCCTCGACGGCGCGGAGGCGTCAGCCTGGCGCGCCGTCCAGGATAATAAGGTCTTCATCTCGCAACCCAAGCCCGCTCCCCAATGGTTGCGTTACCAGCATATTCTCCAGTCGGCCGGGCCGTTCGCCCGGGAGCGCGGTGCCATGCCCGAAGTGCAGCCGCTCAATGTGCATCCGCAATTGATCACCGATTTCCTCGATTACAATGGCGGCGATCAGGCCCATCATTATGTCGGCGACTTGATGTTGGATTGCAAAGTCAAGCCCCTCAAGCACGAGGGCAAATTGATCCTCGAAATTCGATCCGGGATCGACTGCTACCGCGCCATCCTGCATCTCGAATCGCAAGAATGCGAGTTAATGCTGATACGAAGAGGGGAAAGCATTCCTTTGGAAGCGGCCAAACAACGGGTCGAGATGTCGACGGGCATACTGCACCGCGTTCGCTTCGCCGCTTTCGATCAAAAGCTAACGGTGTGGCTGGACAAGAGCTTGGTCTTTGGCGATGGGGTCTTGCTGCCGCCCCTTCCCGCACAGGAACGCGGACCCCGCCTGGCGGACCTGTTTCCGGTTTCCATTGGCGCGGAGCAGGCCGAAGTGGAGGTCAGTCAGTTGCAAGTTTGGCGCGATACTTATTTCACGCGCACCTCCCACACCGACGTTGACGTGTCGGAAGGGGGACTAAACCTCTCCTACGATGAGATCAAGAAGCGGATTCAAGTTCAACTGGCCGCCGTGAAGCCGCCCGGTTCCGGCCCGCTGTCGAGCCAGGAATGGGCGCTGCATCAATTGCGTGCTCCTGAATGGGCCGCCTACTATCCCAGCGGCGTCGTGGTGGGGGATCGAGTGGGCTTCATGAAGCCGCCCGAATTCTATCCCAAGCAGGATCCGCGCTGGCACCCGAGCGACCGCTTCGGGCCTGATGAATATTTTGCCCTGGGGGATAACAGCGTCGCGAGCAAGGACAGCCGCTATTGGGGCCAGGTCTATCATCGCTTGTTGCTGGGCAAGGCCGTCTGCGTTTATTGGCCTTGGGAGCGCTGGATTTTGATTCGTTAGGCCAGGATCGATGCACGCCATGTCCATCCCGCTGCGCGTCCATGAATCCGCGATTCGCGTTCGCTACGCGGAAACGGATCGCATGGGCTTTCTCCATCACTCGCAATATTTTGTTTATTTCGAACTGGGGCGCACCGAGATGTTGCGCGCCCAGGGGATTGCCTACAAGGAGATCGAGGACGCGGGCCATTTTCTCGTCGTGGTCAAGCTGGATTGCAAATACAAGCTGCCCGCCAGGTACGATGATCTCTTGACCCTGCGGACGACGTTGGTTCGGACGACGCCCGTGCGGATCGAACATCGCTATGAATTATTGCGGCAAGAACAACTGCTCGCGGAAGGGGCTTCCACGCTGGCTTGCGTCGATCGCGAAGGCCGGCTGCAGCCGATCCCCGAAACGCTGCGCATGGACGAAAATGAGCAGGATTGATCCATGATCCAAATCCTGCTCGGGGGTGAAAGCCATTCATTTCCGCATGGGCCGGCTTTTATTCGATGCCCTTGCGTTTGATCTGAAACTCCAACTTGCCAATCAAGGAACTCTCGACCAACATCATATTGCCGAGGTTGTTGTTCAAGGCGGCGCGCTCCACCTCCAAATCCATTAGGCCATGAAGATAAGACAGATGCCCCGTTTCCAAATCGATGTGGGCCATGCCGACGAGAGAGCCTAAAGAGGGTGATTGCGAAGTGGGGATAAAATCGGCCTGCAGGGTGACGACGGCCACCTCCAAATCGTTCACTTTCATTTTCCCTAGGTAGCGGCACGTGATGTCGATGCTTGGGATCTCGACTCGGCCCACGACGAAATACAGGGGCAAGCGAATCGACCGTTTCCAGGTTTGATCGAGTTCGACTTCGCCCTCAGGCAGGGAAAAATCCCAGGCTCTCATGGTATTGGGCAAGTGGCACAGGGAATTGAAAAGGACTTGTTGATAAGGTTTCAGGGCCGTTTGATCCAAGCCCGCGATCGACCCGCTCGCCGATCCCATGAGCAAGGCCGACAAGGTTTGATAGTTCAAGGGTTCGCCCTTGATCTGCGCGCCGACCTGAATGTCCGTCACCTTGCGGTCGTATTTCACGCCCGCACTGGGGTCGGGATCAAGGTCGAGGAACTTGTTTTGAAAGGAAAGCTTGATCGGTGAAAAATTAAATTCGCCGCGTTCCGAACGCACCCGGGTATGGAAGCTTTGGTTGATTTCCCATTCATCCAGAATGTCCCTTTTCTCCGGTGATTTGGCCAGAGGCTCGCGCAGCAGGAGCGGACGCACCGTCACGGGGTGCGCGGAATGGCGCCGCGTCTGTTCGGTGGGGCCTTGATGCTTGGTGATCACCTGCAGCCACAAGGCCTTCCCCGCCGGCACGGGAGGGATGGTCAATTCGCCCATCGCCTGGCTTTTGCCGGTGCCGATGCGCTTCTTCTCGAGCACGACCCTGTGCCTGTTCACTTGTTTGGCATCACTGGGTGGAGCGTCGCCCATGCTGCCGGGCAGGGGATCGCCAGGTTCATCGAACCACCATTCCACGGCGACCTCTTGGATGCGATTCATGGCGTCCGAAAGGCGAATCACCACGGGCACGAGCACCTGGTCATTCTGCGCGGAACTGGGCAGGACGATGAGCTGTTGAACGTGTCCGTAATAAAGCTCGTACACATAATCCGTGGGCACGGCAAAGCAGAAGTCGGTGGTGGAGGATTCGGTGAAATCGGGCCGGTTGCCAAGAATGGAGACCGACACCCCGACCACGCGGCCTTGCGTGTCCACGACGGGTCCGCCGGAGTTGCCGGGGTTCATCCCGCCCGAGACTTGCACGGTGGTCAAGCGCCCGTTTTCCTTGCGCAGACTGGAGACGGTGGCGGTGCGCAGGGAAATATTCTTGCCGACTTGCGAGGCGAGGGGGAACCCCGCCACGGTCACGCTCTGAGTCTCTTCGATTTGCGTGGAAGAGAGGATGGGCATGGGCGGGGGCAACTGATCGCTTTTGACGCGCAGCAGAGCCAGGTCGTGCAGCCGGTCCACGGCAATCAAGTTGGCCTTGAGGCGGTACTCGTTCGTTTCGCCGCTGTTCACGACCACCTCGATGTTCTTGGGGACCTTGTTCGAGGGGCGCATCATGTCAACGACGTGGGCATTGGTCACGACCAGGCCAGGCTCAAAGGCGAAGAAACCGCTGCCGGTGCCGCCGCCATCCTCGCGGTCCACGCGGATGAAGACCGTGGACTGTTTGATTCGGGCCGTGGTGACCTGGGGCTTTTTATCGTCGTGTCCGGGAAGGTCGTCCGCGGTGATGATGGGGCCGGTGGGCTGAATCAATTGAAACTGGGAATCGGGATCATTCAAGGATTTCAGTTCAAAGTTGGCGGGGCGATCGGCCATTTCGCCCAGGTCGGGCCCCTGCCGTTGTTGCTGCATTTGCCTGGCCCGTTCATCCATGATCGTCGGATAAGTCGCTTGCTGGCTTTGTTTATCATCCTCATGACTAAAGGCGCGGATGATCAAATAGACGGATAAGACCACGACGCCCAGAACCACGAAAACGGTCAGGCTGATGACGATGACGGGCATGGCAAGGCTTTTCTGATCCTTGCGCCGGCTTGGTCGTCGTCTGGGCATGGGGCGGTGCGCGGGAACGTCGTCTTCCATCTCCTCCCGGTGCATCGTTTCCTGAGGCGGTGCCCCTTGCGCGGAACCTACCAACTCCATCGACAGGGGAGTTTCTTGCATCGCGGGGCCTTGCTCCGTGATGTGGAAACGCTGTTTGCATTGATGGCACATCACTTTACGGCCAACGAAGCTTTCATCCAGTTCATATTCGGTTTGGCACACAGGACAATAAATCGTGAGCATGGTCCATCGTCCTTTGCAGTCTTATCCGCCTGGGAAGAGCACAAGATTAAAGATGAATTAGGTTAATCATAGCGCGGAGATGAACGATTCGCAAATAATTAAAAGAGGAAATGGGTGACGGGTCATTGAAGACGCAATTCCCTGTCTTGCCAAGGGACTAAGGCTCCGAGAGCCATCGCGACCAGCCGCACGTTTGCCAAGTCTTGGGTGGTTGTTGATGAGGGTCCAGGATGCGTGCTTCCACGCCCGGAAACTGAGCGGCCAAGGCCATGGCCTTTTCTGGAGCGAGCAAACTCATGGCCGTCGCCAAAGCGTCGGCGTCCACCCCTTGGGGCGCCACGACCGTCACGATCGGCGAAACGGTTCGGCCATAACCCGTTCGCGGGTCGAGGATGTGGGAAAATCGGCGGCCTTTCCATTCGAGAAATTGCTCCGCATCGCCGGAGGTGGAAACGGCTCGATCCGTCAAGTAGAGGAATTCGGCTTCTGTCTGGCCTTGGGTGGACGTCCCGAGCCGTACTTTCCATGCTTTTTGAGTGGGCGGGGGCGATCCCGTGACGACTTCTCCCCCCAAGACCACCAAGGCACGTTCATAGCCTGATCGTTTGAGATGGGCGAGGGCTTCATCGGCCGCGTATCCCTTGGCGATGCCGCCCAAATCCAGGATCATCCCCGGCTGCCGCAGCAGGACGCGCCGCTTCTCGGCATCGACCTCCAAGTTGCGAAACCCAACGTTTAGACGAGCTTTGGCGATTTCCTCTGCCGTCGGGGGTTGCTTTTGCCTTCGGGCGCGGCGCCAAAGCCGCGACAACGGGCCGACGGTGACATCGAAGGCGCCTTCCGAAAGCTCGGCCATCCGCTGGCTCTTTTGCAACACGAAAGACAATTCAGGGCTAATGGTGTGCGGCTGCCCGGCGGGTTTGCGGCAGAGCTGCATCAATTCGCTTTGCTCCTGGTAATCGCTCATGATGCGATTGATGGCTTGCATGCGTTCAAACGCCTGGTCCGCGGCTTTGCGGGCGGCCGCCTCCTCGGGAGCATAAAGGACCAGGCGAGCCAGCGTGCCCATGCAAGGCTGTTCGAATTCATAGCGGTTCACGGGCAGTGCACTAGGAGGTGGCAAGAGCAGCGGTAAAAGTGCCGAGAGCAGCATGATTTCCTCAATTCCTTGGTGGTTGGTCATTGCAAAACACCATGGGTAGCATTATCTTACCAGGAAAGCGTGTCGGTCGCTTAGCTTCATTTGACCCACCTTTAGGATCGAAGCCATACCCACCCCAATCCAACCGCATGGAGGTTGATTCGCTTGGCGCGATTGTTTCTGACTGGCTTACTATTGTGCGTCATTGGCATGACGGGACTGCGGGCCTCCTCGAAGACCGCCCCAACTCATCGACCTTTGACCATGGATGAGTTCAAGGCCTATACCGAGACGATTCCGGACACTGGCGTGCAGTTCGACATGGTGCCCATTCCAGCAGGCAAGTTCAAAATGGGCAGCTTGGAAGAAGAAGCCGACCGCGAGGAGCACGAGGGGCCGGTTCGCGAGGTCGAGATTCGCGCTTTTTGGATGGGTCGATGCGAAGTGACATGGAATGAATACGACTTGTTCGCCTTCAGCCTCGACTTGAAAAAGGAACTGGAGGAGAAACAGGACAAGGCGCAAGGCGGCGGCGATGCCGTGACCCGGCCGACGCCTCCCTATACCGACATGACGTTTGGCTACGGCCACGACGGCTATCCAGCCCTGTGCATGACGCACCACGCCGCGATGGAATACTGTCGATGGTTGTCAATGAAAACAGGCAAGACTTATCGCTTGCCCACGGAGGCGGAATGGGAATATGCCTGCCGCGCCAACACACAGACGCCCTATTCCTTTGGCGGCGACCCTGAAAAGCTTGATGAATACGCCTGGTTTGCCGACAACGCCGAAGGGCAACCCCACCCTGTGGGTAAGAAAAAGCCCAATCCCTGGGGGCTCAACGACATGCATGGCAACGTGGCGGAGTGGTGCCTGGATCACTTTGACCCCAAACGCTATGCCGCATTGCCTGGAGATAAAGCGTCGCTGAACCCGTTTCTGAAGCCGACGGATAAGCGCTTCTCCCACGTCGTCCGAGGCGGGTCATGGGATGACGAAGCGGGCATGCTCCGCTCAGCGGCGCGCCGCGGTTCGATCCGCGAGTGGCTCCGGCAGGATCCACAGAGGCCGCAAAGTATTTGGTGGTTGACGGAAGCCTTGTTTGTGGGCTTTCGCGTGGTGCGGCCCGTCGAAGAGTACGAAGGATTGAAGAACCTGCGTTCGACCGTGACAAAAACCAGTCCCTATCAATAAACCTTTTTCACCGCTCAGATGGAATCGTCCATCCCCTTGCACAGGAGGCCCGCCATGACTCGACGCTCGCAATCCGATCAACCCGCCCGCCGCGATTTTCTGAAAACGACCGCTGCCGCCTCGATGGCGTCGACTTTGGCCGTGGCTCAGTCCTCCGCTTTGGGGGGATATTTCGCGGGCGGGAACGATGAACTCCGCGTGGGCGTGATCGGCTGTGGCGGCCGCGGGACGGGGGCCGTGGAACAGGCCTGCAACGCGGGACCCAACATTAAGCTGGTGGCGATCGGCGACATGTTTCCCGAACGAGTGGAAGGGAAGTTCAATTACTTGAAAAAAACTTTGGGCGATCGCTTCCAGGCCACGAAAGATACCTGTTTCTCGGGGTTCGACGCCTACAAGGGCGTCCTGGCGACGAATGCGAATTTCATCATCCTGGCAACGCCTCCGGGATTTCGCCCCATGCATTTGCGCGCCACCGTGGCGGCGGGCAAACACATCTTCACGGAAAAGCCCGTGGCGGTCGATGGGCCTGGCGTGCGGGAGTGCATCTTGGCCTACGAAGAAGCCAAGGAAAAGGGCCTGGGCATCGCGGCGGGCACGCAGCGGCGGCATCAGACGGGCTATCTCGAAGCCATGAAGCGCGTGCACGACGGCCAGATCGGCGACGTTGTCGCGGCACGCTGCTATTGGAATCAAGGCCGCTTGTGGCACGTCAACCGCACGCCCACCATGTCCGACATGGAATGGCAATTGCGTAATTGGCTCTATTTCACCTGGCTGTCCGGCGACCATATCGTCGAACAGCACGTTCATAACCTGGACGTCGTGAATTGGGGTATGCAGCGCACCCCGAAGCGGGCGGTCGGCATGGGCGGTCGGCAAGCTCGAACCGAACCCCATTTCGGCCATATCTACGATCACTTTGCGGTGGATTACGAATACGGCGATGGCAAGCACGCCATGAGCATGTGCCGCCAGATCGATCAATGCGAACAAAATGTGTCGGAATGCCTGGTGGGCACCAAGGGGATTCTGTACACCTCGGCTTCACGACGCCAGTATGAGATCGTGGGTGAAAACAAATGGCGCATGAATCCACGAGAAGACAACGAACCCTATCAGCAAGAACACATCAACCTCGTGCAGAGCATTCGTTCCGGCAAGCCGATCAATGAACTGCTCAACGTCGCCCACAGCACCTTGACGGCCATCATGGGGCGCATGTCTTGTTACACGGGCAAGGCCGTGACCTGGGAGCAGGCGTTGAATTCGAAGGAGAACTTGCTGCCCAAGACGCTGTCGATGGGGGAGCTTCCCGTGCCGCCAGTGGCCATCCCAGGGCGGACCGAATTGCTGTAACGGATCAATCGGCGTCAGCCCCTCGAGCTTCCTCAGAGGTTCGAGGGGCTGTTTTTTGGCGTGAAGACGCGGAATCCGAGTTTCCTTGAGAGAGTGATTTCATAAGCTATTCTGCAACGATCAATTAGGATCGGTAAATATAGACAAGACATTTTATCGTCGGAATGTCACGTCTCTTGATGTATAAATTTATGTCTTCATTTGAGTGCCAGGTATGCCCATGATCAAAGCCATGATCTTCTTGGATGGAACATGGATTTACGCCAACACGCCGCGACTCGCTGAAATTTACGGAAAAGCCGACTTCCATTTGGATTTCGGCAAGCTGCCCGAGGTCTTGGCTCAATCCGTCACGCAACAATTGCACCATATCCCCGTGGACGTCGTCCGAACGCATTTGTTTGGCAGCTATGCGGCCAACTATGATTTGCGCGATGAAGAGGCCGTCCAGCGCCGGCTGGACTTCTTCGACTTGCTCCGCGAGGAATATCACTACGAAGTGCAGATCTTTCCCATCAACTTCCGCGGCCGCCGGCTGCGCCGCGCCGACCGCGATCCGCGGGATAACTTCGAGCCGCGCGAGAAATGCGTCGACATTTCCCTGGCCACGAGCATGCTCTACTATGCGGCCATTCCGCATGCCTATGATATTGCCATCGCGGTTTTGGGGGATTTGGATTTCAAGCCTATGCTGCAGGCCGTCCGGCATCTGGGCAAGCGCGTCGCCCTGGCTTCCATTCGCGGCGCCTGCGCCCCTGAATTTTCCGAAACGACGGACGCCGCGCGGGTGCGCGATTACGACATTATTTGGCTGGACGACCTCCTGCAGGAGTTGGAGTTGAAATATGAATCCCACCAGCGCGAATGCGAATCGCCTAATCACAAGGGCGAACGGTGGGTCTGGACGACATTTCACCCGCGCAAGGGGCAGCGTTTTTATTGCGATGCTTGCCGGTCGATGTTCGCCAGGGAAAAACAAGAAGCTCAGGAAGAATTCGTCAGTTCCGAAGTGGATCAAGATTGGCACGCGGTCGGGGACATGGAATCCGGCCCAAGTCTGCGCGGCGAAATCAAGAAAAAAGTTACCGATCGCGGCTTTGGCTTTATCGCCGCCGATGACGGCCACGATTATTTCTTCCATTTCACCGATCTGGAGCCGGGGGCAGATTTTGTGGACGTCCGCGAAGGCGAGGAAGTGATCTTCGAGGTCAAGCGTCGTCCCAGCGCGCTCAAGGCCGGCGCGGCCCAGCGGGTCCGCCGGCCGGATGATATAGGCAATCACTGATCTGCCGTTCACCCATCGCGCTTTGCGGCCAAACGCGGTGGGGATGCTATTTCCTGGCAAGAACACGTCGGAACCGCAAGTTCTTGCTGGTCAAGCCGAATCCATTGCGTTATCTTGTAGGAATTGATCCACGAGTTGCAAATCCCCCATAGGGTGATGGGGCGATTGAGGGTGGGAGAGCATGGCCATGCCTTCGGAGAATCCGAAAGGCGCACCGACCATCAAGAGCATCGGCCGGTACGACATCATTCATAAGATCGCCGACGGCGGCATGGGATCGGTCTACAAGGCGCGTAGTCAGATCACTGGCGAAATGGTGGCGATCAAGATCGTTCCCGCCCACATGGCGAACAATCAAGTCCTGGTCAAACGCTTCGAACAAGAGTTTCGCGCCGCCAGCAGCCTCGACCACGAGAATATCGTTCGGGCCATCGACTTTGGCTACGAAAATGCCACGCCCTACCTGGTCATGGAATACGTGGAAGGGGAGAACCTGGGGCAGCGGATCGATCGGCAAGGCCGCATTTCCGAAAAAGAAGCCATCAAGATCATCGCACAAATCGCTCAAGGATTGAACAAGGCCCATGGCCAGGGCCTCATCCATCGCGACGTGAAACCCGACAATATATTGATCACTCCGGAAGGCAAAGCCAAACTCGCCGACATGGGGCTGGCCAAGGAGACCGAAACCGAACTGAATTTGACGCGGACCGGCCGCGGCTTAGGCACGCCGCAGTTTATGGCCCCCGAGCAGTTCCGCAACGCCAAGAATGCCGACGCCCGCTGCGATATTTATTCCCTGGGAGCCACGCTCTACATGGCCCTCACCGGGGAACTGCCCTTCAAGTCCTGCAGCCCGCTGGATGCCTGGATGAAAAAGGTGCAGAATGATTTTCCGCCGCCGCGGCAACTGGCCAGCCATCTCAGCGAGCGCGTGGATTGGGCGATCCGCAGGGCCATGAGCGCCGACCCCAAACAACGGCCCAATACGTGCCGCGAATTTGTCGAAGACCTGATGGGCCGAAGCACCAAGAAGCTGGCTTCCCCCTCTCTTGCTCAAGCTCAGCAAGACGTATGGTTCATCGTGTATGAAGACGAATTCGGCACCACGCACACGGTGAAGGGCAGCCTGCAAGCCATTCGGCGCTGCCTCAAGGAAGGACGGCTCGGGGAGGCGGAAAACGTTCGCATCAGCAAACAGCAAACCGGACCCTTCGAACCGCTCCGCTCGCAGCCGGAGTTTCGCGATCTGGTTGTGGCGCCGGCGGCCTTGGAAGTCTATCCGTCCAAGGACTCCGTGAAATTAAACCGGCCCGCATCGGCGCCAAGCGTCCGCTCCCACTCCTCGGGCGTCACCCGGCCCGGGCCGGTCTCCGTGGAGCCGACTTCCCAGCAGATCAACAGCGGCTTTCGCAGTTCCAACATCGAAATCGCCGCTGCTTATCCATCCCAGCGCAAACAGGTGGATTGGGTGACCATTCTGCTGCTCACCCTCGTGCTGGCCTGCGGCTTCGTGGCGGGCTTGCTGTGGTTGTACTTGATGCCTTAACCCCTCGCCCATGGGACGGGCCGCTTTTCCAAAAAGGCCCGCAACCCTTCCTTGGCATCGATGTGCAAACGGGCATCGGCGCTGGCCGAGGCCGTCGTTTTCTTCATCGGGTCGGTGATGGGGTTCATTCTTTGCAAAAGCGACTTGGTCACGGCCAGGGCTTGCGGACTGGCTTCCGCCATTTCCACCGCCCAGCGCTGCGCGGTGGCGAGCAACTCGCCCTCGGGAACGACGTCGTTGATCAGCCCCATCCGTTTGGCCTCGGCGGCGTCGATGAGATGGCCCCGGAGGAGCAAGTCCCGCGCGGCGCGCTCTCCCACGTGCCGCAATAAATGGGGCATGACCATGGCGGCCACCAAGCCCCGTTTCACTTCGGGATAGCCGATCTTGGCCTGCGGAACCGCCAGGGCGAGATCGCACACGGTCATCAGTCCGGCGCCGCCTGCGACGGCGGGACCATTGACCGCGGCCAGGGTCGGTTTCAACGATGAATAAATCAGGTCAAACAGCGTCGATAACTGCTCGGCATCCTTGTGCACTTGCTCGGCCTCGCCGGGTTGATCCAATGTTGCGGCCACCTCGGCCAAGTCCATCCCCGCGCAGAAGGCCGTGCCCGCGCCCGTCAATATCGTGCAGCGGGTGGAGGATTCTTGCTCGGCGCGCCGAAAGGCATCGATCAGCCCCGCCACCAAGGCCCGGTTCAAGGCGTTGCGGCGATCCGGCCGATGGAGCGTGATGACGGCCGCGACCCCTTGGATTTCATATCGCACCACGGTTTCACTCATGGGAGCGTCCTCTTGGCTTGTCGGCGCATCTGGTCCAGATCGGGCGGCATCGGCAGAGGCAAGTCCAGGATCGCTTGCCCCAAGGTTTTCCCTTGGGTGTCGATGCGAAGGGAGCGGCTCGCCCCGCCTCCCAGGGCATTATAAAGCATGAAGTTGAAGGCATGGAGATTGGCTGCGGCAAAACGCTCGACCTTGGAGCAACCCAATCCAGCGAAATACTGCTGCACGACATCCGGCGTGAGATGCCGTTCCAGCCAGCGATAGCCTGATTCGGTGTAGGCCAGGACGGCCACGTTGGCGTGATTGCCCTTGTCCCCGCTGCGGGTGTGCGCGATGGCACGCAAGGCTATATGTGTGGTCGTGGTCATGCTCATGATTCCAACCTCACCTGGGGTTGAACGGCACTTTTCGCGATCAAGGCCGGCCAATAAGCCAACACGGGTCGCACCGAGGCTCGGCCCGTCGTGTACCCGGTGACGCCGGGCGGACCCGCCGTGACCAGCGGAGCGAACTCCTTGGTAAAGCGTTCGACGGCCGCCTGGTGGGGATCGTGCACGGAGACCCGCAACATGACTTCCCTGGGCGAACCATCGGACGCCAGGCCGGGCACCATATCACCGGCGCCGATGACTTCGATCAGATGCCGTGCATACTCATGGCCTGCCCGGCGAAGGCGATCCAGGATGATTTGCCCAGCCAGCCGCGCCTTGGCCGCGGCATCCTGGCCGTAAAGAGCGAGCGTGCCGGTGGCCGTGAAGCCGTCACGATAGGCGATGGACACTTTATAGGTGGGCGTGGCAGGCTTGCCGCTGCCGCCCCGGACGGTGACCGTGTCGGGGGCGGTTTCCTCGAGTTGGAGTGTCGTGAAATCGGCGGTGACGTCTGGCGTCAGATAGCGGGCGGGATCGCCGACTTCGTAAAGCAACTGCTCGCCGACCGATTCCAGGTTGACGACGCCGCCGCTGCCAGGCGGCTTGGTGATGCGAAATAAGCCCGACGGCTCGATTTCCGCGATGGGATAGCCGACCTCCGCCAAGTTGGGGATTTCCTCCCAGTGGCACCAAAGCCCGCCGGTCACTTGAGCGCCGCATTCGATCAAATGGCCGGCCGCGGTGGCGGCCCCCAATCGCGCCCAGTCTTCCGAAGGCCAGCCGAACGCATGCATGGCGGGGGCCACGGTGAGGGCCGCGTCGGCGATGCGCCCCGTGATCACCACGTCCGCACCGAGCCGCAAAGCTTCGACGATGGGTTGGGAGCCGAGGTAAGCATTGGCACTGACGACTTGCTTGCGAATGGCGGCCAGGGGCGTCCCTTCATCCAGGTGTTGGAGGTCATGACCCGAGGCGAGCAGTTCATCCAGGCGGGGCATGAGATCGTCGCCGGCCACGGTGGCGATTTTTTTTTGGTTCAAGCCTGCCGCGTCGAGCACCTCGCGGGCCTTGCGGGCGCAGGCTGAGGGATTCATGCCGCCGGCGTTGGTGATGATTTTTAGAAGAGGCTGTTCCTTCATGACCGGAGTCAACCGGGTCAACACGTCGATGAAATCGGCAGCGAAGCCTGCCTCGGGATTTTTCTGTTTTTGCAAGGCCAGGATCGACATGGTCAGTTCGGCCAAGTATTCGAGCGTCAGGTAATCCAAACGGCCATGCTTGGCCAACGCGATCGGGGCATCCAGGTTATCACCCCAGAAACCGCAACCGTTGCCGACTCGGATCGAGGCTCGCATGGCTCGTTCTCGCGTGGATGAGGGGACTTGGTCAAAACCTCGAAACCCTGCCAAATCATAGCGCCGCCAGAAGGATTTCGTCGGCAGTTAAACTTGCAAGACGCCGGTCTTGAAGGGGCGGCCCGCGTCATATTGCGTGCTGATTTGGAGCAAGGCCATCAGCAGCGTCCGGGTCTGCGATGGCTCGATGATCTTGTCCACCCACAAGCGGGCGGCTCCATAGCGGATGTCCATCTTTTCTTCATACGACTGCTGCACCTTGCGCCGCAGCTCTTCCAACTCTGCCGCGTCAGGCTCATGCCCTTGACGCTTGAGCGCCGTGATCGAAACTTCCAGGAGCGTATTGGCGGCTTGCTGCCCGCCCATGACGGCATACTTGGCCGTGGGCCAGGCCAGGATGAAACGCGGGTCGAAAGCTTTGCCGCACAGAGCGTAGTTGCCCGCGCCGAAGGAGCCGCCCATGATCACAGTCAGTTTGGGAACGACGCTATTGGAGATGGCGTTGACTAATTTGGCGCCGGCCTTGATGATGCCCGCTTGTTCGGAATCGCGTCCGACCATGAAGCCATTGACGTCCTGCAGGAACACGATGGGAATCCGCATCTGGTTGCAATCCATGATGAAGCGGGCCGATTTGTCGGCGGCGTCGACGTAAATCACGCCGCCATACTCCAACACGCCTTTCGTGGTCTTGCTCCGCTTTTTCTGGTTGGCGACGATGCCAACCGCCTGCCCGCCGATGCGGGCATGGCCGCAGACCATCGACTGGCCAAACTCGGCCTTGTATTCATCGAATTGCCCCCCGTCCACGAGATGCCAAGTCAGGAAGTCGCGAATGTCGTATTCCTTGCGGGCATCCGGATGAAAGGCTTCCTCGATGGGCGGCCCCTGATTCATGGGAGCACACGCAGGGGGAATCGCCTTGACCGCATAGCGTTCGGGCAGCAAGCCGACGAGCCGCCGCAAACGTTCGATGCACGCTTCATCGTTCGGTTCGCGATAGTCGATGGTGCCGCTGATGGCGGCATGCATGGCGGCGCCGCCGAGTTCTTCGTGGCTGACGGCTTGTCCGATCGCCGCCTTGACCAGAGCCGGTCCGGCCAGATACAGACCCGAACCTTCCGTCATGAGCAGCTTATCGCAGAGCACGGGCAGGTAGCCGCCGCCCGCGACGCAATTGCCCATGATGGCGGCGAACTGCGGGATGCCCTCGGCGGAGAGGACGGCATTGTTGCGGAAGATGCGGCCAAAGTCATCCTCGTCGGGAAAGACCTCGTCTTGCAGCGGCAGGAACACGCCGGCGCTGTCCACGAGGTAAATCAAGGGCAAATGATTGTCCATCGCTTGCCGCTGGGCGCGGAGGACTTTCTTGCAAGTCATGGGGAAAAAGGCGCCCGCCTTCACGGTGGCGTCGTTGGCGATGATCATGGTCCAGCGGCCGGAGACCTGGCCCAAGCCCGTGATCACTCCCGCCGAGGGAGCGCCGCCCCATTCGGAATACATCTGCCACGCCGCCCACAGGCCCAGCTCGATGAACGCGGGCAGGCTGCCATCGGCGGGATCACAGAGCTTGGCGATGCGTTCCCGGGCGGTGAGCCGGCCTTTCTCGTGCTGCCGGTCAGCCGCCTTGCGGCCGCCTCCTTCCAGTATCTTGGCTTCTTCCTTATGGAGGCGATCGAGCAGTTCACGCATGGGCGATGACTTTCTCGCGGATCAAGGATGGGGTTGGACGCCGTTCGTCCATTGCCGTCTTTGCCTCGACGACGGGATCTTGAGAAGCTTGCGATACTTGGTCACCGTTCGCCGCGCGACCGGACAGCCGGCCGCGCTCAATTGGTTGACCAAATCATCGTCGCTGTAAGGATTAGATTTATCTTCCCGGTCGATGATTTCCAGTAGCTTGCGTTTGATTTGTTCGTAAGCCACTTCTTCGCCGGTGGCCGTGGTGGTGCCGCCCCCGAAGAAGCGTTTGAGCGGGAATAAGCCGCGCGGCGTTTGGACCCATTTGTCATCGACGGCCCGGCTGACGGTCGTGACGTGCACGCCCACGTCGTCGGCGATTTGCTGCATTTTCAGCGGCGTGAAATATTCCGGACCGTGATCGAGGAAGGCTTTTTGATGGCGAACGATGGCCCGGGTCACTTTCTCCAGCGTCGCGCGGCGCTGCTGAATGGCCTCCACCAGCCACTGAGCGGACTGGATTTTCTGTTTCAAAAACTCCCGTTCCTTGGCGTCGCCTTGCTTGTTCTTGAGCCGCTGCAGATACATTCGGCTGATGTAGACGTTGGGCACGTAGTCATCCACGAGCTTGATGACGTACTCGCCGTTTTCATCCTTGTCGATGATGATGTCGGGAACGATGTAATGAGCCTGTTCATCCTTGAAGGCCGCAGCAGGGCGGGTATTCAGATGCCGCAAGGTTTCCAGGGCGTCTTGGATGGTGGCCAGGTCGAAACCGGTGCGGCGCTGAATGACCGGGATGCGATTGTGTTCCAGATCATCCCAATGCTGCGCGATGAGCACGCGGAGGACGTCGGCATGGGGCGTGTCCGGCGTGAGCTGCAAGAGCAAGCATTCCTTCAAGCTGCGGGCGCCGATGCCGCTCGGCTCAAGCCGCTGGATAAAGCTGACCGCGGCGTCCAAATCCTCGTCGGACACCGGCTGGCCCAGCGTGGCGCGCAGCTCATCGTGGCTGGGGAGATAGCCGTTGTCCTTCAGGTTGGTGACCAGATGGCGAACCAGCGGCTCCAGGGCCGAGGGGATTTCCATCAGATTTAATTGTTCGATCAGATGTTCCTGGAGGGAGATGCCGCGCGACGGCATGTTCTGCATGACGTCATGCTTGCGCTCATTGTCGTCGTCCAGGCCGTTTTGCGAGCGGTTGGTCCGTTCGGTGTAATTTTTCTCCCAGTTGTCGTACTCGGCCTCGGCGTAGTCGACTTCGGGTTCCGGCCTCTCCTCGACGGCTGGAGCCTCCGCGGCGGGCGCCTCTTCCTTGACTTTTTCCGCCATCTCCAACACCGGATTTTCTTGCAGCTCTTGTTGAATGCGTTCCTGGAGTTCCAGGACCGGAAGCTGCAATATCTCCATCGACTGAATCATGCGCGGGGCAAGAATCAGCTTTTGTTGCATCCGAAGTTGCTGGGACGTATCCAGTCTCATGCCGTTATTGTATCTCCTCCGATGACAAACGGAGCGGCATAACCTGTGTTCCCCGTTCGTGCAAGACGGCTTTTATTTTAATGGCAGACCAAACGCAAGGGATCAATAATCCCGGCGGCCGGTGAGCGCATCGGCCAGGGCGTCCCGATTCGCGAATTCCAAATGGGAGCCGGCCGCCAGGCCTCGGGCCAGGCGGGTGATCTTCACCGGCGACTCGCTCAACAAATTGGAGATATAGAGCGCGGTGCCATCGCCCTCCAGGGTGGGATTCGTGGCCAAAATGACCTCGCGCACGTTCTGCTCCCGCACGCGCCGCAGCAAGGCGTCGATCGTCAGCTTTTCCGGGCCGATGTTCTCTAATGGCGCTAACCGTCCCTGCAAGACGTGGTACAACCCGCGATAAACGCCGGAGCGTTCGATGGCCATCAGGTCTTTCGGCTGCTCCACGATGCACAACAATTGAGCGTCGCGCGCAGGATCGGCGCAGATCGAGCACAATTCGCTTTCCGTGGGTTGAAAACATTGCCGGCACGGGTGCACGCTGTGCTTGATTTGAATCAAGGCGTCAGCCAAGGCCATCACCTGGCTCTCTTCGGCCGTAAGCAGATGGTGGGTCAATCGTTCGGCGGTTTTCGGGCCGATGCCCGGCAGCCGGCTGAACTCGTGGATTAGCCGTTCGACGGCGTTGCGAGGTTCCATGCCCTTGATCGCCATGGTTCACGAACCCATCAGTTGCGAGAGGTCGGGCATGCCTGGGAGGCCAAGCTGGCCCGCCAGCTTGCCGGTTTCCTCGCCGACTTGCGCTCGGGCCTTGTCCAGGGCTTGATTGACGGCGCCGCGAATCAGGTCCTCCAAGAACTCGCGGTCCTCGCCCTGGTACGCCTCTTGGGAAATGTCAAGCCGCAACAATTCCAAGCGGCCGTTGACCGTGGCCTTGACCATGCCGCCGCCGGCGTCTCCCTCGACGACGATCTGGCCGAGCCGCTGCTGCATTTTTTCCGCTTCTTCCTTCATCTTCGGCAGAGCGCCGAGGAGTTTGGTGAACAGGCCAATTTCCTTGAACATGTTTATCCCTTTAAGTCAGGCGTTGCGCGGCGGGGACGCTGTTCGCTCCATAATCATCATCGATGCGAACGATTTCCGCCCCCAGGTGCTCCATGGCGGATTGAATGAGGGGCTGCTGCAAAGCCCATTTCCTGGCCGAGGCAGCTTTGGGCATCACTGGCCCTTGCGGGGTTTCACCCTCTTGCGACGCCAACTCGAAGCGCAGAGCCACGCTTTGCCCCGTCACTTTTTTCAGCGTCTCCTCGATCCGCGTCAGCCGCGCGGCGTCTTGGCAATACTCGAGGTTCCGGGCCGTGGCGCGGGTAAACGTCACCATCACCGTGGCGGGAGGAACCAGCGTGTGCCGCTCGGCGCTGCTCAGCATCTGGCTCAATAATGGCGGCAAGGCTCGAAGCGTTTGCTGCCACACCTGCTGCAAATTCCCCTCCGTCAGTGGCAGAGACTGAGTGGACGGCGGAGGGGCCTCAGGAGGGCGGGGCGGGGCCGATCCGGAAAAGCGCGGCGGGCTGGCCTTGGGAGCCGGCTCGCCTTTGCCGGGGGCGGGGCCAGTTTCCACCCATTGTTGCAATTGCCGCACGACGTCCGCCAAGGGTTGCAGGTTCGACAACTGACAAAGCCGGAGGATCGTCGCTTCCACCAGAACGCGGCCATGGCTCGTGGTTTTCAGCCGGGCCTTGGCCGCCACCCACAGGTCGATCCCGGCCAAGACCTGGTCCAGGGTCAGCGTTTGGATGCGCGCCGACCATTCCGCTTGCCGCAGGGTGGCGTGCTCCAGCAGGTCCGAATCGGCGTTGACCGCCTTGGCAAGCATGAGCTGCCGCCAGAAATCGATCATTTGATCCAGGAATTCGCCGATCTGCACGCCTTCGCCGCACGCTTCGTTGAACGTCTGCAAGGCTTTGACGCCGTCCTTGCTCAGGATGGCTTGGGTCAAAGCGGCTACTTGTTCATCGTTGGCGGTTCCCAAGAGCAACTGGATGTCTTGCAAGGTCAACGGGCCTTGGCCAAAGGACATGGCCTGATCGAGCAGGGATTGTGCATCCCGCATGGAGCCGCCCGCGCGCCGGGCCAACAGGGCCAGCGCCTCCGGTTCCGCCTCGACTTTTTCTTGATCGACGATGTGCCGCAGCCGATCCTGAATCTGCTTGACGCCGATGCCGCCAAACTCGAAGCGCTGGCACCGCGACAGGATCGTGATCGGCACTTTGTTCATCTCGGTGGTGGCGAAGATGAATTTGACGTGCGGCGGCGGTTCTTCCAGCGTTTTCAACAAGGCGTTGAAGGATTCCTTGGTCAAAGAGTGGACTTCATCGATGATGTAGATTTTGTAGCGGCTGTGCTGGGGGCGGTATTGGGCATTGGAGCGGAGTTCGCGTATGTCGTCGATATTGCGGTTGCTGGCGCCGTCGATCTCAACCACGTCCACGTCCTCGCCGACGGCGATCGCCTGGCAGGATTCACAGGCGCCGCAGGGGTTGATGGTCGGCCCTTGGACGCAGTTGAGACATTTGGCCAAGATGCGGGCGGTGGAGGTTTTGCCCACGCCGCGAGCGCCATGGAACAGGTAGGCATGGGCGACGCGTCCCTGCTGGATGGCGTTTTGCAAAGCGCGGGCGATAGCCTCCTGGCCGATCAATTCCGTGAAAAGAGCAGGTCGATAGCGCCGCGCCAGGACGGTGTAATCGATGCGCGGCGAGTTGGCGTCGGGGGCCGGTGATGGTTTGGGCGGGGAGGTGGTCGCCGATGCTTTTTTAGCCATGGCATTACGGGACGCCCGTCTCGTCGTGAGGTCGGGGCACGGCGCGCCGTATCAACCCGACGTGGTGCTTTGCAAATTTCGTCCGCCCGGCAAAGAGGCCGAGAGAGGCTGATCCACTGCACAAAGAGTCGTTGTTTATGGCTGCTCCTTCCGGCCTGACCAGATTCACAAGACCCCATTGCGTGGGTCCCCTCCCGGCTTCTTCACCGGGCGGACACGATAGGTTTACGTTTATTTTACGAGGTCTCCCTTCCGGTGCATATGGGCCAGCACCGATTTTCCCAAAGAACCACGATCCAAGGATCCTCAAGGGGGCGCTGCCTCTATCGGCAGTTGACTAAGGCTGCTCGGGAGGGTCGATGGCGACTTTCTGGATCGTGAGCGGTTGCACGAACAAGGGGGGCGGCACGACCGCATCCTGGACCTCGGTGGCATACAGTTGATCGAGGATTTCCAAGCCTTTGGTCACGCGCGCAAACAAGGTGAACTGGCCATCCAGGGCGGGAGCATCGGTCAGACAAACATAAAACCGGCAGCAAGCGGTGTCGGGTTGTCCAGGCAAGTGAATCGCGCCGATCATGCCTCGACGATGTCGCAGGCCCCGCTTGTGGGCTTCCTCATCGGTCAGAATTTCATGCTTGAGGCAATAGCCTAGGTGGGCGGCGTCGTTGCCGTTGCCTTCGATGGAACCTGCCGCGATGACCTTGGGGCTGGAAGGGTCCTGGGGTTCGCCGATGCGGGTTTCAAAAGCCAGGCCGTCGTAAAAGCCCGAACGGGATAGGGCGATGAAGTTGCGGCAATGATTCGGAGCAACGTCGGAGAGCAACTCGATCTCCACTGGACCGGCACCGGTTGTAAGGGTTGCCTTGTAACGGATCGGCTGACCTTGGGCCGAGCGAAAGCGAATCTGCTGCCACTGCGCTTGGACTTGGCTGTACACCTTGCCGACCGAAAGCCCAGCCTTGGTTCGCAGGGGGGGGAGTTGCCGCGGCAGACTCTCCAAGCGGATCGCCTCGGCAAAAGGCTGATGCCAGGCGTCGACCATAGGAGCGGTTGCTTCGGAGCCCGCGACGTGTTGGGCTTGCGTGATCGATGAAGACGTCGATCCTGGTGTATTCCTATCGGGAGCCAGGGGCGCGGGGTTAGACTGCGTCGCGGCCTTGGCGGATAGTTCAGCGATGGATGAATCCTTTTTCTCGCAGCCGATGTGGAGTGTCAAAAGGCAAACGGCCAAAATTGCCATTCTTCCTCGCATGTCGATGCATCCTTGCCATGAGTAGAGTCGTTGTCGGATAGATTTTGCGATCGGAAACCATCATAGCCAATTCAAAAGATCGAACAAGGTCGGCTGAGGCGCGGCGAAAGGGATGCGTCTGACAGATGCTCCTAGCGCAACTGTGTCTAGACAGGGTATCCAATCGATTGCAAATGATGCCTGTGCAAGACAAAAGGCTCAGGTGGAATGCTCTTGAGGTTGAATCGGGGAATCAGGTCTTGGGCCGAGCTGGGTTGAATGGCAGGAAGCCAACCACAGGACCACGCCAGCAGTCCGATCAAGGCCTCCGCGGCAACGCCCGCCTGGCGGAGCGCGGACAAGCGCGTGTCCCCATGGCGTTTGGCGAGCCGGCGGCCGTCCGGCCCGACGACCAGCGGCACGTGCACGAAAGCAGGGGGATGCGTTTCGAGGGCGGCATAGAGTTGCAGTTGCCGCGGCGTGGACGGCACCAGGTCATCGCCTCTCACGACGTGGGTCACGCCCATGTCGGCGTCATCGACGACAACGGCCAACTGATAAGCAGGCGCGTCATCCGCTTTCCAAACCACAAAATCGCCCAGCAGGGCGGACGGCACCGTGGTTGGACCCAGAAAACCGTCGACGAAGGCGTTCTGATGGGGATGAGAGCGAAACCGCCAGGAATAGGGGCGATCCACGATCCGCGCCGCGTCGGCCGCTTGGCGATGGGCACAGGTTCCGGGATAAGCAGGACCTTCATGCTCCAGGTGCGGCGCGCTGGCGGCCAGTTCGATATCCCGGCGGGAACAAGTGCATGGATACACCAATTCCTTGTCTTGCAGCCGGCGCAGGGCCGATCGGTATAAATCCAATCGATCCGATTGGCGAACGCATTCCCCATCCCAGTTGAGTCCCAACCAGGCTAAATCGTCGAGGATCAAGCGTTCCGCTTCGGGTTTGATGCGCGGGGAGTCGATGTCCTCGATGCGCAGCAGCAATCGGCCTTGGCGGCATCGAGCCAGCAGCCAATTAATCAAATAGGTGCGGGCGTTGCCGACGTGTTGGGCGCCGGTGGGAGAGGGGGCCAGGCGGCTGTTCCACGTTGTTTCGCTCATGAGGCTTCACGCAGAAAAAAAACCACGGAAGGCTCCGTGGTCAATCAGAACAACGATTCACAGGAGAAGCCAGCAATTATCTCTTGGCTCCATCCGTATCCATGGGCCGAAGCGAGAGCGACGCATGCTTGACCAGGAACTGCAAGAGGGCCTGCACCGCCGTGTCTTGTTGGGCCAGCATGCGGCCCACGATGCTGAAATGATCCCGCTGCTTGATCTCGAGCAGTTGGGCGTCATTCTTGGCTTTAATCAAGGCGTTGTGCATGAGCCGGGCGTTTTCGTCCAGCGTGGGGAAATCATCATCCCCATAGAGGATCAAAAAAGGCGGCAAGTTGGGACGCACGTGATGCACGGGTGAAGCGAGTTGTCTGGCCTTGGGATCGTCGCCAAACACGCTGGGGAAAAAGTTCTTTTCGGGTGGAATCTGGTACACGCCGCTGATCGGAATCACGCCGCGAATCTGTTGGGTTTTGAGGCCGTGCGGTTCCAGGTACTGCCCATCCGTGGCGAGCAGGGAGACCAGGTGGCCGCCCGCCGAATGGCCGGAGAGAAAGACTTGATCCGTCTTCCCCCCATGGGCGGCGATGTGCTTGTACACCCAGGCAAACGCCTTGGCGACGTCCTCGACGTGTCCTGGATGCCGCACGTCGGGGGAAAGGCGATAATTGGCCACCACGAATCCGACGCCGTTCCTGGCGAAGAGTTGAGCGATCTTGCCATAGATGCCAAACATGAAATTCTTGTCGCCATGCTTCCAGGCGCCGCCATGGATGAAGATCACGACGGGAAAGGCTTCTTTCTTGGGCAGATAAAGGTCGAGCTTATGCTTCACCGGATGCGCATCGGGGCCGTCGTAATAGGCGACGTCCTTGATGGTTTTCACCTCGAACGGTCCTCCCGACCACGCCGGAGCGGCTGGCCCTGAAGGCGCGGACCCCGGGTCGCCGCCAAGCAGCCAACCTTGCCCTAATAGGAAGATGAACAAGAGCGATCCGAGACAACCACCGATCAGCGCTGAAGAACGAAGTCGAGCATGCATGCTAATTGCTCCCAGTTGAAGCCCCATTCTTCCATGACTGCGTGTGGCGATCCTGGCAGGCCGGAATGGCGTCATCCCAACTATTTTACGAAAAGCACGATGGACAACTTAGCCTTAGCCGGGTGGAGAATTTGTTCAACCTGCCGTGATAGAGGCAATTTATGCAGATTTTACCGTGAATAGCAAGCTAGTTGGGATGGGGAATTCAGCCGATGCCATAACGGGAACAAGGCCAATCCGCCTTCCCTTGAATTTGAAACCTGCTATTTTCCCCACGGGCCCAGGGAGGGGCGTTGCGTTTCAAAAAGCCAGGGAGCAAAGACCAATCGTGATGCGCGGCGTGGGTTGGTGGTGGGGAATCCTGTGGGTGCTCGCGTCGGGCTGCGCCGCGGCGGGTGGAGGATCGGCGCGCGAGTATAATCAGCGCGGCGTGGCTCTTTTGGCGCAAAAAGATTTCCAGGGGGCGAAGACGCAGTTCGAGGAAGCCGTACGCCTGGACCCCCGCGATCCCGATACACTTTACAACGTCGCCACGGCGGCCCACCATTTGGGACAAGGCCAGGTGGCGGAGCATTATTATCGCCAGTGTCTGCAGCAGGATGCTCAACATGCCAAGGCCCAGCATGGATTGCTGGTGTTGTATTGGACGGAAGGAAAGACCAAGGAAGTGGATCGCTTGACCGCGCAGCGGCTTCAATCGCAGGCCGACAATGCGGATGCCTTGACCGCGCGGGCCTGGTTCCTGAGAGAGACGGGGGATTTGCCTGCCGCTCAGGCCATGCTTCATCGGGCCATGGAAATCCAACCCGACCACACCCAGGCGATGATGGAACTGGCGATCTTGTACGAAATTTACAACATGCCGGATCGCTCGCGCAGCTTGTATCAGCAGGTGCTTCGTCGCGAGCCATATCATGCGGAGGCACGTGATCGGCTGATGGTTCTACAAAAGCGATGATGATCCTTTGATTCAGCCAGCAAAAGAAATTCAGGAGAAAATATAAAATTCTTCTGTCATCATGACTGGACCTGCACAATCTATGAATTATAATCCGTACAAGAATGGGTTCTGAGTGGCCGGTTTCAATACTGGACAATTCAATCCAGGTTGCTGCCGTGACTCGAGAGGGTCGCCCAATCTCGGCCCGAGGCGAGGAGTGTGCTGCCTTGAAATCGATTCGCCTCATGGCTGTCGATCTTCAACAAGGTCAACCTGGAATCGGAACACTTCATGTCAATCGAAAGGCGTGAGCCAAGCCTTTTGCATTGAGGTCGGATCGCTGAGGAAACCTGGAAGTTCGGATCTGGTTTACGCGATCCTTTTCTTGGTTCGTGGCATTGCGAGGTTCGTGGATCATGGCGAAGAACATTTTCGTGGGCAACCTGGCTTGGGAAACCACGGCCGATGATTTGTTGGCCCTGTTTCAAGACAAAGGCAAGGTGACTCGTGCTCAAGTGATCATCGATCGCGAGACGGGCCGCTCGAAAGGATTCGGTTTTGTCGAAATGGAAGATGACATGGAAGCCCAGCAGGCGATCGATGCGCTCAATGGGCAACCCTTCAAGGGCCGCAATTTGACCGTGAATGAAGCCAGACCTCGAGAGGAGCGCGGACCTCGCCGCCGGGATGGAAATGGTTGATGACGTAAGCCTGTGCCAGACGTTTCAAAAACCTTGAGCAAGGCCCAGGATAGTAAACGAGGCCGTGAAGAGGCCTTCCGACCTCTGCAACGAGGAAAAGCCACGTCGTGCCCACTGGTGAACGGCGTGGCTTTGCATATTCTAATCCATAGTGAAACGCCAATTTTTCCCTAGCCGCGAGGAGTTCTTGGTTTATGCCCAAGGAAGAAGCCATTCAAGTGGAAGGACGGGTCAGGGAAGCCCTGGCCAATACCCAGTTCCGCGTCGAACTGGATAACGGCCATCTCGTGACCGCACACGTCTCCGGTCGGATGCGCAAGAATTTCATCCGCATCATCCCTGGCGACAAGGTAACGGTGGAATTGTCCCCTTACGACCTCAGCAAGGGACGCATCGTCTACCGCGCCCGTTAAACATCCTCCACGACTAAAACAAGTCCCCTATCGGCTCCGGTTGCGTTGACGCGTAAGCGGACGAGCCGATCAATCGATGCCATTCGTCGCTCTTGATTCCTAGGGCATGAAGCTGCGTGGCCGCAATGCGCGCGGCATGAAGCGGCTGCTCTTTGGGTTCACCTCCCCAGGCGTCGCTCGCGCCGATGACGCGTCCCCCCTGAACACCGCCGCCCGCGCACAACATCGACCACACTCCCGTCCAGTGATCGCGGCCGCCCCGGCGATTCATGATCGGCGTGCGACCGAATTCCCCGGCTGCCATGACCAAGGTGCGTTCCAGCAGGCCTCGATCGTGCAGGTCATCCAACAAGGTCGAAAAGGTCTGATCGAACAGAGGGCCGACGACTTGGCGGTAATCTTCCAGGTTGGCGGCGAGGGAAAGCCCATCCGCGTGACAGTCCCAGGTCGGCTGATCGAACACCGTGGTGTACATGTTCACGGTGACGCAAGGGACGCCCCGCTCGATCAGTTGGCGAGCCTTCAAGCAGGATTCCCCAAAAGTGTGCCGGCCATAGCGATCCATGAGGGCCGTGGATTCGCGGCCAGGGAATGGGGCTGAGTCGTCAAACCGCGGCTGCCATGCGCTCCCCAGGAAACCGCTGGATTGTCCATGACCGATGTGAACGCCGGTATTCTCCAGGGGACCGGGCAGGACAACGTGATGCGGCAGCCCCGGTCTGTTGAAGCGCAGTCTTCCCGCCACGGCGGCCGCGTTGGGGAACTCGGGACCCGGTTCGGAGACGAAGCCGGTTTGGAGCAGTTGTTGGCCGGTTTCATGGATGGGGGCTTCTTCGTGATACAGCGACCGCACCCAGGCGATGCGGTGGGCTCGAGCCGCCAGGCGCGGGAAAAGCTCCGAGACGAAAAGTCCAGGCACTTGGGTGGCGATGGGGCGAAAAGGGCCGCGGACATGAGACGGTGCAAGGGGTTTGGGGTCCCACGTATCGATCTGGCTCGGTCCGCCCACGAGATGAATCAACAGACAATGATCGGCAGGGGGCCGTTCCGTGGGAGCCGCTTGGTGAAGCCGCGGCCAAGCAAACGCCCCGGCTGCCGTGGCGGAGAGTTTCAAGAAATCGCGGCGCTTCAGGTTCATCGTCTGCGTGGATTTGGATTGGGGCATGGGTTTCCTTTCAGCTCAAATGGACACGGCATGCGTCCGGGTTTACTGACCGTCCCGGCGAATTCAGGCGCTGCCTCCATGACGCTGCGCATCCTATCCCAAAGCGGTCCTGGCTGCCAACGAAAAGTGACCATTTGATCGATCCATGTGCGGTTGGCTACGTGGATGACCTTCACCCGCCGTCCGCGGGAAAACCATGAGCGAGCAAAAATTGCCGGGCTTGCTGGGCGATGTTCACCGCGTTGTGGCTGTGGCGGCTCAACTCGACGAAGACCGCGCCCTGGTAATGGATGCGTTTCAGGGCATCGAACAGCGGCGGAAACGCCATTTCGCCGTCGCCGAACATCAGATGATCATGGACGTCGCGGCGCATGTCCTCGATGTGGACGTTCTGCAGTTGCTTCGACCAGGTTTCCACATGTTCCGGAATCGGGTCTTCGCGCTGACAAAACAGATGGCCCAAATCCAAGGTCAAACCCAGCCGCGGATCGGCCACCTTTTGATACAGCTCGGCAAAGCGCTCCATGCGATCGATGAACATGCCGGGTTCGGGTTCGAAAGCCAAGCGGAGGCGGCGGCGGTCCGCTTCCTCGACGAGCCGCTGGCAGCCTTCCGTCAACCTTTGCCATAGGATCGCGGGCGGTGTATCGGCGTCCGGCGTGCCCGACCAGATGCTGATCAAGTCGGCGCCCAGCCGCTCCGCCAGGCTCATGCAGTGCATCAAGAAATCCCAGCGCCGTTGGCGATCGTCAGGTCGTTCGCTGATGAGCGTGGGCTGATGCTTCCGCCAAGGGTCGAGCAGGAAACGAGCGCCGGTTTCGATGACGCAGGTCATGCGATAGCGCTCCAGCAGCGCCCGCACGCGGTCGCACACGGTTGCCGCGTCATCCATGAAGGGATTTAAATGATGCATGTCGGGCGTGATGGCGACGCTTTGATAGCCTAAATCCCCCAAGATACGCACGCTATCCAATAGGTGGTGATGGGCGAAGCCGTTGGTGTTGTAGCCCAGACGCATGAAACCCTCGAAAACAGTTGCAATTGACCAGATGGGGCCGTCCTGTTAAGAATTCTGCTGGCATGGAAAAGGACTTCCAGTGACCGAGAGACCACGGCACGATGCTGTTCCACACCTTCAAATTCGCGGTCTTCTTCGCGATCTTTTTCGCCATCTACTGGAGCATTCGGCCCCATCGCTGGCGCATGCTCTGGCTGCTCGCGGGCAGCATCTATTTCTACATGAGCTGCATCCCCTGGCAGATCATTTTAATCCTCTTCACCGCGGGAATCGACTACGTCGTGGCCTTGCAAATGGATCGCTCCTGGCCGCAAGTTTGGAAGCGCCGCCTGGTGACCCTGAGCATTTGCGTCAACCTCGGCCTCTTGGCCTTTTTCAAATACTCCAATTTCTTCCTCGACAATCTGGATGCCATGCTCCAAGGGATGGGGCTTTCGGTCGCCGGCTTGCGGCTCGACTTGATCCTGCCCCTGGGCATCTCCTTTTACACCTTCGAGACGATCTGCTACATCGTCGACGTCTATCAGGGCAAAGTCAAGGCGGTGCGCTCCTGGTTGGACTATTCCCTGTACATCATGTTCTTCCCCCACCTGATCGCGGGGCCTATCGTGCGCTCCCATGAATTCCTGCCCCAGTTGCGGCGCACCAAGCGGTTCAGTTGGGAGCGGATGCTCGTGGGGACGCAGTTGTTCATCGTCGGCTTTTTCAAGAAAGCCATCATTGCCGATCAACTGGGCATCCTGGTCGTCGATCCGGTGTTCGCCAACCCGGATCAATTTGCTTCGCTCTCGATCTGGCTGGCCGTTTTCGGTTACGCCATGCAAATCTATTGCGACTTCTCAGGCTACACGGACATGGCGCGGGGGCTGGCTCAGATGCTTGGCTTCCATTTGCCGCTCAACTTCAATCTGCCTTACCTGGCCAAGAACGTCACCGAGTTTTGGCAGCGCTGGCATATCTCGCTCTCCTCCTGGCTGCGGGATTACCTGTACATCCCCTTGGGGGGCAATCGCGGTGCAAAATGGAAAACCTACCGCAACCTCATGCTGACGATGGCGCTGGGCGGGTTCTGGCACGGCGCCCAGTGGACCTTCGTCGTTTGGGGCATCTATCACGGTTCCCTATTGGCGATTCACCGCATGTTCCGCTGGCCGGACTGGCTGGGCACGCGGGCGGGCCGAATCGTGAGCACGGCGGCGACGTTTGTCCTCATCTGCATCGGTTGGGTTTTCTTCCGCGCCGAGAGCCTGTCGGCGGCGTTTCACATACTCCAGCGCATGCTTCTGCCCACGACCGGCATGGAGTTGCTCCCGCTCATCCAATGGATCGGCTGGGGCATCGTCCTGGGGTTGCTCTTGGGGCATTTGCTGGTGCACTGGTCCGACCCCGCCCGCTGGCGGCGTTGGATGCCTCCCGCCCTGATGGGCATGGGCCTGGCGTCGATTTTCTTGCTCGGGCTGCTGTTTTTCCCTGAAGGCGAACGGGCCTTTATTTACTTCCAATTCTAAGCCCATACGGGATCATCTCGGCATGGAACGCATTCATCGGCAAAAACGCTTTCGGCAAGCCCGCGTCACCCTGGCGATCATGGCCGGCACCATCGCGGCGGCCCAGCTCATCGTGGGCGGCCTGTTGGATTACGGCGCGCCGGGCTGGAGATTCCAGGGATTGGATCAAGGCCTGAAGGCATGCCGCAAAGCCAAGGGGGATGGTCCGCTCATCGCCGTCTTGGGCAGTTCGCGCTTCGGCGGCGGCATCTTGCCCAAACACGTGGCCGATCATTGGCAGCATGAGTCTGCTCCGGTTCGCGTCGTCAACCTGTGCGTTCCGGGCGGCGATTTCATCTCGGCGGAGTACCTCTATCAGCGGATCAAGCAGATGGGGCAGCAGCCCGACGTCATCTTGATCGAAATCACGCCGGAAAACCTGGCGAAACGCAACCTCTGGCTCAACATGCACTGCCTGCGGCAATTCACCTGGCTGGATGGGCCTCGCTACACCATCGATCTCGTGCGCTCAGGCCATATGCTCCGCTTTGTGGCCAGCCGGCTCAATCCGATCTACGTCTACCGCGAGCAGATTCGGTTGCAATTGGAGAAGCGCTGGCTGCCCGAAGCTTGGTTGGAGGATCAACCTTTTCACCTCCAGCAAAACGTCGGGCTGGCCTTTCAAGAAGTCGGGGAGCGGGCCCAGGGGAATTTCACCAAGCATGACATCGCCGTGAAAACCTATCATGGCGTGGAATTCATCCGCCGCTGGCTGAGGGATTATGAAGTGGGCGGCACCGCCAAGGAAGCCTTCGATCGCCTCATGGCCGCCTGCCACCGGGATGGCTGCCGCGTCATCCTCATGGGGCCTCCTTTGGCCGCCGCGCATCGGCAACTGTACACTCCCGACATCGAGCAGCGCTTTCAGCAAACGATTCGGGAGTCCTTGGAGCGTTATCCCCTGGTCGACTTCATCGACGCCCGGGCAGCCATGCCGGACGACTGTTTCTTCGATAATCACCACCTCACGCACCACGGGGCCATGCGCTTCAGCCAATGGGTCGCGGAACGATTGCAACCCGTGGTTCAATCCTTGGAAAGCAATCGGGCCATGAAATACACGTCCAGCCGCTGACCGAGCCGCCGCATGGCATCTTGGCCGATGCCTTCGATGACAAAGCCGAATTGTTGATACAAGCGAAGGGCCGCCTCATTGCGGACGCTGACCTGGAGTTGAATACGACTGATAGAGCCGGTCCGATCGCACCAATCGATCGCGGTTTGCATCAGGCTCCGGCCGATCCCGCGCTTTCGATAATCCTTATGGACGGAAATGCCGAGATTGACGACATGGCGGGTGCTGCGAAAACGGCCCCCGTCCAGGCTCAACGTGCCGACAAAAGGCCCCTGGCCGTAATGCGCCACCAGGAAAAGCGAATGGTCGTCGTTGAGATAGGACCTTAAAAAGTCCTCCTCTTCGGCGACGCTGGCCATGAATTCGCCGGGCTCCAGCAGAATGTCGACGTCCTGCTCCCCGGACAGCGTTTTCATGTAACCAATTAGCCCTGGTGCGTCATCCAAGGTAGCGGGCCGAATCTGCAGCGACATAAGGCTTGCCAACAGGCTCGGGTTTCGTGTCTAATAGAAAACGGTAGTGAAGGTCATGCAGCCAGTGCCGAAAAAACAACTCTTGAGCGCGGCAAGTTCACGTCTGGGCGGCGTTTTCCTTCACGAGGTTATTCTATCTCACCGCATTTGAGGCATCTCCCATGTTTCGCGTCATTTCTTTAGGCATCTGGATCGGCTTGCTGTTTCCGTTCCTGGGGCCGGTCGTTCGGGCGGATGACCAATTGGAGGAAAGCCGGCGTCGCGAGGCCGTGGCGGCCATGGCGCTCGAACGGGAAATCCTGGATCAAATCGCTCTCGCCGGGCAGTTGGAGCGCGGCAAAGGCATCGAATTGCTGAACAAGCTGAAGGAAAAGCTGGACGCCGAAGGGGCGGTCCTGGGCATCGTCAAGAAGGTCGATCTGCGGCAAAAGCTGGACGCTAAGCTCAAGGACCTGAGCGATCCCAAGAAGCCGAGCCTGGTCGATCAGCTTCCCCCCTCCAAGCTCGAAAAGGAAGACGCCATCAAGGCCCTCTTCGCCCAAATCATCGACCTGCAAAACAAGGGGCAGAACGATGAAGCTCAGCAATTGACCCGCCAATTGATCGCTTCCCATCCGGAACTGGTGCAGCCCGATCAAGCCCTCATCACCGGCCAGACGGGCAAGAACGTCAAGGACATGGAGCAGATCAAGAAGGATCAAGCGGCCGGCCGCGTCGGCGCCCTGAACGAAGTGGATCGATCCGCCACGGCCATGGCGGGCAACATCAGCTACCCGCCCGGTTGGAAGCAGAAAATGGACGAGCGCGCCAAGCGGATCGCCCAGAAGCTCAACCCCATGACCGACACCGAACGCATGCTCATCCGGCTGCTCAACGATAAGACTAGCGAACCGATTTATCTCCGGGACGTGCCCTTCGAGCAAGCCCTCAAGATCATCGAAAAGGAATTGGGCATCGGGCTGCTGCTCCGCAAGTCGACGCTCGACGAGATGCGGATCACCTACGATCAATTGGTGACGGTCAACGTCTTCAAGGGCGCCACCAAACGCACCCTGCTGACGGCCCTTACGGAGCAATTGGGGCTGACCTATCTGATCAAGAACCAGCAAATCGAGATCGTCAGCAAGGAACGAGCCTCGACCGAATTGGTCACTCGCGTCTTCCCCATCGACGGCATGTTCGGCGGCGGCACCGCGGGCACCCCCGAAATGCTCGCCAATTACCTCATGGACACGATCGAACCGCAAAGCTGGAAGAAGAACGGCGGCCAGGGCACGATCACCTACTATGCCCCCGCCAACTGCTTCATCATCCGCAATAGCTCCGAAGTCATCAATTCGCTGGTGAACTTCAAGTAAGCGCCGCGGTGCAGCGGCCAGACAACATCGCGCAAGGTCGAGCGAGCCGCCAGCTCCCTCGACCTTGTTCGTTTTGTGATGACATATGAAAATGTTCGGCAGGGTGGCGAAAGGAAAATCAATGGCGATGACCTGGAGGCTGGAGATCAAGCTTTACCCCGCGCGCGGTTGGAGTCAGTAATCCATGGCCAAGGGTGATTCAATATTCGAACAATGGGCGACTCGATTCAGACGCTTAATGCCCCAGGCGGTGGCTTTTACCGATACGGTCTTTCGGTCATGCACTCCCAGATACGCCAATGAAACCGATATCTTGACCGGGGAAGGGAGCAAACGTCATGGCGGGCGATGGAACCCTGCTGGGATCGCCATGGTTTACGCTTCCCTGTCGCCTGAAACGGCCATGGCCGAGACCCTGGCCTACTTTCGCCATTACGGCATTCCCTTGCAACAAGCGATGCCGCGAACCTTCGTGGCGATCGCGGCGAGCCTTCAGGCGGTATTGGATTTACGACAAGGGTGGGTGCGTCAACGGCTGCATGTAGCACAGAAACAAATCCTGACCGTGGACTGGCGAGGGGAAATGCGGGCGGGGCGGGAGCCGATCACGCAGACCATAGGCCGGGCGGCTTTGGAAGCGGGCTTGGAAGGTCTGATCGTACCCTCCGCAGCCGATCGCAGGGGGCATAACTTGCTAGTCTTGCCAGAGAACTTGCGACCGCAGAGCCGACTCATGGTGGAGCAGGCGGAGCGTTTATAAATTGTGTATCTGCAAAAATGCATGCAAATATGCTTGACCCGGCCGACGGCTTCTTCGATAATGAAAATGACGTCGGGAAACGCTTAAGAAGTCATGTGCGGGAGAAGTGGTGAACCATGGCCGTGGCTGACCGCAAGCATCGGAAGGCGAAGAAACCTGCACCTCAGGGGGGGAAACGGAAGATCAAGACCGCCCGTGCGCCAGTGAAGCCAGGCATGGTCTCGACGCTGCGCAAGCGACTCCAACTTAGGCAGGCCGATTTTGCCTGCCTGCTCCCGGTCTCGCTGCGCACCCTGGCGACTCTGGAAACCGGCTCGGCTCCCACGAAGGGAGTGGCCCGAAGATTGACCGAACTGCAGCGCCTTACCCAGGCCCTGTCCGAAGTGATCAAGCAAGAATCGCTTGGCGCCTGGCTGCAGACGCCGAATCAAGCATTTGACGGGCTCAAGCCTCTGGAAGTCATCGATCGGGGGGAGAGCGACCGCATCTGGTCAATGATTTACTTCCTTAGGTCCGGGATGCCTTCATGATTCATCTCTGCCATCGCCGCGGGGCAGCGGCCAGACAACATCGCGCAAGGTCGAGCGAGCCGCCAGCTCCCTCGACCTTTTTCATTTCGTGCATTGCGCATCGGCGATTGAGAATTTCAGAATAATAGGATTGACATGCAAAGTTATCAGATTAAATTTGAAGTGCCTGATAACCAAGGTGTTGCATGAACACACACACACACACACACACACACACACACACACACACACACACGAAGGCTGTGGATTCACTGAGCCAGTCGCTTGGTCTAGCTCGCACCATTTTTGGACCAAGGGGGCGGCTTTTCGCCTGGTTTCGTTGCTCCTGGGCGGGGTCCTGCTGGGAGCCGCGGGCCTCAAGGCCCAACAGTTAATCGCTGGTGATCAAACTTATTCTTCCTGGCTCCATTCCCGCCCGATGCAGTTGCTGACCGTGCAATCCGAGCTTCTCTTGGGGCTTTGGCTGCTGTCAGGATTGAATCGCCGCCTGGTGAGCCAGGTCGGCTTGGTTTATTTCATGATCTTGGCGGGGGTGTCTGGATATTTGGTGATCGAGGGCAGCGACTGCTGTGGCTGCTTTGGCCGGCTGGCGGTTCACCCATGGTTTTCATTTGGGTTTAACCTGGCGGCCATCATACTCTTGGCAAGCACGCCCGTGCCGCTCGAAGGCTCGGATGGGTTGTCGGCCAAGCCCGTTCGATTCATGCTGGCCGCGGGGGCAGCGGTTTTTCTCTCGGTTTGGCTCATGGTTTCGCTGCCGGGTTATCATGCGGCATCCGAGACCCCCATTGAGCACAAGGGCGATGGTACGATTGTCGTCCTGGATGTGGAGCTGTGGCTGGGGAAGTTGCTCCCGGTCATGGAGCACATCGACGTCAAGGAAAAACTGGCGCATGGCCAGTGGATCGTCGTGCTCTACCATGCCGATTGCCCCCAGTGTTACGAAGTGATGAAGCAATTGGAACAAAGTGAGGGCGTGAGCGACAGGGAAATGGCCATGATCAAGGTCCCGATCATGAGCGGCTTGGCGGGCGGGCCTCGCTGGGAAGTTCGCGGCCAATTGGTTCGCGGGCAACTGTCTGAAGTGCATCGCTGGTCGGTGAAAACGCCCGCTGTTCTGCATTTGCGGGACGGTGCAGTGGTCAAGGTTCAAACCAAGTTTTAGACAAATGAACGGTCACAGATGAAACGAAGGGAAAAGCCATGTTGACCAAAGGGAAAATGGGTTTGGGAATGGCGTTCGGCATCCTGTGCATGGCGATCGCGAGCGCGGGTGTTCTGGAGGCGATGCGCCTGGAGGATCGCGACCTCACGGATGCTGAGATGGGGGCGATTGTCGGCAAGCAGCCAATACCAAATCCAAACCCATTGTGCTCAGGCTGTGTTTGGGATGGTTTAATTCTTACGCCGGACTGCGTCGCTGATGATCCGTGTGCTAATTGCAGGATTAGTGTTGCATGTCCAGCTTATTCATATCAGGCTGTTGGGACATTGGTTGCGAATAAAGTTAGAACCCCTATACCGCCCGAGCCTACAAATGATGACATAAAAGGAAGGAGAAAAATAGATTGTAGAATTATATTTAAATGTAATACTACAATATTTCAAGACGCACGCTGTCCAGGAGAAAATAGTGAATGTTACAGCTTTATGGGTGATACATGCAAAAAGTGCGTAAGAGGTGTAGAGCAAGGCCCAGACTTTACCGATGACGAATACTGTAGGCCATGCAATTGATATACGGTTTAAGAGGACAAAAGGAGAGTATAATGTTTTGCCATTATTTTTATGCTTGTATGCTGTTGTCGCCGATGGTCTGCACAGCCAATGAAAAAGACAATTATGAACTGCTAAAACAGGTTGCTCTGGCGAACAAGGCGAATCAAGAAGCTATAATGACATGGAAAGGGCGTGTGTCATTTGTGACATTTTCGACAAGCACCAAGCTTGCTATCGAAAATCTAGAACAACATTATAATATAGAATATACTTATGATCGTTTTCAAGATAAGACTCTGTTTGTGTGTACTCGTCAACTGAGAAAAGGGATTATGGACGGAAATAATATCGAAGATAACAAGCCATCCTATTACGGAGGCCTTAGATTGTCTGATGGAATATACACTCGAGGGCCATGGCAAGCCATCGATGAATATGCAAGACCCAATCTTATCTTTAAAAAAAGAGACGATTCAGCACATTCGGATTTCTCCATAGATTATTTCCCATTCAGGTACTTTAACGTGCAGCAAATGGATACCTTCAGAAGAATGATGTTTTTCTATGAGCATATGAAAGGCCAAAGTGCCAAAGGTAAGAAGGTGACCCGAAGAAATAATATTGTTTCGTTTGATAATATTATGATATCGTCTGAAAGTGGTGTCGTAACCTCGATCGGCAAATATGAATTTGATCTATCAAGGGGAGGCAACCCAATTTTAGTGGAAGTTATTGTTCCGGACGAGTGGCATTATAAGTCTGAAAACACCTTCGAATTGATTAATAATATATGGGTTCCGAAGACGGTGTATGTGGAGAGCAAATCACTGCAAAATGGTAAAGTTGTTGATATAAGTAGAGTCAAGATTGATTGGAAAGAACAACAGCTAAATATGGAAATTGACCCTCAGGTGTTCGACTTGGAAAAAATTGGAGTCCAGCAGGGTGACAGAGTGATCGATCGCCGCACGAACGTGGAATATCGCTACGATGAGTCCTTGAAACTGCCCGGGGTAGCGAAGCCTGGCCGCTTCTGGACCACCGCGGCGGTGCTGGGTCTGGGCGGGGCGGCGCTGCTCATCGCGCTGCTCGGGTTGTGGCTGCGCAGGCGCAAGCGCCGGAGGGCCGATCATGCTATGGCGTAAGAGCGCGAACCTTTCTGGAAAGTTCGCGGCCAATTGGTTCGCGGGCAATTGTCTGGAGTGCATCGCTGGTCGGTGAAAACGCCTGCTGTTCTGCACTTGCGGGACGGTGAAGTAGTCAAGGTGCAAACTGAGTTTTAGACAAATGAAC
>JACTMY010000010.1 GCA_014584395.1 Planctomycetota bacterium | reverse complement strand
ACGGAAGAAGAACTCAAGGGCCGCATGAATGACGTCGCCAAGGGGTTCAGCGACAAGGACTGGGGTGCGGGCATTCGCCTATACTATGTAATTGACAATCCCGCAGCGACGCCGACCATGGATTTCGCCAGTGTCAATGAACTTGGTCCCTGGGCCGCGGCCAATCGCCATTCCTGGCTTCGACCCGAGTTTGTCCATCTGATGTTTGCGAAGAAGCGAACAGACTCCGAAACAAGTGGTACCTCAGGAAATTTTGGTTCATATGTGTTTCTTGAACGCGAGTACGACCTGTCTATCAATTCACCGCTTGGACCTTATAATTATCACAATGGGGTGGAACATACAGCGGCGCATGAATTAACGCACCTCCTCCTTGACGAACATAACACAAATGGCTTTGACGATGGTGAACATCTGCAGGACCCCGACCCGGCCGATCCACCTAAAAAGGATTTGGATAAAAAGTACTTGATGTTTTATCAAACAACGACAGAAAATCAGGAGACGATCCAGTTCTCGAATCCCACCATCTCCAGGTTGCAGCTTTTAAACAAGCAGTCAGTTGAACGATAAGGAGAGATGGACATGTCTATCCCCATGGTCCTACATCCAGGCCAAAGAAGTACTCCCATGATAGCGTTCGCCATTGCGATCAGTATTGGGATACAAACAATGGGCCGCCGGCCCCTCGACCATTGCTTAGTGTCATTGTGGCCTCGCCGACCATTGCCCTTGTCGAGTTGGAGGAAATCGAGGTTGTTGCCTCGCGCAAACAAGAAATTCCAGAAGGATCGTTATACTCCCTCCGGGTTCGTCTGGTGGAAAACTGGCGCGGTCGATTTCCCAGCCAATGCACCGTTGCGGTGCGCCTCTATGGATCTTACTTCAAAGAGATGAAAGTTGGCGACCGAGCCCTTCTTTTCATCAACAAACGTTTGGACCCTGCAGCGACGACACAAATCGGGCAGGACGACCTGGGCCAAAGAGATGATACTCTCTGGCGCATTCTTCGAGCCCCGAGCAACGAGTTCCTTCCCACCAACCAAGGCCATCCTGGTTGGCTTGTCACATGGGGGTTGGATTACAAGGATACAAAAGCTGAAGAGGACTATCGCAGAACCTGCTACCACCTGATTAAAGAGCTCGCCATGAGTGCGGACCGGTCCTTAGATGAAAAAGCGAATGCGATGGATGACACGATCCTCGCTCCGCTTTTTAAGCTTCATGCGGACAAGACCAGAGCATGGGCACGGCCATGGACTGGAACAACGCTTCACGAAGGCATCTACGCCGTCCGTCTCTCGCCGCGAGTCTTGAATATTGTCTGTGACTATCTCAAGGTCATGGAGAATTATCCCGAGCGCTTCGACATACGACTTCAACGACAATACCGATGGAGCCTAGCGCAGCGCATCCAAACCCCGATAGAAGGCGATCAGGTGCCGGAGTATCTGCGCAACTTGCCCAAGGACGATGATGAAGCGATCAAGCAAGCCCTCGAACGCTTCCTGCGGGAATATGAAAAGGACAAGAAGGACGGCAAGTAGGCCAAGGACGGCTAAGCCAATTAGAGCTTGTCAAGCCGCCATCAGGGACGCTCGTTGGCCAGGTCGTTCAGCACATCGACGCCTTGGAGCAGCGTCTCATCGCTGGCGGCGAAGCTGAGGCGAAAGTGGGTATCTCGGCGGCTGAAGATGTGGCCCGGCAGGACGAGCAGGTTGCGGGCATGACAGGCTTCGACGAAGGACTGTCCCGTTCCCCATGGCGTTTGGATGAAGAAGTAAAACGCACCTCCCGGTTTGACGACGCCAAAGTGCGGATCGAGATGACGCAGCAACAGGTCGCGTTTCTGACGATACAAGTTATTGTAGTGGCTGACGTCGTAATCCCAGGCCGTGAGGGCGGCATGCTGGGCGGGCGTGGGAGCGCAGACATAGGTGACGATTTGCACCTTGACCATGGCGTCAATCAGCTTCCGCGGGCCATGGGCGAAGCCAAGCCGCCAACCCGTCATGCCATAGGTTTTGCTAAAGCTGCTGACGACAATGGTGTCCGGGTTGAACGCGGCGGCGCTGATGAACGGCTCATCGAAACAAAAAGCGGCATAAATCTCATCGGATATGAGCGCGATCTGGCGCTGAGCGGCGAATTCGGCCAGGGCCTTGAGGTTGTCCCTGGATTGGACGACGCCGGTCGGGTTGCCGGGCGTGCACAGGAGGATGGCCTTGGTGCGTGGCGTGACGGCCGCTGCGACCCGATCCAACTTCACCTGGAAGTCGGGGTAAGTATCGACGAAGACGGGCACGCCGCCGAAGAGCTTGACCATGGGGGCATAGGCGAGAAAGCAGGGATCGAACAGGATCACCTCGTCGCCGGGGTTGAGCAGGCTGAGGAGGGTCAAATTGATGGCGCCCATGGTGCCGCCCGTGACGATGACGTCGCGGTCGGCGTCGGGCCAGCGGGAGCGCAGGTCAGCGCGAATCTTCTCGGCCAGTTCGGGCAACGCCTGGGTGGGGGAATAAGCATTCTTGCCCGACCGAATGGCGGCGATGGCGGCCTCCTTGATCGGTTCGGGCACGTCGAAATCGGGTTGGCCGACGAGCAGATTGATGGGGTTCTTCAGCGATCGGCTCAGCTCGTAGATTTTGCGAAAGCCGGCGTTGATCTCGTCAAAGGCTTCCAGTCGTTGAGCGATCCATTGGGGGTTCATGGTCGGCCGCCTTTATTCGTCATCAGGGCCAAGGGTGCGGATCGGTCCAATGGTCCAAGTAAGCGCGGAAGTGCGGGAAGCTGGCGCATTGCTCCACGAGCCAGGCACGGGTTTGCTCGACGAGCGCCTGTTCCCGCTCCGGCGTCAATTGTCCCAGAAGGACGCGCGACCGCAGAAAGACGAAATAGGTATCGAGCACGTCGTAGGTGCAATAGTCGTTGATCGCCTTCAGCTCGCCCGCGCGATAGAGGTCGTAGACGTCGGCCCCCTGGATGTCCATCTTGCCGGGCTTGCCGAGCAGTTTGGCGAGCAGGTTCAGACCGCCCGCCAGTCGGAACGCGCCGTGGTTGGTGAAGAAATCCATGAGGTCGATATGGTCTTCCCCGTAGCGGAAGCGGGTGCCGTTTTTCTTGGCAAAATGGTGCGGCACGGCCACGCCATAACGGAAGGCGCCGAGCTCGAGCACGGGCACGTCGAAGCCGCGTCCGTTGAAGCTGACCAGCTTGGCTTTGTAATGGTCGACACCGCGCCAGAAGCCGCGCACCAGTTCGGCCGTGCGAAATCGCGGCTCGTCCAGGCAACTAAGGGAGAGCAACTGGAAATCACGCGCCACCTTGGCCACGCACACCGCCACCGGAAACTGCAAGCTCAAGGAGAGGAAATCGGAGCCGGTCGAGGACAGGGCCCGCGCCTCGACCCGGGCCCGCTGAACCGCCTCTTCCTCGGATAGGTTTTCGTCGGGGTATTTAGTTTTTTGAATCAAGCGGCCATCGGGGATGGTCTCGATGTCGAATACCAGATAACCCGGATCCTCGACGGACTTGGCTTGCGACATCGTTTAACCCATCACACCATAGGAATGGGGGACCTTGATCAAGGCGTTTTCCTCGAAGCGGGAGAAACGCAGCGGCGACACATCAAAGGAGGCGGCCTGGCCATCGAGGATGAGTTCGGCCATCAATTGCCCCACGGAGGGGGACATTTTAAACCCATGGCCGCTGAAGCCCACGGCGGCATAGGCGCCCTCGATGCCGGGCAGACGGTCGAGGATTGGATGCCAATCGGGCGTGATGGCGTAGAGCGCGCCGTATCCGCCGCGGCCATGGCAGCGGTACATCCCCGGATAGCGGCGGCTGAGCCGTTCGCGGATGCTTTTGAGGAAGGCGTCATCGGCGGCTTCGTTGTAATGATCGGGGTCGACGACGTCGTTGGCCTCTTCCCCGGCGATGCTGCCGGCATGGATCATGTCGCCGTGCGTGGGCTTGAAATAGATCCCCTGGGCGAAGTCGCCGAAGGTGGCGGAGCGCCGGCTCATGCCGACGGGTTTGCGAAACAAGGCCACCTGCGTGCGGCAAGCGTTGACCGGCAGCTTGACACCGACGGCTTGAGGCAGCCGGGCCGCCCAGGGGCCGGTGGTGAGGATCAAGGTGCGGGTGGCGATGACGCCTTCGTTGGTCTCCACGCCGGCGACGCGCTGCTTTTCCACGTGCAGCTTAAGCACTTCCACGCCCTCGCAGAATTCGGCCCCCTTGCGGCGCGCAGCCTCGGCCCAGGAATTCAGCACCACCGGCGCTTCCACGTAGCCCGCCTCGGCCTCCCAGCAGGCGGCCTCGTCCGCTTCGAGGTGGACGTTGGCATCCAGCCCCATCAGCTCCCCCGCGGAGACCATTTTGGTCTGAATCCCCAAGCCCTGCTGCATGGCTACATTGGTTTCCAGCGCGGCCCGGTCCTTTTCCGCCACGACGATGGCCAGTCCCGTGCGCGTGAAGACCGGCGGGCCGCCGACGATTTCATCGAAACGTTCGAACGTTCGCAGGGAGGCTTGGGCCATGCGCGCCGTCAGGGGGGTGGAATAATGTTGGCGGATGATGGCGCCCGATTTGCCGCTGGAGCCGGCCCCCAGGTAGCGTTTTTCAAGGATCAAGATTTTCCCCGCTCCCCGGGTCGCCAAGGCGTGAGCGATGCTGCATCCCATGACGCCGCCGCCGACGATGAGGAGATCACACGTTTGCTGCATGATTTCTGATATGGCCCAGGGTGAAACCGCGTCCGCACTTCATCTTAGCGGACCAGACGCGAGGAAGGGAGAGAAAAACACAACCGATTCAGCGAGCCAGGAATGACGCCTGCGGTGTTAACATGCAAGCCGCAGCTTCAGGCCGATTCGCTTGCGTGGGGAAGGGTATTTGGCCCGCCAGAATGCCAACCTGAATCCCTCCATCAGTGAAGTTCATATAGGGCCATTTCAGGCGCCGGACCATGCTTGCCAGGCTGCGGAAAATGCTGACGAATGAGTGTAGTTTAATGGTGAACATTTTAGGCTCGACGTTGCGTAAAGAAGTGGGGAAGGGTAGACTGAACAAAGTCGAGATCGGCGTCATTTCCCAATTCTCAAACCTCGTTGACGTAGGGGTGTCATATGAAAGAAGGGGCAACTCTCATCGAGTATGGTCAAGTCATCGATGCCCAAGCGATGGTGGAACCGCCCGAAGCCACCGAACTGGAATTGGAACCGGGCCATCCCGGATTGGGCGATGAAGGTTATGTGCAGCGGCGGCGCGGCTTGTTCGATCTCTGCCGCCGGCATCGGCTCGAGAATCTCGGGCCGCCCATCATCGAATACACCCCGGAAGAAACGCGCATCTGGCGCGAGGTCAGCCCCAAGCTGGATGAGCTGCACGTTCAGCACGCCAGCAGCATCTATTTGAAAGCCAAACGCACGCTCGGCATCAGCGACCAGGAGATTCCCCAGCTTCGGCTCTTGAGCGACCGCGTCCATCAAGAAACGCAAATGCATCTGGTGCCGGCCGAGGGGCCGATCCCCTATCGCATCTTTTACCAATACATCGCCAAGCGCGGCTTCCCGGTGACGCAGTTCATCCGGCATGGCTCGCATCCCGAGTTCACCCCTGAGCCGGACATGATCCACGACTGCCTGGGCCACGTTCCGCCGCTGATGAATCGGGATTACGCCGAGCTGTTGACGCTGATTGGCAAGGCCGCCTCGACCACCAACCGCGGCGATTACGTGCTCATGCTCAAGCGGTTTAGCTGGTTCAGCATCGAATTCGGACTGATCGAGGAGAACAACGAAACGAAAGTCTTCGGCGCGGGCATTCTGTCCTCCACCGGTGAGATTCCCTTCTCGCTGTCCAAGGACGTCTATCGCCGCCCCTTCGTCACCGACACGGTGATCGAAACCGACTATGATCCATCGCGCATGCAGGACAAGCTCTTTATCATTCCGTCGTTTGCCTTTCTCCGGTCGGAGATTGAAAACCTGATTCGTCGACTCAATATCCCGGTGCTCTGATTCACAAGACGCTGGGATTATTTTTCGGACCGTGCACAACGCCGAGCCTTTGGTTGAGCCGCCAAAGGCTCGCTTATTTCGCGAGAGTCGATCAGCGCATGCCGGATGGTAGAAACATGCGGTGAACCTTCGAGTCGCAGAGTTGCTCAAAGATAGCAGCGCCAACTAAAATGGCAGTGGGCGGCCCCGGCCAGGAGAGCATTTTAAGCCATGTTAGGTTCCTTAAGTTTTTGGGATCTGTTGATCATTAGCGTGGGCGGCGTGCTGATCTTCGGCAAGCAGTTGCCGGAGGTGAGCCGATCCGTCGGCAAGATGATCATGGATTTGAAAAACAGTCTGCAGGGGCTGAAGGATACCGTGAAGGTCGATCTGAACCTCCACGAGATGGGCGCGCCCCACACGGCCAGACCCGCGCCGGTCAGTAAACCGACGGCTGCAATCATGCCCATGGAACCGCCCCGGCCCGTGCTGAGCACAGCGCCAAAATTTCGCGATGTTCCCATTGACACGAACGCGGCGAGTGTCTAATTCAATAACGCAGGGGCGCTTAGCTCAGTTGGTAGAGCGCATGGATCACACCCATGAGGTCACTGGTTCGAGTCCAGTAGCGCCCAGTGTACTAGTGTGCAGAATGTCACAATGCTCGGAAACCCTGGGAAATCCTGGGGTTTTTTTGTTTCTATGGTGTACGTAATGTTCACTATCGCAAGCCATTTCCAAGCTTTGGATCAACGCTTTTTGCGCTGATGCGCTTCGGTGATGCCATCGCCGACGGCGAGATCGCCGGCTGCGGTCCATGCTCCGCTCTGGTTCTTGAGACTTCTGACCCAGAAGGGATGCTCGGCGGTGGTGCGCAGTATCCGGGGACTTACGTCCCTCGGCTCGCCGCTCCGGGCTCTGACGCAACCCGGCTCGCCACTGTGGGCGCTGACATCCCGCGGCTTGCCGCATCTGGCGCTGGCGCCGCCCCGCGCGCCGCTTTGGGGACTTACGTCCCTCCACTCGCCACTGTGGGCGCTGGTGCCATCCGGCTTGCCCGCTGGGATGAGCTATCGAGGTTTCTTTCAGGAATTGGCGGGTGGGTTGTGTATTCGATTGGCAATCATTGAGGGGAATGGCGAATTAATCAGCGGAGAGGGGGGGATTCGAACCCCCGGTACCCTTGCGGGCACACCGGTTTTCGAGACCGGCCCAATCAACCACTCTGGCACCTCTCCGTATAATTTTTCCCTTTTATTGACATACCATCCGAGCCAGTGGAATCAAGACCTTCCCTTTTGGCCGGCGAAAAGTCAAAAACATTCAGCGGACCTTAACAAGGTGCGTTGCTGTTGGCGGCCTCCCCCGTGGCGACCTGAATGATGCGGTTTTGTGCGTCCAGAAACACGACCTTCGGCTCCACCGGGTGATCGCTTTGGGCAAAGGTCATGACGATCATTTGATCGCCGACTTCGGCGAGCCTGGCCGCACCGCCGTTGAGGACGCACTGTCCAGGTTCATCCGTGACGATGATATACGTAACGAGGCGCGCTCCTGTCGAAACGTTCACCACGTGGACCATTTCATTTTCGGACATGCCGCTGGCTTTCAAAAACTCGCGGCTCAGGGTGAGCGAACCGATGTATTGCACGTTCTTGTTGGTCAGATGGATGCCGTGCAGCTTCGCGGCCAGATAAGTCTTTAGGAGCATTGCCTCTACCTTGCAAACCAGGTAAACGAGTCCATTCACGGAACCATCACGGCTTTCCCGGCATCCTAGCGAATCAGCCGCCCGCGCGGATTGACGCTTTGCTGCAGGGCGGGGGTTTCCCCCACGACGACGTCGAGCGTGATTTTTTTCCAGGTCGTTCGTTCGATCCGGATGATTTCGAGGGTGATCGACTGACCGGGCTTGCTGGTCTTGATCCAGCGGCGCAGCTCATCGGCGTTGAGGACGGGTTTGCGCTCCCCCTCCACGATGATCGCGGTGACGACGTCGCGGACCCGCAGACCGGAAGCTTCAGCGGGCGTCTCTTCGCCGACGCTGGCGATCAAAGCTCCGCCTGGAATCTTGAGCAGACTGGCGTCCCGCGGGGTCAAGTCGATAAGGATGACGCCGAGGTAGCCCTTAATCAGTCGATGGGGAGGGACGATGAGCTTTTCGAACACATCCTTGGCGGTGTTGCTAGGAATGGCGAAACCGATCCCCTCGCTGCCCCCGGAGCGCGTAAAGATGGCGGTGTTGATGCCGACGAGCCGGCCCTTCAAATCGAGGAGGGGGCCGCCCGAGTTGCCGGGGTTAATGGCGGCATCGGTTTGAATCATGTCCACTTCGCCCCTGGCTCTTCCTTTGGCGCTGACGATCCCCGACGTGACGGTTTGCTTCAGCCCGAAGGGGCTGCCTATGGCGACCACCCAATCGCCCACCTTCAAAGCGTCGCTGTCAGCGAAATCAACCACGACCAAATGATCCATGTCTGCGGCATCGAACATGATGACCGCCAAGTCGATGGAAGGATCGCTCCATGCGCCATCGCGCGGATGGACAAAGATCGTTCGACCCGATTGAAATGTGATGCCGATGCGATCGGTAATTCGGCCTGGATTATTAGGATATTCGATGACGTGGTGATTGGTCAGGACGTAGGCCTTGCGATCCTCGGTCACGCGGACGAGCACCCCAGACCCTTCGCCTACTTTTTGAAATTCCAAATCCAGTCCCGTTGGCGTGGCGACGCCGACCAGGTTGCTGATATTCACCACCGCCGGGCCAGAGCGCTCCGCCACCAGGCTGAAAGCCGAGGTCGGAATGTCAAGTGCTTTAAGCTGGCCCTCCCGGACCTTGGCCTCCGCGGCCAACTCCGCCTCGCGCTTGCGAAACGCCGCCTCGGCTTCCGCCTTGCCGCGGCTATCGACGCTGAGAGAATAAGGCTGAAGCAAAACAAGCCCCAGCGCGGCCAGACCCGCCAAGCCGCCTATCATGGCGATAAACAGGGCCATGGACGGCCAGAGAAACGCCGTCGGTTCTCGCGAATCAAAGCCAGAGTGATCGGAACGGAAGACACTCATCCACTCAACCTCGATGCACGCAATGCCGCCTTATTGAAACCACGGGTCCGGTTTGCATCAAGACCCTGCATGGCCCCTTGAGCCATCACAACTCGGCCGGTTTTTCTGCTCCGGGGCCAGCCCTTCAGGATTCATTATAGGGGGCAGTCATCTTTTCCAATGGGCCAAGCGCGACAATCGTCGGTTCATCGATGGGGTGCACATCGAGCAATTCCCGGATGTGGTCCGAGGTCACGGAGTCGATGCTGGCCAGGTCGTCATCAACGGTCCGGTACTGGCCCAGATAGGTCCACTGAAAGCCCAGCGCCTGCATGCGGCCCATGGGGCGTTCGTTGCCCCGGACGATGCGGGAAGCCAGCTTGGATTTGGTCGTGCGAATCTCGGCTTCGGTCAGACCGTCTTTCTGCACCTCTCTTAATAGGTTCAAGTAAATGTCCAAACAGGGCGTGGTGCTGTCCGGTTCGCCGCAGAAGTAACCATAATAGGCCCCGGTGCCGGCGTACTCATGGACGCTGAAATCCGCGGCCTCCACCAATCCGGGATCGATCAAAGCCCAATAAATCCGGCTGCCCGTGTCGTCGCCGATGGCTGTGGCGAGAATTTCGGCGGCATAGCGCAAAGGGGATTTCGCATCCGGCCCTTGAGACAGCAGAAAACAATGCTCTTGATGGACGGTTGGTTTTTGAATCAATTTGAACGCACGGGTCTTGGGGCCGGGCGGCAAGGCGCGTTGCGTCGGTTGATCGGGCCATGGGGCACAGTGCGTTTCGATCATTCGGACCAGGTCGGGCCATTCAATGCGCCCCGTCGCCACCACGACGATGTTGGAGCTGACGTAGCGGCGCTGGAAATAGTCCCGCATTTGCGCACATTGCAGTTGGCCGATGCTCTCCTTGGTGCCGAGCACGCTCTTGCCCAGCGGATGGTCGCCGAAGAAGGTTTGCTTGGCCACGTCGTAAGTCGCCCACATGGGCTGGTCATCATACATGCCGATTTCTTCGATGATGACCTTCTTCTCCATGTCGAAATCTTCCTCGCGGAGGCTGGGGCGCAGAATATCGGCCAGGATATCGACGGCTTGGGGCAAATACTCCGGCAGGATGGAAGCATGAAAGACCGTGTTTTCCTCGCTGGTATAGGCGTTGTAGTTCGCGCCGATGCGGTCGAAATCCTCGTTGACCTGAAGGGCGGTTCGCCGCGGCGTGCCCTTGAAGATCATGTGTTCGAGGAAGTGCGTCACGCCGGAGACTTCGGGGGTTTCATCGCGCGCCCCGGTCTTGACGAAGAATCCCAGGGCCACGGAGCGGGCCTGGGGATTGGATTCGCCGATGAGCGTAAGTCCGTTCGGCAGGACGGTATGATGAAACGGCATGGAGTGCTCCTGATTAACTTGCGGGATGCGCGGCGGGCGTGCTGGGCGGCGCGGCCAGAGGTTGGGACCTTGGCCGTGTCATCAAGGCCAATCCATACAGCCCCGCCACCATGAGCAACAGGGCCTTGATGCCCGTGACATAGGTCAAAGCTTGCAGCAAGCCGCCCACCAACGCGCCCAGCAAATTGGCTCCGAGCGCGGCGTCCTTCCCTTGCGTAAAGGCAAAGGAGCGGATGAATACCATGCCGCTGAAAAGCATGGGCAGGCTCGTCAGAAGCCCAACCAGCATGGCGCGGAGGTAGTAGGGGTAGCCCGCCAGCCATGAGAGATCGACGAAATACAAGCCGAGGCAGGTGCCCAGAAGGGCGATGTAAACCGGCAAGATAGGCATGCGCGGCCATAAGCTGACCAGCCAATTCGCCACCAAAATCAAGATCAAGATGCTGGAGATGATGACGGCGTTGACGTCCCAGGTATTGCCGAGCACAACGGCGGCCTTGCTGATGTTCTGCACTTCCAGCAACATGAAGGCCGCTCCCATGAAGAAGAAGTGCCAATGGCTCAACTTCCATTGCGTGAACATGTGCGCGGCCTTGAGCCGGCGCACGCTTAAGCCGAACAGCATGATGAGCATCACGATTAAGAGCCAATAGAGCGAAGGAATACGCGGCGATTCGAGATAGATGTAGGGCCAATCATCCGTGCAGATGCGCGTCGTGCCCGTCAGGTTGAGCGGATACTCGCGCTGCCATTCCTCGATCAACGGCTTCAAGCCGGGCAGGCTTTCGATCTGCTGCCGCGCCAAGTCCAAATTGCCGACAATAAACATGACGCCGCCATAGCCATACGGCGTCACCGGCACGCGAAACGCGATCGGTTCTTGCCCAAAGACTTCCCGGAGAACGCTGGCCATGCGATCCGCGATAAAGGGCTTGGTCGCCTCGAAGCTGAGAACGATCGTGCCGCCTTCGGTCAAAAGGCTTTTGGCATGGGTGATGCTTTCGCGCGTGTAGACGTAATGATCCAGGCGGGCGTTGGTCATCGACGTGGTGGTATGAGAATCGAGCAAGCCAAACACGATGAGATCGAACTTTTCCTTCGTATTCACAAAAAAGGCCCGCGCATCATCATTGACGACCCTTACCCGGGGAGACTGATAGGGTTGCTCCGGGTGAAAGGCTTTGCCAATTTCAATGATGGCCGGATCGATCTCCACGGCGACGATTTCAGCCGCATTGTGCCGCAGTCCCCCGGCCACGTCATTGCCGCCTCCCGAACCGACGATCAGCATTTTCTTTGGCTCGGGATGTAAAAGGCAGGGCAAGTCATACTGCGTGTATCCCCTCATTTTGGAGGGATAAAGGACATCGTTGCTATTCACTTCCTCGGGACGCAGGTCCTTGAGAACCATGTATGGCGCGTCATTGACCAATAATTTCAGCAACGGATGCTTCTTGTGATTGACTTCAATCACGCCCTCGCGCAGGTTCAGCTTCTGATACGGCGACCAAATCAAGGCCCGTGAGTGCTTAATCAAATCCTCATCCCGGTCGACCCGAGCCGAGGGATAAAGGTCCGAAACGTAACCCAGCAGAATCAGGACGAGCAGCAAGAGCACGTGCTGCCATTCGCGGAAATGGATAAAGAACAAATACAACACCGCCAGTCCTGCCAACCACATCATCGGCGGCATGTACCAGGCACTCATCAAAACGAAGGCCAAGATGCCCAAGAGGCTCCCCGCGATGTTGACCGAGTAGGCCCAGATGGGGCGCGGGTGGTCGTCCAGGCAGCGGCCCAGCAAACGACCCATGGGAACAAAGATTTCCCACACCAACAGCATCAAGGCCAAGGTAAGCATTAACGCCACGATGAGGACAAAGACGAATTGGGCCGTGCCAACGTGCGTGTGTTGCGTGTCCCAGATGACCATGTCCTGCATCATGCTGAAGATCTGGGTCAGTTCGCTGAGCCAGCCGCGACTCGTTTCAAACGTGAGCAAGCCAACGAGAATGGTTAGCGGATAAAGGCTGTCTCCCAAGCGAATCGGCTGACGGCACGTCCAACATCCCATGCCGATGCCCAAAAAGCAGACGACGAGGACGGTGTTTTGCAGATAGGCGAAAATCCTGATTTCGGTCGTGATCCAGCGGATGAGCATCAGTTCCAAATATAAGCCCATCACACTGATTAAAAATAACGCCAGGGTCCGCTGGCGCGGGCCTAGCGTTTCTTCGACATTGGAATGAAACAGCCAACTCAGCGGCGATTTACTCATGGAACCTCTTCAACTTGGATGAGAATCTATTGGCGCCAATCGGCACGCCGGGCCTCCCCGATCACGCATCCAAGGTCAATGGCTTGGGGCCAAGGGTCACCAAGGTTAAAGAGCGGGGTGGAAACGCGCGCACGTGTTCGACGATGCGATCCGCCGTCAGCCCATCGATGGCGGCTTGGATTTCATCGAAGCTCCGGATGCGGCCAAGGAAATACCAGTCCGAAGCCATCGATCCCGCCCGAGCCGACGTGGATTCTTCCTGCATGATCAAGGAGGACTTAAGGCCCGCCTTCATCCGCTGCACCTCATCCTCGGTGACCCCCTCCTTTAATTGATCGATGACCGACAACAACACATCCAACGTCTCTTGGGCCCGCTCATTCGTTGTCCCGGCATAGCCGATAACGCAAGCACGATCCTTCATCGTTTGATAGGACGCCCACACCGCGTAACAAAGGCCGCGCTTTTCGCGGACTTCCGTGAAGAGCCGCGAGCTCATGCCGCCGCTCAGGACATTGACGGCCGCGATGGCGGCGTAGTAGTCCGGATGCGTGATGGGCACGCTGTCATAGGCGATGCCGATCTGGGTTTGCTTGGTCTCCTTGGTCAAATGATCCCTCGACGGCAGGGGGGCTTCCAGTGTGTAGGTCACAGGCGGCTGCGGCTGCCAATCGCCATAGAGCTGCTCCACGGCGTCGAGGATTTGCTTCCATTCCACGTTGCCGGCGATGCTGAGAATGGACTGCCGCGGCTGCACCATCCGCTGATGAAACTGCCTGATGGCTTCGATCGTGGTCCGCTGGATGCCTTCCGGCGTACCCCGGCGATCACGACCCAAGGGCGGCGGGAAGTAACGTTTCTTGACCTCCACCATGACTTTTTGGCGAGGTTCGTCTTCCAAGCCTTCCAACTCCAGCAAGGCTAAATCCTGGACGGGCGGCAACTCCTCCTCGGGGAGCAAGGGTCTGCGAACGATGTCCGCATAAAGCCCTAGGGCGGGCACAAGGTTTTTAGCCAAGGTGGAGCCCCAGATGCGCAAATGCAGCGTGCCGCTGCTTTCGTCTCGATCCAGGCCCAATTCATCCAAGGCCAGCGTCAATTCCTTGCTCGAACGCTTTCCGGCGCCGCGGGTGATGAGATCCGAAAGCAGGTTGGCCAGCCCCAGTTGTTCCGGGGGATCATGGACGCAACCCGCGGGGATCAGGAAATTGAAGGCAGCCGAGCGAACGTGCGGCATCTGCTCGACCAGCAGGGTCAACCCATTGGCGAAGCTGTGCTGATAGATCTCGACGGACAAGACTCATTCCTTTCCAGCCTACCCATCTCCAGGTAGCTCGCGGCCCAAGGTCAACGAGAGCAATGCAGCGGTGGAACTCACCATTGTGCAGGGAGCGGCCCTACTTTGCCAGCGTTTTTCAAGACCAGGTCAAAGATTGCCTCGTTCCAAACCCGTTTGAAGCCATTTCCTCAGATTCGGGCCATTAGCTGATCTCCTCCAGCTTCCAATCATGAATTTCCTTGATGCTCATTTCCTTCATGCGGAACCCGAGTCGCTGATACAGTCTCAGCGCTTGTTCATTTTCCGCGGTGACGTCGAGCCAGGCCCTTTTCAAGCCCGCTTCATGAAACCCGTGCAGGGCCTGCAGGATCAAGGCTTGGCCCAAGCCCTGATGGCGGTGTCGAGGCAACACCCCCACGTTTTGGATCGAGCCAACGCGCGGTTCCGCCTCAATGCATTGGATGGTGGCGACGCAGCCGTTGGCAGCGCCGATGAGCCAGGTGGCCTGGGGCATGAAGCCGGGCTTATCCCGGATCTCCCGCAGCAGAAACCAGCAACTATCCCGATCCGAGAAGCAGGGAAATAAATAGCGGTCGATGCAGTCGTGAAAAGCCCGGTAATGAACTTCGGCATGGATGGTGAGCAGGGAATCATCCCAGGGCACCCAATAATAGCCATCGGGCAACTCGGGAACGGCCGGGACTCCCGAAAGGTCGATCTCCATGCGATAGCGAGTGAAGTGGACCACGCTCATGGACGGATTATAACGCCGACCCTTCGCGCCGGTCAACGAATTGCCTTATATCCCGCTGGCTATTCCACGGTCACGCTCTTGGCGAGGTTGCGCGGCTTATCCACATCGCACCCCCTCAGGACGGCGATTTCATATGCCAACAGTTGTAAGGGTATAGCCACCACCAAAGGCTGCAAATACTCCGGCACATGAGGCACCGAGATCACGTCGTCGGCGCGCTCCGCCACTTCTTGGTCGCCCTCGGCCGCCACCGCGATGATGGGACCGCCTCGCGCTTTGATCTCCTGAAGATTGGTCATCACCTTGTCATAAACCGACCCGTGCGGCATGAGAAAGACGGAAGGGGTTTCCTCATCCACCAAGGCAATGGGGCCATGCTTCATTTCCGCGGCCGGATACCCCTCGGCATGAATGTAGCTGATTTCCTTGAGTTTCAAGGCACCTTCCAGGGCGACCGGGTAAAGATATTGCCGACCGAGATAGAGCATGTTGCGCGCGTGGGCATATTTTTGAGCGACGTCCTTGACCGCGGCGTGACACTGCAATGTGCTTCGCACAATCTCGGGGATAGCGCGAAGCTCGGCAATGATGCGCTCTCCTTGGATGCTCGAAAGGTGCCGCAAGCGGCCGAAATAGAGGGCCAACATGGTCAGCACGGCGACTTGCGATGTGAAGGCCTTGGTGCTGGCCACGCCGATTTCCGGACCCGCGTGCAGATAGATGCCGCCGGTGGCTTCGCGCGCAATGGTGCTGCCCACGACGTTGCACAGAGCCAGGGTCGGCAGTCCCTTGCGTTTGGCTTCGCGCAAGGCCGCCAAGGTGTCCGCTGTTTCACCAGATTGCGTGATGGCCAGGATGATGGTGTTGCGTTCCATCGGCGGATTGCGATAGCGAAACTCGGAAGCGTATTCCACTTCCACTGGAAGGCGCGCCAGCTCCTCGATGAGGTATTCTCCCACGATCGCGGCGTGGTAACTGGTGCCGCAGGCCGTGAGGATGATCCGGTCGACCTGCTGCAACCGTTCGGGACTGAGGTTCAAGCCGCCAAAACGAGCGCTGGCGTCGGCGTCGTCGAGGCGGCCGCGCATGGCGTTGGCGAGCGTTTCAGGTTGCTCGTAAATCTCCTTGAGCATGTGGTGGGGATATTCGCCTTTTTCAGCGTCGCCGACGTCCCAGTCGATGAAGTGAATGCTTGGGGCGACCGGCGCTTCATTGGCGTCGTAAATGCGATGCTCCTCGGGCGTCAGCACGCAAAGCTGATGATCGTTGAGGTAGACGGCTTTGTCGGTGTAGCCAACGAGGGCATTGGGATCGCTGGCGATGAAGTTTTCATTCTCCCCTAGTCCCAGGACAAGGGGGCTGCCGAGGCGAGCGCCGACAATGACCCCTGGTTCGCGCGTGGAGATGGCTGCCAGGCCATACGTTCCTTTCAGCCGTGCCAGGGCTTTGCGGACCGCCGAGGTGAGATCGCCGCCGTTCATGCAAGCATGAATGAGATGAGCGATGACTTCAGTGTCGGTGTCGCTGGAAAAGACATACCCCTCGGCCTGCAATTGGGCCTTGAGGATGGCGAAATTGTCGATCACGCCATTGTGGATGATGGCGATCGACCCATCGCCGCCGAGGTGGGGATGAGCGTTGCGGTCCGTCGCTCCGCCATGCGTGGCCCAGCGCGTATGACTGATGCCATGGCAGCCAGGCGCCGGCTGTTCGATGAGCACTTTCATCAATTCGCCGAGCCGACCCGCTTTCTTGCGCACGTGAAGGTGGTTGCCCGTCAGCGTGACCACGCCAGCACTATCATAACCCCGATATTCGAGGCGGCGCAGCCCTTCGATTAAGATCGGTTCCGCTTCGCGAAAGCCGGTATAGCCTACAATTCCACACATGGATTCATTCCTTCGTCAGCATCGATGAAACGATGTCACGGATGTGCCTGGTTCTGTTCTACGAGTTTCCGCGAACTCAACAAAGCCGCCGCGTGAGACACATTACAGCTTCATGGGGGATTGACCACCCGGAAGCCGCATTCTCCCTCGTATAAAGCCCTTAAGCCATCTCGACTGGTCAACATGACATAAGGCGTTTTAGCGCGATGCGCTTCATTGAGCGCGGTTTGCACCAAGGCGGAAGCGATGCCCTGGCCGCGCGACTGGGGATGGACGACCACATAATCGATCTGCCAATTGAGCGGCGTGCTGACCAGGGCAAAACCATCCAATTCGCCGGCCGCGGTTCGATGCAGGCAGAGGTAGCGAACATGCGGCCAGATCATGAGGAATTTGCTGCGCGTGCGAAACTGCGTCGCCACCATGTCCCACAAGCACAGGCAATCCTTTTCTGCTGCTGTGAAATGCTGCACGGTGACAAATTCGATAGGCAAGCGAACGGCTTGCTGGGACGAAGGCTGCCGAAAGTAGTGGAGCGTCGCTTCGTCGCTCATGGACTGCGCACCCAATGACCCCCTCTTGGATTACCATCCAATGCGCTTCATCAACTTCCACGGCGAACTCGGGCAACCTGACGTTCACCGGAGTCCTTGACCGTCGCACTGGATCATTGGTTGACAATGTAACAGAGGAACGCCCGTCGGGTCAACGGCACCCGGCGGGCAGGATAACCCGGGAACTTGACCGCCGCTTGGCATCACGAGCCTGGCCCGAGCCAATGAGGCACATCTTGGCGCGAGTGCGGCGTGAAATGCTCGATGCTCATGGCCGTATCATAGGCGACCCGCGCCGCCGGCCCCATGATCTTGAGGTCTTGAAGAGGAATACCCACGACTTCGCGGTAAAGGACCAGTTCATCGGCCTGGGGCGACAGCACGACGTGGGTGTCAGGCAAGGCCACGGAGCAGGCCTGCTCCATCAATTCGCCTGAAGGCGAATCGGGGAGAATCAGCAAACTGAATTCCTGGCTGAAATTGATGCGCTGATTGAGCATCAGGGGCAAGGTTTCGTCGAAGGTTGTCGTCAAGGCGTCGGCCAGCGTTTGCTCATCCCCCTGGCGTTCAAGGTACAAGCCCGCCGCGTCGAGGATGTCGATGCGCTGTTCGAGATAGCGCTCCGCTTCCTGGTTCAGCAACATGTGCACGGGCCGGAGCGAATCGCCCGGGGATAGGCATAATTTACCCAATGGGGGCAAGGAGGTGTTGAGCACTTTCTGTAAATGGAGATCAAACTCACTGAGTTCGGCCGGCCCTACTCCGGAGAGGAATTCCGTGACCGCATGGACCAGGCTGACGCAGCCGCGCGGCAACAGAATCGAGCTGGTTTGCCTGAATCCAGGCTTGAGGGACGATAACGCTCCGGGGTCTTCTACGTCTCGCAATCCCTTGCTCAGCTCTGCCAGTCGATTGCGGCAGAAGCGCATTTCCTTGACTTGATCCGAACAAAAGCCGCGAAAACAGACCAACAAAGCAATGATGCGGTCGTAAATAAGCTGCTGATAGCGAAACGTGAAGCATTTCCGCATGCGTTCGCCAAGCGGAATGGGCAAGGGCGTTTTTCGTTTGGCCCCTTGAACACGCAATCGATCCAAGTCCCCCAAGTCATTTTTCAAGTGGGTGAGCTGATCATGCATGGAGGTGATGAGCTGCTTGATCTGCTCTTCATAAATCAGATGCCAAGCATCCAGGCAGCCCATGGCCTGGCGAATGGCCTCTTCCGCGCCGGCCATCCGAAATCCAGGGCGATCAATGAAACTGACCAAATGTTGCACCAGGGGCGGCCCCGCCTGTCGGGCCAAATTTTCCGAGGTTTCATGGAGAATACGAACGATGTGAGGAGTCGTGAGCGTGGTGGAAGGCGCCTCGCCTTGAATCCCAAGCCACTCTTCCACTTTTTTGAATACTTGCTTGATCTCTCGGTTATCCGGATATCCAGAGACGGGCAATTGCATGAAGGGTTCGGTCATTTCCCGAATAAAACTGGCAAACGACTTGCCCAATTCGGAAGTGACGGCCGTCTCCAACTGCTCGTAGAGATTGGTCGGATCCATGCGCTCCTGCACGAAGAAGGCTTGGATGTCCTGGGCCACCTGCACCTCCAGGTCCAAACTCGACGGACGCAGCCAATTTTCGATCAACAAGAGTCCTAGCCGCTTAGCGGCCCTGCGCAGCAATGGACGACGCGGCGAAGCGAGCACGCGAATGCCGACGCTGTGAAAGGGGGAAGCCGTGGCGGAATGCTTGGCGCGAAATTGATCGGCTGTCTTGCCGAGCGGCGTCAACAGACTGCGATGCAAAAACCCGCTCGACACCTTAAGCGTTTCCTGTAGTTGCTCCAGGTCCTTGGAATCGGGCAAGGGTAACAGAAAGGCTTGCGAAAAGGGTGGCTCATTGTCCACGAGCGGATCGCAGCCCGTTTCATACAAGGCCCGAAACGGTTGCCGCGCCACCATGTAATGATGCAGTTCCCTCAGACTGGCGAAGGCGTTGGCTTGGGGCATGTCGGCTTGCCCCTGATCGCCCACGGAGGGAATGAGGAAAATGCCGATCACGTCCTGCCTTGGGAAACCTATGTCTCGAAGCTGCTGCTTGACGACGTAGGCCAGGTCGATGAACATCCCGCTGCCCGTGCCGCCGCTCAAGGAGCAAATGACATAAACACGAGGAAAATTGGAACGCAGTTTCAGGGAGGTGTGCTGCTCCGCTTCGGTCATCGTTTCCGGCGCGGTGATATGCTCCAGGTCGCGGCGAATTCTGGAGGCGATGCCGCGCGAATACTCGATGAATGCCAGCCGGCCAAAGGCGCGAATGCCATTCGTTTCAAAAGTGCGGGGCATGCGATAGAGAATGTTCGTATCCAGCCACGATTCCACGGGCGGCAGGGTGTCTCGTGGACGAATGTACCGCGTGGGGCGGTTCAGCTTGGTAACGATTACCTCTTCCGATGCCGCCGTGGGGGTTCCCACCATCATAGGCGGCGTCTGCGGATCGGTGTCGATGCAATAGGTTTTGATATGGGGTAAACTGTCCTGCAAGGGGTAGCGCAGTTGCCATTCCTGACGCAATTGATTGACGATCACCCGCCCCATTTGCCCCAATCCTATGATCAAAGCGGGAACGAGGATGCCGCTTCCCGTTTGTTCGGTTCTTTGGCTCGGAGGCTGCCTGTGGGCCGAACTGCGCGACGTGGGCGAAAACACAAAAGAGGCCGAATCACTGGCCAACTGCGTGGAATGGACGGAAGGAAAAGATTGGGCTGTTCCCATTGGCGTGACGGCGGATGAGCGGCTTGGTGAACCATCGGGCACGGCTTCACTCTTGACGCCATCCTGCGCAGCTAAAGGCGATGGCATTTCTTGCGGCGTTTCTTGACTCGGTCGATAAGCGGGCTGGACGGCAGACCCTTGAACGCTTTGCTGGATCGTTTGAATGAACTCCATGCAAGTTGAGAACCGCTGATTGGGATCCCGATTCAATGCCCGAGCCACAATGGGCCTCAGTTCTTCGGGGAGCGGGTCCAGTTTGGGCTTTCCCTCCAGATGCTGCATGATGAGTTGTCGCGTATTGGTCCCCATGAAGGGCCGGTAGCCGGTGAGCAACTCCTGAAAGACAATGGCCAGGCTGTATTGATCGCTATATCGGCTGACGTATCCTTCAAAAGTCTCCGGCGAGGCGTACACGGGGGTGATCCCGCCTGTGACCGACGCCACGAGCCCTTCTAAATCCTTCACCAGGCCAAAATCGGCCACTTTGATGTGATTGTGAACCAGGAATAGATTTTGCGGTTTGATGTCCAAATGCATCAAATCATACTGCAAATTCATCAAGTCCAGGGCTTCCGCGGCTTCCTTTACATAGTTGAACAATTCAGACTTTGGGATGCCCTTCAAACCCTGATTGCGGCATTCACGAAAGCGGTCCCACAGATTGCGATCGGCCAATTCCGTCACGATGATCAGTTGGCCATTGATCACTTCATAGCGTTCAAGCGACAAAATGAAGGGATGACGCACGGAGCGAACCCGCTCCAACGATCGCAGTTCTTGATTGGCGCGGACGGTTTCATCATTATCGACCATCTCCAGATCGCCATAGACGAACTTGATGGCCTTGAGCAATCCACCAGGAGCTTCGGCTTTCCAGACTTCGCCAAAGCCGCCACCGCCCAGGCGTTCGATCAATCGATAACCGGGTATGGGTTCGGCTTGCGGTTCAATACGGTTTGCCATCAGGCCATCCTACACGCCACGCGAGGCTCCCCTCCTTGAACATGGAACCTCTCGAGTCTCGGTCTCAGCGCGCAACAGGCAACTCCTCACCTTCTTCCAACTGCCCCTGCAGTGGAAAAGGCCTCATTTTCAGATTAACTGGATTCGTCCTGGGCAGCAACACATCATCGGTTATTTTTCCTCCTGAGATCCTCGTTGGCACGGAATTGCCTTTCTTGCTTGCCACTGCTTCCATAGAGTCAGAAAATGGCCATGGGGCAGGGCGAGAATCGCTCCTTGATTGCTATCCGACCGACGATGATGGGATGGCCTGGAGCGCCTGCGATTGAATCTGAACGTATGGTGGATGAATGATGTATGAAACGCGATTCAAAGGAACCGGCCGTCATCCAACATGCAAGCAGGCAATATGCCCTTTCGATCAAGCAACCTTGGTGCAGTTTGATCTTGCATGGGTTGAAGTCGATTGAAATACGTCGCTGGCCGACCCGTATTCGGCAGACGATCTATTTGCATGCCGCCCGCATCCCAGATGAGCGACCGACGGGATGGGAATTGCTTGATGCCGCTTCCCGCGCCACTACCGAATTGCTCGGCGGCGTCATCGGTGAAGTCGATTTGATCGACTGCAAGTTTTACCGCACTCTCAAGGCTTTCCAACAGGATCAACGGCTCCACCGCAACCTGTCCAAGTGGTTCGAACGCCAGGGCATGTACGGCTTCGTGCTGGCTAACCCTCGGCCCGTCAAGTTTTATCCCTTCAAGGGGAACGCCCAATTCTTCACGGTTCCCATTGAAGCTTCCCGATCGACGTAAACGGGTTTTGGGACAGGCCGAATCCCCCATTGGCCATTGAGCGGCCAGGCTCATAACTTGAAAAGTATCCTTCCGTGTCAAGTATTTCACCTAGGAGACGACCCCATGGAAAAGCGCGCTAATGCCTTTAATTTTGCGGGCAAACAGGTCAGTTTGGTGGGCAAAGAAATGAAAGCCGGGGACAAAGCACCCGATTTCACTTGCCATAAATTCGTGCCTGGAACGGGCCTGGTTCCTGTCAAGTTGGGAGATGCCCTGGGAGGCAAGGCCACCCTCTTCAGCGTGGTGCCTTCTTTGGATACACCGGTTTGCAGCACCCAAACCCAACGGTTCAATCAAGAATTGGCTTCCCTGGCTGGGAAGGCGAATTGCTACACGGTAAGCATGGATTTACCTTTCGCCCAAAATCGCTTCTGTGGCGATGCCACCCACAAGATCGAGAATTTGTCCAATTTATCCGACTACATGGACCGCTCCTTTGGACAAGCCTTTGGCGTTTTGATCGATGAAGCGAAGATTCTTTCCCGGGCCGTCTTTGTCGTCGACAAAAATGGCGTGATCACTTATGCGGAATATGTCCCAGAAGCCAAGGCGGAACCCAACTATGCCAAGGCGCTGGAAGCGTTAAAAGCCGCCGCTCAATAAGGCTTATCCAAGCCAATGCCAAAGGGCCGCGCATCGTTCGCTCCGAACGGTTCGCGGCCCGATTGGTTTCAACAGGCATAGGAAAAAATCGGTCGCCTTTTTCCTTACGGCTTGAGGGGCGATCCGATAATCGGAATCCGCAGTTGCGTCACCTGGCTGTGATCGCTCGACAGGAGCACTTCGCCATCGGGAATCCCAAAAGAGAGCCATTCGTTCAAATCTTCTTTCCTAATGTTCGCCCAAGCGGCATCACTTGCTGGCGGCATGATCAGAATCAAATCCCATTCATTGTCCTTCACGGGCTTTAACTCCGCTTGCAATAGCCGAGGTGCAACACTCTGAAGCGTCAACGACCTGCCGGGTTCATAGCGGAGGCGAATCCTAAGTGGTGCTGAGCGATACCCCCGGCTCATGCTAAGCTGTGCAGCCGCCAGATTGATGTTCTCCGAACTTAAATGAACAGCTCCGCTGACGACGTGGCCGCTCACGGACATGTTCATAGGCTTGCGACTGCTTGGTGAATGAATCACGATCTGTTCGCGAAATGGGCCGGCGGCCAGCCGCGGGTTCGGCACGACTCGAATGCGATAGCCATGGTTTGCTTTTAAAATGGCCAACCGTTCTGGTGACAATGGTTGAGCTTCATCCACCGTCAGGCCTGGATGGCTCGATCGCACATCGAGGTCGAGAGATGGCCCCCCGTCCGCGCGGGAGTAGATTTCAAACACCACCGCCTTGGCGCCCGCTTTAAGATCAGCCGCATCCAATTGACCGAAATCCAATCGCCCTTGAGGCAAGGAGACCATCAGCGTTGGCTTATAACGGGCCGTGGCTTCAAAGCGAATGGGTTGACCGCCATCGGCTTGAACATCGGCAGTCATTCGGACCTGAAGTTCCTCTGCCAAGGCCAGTTGTTCCAAGTCAGCTTCCCATTGAAACACAACCTGACCTATTTGTTGCGGCTCCAATACGGGCGGTTCGATGCTGACCTTGATGCAGGAGCAGCTCTTGTGCACGACTTGAACGCGGGATCGGTTCGGGCTGTGATTTTGAATGGGGAAAGGGATCGACCTGAAATCGCCGACGTTGACCTCGCCCAAATCCACTCGTTGGCGCGGAGCGGACAACACGGGATCAATGGTGTTTCTTGGATCAGCTACTTCCTGAAATGAAGTGCTTGGCTTGGATGACCAACCGATGCCCGATGGAGCTTGAGCCGGGAGGGAGGACGGCTTGGCCAGTGCGGGAGGTTGAGCCTTGTTCATCCCAGGTTGCGGTTCGCACCCCATCAGAAGAACAGACAAATGAAGAGTCAGGATGATGCGGAAAGGCAGCTGCCAATGGCGATCTGAACGCAGGCGAAGCTGGGGAGGGAGAACATCCCAAAGAAACATCTCCGACCTCCGTGTCATGGTTGCAATGACTTTTGTGAATGTCTCACATCATAGCGGTGGGGCAGGGGGTGTCAACGCGAGCCTTTGGCGTTCGATCGCTGCCGATGGCGCAGATAATGCACCATCCGCCGCAAATGATGGCCATCCGTATGCAAGGGAACGAGATCAAAGTTCAAGGATTGACTCCGTCGTTGCCAATCGTGGGCGCGTGCCTGGGCGAGGGGACTTGATGAAGAACGGGACGACGGCAATGAGATGGGAAGCACCTGCTGGGTTTCCATATCCTCAAGCCACACTTCGCCGGCAAAAGCTGGCCAGGTCAATTCCCTCGCGTCCGTGACTTGCAGCACCACCAGGTCGTGCTTGTGGGACAGGGAAGCTAGCGAAGCATCGGTGGGCGGATAGCATAAATCAGTGATCAGAAACAACAAGCCGCGTTTCCGCCAGACCTGTTGGACGAATTGCAGGGCTTTGCGGAGCCGCGATCCCTGGCTATCGGGCTGCATGGTCAGCAGATCGTGGATCACCCGCCTGACATGACGCTGCCCCTTTCGGGGCGGCACATAATGTTCGACGTCATGAGCGAAGAGAAGCAAGCCGAGGGGATCGTTTTGATGCATGGTGATCAAGCTGATCAAGGCGGCGACGTCGATGGCCACGGATCGCTTGCTGAGGGCCGCGGTCCCAAAATGCATGCTTGGGCTGATGTCGACCACGAGCAAGACATGAAGTTCCCGTTCCTCGACGTAGCGTTTGAGATAAGGTTGCCCCATGCGCGCCGTGACGTTCCAATCGATGGATCGAACGTCGTCGCCGGGTTGATAGGGCCGGACTTCCTCGAAGGCCAGGCCCGCCCCTTTGAAGACGCTGTGCTGTCTGCCACCCAACAAAGTGGCCACGGCGCGCTTGGCTCTCAAGAAAACGCGGCGGCTTTCCACGGAAACGGGAAGAGGTAGCATCGTATCGGCCTGGTTCGGAATGAATTCGCGTTATCTACCAGAAGGTTGATTGCCGTACCCCCTTCATTATCGTTATATTCTTGGATAGGGGAATCCCTTCACCCCGAGTTTGCGAAAGAGGCCACGCGAGCGGACCCACCCATGTCAACGACGATGACCACCTGTCCGACTTGCAATCAATCTTATCTCGGCAAGCAATGCCCTTATTGCCGACCCGCGATTCGCTTGCATACGCATCGAAGACCCAGAGCCGTTAAAACACCGTGGGATAATCCACTCGCTCCCGGCCATTGGTCGCAAGACCCATGGTTGCGCTTGGCCATTGGACTGATGGTCGCTCAAGGCAGCTTCCTGGCCTTTCGACGCTTGATTGAAGCAGGCTTGTTGGGGCTTGGCTTCACCGAACAAACCTACGCATGGGCCGGCTACACGGGCTTCCTTGTTTGGGGCAGCCTGCAAATTGTCTGTCTCTTTTTTGGCACGCTCCTGGCAGGCTCCGGCCAAAAGGAATGGCTGTTTTACGGATTAAGCGTGGGCTTCATCAATACCGTCGTGAGCCTCATGCAAGCCGGTGCGCGCTATACAGGTGACATCACGCCCTGGCTATTGGTCATGGCCATGTTGCTGTCCCTGGGCATGGGGGTCTTGGGAGCCAAGGTCGGCTCCTATTTTTGGCGGCCTTTGCAGCCGGCCGTGCCCGTGGCAGTCAGTCAAAAACCCAGGATCAAGCGCTCGATCAGTGTTCGCGACTTGATCACGGGCCTCAATATTCTCACGGTCAAGGTCCAATGGATCAAGGTGTATCTGGGCACGGCGATGGCCTTGGCGGGATTCTTTTTTTCGATGCAAATGTTCTATTGGTTTGTAAACACCTTTCAGCTTCGCGAGATGATCGATAGCGGCAACGTGCAGATTCGCATCTTTCGCTTGCTAATCTCCGGCTTGTCGATCCTCCTCGGCGGCTTCATTGCCGGGTCCGGTTCGAATTATGGGCCTGCCCAGGGGATTTGGTCCGGCATTTTCACATGCATCGGCTACACGATCATTATCCTGTTGCAGGTGGAACAAACACCCACGCTCAATGATCTGGCTTCCGCATGGGTCATTATCCTGGCCATCATGATCGCAGGGGCCATTTTCGGCAGTCGGATCATGCCCCCCATCGTCCGAACCCCCAAGAAGTCGGTCTCAAAACCAGCCGAAATCTAGCTTCAACTCGTGCCAGGGAGGGCCGCTTCCTGTCCTGTCGAGTGATGCATGCACCGGGAACTCACCTCGATTGAACGCCCCTTCCAGAAGGAAAGCCACCTGGGACTTTACGTCTTTACCGGGCTGCTTCTCGTCCTGGTTGGCCTGGAAGCCTGGCCTTGGCTGTCGGGCTGGATGATGGGGGTGTCGCCGATCAAGCCGTATCCGGGTCTGGTCATCGGCTCCTGGACGATTCGCTTCGTGGTTTTGGCAGCACTCCTGGGGCTTTTTCGCCTCTGTTACACCACGCTGAACAGTCTGTTTGCCGGCCGCATCGGAGCGGACCTGGCCATGTTGATCGCCGTCGTGGCGGCTTTCTTGATCCAAGAACCCGTCGTCGCGGCGGAAGTCATCCTCATTGGCTTGATTGGCGAATGCCTGGAAGCCTACACCTTTGGGCGCACACAAAAAGCGCTGCGCCGACTGGTCGAGACCTTTCCCCCCATGTGCTTGGTCCAACGGGATGGGCAAACGGTCAAAATCTCCATCGACGAAGTCAAACCAGGCGACCGCGTCATGATCTTGCCGGGCAAGCGCGTGCCCGTGGATGGCGTGGTCGTCGATGGTCATTCCAGCGTCGACCAAAGCTCCCTCACGGGGGAAAGCATCCCCACGGACGTCGCCGCGGGCAGCGACGTCTTCGCGGGGACCGTCAACCAGTTTGGGGCGCTGGTCGTGGAAGCCAAACAGGTGGCCACGCAAACCGTCATGGGCCGCATGCTCGATTTGACGGCCAAAGCCTTGCAGCGGAAAACGCAAGTGGAACGCTTGGTAGACCGCATGGCACGCTATTTTCTACCCGTCGTGCTGGGTCTGGCGCTCTTGACGTTTCTTTTCCATTTCGGCTTGAGTCGCCATCAGCCATCCCCTGGGAAAGCTGCGATCTACCCGGCTTTGGCGGTTTTGGTCGTGGCATGCCCTTGTGCCTTGATCCTGGCCACGCCCGCCGCGCTGATGGCGGCAGTCGCGCGACTGGCCAAGACGGGGGTGTTGTTGAAAGGCGTGTCTTCGCTCGAACAATTGGCCAAGGTGGATGCCCTGTTCTTTGATAAGACCGGCACGCTGACCGAAGGCCGATTGCAGATGGGTAAAATCCATCCACTGCAGGCGGACCAAAGCGAAGAAGCGGTTCTGCGTTTGGCCGCTTCGGTGGAACAGCGCAGCGAACATCCGATGGCTCGGCTGCTGCTGCGGACCGCACAGGAAAGAAACCTCGCGCTCAAGGAGATTGCCGATTTCCAGGCGCTTCCCGGCGCTGGGGTGAGGGCGCGCGTGGAGGGCCGCGCAACCCTGGTCGCGAGCGTGGCCTTCGCCCAGCAAGCGGGCATCGAGTGGCCGCCGGAGTTGTCGCAATGCCTCGAAGAAATGGACCAGCTCGGTCAAACCACCTTGCTCCTCATCGTCGAAGGGCGGGTCTTGGGGGCCATGGGGGTCTGGGACACCATTCGCCCCGAAGCCGCCGCAACCTTGGAACAGCTTCGTCAATTGGGCATCCAGGAGATTGCCTTGGTGACGGGGGATCGGCATGCTCCAGCAAAACGAATCGCCGAACTTCTGCAAATTCCGCACGTCATGGCGGAGTGCCTGCCGGAGCGCAAGGCGGAGTGGGTGGATCGCTGGCGCCATGAAGGGAAGTCCCTGGCCATGATCGGCGATGGCGTTAATGACGCCCTGGCCCTGGCCAAAGCCGACGTGGGACTGGCCTTGAGCGGCGTGGGGTCCGACTTGGCCGCGGAAGCTGGCGACATCATCCTCATGGGCGAACCGCTGCAACCATTGCCACTCTTAATCCGACTGTCGCGGCAGGTCGTGGCCATCATCCGGCAAAATATCCTCTACTTCGCCTTCGGTGTGAACCTCATCGGCGTCTTGCTGACCGCCTGGATCCTGCCCCTTTGGTCGGAAGCGGGCCGGCAGCAAGCCCCCATCTGGGCCGCGATCTACCATCAGATCGGCTCTTTGGCCGTGCTCCTCAATGCCATGCGCTTGCTCTGGTTCGAACGTCAAGCACCCGCCGGCGGATGGTGGCAGCGTTTGCGGCAAGGCTCGCAAGCCGTCGACGACTGGATCGACCGCTTCCGCTTGCACGATCTCCTCCATCGTTTGGAAGAGCGTTGGCGAACGACCCTGGCGGCGGCGCTGCTGTTGTTCTTGGCCGGTTATCTGGCCAGCGGCTTCTGGATCATCGAGGCGGATCAAGTGGGAGTGGTGGTGCGCTGCGGCAAGGCCCTCGACAGCGAACTGCAGCCTGGCCTGCATTGGCGCTGGCCCTGGCCCTGGGAGCAGGTGCTCCGCGTCGAACCGCGTCGCCTCCGCGGCGTGGAAGTGGGGTATCGCAGCCAACGCCCTGGCGCTACCGGCGCCGATCCGCTGACCTGGGCCAGCCCTCATAGCGGCATGGTCCTTGCGGAACGCGATGAATCACTCATGCTCACCGGAGATGGCAATTTGATCGAGCTGCAATGGTTGATCCATTACACGATCCGCGACGCTCGGAAATACCTCTTCGCCGCGGCGGAACCGGATCAAATCCTGCGTGCGCTGGCCGAGAGTGTGTTGCGGGAATTGTTGGCTGAGCAGTGGTTTCAGGACGTTCTGTCCGGGCAGAGGGAAACGTTGCAAAAAACCGTGATGCTGCGGCTCAAATCCCGTCTGCAGGCGGAAGCATACGACCGCCTTGGCGTCGACGTCCGGGATCTTTCGTTTCAAGACGTTCATCCCCCCTTGGAAGTCGTGGATGCCTATTATGGAGTGACTCGAGCCAACAGCGAGCGGAGCCGGCGCATCACGGAAGAAAAGGGCAGAGTGGATGGACTCTTGGCATCGGAAAACATCCATCGCATTCGCGGTCGAGCCGCATGGCAGGCGAACTATGATGCAGCCCGCCTTCGCGCCGAAGCCGAGCGGGATGCATTTTTGGCCATGCATGGGGCACTACATGTTCCTTGGCCCCTGATGCCGCCTTTGCCGTTCGCTCCCGATGCGGGGATGGCAGCCTATCTGCAATGGGCCGCATGGGCGGAACGCATGGCGGATGCGATGGCCGCTTCCCCGGCGGAGATGTGGCAGTTTCGCCAGTCCATCGAATCGGCGGAGCAATGGCTCCAGGGCCGATGGAAAATCCTGCGCGATCCCAAAGTGAAAGGGCAAATCCATCTCTTGCCCGACGCCTTCCGCTTTCGCCCCCCCAGTTTCACGGGTCGTGATCGGCCGCCTTGGAGCGAAGATCGACCTTGAGGAGTGTTCCCATGAAATGGCGTGGATGGTTGGTCGTCCTGTTGCTCATTGGTCTGGCGTTGGCGCGGACGTCCATCCTGTTTGTCGATCAGGCCGAATACGTTTACCTGACCTGTTTTGGCCGGCACGTGGCGACGTGGGATGGCCAGTCCGATGCGGGTTTGCATTGGAAATGGCCTTTCCCAATTGAATCGGCCTTGCGCCTCGACCGCCGCTTGGACTTGCTGGAAATCCCCACGCAGGAGCTTCTGATCCGCGATCGGGACGACAGCGGCGCGGATAAACCCTTGCCTTTGACGTTCGACCTCTTCGTTTGCTGGCGCATCGGCTCGATGGAAGCCAACGGCGACGCCCAGGCTGTGGATCGGTTTGTCCGCAGCTTCGGCAATATGGAACGGGCCAGGGCTTTCCTGCGCAGCCAGGTGATCAGTCGGCTCAAAGTGGAATTGAGCCAAATCTCGCTCAACGAGCTGTTAAACACCGATCCCGCTCGGCTGCAACTGCGCGCCATTATGGAGCGCATTCGCAATGCACCCTATCCCACCGGCTCGACGGATCCGCAAGAGGGGCTGTTATCCTTGCAGCAAAGAGCGGATCAATTGGGCATGGCGATCATGGACATCGGCCTCAAACGCTTCAATCATCCCATTCAAGTGCGTTCCGAATTTTTCGCCAAGATTCGGGAAGAACGCAAACGGGAAGCCAACCTGTACCGTTTGCAGGGTGAAGAACTGGCGTCGAAGATCAGGGCCGAGGGGGACATCGAAGCCAAACGCATCCGGGCGGCGGCCGAAGCGGACCGCATTCGTTTGGAGGGGCAGGCCGAGGCGGACAGCACCCGCATCTTGAATGAAGCGTTTCAAAAAGCCCCTGAATTGTACCGCATGACCCGGCTGCTGCGCGCCTATCAAAAAATGTTCGCCGATGATCGCACGCAGCTCATTCTTTCTCTGGATCATCCGCTGCTCAAATGGTTCAAGGAAGTCCCGGGCATCACGCCGCCTGGACCTTCATCCCCTGCATCAACCTTGGACCCGAGCCGCGGGTCGATTTTGGAATCGACGACCGTGCCCAAGCCGCCAAACTCCCCGTAACCCCTTGCCACTGATCGGAACCGCTTCGCATGACCGTGTTTCTCGAGAAAAAATGGCTCTGGCTCGGCATCTTGCTGCTGGGCTACCTGGCAACCGGATTCTATCAGGTGCGTCCGGGGGAAATCGCCGTCGTTCGCCGCTGCGGCCGCGTCTTGCCCGAGACAAGCGGTCCAGGCTTGCATTGGGGCCTTCCCTGGGGCATCGATCAGGTGGATCGCGTGGCGGTGGATGAGCGCCGGCAAATCATGGTGGGCTTCGTGGTGGATGACAATCCCAACCTGGAATATCTGCCGCTAGGCCAGGTCTTGACCGGCGACAATCATTTGCTGAACGTGCACCTATCCGTTTACTATCGAGTGGACCCGCGCTCGGTGGCGGCGTTCATGCTGCTCCAGGACAGAATCGATCCGTTGCTGGCCCGCTGGGCCGAAGAGGGGATGGTCCTCGCCTTGGCCAGCGAACGCATCGATCCCGTTCTGCTCGGCGAAGCCCATCAACTGGAAGCTAGGATGCAAACCTATCTCGGCCAGGCCGCGGCCAGGCTCGGCTTGAGCGTGCGCATCGAGCAAATCAACATTCAGTCCATGCAACCGCCCGAGGAACTCGTGGAGGTGTATCGCGAAGTCAATCGGGCCAGGACGCAGCGCGACATCGCCGAACGGGAAGCTCTTGGCCAAAAGCACACCGAAATCTCGTTGGCCAGGCAAGATGCCGCCCGAACCCAAAGTGAATCGATTAGCCGCGCCAATGACAAAAGGCTAGCGGCCCAAGCCGAAGCGGATCGCTTTCTTTATTGGCTGAAGCGTTTGCCTCAAGAAGAGGCCCCGCGCCGCATGGCGATCTTCCAATGGTACCTCGGCGAGATGCAAACCGTATGGTCGCGCATGCAAGTCCGCACAGTTTCCGACCTGCCCCTGGATCAAACGATCATCCAACCGGGCAAATAAAAAACCGACGGGATTGACCCCGTCGGCATGCTCGTCTTGCTTCCCGTCTTGCAGCGTAAGAATCCATTTCCCGTCTAGTAGCGCAAGATTAAATCGAAGTTCAGCCGCCACCGCATCAGGTCATTATCCTTGATGACGGGGAATTCGTAGGCGGCACCGATTTGGAAGGACTCGGAAAACTTGTAGCGGGCGCCCAAGGCGACGGTGAGGAGATTGTTGCCCTTCACGTTGTCGCTGCCGACCGTGAAGGCATCGCCGCCTTCGACGTCGCTGGCGAAACGATTGCCGTTCTTGGTGTAACGGTACCAGTTGATTTCCGCCAGGGGGAAGAACTTGTTGGCGAAGTTGTAGTCGATGTGGCCGCTGACAAAAAACATGTCGGCTCGCTGGCTGGAGAAGCCAAAGCGATATCCCGCGGCGCCCATCAAGTTGAAATCCCAGATCCTCTGGGCCGCCGTCAAGTAGGGAGTGACAGCGCCGCCGTTCCCTTGCAGAACTCGGCTCGAACCGGTGGGAATTTCAAAGTTCGCGCCCAAGGCGGCGATGGTTCCTGTGTCGCGATTGCGCCAGAAGGTGAACTTGGGACCGATTTGCAAATCGGTTAAGCCGCTGCCGCCGGGCACAAGCGGGGGATTGACCGGATCATCGCCGACGTCCAGCGTGGTAAAGCCAAACTTGTGGATGACTAAAGACCAATATTCGTTGAAGGCCAATCGACCTTGAAACGTATACAACACCGCGTCGCCGCCTCGGGTGAGGGGGTTGTCGCCGCGCAGCTTTTGCCAAAGGATGATCGGCCGGAACTCCGTCAAGGATCGGGGATCTTCGAAGAAGTAAGGGTTGCTCATGGGCGAGATCATGTGATCGAAATCATGATCGCTACGGAAATTGAACGAACTCAAGCTGGGGATCCAGGGGAATCGATCCCAAAAACCCTTGTCGCCGCATTGCGACCAAGGCTGTCCCGTGGAGGGGGGCGGACCATCGATGATCACGCCGCAGTTATACTGTTCTTCCCCTCCAGGCAGGGGAGGATTAAAGCCGCTGACCGGAACCACCGGCTGCGAGGACTGGAATGGATCGGCATACAACGTCGAATGCCGGAAGCTCTCTGATTGACGAAAGGGATCGCCCCCCACGACCAAGCCGGTAGAGCTTGGCGTTGTTGGCGTGTTGTTGCGTTCCTGAGAAACGAAACGCACGGAATCAGGTTGCGACCGTAGAGCCATCGGCTTCGGCTTGCCTAACTCCACCTTGGAGCCGGCGCTGGCGATCGGCGTTCGCTCACTGGTCGTGGAAGCCACGGGCCTCCAGTCCGATGCCGCTAGATAGGCGGTGAAGCCCACCAACCAGCAGCTAGCGAGGATGAGTTTTTTGACGCGACACATGGTTCAAGCCCCCAAAAAGTCGGATCGGAGAATCTCCGATACCCCATGTGTCTATTATTCGAGCGCCGGGTCGGACGTGCCGAAGGGGGGGAGGCAATCCCAGCAAATTCCTAAATAGGCTGATCGATGTAAATTGCGATAAGGGCAGGCTTTCGTTAATCCGAGCGGTTTACCCGTTCGGCAAGCGTCCTACAACCGTCAACGGCGCACCCTTATTGGAATGGTTAACTCAGTCCTTCGAGCCGGCCGTTGCTGTCGCCGAACCGGTCTACCCGGACCCCCAGGCGATCCAACAAGCTGAGATAGAGATTGGCCAGGGGGGTTTCCCGTTTGAAGCGCAGATGCCGGCCAGGCTGAATCTGGCCGCCGCCCTTGCCGAGCAGCAGGATCGGCAACTCATCATGGTTGTGCCGATTGCCGTCGCCGATGCAACTGCCGTAGAGCAGCATGGCAGAATCCAGGAGGGAATCGTTCCCTTCCTTGACCGCATGTAGCCGCTCAACCAGATACGTGAGTTGTTGCATGTGAAAATGGTTGATCTTGGCTATCTTGGCTTGCTTATCCTTGTCCTGGCCATGGTGCGAGAGTTCGTGATGTCCCTCGTTGACGCCGAGGAAGCGATAGCTCCGATTGCTGCCCTCATTGGCCAGGGCAAAGGTGAAGATGCGCGTGCTATCGGTTTGCCAGGCCAGCACGGCCAGGTCGCACATCAGTTTGATGTGTTCGGGCAAAGCCTGCGGGGGTTTGTCCGGCAACGACAGAGCGCCGATCGCGGCCGGAGGTTGATTTCCCGGATCCAGCCGTTTCTCAACGTCGCGAATGGATGAGAGATATTCCTCCAGCTTGCGTTGATCACTGGAACCCAGTTTGGTCTTGAGATCCTGCGCATCCTCGAGGGCCAGGTCGAGAATGCTCTTGCGCTGCTGCAGCCGCAAGGCTTTTGACTTTTGCGACTCGTTGGGATCGCCCGCGCCAAACAGCCGCTCGAAAACGCTCTTGGGATTCACTTCCTTGGGCATGGGCGTGGTCGGCGTCCGCCAGGACAGATTGGCAGAGTAAACGCAACTGTAGCCTGAATCGCAATCCCCGGAAAATTGACCGCGTTCGATGCCCAATTCCAGGGAAGCCAGCCGAGTGGCCTGGCCGATGCGCTGGGCGGCTAATTGATCCATGGACATGCCAACGCGAAAATCCGCGCCGTTCGTTTTTCGCGGCTGCATGCACGTCAGAAAGGCAGCCATGGCTCGGGCATGATCTCCCGGACCATCGCCATTGGCCCGGGCTTTGTCGCAGGTCAAGCCGGAAAGGACGGTCAAATAGTCGCGAAACGGCTCCAGGGATTGCAGCAGTTCGGGCAGATCAAAGGCGGTGCCGACCTGGCTTGGCGACCAGGCGGGCATGTGAATGCCATTGGGAACATAAACGATGCCGAGCCGCCGCGGGGCTTGCCGGTCGGCGGAGACGATGGATTGCGCCAGCGCCGTCGTCGGCGCCATGGCCTCCAGCCAAGGCAAGGCGATCGCGGTTCCCAAGCCGCGCAACAAGGTCCGCCGAGACAGCGTTGTCGTCATGGGCATCATTCACCTCGGGTCTTGCGGAAGATATCGCTGAGCACCAGCACCTCGATCATATCCATGAACCGATCTTCTTTCTGCTTCACTTGCTGGGCCAAGGCCAACAGCCAGGGGCGATCCTCGGGATGCAGACCATGCCCAAGGGCAAAAGTCAGCCATTTCTCCATCAAGGTTACCCGAAAGGCCTCCTGTTTGCTCAATAATACGGTCCGAAACTCGGGCAAGTTTCGAAACGTTTGGCCGTTGGGGAACGATCCGGTGGCATCCACGGGGTGCGATCCATCGTGATCCCGCCATTGACCGATCGGGTTGAAGTTCTCCAGGGCAAAGCCGAAGGTATCCATCCGGGTGTGGCACGTGGCGCATTGCGGCTGGGATCGATGGATTTCCAAACGCTGCCGGACGCTGCCCTTGGCTTCAGCCTGCTCCCCCTCGGGCAAATCACCCGCGCCGGGCGGGGGCGGCGGCGGAGGCGTGCCCAGCACATTCTCCATGATCCACTTGCCGCGCTTCACGGGAGAGGTGCGCGTGGGGTTGGAGGTCACGGTTAAAAGGCTGGCCTGCGTCAAGACGCCGCCGCGCGGCGTTCCTTTCAAGGAAACCCGCCTCATCTCCGGCCCTTGGACGCCGGGGATGCCGTAATGTTCCGCCAAGCGCGCGTTCATGTATGTGAAATCGGCGCTGAGCAGGTCGTGAATCGGTCGATTGCTGCGCAGGATCTCCATGAAAAACAGTTCCGTTTCCAATCGCATCGCCTGGCGCAATTCTGCCGTGAACCCCGCGAAGCGCTTGGGGTCCGGCGTGGCTTCCTCGAGCTTCCGCAACTGGAGCCATTGCCCCGTGAAGGCCTGAACCATGGCCTGGGCTTTCTCGTCCTGGATCATCCGCCGCATCTGCTTGGACAACACTTCGGGATCGCGCAGCCGATCCTGCTCGGCCAATTGGAAGAGTTCCTCGTCCGGCATCGAACACCACAAGGCGTAGGAGAGGCGCGATGCCATGGCATAGGAATCCAATTCCGCAATTCCCTGTTGATCCCTGGTCTTCGGCTGAATTCGTTCCACGTGAAACAAAAAATGGGGAGAGATCAAGAGCCGCTGGACCATCAGTCGAACGCCGGCGTCAAACGACTCGCCCGCCTGCTGACTGCCGTCAAAGAGGCTGAGCAATTGATCGACTTCTTTCTCCGTCACGGGTCGGCGATAGGCCCTTGCGGCCAAGGGGAGGATGATCTGCCTGGCCGCGTCGTGCGGCGACAACGCACCGCCTGGACGCACCCTGAACACATTCTGATAACTCTGAGGCGGCGGCGGGGCAGGGGCTTTGTGAGGACCATCGATTTCAATCAGCTCAATCGCCAGGCGGCGAACCAACTTCTCTTGCCGCGGCGGTTTCTGTTCTTTCTTCGTCTCTTGATCTTGGTTTTCCGTTGTATCCGGCGCCGGGGCAGGCTCGCGGTGGGGATTGATGAACTCGATGGTCCAGGTGCGCTCCCCCGCCTGAACCCATTGGCGATGTTCCAGCTTTTGCGAGCGCGGCTCGGCTTCCGTCACTTCAAACGTGTGGAGTTCCCGGCCGTCCAAAAGCCAACGCATGCGCGGCGGGTCTTCCCCCGCTCGCTGGCCATGGCCGCTGAAGCGGAAGATATATTCCCCATCGCTGGGAAAGGTGAAGGTGAGCGTCGCCTTGCCGGTTTCCAGCAAGCGAAACTTTTCCCCCGCCAGGAAACGCCGGCTGCGCGGCTGCAATTGCAGGTCGCGAGCGATCACGCGCCGTTTGCTGGGCGGGACCGGTTTAGGCGCCGTCAATGCCTGGTTCGTGATGGCTTCCGCTGCTCTTAAGTATTTTTCCAGCAGCAGGGGGGAGACCGTCAAGACGTCGCCAATGTTGTCGAAGCCATAGCCGATGTCGTCGTTGGGGAAGTCATCGGCCGGCTGAAAGGCCACCCCCAAGAGGTCGCGCACCGTCAGGTTGTATTCCAACCGATTCAGCCGCCGCAAAGTGATCCGCGGCGGCATGACGGGGACTTTGGACAGTTGCCGATCCCGTTGTTCCCTTAGCCAGCGTTGGATGGACGATCGCTCTTCCGCGGCGGGCTGCTCCGCTTCCTCGGGAGGCATGGCGCCTTCCTCGAGCTGATGCAACATTTTGTCCAGGAGCAAAACATTTTCGCCAAGGGCTTTCGGCTCCGTCCATTTATCTAGCGAGAGTTGCCCCGCAGGCTTGCTTCCACCGTGGCATGTCAAACAGTATTGCCCCATGAAGGCAGCGATGGGCGGCTCGCTCGCCGCTGCTTTGTGACTTTGATGAACCAGACTCGGGCGGGGATCAGACGCCGGCCAGCACCAAACGGCGCCGCTGGTGAGCAAGATGATCAATAAAAGGATGATCCATCGGGGCATTGAGCAGTCGTCTCTTTGGGGGGGCCGTGGCAGAACAAAGAGGCTAGTCTTTCGAGGCATGTTTCGATTCCTATGATACCTGAATACCATTTCGCCGTCGAGTGATTCTCGCCTTTAGGTTGGATGCCAAAGCGCGGCCACGGCGAACTATTCGGTAGGTCTGAAGGATCATTCATATGTTCGTCCCGAAGTTGGTGACGTGTTTCAAACAAGGATACAGTCGACAACAATTCTTAGGGGATGTCACGGCAGGATTGATCGTTGGCGTCGTCGCTTTGCCCCTGGCGATGGCCTTCGCCATCGGATCGGGAGTCAAACCCGAACAAGGTCTTTACACGGCGATTGTGGCCGGTTTCATTATTTCCCTGCTGGGCGGCAGCCGCGTCCAAATCGGCGGACCGACGGGCGCTTTCATCCCGATAATTTACGCCATCGTGGTTGCACCGAAGTTCGGCTTGGACGGCTTGATCCTGGCAACGATCATGGCAGGCATCATGCTCATCATCATGGGAGCATCCCAACTTGGGGCCGCCATTAAATTCATCCCCTATCCGGTTACCACCGGCTTCACCAGCGGCATCGCCGTCATCATTTTTTCCTCGCAAATCAAGGACTTCTTCGGGCTGCAGATCAGCGACCTGCCGCCCGAGTTTTTGCAAAAATGCCAGATCTATTGGGAAAACTTCGGCACGATCAATCCCACCGCCTTGGTTCTCAGTTTGCTCTGTTTGGCCATTTTGGTCTACTGGCCCAAGCTGAAGATCAAAATCCCGGCTCCCCTGGTGGTTTTGATCCTCGCCACGGCCATCGCGCTGGTCATCAAAAAATGGTTTCCTCACCTCAACCTGGAAACCATTCAAGATCGCTTTGGAGCGATTCCCAGCCATTTGCCGACGCCCCAATGGCCAGCCTTGAGTTGGGAGAAAATCAACGCCTTATGGCAGCCCGCGATCACCATCGCCTTGCTTGGCGGCATCGAGTCGCTGCTCTCGGCCGTGGTGGCGGATGGCATGATCGGGGGCCGCCACCGACCGAACATGGAGCTGATCGCCCAGGGGATAGCCAATATCGCCTCGCCCTTGTTCGGGGGCATTCCCGCCACCGGCGCCATCGCGCGCACCGCCACCAACGTTAAATCGGGCGGACGCACTCCCGTGGCGGGCATGGTCCATGCCTTGACGCTCCTCATTATCATGCTGCTGTTCGCGCCCTATGCCGGATACATCCCCCTCTGTTGCCTGGCCGCCATCCTGGTGATCGTGGCCTTCAACATGTCGGAAATCCATGCCTTTACTTCGCTCCTCAAAGCGCCGAAATCCGACGCCAGCGTCCTGCTCGTCACGTTCTCCTTGACGGTGTTGGTCGATTTGACCGTCGCCGTGCCCGTGGGCTTGGTCCTGGCCTGCTTGCTCTTCATCAAGCGGATGGCCGACGTGACCAACGTCTCCGTCGTCACGCGCGAATTGCGGGACGCCATCCAAAATGAAGTGGATGATCCCAATGCGATTGCCCTGCGCGACATTCCCAAGCGCGTGGAGGTGTATGAGGTGAATGGTCCCTTTTTCTTTGGCGTGGCGGACAAGGTCAAGGACATCCTTTCCACCATCGCTTCGGGCACCAAGGTCTTCATCTTGCGCATGCGGCACGTGCCCTCGATGGATGCCACGGGCATGCATGCTCTCATGGATTTGAAGCATAAATGCGACCGGGAAGGGATCGCCATGATCCTCTCGGAAATCCACGCTCAGCCGCTCATCGCCCTGGATCGATCGGGCAAGTATGAACAATTTGGAAGCCAAAACGTGACGGGGCACATCGATGACGCCCTAAATCGAGCCAGAGAAATCCTGGGTCTGCCCCCCATGCCCAGCCTGCCGGCCGAACGCGTGGCCGAAGTCGCCCGGGAAAGACCGCCGGCCAAACCCGAATAGCCATGGCTGGCCTCTGGGGTCGTTGAGCGCTTGACGCGATCAATCCCCATGGAATACCATCAATCGGGTCAATGCTCGAGTGGATGGATCGAATGACGAGAAGTCAGACAAGTTCTGGCGCGCTTCCATTTTGGACTGATCCTCGCGGCCCATGCATATTCAAGGAGTCAAGATGCGTCTTCTCGCAACAAGCTGGCTGCTGACTTTGCTTGGCCTGATGGGCTGGTTCCATGCCGCGTCGGGCAGCGAAAATCGGGACGCCTTGTGGGCCGCGGTGCGGGCCAGCGACGTCAAAGCCGTGCAGGCGGCCTTGGATGCCGGGGCGGAGGTGAATGCCAAGAATGAAATCGGCGTTTCGGCTTTGTGGATCGCCGCGAGCAAAGGTCATCTCGAAGTCATCCAACTCCTCGTTCAGCGCGGCGCCGACGTCAATGTCCGCGATTTCATTTGGTATCAGACTCCGCTGAGCTACGCCGTCGCGGGCATGAAAATGGACGTCGCGGAGTTCCTGATCAAGTCCGGTGCCAAGGACGTGGATGCGGCGTTGTTCACCGCGGCGACCATGAACAACGCCAAAATGGCGCAGATGATTCTCGACCATGCCGCGATCGGCCAGGATGCCCTGGATGCCAGCTTGTACACGGCCACGAACGCCAAAAACAACGACCTGCAGGAAGCTTTGAAAAAGGCGGGAGCCAAGCCGCTGCCCCCCGCCAGCGAAGACGACAAGAAAGCTTGGGAACCCTTGGTCGGCCAATACGAGAGCGATGGCGGCGGCAAGCTGGCGCTCGCGCTCAAGGACGTGGGCCTGGTGCTTGGCGGCCGCTGGCTCAAGCCCATCGGACCGGATGAATTCATTCCCCTGGGTGCGGAAGGGGCCAAACTGCGGGTCCAGCGCGTGGGCGGCGACGTGCAGCTGGTCATGACCCGCTTCACAGCCGAATACACCTTCTACAAATTCAAACCCGTGGATAAACCCAGGACGCCCATCGACCTCGGCGGCAACGTCGTGGCCTCGCCCCTCAATTGGCCCTCTTTCCGCGGCCCGGACGGCACGGGAATCGCCGATGGGCAGCAGCCTCCCGTCGCTTGGAATGTCAGGGAAGGCGCCAACGTTCGCTGGAAGACCGCCATCCCTGGCCTGGGCCATTCCTGCCCGGTGATTTGGGGCAACCGCGTTTTCATCACGACCGCCGTCAGCGGCATGCCGGAACAAAAAATCCGCATCGGCAATTATGGCGACGTCGCCTCCGTCAACGACACGACGGTCCATACCTGGCACGTCCTGTGCGTCGACCGCGACACGGGGGCCATCTTGTGGAATCAAAAAGCCCATGAAGGCGTGCCCAAGATCAAGCGGCATTTGAAAGGCAGCCAGGCCAACTGCACCCCCGCCACGGACGGCAAACACGTCATTGCCTGCTTCGGCTCGGAAGGGCTCTATTGTTACGATTTCCATGGCAAACTGCTGTGGAAGCGCGACCTCTCCACGCTCGACTCCAGCTTCGCCATCGACCGCGAATATGAATGGGGCTTCGGCAATTCGCCCTTGATCCACGATGGGCTGTGCATCCTGCAATGCGACCTCAGCAAGGATTCCTTCATCGCCGCTTTCAGCTTGGAAGATGGGGCCAAGGTTTGGTCCACGCCGCGGGATGAAATCCCCTCTTGGAGTTCGCCGGTCATTTGGCGCAACTCCCTCCGAACGGAACTGGTCACCAACGCGGCTCAATATGCCCGCAGCTACGATCCCAAGACCGGAGTCGAACTATGGCGGCTGGCCAAGAAGTCGGAAGTCACCGTGCCGACGCCAGTCTGCGGAAAGGATTTGCTCTTCATTACCAGCGGCAATCGGCCGATCCAGCCCATCTTCGCCATTAAGCCCGGCGCCGCCGGCGACATCTCGCTCAAGGAAAAAGAAGAGACGAACGAGCATATCGCCTGGAGCCGGATGCGCGGCGGCCCCTACATGCCCACGCCCATCCTGTATGGCGACTACTTTTACACCTGCTCGAATTCGGGCATCGTGGCCTGCTATGAAGCGGCCACGGGGAAGGAAATCTACAAACAACGCATGGGCGGCGACAGCTACACCGCCTCGCCCCTGGCGGCGGACGGCCGGCTCTATTTCTTCGCCGAGAGCGGGGACGTGCGGGTCGTGAAAGCGGGTCCGCAATTCGAATTGCTGGCGGAGAACGCGTTGGAGGACTATGTCATGGCCACCCCCGCCATTTCCAACGGCGCCTTGTTCATCCGCAGCCAGCACTTTCTCTTCTGTCTCGGCAAGAAGCTCGGGGACCGCTGAGTTTGGTCCAGGGCAGGGGGCACAAACAGCGACGAGAAAAGCGCTCGCTCAACGATTGCAGCAGTGCCGAAGGAGGGACTTGAACCCACACACCCTTGCGGGTATCGGATTTTGAATCCGAACACCAAAAAACGCAATCCTATTCAGCCACAAGAGGTTACGTCACAAAATCATTCCCGTATGGCCCATACCTTGGCCCATGAAACGCAACTTGACGCCGAATTGCAGAGGCTAATTCACGCATGGCCAACCCTTCCTGAGCACATCAAAGCGGCCATCCTGGCGCTGGTGCTTTCGTCCGCTTAGGGGCATGGGGAAAAAATCACGACTGGCGTCGAGTTCTATAACTGCCAACATTGCTTGCTTGCGAGGGTGCAAGACCCAACGTAGGATAGATTTTTACTTCCTCTTCTCACGAAACGCAAAATCACAGACCATCATGGCCAACAACCATACCGAAATTGAAAAACGCCTCTGGGCGTCCGCCGATGAGCTACGGGCGAACAGCAAGCTCAAGTCGTCGGAATACTCCGTGCCCGTGCTGGGGTTGATCTTCCTCCGCTACGCCGACCATCGCTTCACGCAGGCGGAAAAAGAACTGGCGGGCAAAGGGACCGGGCGGCGGGGTATCGGCAAGGAAGATTATCAGGCCAAGGGCGTCATGTTCCTGCCGCCGCAGGCCCGCTTCTCTCACCTGCTCGCCCTGCCCGAAGGGGAGAACATCGGCAAGGCCATCAACGAAGCGATGAAGGCGGTGGAAGCCGAGAACGAAGAACTCAAGGGCGTGCTGCCCAAGAGCTACACCAAGATCGAAAATTCCACGCTGGTCGCCCTGCTCAAGACCTTCTCGCAACTGGCGGTCGATGCCGAGGGGGACACCTTCGGCAAAATCTACGAATACTTCCTTGGCAATTTCGCCCGTGCGGAAGGGCAAAAGGGCGGGGAGTTTTTTACTCCCACTTCGCTGGTCAAGCTGATCGTGCAAATCATCGAACCGTACCACGGGCGCATCTTCGACCCCGCCTGCGGTTCGGGCGGCATGTTCGTCCAGTCCGCCGATTTCATCAAGGCCCACAAGCACAACCCCAGCGTCGAAATCTCCGTGTACGGGCAAGAGCGGGTCGATGAAACCCGCCAGCTTTGCTTAATGAACCTTGCCGTCCATGCCCTCTCTGGCGACATTCGGCAGGGAAACACCTACTACGAAGACTTGCACGAATCGGTCGGCAAGTTCGACTTCGTGATGGCCAATCCGCCGTTCAACGTCGATAAGGTCGATAAAGAAAAAATCAAAGACGATCCCCGCTTTCCATTGGGGATGCCCAAGGCCGACAACGCCAACTACCTCTGGATCGAATTATTTTATTCCGCCTTGAATGCGAAGGGGCGGGCGGGCTTCGTGATGGCCAACAGCGCCGCCGATGCCCGGCAATCGGAAATGGAAATTAGAAAGAAACTGCTGCTGGCCCATGCCGTCGATGTGATGATCGCCATTGGCCCGAACTTTTTTTACACCGTCACGCTCCCCTGTACCCTCTGGTTTTTGGACAAAGGGAAAGCCAAGACCGACCGCAAGGACAAGGTGTTGTTCATCGACGCCCGGCATATCTTCCGGCAGGTGGATCGTGCTCACCGCAAATTCAGCCCCAAGCAGATTGAGTTCATCGCCAATATCGTCCGCTTGTACCGGGGCGAAAAGCCGGAATTCATTGCTGGTAATGATGAAGATTTCCCCGGTGAAGAACCTGATCTGAAAGAGACGTTTCCCAAGCTCAAGTACGCCGATATTGCGGGGCTATGCAAGGTCGCCACGCTCAAGGAAATCGAAGCCCAAGGGTGGAGCCTCAACCCCGGTCGCTACGTCGGCGTGGCGGACAAGGGGGAAGATGAGTTTGATTTTGCCGAGCGGCTGGAAGAACTCAACGAAGAACTGGAAGTTCTCAACAGCGAAGCCCGTGAGTTGGAAGAACGCATTGCGGCCAATGTTGCCAAGCTGTTGGAGGCGGCAACATGAAACAATGGGCACAGGTTAAGCTCAAAGACATTGCAACCAAAATTGGAAGTGGAGCAACGCCCGCCGGCGGGGAGAAAGCGTATAAAACCGAAGGCATATCCCTAATTCGGAGCCTCAACGTCTATGATTTTGGTTTTGAACGTGAGGGGTTGGCGTTTATAGACGAACAACAGGCCGCTCAACTCGATAATGTGCAGGTCGCCAGTCGAGATATTTTGCTCAACATTACAGGGGCATCGGTCGCACGCTGCTGTATGGTTCCCGACTCGCTTCTTCCAGCGAGGGTGAATCAACACGTTGCACTTGTCAGAATCGACCCAGCAAAAGCCGATCCCTATTATGTTCTGTCGTGTATCAACTCCCCACGGTACAAAGCCGAACTGATGAGTATAGCACAAGGGGGCGCTACAAGGGAGGCGCTGACAAAATCCAAAATCGAAACCTTTGAAATTCCGCTCCCACCTCTCCTAACCCAACGCAAGATTGCCGTGGTGTTGTCGGCGTATGACGACCTGATTGAGAACAACACCCGGCGAATCGCCATCTTGGAAGAAATGGCCCAAGCGATTTACCGGGAATGGTTCGTCAACTTCCGCTTCCCCGGCCACGAAAAAGTAAAACTAACCAACTCTCCGCTGGGCAAGATTCCCGAGGGGTGGAAGGTTGCTCGACTGGAAACGATTTGCGAAAGAATTACCAGCGGGGGGACACCACGCACCAGCACAGATGAGTATTGGGGTGGTGACATTCCGTGGCTTTCATCTGGCGAAACCGGGAACACCTTTATTATCGAGACCGACAAGACAATCACACAAGAAGGCGTCTCGAATTCGAGCACCCGATTTGCACGATCTGGCTGCACCGTTATCGCCAGTGCTGGGCAAGGAAAGACTCGTGGTCAAACGTCAATGCTACGCCTTGATTGTTACATCAATCAGTCAACCATCGCCCTGACCGCTGACGGGAAAAAGGCTACAGACAATTTTTTGTTTTTTGATTTGATGCGGAGGTACAACCAGTTCCGGCAGATTTCCGACGGAAGTTCTCGTGGAAGTCTAACCACAAAGCTACTGGCAGACCTTGAAGTTATTGTCCCGCCAGCGGACTTGGTTCAACAGTTTGACGCCCTTGTTGCCCCGGCTGTGAAGAACATCGAAGTCATTTTGAGAAAAAACAAGAATCTCCGAACGACCCGTGACCTGCTCTTGCCCAAGCTGATTAGCGGGCAACTCGACGTGGAAGAACTCGACATTGAAACCGGGGAACCGCTGGTGGAGGCCGAAGCATGACCAGAATTCGAAAGACTTCCCCGCGCACGATTTCCACGCCTCATACAGGGCCTGTGCCCTATCACACAGGGCGATTTCCGCCCCGGCAAATCGATTGGCGGCGGCTGGTCCCGCTGATCGGCCCGGCCAACGCGGCGCTGGCCCGCTATGACGGTTTGCTCGCCGCCGTGCCGAACGCCTCGATCCTGCTGGCCCCGTTGACGACTCAGGAAGCGGTGTTATCGTCGCGCATCGAAGGAACGCAGGCCACGATGGGGGAAGTGCTGGAGTATGAAGCGGCAGGGCCTCCAAGCCGTGTCATGCCCGAAAAACAGGCGGACATTGTCGAGGTGTTGAACTACCGCAGAGGCTTGAACGAGGCGGTCGAACTGTTGAAGAAAGTTCCGTTGTGCGGCCGGTTGATCAAGCAAGTGCATGCCACGCTGCTTTCGGGGGTGCGTGGGCACGACAAGTCACGCGGCCAGTATCGAGTCGTTCAAAACTACATCGGCGTTCACGGCCGCCCGATCGAAGAAGCCCGCTTCATCCCGATCGCGCCGGAACACGTCCACGAGGGAATGGGCGTCTGGGAAAAATATTTGCATGGCAGGGAACCGGATCATCTGGTGCAATTGGCCGTCGCGCATGCGGAGTTCGAATCGTTGCACCCGTTTCTCGACGGAAATGGCCGGTTGGGGCGTATGCTGATTCCGCTGTTCTTGTTCGAGCGGAAACTGCTTCATGTACCGATGTTTTACATGAGCGAACATCTGGAAGCCCATCGCCAACTGTATTACGACAAGTTGCTGGCCGTGTCGCGCGATGATGACTGGACCGGTTGGTGCGAATTCTTCCTGCAGGCCCTGACCGAGCAGGCCGTGAAAAATGAGGTAAAAGCGCGAAAGATCCTCGACCTCTACAAGGCCAAGAAAGAATGGATGATTCGAGAGACACATTCCCAGTATGCGATCACGGCGTTAGATTTTCTTTTTGGTAAACCGGTGTTCAGCGGTAGTCATTTTATTACGCACTCTCGAATACCGGAACCAACGGCCCGACGAATTCTCAAAGTGTGTGTTGTCAAGGGGTTGCTGAAAGTGCTGCGTGTGGGAAGAGGGCGTCGCGCTGCCGTTTACCGATTTCCCGAATTGATCCAGATTACAGAGACTTGAGCCGTGGTTTGTCGCTCATGGATTGCAGGCAACGAACTTTGTCGCTCACTTAATCTAAAATATGATCGACAAGCGATTTTGTCGCTCACGCATCCCCTTAAATGACCCGTCGTTGGTGGAGGCCGAAGCATGAACCACGACCACGAAAGGCACGAAAAACACGAACAAGGAAGGGAGATTCTGTATAAGGACGAGTGCTACGCCATCAATGGGGCGATCTTCGAGGTTTATCGGGAGATGGGATGCGGATTCTTGGAGGCCGTCTATCAGGAGTGTCTGTCGAAAGAGTTTGCCCTGAAAAGCATCCCCTTCGTCGCCCAACCTGAACTCAGGCTGGTCTACAAACAGCAACCGTTGCTGCAAACCTATAAACCCGATTTTGTGTGCTTCGACAAGATCATCGTCGAGTTGAAGGCGGTGAAGGCCGTCGCTCCCGAACATCAGGCGCAGGTGTTGAACTACCTGAAAGCGACGGGCTACCGGCTGGGGTTATTGGTCAACTTCGGCGATTATCCGAAGGCAACGATCCAACGGCTGGCCCTGTGATGAATGGAACCACGAAAGGCACGAAAAGCACGAACAAATACGAAGCAGGAAGAGTCCATCCCTGTCTTTTCCTTTTTCGTGTCTTTCGTGGTTAACAAATCATGAACGACTATTCCGAGAATGCCTTGGTCGAGCAACCGGCGATTGCCCTCTTTGAAGAGTTGGGCTGGCCGTCCGCCAATTGCTTCTATGAAAAGGTCGGCACCACGAATTCCACCTTGGGTCGGGAAACAACTAACGACGTGATCCTCTGGCCCCGGCTGAGGGCGGCAATCAAGAAGCTCAACCCCGGTATTGCCAACGACGCCGTGCAACTGGCGATGGACGAACTGGCGAAGGATCGCAGCGCCATGAGCCTCGCCCATGCGAACCGGGAGATTTATAAGTTACTCAAGGATGGGGTGCGGGTGAGTTTCCAAAATGACGACGGGGAAGAAACCGATGAGACAGTGCGGGTGATCGACTGGAACGACGCCGACAACAACGATTACTTTCTTGCTTCGCAATTCTGGGTGTCCGGCAACATCTACAAACGCCGGGCCGATCTGGTCGGGTTCGTCAACGGCCTGCCGCTGCTGTTCATCGAATTAAAAAAATCCCACGGCAAGCTGGAACACGCCTACAAGCACAACCTGAAAGACTACAAGGCGACCATCCCGCAACTGTTCTGGTTCAACTCGCTCATTATTTTATCGAACGGGAGCCAAGCCAAGGTCGGCAGCGTGACGGCGGGTTGGGAGCATTTTTCCGACTGGAAGCGAATCAACAGCGAAGGCGAACAGGGGATCATATCGCTGGAAACGGTGATCCGGGGGACGTGTGAGCCAATCCGGTTTTTAGACCTGACCGAGAACTTCACCGTCTTCGATGAATCCAAGGGCGGGCTGGTCAAGGTAACGGCGAAGAACCACCAATATCTGGGAGTCAACAACTCCGTCGATGCCCTGCAAAAGATAAAACAAAATCAGGGGAGGTTGGGTGTGTTCTGGCACACCCAAGGGAGCGGCAAGTCGTTTTCGATGGTGTTCTTTTCGCAAAAGGTCTTGCGAAAGATTCCCGGCAACTGGACTTTCCTTGTCGTCACCGACCGGGATGATCTGGACAACCAGATTTACAAAAACTTCCGCAACACTGCCGCCGCAACGGAAGAGTGCCAAGCCGACAGCGGGGCGCATCTCAAGCAACTTTTGTCCGAAGACCACCGCTTCATCTTCACTCTCATTCAGAAATTCGGAACGAAGCGGGGCGAGAAGTACCCCAAGCTCTCCGACCGCAGCGACATTATCGTGATGACCGATGAAGCCCATCGTTCACAATATGACACGCTGGCCTTGAACATGCGGAACGCCTTGCCCAAAGCGGCATTCATTGGCTTCACCGGCACGCCGTTGATGGCGGGGGAAGAAAAGACCAAGGAAGTGTTCGGGGATTACGTTTCGATTTACAACTTCCGCCAGTCCATCGAAGACGGGGCGACCGTACCCCTCTTTTACGAAAACCGTATCCCCGAACTGCAACTGGCCAACGAGAACTTCAAGGAAGATTTGGAAGCCCTGATCGAAGAGGCCGAGTTGGATGATGAGCAGGAGAAGAAGCTAGAGCGGGAGTTCGCCCGTGAGTACCACCTGATTACCCGTGACGACCGCCTTGAGAAAGTGGCGGAAGATTTGGTTGCTCATTTCATGGGCCGGGAACAGGGCGGCAAGGGCATGGTCATTTGCATCGACAAATTGACCGCCGTGAAGATGTACGAAAAGGTGAGGAAGCATTGGGGGGCTTACCTTGCCGACCTGAAAGCAGAACTGCCGCTGGCGGACGAACTCAAGCGCCCCGGCTTGGAACAAAAAATCAAATACATGGAAACCACCGACATGGCCGTGGTGGTGTCCGGGCAGCAAAACGAAGTTGATTATTTCAAAGAAAAGGGCTTCGACATTACGAAGCACCGGGAACGGATGGTGAAGGAGGACTTGGAAACCAAATTCAAAAACGCCGACGATCCGTTTCGGTTGGTGTTCGTGTGTGCCATGTGGTTGACCGGCTTCGATGCCCCCTGCGTTTCAACCATCTATCTCGACAAGCCGATGAAGAACCACACGCTCATGCAGACCATTGCACGGGCGAACCGGGTGTTCGGGGAAAAGAACAACGGCTTGATCGTGGATTACGTCGGCGTGTTCCGTGACCTGCAAAAGGCGTTGGCCATCTACGGGTCATCGTCGGGCGGCGGGGTGAATGAGGGCGAGTGTCCCATCCAGAAAAAAGAAGAACTGGTTGCCGCTCTCATTGAAGCGATTGCCGAAGCGACGGCGTTTTGCACCGAACGGGGCGTCAATCTTACTCCCATTTTGCAGGCGGCGGGTTTTCAGCGGGTCGCCTTCCTTGACGATGCCGCAAGGCATCTGGTTGATCAGCAAGTGGTCGCCGCCGTCGATGATTCGGTGGAAAAGATCATCCTGAACGACGAGTTGAAAAAGAAATATATTTCGCTGTCGGGGCAGGTGGTCCGGCTGTACAAGGCGATTCTGCCCGACCCCAAGGCCAACGAGTTCGCCCCGGTCAAAACGTGCCTTGCGGTGCTGGCGGAAAAAATCCGGTCGTTCACGGAAGAGGCCAGCATTGAAGACCTGATGGATAAGGTCGGGCAATTGCTGGATGAGTCCATCGCAACCGTGGGCTATGTGATCCACGCTACGGAAGAATCATCGCTCATCGACCTGAGCCAGATTGATTTCGAGGCGCTCAAGGCCCACTTTGCCAAGCGGGCCAACAAACGCATCGAAGCGGAGAAGTTGAAGGCGAGAATTGGAGCGAAGCTGGCCAGGATGGTTCAATTGAATAAGACCCGTATGGACCTGCTTGATAAATTCAAGAAGTTGATCGAAGAGTACAACAAGGGGATGGACGTTGACACCTTTTTCGCCAAGCTCATGTCGTTCGCTCAAGAGTTGAGCGCAGAGGAAAAGCGGGGCGTTAGCGAACAACTGACCGAAGAGGAACTGGCCGTCTTCGACATCTTGATGAAGCCCGAAATCGACATGACGGCGGCGGACAAGAAGCAAGTAAAGTCGGTCGCCCGAAAGCTGCTGCAAACTCTCAAGGAAGCCAAGCTGGTGCTGGACTGGCGAAAAAAACTGCGAACCCGTGCCGACGTAATTTCCACAGTCAAAACCGTGCTGGACGACCTGCCCCGGATATTCACGCCGGAACTGTATCAGCTAAAATGCGACACCGTGTATCAGCACGTTTACGATAGCTACCCCGGTGAAGGGCAGAGCATCGACGAAATGAATTAACCTAACACGAGCATGATTTATATTACACGCTTCGCACGTATTCAGGGGTAGGGGGGCATAATCTCTGGGGCATCGACTGAAGGACCGAGCGTCCACCTTCGCGCTTTACACCATGAATTAAAATTTTGGTGGTGGGTCCTTCCTGGCGAAAAACCGAATCGACGCCACCAGGGAACAGTAGCAATTTCATACACTGTTTGTTTTCAGTTGTATGCTCGTTGCCATTAAAACATCTAGAGCAATTTTTTCTCATCGGTCTTGACATGCCAGTATCATTTTTGAATAATCGCCCATCGGGCTTGCGGCTGATCCCCGCTTAACGATGCCACGGAGAGGCAAACGCTGTTCCTTGCTTCCCGTGGGCATCGGCCCGACACCAGAGGAACAGCACCATGTCTACGCTTCCAGTCCCCATCACGTCTCTAATCGACCTTCACGTTTGGTTGTCCACGCTGCACGCGGCGATTTTCAGCGTGCATCATGCTTCGGCGGCTAAAGAATTAGGCTTGGTCTGCGACAAACTGAACAAATTACGCTCGCCCCTTCTCAAGCAGCACAAGAACTCCGCGGACCTGAAAGCGGACGTGTACGCGCGGCTTGATAAGGAGCTGCTTGCAGCAAGCCAAAAAAACCGATGGACGGAACCCAATCTTGAAACTAAGCGCGAATTCGTCAAGGGATGCGTGGACCTGTTCGATGCTCTGCTGATGGCCAGGCCATGCGGTCACCCTTCGATTTATTCTGACGCTTTCATGTTCAAGATGTCGGAGCGATGGCAGAAGGAAGAGGAATGGCTTAATTCGCTGTTCGAACCCATCGAGCGGCTAAAGTACATTATCGCCGAACTGCCCCAAGCGCCGGCCATCAATGCCCAGCAATCCCAGGCCACGGCCGCAACGATGAAGCAACCTTCCGCCCAAGCTATTGCCATTTACCGCGCGTGCACCATTGGCGGCATGACACAAACAGAACTCGCCAAACGTTCCGTAGAGCTACTCGGCGAAAAGGTCAATCAAGGGACTATCTCAAGGGTTGTCCGAAAGGTTAAGCGATACCTCGAAGCGGGCAACGTCCTGCCTGACCTCGCACCGCCGAAACGCAAACCATCCATCACGTCATCCGATCCGCAGGTTATGGCCGAGATGATTGAAGACGACTCCCTCGAAGATCACGACCTTAACCACGGATCACGCCATCTTGCATCACGTCAAAAAGCGAAAAAACGCCACGAAAGCTAGCGCATAATCGACAAATTATGCGCGCTGCAAGTCGTTCTAGTGGAACACTATGCGCGCGGTATGCGCGTCGGAAAGCGCATAATCCCGGCCAACTGGTGGAAGGTGCACGTTGCGCCTGAAAAAACACCAGAGGGCAAAAAGATGGAGCTTCTAAGTACACGCGACGTGGCGAAGGTGCTGGGCATTAGCTTGGCCACTTTATGGCGAAAGATTTCCGCAGGCCAAATCGGCCCAAGGCCAGTAAAAATTGGGCGAATTCAACGCTATCGGCCCGACGAGCTGCAAGCCTGGATTCGCGCTGGGTGCCCAGGCCGTGCGCAATGGGACGCGATGACGAAGGAAGGGGGGAGCGTATGAGTACCCCCATTGAAACTATTTTGTCTCACTTGTCAGGTGCGAAAAAAAGCGGCAGCGGATGGATGGCCCGCTGCCCCGCCCACGATGATCGGCGGGCAAGCCTCAGTATCGCCCAAGGCGACGACGGCACGGCGCTGGTGAAGTGCCACGCCGGTTGCGACACGTCGGCGGTCCTCGCGGCCGTCGGCCTGGAGCTGCGCGACCTGTTCGCGGCGACCGACTCGAAGCCGAACCGTAACGGCAAGCCCGCGTCCAACGGACGAACCTTTACGACGGCCAACGAAGCCGTGGCCGAGCTGGAACGCCGGCACGGCAAACGGTCGGCCCTGTGGACCTACCACGACGCCCAGGGCGAACCCGTGGGCGTTGTGGTTCGTTGGGACCGGCCAACGGGCAAGGACATCCGCCCCGTGGCCCGGCACGGGGACGGCTGGCGAATTGGAGCAATGCAAGACCCGCGCCCGTTGTACGGCTTGCCCGGCCTGGCGGCGGCAAAGCGCGTCCTTGTGGTCGAGGGCGAAAAATGCGCGGACGCGGCGCGAAGCATTGGCCTGGCGGCGACTACGTCAAGCGGCGGGGCGATGGGTGCGCGAAAAACGGACTGGCGGCCCCTCGCCGGCAAGGAAGTCTGGATTTTGCCCGACCACGACGAGCCGGGCCGCAAGTATGCTGAAACCGTCGCGGGCATCCTGGCGAAGCTGACGCCGGCCCCGGCGGTCCGCATCGTCGAGCTGCCAAAGCTACCAAAAGGCGGCGACATCGTGGACTGGATCGACGGCCACGGCGACGCAGCCGAGCCGGCTAGCATGCGGGCCAAAATCGAAACCCTCGCCCAGGCGGCCGAACCGTGGCGGCCCAGCATTGAGGCCGACGACCTGGCCTTTCGTCCATTCCCCGTGGACACGTTGCCTGAGCCAATTCGCGGATTTGTCGCGGCTGGAGCGCGGGCCATTGGTTGCGATCCGTCCTACCTGGCGCTCCCGCTGTTGGTCGCGCTGGCGGCGGCCATCGGCACCACGCGACGGCTGGAGCTGAAACGCGGTTGGCATGTTCTGCCGATCCTCTGGGGCGCGATCGTCGGCGAGAGCGGGACCGCCAAGACCCCGGCTTTCCGGCTGGTCATGCGGCCGGTACGCGAACGCCAGCGGAAGGCGCTGGAGCGCCACGCCGAAGAGATGAAGCGGCACGAAACGGAGCTGGCCCAGTGGGAGAAGGACTACGCGGCCTGGAAGCGGTCCAAGAACGCCACGGAAGAACCGCCCGCCAAGCCGGACACGCCCCACGCCGAACGCTACATCGTCGCAGATACGACCGTCGAAGCACTAGCCCCGATCCTGATGACGAACCCACGCGGCCTGTTGCTGGCCCGCGATGAGTTGGCCGGTTGGATCGGTTCGTTCGACCGCTACGCCGGGAAAGGGAAGGCTGTCACGGACGCGGCCAACTGGCTGTCGATGTTCAACGCCGAGGGTATCATCGTGGACCGCAAGACGGGCATTTCGCGCACGATCCACGTTTCCCAAGCGGCGGTGTGCGTGACCGGCGGGATTCAACCCGGCATCCTGCAGCGGGCGTTGAGCAGAGAGCATCGCGAATCGGGCTTGGCGGCCCGGTTGCTGTTGTCCTGTCCGCCACGGAAGGCCAAGAAGTGGACCGAGGCCGACATCGACCCGAAGGCGGAAGCGGAGCTGGCCGAGCTGTTCGACCGGCTCTACGGACTGCAACCAGACCAGGGCGACGACGGCAAAGCCCGGCCGGTCCTGGTCCGGCTGGACGCGCTGGCGAAGTCCGCCTGGACCGCTTACTACGACGCGCACGCGATTGAACATGTGGACCTGACCGGCGACCTGTCGGCGGCCTGGTCCAAGCTGGAGGAATACGCGACCCGGCTGGCGTTGGTCATCCACTACGTCCGCTGGGCAGCCGGCGACCTGACCGACGAGCGGGTACTCGACGCCGAGAGCATGCAAGCCGGCATCCTCTTGGCGGAGTGGTTCAAGAATGAAGCCCGGCGCGTCTACGCCATGCTGGACGAATCCGACGCGGACCGTGACCAGCGCCGGTTGGTGGAGTGGATCGAACGCAAAGGCGGCCCTGTGACGGCGCGCGAAGTGCAGCAGGGGTGCCGATGGCTGAAAGAACCCGGCGCGGCGGAAGAGGCGCTGGAAGGGCTGGCCAAGGCTGGCCGTGGCACTTGGGAACAGGCCCTGGCTGGCCAACGCGGGCAACCGACCCGTCGATTCCGACTGTCTACGGTGTCTACGCGTCAACATGTCTACGGTATTCCCGATTGCCCCGGGGCGACGCAACCGGCTGTCTACGGTAATAGCGGTTTTCCCTGGGAAAATCACAATACCGTAGACGTAGACAGTGTAGACGATGCCGAACTGCGACCTGCAAGCGGCAATACCGTAGACGTAGACAGTGTAGACAAGCCCGCGAGCGGCGATACGTGGCTGGAAGATGGCCCCCCGGACGACTATTACGCAAGGCTGGCGGGGGAGGCCCTGGCCGAGGGGGATGAAACATGATTCAGAAAATGCCACCTCATGACCCTCAAGTGTGCGGTTTCGATAGGGACAGCACTTGTGCCAATTGTCGATGGTTCTATTTTCCACATGATCTTGGCAATCTTGGCAACCTTGGAAAAACATTGAGAATTCGCAGATTTTGACCCCTAGAAATTCCCAGATTGCCAAGTTACAACAACTTGGCAATCTGGCGAACGAAGCCCCCCCCCAGAATCTTATTATGAGAAACCTGTAATGGGTGCCTTGGCGGGTGATTCCGACGATGGCGACGGCGCCAGGCCAGGCCCCTCGCCGTCGCGCAAGGGGAGACGCTCAGGGTGGCTCTACGAATGATGTTTGACCTTTTTTTGAACTCAAGGTAGTTTCCTGGGAATCATGAAAGGAAAATAATGGCTGAAATTTTCAAACCCGTCTACTTCGTCGATGCCAACGGCAAACGATGCAAGGCGTCAGACCCTGGAGCAATCCGCAAGCAATCGCCTTGCTGGTGGATACGATTCTACGATCCTGAGATGCGACGGCACAAGCGAAGAGGTTTCAAGGATCGAGCGGCGACCCAGGCCCTGGCGGTTGAATTAGAGAAGCAAGCGGCCCGGCAGGCGGCGGGATTGACGGATCATTTCGAGGTGAACGCCAAGAAGCTACTGGCCGATCATCTCTGCGACTTCGAGCAATCACTGATCCACAAGCGAGTAACTCGGCAGCATATCCACGAAACGATGCACGCCATCAGGGACGCGGCCGAGAAGTGCCGATGGATCAAGTTGCTAGAAATCACGGGAGCAAAGCTGCAAGGCTATCTGAACGACCTGCGAGAACGCGGACTATCATTGCGAACGTTGAACAAGCGGCTGGTGGCGGTGAAACGGTTCATTCACTGGTTGCTGAAGGAGCAGCGTATCCAGGGCAATCCCATTGCCCACCTGAACGGGTTTAACGCCAAGCTGGACGCACGCCATGAACGACGCGCCTTGTCGATTGCCGAGGCCCGCGCCCTGATCGAATCGACCCAGCAGAGTCAAGCCAAGCGACTTGGACTGTCGGGGCCGGATCGAGCGATGCTGTACGCTGTCGCTTTGGGAACCGGCTTGAGAAGGAATGAATTAGCATCCTTGACGCGCGAATCCTTCGACCTGCAAGCCGATCAACCCACGGTCATTGTCGAAAATGCGTACACCAAAAACCGCAAGCGCGTCGAGCAACCGCTGCCTGCCTGGCTGGTCGCAATGCTTCACCCTTGGCTGACACACAAGAGGGCAGGGGAGCGGCTTTGGCCTGGCCGTCTGGGGAAAACTTCCGAGGTTCTGGCGAAAGATGCCCACGAAGCGCGCCAGAATTGCATTAAACGGTACGGGAGCATCGAAGATGACTTCCTGGCCGTCGTGGATTCAGAAGGCCAGAGAATCGACTTTCACGGACTGCGTCATAGCTACGTCACCTGGCTGGTGCAATCGGGAGTGAATCCGAAAACCGCCCAGGCCCTGGCGCGACATTCGACGATTACGTTGACGATGGATCGTTATTGCCACGTGGCCTTGCGCGACCTGTCGGGAGCGGTTGAGCAACTGCCGTCCTTGGAAGCGAAACCGGCGATAGATCAAGCGAAGGCAACCGGGACCATGGGGAAGGAGCCAAATTCCCTTGGCCCATACCTTGGCCCAAACAGATTGTCTGAGTGCAATTTATTGAGACAGAATGATACAACCGTTCAGAATGAACAGAATTCCATAAAGGCGAGCGAAAACCCTGAAAAAGACGGGGAAAGCCAGCGTTTTTTGCAAGTGCCGAAGGAGGGACTTGAACCCACACACCCTTGCGGGTATCGGATTTTGAATCCGACGCGTCTGCCATTCCGCCACTTCGGCCTGAGTAGCTTCCATTCTAAGTTCCCTGGAGAGTCTTGGCCAGGGGCAGCGCCTGAATCCCCAGCCTCTCTTGGACGCTGCTCCGTCGCATCGGGTTCGGTTTCGGTCTCACGTTGAACCGCTACCCTCACGGCTAAGAATAGACGTGCACCCTCGCCGCACGGTTTAGCGATCAGCGCGGCTGGACGTGCAGCGGTTCCTCGGCCTTGAACAGCCCAGCCAGCGGACCGGTGTCAAAGAAGGCTTCCAAGCGGAGCGTGCCATGAACGGCCGAGGGCACTCGAACCGAGTGCGCGCAGAACGTGCCTCAGCGGAAGCCTGATTCATGCGAATGAATCGTTTTCCCCTCATGGTCGACCAGGCGCACTTCGGCGGTGCTGGACAGTCCGCGCTGCTCCACTTCCGTCCAGCCATTCACGGCAAAAAGGCCTTGGGGGTCGAAGAGCCAGGGTCGAACGGAAAGCTCCTGATCGGGGGTCGCTCCGTTGGGCAATTCGGGAAGCTGCAAGGTGAAGCGGAGATCGGCCAGCAGCAGAATCTGACATTCCTGATTGGTTCGCACTTCATGCAGATGATGGGCAAACGCATGAAACCGGTAATGCCATATCACGTCGTGCTCGTCCTGCACGGCCAATTGCACAGCGGTGACGTAATACTTGCCCGTGGGCGCCTCCACGGCCTGATCGATGGCGTTGATCGCGGTCAATTCGCCCAGTTCGTCGTTGAGTGTGGCGAAGCAGCTTCGAACCTTGCCTTGAATCGAAGGGGGCAGCAGCAAGCGCAGCCGGCCCTTGTCCGTGCTGCGAACGAAGATCCAAACGGGACCATCAAACAAGCCTGACAAGGAAAAACGCCCATCGGCATCCGTCTTGGTATGAACGGGGGCAGGGCCGTCGGCAACCTCAGCGGCAAGAGCGACGTGTTTCTGGCGTGATGAAGTGGAGAGGTGCGGTTGGGCCGGTTGGATTTGATGTGGACCAATTCACAACAGAGGGTTGTTTCGTGGAAGTGGCACCGCGCTCGCGCTTGGGGCTAGTTATGCAGATTTCCCGCGCTGGCGCTTGGGGTTTGCTATTCAGATTTCACCGGAGGGTGTGCAACCCGGTGCGCGGGGGTATCCGAAGCGTGCTGCGCCCCGCGCTGGTTCTTGGGGTTTCTGACCCAGAACGGGTGCTTGGCTGTTGAGCGGATTATCCGGGGACTTACGACCCTCGTCTCGCCACTTTTGGCGCTGACGTCCCCTGCCTCGCCGCTGTGGACGCTTACGTCACCCGGCTCACCCAAATGGATTTGTCAGATCGGGGCGTCGGTGCTGAAGATTTCCTCGACGAACTTGAACTACAGCGGGCCGTTGGGATCATTCTCGTCACGGGATAGGGCTTCGTCATCCGTGGTAATCAATTCAATCGCGCGCCAACCCGATCCCCATTTACCACGGGCCATCAGTTTCGTTCCGGCGACAGAGCAGGTTTTTGACAGGCCCCACTAGTCCGACCGGAGCACGCCCACACTGGCCACGCTCCACACTGCGGAGGCGTACTGACGCGCACGGGCAGTCAAACTACCCATGGTTCCGGGCAACTTATCTCCACAAAAATTTGTGGGGTCTGTTGTTTGGTGGATGTGATTAAAGCAACGCTTCAATCCGAATGCCGGCAGCGGACAACGCGGAAGCCGTTCGGGAGGGCCATAATCGTGTCGGTCCAATCAAAACCATCGAAGCGATAACGCACCTGAATGGCGCGGGTTTGTCCCGACTGCAACCGTTCGATGGCGGTTTCCAAAGTGATGGTTCCTTCTGCAGCGTAAGCAATGGGGCCGCTTTTCTCACGGACTTCGGTCACTTGGGCCGCCGCTTGCAGGTCCCTCATAAGTTGTTGCAGCGTGGCGGCATCGATCAGTCCCTCCGTCATGAGTGGAACGGGGGGGCCGTCCTCGAAGGTAGGCTGCGTCATCGCGACCCTCCCGACCATGATGCTGCGTCCAAAACGGATGACGCCGCGTGACACTGCATGCAGTTCGACAGCCAAGGGTGCGTGGTGCGGATGCCGGGCCGGGCCACCAGTCCATGACAACTCATGCAGTCTTCCCGCATCCACAGATGGTGTGGGATGGTCGGCGGGGCGCCGGGGTTGGCCCGCTCTCCGGGGCCTGCGCGGCCGACGCCGAGAAAGAAATTCTCCACGGTCTGGTCCGCCTGCTCGACGTGGCACTGTGTGCAGTTGGAGAGATGGGCGTGGCTCATTTTCGTGGCCACGCGATCGCCCACTTTCATCCCTTCGCCATGGCAGGCAAGACAGGAGGCCGCCGAGAGGGAGGCGATCGGATGGGGCACCGTGGGCGGAGCGCCGTCGTAGGCGCGATTGCGGGCCCGGTCGGCCAGGGCTTCGAGCTTCATGGCGTCGGTGCGTTTCACTTCCTCGAAGAGCCCTGGTTTGTCGAAGCGCAAGTCGCTGAGCGATGTTTTCTTATCGGCATTGGGTTGCAGTTTGGCCGCGGGCAAATCGGCATAGCCGACGGCCGCGGGCCAAGCGGTCGGAGTGCTGGCGGCGACGGGAGAGGGGCCAGGCCTTTCGGCCGGTTCATGGATGCCGATGAGAAAGCCCACAGCGGCCAGGGTCACGCCGATGACGCCCAAGATCGGAATGAAGCGGCGCATCGGCGCCGGCAGGAGTTTTTCCGCGGAGTGGTGCCGCTCGGCGGGCGGATGTGGTACGTTCATCGGAGTCTTTCCTCATCAAACCTTGGCCTTGACAATTCGTGCGGCACATTTTTTGTAATCCGGCTCCTTGCTGAACGGGCAATGGGCATCCAACGTCAGCCGATTGATCAGCTTCGATTCATCGAAGAAGGGGACGAAGACGTGCCCCGGCGGACATTTGCCTCGACCATCGATCAGGGCGGGAAGCTGAACGTGGCCGCGCCGGGTTTCGAGCCGCACCAGGTCGCCCGATTGAATGCCCAGGGCTTGAGCATCCAGCCGATTAATCTCCACATAGGCTTGGGGAACGGCCCGTTTGAGTTGCGGTATGCGCCCGGTCATCGTGGCGGTGTGCCAGTGCTCCAAGACGCGACCGGTATCGAGCCACAAGGGATACTCAGCGTCCGGAACCTCGGGCGGCGGCACATACGGCCTGAACCAGATGAAGGCCTTGTCATCCTTCGCGACGGAATGATAAAACTGCACGCCCTTGCCCTTGGCGACGTAGTCGTCAAACTCTTCCAGAAAGCGATACCGCGTTTCCTTCCAGGTGCCGTCGGGCTGTTTGACGACGGGCCAGCGCAGGCCGCGGGATTTGACCAATTCGGCATAGGGGGCCACGTCCTTGTGCTTGATGAGCGTGAAGGGGCGATACTCCTCATACAGCTTTTCATCCACGTTCACCTGGCGGTAATAGTTCTCCCAGATCCAAGGTTGAGCTTCCTGGCCATTGGCGTCGGTCATGTGGAACAGAAAACGCCCATCCTTGTCCTTCATGCCGGGGAAGCCAAGGTCAAAGAGCTTGCGGGCCACGGCCAAGGTCTGCCAGCAATCGTCGCGGGCCTGGCCTGGGGGTTCGACCATTTTGAACCATTGCTGCGTTCGCCGTTCGGAGTTGCCGTAGATGCCGTTTTTCTCGACCCACATGGCCGAAGGGAGGATGAGGTCCGCCAATTGCGTGGTGGCCGTGGGATAGACGTCCGAGACGATCAAAAACTTGTTGGGCAGTTTGGCCTTGGCTTCGAACAGCTTATGCAAATGGGGCAGCGATTGGCCGGGGTTGGTGACTTGGACCCAAAGGGTGTCGATGTCGCCGCCTTGCTCGCTTGGAGTGCAGAATTTTTCCCACATGAGCACCGTATGGTGTCCCGGTTTGGGATTGATGCGTCCCGGCGGCAAATGCCAAAGCTGTTCCGCCTTGGCCGCCTGGTCGGGTACGTCGACGCGGAGGTCGCCGGGCAAGGCATGCGCCAGCGTGCCCACTTCGCGAACGGTGCCGCAAGCGGAAGGCTGACCGGTCAGGGATTGGGGGCCATCGCCGGGGCGACCCCAATGGCCGCTGAGCAGATGAATGGCATGGACCAGGTTGTTGATGGCGGTTCCCTGTGTGTGCTGGTTCATGCCCATGCACCACAGGCTGGTGATTTTTTTGGACTTATCGCAAAAGAGGCGGCCGAGCATCCGCAGTTGCTCGACGGGCAGGCCGGAAATTTTGGCCGTGTGTTCGGGCGTGTACTCGGCCACCAGTTGCTGGTATTCCGCAAACGAGCAGGGTTCGCCCATCAGCGTTTGCGGGTCGCCCGGCTTTTTCCAGGGTTTGCGAAACGTGCAATGCTTGGAAACGAAACCGGTAGCGACGGCATTCGCGGCCAGCACTTGCTGCGCGATGCAGTTGGCGATGGCCAGGTCGGACTGGGGCAGAAACGTGAGAACGTGGTCGGCCCGTTCGCTGGTGCGGGTGAAGCGCGTCGTGAGATCAATCAAGGTGATCCGATCGCCCTTCAATTTGCGATCAATGAACCGGCTGAACAGCACCGGGTGCATTTCCGCGAAGTTGTTGCCCCAGAGGAGGAGCACGTCGCAGTGGTCCAAATCATCGTAACAATTGTACGGTTCATCAACGCCATAGGTGCTGATGTACCCCGTGACGGCGGAGGCCATGCATAGCCGGGCGTTGGGGTCGATGTGGTTGTTCGAAAGGCCCGCCTTCATGAACTTATTCGCCGCATAACCTTCAGGCACGGTCCATTGACCCGAACCATACATGGCAAACTGTTTGGGAGCGGCCATGATGCGCTGAGCGATGATGCCAATGGCCTCGTCCCAACTGATCGGTTTCAGCTCGCCGTTCTGGCGGAGCAGGGGCGTGGTCAATCGATCCTTGCCATACAGAATGTGGCCGACGTGATAGCCCTTCACGCAAAGCAAGCCTTGATTGACCTCGGCCAAGCGATCGCCGCTGATGGCGACGACGCGGCCGTCCTTGACACCGACTTGAACGTGGCAGCCCGTGCCACAGAAGCGGCAGGGGGCTTTGTTCCACGCGACGCCGGGCACCATGGGCAGTTCCCGGCCGCCCGGCGGGGCCGGCACTTCCGCTAACCCGCGCGAACCCATTACGGCCGAAGCCGCCGCCATCGCCGCCGCTCGAATGAATTCGCGCCGAGTCGTTTCAAACATGGACATGAGTCACCTCTGGAGCGGCATCTTCCCAATGAACAAAAACCACCTCGATGTTCTCCACGCCGGGCAGGGCCGCGGCCCATTCGTGCCACGCCTGGGCCGCATGCGGATCGGTCGTTTCCACGACGACGGCGAGGTTGTTCCCCTGCATCGGTCCCAGGGTGAACGGGCCGGCGCCGCGCAGGGTTTGTCGAACGGCTTCCGCTCGCGGCTCATCCGCGGTCAACGTCACGACCCAGGCACACGTCTGCATGAAGCGGGTTCCTTTCGTGAAGCGGGTCGAATCATGCACTGGTGAGGGTAATATACGAAGCGGTCGGAGGTCAATCAAGAAAAAACGAACTTTAGTTCTTGAATTATGGGCCGCTGGGGCTTATTCTGATCTTCGCCACCCCAGGAGTGCAGGACCATGGTCATTCTCACATGCCATCCCGCTCGGTTGCCGCGAGCCGCTGCTCTTTGGCCCATGGCGCTGTTGTGCGTTTGGGTGGGATTGGGGCAAGGGTGTTCGCGTTCGCCGCGGCCGCAGGAGGGAGTTCCCTTCAGCCGGGCGGGCGCTTCATCCTCTCCCTACCCGGTCATCATTCGGGAGGTGGCCGGACCGCCGGAGATTGCCACGGGTTTGCTGGATGACAAAGGCCAGCCGGTGACCGTGGGTTGTGCCACCTGCCACTCAACGAAAGCGCCGAACGCCGCGGCCAGGCTTGGGGAACCGCTGCGTGATTTTCATCAAAAACTCGCGGGTCAGCATGGCAGCCTGTCGTGCCTGTCCTGCCATGATGCCACCGATGGCTACGCATCCCTGCGGCTGGCGGACGGGCAGCGTTTGCCGTATCAGGAAGTGATGAAACTATGCGCCCAGTGCCATGGCCCGCAATATCGCGATTACCTCAACGGCGCGCACGGCGGCATGATCGGACATTGGGATCTGACCCAAGGCGGCCGGGTTCGCAATAACTGCATTCACTGTCATGATCCGCATGCCCCGAAGTATCCCACGGTGACGCCGGCGCCGGGGCCTCGGGACCGCTTCCTGAAGGAGGAAGGTCATGAGCGAAAGTAAAAGCAAGTTGTCGCTGCCCGTCGTCGGGGAAGTGGATCGGCGCACGGCAATTAAGGCCGGCGTCGCCACGCTGGGTCTGGCCGCCTGGGCCGCGGCGATCAAGCCCTGGTTCGAATGGACCGCCGAGTTGAGCACCGAGGAGTTTCTGCAAAAGCACTACCGGGAATTGACCCCCGCGCAACTGCAGCAAGTCTTGCAGCGGCTCACCGAGGAAGCCCGCGAGGCGACCGGGAAAAACGTGACCGTGAAGGATCATAAACCGATCCCGGGCGTCCAATTCGCCTATGCCTTGAACCTGAGCATTTGCATTGGCTGCCGCAAATGCGCCGAGGCGTGCCACATCGAAAACAACCACGACCGCCCCAGCAACCAAAGCTACATCCGCGTCTTTGAAATGGAGAAGGGCGGCATCAACTTCGAAAAGGGGAATGCCCATTACCATCACGCCGTGCCGGCCAAAGACAAGTACTACATGCCGGTGCAGTGCCAGCAGTGCGAGAATCCACCTTGCGTGACTGCGTGCCCCATCGAAGCCACCTGGCAGGAGTCGGATGGGATCGTCGTCGTGGATTACAACTGGTGCATCGGCTGCCGTTATTGCGAAGCCGCCTGTCCCTACCATGCTCGCCGGTTCAATTGGGAAAAGCCGCAAGTGCCGCCGGAGGAGATCAATCCGAACCAGAGCTATCTATCGAACCGTCTGCGTCCGCAAGGGGTGATGGAGAAATGCACCTTTTGCCTGCATCGCACGCGGGAAGGAAAATTACCCGCGTGTCTGGAGGCCTGCCCGACGGGAGCACGCGTCTTTGGCAACGTGCTCGATCCCGACAGCGAAATTCGCTGGGTGCTGGAAAACAAACGCGTCTTTGTGTTGAAAGAAGAGTTGGGGACCAAGCCCCGCTTCTATTACTTTTTCGATAAATGACCGCGAGGCCGCCATGAACGCGCAGCGGGAAGCTGTCAGTTATCTCCGTTTTCTTCGCCAGGCCCTGCACGTGGCGACCGAGGGCGGCTGGCTATTTTACACCTGGATGTTCGTCCTGACGGCCATCGCGCTGGTGGGCGCGAATGCCTGGGCCGTGCAGGTTCGCGACGGCATGATCCGCACCAACATGACGGATCATGTCAGTTGGGGCTTGTACATCGCCAATTTCACCTTCTGCGTCGGGCTAGCCGCGGGAGGCGTGATGATGGTCATCCCTGCTTACCTGTATGACGATCATGAAATGCACGACGTCGTCATCATCGGCGAGATCTTGGCCGTGGCGGCCATTGTCATGAGCACGTTGAGCGTCATCGTCGACCTTGGCCGGCCCGACCGTTTCTGGCATCTCATCCCGGGCATCGGCAAATTCAATTGGCCCATATCGATGCTGACTTGGGACATCATTGTCCTCAACGGCTATTTGTTGATCAACCTGCACGTCGTCGGCTATCTGCTTTACACCCGCTTTTGCGGCCGCAAGCCGAACCCGAAATGGTACGTGCCGTTTGTTTACCTTTCGGTCTTCTGGGCCATCAGCATTCATACGGTCACGGCGTTTCTCTATTGCGGCCTCGGCGGCCGGCCTTTTTGGAACACCGCCCTCTTGGCCCCGCGTTTCTTAGCCTCGGCTTTTGTTTCCGGGCCGGCCTTCATTCTGCTCGTCATGCGGGTAGTGCGTGTCGGCACCGAACTGCCCATGCATCCGGGGCCCTCGCGGCTCCTCGTTCAAATCATTCGCGTGGCGGCCGTGGTCAACCTGCTCATGCTCTTTTCCGAACTCTTCACTCTCTTTTACGCCGGCGGCGCTCATTTGGCTTCGGCCCAATATCTGTTCTTTGGCTTGCATGGCCATTACGGACTGGTGCCCTGGATCTGGGCGGCCGTCTTCATGAATCTGCTCGGCACCATTTTGTTCTTCACCCCCGCGGCCTTGGAGCGCAGCCCGACGCGGATCATCGCTTGCGTCTTATGCGTCGTCGGCATCTGGATCGAAAAGGGCATGGGCCTGATCATCCCCGGCTTCATTCCCTCCACCTTGCACGAAATCGTGGAATACACGCCCAGCTTGACGGAATGGAAGGTCACGGCGGGCATCTGGGCGTTTGGCTTGCTGCTGCTCACGGCCATGCTCCGCGTGGCGGTGGCGGTATTTACCAAGGAGATGGCGTTGCAATCTGATCGGGAGCCAAGCACGAGGGCGTCCCCATGACTCCTTACGGCAAGACGGCACAAACCGCCATCGCTGCGGTGAGCCGGCTTGCGGAAGTTTACAATCCGGGACAGCGCGTCCGATTGAATTCGGCCGAAATCGCGGAGAATCGGCACCTGCCGCAACCCGTGGTGGCCAAGGTTTTGACCATCCTCTCACAAGCGGGACTGGTGCAAGGCTCGCCCGGACCCGGCGGCGGCTATTGGCTGGCCCGCGCCCCGGATGCGATCAGTCTGTATGACGTGGTGGAGCTCTTCGAGAGACAAGAGCAGAATTTAAGCTGTCCTTTTGGCCCGAACTATTGCGGCCAAGGCCCCCAATGCCCGATGCATGATGACATGCTGCGGTTTCGAGAGAGCCTGATCTCCTATCTCAAATCCACCACCTTTGCGCGGTTTTTAACCGCCGCGGCGACTTCAATTCAGCCTCATAGAAAGCGTTCTGCTAAGCAACGTCAAAAACGCCAATAGGACCATCATCGATAGTCAAGAACAATCCTGAGACGAAGCATCCCCCTCAGCTTCCATTCTCGTCAACCATGGAAATGCTTTCTGCCCAACTCTCTCTTTGGCATAACCTTGCCCTATCTGCTAAAATTCGATGGATTCGCTTTGCTGGAGATGATGCAGTCATGTTGCTGGTGGTGGTGTTGTTGGCATTATTGATGATCTGCCTATTTTTTATGGGCATTCTCTACATTCAGTATCGCACGCATCCGATTAAAAAACTGAGCGATCAAGTTCTCGAGCGCGTGTATCAGGTCGAAAAGAAGTGGCAAAATACGAATTCAGAACTAGCTCGAATCAACAAGGCCATGGATCAAGTGGAAGATCAAGTGCGGGAAGAGGTTCTGCAAGAGAAATTGGCCAAAACTCCGTGCAGTGCCTTGCAAGCATTTCCTGGCATCGGCGAAGGGACCACGAGCAAACTCGCTTTAGAGGGTATTAGACATTTACAGCAGCTCAAAGGTTGTCGATTGACCGACATTCCTGGGATTGGCCCGTCTCGTGAACGGGAGATTCGCTCCGCGGCAAAACAGTTGGAGAAACAAGTGCGGCAGCAACTGGAGAACTCCAAACATCCAATCGGCTTGGCCGTGCAGGAAAAAATCGAACAAACCCGCCGGCAGTATGAAATGAACCGTCTACGGCTTCAGGGACGGGAACATGCATTGCGACAGATTCTTCGGAAAATTGGGCCCGCCAATGAAGCGGCCCGGAAGGTGGATTTCTTTGTTTTTCTCAATCGCCGTTGGCAGGACATCGCCACGAACGAAATGGAGTCATCTCTGCTAATCAATCTCGATGCGACCATTGAGAGGGGCGAAACTAAATACATTGAGGAGCGAGTAGCAAAATTGGAGCCAAAAATCGTGACGCCAATTCCTGAGATCACGAAATCTAGCCCTGCTTCTTCACGGCCTTCCAACCCCTCTCCCATGCACAATCCAGCGCCGCCTTCGGTTCACACGACCACTTACAAAGAAGATCTATTCCTCGGACCCCAGAAAAAAGTAACTCCTTCGGAGGACGATCTCAATCCCACTTTCTCTGCACAAACTTTTGTATTGCAAGAACGAGCAGTCTCTCCGCTAATCGACCCAGTCCAACGTGAAAATGACTTTCATCGGGCTGCGATAGCCGTTGGGTGTGCCATCGCCCGCATTCATGGCCGGTTCACCAAGGCCGAAAAAGAAACGATTTTCGAGTATATTCAAGAGAAAGCCTTGAACAACGAGGTTTTGCGGAATCTGTGCGCAGGTTGGTTAGGACAGTACGAAAAAGGGCCTATTGATTGGCAAAGGCAACTCGATGGGATCGACGGTTGGCTTGATCCAGGCCAGCAGCAAGAAATCTATGACTTGGCGGCGAGGATTGCGGATGCCACCAGCGGTGTGCAACCGGAAGAGGCTGAGTTCCTCGAGAAGTTGAAGCGACGATGGCCAACGCTACAAATTGAATCCAAGGTGCCTACGCCCTTAAAACCTTCCGTTGTGCATTCGGGGACAATCGCCGACAAGCTCGTTTCGCCAAGACAAGTCTTGGACATTCCCGATCATGCAGTTCTCACGGTCGACTTGATTCGTCGACAATACAACCTGCTCACGCAGCGCTTGGATCCGCAACGAGCTGCTGCCATCGATCCAGAATTGGTCAGCGTGGTATCGGAGAAGCGGGCGCGAGTGGAGGTGGCGGCGCGGGAATTAATGGGAACCATGGGTGTCCCTTGGGATCAACCTGAAGAACCCAAAGCCCCCAAGGATTTGCGGCATAATCCAGATTTGGATGCCTTGTTTGGAGATTGACATGAATCTCTTCGATGAATCCCTCCTAAGCGATCTGGATAAAAAAGTTCGTACGATCTTCGGGGAACATGTTGTCCTTAAATCCCTTTGCCAGGAAGCTGCTTTTCATCGCATTCCGCGCTTTGTCACGGAATATCTGATCGCCAAGTACGTCAAGCCAGAATCCTGGCAAGCGGATTTGGAAAAAATAAGAACGCGCGTCAAGGAAACACTCCCTAGCACGGAACAGCGTGAGTTGCTCAAGCATCAGCTTTGGAAGAACGGTGAAATCACACTAATCGACTTCGTGGAAACCCGCGTCGATTTACGGAATCAGCAACGCTGGGCCCGCATCCCGGCCATCCACGATGATCGCGTCCGCGTTTCCGAAGGCTTGATCGAACAGCATACAGGAACCTTGCTTGGCGGGATGTGGGGGACCGTCAAATTGCGTTTTCGTCCCGAGGTCGATGCGGATGCTCCGGTCGAATTGGCTGGGTTTACTCCATTTCAGATCGGTCCGCCCGACATGAAGGAATGGAAAGCCAAACGGGCCGAGTTCACCACGGATGAATGGACAGCTCTGATGTTGAACAGTTCCGGGTATGAAGCCAGCGCGTTTCCATGCCGGCGTGTCCGGCTGCTTCTGTTAGCTCGGCTCATTCCTCTAGTCGAGCGCAACGTCAATCTCGTCGAGTTGGGCCCGCGCCAGACGGGCAAGACCTTTCTCTTGCGCAATATTTCACCGAGGGTGTTCGTCGTCTCAGGAGGTAAAACCACTCCCTCGAACCTCTTCTTTCATTTGGGCACTAAAGCCATTGGCATTCTTGGGACGCGGAAGGTCGTGGTCTTCGACGAGATCGCCCACACGAGCTTCCAAGATGAGAATGCGACACTTTCCATCTTGAAGGATTACATGGAAAGCGGCCATTTTAGTCGAGGCACCAAGACTTTTACTTCCGACGCCAGTTTAGTCCTGGCCGGCAACCTGGACGTTGAAGGGGATCGTCCACATCCTCGATATCGACATCTGTTCGAAGCGCTCCCTAGCGAACTGATCGATTCCGCTTTTCTAGATCGCTTGCATGGTTACCTGCCCGGTTGGGAATTTCCAAAAATTACACCCAGTTCATTGGCCAAGGGGTTTGGATTTGTAACCGATTATTTCGGCGAAGTGCTGTCTCGATTGCGGGACGAAGATTTCCAGCCCATGATGCGGCGGCTGCATTTCGAGAAAGGAATGACCCGGCGTGATCAGGTCGCCGTCGAGCGCATCGGTTCGGGCTTACTTAAACTGCTTTATCCGGATGGCCGGGTGACCGAGCCAGAGTTGGCGGAAATCGGCGCCTTGGCTTGCGAGATGCGGCAACGGGTTCATCACCAACTATGTGACATCGCGCCTGGCGAATTTAAAAGGAAGATTCTCCGTTTTGAGGGCATGCCCCCGTGCACGGCTATGGATATCGCACTGGACGAATCGGCTGACATCCCTGCCGACGACCCTCTCAACCGCGATGAGATCGTGGGCGCGGTGACGGGACTCGGCGTGGTCTATCGGGACAATGTGGCCATCGGTGGGGACCTCACCCTGGTCCAAGTGGCAACCATCAATGGCGCGACAGGCCTTGAAGTCACCGGACTACATGGACAAGTTCTCAGAGATTCGGTGCAGACTGCTTATAACATCGTTCGCCGTAATGCCGTGGCCTTTGGTGTTTCGGAAAAGAGGTTCAGGGAGCAGAAGGTGGCGGTTCATCTCGTTCGCATCGCCACGCCCAAGGATGGTCCCTCCGCGGGGTTGGCTTTCGTCGTGGGGATCGTATCGGCTCTCACAGGCAAGCCTATCAAGCCCGCCTGCGCCATGACCGGCGAGGTCACGCTGTTCGGCGAGGTCAAAGGCGTCGGTGGCATCGATCGGAAACTCCACGCGGCGGCCAAGAAGGGCCGCAAGGAAGTATTCATTCCCGCGGAAAACGGCAAAGACGTCGCCCAACTTGACCCAGAGATCTTGGGCATGCTCACCATCCACCCCGTGCACACGGTGCAAGACGTGTTGGCCAAAGTGCTCCTCGAACCTGCTCAACTAGATCCCAGCCATAGCGTGGAGGAGTAGAGAACGGTTGCTGATTTTTTATCAGTCACTCTCTGAACCCATGCCCCACGCTGAGGACCCAACTGTTAATGGTTTGGCCGGAGAGATGATGCTCTATCACGCGCGGCGGGTCGAAGCGCTCGAAACTTTGCAGCAGCCGAGGCGTCGGGTAGCCCACGATGATGAACGTCCTGCTGCGGAAAACCGCGGATTGATGGGCCGGATGAGGAGGCCAAAAATCATACTGACTGGGCCGATCCCCTGCGAGTGAACCGAGACAATAGACCACCGGCCGGTCTGGCAGGTAAAACGCCAGCAGGCCAGGTAAATTCCAAGTCGTCCCCGCGAGGACCGGGTCGATGCCCTGCTGCCGCAGTTCCTGACGCAATTGCTCGACGGCGGCCGCCAAGGTCGTGGCTCCGCGCAAACGGAAAGAGGGATCCCAGCGGCGGGCTGTCAGTGTATCCCGCCAGGGATGCATCAGCGGGTAAAGCCATTCCGTGCGATGCATCACCAATGTCAATCCGCCACCCAGCAGCACCATCCAAGCCACGCCGCCACGGACCAGCCAACGCGTTCCTCGACTAGGCGCATCCCACCGCTCCGCGATCCAAGCCAGCGTCAGAATCAGTCCCGACAAATAGGCAGCGATCGGCCAATTGAGCTGCACCTTGGTTTTCAAGCTAAAGGCCAAAAAGATCAGAAACATCGGCAGCGAAAAGCAAACCAGGAAGATATCCTGCCGATCCGGAGCAGGGGGCTGCGTTTCGCTCGAAGCATCCCAAGAGCCTCGCCAGCTTGACCGCAACGTTTGCACGATGGCCAGACCCCAGAAGAGAAAGCCAACTCCTATTAGGAGAGCGATCTGTCCTCCAAGATATTCGAGCGGCCCCATGGGGTTCCAGCGGGGGACGTGTCCGAATTCCTCGGTCAGCCCCGCCTGGCCGCCGACGTGATGGAGCGTCACCCAGCCGTTTTGCGCATTCCAAATCAGGATGGGAAGGCAGCCAAGGCCGATCATTCCCAGCATCGCCGCGATGCCCTTCGACCACAGCAGCGGCCGACGTCGCCGGGAGAGAAGCAGGAATAACCCCAGCGAGGGCAGGAACAAGACCATCGTGTACTTCGCCAGGATGCCCAGGGCGATGATCAATCCTAAACACGACCAACAGAGCATGCTTCGCGGTCGTTCCGTTGAGGGAAAACAGACGACATGAGCCAGGACCATCGCCCAGGTCCAACAGCAGACGAACGGGGCATCAATGGTCATGAGCAGCGAGCCGACCGCCATCAGGGGCAGAAGCGAAGTGAGCAGGACCAGGGCCAAGGTGAGCCAGGGCCGCTGATAAATACGTTGTGTCAAAACGGCCAGGCCGAGCAGCGTCAGCGAGCCGCACAAGACGGCTGGCATGCGAATGACCCATTCCGATTCCTGTCCGAAGAGCCAGCAGCTTCCCCGAATCAACCAGGCCACGAGAGGGCCTTTGCTGTAATAGCTCCAATCCAAATGCCTGGACCAATCCCAATAATGAGCTTCATCCGGAGCCAAGTTGAGCCAGGTCTGATGCGTTAGAAACCACGCTCTCCCCAGGAAGCCCGCCAGGATCACCCCGGCCGTCAACAACCAGGGCCACGTGCTCGACGAACGCTGTCCCGACGGCGGCGCCATGGCGTCGACCTTGGAGGCGAAAAGTGCTTGCGGATCGCGCAGGGTGGACAAACCATCAACTCCCTATCGAGTCGGACTGGGTGTGGCTGACTTCATCGTTTTGTAAGTCCAGTATGGCTTAAGGAAGAAACGGCCGACCTGTTGGCAATAGTGTTCATAAGTTGGACCAAACTGCTGCCTAAGATAGGTCTCCTCAACGGCAGCCTTGCGATTCAAGCCGACAAAGTGCAGGATCGCCACGATCAGCATCGGCCAGGTTGGCAGGATGACCACCGAACAGACCATGAGACCGAGGCTGAAGGCGTAGATCGGATGGCGAATCCAAGCATAGAAGCCGCGGGTCACCAGTTCGGTTTTTTGCTTGGGGACAATAGCCATCGACCAGTTCCGCCCCATCTGCAGCCAGCAGCATGCGGAGAAAACGTAAAAGACCATGGCCAGACCCACCGCGATCCACCGCAGCATCAGCATCGGCCAGGCCGCCGTCCATTCCGCCGGGAGGGTCAAAAGGAAGTGGTCAATTGACGACCAAGCCAGCCAGGGCAGCGTGATCCAGGCGATGACCACCGGGCCGACCAGAAGCCAGAGCCGGCGCTCTTTCGCTTTCCTTGGCCACAGCCCAGCGCTCTGCCCAAACCGCAAGCGTTTATACAGCGCCAAACCCAAAATGGTGGACCAATAGAGAGTGACCATCCCCACCAGACACGCCAGGGGAGCATCATGGGGCGAGTCCGTGGAGGCAGCGATGACAAGCCATGGAAGGTGATTCGGCAGAGTCATGGAGTGCATCCTTGCACGAAAAAACCGCGCCGGGAACCGTCCTCGGCGCGGCGGCATTGTAGCAGGAAAGGCGGCTAACTGGAAAGGTCACTCACCAGCTTGGCCAGGGCCTCGCGGGTCAGCGTGAAGGGAATGCGCTTCCGTTCCATGGAGACATAGGAGCCTTCATAACGGCGGACTGTGGTGCGGCCCGTTTTTTCCATGAGCAGCTCATAATAGAGACGTTCCTTGTTTTTCTGAGCGGGAGGATCGCTGCGCAGTTGGGCGATGCCGCGCAGCGGGTCGATCTCCAGCGTCTTGATCGGTTCAAGCAGGCCCGTGATCTTTTGACTGATCAGTTGCGTGCGATCATTTAGGGACAGGGCAGGCGTTTTCCCGGTCACGACCTCGACGTCCCAAAGCTGGCAAGCCAGCGAATCCAACTGATCAATTTCCAGTTTGACGCTGGCGGCCGAAACGGGGTCGGTGAAAACCAAGGTCTGCTTCGAGGAACTCGTCAGGTTAGCGAGCTTTTCCAGAAGCGTGTCGACGTGGATCATCATGTTCTCCTAACGTCTTGTTCGAGTGTTCGCTGCCGTCATAACTCAGCAGCATGGGTTTTTCCTCAACCACGGTTTGTAAATGGACCGGCCGACTCCACAGGGCTTGGAGGTTGGCCAGGGTGTCTTGGGCGTAGGGCAGCTTCAAATCGATGCCGAGGTGTTCGTGCTTCAAGAGCAGTTCGCCCCGGTTGCGATAATTGCCATCCACAACGTAAATGAACGGCTTGCCAAAGTTCGTCAGATTGAACAGCAAGCGTTCCTTCACTTTCTTAAACTCGCGGGACTCCACGACGTAGTTGTGGCCATGTTCATCATAATTAAACGAGAAATAGCCTTGTTCCTTGCAGAAATCCGCGGTCAAAAATTCGTCGATGAAAGTCACATCGCAGTGATTGCGGCGAACTTCGAAGATTTTTTGTCGTCCCAATTTCAGATCAAGGCTCCAACGACGCTTGGTTTCCAAGTCGTCGCATTCCTCGTAGTCCTTGCCGAAGCGGCCCGTGTTCCAGCGCTCCTCGATGTCGCGGAAAAGCTCGATGCCCAGCTTATAGGGATTGATCCGGCCGCGGTAGGGGGCCATCGTGCCGCAATGATGGTCGCAATAATCCACGACTTCCGACGGGGTCAGCGCGTGCTTGGTCATGATCGTGCTGTGCCAGTAGGAGGCCCAGCCTTCGTTCATGATTTTGGTCTGCGCTTGCGGCGCGAAATAGTAGGCTTCATCGCGAATGATGCTCAGGACGTCCCGCTGCCAACCCTTGAGGGGCGCATGCTCGATCAGAAAGAGCAGGACGTCCTTCTCCGGCGACTCGGGAAAGCGCACTTGCTGCTCGGCCTCTTGCTTGCGGAATTCCTCCTCCTCGCGCTTGAGCACGTCGGGCGGATTGACGTAGGCGTCCATGTAACCCTTGCTCTTAAAACGGATCGCCGAGCGCGCCTGATCCGCCGGCTCCGGACTGAAATCGTACCGCGAGGTCGTTGAGCGCCGCTTAATGGCCGGGGAATGGATGTCGATCAGATCGTCGACCGACATGCATCGATCCATGAACGTTTCGACCTCGTCTTCGCCATACTTTTCCGCGTAGTGGCGGATGCGCGTGCCATGGTTGGCCATTTCATCCATCATCTTGCGGTTGGTATGGGCGAAGTATTGATTATTCTTGAAGAAGTCGCAGTGGCCGTAGACGTGGGCCATGACCAGCTTTTGATCGACGACGTGGTTGCAGCGCATCAAATAGGCGTAGCAGGGATCATTATTGATCACCATCTCATAGATCTTGGACAGGCCGTACTCGTAGCTTTTCTTCAGCTCTTCGTACTGCATGCCGAAAGACCAATGGGGATAGCGGGTGGGGAAGCCGCCGTAGGCCGCCACTTCGTTGAGGTCGTCAGCGTCCAGCACCTCAAAAATGGTCTCGAAAAAGTCGAGGCCGTATTCCCGAGCATAGCCTTCGATCTCGAGCTGAAGGCGGCGCAGCTCGGCCGTCAGTCGCGTGTCATAGCGGGTTTGATTCAGGCTCATGGTGTCACCGTCCCGGCTTATTATAGGAGTTGCTAGAACGGCAAGCTTAGCGTCCGGTGCTCAGCAACTCCTTGATGCTTTCCACGATCGCTTCACGATCCGGAACGCGGCTGCAGATCAAGTTCTCGGCTTCCTCGGCCAATTCCTTCATGTGCTCCAGGAATTCACCGCTGCCATAGGGGCTTTCGACTTGGGCGTAGCCGAACAGGTTGATCCTGGGGAGCAGTTCGTTCTTTAACAGCTCCATGCAATGCGGCACGTCGTCACCCCAATTGTCCCCATCGGAAAAGTGAAACGCATAGACATTCCAATCCTGAGGGGGATAGCGTTGCTCGATGATCTGCCGGGCCAGATCGTAAGCGGTGCTGATCTTGGTGCCGCCGCTTTCGCGGGTGTGATAGAAGGTGTGTTCGTCCACTTCCTGGGCGGCGGCGTCGTGAATGATGTAAACCCGCTCCACGCCCTTGTAGTGGGCGCGAATCCAGGTGTCGATCCAAAACGCCTCAATCCGCACGATTTCCTTCTGATGGTCCGTCATGCTCCCGGAAACGTCCATCATGTAGACGATCACGGCCACGCTCTGCGGCAGGGGCACTTCCTTCCAACTGCGATATTGCTTGTCCTCGCGGATCGGGATGACGATGGGATCCTCGGGCTGATAGGTGCCCGACGCGATTTGCCGCCGCAAGGCCTTCTTGAAGGTGCGCTTGAAATGGCGGAGCGACTCCGGCCCCGCGCGGCGGATGCTTGAATACTTGTCCCGCGAGGTGACGATGTTCTTTTTGCCCTTGGGTTCAATGCGCGGCAGAGCCAATTCGTCCCCAAGGATGTCCGCCAGTTCTTCGATGGTCAAATCGACTTCGAGGATGTGTCCTCCGGGCGAATCCCCGGCCTGGTTGCCGTCGCCATCGTCTTGGGGTTGGGTCAGGGGCTGACCCGGCTTAGCGGGGCCTTGACCGACCCCGCCCGAACCCTTGCTGCCATAGCGAAACTGAGGCAATTCGATCTGCGGCAAGGGGATGCTGACCAGGTCGTTACCCTTCTTGCCGATCAATTCGCCGCGCGTGATGTATTTGTTCAGGTTGGATTTGACCTTGCCCCGAACGATCTTGCGAAAGCGTTGATAATCGCGTTCGATTTTCTGCCCCACGTTCCCTGTCTCTCCCCTGATAGACCCCGGACCTTTGGGCGTTTCCTTGGAAAAGTGCGGATCGCGCCGGGGCAAGCCGCGGCGCGCCGCTGGGCATTACTTTTTCGTGTGACCTCGGGCGAAAATGCTGGCGACGAAAGTCAGCACATCGGTCGCCGACTCTTCGTTGTAACCGAAGTCGCGAATGAGCCGGGCTTTGACCACGTCGATCTTCTCCTGGGTCGTTTTGTCGATCACGTTGGACACGAGGCTGGTGAGTTTGATGGTGTCCTTTTGATCCTCGAAGAGCTTCAACTCAAGTGCCTTTTGCAGCCGTTCGTTCGTCTTGTAGTCGAACTTCTTGCCGTCGATGGCCAAGGCGCCGATATAGTTCATGATCTCCCTGCGGAAATCATCCTTTCTGCTTTCGGGGATGTCGATCTTTTCCTCGATGGATCGCATCAACCGTTCGTCCGGTTCCTCGTAGGCTCCCGTGTAGCGGTTGCGCACCTTTTCGCGCTGGGTGTAAGCCTTGACGTTGTCGATGTAGTTGGCGCAGAGCCGGGTGAGGGCGTCCTCGTCGGCGGCAATGGCCCGCTGTACTTCGTTCTTGACGATGTCCTCGTACTCTTCCTTGACCACGGCCAGCAGTTCCTTGTAATGGCGAAGCTGCTCCTCGCTGGTGATGAGACTATGGTGGCGGAGCCCCGACTCCAGCTCATGAAGCACCATGAAGGGGTTGACGCACGTGGCGTCGGCATGGGCCACGAGGGCGTTGGAAATCTTGTCCTGAATGTAGCGCGGACTGATGCCGCTCATGCCTTCGTTCACGGCCTCGCGCTTCAGCTCGATGACGTTGTCCTCGGTGAAGCCGGGCAGGGACTTGCCGTTGTAGAGCTTCAGCTTTTGCATCAAGGTCAGGTTGGCGTGCTTGGGCGGGAGGAGCCGAGTCAGGACCGCCCACATGGCCGCGACTTCGATCGTGTGCGGGGCAATGTGCTTGCCTTTGACCTTCTCCTTGTTGAAGTCTTTCTCGTAGATCTTGATCTCATCCGCCAACCGGGTGACGTAGGGGATGTCGATCTTGACCGTGCGGTCGCGGAGCGCCTCCATGAATTCGTTGTTCTGCAAGCGGCGATACTCCGGCTCGTTGGTGTGGCCGAGGATAACTTCGTCGATGTCCGTCTGGGCGAACTTCTTCGGCTTGATCTTATGTTCCTGGGAAGCGCTCAAGAGGTCGTAGAGAAAGGCCACGTCCAGCTTGAGCACTTCGATGAATTCGACCAGCCCGCGATTGGCGATGTTCAGCTCGCCGTCGAAATTGAAAGCGCGGGGGTCGGAATCGGAACCGAATTCGGCGATTTTGCGATAGTTGATGTCGCCGGTAAGCTCCGTCGAATCCTGGTTCTTTTCATCCTTGGGCTGGAAGGTGCCGATGCCGATGCGATCTTGCTCGGAGAGAATGAGGCGGTACACCTTGACCTCGTTTTCGATCATGGCCACCCAGTCGCCGCCGTAGCGCTGCAGTCGCTCATTGAACATGAAGCGGCTGTAAGGGCTGACCTCGCCGCGAATTTGCACCATTTGGGCGTCGTCGAGCCGGTGCTCGTTGAGTTGGGCGAGAATGGCCGGTCGCGCCTCCATGGGAATCAACTGGAGCGGCTCGGCGTGCATCGGGTCCTTGTGCCAGACGCCGTTTTCCCCGCGCCAGGCGAAGGTGAACAGCATGCCCTGATCGGTTTTCGAGTATTCTTCCAGCCCCTTTTTAAGCAGCCTGGCGATGGTGCTCTTGGAGGAGCCGACGGGACCGTGAAGCAACAAGACGCGGCGATCCGTGCCATAACCTTGCGCCGCGGACTTGAAGGCATTGACCAGTTGCATGAGCTGCCGATCCAGGCCGAAGATGGCGTCGCCATGATTCGCGGCGAAATCGTTGAAGAAGCGATAGCGGAGAATCTTGTCCTTGTTTTCGTAGATTTCGTCAACGCCATGGGAAATGATCATGTCGTAGAGCCGTTGATAAGCGTTGCGGGTCACCTCGGGGTGATCGCGAACGATATCAAGGTATTCAACGAAAGTCCCTTCCCAATGTTTCTTTTGGTATTCTTGCAGGTTCAGGTGTTGCCGAACGCTGCTGAGAATGTTACGACCGCTAGCGACCATGGAATTCCTCCCTGGAAAGGCGTGGGTCCCCGCTGGCTGGGCGACATTGGGATGGAGCGATCCCGTCCGTCCCATGGGGAGCGCGCGTCGATTCACTTGTCAACGGGTTTTTCGATTACAAGGGCAGGAACGAATGGCTGACCCTTTGGAGTGCTTCTTGGCTTTCCTGGCTCCATGCGTGCGACTTGGTGCTTGACAGGGGCGAACTGTCTCAATTGGCCAGGTTGCCTCGTTCCTTGCTCCTTCCTATTATACCGTGCCCAGGGCGACAGGTCGCGGTTTTCGTGACAGCAAACTTTATCTTGGCTCCCCAGCTTGGCCACGGTGGCGATTTTCGTCAAGAGCGCTTTTCTCTGGCCGGCACCGGAGCGGCCGCATCCGGGCTAGACCCTTGGGCGCAAGTTGGTATAAGGGTTTCGTCCTTTCAACAGAGGATTCACCTTTTTCGTTTACGTTTGGGAGCAGGATGCCATGCGAAATATGCTCTATTTGGCGTTTCTCGGCGCGGTGTTCTTCGTGGTCGTTGGCTGGTTCATGGATTGGTACAGCATCTCCAGCGTGCGCAACAGCAACGGCAAATCTCAATGGCAATTCGAAGTGGACACCAACAAGGTTTCCGCGGACTTGACCCGCAGTAAGGAGAAACTGACCAAGACCATCGAGCAGTTAAAGAATGACACGGGTTACCAAACGAATTTCGAATGGTAGTCGCCGTGAGTCGTTGGATCGGTTAAGCCTCACCGCCCATGGGCGGTGTTTTTATTTGAAAAGGCTGAAAACCAAGTCCGGACATGATTCGGACGTCGTTGGAAGGCGGTTCTTGAGGGAAGAAATGAATTTAGCGAAAGTTCGTTGTCTACTCAACTTGCATTCATCATCAACACGCGCCATCGAGTTCCTTTGACCGAAAAAAACCACGACACTTAGACTGCTTTTCATCGAACCTTGCATCGTGGTCCTATTCGAGTTTCCAGGACCAATCCCCTCCATAAACTTCGAAACGTCAGCCAGAGGGGTTGGACGAGGAAACGTCGGCGGGGACATCCGTAATCAGTCGAGCGGAGCGATTGCGCGTCACGTAGCACCAAGCCCATTGGAACATCACCAACATACGATTGTGAAAGCCGACCAGAAAAATCAGGTGAATAAACAACCAGGCCAGCCAGGCGAGGTAGCCGCTGAGCTTGATCCAGCCCAGGTCGGCAATCGCGGCCCCGCGACCGATGGTGGCCATACTGCCGCGGTCGTGATAGTGGAATGGGCCGATTGATTCGCCCTTGAGGCGGGCATTCAGCAAGCGTGCGACATAGCTCCCTTGCTGCATCGCCACAGGGGCCACGCCCGGCAATGGTTGGCCATCCGGCCCTGGGCAGTGGGCGAGGTCGCCAAGCACGAAGATGTTTGCATGGTTTGGCACACTCAAATCCGGTTGGACCATGACTCGTCCGACGCGGTCTAGCTTGGCCCCAGTGGCCTCGGCCAAGGCTTGCCCCAAGGGAGATGCCTGTACCCCTGCCGCCCAGAGGATCGTGCGCGTCGACAGAACATGGAGCTGTCCATCACGATGGAATTGAATCGAATCGCGAGTGATGTCCGTTACCTTGGTTTGAACATACACTTCGACCCCCAACCGCTGCAAGCTTCTTGTGGCTCGTTCGGAAAGGGCAGGGGGATAAGTGGATAGAATACGGTCGGCAGCCTCGAATAGCATGATTCGCGCGGCACCAGGACGAATCTGGCGAAACTCGCGCTTGAGGGTGTGATGCGCCAATTCACCGATGGCCCCGGCCAGTTCCACCCCCGTCGGCCCTCCGCCGACAATGACAAAAGTCAAGCAGGATTGCCGATCGTCGTCGTCATGACTGGTCTCCGCTTGCTCAAAAGCCAGAAGGATGCGTCGGCGCATGCCGGTGGCATCCTCAACCGATTTAAGCCCCGGAGCATGAACTTCCCATTCCGGATGGCCGAAATAGGCATGCCGAACCCCGGCGGCCACGATTAATGTGTCAAAGGGCAAGGAGCCATGACTCGTGAGCACGCTTTGGCGAGGGACATCGAAACCAATCACTTCTTCCATCAGCGTGAGGACGTTCGATTGCCGGCGCACGATGGACCGCAGCGGCGCTGCGATGTTGGCCGGCGATAATCCTCCGGTGGCGACTTGATAGAGCAAAGGTTGGAAGAGGTGGAAATTACGGCGATCAAGCAAATGGATCATCACCGGACTACGCTTCAGCGCCTGGGCCGCGGTCAAGCCCGCGAAACCGCCACCCACGATCACGACGCGATGACGTGACTCATTGACCATGATCGACCCCTGTCCTTCCGTGGTTTGATCGGCTGCTATCCGCATGGCCCTGTCATGACGGGCCAGAAACATCCATGCGTTTAAGAAACACAACCATGCTATCGCCGTCGGCATAATAGTCCGGAATCACGGCGGCCTGTTGGTAGCCGTGCCGCAAATAGAACTGCCGCGTCGGTTCGTAATGCGGGACGGAACCGGTTTCGATGAGCAACTGTCGCCCGGCGTGTTGACGGATGATGTCTTCAGCCCATTGCAGGAGCCGCGATCCATGGCCCTTGCCTTGCCGGTCAGATGCGATGGCGATCCAGTAAAGATACCAGGTGCGGTCGGTCATGGCGGCAGGAGCGAAATAAACGAAGCCGATGATGTGTCCGTCCTGTTCCAGGGTAAAGCTTTGATGACCCGCGGCATGGTTCGCGGCATGATAGTCATCCAGCACTTCGCGTAGAGCCACGATCTCTACCGGCTTGAACATTCCCGTGGCTTCACTCAAACGGAGCAATGGAGCCGTGTCCTCGGGCATTGTGGGACGGATCATTTCCAACCTCCCTGTCTTATTGGCACGCGCCTTGACGATTCTTGGCCAATCTTTCTTTGAAGCATCATCCTTCCTTTTCAGGGACATGCTGTTGGACCTGCTGCAAAATGCGGTCGGAGTCAATGCCCTCGGCCTGGGCTTCAAAATTGAGCAAAACGCGGTGGCGCAATGCAGGGAAATAGACGCGCTGAAGGTCGGAGAAGCTGACGTTGTAGCGCCCTTCCAAAAGGGCGCGCACTTTGGCAGCGAGGATGAGCGTCTGTGCGCCGCGGGGGCTGGCGCCGCAGCGTATATACTGCTTCGCGGCGGGAGCGGAATAATCCCCCACCGGATGCGTGGCCAAGATCAAGCGGATGGCGTAATCCTGCACCGCAGGGGCCACCAGCACTTCGCGAACCAGTGTTTGCCATTGCCGAATGGCTTGCCCATCCATCACTTTCGCGGCGGTGGGATTCTCTCCCCGGGTGGTCCGATCGAGAATCGTGGAAATTTCCTCCTTCGTGGAAAAAGGTACGACTAATTTGAAGAGAAACCGATCCAATTGGGCTTCGGGCAGGGGATAGGTCCCTTCCTGCTCAATGGGATTCTGCGTGGCCATCACGAAGAAGGGCTTCTCTAGACGGTGGACGGTGCCGCCAACAGTTACACTCTGTTCCTGCATGGCTTCCAGGAGTGCGGACTGCGTTTTCGGCGTGGCCCGGTTGATCTCATCTGCCAGAACGATTTGAGCGAAGAGAGGTCCGGGCTGAAACTGAAACACCCGCCCTCGATCCGACTCCATGACGACGTTAGTGCCGATGATGTCGGACGGCATCAAGTCAGGCGTGAATTGGATGCGGGAGAAATGCAAATCCAAGGCCTGGCTCAAGGTTCGGACGAGCAGCGTTTTCCCCAACCCCGGCACGCCTTCGAGCAGAGCGTGGCCGCCGACGAAAAGGCACGTCAATACGCCATCAACGATCTCATGCTGCCCGACGATGACCTTGCCGATTTCCTCCTTGATCTTGCGATATTCCTCGCGAAATTGCTCCGCGCGCTGGGCGAGTGGTTCGGTCGACATCATTTGCGCCTTTGTTTGCTTGGGGCAAGGGAACGCCGCCAAAAGCGAATGGATCCTGCTTCTCTTTTGGACTGCGATCGCGTCCAATTCCTTGCCAGCATACTAGGCGATGAACCAAGATGCCAGTGGCTGGTTTGAGATAAACCGTTTGGAAGTTCGATCCCTGAAAATAAAATCGGCGGGCTTGATCTCGCCCGCCGATCGTCAACAGGCTTGTGCTGGTTAAGATTTCTTCTTGAGGGTCATGATGACGTGGCCATTCTCGCTCGTAAAGTCCTTGGGGCGTTCTTTCATGTCGCCCCGATCTGGCACGCACAGTCGCAGGGTGCCATCCTTTTTCCACTCATAGATGGCCAAGGCTTTGTTCTCCTTGCCGTCGGATCCCTTGAGCGTCATGTCGATGCCCATCGGCTTTTCTTTCGGCAGGAGGGAAACTTTCGCTTCTCGGGGTTCGCCTCGATTGGCCGCACGAATGGTCCAGGTATCCCCCTTCATTTCGATGGTCATGGATCGCTCCTTGACTTCTTCCTCCGCAATCTGAGCGCCATTGGCCCACACGTCGATCACCTCCCAGGTGCCCTCCATTTTTTTCTTTTCATCGGCGACCTCGTCCGCTCGAAGAGGATTCACTAAAACCAACGCCGCGAGAACCGCCACGGAAGCCAATTGGCCGAGCATATGAAGCCGCCTTTCAAGAAAAAGAGGATGCCATGCGCATCAAGGGATGGCGACGTGATTGTAGGGCAAAGTCGAATGAAAATGTAGCCGGGAATTATAAAGCCGGGACGACCGGCGATCCAGGTGGGTCGTCAAGGCAACGTTGAAAAACGGCTCAGTTCCAGCTTCGCATCACCAGGGCGGCATTTTGACCGCCGAAGCCGAAGCTATTGGCCAAAGCGGTTTTCACCCGCACTTCCCTGGCCTGGTTGGGGACATAATCCAAGTCGCATTGGGGATCGGGTTGTTCGTAATTGATGGTCGGCGGCAGCACGCCATCGCGCAAGGTCAAAGCCATGGCCACGGCGCTGACGGCCCCGGCAGCGCCGATGAGGTGGCCGATCATTGATTTGATCGAACTGAGCGGCAGCTTGTGAGCTTTTTCGCCGAAGACCCGCTTGACCGCGGCGGTTTCCATGGCGTCATTGAGCCGGGTAGAGGTGCCATGGGCGGCAATGTAATCCACTTCGCTGGCATCGATCTGGGCTTCGTCCAAGGCCCAACTCATCGCGCGGGCGGCGCCCTTGCCGTCCGGGTCGGGCTTGGTGATTCCCTGGGCGTCGAAGGAACTGCCGAATCCCGTCACCTCGGCATAAATGGTTGCGCCGCGCCGCCGAGCATGTTCCGCTTCCTCAAGAACAAGAATGCCTGCTCCTTCGCCCAGCACAAAGCCGTCGCGGCCGCCGTCGAAAGGACGCGACACGGCCGAGGGGGGACGATGCGATCGGCTGAGCGCTCCCAGCGCCGTGTAAGCCAGCAACATGAGGGGATCGATGCGGCTGTCAGCGCCGCCGGCGAGCATGACGTCGGCATCGCCTCGGCGAATCAGCCGGAAGGCTTCGCCAATCGCTTGCGTGGCGGCGGAACAGGCGGTCACGATCGTTGTGTTGGGGCCCTGGGCGTTGGCCAAGATGGAGATGTAAGCGGCGATCATGTTGGGCAGTTGCCGCAAGATCCATTGTGGTTGAATGGATTGTTGCCCCTGCTCGCCGAGGATCGCGCTGTTAAGCTGGCCGACTTCATCGGCGGATCGGACCAGGGCGGGAGTGATTTCGGGGAGATCGTACGGGATGACCCCCGTGCCCATGGCCACGCCAACGCGCTCGGGATTCAGCCGATCCAAATCCAATCCCGAGTCAGCCAGGGCTTGGCCCGCGGAGACCAAGGCGAATCGTGCTGCCCGATTCATGATTTTTACGCTTTTCCGCAGCCCGGACACCAGATATGGTTCGATGTCCACGGATTTGATCTCACCGGCAATCTGCACCGGATGGCGGCTGCTATCGAACGTGCTAATTTGACTGACCCCGCTTTTGCCTTCACAACAGGCATGCCAAAAAGCTTCCCGGCCAATCCCGTTGGGAGACACGATCCCCAATCCTGACACGACGACGCGGCGCATAGATGTTCTACTCACATGGCTCGGTCTAAGTCCGAGCAATGTCCCCGAAGCACGCGGCGAACCCCATCGGAGGATGGACGGATCGCTTGATGTTATCCTTCCTATCTGTTCTGGGCGACAGTCCCATTTCGGCTGCAAACGGCAATTATTTCAATTTAGCGGACTAATCGACGATTGCAAGCCATCATCGAGGCTTACATGTGCAAAGATGATGCCAGGTAATCGGTTTGGGGATAGTTTGTGCTTTTTGCCGTTTCGTCCGATCTTCCATGGGCTGCAATCCGAAAACCGGAAGTTCGGTGCGTGTTTAACCGCATGCCTTTATGGGCGGGGGCGCTTGTTGGTGGTTGCAGGGTGTTCTTCGGGAGAGGCTTCATCTCAATGAGGGTCTTGGTGGAACGAGACTGGGCCGTTCGGATGTAGTTTCTGGGATAACCATAATGCTCATCGAATTCCACCTGGGCAAAGCACGTGGGCTGGGGTTGCCGCATGGCTTCCCACTCGCGCAGCAGAATTTCCTCAAGGAAATTATCCACGGTCCAAAAGCGTCCCTTGGCCAAGTCGGCGGGCTGGCCGTTCATTTTGAACGCGACGACCTCTTTGCCATCGACGATCAACTCATAATGGCCCGTCGTCGCACCGGCGACCTGAATCTCGAGCTGATACCGCTCGGGCCGGTTTTCCAGCCAGCGCAGCCGAGCAGCGTCCAAACGATCGCGCGTCAGGGCGAGTCGAGATTGATGCCAAACGATCATGGTCACGATGGCGGCGCAAGTGATGACCAACAGAAAAACCAGCGTCCAGAACCACCACCGGATGGGGGGAGGTTGTACGGGAGGGGGAGGGGAAGTCGAGGCAGCGGGTTCAGAAAGCGGCTGGACCATATGCATATCGCCATGAAGCAAGGGTCAAAGCATTTGCTCAAAAAGCCGATTTAGCAGGCATGGATACTTAATCGTGGAAGGCTTCCGTGATTTCTCCCTTGGGAATGATCACCACGCCCTGATCAGTTACTGGAAAGCCGCGCTTGCGCTCCAACTCCAAATCATAACCGATGCTCACCCCCGGGGGAATACGCACGTCCTTGTCAATGATGGCCTTGCGAATGCGGCAATGGCGCCCAACGTCCACGCCTTCAAACAGGATGGAATTTTCCACCAGGGCATAGCTGTTGACCCGCACATTGGGGGAGAGAATGCTTTTACGCACGTGCCCGCCGCTGACGATGCAGCCTTGGCAGACCATGCTGTCGATGGCTTCTCCCCGCCGAAATTGCGGCCCCAACCCCTCCTCGCCATGCACGAACTTGGGAGGCGGCAAGGGCGGTTGATGCGTCCGAATCGGCCAACTGTTGTCGTAAAGATTCAATTGCGGATCGATCTCGATCAAATCCATGTTGGCTTGATAATATGCATCCAGCGTTCCCACATCACGCCAATAAGGCATGGATTTCTCGTTGCGATCGCGGAACCGGTGGACATAGAGCTTATTCGTTTGAATCATCCGCGGAATAATGTCCTTGCCGAAATCATGCTGGCTGTGCCGCCGCATCGCATCCTCGCACAGTAGTTCATACAGCCATTTGGCGGAGAAGATGTAGATGCCCATGGAGGCGTAACAGTGCCGCGGGTCGTCTGGCAACCCTGCTACTTCCTTGGGTTTCTCCAGGAAACTAAGCACTTTGCCGTCTGCGTCCACCTGCATGATGCCGAAATGGCAACATTCCTCGACGGGGACCTTTAAGCAGCCGATGGTCAAATCGCTGCCCCGCTGTAGATGATCCTGATACATGGCACCGTAGTCCATCTTGTAGATGTGATCTCCCGCCAGGATCAAGACGTCTTTGGGGTTTTCCTTCTCGATGCTGTAAATGTTTTGATAGATCGCGTCGGCGGTTCCCTGATACCAGTTTTCATCGATGCGCTGCTGCGGCGGCAAGACCTCGATGTACTCGTCCAATTCGCGGCTCAGGAATTTCCAGCCGCGCATGATGTGCCGATGCAAGCTTTGTGCCTTGTATTGTGTGAGCATCAAGATTTTGCGAATGCCACTGTTGAGGCAATTGGAGAGCGTAAAATCGATGATGCGATAGAGGCCGCCGAAGGGCACGGCAGGTTTGGCGCGATCGCGAGTCAGAGGTTCGAGTCGAGTTCCTTTCCCTCCCGCGAGAATGACCGTGAGCAGGTTCTTCAAAATGCGATCCTCAGAGGCCAGCGTCGTCGGAACTTTTCCTCAATTCTGCTCTACCTCCTCGAGGACGGTCAACGAAAAAAAACGCCGATTCGCCGACGCCGCGCTCAAAGCAACGGCGCCATGCGACCGGCAAGGTTGGCGTGGAGTGCGCTCTCGGACAAAAATCGTGACAAGAGAGCAGCTTATTCGCCGCTGCTGTGGGACTGAAGCTGAATGCTGCCCCGTGCACGATGAGCTGGATCGATCGTGTCGATGATGAGCTTGGGATGCAATTCGGTGCGTTGAGGGATAATCTCCGCGGAACCGGCCGGCGCAATGCCTGTGGGGGCTTCCCCTAAAATTTGCAGGGCATAGCGGCCCTCTTGCGGAATCTGAACGCGAATCTGGGCCTGGTAAACGGACGAACGCGGCAGATGTTCGACCCGGTCGGGCCATCCGGAACTCATGGCGATCACGTCGAAAACATCGTCCGGCAGCTTTTGCCCCGAAGGATCGCGTTGCCGGAGGAGCAGGATGCGGAGCGTCGTCAACGGTTGACGATAGAGGTCGTCATCCAATTGAAAATAGTTCGGGTCGTGGGCTTCTTGCCATTGCAGCATCACCTGAAGAACGGAGCCCGCGGGGAGCGTCGCTTGAGAGGCGCCTTCCTTGGGCTGCCAGCGAAGGAAGTTGAGATCGTTTCGAGCGGTGGACTCGGCGGCAAACTCCATCACGCCATCCTGGTTTTGGTCGCGGAAGAGGCCAGTCCAGACTTGATGGGTTCGCTGCGGCACGGCTTGAATCCAGGATGCGGAACTTGACTTGACCGTGGATTTAAGCAAACGGAGCGTGGGGGGGCTTCCCGATAGGTCGGGATGGCCATCGGTCCAATTCAGGCCGATGATCACGGTTTGAGCTCCCTGAAGCGCACGGACGGCCTTCATGAACTCGAGCATGCGGCGATCCAGTTCCCCATGCTTGACGGCGCTCTCATCGAATTGCCGCTGTCGTTCCCGGTAACGCTCGCGGGCTTCCTTGGCGGAATCGTCGATGCCGAAGTTGTCGAGGGACAAGCGCCGCAGCACGCGAATCTCGGTCCGTTCGCTTTCCAGTCGGGCGGATTCGCGCCGCAGTTCTTCCTTGCGGAAATAAAGGGCAAAAGAATGGTAAAGGCCGGAGTCCAGGGCTTCCGCCAACTCCTTCAGTTGGAAGGGGGAAGCAGTGTCGATGCGCACGAGAACCACCTCTTCCACCGGCGCCGACTTCATCAACTCCAAGGCCATTTGCGTGCCCGAACCGATGCCTTCTTCGCCTGAGCCTTCCTGGGGCAACAGTTCCGTCGATAATTCGATGGTCAGGTCCACGAAATGGGTCTTGGCGGGAAGGCCGTCGCCGATTTTCGCTTTGTAGCCTCGGAAATCATGAGCCACGACCACGGCTTTGCTGCCCGGTCCGCGGCGCACCCAGGCTTCCATGGATTCTTGGGGAGTAGAGGGTTGATTGAGGGAAACGTATTTGACTGGCCCTGTGAAATCGCGGGCGGCTTGCGGCAAGCGTACGGTGGAAACCCCGCGGACGCCAGCCAGCGCAGCCAGATCGCCGCCTTGGATCGTCCCTGTGACCAACGTCTCCAAGCGGCCTTCGAGTTGCATAAAAGCGGGAGCACCGACTAATTCTGGCAATAACGAATTCGGGGGAGGGGATTCTCGCAGGATCACCTCGACCCTGACAGGGGCCTCCGGTTCAGCCTCCGCCAATCGGCGCAGTTCGGGGGATACCTTATTTAAGACATGGTTCGTCGGAGCTGGGTCGGAAGACACTCTGCCAACCATGGGCAGGTTGCTCGGTTCGGGCAGCACCTCCGCCAATCGGACCAGCGGTGTTTTTTCCTTGGGCTGGCGGGTCGACGTGGGAATGTCGACCTCGATGTCCGCCTTGAGCAGTTCGTTTAATTTGCCATACGCCATTCGGCCGAGCAGGCGTTGATGTTTTTGATGGTCATAACCCATCAACTCTTCAAAATTGAGGGCCTTGAGCTTGGCTCGGGCGAGATGGGCCATATCGCGCTGGAGCGCCGGGCCAAAAGCCTTGCTCAAGCTTAGCTTGACGAGCACTTGATCATCCTCGGAGAAACGTTGTTCCTCCGGGATCAGGATCACCGTGCGAATGGCGATTTCTTGCAGCAGCGCCTTCACGCCCTCAGCGGGCAAGGTGCCGGCCATGTAATTGCCATAGAGTTCCTCGCCGGCCAGCCCCGGCTCTTTCTTAAAACCGGCTTCTGTCAACCGAGCAGTCATGGCTTGATAAAGACGAAAGCGCAAGGTCCGTCCAGCGTCGATTTCGTAACGAAATCGTGCTTGGTAGGCGGAAGCTTGCCCCTGGAAGGACTCCGAAGGCTGAGCCACGACCAAGGTTGTCCATATCGGCAGCAGCAGACTGAAAGTAATCAGCGACCGGCGCATGGTGTGCTCTTCCTCGGACGACGGATCGTCTATGGTTCATCGTGATTTTCGCATGGAAACCATCCAACGGGAAGCAAGTCGTCGGGAATTCACCAGTCTTGGTCAATTCCCTGATCTGCTCACTCGTTATGATTGCTACGATCCATAAAGTCGGCAATCATTCGTGAATAGTCGTGATCCGCGCCATTTGACAATGAGGGCGGATTCGCATCCACCCGGCATCCAAAAAAGCGGATTTCATTCAAGTTGCACGGATGGACGCTCAGCACCAACCGTGGCCGCCGGGGGAGATTCAAGTCGTCATCATGTCCTCCCGTATGACAGCCATGTGCCCAAATCATACAGCCACTGAACGAAGCAAACAGCAAAAATCTCATCGCATGCCCTCCTGGCAGGTTTCAAAGGGGTTGTATTTGAGGCTAAAGCATGGCTGGATCGAGGAAATCCCGCAAGTCCGATTCGGACGAATGGGTATCTGCAAGCTATGACGTCAGGGAAAACGACAAGAGTAAATTGAACTACTTGGAGGGTGCAATGTTCTGGTTCAACCGCTCATCCTTGGCGAAGGCTTCGGAATCCCTAGAGTTTGACGGCATGAGTCAGATGGCGACCATGATCGCTCGTCCCCTTGCTTGACCCACCCCCCCATGCATCCTTAAGATCAGAGTGCATTAACGATTCTGACTTCTGTGTGGAAGGAATCCCCATGACGATCAACCCGACGTTTGCCTTGCGAGCATGGAGCCTGTCTGGAAGATCGATCATGCCTGGCTTGGCGGTGCTCATCATGCTGACTCTGAGTTGGCAGGGTTGGACCGATGATCAGCCGCCTCAACCGACGACTTGGCCCCCGGCGGAGACGTTCACTTGCGAAACTGCGGATGGCGTCACCCTGGCGGGGGACTTTTACCCGGCTCCTGATACACGGCGTCTCGTGGCGCCTTGCGTCGTGCTGCTCCATCCCATCGGACCTGGTAAAGCCCATGCGAGCCGGCGCGATTTCGGTTTGTGGCCCGAGGAGCTGCGCAAAGCCGGCTTTGCCGTGATTACCTTCGATTTCCGCGGCTACGGCGACAGTAAGGCCATCGATGCCGAAAAATTCTGGTCGCAGCATACGCCGCGTACGCCGAACCAAATCAAGTCGACCAAAATCGACAATCAGGAATTCATGAGCCGTTACGATTGGCTGCATCTGGTCAATGATCTCGTGGCGATCAAGGTGTGGATGAATCTGCAAAATAATGACAGACGTTGTCATTCCCATGCCCTTTTTCTGATCGGCTTCGAACAGGCCGCCCTGCTGGGGACGCTGTGGATGACCAATGAATTACAGGACGCGCAAAGACCTATGGACGTTTCAAGCGTTCGGTTGGGCCGCATTGATCGGTATGAAGGAGACGACCTGGCCGGGGCGATTTGGGTTTCCATGACGGATCGGCTAGGGATGGACCGCGTCGAAGGAGCACTGATTCAAAGATGGTTCAGCCAACTGCGCCTTAAACCCATGCCGCTCCATGGGGTATTTGGCGAGAATGATCGACCCTCTCGGGAATTTTGGAACTGGATTGCAGGCAGCCAGCGTGGACAGGAAAAAAAGCGTGAGGAACCGATCCTGGGGACGACCCTCATTGAAGGGACGAGTCTCATGGGCTTGAAACTACTGGACCACGAAGCCTTGCAAGTGAAAACCAAAATCATTCAGGCCTTGAAACAGCAGGCGGAGTCATTGAACCGCCCCTGGTCCGTGCACAAGGGGAACCTCGAACCGAGCATGGTCGATTTTCGGCCATTGGGATTCTAGGAGGTCGTCCCTTGCTGTCAGGTTGGGTAAGTTACGAAAGCGCCATTGATGAGAAACCCGCGCTGTTTAGAGTCGACATGGACGCGCTGGTCGATGCGCCCGACGCCAATCGCCCCCATCTCTTGATCGTTGCCCTTGAGATCAAGGAACCCGACGAAGACGGCTTGCCCGGAGAAGCGGAAGCCGATCGGCTGCAGTTATTCTGCATGCAGCTCAAGCGGCATTGGGAGAGCGATTTCGCCGCGCGCGTGGTGGGCTGGGTCATCCATGAGGGACAGTGGCAGTTGTTCAGTTACATGCCCGACGTTCAGCCAGCAATTGAAAAAGATCTGCGGCAGCGCATGCTGCAACTGCCCGGCCATGATTTCGTGGCAGAGTGGGAGAACGATCCGGGATGGCTTTATTACAGCGACTTTCTTTATCCCTCGCCGCTGGAAATGCAGCACCTTTTTAATGAGCAAAAGATCGAACAATTGCGGCAACAAGGCGACGACTTGGAGCGTCCTCGCCCCGTCCACCATTGGTTGCTCTTTCAAACCATGGATGATTGCGAAGCTTGCATCCGCAAGGTGGCGGAATGGGGCTACCGGACCGTTCGCATCATTCAGCCAGGCGACGATGAACGGTCGCCTTTACGCGAACAGGAAGAGCCCCATTCCATTCTCCTGGAGATCGAGCGTCTTGGTCCGGTGGATGCGGCCACGATCCATGACCAGGTGGATGAACTGATTGTCGCGGCCGAGGAGACGCAAGGCCTTTATGACGGCTGGGATGCGTCGCCATGTCAGAAAAATTGACTTCTCCTAGCCCGATTTTGTTTCGATTGTGACTGGCCGTGTCATTACCCTCATAAGTTCATTCATTCTGTCATTCAGCGAGGAACTATCATGGGCTTGATCAAGAACATCTACAAGACGAATAACAATCTCGGAAATGAACAGTTGGACAAACCCCATTTCGATTCCTGTTTGGCCACGAGCATGGTCAACGGGCAAACCAACGCGGAATTGACCATTACACTCCGCATTCTCTTCCATGCCGTCACCTGGGAAGATGATGACGTCTATGGGACGCCCAGCAGCATGAAAATCAAGGACGTGGGTGGGGCGGAATTCAAGATCGTGGAATGGCCCAGCAGCAACGTTTTCGATGAGTTCTGCCGATCGGCCGTTTGGCAAGCCAATCACTATTGGAATGGTTACGCGGGCAATGGCAAATTATGGTTGAAGACGCCGGACTATGTCCACGGCTTGGATTGGCCGTTGGGGGCCGCCAAAACGACGCATCGCGCCAACATTTGGTGCCGCTTCCGCTGCGAACGCACGAAGGACGCCTCCAAGGCCCACATCAAAGTTCGCGTCGTGCGGTTGCCGGACAAAAGTTCGGGACCCTTGGGCTTTCGCTCGCATATGACCCTCTGGGATCACGTGGACACGTTGTCGGCGAGCTTTAGCTCATCGGGATCAAAATCGATGTTTTACACCGTGGTCCATGAAGTGGGGCACTGCATTGGCCAGCGCCACATCGGCGAGGTGCAGCAGCTTCCCGCTTGCATCACGGGGGGATCGGGCAATGCGTGTTATGGTGAAGGGTCGACCTTCGCCTCAAACGTGATGGGTCTGGGCAGCAAGATTGAATTGGACAATGCCGTGACTTGGCAGCGCCGCGTCGTTCGTCATTTCCCGGATTCACCCAGCTTGCCGCAAGATTGGAAACCTTCGAACTCCAAGGTGGCTCCGCGGTTGCTTAGTTCGTTCGCTCCCCATAGTCACGATCCCGGCATGTCGCCCGATGCGTGGTGATCCGCGCAAAATAGATCGAGAGGCGCATCATCCCCGGCTGCATGACCCTCATGCCCGGGGATGGTGGTTTTGATGGAGTTGCTTGAGCCTCTTGCGGTCGACGTGCGTGTAGATTTGCGTCGTGCTGATGTTGGCATGGCCAAGCAATTCCTGAACGACGCGCAAGTCCGCTCCCCCCTCGAGCAAATGCGTGGCAAAGCTGTGCCGCAGCGTATGCGGGCTAACCTTGCCAGCCAATCCCGCCATGAGAGCATACTTCCGAACCAGCCGCCAAATCATGACCCGCGACAACGGTTTCCCGCCTCGACTCACGAAAACCCAAGGCGCCTCGGCCAGGCCCCTGAGCAAATGCGGCCGCTGCTCATCGAGATAGGACCGTACCGACTTGACGGCGGCGCGTCCCAGGGGCACGATGCGATGTTTGTTCCCTTTGCCATGACACCGGCAGAAGCCTTGATCGAGGAAAAGATCCGCCAGTTTGAGATGAGCGACTTCCGAGGCTCTGGCTCCCGAGGCGTACAGCAATTCCAATAAGGCTCGATCGCGGAGATAAAAGCGGTCCTTGGGCAAGGGGGCATGCAGCAGCCGATCGATGGCATCAGGGCTGAGCACGTGGGGCACACGATCCCATAAACTGGGCGAACTCAACAGTTCGACGCGCGCATCAGACACGCGGTTTTCCAGCTTGAGGAAGCGATAGAAGACCTTCAAGGCCACGAGATGCCGGGCCACGCTCGGAGGAGACAGCTCTTTTTCTCTTAGGAACTGCACAAATCCGGAAAAGTCGGTCACGGACAAGTTGAGATGGTCGTTGAGCTTTTTACCGACAAACCATTCCACGAAATGCTCGAGATCGCGACCATAAGCCAAGAGCGTGTTCGCCGCTAGCCCCCGCTCCGTCTGGAGATAATGGCGGAAGGCTTTGATATCGCCTTGCAATTCGCGGAGTGGTTTGGAAACCGGCGCGGCGGGGGTGATCATGATCGGCGTCTCCTCGGGGCCAATCATCAACATCGACCTGCGCGGCCGCTTGACTTGAGCCGATTGGCGGCGATGGCGCCAGTGGCGAGTCGGAGCCCTCGGCATGAATGGATCGAACCGATCAATGGGTCGTCGTGGGGGAACCGAAGAGCCGAATATCACGAGAGGGCGCCGTGAGCGCAGGGGGCATCAGGTCCGCTCCGAGTTTGGCCTCCGCATGCAGATGGAGCGGCAACGTGACGGTGAACGTGCTGCCGCGGCCCAGTTCGCTTTGTAGGCGGACGTCACCGCCCAGGAGCTTGGCCATTTCGCGGACGATGGAGAGTCCCAGACCGGTTCCGGCGTGCTCGCGAGTGAGGGTGCTGCTGCCCTGGCGGAACTTCTCGAAGATGATTTCCTGATCCTCCGCGGCGATGCCCACCCCCGTGTCTGTCACGGAAAGGATGATGTGCATGCCATCCGTGTCCGCTTGCAGGACGACGCGCCCTCCTTCGGGGGTGAACTTCACCGCGTTGGAAAGCAAATTCCAGAGAATTTGCTGCAGCTTGTTGGGGTCCTGTTGCACCGGCGGGAGGCCAGGGTCGATCTTGCATTCCAATTGAATGTTTTTTGGGTCCGCTTGAGGCCGAAACAGGGCCATCAGCCCCTCGCAAACGTCGCGGACGCTGAACTCCTCGACGCGGAGTTGCATTTTCCCCGCTTCCATCTTGGCCAGGTCGAGGATGTCGTTGATCAGTCCAAGCAAATGCTTGCCGCTGCCGTGGATGTTTTCCACCCACTTGCGTTGCTTGTCGTTCAAGGCTTGCGAGAGTAGGAGATCGCTGAACCCCAGGATGCTGTTGAGCGGCGTGCGCAATTCGTGGCTCATGGTGGCCAGGAAGTCGCTTTTCAATTGATACGACGAATAAAGGGCCATGTTGGCCTGGGCCAGTTCATCGACTTTGTTGTCCAGGTCGCTATTCACCTTCCGCAATTGATCCTGCATGCTGACCAGGTGGCGGAGCATGCGATTAAAAGCGTGGCTCAAATCTTCGAATTCATCGCCGGTTTGGATTTCACTGCGAATGTTGAGCTGGCCATGTGAGATGGCGTCGCTCACGTCTTTGAGATGCTTCACGGGCTTGACGATCACATAGCGGACGATCAAGTAGCTGCCCGCCATGAGGAGCAAGGCCGACACGAACGCGGTGCTGATGAGCAAGGCACGGTTGCGGTGAATGCTGTTTTCCAATTCCTTATTGGGCAGCTTGATGCTGGCGACGCCGAGCAGGTCGTGTTCCTGAAGGCCGGGCTGCAGCGTTTGATGGCATTTCAAACAGGCGCGATCGGCCCTGAGGGCGAAATAATAGGTGCGGTCAGTTGAGGAGATCGGCCCCACGAAGACGTCAGTCGGGCTGAGTTCCTTGACTTGCTGAAAGATGCGCTGCTTCTCTTCGCTTTTGGATTGGTGAGTGATGATTTCATCGTCGAACTCGGCATCGTCCGGCAAATAATCTCGCGGCAGCGTCTCCAGCAGGGCCTGCCAATCCGCGGGCAGTTTCGTACGAACGTGGGCCTTAGTCAGGGCATGAACGGCAACGAGTCGGGCGGCGGCTTCCGCCTGCTGATACGCCACGTCCTCAGTGTACCAGGCATAGACCCAAAAGCTGGCCGTGATGAGCAGCAGCGTGGCCATGCCAAACAGGAAGCGGCATTTGCGTTCCAGCGAGGTTTCGCCGAGTAATCGTTTGAAAGCCCGATAGGACATCGTTCCCTAACTCGTCCGCTGATCCACCTTGGGTTTCATTTGACACTGGGGACAAAAGTGCGTGCTGCGGCCGGCCAAGCGCATGCAGTGGATGGTCGATCGACAACGACGGCACGGCTGATCCGCTCGATCGTAAACGCGGAATTCTTTTTGATAGTCGCCCGTTTCGCTCTCGCCATAGTAAAAATTGCGAATGGTGGATCCATGAAGCTGGATCGCGCGCTCCAAGACGTTCAGGATCGCCAGGCGCAGCCGTCGTGCCTGGGCTTGCGTCACGTCGCAGCCGCGCAAGAGAGGCGAGAGTCGGGCCTGATGAAGCGACTCATCCGCGTAAATATTGCCTAGACCCGCAACGATTCGTTGATCGAGGAGGATCGCCTTGAGGCTCCGTCGCGATCGGCGGAGGGCTTGCCGCCACTCGCGATCCGCCAACTGCCAAGGTTCAGGACCAAGTCCTGCTCGACCCAAAAAGCGATTCCGCTCGGTTTGGGTCGAGAGCGTGACCGAACCGAAACGGCGCGGATCGATGAACCGCATCTCCTGCCGATCGGAGGGCAAATCAAAAAGCAGATGGGTATGGGCTGGCCGCTGGGTCCGCCGATCTGCGACCAATAATCGGCCCGTCATCCCCAGATGCACGATCAGGCAGCGATCCGAGGTTAGATTGAGCAGAATCCATTTGCCGCGCCGTTCGATGGATTGGATGCACAAACCGAAGCAAGCCCGGCTCCAGGCGGGCTTCCAGGGGCGGCGCAGCGGTTGTCCCACGAATTGGACGCGGCCCATCCTTTGTCCCACGAGTTGGGGCCGCAACGACCGAATAACGGTTTCCACTTCGGGTAGTTCTGGCACGGATTCCTCACGGTGCTTGAATGTCGCACATTATAACGCTCTCTTAATCCAGGTCGCCAGAGAAACCTGTCACGATCATTGAAGCTCGTCTTGACGCAAGGATGGCTATCGATCGCGTTGCACGATGAGTAGCGGCGATAAAGGGTCAAGTACCCTATAGCTTATCGTGTCATCATTCAGGAATTAACGCTCTCAATAACAAACGATCCTAGCAGCTTGGGCTAGGATCGATAGGCGTGAATCAATGATTAGCTCTGGCGCGAGGGTAATGGCTGGGCCGTGTTCGCCGTGGCGTCGAATTTCTTTTTCGCTTCTTCCGATTCCACCTTGCGCAAGAAAGCGGGGGCGATGTCATACCAGGCGCCATCGGCGAAATCGACGAGGCAGCGTTGATTCCAATTCACGGTCACGACCCGGCCGACCAAGCCCTCAAAGCGCTTCAACTCCGGACGGCTGGCGTCTACTTCCACGAATTGATCGGTCCATTCTTGCTTGAGGTTTTCATTCAATTCGAAGCTCATGATATACCCCTGCTCACCATCGTATAACGCCTTTATCTTATAGGGATTTGGAAGATTAGACAGCCCTGGAAATGGATGTAGAGATCGAATCGCAGGCAGCTTAGAATGGCCTGTGGCGATTTCGTTGCAAGGCATGATCAGTAGATCAAGGCTCAGATGACTTGGAAATTGAAACCGAAGTAGCATTTCGAAGGGGGAAATTTGATGAGTACTGAAATTGACAAACCGCCGAAAGTGAGATTGGTGCGCGGACAAGAAGTTAGTTTGGGGTGTGGGACTTTGATTTTGATTGCGATGATTGTCATTTTTTTTGGGGGATACAGCGGCAAGGGATTGGAAGGGCAAATCCGTGGTTTGCAATTGCAGATCGTTGAATTGCAAAAAGCCGTCGAAGCGAATACGGAGGAAATTCGCCAGCTTCGATCGCGGCTGCCCGCTCCGAAGGATCCCTCTTCGCGAGGCGACTAATTCTCGCCTTTAGGAGCTTGCCATGCGGTCTCTTCCCAACGTGCTATTGGTCGTCTCTCTGCTCGCTTATGCCGTTTCCTTTTTCTTGCCGGTCATGGACCTGAAGCGCCGCTCCAACGGCCAGCCGACCGAGACGAGCAGGATGACAGGCTATGAAGCATTCGGCCATAGCTTCAAGGCCATGGTCGCCCTCGGCCCGGAAGAGCCCTTTCCCATGCCCATGTGGCTGTCCAACCCATTCTACTGGGGGGCCGTTTTGCTGCTGATGCTTCGCTGGTATCGGCTGAGCCTGATTAGCTGCATGATCGCCATCACCTTAAGCGGCTGGTTAATTCTGGGCCGAGACATCTTGATAGGATGCCACTTGTGGCTGGGGGCCATGGTGCTGCTGATGGCCGCGAGCTTGATCCAATGGCAACGAGCAGCGCAGCGCACCGATCAGCCGGCCGACGCATCGAAAACCTCAGATCAAGTGGTTACTTAATCCCCAGTTTTTTCAAATGCTCTTGTGGGCGCGGGTCATCTTTTTCATACCCATACCACCCATAGGCGATTTTTCCCTCGCGATCGATGATGTAATTCAGCGGCACGGCGAAGAGGCCGCGCTGATAAGTTTCGAGGTTGATTTTTTGAGCGGCGGGAGACGAGTCCAGGATGTTGGGGAAGGTAATCTCCTGCTGTTTGAGGAATTCCTTGGTCAATTCAGTGTCGTCCACGGAATTGAAACCGAGGATCACCAAATCTTGGCCGCGATGCTGGCGATGGAGCTTTTCCAAATAAGGGAACTCGACCCGGCAGGGAGGGCAGCCGATTCGCCAGAAGACCAACCAGACGACTTTGCCCTTGTAATCGGATAAGGAGATCTTGCCGCCGTCCGCGGAGTTAAACGTAAAATCCACCGCTGGCGTTCCGGGGGGCAAAAGGGCCGTTTCAATGCTGGGCATGCGCCATTCTTTCCACCCCGGCGGCGGTTGCCAAGCGAACTTCTCGTCCGGAATCGCGGCATTGAGGTTCACCTTCGACCAGCGTTCTTCGACGGTGATCGTTTTGGTGGTATAAATGGTTTCTTTCAGGAGTCGCGGTAAATGATCCTTCCGCGCCACCCAGATGCGATGGTATCTCTGGCCCTTGGCATAGCTGGTTTCGATCACGTCGCATTCTTCACCCTCAACAGATTCGGTGCCCGCCAAGCGGACCCCGTCAAAATAGGGTTGGAGTGAATCGACGTAGCCATGAAAACGGCTCGGTTGATGAACCAACATGCTCGCCCCGGCTCCCAAGTGGGGAGCTTTATGTGAGAGAGAGAACTTTTTGGGGTCGATTGTCTCGCGCATATAGACTTGCTTGTTTGATCGGGCGTGATCTTCCGGCTGCTCCATCGAGTAATAAGGCCGCTCTTGCGGCCAATAGATCCATAGCTGTTTGCCATCCGCTACTAATACACCCGTGATTTGACCGCCGGCCGGTTTGGCCTCCATGCGGGCCAGATAAGGTTTTTTTAGCCATATGTCGAATTCCGCTTTGCCGAGAACTTGGCCATCACTGGCCCATTGATAGGCGCATTGATAGCTCATCGTTTCTGCTTTTTTGAGCGTATCCAACATGCGTTCAAGAATCGCCTTCCCTTGAGCATCGCTGACGATGGGGCTGCCAGCGGCATCCTGTCCATCGACTTTTTCCGAGCCGATCAAAGTGGTTCCTAGGAATAAACAACTCAAGAAAAGCAAATGTGCACGAGTTTTCATGAGGCACTCCATTTCTCGCAAGGAGTCGAACAACAGGCATGATGGATCCGAGGATATCGCACGCAGTTTAACCATCCTAATGGCGGGAAGCAAAGGTCGTCAAGTTCGTTGAGGGCAAGGTGCATCTATTTGGGATTAACGCAAAAAAATGCATTCCATGGTTACTTGCCAATGCAGAAGCGACTGAAGACGCGGTCGAGCAGGTCCTCGCTGTAAACCGAACCAACGATTTGGCCCAGGGCGTCGACGGCCAAGCGTAACTCGAACGCCATCAATTCGGCCGGTTCTGAGAGCAGAATTATTTGCTGGCATTGTTCCAAATGCTGCTTCGTGGTTGCCAACTGGGCAAGGCATCGGCGCAGGCTCGAACTGCCGCTGGCCAGCGTTCGACTGCGCCGCGCTTGTTGCAACATCATCGATTGAAGCTCAGCTAGTCCCTGGCCAGTCATCATGCTTGTGGACAAAAAGCCTGGCTGTTCAACAGTCCCCAGGTCGGCCTTGGTGAGCACGCGCATCACGGGCACCTCTATGGGGAGACAGGAAACCTCTTGTTCCAAGCGCTGCTGAGCGGCTTTGTCAGTATCATGGCTGGCCACGCAGAGCAAAATTAAATCCGCTTCTGACCATAGGCGGCCACGAACTTGTTGGGCGAGTTGATCCACTTCGTGTGCATGGTCATCGACGTCCACTTCGGCCAAGCCAGCCGTGTCCACCAACTCGATGGGTACTTCGTCGATCAAGATCGCGGCTTCCAGGTAATCTCGCGTCGTGCCTGGATGAGGGCTCACCAGCGCGGCGTGGCGGCGCAAGAGTGCATTGAAGAGACTGCTTTTCCCAGCATTGGGCGAGCCTGCCAGGACCACACGAAATGGGCGATCCTTGGGAGTTGACTTTGCCGCTTCACGTAGGCAATGATCGACCTCCGTCAAAGATTCAGCGAGCTGCTGCTGCACTTCGTTTGGATGCAAGAACGACAAATCCTCCTCGGCAAAATCCAGTCCGGCCTCGATCTCCGCCAGAAGCTGAAGCAACCGTTCACGCAAGGATGCAAGCGGCGAGGTCAATCGGCCGGTGAGCTGATCCATGGCAGCACGCCATTGATCTTGCGTTTGTGCTTCGATCAAGCCATGAACGGCTTCGGCTTGCAGCAGATTCAGTTTGCCTGCCAGGAAAGCCCGGAGGGTGAATTCGCCCGGCTCCGCGAGCCGCAGGGGCGGCTGCAAAAGCCAAGTGAATAGAACCTCGACGAGGGCGGGGCTGCCTGGCAAATGAAGCTCGATGAGGTCTTGTCCCGTGTAACTGCGCGGCCCGGGCCAGGTCAGCACTGTGATGGGAATCGCTTCACACTGCTGCCAAGGTTGAAAGCGGCAAAACCAACGACGTCGCGGGAGCGTTTCTGGCCAGGGTGCGTCGCTCACGCATCGGGATCGGATTCGGGGCCATCCCTCGGGGCCGCTGATGCGCAGAATGGCTCGGGCACTTGGGGCCGAGCGCGTCGCCTGGGCCACGATCGTGTCTTCGAGACGATGGTGAAACGTGGGAGTCAGGTTCGAGGCGCGAGCCGACATGGCCGATCAATTCGTTGAGGAAGAGGGACGACGGCGAAACAGCGCGGGCAAGAACAGCAACACCAGCAGCCCCAGTAACAGGCCAAGATACAATGCAGGATCGCTGATCGGCGTGATCAGACCATGGGTTTTATAACCGCTGCTGAGAGAGGTTTCCAGAAAAGTGATGCGAATGCTGCGGCCCGTGCCGTCGGGCCGATCGCGCAGACTTCGAAAGGTCACGGTGTATGTGTTTTCGAGAGAGGTCGCCACCTGTTTGAATAATTCGCGCAGTTTATCGGCATCGCTGGCGTGAAAGTATTCGCCGCCCGTTTCCCGCGCCAGTTGCCTCAAGGAAACCTCATCGATTCCCTGGTCATGCAAGTCGATGGAAAGTTGTTCGAAGATTTCGGTTAACTGATCCCCGTGAGTGACATGGAAATAGTGACCGCCGGTTTCCTCGGCGATGGTTCGCATGTGAACTTCATTGATCTCCTCCGCTCGCCCCAAGCCGAGCATGTGGATCGGAATCCGCCATTGCTTGGCGAGAGGGATGACGCTCTCTTGGAAACGGCGGTGAATGCTGCGATTGTCGATGCCGTCCGTCAGGGCAATGACGGCCATTTTGAGTCGGCGCTCCGAGCCATCTTGACTGGTTTCCAGCAATTTAAGGGCTTCATGGATGGCGTCGTAGAGCCGCGTTTCGCCTTCCGGGCGAATCCGGTTCAGGGCGGCGAAGAGTTTGTCCTTGTCGCTGGTGAAGCTAGGCGGATTCAGGGCGAACTCGACACGATCATTGAAAACAATGATCGTCGAATCGGCGGATTCATGGGGCATCAAATCGATATAGCGCCGAGCGGCTTTCAAGAGGTTGTGGAATTTGCCTTCCTCGCGCATGCTGCCGCTGCGGTCGAGCACGAGGACGGTTCGAACCAGGGAATCATCGCCAGGCTTGCCCAAGCCCAAGGTGTAGATAGGGACTTTGCGTTTTCGCGCGCCATCGATCACTTCCGTGAGCGTTTGGCGGCTGTTGACGTCTCGGCCATCGGTCATGACCACGACTGCCTGGCGTTGATCCGGCTCAGCCAACGGCAGTTCGTCTAAGGCGGACATGATGGCGTCGAAATACGCCGTGCCTCCGCGAGCCACGGCGGCCTCCACCCGTTGGGCCAAATCCATTCGGGACAAGGTGGGAGCCGCCGTGAGATAGGGTTCATGATGAAACAGCACCAGGCCGCAAGGCATTTGCGGATCGATGCGATGGAGGAAGTCGGCGGCAGCACGCTTGGCTTCCGTCATCTTGTTTAGATGGGTCATGCTGCCGCTGGTGTCGATCACCAGCATCATGGACGTGGGATGCTCTCGGAGGCGCAAGGGTTTGAGGCGATGAACTTCCTGTTGATCCTCGTGAATGACGATATCGACATTGGGCAGCTGCTCAGCCGGTTTCCCTGCGGCGTCGAGAATTTGAAAACGGATGGTAATCTGCGGGAAGTCGCTGGCATCGACGGCTCCGACCATTTCGATGCGATAGGGGGGCGCCGTGTTGGCGGAGTTGGCATGACTTGAAGATAGCCAGAAAGAAGCCGTAATGGGCAGGGCCAGGAGCAGCCCGGCGCTAATCCGGCCGAGTCTCTGGAGGGACCACGATACGCCGCAAGGGAGAAGGCCAATCATGGCGTCGACCTATTTCTTTTTGTCGGCTTGTTTTTGCAGTTTCACGATCCAATCGGTCAGCTTTTTCTTCCAACCTGGAGCGGTCGGCGTCGTCTTGGCTGCTTTATCACCCGCTTTGATGGCATCCGAACTGGCGTGATGGTGGACCAGTTTGGGGATGAATTTCCTCTCCAACATGCCCCAGGCGCTGCTGAAGATGAAGTAAATGCATAACCCCGAAGGGATCCAGTAGAACAAATAGCCCATGAAAATCATCATGAAGTTCATCATCTTCATCTGCATGGCCTGCTGCTCATCGAGGGCGGGGGGCATCATCATCTGCTGTTGGCAGTACATGAGGATGACCGACACAATGGGAAGCAGATTGAAGAAGTCGCCGAAGTTAAGGAACTTAGTCACGAACCAGCCAATGCCCGGCCACTCCGCCCAGCGGATCATCATGTCGGGAGCAGCCAGGTTGCTGGTCCAAAGAAATCCTTCCAGGCGAAGGTGCGTGCTTTCATAGAGCGCGTAATACAGTCCCATGAAAATGGGCATTTGCAGCATCACAATGAGACACCCCGTGCAGCCGGAAAGGGGATTGACCCCATGCTTGCGGAAGAGTTCCATCTGGGCCACGCCGCGTGCTTGGGAGTCATTCTTGTATTTTTCTTCCAACTTCTTCAGCTCGGGCTTCAACTTGGCCATCTTGGCGGAGGTCTCTTGCGACATGATCGCTTGCTTGCGGCTGATGGGGAACATCATGGCCCGGACCACGATCGTCATGATGATGATGGCTACGCCGTAGGAGCCAAACACGCGATGCAGCCATTCCAGGAACTGATGCATCAGATTGGTGAAAAAGACGACGACCGAAGTCCAACCGATGGACTGTGTCCAACTGTAAAACGGCGCGTCCGTGATTAGGTTGAGATGCAGGTTTGAGTAGGTCTCCGTCAATCCCGGCTTGGTGTCCGGTTCATAACTCAGCAACAGCACCTTGCTTGGGCCAGCGAAGAGCAAGTATTTATGGGTGACCGATTGGCCGATCTCCGGCTTTTGCGGCCGCGAAACCAGTTTGACGCCGACGTGGCCTTGCAAGGCGAGCTGGCGTTCCGAAGCATCGGGGTCGTTGTGGACGTAATAGGGAATCACGCGATCGATGTGCCGGGGCGGCACCTGATTTTCGGGCCGATCCACGATCACCAGCGACGAGAAATATTGGGTCATGATCCCGCTATATTGGCAAATGCGGTCGTTTTTGGGGTCATTGAAAATGTGGGGCAGGGCCTTGTTATCCCGTTGCGGGTCGATCATTTTCGGTTCGTCCAGAATGCGCTGGGCCACGCGGACGTCATTGGGATCGACGCTGCACGTGACCGCCTGGCGAAACGACATTTGCTTCCATGCCATGCCCTCGATGGCCAACCCCCGGGGTCCGTGCAATTCATAATCGAAGGCGATGGGGCGCGCCGGATCGATGGGGGAAAACGTCAGTTCCAATTGCATGTGATAGACTTGCGGGTCCAGGGAAAACTGTTTGCGGATGCGCAAGTTGCGGTGAGGCAGTTCAGCCTCGAAGGCGATTTGGGATTCATTGTGGCCGGGCAACACGCGCCAGAACAGTTTTTCGTTTTCTATGGCGAGACGATAGGACTGATGGGCAAGCCGCTGTTCCTCGTTCTCGAAGCCCGATTGGCCTTCATTCTCGCTGAGCAGAACCAAAGGCTGTTTAGAGGGGTCTGGCTTGGCGTAGTCTCGAGTCGCAGTGCGATGATGATTCAAGGTTAAACGCCGCACCGCTGCCCCGCGGCTGGAGAAAACGACGTGCAGCTTGCTTTCGGAATTGCCCAGGACTAAATCGTCATCGGGGATTTTCTCCCATTCCTTGTCCATTTCCTTGGCCTTGGCGATGGCCTGGGCGCGCTGCGCTTCCTTTTGAACCTGTTCCGCCACCAGGGGGTGAGTCAGCACCGTAAGGATCGGGCTGGGCCAGCCGGGGCTGGTTAATTGCAAGGCGCCGGTCAAGAAAGCATCAACGGAAACAGGCGGTGACTGGATCGCCGGCGCGGTCGAAGTGTCTTGAGGTGCAGTTTGGGAGGCCACGGGCACGGGAGCGGGCGGCGGGAAAAGACTTTTCTTGATCTGCATCATCAAAATGATGGCTGCAAACGTGACCAGAAAAAAAGTTAAAAGGCGTCTATTATCCATGTTGGGAACCAATCTCCTGAATGGCTTCATGAAGCCATCGTCATGCTTCCATCGAACTCAATGATGTTGCCAGCCATGAAGGGATCATTTTATGAATTCAGGGCCTGCTTAGCAGTTCAACCTGCCGTGTTCTTGGAATTCATGGCTGCGAGTCTGTTTTGCATCTGTCCAGCCACGCGATGTCCCAAGTCGATCGCTTCTTCAATCGAGGCTGAGGCGGCTTCATCGATTCGAAACCGGCCGCTAGGCTCGACGTAGACGGCTTGCAAAGTCATGGTCGAGTCAATCACCGATGCTATTGCTCCCGTGGGCAACATGCAACCTCCCCCAAGGGACAGAAGATACGCTCGTTCCGCCGTCACAGCGAAACCCGTTGGCGCATGATGCAGTTGAGCCACCAAGGCCGCCGCGGCCTCATCGTCCTCGCGGCATTCAATGGCCAAGGCTCCCTGTCCGACGGCGGGCAACATCCAGGCGGGATCGAGAATTTCGTTGATTTCATGGGGCCACCCCAAACGCGTCAAGCCGGCCTCAGCCAGGATCATGCCATCCCAACCCTGTTCTGACAATTTGCGCAAACGCGTGTCGATGTTGCCCCTGACTTCGACAAGCTTCAGATCGGGTCTGCGATGCAGCAGCAAGGCTCGGCGGCGCGGGCTGCCCGTGGCCACCGTGGCTCCCGGGGGCAAATCCACGAATCGTCTATGACGTTTGGAAAGGAAAGCCTCGCCCACGGGGCCGCGTTCAGGGATGGCTGCCAGGCGAAGCCCAGGGATCGGTTCCGTGGGTAAATCCTTCAAACTATGCACGGCCACGTCCGCTTGGCGGCGCAGCACGGCGAGTTGAATTTCCTTGGTGAAAGCGCCTTGGCCCCCAATTTGGACGAGGGGGAGATGGGATTTTTCATCCCCCATGGTTTTGAGTTCCACCAGTTCGATGGCGAGGCTGGCATGAAGCGTTCGCAGCCGATCTGCGACCCAGCGTGCTTGCCAAAGGGCGAGGGCGCTGCCGCGCGTTGCGATGCGCAGAGGGGTCATGCTCGATCACCCATGGTCAACGATAAGCGATAATGCAATCGTTGAACGGTATCCGCTCGGTCGCGCGGGTCGCCTTCCAATTCCCGTTTACGGTCGGGAGAAGTTTCGCCCTGCTCGATCCGGAGCCAAACGGGCTTGAGCGCCCAAGGATCGTCCTCGTAGCGTGGAAATAGATGCCAGTGGACATGTGGCACTTGATTTCCCAGCAGTTCGTAGTTCATCTTGCGGGGATGAAACTCCTCGGCGATGGCCTGAGCAAGGTGTACCATTTCGGACATGAGAGCGAGCCGCACCGATTCATTTAAATGAAACAATTCCGTCACATGTTCATGAGCGACCAGCAGGCAATAACCGTGATAATACTGCCAGGGGCCGAGCCAGGCCGTGGAATGGCGGAATGACCAAACCCAATCAGGATCCGCCGATGGTGGTCCAGTATGTTTGGCCAACTTGTCGCAGAACAAGCATGACGTCGCCATGAACAGTTCATCGCGCCGAGGAAGGATGTTTGTGAACTGGAACGAAACGCATGTGTGTTATTTGGGGTGTACGCCATCGACCCGCGCAAACTAGAACTCTCCTCCGCCAAAGTCCCCGCCAAAGTCCCCGCCGCCGTAATCGCCGCCCCCGAAACGGTCGTCCTCGCCCAGGCTAAATTGATCGCCATAAGCCGGCCCTGAACCGGCGGCGGGCGGCGTGACTTCACCCGTGCCAAAAGCCGATCCGCTGGACGTGGGTGCGGAGCGGAAGAATGAGTCGTAAATGTAATGGCCCGCGGCGGCTCCAAACATGCCGCCGAGGAAAGTGTTGAAAAAGCCGCCACCCCCTCGGCCATACAGGGGAGTCGGTCTGGCGTAGCCACCAGCTTGATCGGACCCCGCGCCTTCCATGGCCATGGCGCCGCTTGCCTGTTGAGGCGGTGTTGCTGGCCGCAGGAGCGCTCGGATTAACCCAAACAGGATCCAAATCCCCAGCACCCCGGCCACGATCCACAGAATCGAAAACCCTTGCTCTGGTTCGGCGTTAGGAGCTTTGATCTCCCCGCTGGCCAGTTTGCGTTCAAACTCGGGTGGGGCTTCGATGCGAACCATGCCCACGCGCACGCCGCCGCGGGCGTTTTCCCGCATCATGCGCGGAACTGACTGAGTGATCATCAGCAAACCTTCGTCATACTTCTTTTGCTTGAAAAGGGCGATCAGTTCCTTGGTTAGCAATTCTCGGTTATTGGCGTTGAACAAACGCGGAAAGACCGAACTGGAAACGCCCACTTCGAGAAACGAAGGCTCTTTGCAAATGAGCACATAGACCCCATTGACTTGACGTTCTTGCATCCGCTCCATCGCCCATTCCTTGAAGAAGGGCTCCTTATTGTCTTCTTTGAAAGACGCCTTCCTGTTGTCGGGGATGGATGGAAAGGTTTCGATGATGATCTGGCGGCCATTGGTCATGAAGCGGTCGATCTGTTCGTTGGCCTTTTGGATGGCCTCGGATGAAAAAAAACTGCCTTGATCCATCACATGATTGGATTCCATGGCGGCGGTCGCCATAAGGTTCGATGTCAGACCCATCAAAAGCAAGCATGCGGCAAAACGCCAATGGATGGGCTTCATGGTCATGACCCTCCGTTTCAAAAGCTCGCCAATTGGCGACATGCAAATGTGCGGGGCAAGGATGGTCTCGCTTTTTGTGGGAACCAAGCTAATCTGTCGAACATTTTAATAGGCCTCGGAGCAAAATGCACAGGATAATCTAAAATGCGGGGACAAGCCTCTTCGCGGCTGTCTTGCCCTTGCCGCTTTCCACTTGTGGCCGGTGGCGACAGTCCATAATGTCAATGCAGGAGAATGCACCATGAAGCCGCATCCGCAAGACGTTATCCACGCCACGACGATCCTGGCCGTCCGGCATCAAGGCCGCGTCGCCATAGGCGGGGATGGGCAGGTGACGTTGGGCAACCAGGTGGTCAAGCAGGATGCGCATAAGATTCGCCGACTGCATCATGGCAAGGTGCTGGTGGGGTTTGCCGGGGCCGCGGCCGATGCCTTCGCCTTGATGGAACGCTTCGAGGCCAAGTTGGCGGATCATCATGGCGGCATTCACCGCGCGGCCGTGGAACTGGCCAAGGACTGGCGCACGGATCGTGTGCTGCGCCGCTTGGAAGCGATGCTCGTCGCCGCCGATCGCGAGCACATTTTGCTGCTCTCCGGGACAGGGGAAGTGATCCAACCCAGCGATGGCATCGTTGCCATTGGCTCCGGAGGCGGCTTCGCCCTGGCCGCGGCGCGGGCTCTCTTGGCCCATGCCTCGTCCCTGACGGCGGCCGAGATCGTGCAGCGGGGACTGGAGATTGCCGGGGACATCTGCATCTACACCAACCAAAAAATACTCGTGGAAGAACTGGCTTGAAGTCGGGCTGACACCAGACTCCGGCATCGTTCATGAAGGCCTTTCGATAAAGGAACGACGCGTGGCATCGGAATTGACACCCAAGGAAATCGTGGCGGAACTGGACAAGCACATCGTAGGCCAGGCCGCGGCCAAGCGCGCCGTCGCCATCGCCATTCGCAACCGCTGGCGGCGCGCACAACTGTCCCCGGAACAGCAGAAGAACATCTTGCCGAAGAACATCATCATGATCGGCCCGACGGGGGTGGGTAAAACGGAAATCGCCCGCCGCCTGGCCGCGCTCGTCGGCGCTCCTTTCATCAAGGTGGAAGCGACCAAGTACACCGAAGTGGGCTACCACGGCCGGGACGTGGAGAGCATGATCCGCGACTTGGCCGAAACAGCCGCCGGCATCGTTCGCAACGAGCAGCGCCGCCTGGTCGAGACCAAAGCCCAGGAGCGCGTGCTGGATCGCCTGCTCGACTTGCTCATGCCGCCGCCGCGCTGGGAAATGGAACCAGCGGATGAAAAAGAGGCCGCGCGGCTCAAACGGTCGCGGGAGAAAATGCGCGCCAAGCTGGCGGCGGGGGAAATGGATGATCGCATGGTGGAACTGACCATCGAGCAAAAGACCCCGGCGGTGCAGGTCTTTGGCGGCATGGGCCTCGAGCAGATGGACATGGATTTTCAATCCATGTTCGAGAAAATCCTGCCCAAACAGGCCCAGCAGCGGCAAGTCACGGTCAAGGAAGCGCGGCAGATCCTCTTGGACCAAGAAAGCGAGGCTCTGATCGACAAGCAAGTCGTGGCTGAGAAAGCCGTGGCTTTAGCCGAAAACCACGGCATCATTTTTCTGGACGAATTGGACAAGCTCGGCAGCACCGGAACCTCGCATGGCCCGGACGTCTCGCGGCAGGGCGTGCAGCGGGATTTGCTGCCCATCGTCGAGGGAACGACGACGCAAACCCGCTATGGGCCGGTGCGCTCGGACCACATCCTGTTCATCGCCGCCGGGGCATTTCATTTAAGCAAGCCATCGGACCTCATGCCAGAGTTGCAGGGACGGTTCCCCATTCGCGTCGAATTGACGGACCTGACGCGGGACGATTTCATTCGCATTCTCACGGAACCGCAACATGCTTTGACCAAGCAGTATACGGAATTGCTCCAAACGGAGGGGCTGCAAATCACCTTTGCGGAAGAAGCGATCAAGGCCATGGCCGAGATCGCCTATGAAGTCAACCGCACGCAGCAAAACATCGGCGCCAGGAGGCTGCATACCATCATCGAACGGGTCGTGGAAGACATTAGCTTCGAGTCCGCCGATTATCGGCCGAAGAAGCTCAACCTCCAAGGTCCCTTTGTCCGCGAAAAGCTGGAGCCGCTGCTCAAGCGCGAAGACCTAGGCAAGTACATTCTCTGAGAAGAACGGTTCTTCCATTCTTGATCGCCACCTACGGAAAACAGGAGCCGAGCATGTCATTGGGGCATTCTCATTCCCGTCAGCCGCTTGGGTTTCGCTTAGCACCCTTGTTGCTCGCCCTGATCGCGGCGGGCTTTATGATGCTGCGTGGTTGCCAGGAGGGGCCGTTTGGTCGATCGCAAATCGTGGCCTTGTCCCCTGATCAAGAGGCGGCTCTGGGGGCCCAAGCGTTTCAGCAAATTCTGCGTGAATCGGACGTCGTGCGACAGGGGCCGATCGTCGACGTCGTGGAAAACATCGGTCGTCGGATCGCCCAATCCGCTCAGTCGCCGAGGGTGCTCGAAGCGATGCGCATGAAGCCGCAACAGTTTGCATGGGAATTTCGGGTCGTTCGCCACCCGCAAGCGAATGCGTTTTGTTTGCCTGGCGGCAAAGTAGTTGTCTACACGGGGATTCTACCCGTTTGTCAAAACGAAGCGGCCCTGGCGTGCGTCATGGGCCACGAAATCGCCCATGCCCTGGCGCATCACGGCGCCGAACGCATGGCCCATCAGCAATTGACGCAACTGGGTCAAGTGGCTCTGGCTCAATCCTTTTCGAACCTGGAGCGGGAACAACAATGGCAGCTTTATGCCATTCTGGGAGCGGGATCGCGATACGGCGTGTTGTTGCCGTTCAGTCGAAAGCATGAATCCGAGGCGGACCACATGGGCATGCTGCTGATGGCGGATGCGGGCTATGATCCGCGCGAGTCGATTCGCTTTTGGCAGAGGATGAAGCAGTCATCGGGGAGCAGCGTGCCGGCGTTTGCCTCCACGCACCCCAGTCATGAGACGCGGGCCAACGACCTGCAGGGCTGGTTGAGCGAGGCCATGCCTCTTTATCAATCCAGCGAGCAACAACCCAACCGCCCCTTTCGGTTTCAATGATCACAAACAGTCCACGGCGGCATCGCCAGGGCGGGTAGCTTTCGCTTAGGAACTTACGGCAGCGGCCATTGCCCGGCAAAATTTTCAAAGCGCATGCAATGTTTGATGTGGGTCAGGGCCAGACGGCCCGTGGGACCGTTGCGCTGTTTGCCGATGATGATCTCGAGCACGCCATCCATGTCTTGCCCCGTGTTTTTATCCTTGGGGCGGTGCAGCATCATGACGGTATCCGCGTCTTGCTCAATGCTGCCCGACTCGCGCAAGTCGGAGAGCTTGGGCTCGTTTTCAGATCGCATTTCCACGCCGCGATTCAACTGAGCGCAGGCGATGACCGGAATTTTCAATTCCTTGGCCAGGAACTTGAGCCGCCGGGAAATGTTGGCCACTTGTTCCTGCCGATTGTCGATGCGCGGGTCCGGCTCCACCAATTGCAGGTAATCGACGAAAACGGCGCGAATGTGGTGCCGCAGCTTGAGCCGGCGGGCATTGGCGGCAATCCGCAGCATGTTTTGCCCGGGGGAGTCGTCGATGATGATCTTGGATTCGCGCAGGACACCGCCAGCCTCGACGATCCGCTGATGGTCGTCTGCATTGATCCGGCCAATGCGCAGCTTATGGCTGTCCACTTGGGCTTCGGCGGCCAGCAAGCGCTCCGCCAATTCCACCCGCGACTGTTCGAGACTGACGTAAAAGACGGGGAAGTTCTCCACGACTGAAAGATTGCGGACTAGATTGAGCGTGAAGGCCGTTTTACCTACGCTCGGCCGGGCTGCGACGATGATCAATTCCGAATCCTGAAGGCCTGCCGTCAAGCGGTCCAGATCGATATAGCCCGTGGGCAGGCCGCTCACCGTGCTGTCGGAATCGCGCTCGATGCGCTGGTCCAGGCGATCGAAGGCCAGGTTGATCGCCTCGGTGATGGGAAACGTTTGTCCGACGACGCCGCTCTCGGCGATTTCGAAGATTTTGCGTTCGGCAGTTTCCAATAGCTCCGTGGCAGGACCGACTTGATTTTGGCAATCGCGGACGATTTCGTTGCCGGCGTGGATGAGGTTGCGGAGGATCGACTTATCCCGGACGATATGGGCGTAAAACTCCGCATTGGCCGAAGTGGGGGTGTCTTCGAGAATCTCGGCGAGATAGTCGTAGCCGCCAATGTCCTCGACTTGCCCTAGACGCGACAATTCCTCGCCCACAGTCACCAGGTCGGCGGGGAAGCCTTTGTCGTACAAGTTCTTGATGGCCGCGAAGATTTTGCGGTGGGCGTCCTTGTAGAAATTATGGTCGTCCTGAAAGATATTCAGGACGTCGGGGATCATGGCATTGTCCCTAAGGATGCTGCCAAGAACGCTCCGCTCAGCTTCGATGTTCTGCGGGGGAAGTAACGTTCGCGACGACGGCAAGGAGGCCGTCGGGAATGGCACCGTGTCCGTGGGCATGGCTCCGCCTTCAATCCTAGCTGTAATCCTGATTCAATCCATTGGGAGTGAACACCCCGTTCACTCCGCGGTGAAACGAAAAGCGACCGCCATGTTCGCCATTTCCCCTTCGCGTTGCAAGCGTGAAGTTGAAATTATTTTTGGATGAGGATAAACGTCCTTGATCTTCCCTTGTCGAGTTGTTCCGCCTGCTAATTTCAAGGTCGAAAGGCGAGGAAAAATGGACTCCCCGCCTTTCACCTTTGTCAACGCGGCTTATTTTTTCTCCGTCGAGTGGCTGATGACCAACACCTTGACTTCCGAATCGACTTCAGGAGCAAGATGAATCTTGACGGCATAGAGCGCCAATTCCTTGATTGGACCTTCCAAGCGAATCATCTCGGTGTCGACGTTGAGGTTCATGCCCTTGAGGGCCTTGGCGATTTCCACCGCGCCAACGGAGCCGAAGAGGTGGCCCTGATCGTTGGCGTGAGCTTCGATGGTCACGGTGACGCGCTGCAACTGCTCGGCCAAGGCCCGCAGATCGGCCAGCTTGGCCTCGCGCATCTTCCGCACTTTGATTTTGTGCAGCTCGAGCAGCTTGAGGTTGTGCGGATTGACGAACGTAGCCAATCCTCGGGGCAGGAGGAAGTTGCGGGCATAGCCCGGCTTGACTTCGACGACTTCCCCGGCCTTGCCCAGATGCTCAACGTCTTCGACGAGGAGCAATTGCACGCCCAGATGCGGGCCGCGCGGGATCGGCGGCTTGCGTTCCTTTTTGGCGGGCAGGGCGGATGGGCCCTTCTCCGCTGCCTTCGTGCGTTTCTTTTTCTTGGTCGTTTCGGTCATGGTTGGATCCGATGTACTGGGGGAGATTAAAAGGGAATATCGTTGTCGGCCGACGAGGGTTTGCCGAATTCCGGCATCTCGTCGTCGGGCGTTTCCTCATAAACCGGGGCGGGCTTGGAACTGCCCGAGCGCGAGCTGGTGCCGCTGCCTTCGCCGCGTGGTTCGAGGAATTGGAAGTCGTCGACAACGATGACGAGTTTACTGCGCTTTTGGCCGTCTTGACTGGTCCATTGGTCCATGCGCAGATGGCCATCGATGAAAACTTGTCGTCCCTTGGCCAGATACTGTTCGGCCAGGTCCGCTTTGCGGCCGCCTTCGCCGCGATTGAAAACTTCGCAATCCAGGAAGACCGGTTCGTCTTCCCATTGACCTGATTGAATGTTTTTTTTGCGATTGTTGACCGCAAAGCCAAACTTGGCCACTTTACCGCCGTTGGAGAACACGCGGACTTCGGGGTCGCGGGTCAGGCGGCCGATAAGCATGACTCGGTTGAGATTCGCCATGGCGTCCAACTTGCCGCATTGCGGCGACTAGGGAACGAATATCCACGAGTTTGAATATACACGGCTCCAAGGCGGTATGCCTAGACAAAAATCCAGGTCGAGGCCAAGTCTTCCTGGAGCGGTTAGTCCTTGTCCACCGCGACGGGGACGCCTTCGACTTCCTCGGACAATCCCGGGGCATGCAGGGCGATGGCGGCGTGTTCATCTCGAGCCACGTTGAGCATGGCGTCGACCAATTTCGGGTGGATCTTGATGATCAAGTGGCGCAGGATGGGATCATATAGGCTGAAATCGTTGCCGATCTGTTCAAAGGCTCGGCCCTCGATCTTGACGTAGATGAGGTAGTAGGTGCCTTTCTTTTGACCAGCAACCGAGTACATTAACCGGCGCTCATCCCAAGGGCGGCTGATGAGAATTTCACCCTTGTGCTTTTCGAACATGGCGTGGATGCCAGACACGACGCCATTGGCATCGGCGTTGTAGCGGGCGCTGTCGAGCAAAAACATGCATTCATAAACATTGGCGGGCAAGGCAGCTCTCCTTCGTCACGGACGACGTGAGTGGGGCATAGGCGAACTCCCGCCCCAGGGCGGGAAGCAGCGCGCTAAGCGTCGTCTCGGGGTTTGGGTTTCTTCGATTCATCCGCGTTAATCCGATTCATGCAAACGTTGATTCCATCTCGAAGCCAAAGCAAGACTGCTTGGGCTGCCTGGGCGATCGTGTTTTCCAACGTTTCCTTCTCTCCCGGTCGAAAGCGGCTCAACACATAGTCGACCAGGGGTTTCTCGCCGGTGGGAGCGCCGATACCGATCCGCAGGCGAGCATAGTCCTGTGTGCCCAGGTGCCTTTCAATATCCTTCAGTCCATTGTGACCGCCTGGCGACCCTCTGGCCCGAACCCTTAATTTGCCCAAAGGGAGATGGATGTCATCGCAAACGATCAACACATCCGGCAACTCGATCTTATAAAAATCCATGGCCTGTCTGACGCTGCGGCCGCTCAGGTTCATGAAGGTCTGCGGCTTGGCATAAAGCACCTTGCCGCCGGCTTCCATCCCCTCGGCCACCTCGGCGTCGAAACGATCATGCCAACTCCCCACGTTGGGATGCTGGCTCAGGTAATCCAAAACCATGAAGCCGACGTTATGTCGGGTGCCGGCATAAACATGGCCGGGATTGCCGAGTCCCACGACCAGTTTCATCGCGCGGGTTACCTGTTAAAGCAACGGACAAGGCCATGGGTCCGGTAGGCGGAACGCCTGACGAGCCGCGGCCTTGTCGGTCTATTGATGCACTCCCTCTTGTGCTTTCCACGGCGGGTCCAACTGGAACACAGGCCTGGGAGAAAGCACGCTCGAATGTTATTCCGCTTCTTCCTCGGCGGGTTTGCGGGCGGTGATGACTTCGGGTTCCACGGCTCCTTCCATGGCCTCCGCCGGCTTTTCTTCTTCCTCCATCGGCTTGGCGCAACTGACGACCACTTCGTCGGGATCGCCAAGCGCCTTGACGCCTTCCGGTAACTTCAGTTCGCGAATGTGAATGGCCTGATCCAAGTCCAAATCCGCAATGTTAATGCGGATCGAATCTGGAATTTGGGTGGCCAAGCATTCCACTTCCAGGTCGTGCAACTGCATGTTGACGACGCCGCCCTCGGCTTGCCCCTTGGCAGTGCCGCGGAGTTGGATCGCCACGGTCACTTGGACCTTTTCGTCCGCGCTGATGCGCTTGAAATCCACGTGGAGAAAGTCCTTGCCGAACACATCCCATTGCACTTCCTGCACGAGGCATTTCTCCGGCTTGCCGTCAATGGCGACGTCGATGATCCGGCTGCCCTGGCGAATGACGCGTTTCATGTCATCCACGGAGATGCTGATGCTGACCACGGCTTCCTTGTGGCCGTAGACAATCGCGGGGACCAAGCCCTGGCGGCGCAGTTGGACGGCTTTTTGCGTGCCATGGGTTTTTCTTGGCGTGGCGTTGATCGTTTTCAAATTCTCGGACATGCGGCACCATGAAGAACAAAAAACAAGGTCTTGCTCCTTCACAGGAAGGGGCAAGCTTTCAAATTTTCGAGTGAACGGTAACTGTAAGTATCAAGAAAAAGCGAGTCGACGGCAAGGGGGCGGTCTTACGGAAAAAGATGGTCCCATGACGTTCTGAGATTGCGGTATCAGCCCCTTGAAAGATTACCTTGTTGCAACGTTGGCGAAGTGGGTTTACCAATTGGGTTTGAAATGCTCGTCTCGCTGGCGATGTTCGCGAAGCACGTCCAGGAGGATGGCCATGGCTCGGCACTGTTCCTTGAAGGCCAAGTCGAGTTGGCCCTTTTGAAAGGCCAGAATCGAAGCAGAATGATGTTTATTGTGCTGATCCCAATTGAGCTGCCAATTTTTCTGACGAGCCAGCTCGATCAAACCTTTTTCGGTTTGCATCATCCTTTCGAGCAAACTGGCGTCCACGGTGCAACTGGCTTGGCGATAAATCTGGGCTGGCGTGGACGTTTCTTCGTCGGCGCCGTCGGAGTTTAATTCGCGGCGATAGTTGCCCACGAGGCCGATAATGCCCGTGACCAGGATGCCGGCGGCCAGGCAGAAGATGAAGATGGCCGGCCAGCGCCATTCACTGATGACCAAGAACAGCGCCAAGATGGACAACAAAATGCCCGAACCCACGGCGATCGAAGGCCAGGGTAATTTCTTGAAAGAGATCGGGCTTTTTGGAGGACGGATCAGTTTTTGCGTGCCCGAAAGGCCCGCCTTTGGGGCTTCTCCCTCGAGCCGGACGGAGACCACTGTGATGTTATCGGGGCCGCCGCGCAGATTGGCCAAATCGATCAGGAATTTGCACGCTTCGGCCAGCGGCAAATGGGTGAAGGCCGCCCCCAACTCCTGATCGGTCAACTGGTTGCTCAAGCCATCGCTGCACAAAACGTAGATATCGCCGGGCAGGACCGGATGGGGACCCTCGATGTCCACTTGCACGTTGGCTTCGGGGCCTAGGGAGCGGACGATCACATTGCTGGGAACACCGGCAATGCGATCGGGAGAGACCTGCTGCCGGCGCGCCAATTCCCATTGCAGGCTGTGGTCAAAGCTGATTTGTTCGACCTGATTCCCACGGATGCGATATGCGCGGCTATCGCCGACGTGGCCGATCCAGGCGCCTTCAGACCGCAAAATAACGGCCGTGCTGGTCGTGCCCATGCCTTGAAATTCGCGGTTCTGTTGGCCGCGTTGATGGATTTTCGTGTTGGCTTCCTGAAAAGCGCGGCGCAAGGCGGCCACCGGGCCCAGGTTGGCATGTTTTTGGTAGGTATGCAGGATCAAGTCCGAGGCCAGATCGCTGGCCATTTCGCCCACCGCGTGAGCGCCCATGCCATCGGCGACCAGAAAGACGTGGCCCCGTTCGCGCCAAACGTCTTCGGTGGTGGCCGTCAACATGCCATAGGCATCTTGATTATGGCTGCGACGCACCCCAACGTCGGTCATGGCGACGTATTCTTTCAAGTCGTAACCAGGGATGGGAGTTTTAATCGCGGGGGCCTTTTGGCTCATAGCGCATTCCAACGGGCAGTGAATTTACATTATCTTAACATGATCGTTGCACCTTGGGGACAAGAAAGTTGCCATAAATTTTGACGCATGGTCATCATGGAAGCATCCTGAGGATGGGGATGATTTGCAAACGATGCGCTGTCATGGCGGTTGGGAGGCCGAAGCGATTCCTGAGAAGCGGATGGTTCGACAGGATGAACGGGGTCGTTGAACTGCTACAATGAGTTCTTATGCTCATGTCCCTTCAACACGAAAAGACAGCCAATCCCTTGGGCGAACCGTGGGCTTTGGAACTTCACCTGCCGTTCCAACCTTGGGATGTCTATCAGCGCGTGGCCCATCGGGACCATGCCCTCTTGTTGGAGAGCACGTTGCGGCATCCCGAACTCGGTCGCTATTCCTTTGTCTCGGCTGACCCGCTCCGTTCATGGATCGGACGCATTCCACGAAAGGCCGGCGCCACGGCGATTTCCTATCCTGGTTGGGCCGAGTGGGTCGACGCCTTGCGTCAATACCCGCTCCATCATCACCCCGATCTTCCGCCCTTTCAAGGCGGCTTGGCAGGATGGATCGGTTATGAAATGGCGCATTCCTTGGAAGCCATCCCCTTTCCGGCATGGGATGACGCTCGACTCCCGGACTACTGCCTTGGTTTGTACGATTGGGTGATCGGATTCGACCATGTGCAAAACCGCCAATGGCTCATCGCCACGGGTTGGCCTGAAACGGATCCCTTGGCTCGTGAAAAGAGGGCCTGGGAGCGCATCGAACAAGTCCAACAATGGATCAGGGAATCCCCACAATCAAGGCCATATCCTCAGCGAAGCAAGCCCGCTCGAGGACCCGCTTATCCCTCATACCCCATTCCTCATGCACCGAGCTTGACGAGCAATTTTAGCCGCGAGAAATATCTGAAAACCATCGAGCGGGCGTTGGCGTACATTCGGGCAGGCGATTGTTTTCAGGTCAATCTGGCGCAGCGGCTGGACATGCCGCTACCGGCCGACCCCATGACCCTGTATCAAACCATGCGTGAGCGGAATCCATCCACGTTTGGCGGCTTGATGCAGTCTGGGGACGTGGCCGTCATCAGCGCTTCGCCGGAACGGTTTCTCAAATTGTCGGCGGAAGGTGAACTTGAAACGCGACCGATCAAGGGCACCCGGTCGCGAGCCGCGAACGCCGACGAGGATCAACTCCGCATCAGAGAATTGGCACAATCGTCGAAGGATCGCGCCGAGAACGTCATGATCGTTGATTTGCTGCGGAATGATTTGGGCCGCAGTTGCCGATATGGTTCGATTGAGGTGACGGCGCTGTGTCAGGTGGAAAGTTATCCCACGGTGCATCACCTGGTTTCGGTGGTGAAAGGCCGACTTCTTGCGGGGCGGTCGCCGTTCGAAGCATTCAAGTTGGCCTTTCCGGGGGGATCGGTGACCGGTGCTCCCAAGGTTCGAGCCATGGAGATCATTGCTGAATTGGAGCCGACGGTGCGAGGCCCCTATTGTGGTTCTATGGGATACTGGAGTTTCTCCGGCGCCATGGACACCAACATCCTGATTCGCACCTTGACATGCCATGCCGGCCATGGCCAGTTTCCCGTGGGGGGAGGCATCGTGGCCGACTCCGATCCGGAACAGGAATACGAGGAAACGCTGCACAAAGCGGCCGGCTGGATGCGCACGCTGGTTGAATGAAAGCCGGGAAGGTCGACGTCATGGCGAGGGATTCCCTGATTTTGGAAGGACTGGTGACGACCGTTCGCCCGGACGGCCATTTTCACGTGGCTCCCATGGGGCCGCGGTGCGATGCCGCCATGCGGCAATTGCTGCTGCGCCCCTTTTCGACCAGCCACACATTGCAACACCTTCTCGCGGCTCGAGAGGGGGTGTTTCACGTGGTGGACGACGTGCTTTTGCTGGCCAGGGCAGCCATCGGTCGACTCGATGCGGGGGTGCGGACGATGATGGCCAAGGAGGTTCGCGGTCATATTTTGCTCGATGCGTGCCGCTACTACGAATTCAAGGTTGATCAGGTGGACCAAAGCGGCGAGCGGGCGGAACTGCATGCCCAGGTGGTTGGCCAGGGCCGTTTGCGTGATTTTTTCGGACTGAACCGTGCCAAATTCGCGGTGGTCGAAGCCGCCATCCTGGCCACCCGGGTTCACTTGCTGGCACGGTGCACGATCGAACAGCAATTGGATCAGCTCGAGCCGCTGGTTGACAAGACGGGAGGGAGCCGAGAACGGGAAGCTTGGCAGTTGTTGCGTGAGTTCATTCGGGAACATCCCCTTGCACCATCGCCACGACAGGAAAAACAAGGGCCATGATCCGCATCACGACGCCGAGCCGATTGCATTTTGGACTCTTGGCCCCGCGGACGGAGCAGGGCAGGGTGTCGGGGGGCGCGGGGCTTATGATCCAAGAGCCGGCGTTCAGGATCACCATGCGTCCTCACTCCGAATGGCAGGTTCGCGGCAAGGGTGCGGAACGCGCCGAAAAGATTTTGCAACGGCTCCTCGTTCATCCGCTGGCTCGCCATCATGGCTTGTCGCCGCAAGCGTTTGAGTTGGAACAGAACGTTCACGAGCACTTGGGGCTGGGGTCGGGGACGCAACTGAGCCTGGCCATGGCGAGGTTGTTATGGGCCAGCGTCTCTCGGGCTGAACCGCGCTTGATCGATCTCGTTCAATGGACTGGGCGAGGATTGCGGTCCGCCATAGGGGCTTATGGGTTTGAAGGCGGGGGGCTGGTCGTCGAGGCCGGCAAGGTCCAAGGTTCAGCTCATCTGTCGCCATTGGTGTCCCATGTGGCGTTTCCCGCGAATTGGCGGGTGCTTTTATGCCTGCCGACTGCGGCCTCGGATTGGGCGGAGGAGAAAGAGCGTCGCGCCTTCGAACGGCTGCCTCGACTGGATCCATCCCCCACGCCTCGGCTCTGTCAATTGCTGCTTCAAGGCATCATCCCAGCCGTGATGGAAAGCGACTTCGATGCTTTTGCTGATGCTTTGGACGAATATAACCGCCGGGCCGGGGAATGGTATCGAGAAACTCAAGGGGGCGACTTCGCCAGCCCCAGCATCGCTCAAGCGATTGGCTGGCTTCACGACGCCGGGGTTCGAGGCGCGATCCAATCCTCGTGGGGGCCGACGGCGGCCGGTTTCGCTGCTTCAGAGGAAGGGGCACAAGAGGTGAAGACTAAGCTCGAGTCCAAAATGGCACAGCTAGGTTACGTCCTCATGCTCACCCGAGCCGCAAATCATGGAGCGCTGCTCGAATCATGTTGAGCAGGGTGTGGTCGACACGGTCATTGAGGACGCGGCCGAGTTTTTCATGATCCGTGGCTGGCCCGTGGATTGCAGCAGCGACAGCCACAACGGGCTATTGGGATCCAATTCCTTGCGTCCCTTGACCACTTCCTTCAGCGGCACATGGATAAAGGTGTTTTTCCATAAACCCACGACCATCGACGTTCGACCCGACATGGCGGCGTGGACGGCGTGATGCGCCAACTGCAAACAGAACACGCTGTCATTGGGCGTGGCTGGGGCGGAACGAATGATGTAGCTCGGATCGATGTAGCGCACGTTGACCGGAATCTGCTGATCGTGAAAATGCTGCTCGATGAACCGTTTGAGAGCCACGCCAATATCGGCCAAGCGTTTGTTGCCCGAAGCATCGTGGCCCAGCTTTTCCACTTCATCAGCCAGTAAGTCCTGCCCCGCTCCCTCGGCTACCGCGATCACGGCATGCCCTCGAGCCAAGATGCGGCGTTCCAGAATTTTGAGGAAGCCATGAGGTCCGTGCAAATCAAAGGGCACCTCGGGGATCAGAGTGAAATTCACATTGCCGTTGGCGAGGGAGGCCAAGGTCGTGATGTAGCCGGAATGGCGGCCCATGAGCTTGACGATGGCGATGCCGTTGAAGGCGCCCTTGGCCTCGGCGTGTGCGGCTTTGAGCACCATGTCGGCGATGGAGAAAGCGGTCTCGAAGCCGAAGGTTTTCTCGACGTAGTTCAGGTCGTTATCGATGGTTTTGGGGATGCCAATGACGGACAGAGGCATTTTTTGCGCGCGTGCCAGCTTGGCGATCTCCGCCGCGCCGCGCTGCGTGCCATCCCCGCCAATGCTGAACAGGATGTTGATTTCGTGTTGCTTAAGGAACTGCAACATGCTGTCGATTGGCTGGGGGCCGCGGGAAGAACCGAGGAAGGTGCCCCCCTGATCGTGAATCGATTCGATCAGCGGCAAGGTTAAAACAATGGGATCATACCCCTGGGGGACCATGCCGGCGTAGCCGTAACGAATCCCCAAAACCTCCTTGATCCGATACTGCAGAAGCAGCATGTGGGTGAGGCCGCGGATCACGTTGTTGATTCCGGGACACAGGCCGCCGCAGGTGACGATGGCAGCGCGGGTTTGGCTGGGTTCGAAAAAAATGAATTCCCGCGGACCCGCCACTTCGAGAGTATAGGGGTCAAGATGCGTGGGCAATTCATTGTGATACCAGGAGACGCCCGTAGTGTCGTACAAGGTTCTTTCGTCATCGTGAACGAAGAGCTTCACCTCGTTGCTCCACGCGGAACAAAGCGGCGACTCGATGGCGGCCGGGCCAAGCCGTTCGATGCGAAAGTCCAAAGCGGGTTGGCTCATCGTGCTCCCCCTTGTATTTGACGGTCGATGTTTTTCTTAAACGAAAGTCACATGAAGGGCAAGGATCAAGGGCGGGGGATGGAGAATTCGCCCCGGGTCGTCACGCGGCAAGGGCCGGTGAAGGTTCCGCCTGCGTGGCTGCCTCTTCCAAGCGGACGGCCATGCGCTTGGACACGCCCGCTTCTTGCATGGTCACGCCGTAGAGCACGTCCGCGGCGGCCATGGTCTTCTTGGAATGGCTGATGATGATGAACTGCGAGAGATCGAGGAATTCGCGCAGCACAGCGGCGAACCGCCCCACGTTGGCTTCGTCCAAAGCCGCGTCCACTTCATCCATGATGCAGAAAGGGCTAGGTTTATTGCGAAAAATGGCGAGCAAGAGCGCCACCGCGGTCAGGGCTTTTTCGCCGCCGCTCAAAAGGGACAAATGACGCGCCTCTTTCCCTGGAGGGCGGGCGATGATCTCGATGCCGGATTCGAGCACGTCCTCGGGATTCTCGAGGACGATATCCGCCAAGCCGCCGCCGAACAGCTTGCGAAAGAGGTCCTGAAAATGCTGCCGAACCGCATCGAACGTGCTGATGAACAAGCGCCGGCTGTCGCCGTTGATCTTCTCTAAGATTTCATCCAAGGCGGTCTTGGCCTGGACCAAGTCGTCGTGCTGCGTTTGCAAATGGGCCGCACGCGCTTCCAATTCATGCAGTTCCTGTAAAGCGTCGAGGTTGATGCTGCCCAAGCGATGGATTTTCTTTTTGAGGTCGGCCATGTCCGCGTGCATGCTGGCAAGGTCCAAGGGCGCCTCTGGGGGCGTATAATTCGCATGGGCCGCTCTCAGGTCCCATTCCAATTCTTCTTGCATGCGGGAACAAAGATGATCCTGCTTCAAGGCCGCGTCATTGCAGCGCAGCTCGAGTTGATGTTTTTGATCGAGTTGTTCTTGCCAGCGGCTTCGAAATTGCTGGGACGCTTCGAGCAGACGCTGCCTGTCCTCGCGCCACTTCGCGCCGCGAGATTGCCATTCCAATAATCTGGCCTGAGCGGCCTCGTATTGGGACTGCAAGCTTTCACGCTGGGCGGCCCCATCGGCCAAGGCTTGTTGACCGCGAACGATCTGTTCCGAATGTGCTTGCTGTTGCTGGAGCAAACGATCCCATTCCTCGCGAAGATTCTGCTCTTGCTGGGTGGCTTGTTGGAGCAAAGCAGCGGCGGCGGCGCGCTTTTCATCCACCGTGGCGGCATCGACTTTGGCTTGCGTGAGTTGTTGATAGAGTTGATGGAGCTGTTGCTCGTATTGCACGGAGGCTTCGGTGCCCTGTTCCAGGCTCCGCTGCAGTTCCTGGACCCTGGCGTCCGCCGACTGCGCCTTGGCCAAGGCTTGTTCCAATTGGTTTTGGACCTGATTCCATTCCTCTTCGAGCTGCTGCAATTCCTTGCGACCCCAATGCACTTCCTGAGACATCACGGAGCTGCGTTCGCGGTGCTGGGCGAGCCGAGAGCGCAGGTCGGCGAGCTGCTCTTCCAGGACTTGGACGTTTTGTTGGCTGTGCGTGCACTGATCGGCTTGCCGGCTGGCTTGTTCTTGAAGTTGATTCAAATGCTGTTCTTGCTGCTGCAGCCGTTCGTCCAGATGCTGCATTTGCTCCTGCAAGTCGCGGTACTGGCTTTTTCGCGACAACATGCCCGTGGAGCTTTTGGCTTGCCCTAGACAGACGTGGCTGCCCTTTTCGCAGCATTCGCCCAAGGGGGTGACCCACCGTGCCTCGGGAATCTGATGCGACATAAGCAGGGCCGTTTCCAAATCCTGAACCAGATAGGTTCGGCTCAGTAGCGACTCCACCAATCCCGCGGCATCAGGGCGCGGGCAAACGACCAATCGGTCCATTGGGCCGATCCACCCGGGCACGTCCTCAGGTTGCAAGCCAGGAGTGGCCTCGCTGACCGCGGAGTGAAGGCCTGGCAATGAAGTGGATGCCGAGGAAAGGGTCCATTCTCCGTTGGCCGAGGGAGGTTGGGGCGCGAGGTGGTCGAGCAATATGAAATCAGCCCGGCCCGTCAGATCCTCTGACAACGCTTGCAGGATGGCTTCCAAGGTGGCCTGATCTTTGATCAGGATGCTCTGCGTTTTTTCCGCCAAGAGCAGATCGATCAGACTGGCGTATTCAGGGACCACTTCCAGCCAATCCGCCAGGACGCCGTAGACCTGATTCCAAGGGAAAGCGGGCGACTGCTCAGCCCGTTCGAGAATGTGCACGGCCAGGGGATTCAATCCCTCGTGGTTGCGTGCTAAGGCCTCCAAGAGCTGTGCTTGGCTGAGCAGGCCATGGCGCAAGGCTTTACCTTGCATGAGTTCCTCGCGGAGTTGGTCGATCTGCTGCCGCAAGGCTTCCGCTTGCTGATCCATGGCTGTTTGGTGCGCGCGCGCCTGGTCCCACTGCCGCAGGGTGTCCCGCTCAGCGTCCTCCAGGACCCGAACTTCCTGATCCATTTGGCTAAGGTGGAGATTGGCTTGGTCGAACCTCTGATGCAAACGCTGGCGATGTTGTTCCAGGTTTTGACCGTGCGCCTTCAAGCTCACCCATTCGTTATGTGAGCGAGCTGCCTCGCGCATGACCTCGAGCAGTTTGGCCTGGTCCTCTTGATGCCGGCGGCGAAGCAGCTTGAGCCGCTGGGCCAGATCATCATGCTGGCCTTGCAGAAGGGTCACCGCTTGCTCGCAGGCTGAGCGGCGCGTTTCCACTTCCACCCATTCCGCCTGGCAAGCTTGGACGCGTTGCCGCAGGTCCTGAAGCAGCGATTCCAAGGCATCGCGGCGCTCCTGGGCGCGCTGCCTTTCTTGCTGCTTCTGTTCGACCAGGGCTTGTTCGTGGCGCAGTGTATTTTCGAGCACGGCTTGCCGTTCGCGCAGGGACGCCAAGTCTGCTTCCGCACGGCGAATCTGCTCCTCGGCTTCGGACCATTGTTGTTCCAATTCGCGGTGCGCGGCTTCCAGCCGCTCGGCTTGCTCCTGTTGCTGGGCCAATTGCTCGCGCAGTTCTTGCAAAGAGGCTTCGACCTGGCTTTTCTCTACGTGCCAGCGATGGAATTCATGCAGACTGACCGTGGTCAGCTTATCGCGGAGCAAACCTTGATATTCTTGGTACTTGCGCGCCTTGGAAGCTTGGAGCTGCACCCCGTGCAGTTGACGGCGCAGTTCCTCCATGATGTCGCGCACGCGCTGCAGATTCAGTTCGACTTGTTCGAGTTTGCGCTGCGATTCGATTTTTCTGGCTCGAAAGCGGCTGATTCCGGCGGCTTCCTCAAAGACCTGGCGGCGTTCGTGGTTGGAGGCCTGAAGCAGGGCGTCGACCTTGCCCTGAGCGATGATGCAATAGGCGTCCGCACCGGCGCCGCTGCCCAGAAACAGGTCCTTGATATCCCTAAGGCGCGAGGGCTGCTTATTAATCAGATACTCGCCTTGCCCATCGCGGTACACCCTCCGAGTGATCTGTACTTCATCGCTTTCGAAAGCGAGTCGCCGCTGGCGGTTGTCCAACACGAGCGTCACTTCAGCCAGTCCCAGGCTTTTACGGGTGCTCGATCCATTGAAAATGACGTCCGTCATTTCACCGCCGCGCAGACTTTTGGCGCTTTGTTCACCCATGATCCAGCGAATGGCGTCGACGACGTTGCTTTTGCCGCTGCCATTGGGGCCGACGATGGCCGTGATGCCGGAACCGAAAGTGAACTCGGTCTTATCCGCGAAACTTTTGAAACCCAGGAGTTCCAGTCGCTTGAGCATGGTGGCTGGTCCAGATTCCTATCAAACTCCCTGCGAACGCGTCCGGTTCAACGAGGCCAGGCTTCGATGGCGGCGACCGAAGCTTCGTTGCATAACGGTCGCGTCACTCGCGTTTGTTGGCGAAAAGACTCGGTGTAAAGCTCCATCCCTCGAACAGGGATTTATTGGCGGGCGTGGTCGGCGCGGCTCCGGGATTCATGGGGTCCTGCTGGGCCAAGGTCTCCAATGAGGGGGCTTTCGGAAGGGCATCGATGGCCACCGGGCAGCTCAAGTTTTGCAGTCGGTTCGCCTGCTGCAGCAGTTCCACGACGTCGCCGTAATGCGCGCCCATGGCTCCCATTTTCCGAATGATCTCCGTTAATTTGAGCGAGGCGACGTCCTGAGAATGGGCCCCTTGCAGACTGATGCGGCTAATGAAACACTTATCTTCCCCTTCGCGGGCCGTGAGAACGAAGTCGGGTCCAGCCGTCAGGCTAAAGGGCGGCTGCAATTGCGGATCACTGCCAAACACGACGATGTCGGGGTAAGACCGCGTGCACAGGTGCACCATCGGCGGACTGTCATTGTAGACGCGGTACAGATTGAACCGCTGGTTGATCACTTCGCAAGGGATCGTGCGATCGCGCGCGTTCATGACTTGCAACGCCCGAAAGGCGCCGTAACGCAACTCTGGCTCGTTTTCGGTCATCAACTCGCGAAGCTTGATCTGGGCAATGGCTTCATCCATGGAGGCCAGCGCCGTCAGGGCGTAAGCACGATAATCCGGAAACGCCTTGGCGGTTTCGGCCAAGGTTTCGGCGCTGCTCGGGTCGCCAAGATACGCCAGGGCTTCGGCCGCGCAGAAACGCACCTTGGGATGATGATGTTTCAAGGCTCGCTTAAGTTCGCCGGCGCATTCTTGTCCCAAAGCTTCCAGTTGCAGGGCCGCCACGACGCTGAAATCAGGATTGAGCAGATCTTCCGCATACTTGCGGCGAAGTTCGCGCAGCACCTGGGGCGATTCGACGATGGGAACCTGGCGAATGACGAGCAGGTAGCGGCCCCAGTTGAGGCGATAATTCTCGGGGACGCGCAGCCGGATGACCATTTTCGTCTGTGCATCGGCCATGCCGCGCATGGCGTGATCTTGAACCTTGCCGTGAAAACGCCGGTTGATCGTCGTAGCGATGAGCATGGCCAAACGCGTTTCTTGATGCTCTTTATTCATGATCAGGTCAAAGGGGATGTTTTCGAGCACCCGGCCGCCGCTCCAGACCACCCCGCGGCGCTTGGGGTCAGACGCTTTGTCGCTCATATCCGGCATGATGACGCCTTCGGCCTTGACGAGTTTTTTATGGGCCAGCATGCGTTGTCCTTGATTGGACTTGCCCATAATTTGGTTGGCGTCAGCATATTCGAACAGATCGCTGGTCAATAAGGTTCCTCCCCGGAGGTCCACGTTTTTGTCGTCGCCCATGGCCTCCAGTTCAACGTCGATTCGATCGTCGCGGTATGCTCCGGGTTGGATCGAAGCCGATACCTGAACCAGCGCTATTTCCTGGGAAGCAAGGGCTTCGTCAGGTGCGCTGACGCCCATCTGCTTGAGTCGGTGGATGGCCTGTTGGCGCGCGGGGCCAGGGGGGGGATTGCTTCCCGTGCCGGGCAGGTTATGGACGATGCCCAAGCCATGCACGCGGATCGGCTCGATGCCGAAAAAGGAAGTGTAAGTGCCGACCGTTTTCAATTCAGGGAAGGGCGGAGGCTGAACCGCCGCCTTTTCACTGCGGGATGTCCATCCCCAAGGCTGGCAGCCCATCATGATCAATAGCAAAAAGAGACCGAGTCCACGTTCGCCTTGCATGATTTCCACTCCCACCCTGTTCGGCCGGCGCATCCCCGGGGTTCTTCCTTGATCTCTCGATTCAGTTGCGGTGGCAAGAGATCCTGCAAAATGGGGTCCGTCGGTACGAGCGGCGGACGATAGAATCGACCACTTGGTCTGTCAAGGGCAGGTCCTGGCGCAACGAGCCGGGCCAGTGCGGGGTTTTAGGGGACATAGCTTATCGATTTGATCGTGTTGTCACACCGTCCGAAGGAAAAACGCCCCCGCCAACGGGAAGGGTAAATTGATCTAGCTTGAAATGACGACCTGGTTTATACCACTCCTTGCTCGACTGCCCTCGAGGGGGAATGCTCGATTCAAATGGGGCAGGTCATGGAAGATAGGGGACCACTCATGGCTCTGATGGAACCGGGCCGGATTCATCCCACGGCCATCATCTCACCCGAAGCGGAATTGGCCGATGATGTTCAGGTTGGGGCATTTGCCATCATCGAAGGACAGGTCAAAGTCGGTCAGGGATCAATCATCCAAGCCCGCGCTCACTTGATCGGTCCATTAACGATGGGTTGTCGGAATGAGGTATACCCCAACGCCATCCTCGGCGGCAAACCGCAACATTTGCAATACAAGGACGAAGCGACCCGGGTGGAGATCGGCGACGGCAATATTTTCAGGGAGAATGTCACCGTTCATCGCGCCACCACGGCCAGGTGGGTGACGCGCATTGGCAGCCACAACTTTTTCATGGCGGGCAGCCACGTCGCGCACGATTGCATCGTCGGCGATCGCTGCCTGTTGGCCAACAATGCTCTGTTGGGCGGTCACTGCGAAGTCGCCAACAACGCTTTTCTTTCTGGCAATGCGGCCATGCATCAGTTCTGCCGCATGGGGCGATTAGCTTTTTTGTCGGGCCTTTCGGGCGCCACGAAGGATATTCCACCTTTCATCATGCAGCAAAACATCAACCACGTCGTCGGCGTGAACGTCGTGGGCATGCGCCGCGCCGGCCTCAAGACCGAGGAAATCAACGCGATCCGCAAGCTCTATCACATCATGTATCTGCAGCGCTTAAATCTGCCCAATGCCTTGGCTCGCGTCGAAGCGGAACTGGGCCATTTCGACGTGGTTCAAGAATACATACAATTCGTCCGGAGTTCGCAGCGCGGCATCAGCGGCGTTCAAGGGCCAGCACGCTTTGTCGACTTGGACTTGGCCGCCTGACCTAAAGCCCTTATGGCAAACCCTGCAAAAGCTTTGTCCATCGAGCCCAGGCTTCCGCGCGCGCCTTGCGATTGGCGGGGGAGCCGTTCGGGTCTTCCCCGGCGCGCATGAAACCATGGCCAGCTCCTTCATAGGTGATCGGGTCGTAAAGTTTGCCTGCCGCTTTCATCATCTCAATGGATTTGGGGATCGTGGCGTTGATTCTGGCATCGTTGCCGCCGTAAAACCCATACACAGGGCATTGGAGGTTTGCGAGTTCTTCGGGAGTGTGTTGATAACTGCCATAAAACACAAAGGCTGCTTTCAAATCCGCGCGCTGCGTTGCAAAGCGGAAGCATTGCCCGCCTCCCCAGCAAAAGCCCGCCACGGTAAGCTTGCCATTGCAAGCGGGGATTTGCAGCACATAATCCCCGACCGCCTTCAAGTCCGATGTAATCTGATCGGGTTTCAAGCTGTAAATCGCTCGCCCGGCTTCATCACCGCTGCGAAAATCGCTGGTCTTACCGCCTTCAGGCGCCATGCCCGACAATAGATCAGGCGCAATGGCAAGAAAACCCGCCTCGGCCAATTGATCGGTTACCGAACGAACCCAATCGGTCAAGCCGCGATTTTCGTGAATGACGATGACGGCCGTGGCCTTGTCCTTAATTTCGGGAAAGACGACGAAGCAATGGACGGTGCGTGCGCCACGCTTCACTTCCACCCATTCATGGTGGCGGGGTGATTTTTCCAAACGCTCTTTGGCGAAATCCTGAGCTGAAGTGGAAGCCGTGAGCGACCATCCCAAGAGCAAACAACCTAGCCAACGCATGACATTCCTCGCATAAAAAATTTGAATCGGATGGCTGGACCGAGCACAGACCTTTGCCGCCATTGTGATCTCATGAGCATCGAGACGCCACGAATTTTTTTCGTAATGACGGGCCATGGGCTGAATGGAAACGGTGGCTGATCCAGCATTGCTCCCCTTCCCCTGCTGACTTATAATTCGCCTACGAGCCGAATGCATGTGCGACAGCTAGCCAGGAGAATTGTTCATGAGCATGGCCATTCAGCCTCCCCCTCGATTGCAAGGCAGCCATTTGATTGAAGGCAATCCCTCGGACACGGGGAGGTCAGGATTTTCCAGCCAAAGCCCGGCGAACCGCTCCGTGGTGCTGGGGGAATTTCCGATCGCTTCTCCGGAAGTTGCCGGGAAAGCCGTGGCCGCGGCTCGTCGAGCCTATCCCGCCTGGCGACGGACCAGCCGCATCTACCGCGCTGAATTGTTTGATCAGTTGTGCCAGATCATCAAACGAGAGGTGGAATCGCTGGCGAACCTCATGACGTTCGAATGCGGCAAGGTCCGGAACGAATGCCGCGCCGAAGTGATTGAGGGACTGCACATGGTGCAGTATGTCTTCGGCACGGGCCGCATGCCGGTCGGCCAGATCGTCGCTTCCGAAATCCCGGAAAAGGATGCCTTCATTCGCCGCAAGCCTTGGGGCGTGGCGGCGGTGATCACACCCTGGAATTTCCCCTTTGCCGTGCCCTTGTGGATGTTGGGGCCGACCTTGCTCGAGGGCAACACAGTCGTCTTCAAGCCCTCGGAAGATACGCCGACCATTGGCCAGCGTTTGATCGAACTCTTTCTCGAGGCGGGATTTCCGCCGGGCGTGGTCAATCTCGTCCATGGCGATGGCGGCACGGGCGAAGCCCTCGTGCAAAATCCCGATGTCAACATCGTCCTCTTCACGGGTAGTTACGACGTGGGCGCGCGGATTCAAAAACTGTCGACGCAGTTTTATGACCGCATTGTTGCTTGCGAGATGGGCTCGAAAAGCGCGGTCATTGTTTGCGAAGACGCCCGGCTCGACCTGGCCGTGAACGCTGGGATATTAAGCGCCTTTAAAACCAGCGGTCAGCGCTGCGTTTCTGCCGGCCGCATTCTGGTTCATGAAAAAATAATCGATGCCTATGCCGAGCGGTTCGTCGCCACGGCCAAGCGGCTCCAGGTGGGAGATCCGATGGATCCCAAGAGCTTTACTGGGCCTGTCATCAATGAGGTAGCCGTCGAAAAAATCCAATTCTACAACGACTTGGCCAAGCAAGAAGGAGCCAAGGTCTTGCTTGAAGGCGGCCGCATGGCGCAGGAGCCATGGTCCAAGGGTTGCTATCTCGCTCCCTTTGTTTATCGCCAAGAACATCGACCCGGTGTACGCACTGTGCGCGAGGAAGTATTTGGTCCGCACTTGGCCTTGATTCCCTTCAAAGATGTCCACGACGCGATCCGCATCTACAACGACGTCGATTATGGCCTGTCCCTGGCCGTCATCACGGAAAGCTATCGGAACATGAGGCTCATCCGGGAGGAATGTGAATTTGGCATGGGATACGTGAATCTGCCTTGCATTGGAGCGGAAGTCCATTTACCCTTTGGCGGAGTGAAGAAGAGCGGCAACGGCCATCCGTCCGCGGCGGGCTTGGCCGACGTGGTCACTCACAAGGTCTCCTGGACCGTGAATCACGCGGAAGAGATCAAGATGGCTCAAGGCTTGAAGGCGGACGTCGAGAGTTGACTTCCAGCGACAGCCGTGAGCCGCAACGCACCGGTGAAGGGCGTGTCATCATTCATGGACATGACGCCCTATATGAGCCTGACTTGGCACCACGCAGGCTCAAGCACGTGATGGAACAAGTGAACGGGGTCGCAAGCCCCGAACCTTAGGATGGTGCATCCGAGAAGCTTTGTGCAAGGAGGCTTGCATGATCGGTTTGATGAAGGAGTGGGTTCGCCCGCGCCGTCGTGCTGGCAAGCAAAAACCTTCGAATCCCCCCCTGGATCGCATCTTTCTGGCTAACCAATTCCTGCAAGGCCAAGGCATTGAAATCGGAGCCTTGCACAACCCGCTGCCCCTTTCCGACAAGGCCTCGGTGCTTTACGTCGACCGTCTCCCGGTCGATGACCTGCGCCGGCAGTATCCGGAGTTGAACGAGTTTCCCCTGGTGGACGTCGATCTGCTCGACGATGGTGAAAAGCTCCATAAAGTAGACTCGGGGTCGCAAAACTTCGTGATTGCCAATCATTTTTTAGAGCATTGCGAGGACCCAATCGGCACGTTGAAGCATTTCTTTCGCGTGCTGAAGCCTGATGGCATCGCCTATCTGGCCGTCCCCGACAAACGGTTCACTTTTGATCGGCATCGCCGGGAAACGACTTTGGGGCATTTGTTCTGCGATCACGAGCATGGGCCGCAATCGTCCCGCCGCCAGCACCTCGAAGAGTGGGTGTGGCTGGTCAACCAGGCCAAGGATGACGAGGATGCGCGGCGGCAGATCGAGCATCTCGAAGCCATTCGTTACAGCATTCATTACCATGTCTGGACGCAGGCTTCGTGGCTCGAGTTTCTGCTTGCCATGCGGCCCCTTGTCGGTTTTGAGATCGAAACCTTTGTTCAATCAGGCCACGAGATGATCTCGATCCTGCGCCGGCATGAAGCGTCGTAACGAGGGTGGCGACATGTGGTTGTTCGATGGCTGCCCAGTGCCGCGTTTGCATACGCCGCTGCCAGGGCCCAAAGCGCGAGCCTTTCTCGAACGAGATGAGCGCGTTGTCTCCCCGTCCTACACGCGCGGCTATCCCCTGGTGGCGGCCCGCGGGAGCGGTGCCGTGATCGAGGACGTCGACGGCAATCTTTTTCTGGATTTCACTGCGGGCATCGCCGTTACTGCGACAGGCCATTGTCATCCGCGGGTAGTGGCGGCGGTTCAGGAACAGGCCGCCAAGCTGCTCCACATGTCCGGCACCGATTTTTATTATGAACCACAGCTCAAGCTGGCGGAACGGCTGGCTCGCATCGCGCCGGGGCCTTCCCCCAAAAAAGTGTTTTTCACCAACAGCGGCACGGAAGCCATCGAAGCGGCCATGAAATTGGCCCGCAAACACACGGGCCGATCCCGCTTGATCGCCTTTTATGGCGCCTTCCATGGACGGACGTATGGGGCCATGTCGCTTTCCGCCTCGAAGCTGGTCCATCGCCGCGGCTTCGGACCGCTGGTGCCGGAGATTCATCACGTGCCTTTTCCACGCGGCTGCACCCGCTGCCGACAACCTTCGGAATGCGCCTGCGTTTTCGAAATTGAGCAGAATCTGCTCAAGCGGGTCGCGCCGCCGGATGAAGTGGCGGCCGTTTTCGTCGAACCTATTCAGGGAGAGGGCGGTTATTACGCCGCACCGCTGCCGTTCTTGCAAGCCTTGCGAGAGCTGTGCGACCGGCATGGCATCTTGCTTGTCGTCGATGAAATCCAAAGCGGCATGGGCCGAACGGGAAAATGGTTCGCCATCGAGCATGCCGGGGTCGAACCGGACATTCTCTGCACGGCCAAGGGCATCGCCAGCGGCTTGCCCCTGGGAGCGATCATCGCCAAAAGCGACGTCATGAGCTGGCCCAGCGGCAGTCATGCATCGACCTTCGGCGGCAATCCCGTTTGTTGCGAGGCCGCGTTGGCGACCATGGACTTGTTGGAAGAAGGCATGATGGCCAATGCTCATGAAATCGGCGCACATCTGCAAGCGGGACTGCGTTCTTTGCAGCAACGCTTTGGTCCTTGCCGGCTGGGAGAAATCCGCGGCATGGGACTCATGATTGCGGTGGATCTTTTGTCGTCGGGTCAACCGGACACCGCATTAAGAGATCAAGTCGTGGATCGAGCCTTCGAGCATGGATTGCTGCTGCTCGGCTGCGGTGAAACCAGCATCCGTTTTTGTGGTCCCTTGTGCTTGACGCCGGCCCAGGTGGATACGGCCTTGCAGATCTTCGGTCAAGTGCTGGATGAAGTGATGCATCCCAAGGTGTCGCTGGCCGCTTCGTGAAAGTTCGATTCCTAGGTTCGAACTTCGAGCATGGGGCCGGGCATGCGTCGTTGCAAGGGTCTGGTCAGGACCGAAGCGATCAACGTTAATCCCGCCATCACGCCGAGGAAATACATGTCACCCAGCGGCGTCTCGCGGATCGTGAGAATGCCGTTGTAAGTCCAAAGAATGCCTGGCTTGATGTGGAACGCGCCAGCGATGAAGAAATCGAAACTCGTCCAATCTTGAACGGGTTTGGCCAAGCCAGCTGCCTTTTCACCCAAACCTAATTTGCCTGCATGGATGTCGATGTATTGGCGAATCGCTTCGTCATGCTCGAATTTTAACATTTGATTTTTCTTATCGACCGTGCCACCCAGCAATTTGGGCGTGGCACCGCTCGGAGTGGGGGCATCCTTGTCGGGTTTGGGTGGATTGTTGCCGTCTGCTTCCGGCGGTGCGGCAAGGTCGGGAGTTTTCTCCTTGGGCGCAGGCTCCTTGACCACGGCAGGGGTCACTTTCTCGATGGAGTATTCCCAATTAGCCTTCCAGGGATACTTGATGATGATCAATCCAAGGATTGTCAATAGCACCAGGAAGCGAACTAACCGGCCGCGATTGGCGCGCATGGGCAGGTCCACGGACGTGAGCTTGCGGCCCTGGCGCGACAAGTCAACCCGAGCGCCGCGCAATCGGCCATGTCCCAAGGGCAACACCGAGAAATTGGCCTCGCTGCCGGGCTGCAGCAAAATGTCAGCGGAAGCGGGGGTGATGATCGCCCCGGGGATAACGGGCTGAATCGTTACCATCGGTTCCGTGCCGGTGATTTCGGAGCCGGACCGCGAACCCGCCGCCCCTTCAGCCTCGATGCGCACCTGCAGGGAATGAACTTGTCCTACTCTGGCCCGGCGAAAGTATCGAATCACGGGCTGCCGGCGCACGACGATGTTTGTACGCATTTCCATCCCTGGCGGGACCGGAGGCGGCGTGATGTGAGGCGGCACGGGCTGCAGGCCGGTCATTCCAGGCATCCCCGGCATGTTCGGCGCCATCGGCGGTTGGCCCAGAGGGGATTGCGTTCCAGAGCGGCTCAATTGCGGAGGAACTCCACCGGGATACATCCCTCGAGGTGGTTGTGGTGGCTGCATGGGCTGCCCTTTCCAACTTCCGAACTGGCTATGGCAAAATGGGTTTCGGCACTGTGGGTGTTCGATGACACCTTGATCATAGTCTAACAAGCCAACGCCAGAGTAGTGAGATGTTTTTTCGATTTAGGCGGGAGTTCGATACGTGAGCCGCTCTGGGCGCAAAGCTGTATGGCAGGATTTGATTCAAGGATCGATCGAGGGCAGGTTCGAAGAAGAGCCGCCGCTGGTGCTGGGACCCGCGGGATCGACGCCGATTAATCGACCGCGCGGCTGCGACAGATCGACGATCACGGGTTGATCCGTCTCGGCGAAGCCCACGTTGCCAGCTTTGTCGCGCGCCTCGACCTTGACGTAAATTCTGGGCGGCACTTCAGGGGGAAGCCGCCAAGTGTATTGCCCTTGATTGTCGATGTTTCGAGCGATGGGTTGCCAGGAGTTCTTGAGTTCATCAGCGTAAAGCAGCGTGATGGGTTGCCCGTCGAGGTAGGTGTCGTGGGCGGTCCATTGGATGGTTAGGACGCCGCCGTCGGCGGTGCGCTGGGCTTGCACCTTGCCCATTTTGACCTGCGGCTTGGTGAGATCAATGACCACCCAGATTTGGGGTGCTTCACCGGGACGCGGCGGCGGATCACCATAACCCACGCCGCTTTTGATCGACAAGGAGACGCCATAGGCCCCTTCGCCGGGCAGAGTGGCCCGAAAGCTGGCCTCGCGCTGGCTGGATTCGCGGAAGGTTTGCGGTTCCCGGTATTTCTCCCATCGGCCACCGCCCTTGGTGTAGTACAACTCCACCACGGCGCCGGAAGGACCCACATCCTCCAGTGCGAAGCGAACGTTGATGTCCGTGTGATTGACGTAGACGGTGTTGGAGGAAGGCTCAGGGCTTCCTGATCCAACTCCAGACCCAGACGGTTGGCGTGGCGGTTGGCGTTGACCGAAGTTTGGATCATTGCGCGGAGCATCGAAGGAACCGCTACCCGTGCCCGTTCCCGATCCAGTGACTTGCGTGAATGCGGAATTTTGATTGCCGGCCTGGTCGCGGGCACGCAACCGGACCTCCAGTTGGCCTCGTCCGGTCCAATTCCAGGTTCGTCGGCCGTAGGGTTGGGGTTCGATCGAGATCGTTTGCCATTCGCCTTGCGGCGGGCGCGCTTCGAGAAGAATGCTGCCGCGGTCGAGATACTCCTCGCGGATATCCCATTCCACGCCAACCTGATCTCCTTGAGTCGGGATCGGCCGCAAGGTAATTTGCGGCGGTTGCGTGTCGACGACGACCTTCAGCCCGGCGGGAACGTTATCCAAGTGCGGCGGCAGCAAAGTGCCGTCGGTATGGAGCGTTTGGACGATGAACCAATACATGCCATCCCGCTGGCAGGAGAAATCGAAATACTTATCCTGGGGAAGCACCGAGCGATAAAAGCGCCAACTGCGCCCTTGATCCTCGGAGACGGAGAGGCGAACTTCGCGCACGCGCTGCTCGTCGCCGGGGGTGATGTTGAAAGGAATGGGAAAGCGCTGCTTGCGGACGTAGGAAACACCAGGATCATCCTGACCTAGCACGCAGGTGCCGCCCAGGAGCAGCCACCCCAGCACCCATGTCCAGCTTCGACCGATCATGGACGAAGCATCCCCTTGCAAAGAAGATTCGGTTCCCCCCATTCAACTCGGCTGTTAAAGCGGGTAAACTTTAACTTTTAAAGCGGCCTGGCATGTGATTTTCAGGTTTGAAGACCAAGCAGGCAAGTTGGGTGTTTTATCGAGTAGGAAACCCTCAAAGAGAGCCTTGTGCGACGTGGCTAATGAATTTGAACACTCGAGGTGACGCATGACCGATGAGCGAGGGGTGCCGAGTCAGTTTTTTCACAAAGTTTATCAGGAGGGAGCGCCCCCTTGGGAAACCGGCCGACCTCAACCGGAAGTCATTCGGCTAACGAAGGAAGGCCTGCTTCATGGCAAGGTCCTCGACGTGGGGTGTGGGACGGGGGAGAACGCCCTTTACCTGGCCCAGCATGGCTGCGAAGTCGTCGGCTTGGACGCGGTGCCCTTGGCTGTGGCGGCGGCCCAGGCCAAGGCCAGGGAACGCGGCCTGAACGTGACTTTCCTCACGCATGATGCCCTGCATTTAGAATCTGTCGGCACCGAATTCGATGTCATCCTCGATAGCGGTCTCTTTCACGTTTTCAGTGACGATGATCGCGGCCAATATGTTCAGCAACTCCATGCGGTCCTCAAGCCCCATGGAACCTTGATTCTTCTCTGTTTCAGCACCGAGGAAACATCCGAAATCGGTCCCCGCCGGGTCAGCGAGCGGGAGATCCATGAAGTGTTTCATCAAGGATGGCACGTTCGGGAGATTCGTCCGATTCGTTATGAAAGTTTGGCCCACCCCGGCGGCGCCAGGGCACTGTGTGCCATCTTACACCGCGGCTAATCCATAGCTAAACGGAACCGGCTGCTGTGGAAGTGAGCATCATGGGCGAACGACAAAGTGCTCCGTCGGCCGGTCTTCTCGGGCGTGAGCCATCACGCCGAGTTGGACGACGCTGCGCTGCTGTTCTTTCTCCAGATACTCGCGTCCCTTCTTGACGTTGACGTGATCCCATGGCAGCAATTGGTCGACGTGGCGGGCTTCATGGATGGCCTGGTTCAAGTCGATGCCCAGGTCGGCACAGACTTGCCACCATAGCTCGGGATGAAAGCACTCCTGCCACGCATCCATGCGCGCGCCGCGCCTCCAGGCGGTTTCAAGCACGGACGCGACACGGCGATCCCCGCGCGTGAGCAATCCTTCCAGCAGGCTGCGTTCAACGTCGTGCTGCTTGATGCGCACCGAGCGGAGTTGGCACCGCTGTTTGAGATAACGCCCGGCCCACTGGAAATAGTCCCGGGTTTGCATGCCGTTCCATTGATAGGGCGTATGCGGCTTGGGCACGAAATTGGAGACCGAAGCCGTGACCTCAACGAAGCGGCCGGTGGTTTCCTTGCCGATGCGGCTAATGCGCTCGGCCATGTCGACAATCCCATCGAGGTCCACGGCGCGCTCGCCGGGCAAGCCGATCAGGAAATACAGTTTGACGCGCCGCCAGCCATGCTTGAAAGCGGCCCGGCAGCCTTCATAGAGGTCCTCATTGCTCACGGGCTTGCGGATCTGTTCGCGCATGTCATCCCGCGCCACTTCGGGGGCTAAGGTGAGTCCATGTTGGCGCACACCCTTGATCAGTTGCGGCAGGCTGCGGAGTTGATGGTTCACTCGCAAGCTGGGCAGGGAGACGTTCACGCCCAGCGGGTGGAACACTTCATGCATCCTGCGAACGAGCCGCTCGAATTCGGGGTAATCGCTTGAAGAGAGGGAGAGCAAGCTGATTTCGTTGTACCCCGTGTGGCGGTAGCTCTCCAGGGCCGCGGCAACGATCGTCTCCACGGACCGGGTCCGCAGCGGCCGCTTGATCACCGTGCTCTGACAAAAGCGGCATTGCCAAGGACAGCCGCGCATGATTTCAATGGCGATGCGGTCGTGAGTCGTTTCCACAAAGGGCACGATTGGCTGCGTGGGCAGGGGAAACGCATCGAAGTCTTGCTGGATCGTGCACGCCATGACTTGCCGGGGCACGTCGGGCCGGGTGCGATGCACGGCGACCAGGTTTCCTTGAGCGTCGTATTCCGGCTCATAAAACCGAGGTGCATAGAGGAAGGGATCACCGCTGGGAGGCAACTCGGCGACCAATTGAGCCAGCGCTTCCTCGCGGCAATGCCGTGATCGCTGGCGCACTTCGTCATCGTTCATGGCATCATGCGTCATGGAATCCAAATCGCGTTGAGCAGCGCGTTTGAGGGCCATCCATCGCTCCATCACCCAGGGCAAGCTCTCCTCGCCATCGCCGATGAGGAACACATCCACGAACGGAGCGAGCGGTTCGGGGTTTTGCGCGCCGGGTCCGCCGCAAATCACCAAAGGCTGGTCGAGCGTGCGCTCCTGCCCATGGAGCGGGATGCGGCCTAAATCGAGCATGGTCAGGAGATTGGTGAAACAGACTTCGTATTGCAGACTGAAGCCGATGAGATCGAATGCATCCAAGGGCGTGAAGGTTTCCAGGCTGTACAGGGGGAGGTGGGCTCGCCGCAGTGCGTTTTCAAAATCAATCCATGGAGCAAAAGCCCGCTCGCATGCCCAGCGCGGGTCCCTATTCATGACACTGTAGAGGATTTGCAGGCCGTGGTGGCTCATGCCCAGGGCATACGTGTCAGGGAAAGCCAGGCAAAGTTTTCCTTCGACTTGGCGATGATCCTTGATCACACTACCCAATTCCCCGCCGAGATATTGAGCGGGTTTCTGGACGCGCAGTAGCAGCTTGCGAATTTGATTCTTGAGGGATTCGTTGATCATGGGAGGTAACTTTCCTGGTCTTGGACCATGAGAATTGAACCTTTTTATTATGCCAAAGGCCGCGGGGTTTGTCTGCTCGATCCCTGACTTTCGGGGACCTTTGGGGATTTAACGGTTAAAGCAATGTTAGCAGGCTGCTTCTCCATCAGATCGAGAGGATTGGATCGAACCGGTTGGTGATGAATGGAGATTCGAGCCGAATGGCATGGATAAGGATGTGTGCGAGTGTCCATGTGGATTCAATGGAGTGAATCGTCATGCTCAGGAAAGGCCTGTTCGCCATAGGGTTGGCGGCCAGTTGGTGGCTCAGTGGTGCAGCTCAGGAACCCTTGGTCATCATGTCGGAACGGCCCATGTCCCACGTTGTGGGTACGGCCTTTGGCCCTCAGCCTCCCTCGGTATGGAGCGAGTTGTGCGAGCCCCTGCCGTGCCATGGCGCTTGTCCGCCGCGGTTTTGGGTCAGCGCTGACTATTTGCTGTGGTCCATGAAACGCAGCCCCGTCTCGGTGCCGCTCCTGACCACGACGATCGTCAGCAATCCCGACATCTTCACCAACACCGGCGTACTGGGGCAGTCAGACACCCTGATCCTCTTGGGCAACGAGGATTTCCAATATGGCGTCTTTTCCGGTATGCGGGTGGGGTTTGGCTACCATCTGCGAACGGATGGTTCCATCACGCTGGAAGGCAACGGGTTTCTGCTGGAACAACGGCGGGTCAATCAGACCTTTACGACCAATTCCGAGGGCTTTCCCGTCTTGAGTCTGCCGTTCCAGCGCGTCAATGGCACCGAAGGCCGATTCATCTACACTTTCCCCACGGACTTTGCCGGCGGAGTTCATTTTTCGCTGGACGCCCAGGCTTGGGGAGCGGAACTGAACATCGCCTTCAATGACTTGAACGGGGCGGGAGCTTGCGGCTTGCGGATCGATGGCCTGGCGGGATTCCGCTATCTGGGACTGCAAGAGAATTTGCACTACCAGGGTGTTTCCGAAACCATCGGCAACCGCTTCGGCACGAGCTTCAACGGCGTGGATATCCCGGACGTCGGCGCCATCGTCGGCCATCAGGATAACTTCGAGACCAGCAATCATTTCTACGGCGGCCAAATCGGTGTTCGGGCGAGCTACGACGTCGGCCGTTTCACGTTGCAGTCGACCGCCAAGCTGGCCTTGGGATGGACCGAACAGATCATTCGCGTCGATGGCTTTTCCTTCCTAAAGCAAACGCCAACGAGCGGCATCGACATAGCGCCCGGGGGCATCTATGCCAGCCCGGTGACGAATATGGGCCGACACACGAACGATGAGTTTGGCGTCGTTCCCGAAGTGAGTTTTCAGACCTATTACCAATTGAACGAGACGGTCCGCGTTGGCGCGGGATACACGTTCTTGTACTGGAACAAGGTGGTTCGGCCCGGCGAGCAGATCGACCGCGTCATCAACACCACGCCGCTGCCGCTCTCGGGCAATTTCGGTCCCTTCACCGGCCCGGCTCGACCCGTGGTGCCGTTTGATCAAAGCAGCTTTTGGCTTCAAGGCGTGAACTTTTCGGTGGAGCTGCGCTACTAAGCATCGGCCAATTCCCACACGTACTTTGCGCGCCATTGGTATGTCAAAAAACCAACCAGCCCACTCGAAGGCAACCGCTTGCCGAGTGGGCTGGTTGGTTATTGTTTCATTTGTGATTCGCGTGAGAACCAACTGAGGAACAGTGCCAGGCCCAGGAGGATCGCTCCCAGCCACACCCCCCAGGGGCCGCTTTGATCCAACAGGTAAAACCAAAGCCCCACTTCGATCGCGATCATGCCCAGCAGCACGAGGATTACGATCGCCGCGTGCAGCCAAGCGGATTTGCGCGGCTCGGCCATTAACCCTTGGCGTTGACGACAATTTGATTGAGCAACGTCCGCCCCTGGAGATGCGGTACGACCGTCTCCTGCGCTAGCTGTTTGTAGTAATAACTGGGCAAACGACCCTTGAGGATGAGGTGATCGTTGGTCTCCTCAACCATGATCTGGCGGAGCGCGGGAACCGCGCTTTTTTGCAAAGCCTCCCGAGCTGGCGTCTTCAAGGGCGACGTCGTGGAGATGGGCATGGCCTATTCCTCCTCCTGAAGAATGGTTGAGGACTGCTTTCCTCCAAGGTCCTCCACGCCATAAGCCAGCGAGTCGGACCTTTGACTAATCCTTCATGCGAAAATCGTCGTGACATTTCGTGCAAGACGAATCCAAACGCCTGACCGCGGAACGCAAATCGCTCTGCTTCTTGGCCTTGGTGGCAGCGAGCAGATCCTCGCTGGCCTTCATCATATCCGCGGTCCATTTTTCCCAATCCTTGTCCGACTTGCCTTTGGGAATGTCATCCGCCTCGGGGACGTAGAAATAGGTCGCCCAGGAATAGATGGCCATCTTGTAACAAGCCAACTGGATTTCAGGGAGCTTGGCATTGAAATTGGCTGCGTTAAGATTGCGATAGGCACGAGGCGTTTTATCGAAGCGGTCGAAAAGCGGCTGGACCAGGCCCTTCATGAAATTATCCATGGGCACATCGTCGATGAGCGATTTGACCTGCGGCTGGATGGCTTCTTCGGCCTGGATTTTGTTCCAATCGGCGATGTCCGTGAGCAGTTGTTTCACGGTGGCGTGATCTTTTTTCACGGCTGCCGCGGCGATGACCTTGCCCGCGTTTTGAGCGGCAATGGCTTTGCGGATCGATGCCTCGTCGCCGATCTTGCGCTGCACGGCGCACAGCACGATCAAATGATAGGCTTCATTCTCGAGCTTTTTGTAATCCTGATTCAAACTGCTTTGGCTGCGGGCATACTCCTGCATTTGCTTTACGGTCTCAACATAGAGCTTCACGAAATCGGCTTCCGGGATCAAGTCCTTTGGAAAAGCCCGCTCCCCAGCCGTTACCCAGGCCGCGGCCATGAAGAAGCTGAGTCCAGCCATGAGAACCGTGCAGCGCCAACTCGAGTGCCTTGCCGCCATCGTGCTTCGTGCTCCCAACAAAAATTCAACGTCGAACCTTTAATGCCAAACCCACCCCATTATAAGCGTGAGTCAAGGCAGTTCAAGCTTTGAACGAGGATGAATCAGATTAATTCCTAATGTGGCGATAAACTCAAATCCATGCAGGTCATCGCCTTGAGCCGTCCGCAAGCAGGCCAGTGCTATTCCGGCAACGGTTTGTCTTTCGTCTCAGGCAAAAAGGGCAAGGCCAACATGCCAATGAGAAAGACGCCGCTCATCACGACTCCAGCGTACCGCATCGGCTCCAGGGGCAGGTCGACAAACACGCGGCTAGTCAAAAGGCCCAAGGTATAAGGGCCCAAGGCGGCCACAAAGCGACCGATGTTGTAGCAGAAGGACGTTCCCGTGCTCCGCAAGCGGGTGGGAAAGAGTTCGGGGAAGTAGACCGCGTAGCCGCCGAACAATGAAAGCTGGCAGAAACCCATGATGGGCACCATCCAGAAAATGTCGGCGAAGCCGAGGATTCTGCCGAGATACCAATAAACTAGCGCGGTGCCAAGCAAAGCCAACAGAAAGCACAAGGCAAACGTCGCGCGGCGGCCCAGGTAGTGGCTCACGACGCTGAAGAGATAAATGCCGAAGAAACCGCCCACGTTGAGGAACAGGGCTGTGATGCCCGACCAGAAACTCAATTGATGGTTGATGGATCGGCTGCGCTGCATCATGAGTTGCAGCAAGGCTTCGCCGCTTTCGGCGGGGGCAGAAGCCTGCTGCAAGCGGGATTGCAAGGCTTCCCAGTCCGCAGCGGGGGCCGCATGCGGCTTGCGATGGTGAAGCAGGATGAGCTGCCAATCCTGCTTATTGCTTAGACCTGGCGCGTCGAGCCAATCGTCCACGGTCAATTGTTGCGCGGCCCGTTCCGCCAGGGCTTGATCGTGCATCAACAACTTGAGGAAGCCTTGATCGCGGAGCGGTTCTTGCGCTTCGCGGTAGGGGCGCTCGATGTCCGGACGAAACACAATGCGATTCAAATCCACGGCGAAGAAACCGATTCCCCAGAGGCCGATGACACCCGAACTGGCCAGAACGAGCCCGAGCAGGGCATGCTTGCGATACAAAGTGTTGCCGAACAACTCGCGGAATGAGCCGAGTTGCTTTTGCATACCCTCGGTCATTGTGGCCGCTTGCCATCGTTCGGGTTCGCGCAAGCGGCGGCGGACAAACAGGGTGAGCAAAGCGGGGGCAGTGCCAATCAGAAACATCAACCGCCAGGAAATGCCCGTCATGCTGATGAAGGCGGCCGTGACGTTGCCGATGGCGGAACAAGCTTGCAATAATCCCAAAGCATAGGGCCGCGCGCGATCAGGCATCGCCTCGGCGACCAGGGATATCCCCACGGCAAACTCGCCGCCGACGCCCAATCCGGTGAGAAACCGCCACAAGGCAAAGTCCCAAAAGCCGACCGACAGCGCGCTGAGTCCCGTGAAGATGGAGTATACCAGAATCGTCAACAGCATCGTCTTGACACGGCCGTAGCGGTCCCCCATGATGCCGAAGGCGATGCCCCCCGTCGCCCAGCCGATCAGAAAGATGGACGTGCTATTGCCCGCATATTGAGCGATCCGCGCATTGCGCTGACTGGCCTCCTCGCCGGGAATGGGCTGGATTAATTCCCTCATGGCGGGGACGCGCGCGAGCGTGAACAACTGCTGATCCATCGTGTCGAACAACCATCCCAACGCCGCCACGACGAAAACAAACCAATGATAGCGGTTGAGTTGGCGCGTCCAGTGTGTCGAGGAAGGGGGAACTTGGGAGGCGGGTTCGCTGGGTGGATGCATGCTGGCCCCATGTCTTGGCGTACGTGCGTGAATATGGAACTGGTATAACGGTATTCTCCGGCAAAAGCCAGAGTTTGTTGGCCGCGCCGTTTTTTCCATGCTATATCCTTGAAGACACAAATCAGTTGTCGCCTCCCTCTAGGGCTGGCGGGACAGCAGTTTCAAGGATCCATTTCAGATCAGGCGGGAGTTTTGATGGCCAACCATGACTTTCCTCGACTGGGCTTTATTGGGGCAGGGAAAATGTCCACGGCCATCATCAAGGGCATCCTCCGCTCCAAACTCACCACTCCCGAACGCATCTTTGCCAGCGACGTCATCACGTTGACCAAACATCCCTTGACGAGCACCTCCATCCGTTTGCTCGACTCGAACCTGGAATTGGTGCGCAAGTGCGATGTGGTCTTCCTGGCGGTTAAGCCGCAAATCCTTAGCAAGGTCTTGCAGGAAATTCGTCCGGTGCTGTCACCCGAACAGTTGGTGGTCTCGATTGCTGCGGGCATTTCACTGAAGCACATCGCTCAAGAGCTTGACTCGGGCACGCGAATCATTCGCGTCATGCCCAATACGCCTTGCTTGGTGGGAGCCGGGGCCGTCGCCTTCTGCCGGGGAAGCCATGCGACGCCCGTGGACGTGGACGTGGTCGAGCGTATTTTCGAAACCATCAGCATCATTCACGAAGTCGGCGAAGCTTACATGGACGCCGTCACCGGGCTCTCCGCGAGCGGACCCGCTTATGTTGCCGTCATGATCGAGGCAATGAGCGATGGCGGGGTGCGCTGCGGTTTGTCGCGAGAGATGGCGACTTCCCTTGCCGCTCAAACCGTGCTCGGCGCTGCCCGGATGTTGCTGGAAGAAAAATTGCATCCCGCTCAGCTCAAGGACATGGTCGCCAGCCCGGGAGGCACGACCATCGCCGGTCTTCATGCCTTGGAACGCGAGACGTTTCGCGGCAGCGTCATCGACGCCATCGTGGCCGCCGCCAAGCGGTCCGCCGAGTTGGGCAAGGGCAATGGTGCGTAACCCGGGATGAATCAATTCGCTTCCATGCCGTCGATGCGCGACCCATCTGCGCGGTGACATAACCGCTGAAACAGCGACACGAAAATGGAATTGGGGGGATGCGGCGGACTTGGCAGAGGCTGCATCCCCACGTTGTTCATAATGGGGCTCCAAAGCGGCAGGATCACGGGATCGGGGCCGATGTCATACCGCACCCTGCGGACGGAACCATCCGCGAAGAGCGTGTTCATGCTGCCATGGTGAGCGGAGCCAAAACCGTCCCCAACGAAATCGCCTGGGTTGAAGGCATCGACGTGGGGTTGGATCAAACCCGCCCGCAAACTACTCACGCCAAAACCGCTGGCGTATCCTGCTTTGTCGCCTTCTTGTGCGATCCCCGTTCCAATGAATGCGCGATTCATCCGTTTTTCCGCCACCATGATGGTGTGGCTGGGGCCATCGAGGACGTCGCTGGCCTGCAGCCGGCCATCGATGCGGCGATAGTTCCCCGAAGCCATCAGGGTGCGCGACTTGACAAAGATGCCATTGCGAAAGACCGGCAATCCGCCGCTGGTGTAAGCCATGGCGTTGGCACAAGGTTCATGCAACACGCCATTGTAAAGCAGGGTGGCAAAGCCGAGGTTGCCGGCGTAATCGCAGCCGGCCCGCTCGCCAAATGCAGCCATTTCGCCCTCATTGCGCACCACTTCGGGATTCCGGCGCGTCGGGCAAAAAAAGACCTTGATCGGCGTGGAGACGATCGTGGCATCCTGGCCGGCGGGCAGACCCCACAGGGTTTGTTGGCTGAGATATGGCAGAATCTGATACATCCAGCCCCAGTCCTGATCGAGCAGCTTTCCGGGCACTCCCGCGCTGTTCAAGGATCGGGGCACGGGGCTTGCCCCCCATTGAACGTCGCCGCCGCCCGAAGGGTACGCACCATCGTTCTCCGCTTGAAACGCCAAAATGGCCTTGCCGATTTGGCTGAGATGATTGACGCACACGGTCCGATTGGCCGCCTCGCGAACGCGCTGGATCGCCGGCATGAGCAGGGCCAAGAGGAGCACAACGATCCCGATGACCACCATGAGCTCGATCAACGTGAAACCGTCTCTGGGGGTTGCTTTTGGCAGTGGTTGCATGACTTGCTCCCCATTTGAAAGGATGATTACCGACCAGGTTGAGTCTCAACTGAAGAGCCTGAGCGACTGTGAAGCAGATGTGAAACTTTCATTAAGCATGGAACGAACCATCTCCACTGTCAAGTCGATTGATGCAGGTTGCAGAAGTCTCGGTTTCTTGTGAGAATAAATGCCGTGGATGGAAAGCCTCGTTTGGCCTGGCCTGACAATGAGCGTCCGCTGGAGGTGAAACATCAATGGTCCCGGCAAAGTAACGAATAACAAACGAGCAGCAACGAAGCTGGGGCATGGCTCGACTTCGGTAACAGTCAACTGACCGAGTATAAGTGAGGTTGCCACGATGGTCCGTTCTAAGAGTCGCTGGTGTGTGGTTCTATGCTTGGTCGCTTGGGTCGTCCTGCCCTGGTTGTCTTCCCAGGGTCAAGAGGTCCAGCCAAAGACCCCGCCGCCTGGCAAGATCGTGGCGCCGTTCCAGCTCGACCGAGCTGAGGGGGGAAGCTGGTCGTGGGACGAATGTGCCAAGTCCAAGGCCGTGGTCGTGCTGTTCATCGGGGTGAGCTGCCCGATCAATAACAACTACCTGCCGAAGCTGGCGGCGCTCTATCGCGAATATTCCCCCAAGGGCGTCTATTTCCTGGCCATCAACGCCAACAAACATGAATCGCCCGCTATCGTGGCTAAACACGCCAAGGAATATCAAATTCCCTTCCCCGTGCTCAAGGACGTGAACAACGTCGTGGCGGATCGCATGGGAGCGCAGCGCACCCCTGAAGTCTTCCTTCTCGACTCGCAGGGAACGATCCTGTATCAGGGACGCATCGATGATCAATTCGGCATCGGCTACAAGCGCACCAAACCCCTGCGCCAAGACCTGGTCGAAGCCATGGAAGATCACTTGGCGGGGCGTCCCATTCGCCAGGCTTCCACGCCCGTGGCTGGCTGTCTCATCGCCAGGGTGACGCAGCCGAAGGAAAACGCAACCGTCGGTTATCACTCCCATGTTGCCCCGATCTTGCAGAAGCACTGCCAATGGTGCCATCGGCCCGGGGAGATCGGCCCCATGTCGCTGTTGACCTTTAAGGACGCCGTGGGCTGGGGAGACAGCATTCGCGAAGTGGTCACCGAGCGGCGCATGCCGCCGTGGCACGCGGACGTCAGTCAATTGGGGCGCTTCCGCAATGAACGCTGGATGACGGACCAAGAGATGCAAACACTGTTATCCTGGATCGATGCGGGATGCCCTGAAGGAACGACAAGGTCCACTTCTAGCGAGAAGCCGTCATTCGTCGAAGGTTGGCGCATGGGTCAGCCGGATAAAATCTATGCGATGCAAAGTCCCTTCAAGGTGCCCGCCGAGATGCCTGAGCGCGGGGTCCCTTATCAGTACATGGTGTTGGAACGCCGGGTCACGGAAGACCTTTGGGTGCAAGCGATGGAAGCCCGCCCGGGCCAGCGCGCCGTCGTCCATCACATCATCGCCTACGTTCGTCAGCCAGGCCAGCGCGACCGCAATGAAGGCATCGGCGACGGCTTTCTCTGTTCCTACGTCCCCGGCGATGAGCCTGCCATTTTTCCGCCAGGATTTGGCAAAAAGCTGCCCAAGGGGAGCGTTCTCTTTCTGCAGATGCACTACACCCCGAACGGCGTCGCATGCGAGGACCTGTCCTCCTTGGGAGTCATATTCTGCAAGGAGCCGCCCAAGCACGAAATCAAGACCCGCAGCATTCACAACACGCGCTTTGTGATCCCCCCTGGCGCCGCCCATCACCAAGTGACCGCTGCCACGGTCTTCCAGAAGGAAGTCATGCTGCTGAGCCTCAGCCCCCACATGCACTTGCGGGGCAAGGATTTCGAATACACGATTGTTTACCCCGACGGCCGCCGGAAAGTAGTGCTGTCGGTGCCCCGCTACGATTTTAACTGGCAGACCAACTACATTCTCAAGGAGCCGCTGCGTTTGCCCAAGGGAACCAAGATTGAATGTGTCGCTCATTTCGACAATAGCGAAAACAATCCCAACAATCCTAATCCCAAGGCCCGAGTTCGCTGGGGCGATCAGACATGGGAGGAAATGATGATCGGCTTCGTCGATTATTACGTCGTCGACGGCTCCAATGACGACGATGATTGAGTTCTTATGCCCCTCGATTTTCGTCCACTGCCGTGGTTGAGCCATCCGCACTTGCAAACGATTCTTGGCCATTGGTGGCCTGGACGTTTGCCATTACTGCGCGGGAAACCGCACACGTTCACGTTGTCCGATGGCGACCGGTTGGTGCTCCATTGGAATCAACCCAGGATTCAAAGTTCGGCTCAGCCCCTGGCGGTCATGGTGCATGGCATGGGCGGATCCGCACGTTCCCGTTACATGCAGCGGGTGGCCCAGCGATTTTTGAATGAGGGTTGCCAGGTTGTGCGCGTCGATCTGCGCGGCTGCGGGGAAGGGGTGGCGCTGTCGCGGCGGCCTGCCCACGGCGGTTGTTCCGGCGACCTCATCGAACTCCTTGAAGCCATGTCTGCCCGCTATCCCCATGCTCCCATGCTCCTTATCGGCTTCTCCCTGGGGGGCAACATCGTGCTCAAGGCAGCCGCGGAGTTGGCCGATCGACCCATTTCTCAACTCCGCGCCGTCGCGGCGGTGAATGCCCCCGTGGACATGGATGCCTGCTCCCAACTTCTAGAGCAGCCGCGCAATCGACTCTACGAGCGTTTCTTTATCCGCGATCTCTGGCGGCAGGCCAAAGCCCGACAACGCCATTTCCCAGACCAACCAGCCCCGCTTTGGGCGGCTATGACGCGCCTCCGAGCTTTTGACGACCACTACACGGCCCCCCTCAACGGATTCCGCGACGCAACCGAATACTATGCTCGAGCCAGCAGCTTTCCTTTAATCCCTTCGATTCAAATGCCGTCGCTGATTTTAACGGCCAGGGACGATCCTTTCATCGACGTTGGTCCGTATGAAACGCTGCCGAACCGGCCGCCGCTCGATATTCAGATTGTGCCTCATGGCGGACATCTTGGCTTCCTGGGGAGCGATGGGAGGGGAGGCATCCGTTGGATGGAGCGGCACGTCGTCCGTTGGCTGATGGCTCAACTGGGGCGTTGAAGATCGGCCGTCTTCGCGGTTGGAACCCTGTCGCCGTGCGACTTTTCCACGTGATGCGCTTGCGGGTATCCATCTCGCCTTGGCCTTGCGAGGAAAGTCGCGGTTCGTCGTTGACAAACTTCCGCAAACCCTTTCTCATGGAATTTGAGTTGCCCATGACAGAAACCATCGTCCTTAGCCCAAGGACTTATCCATGTCGCGCGACGTGCTTTCCTTGATTCTCGGCGGCGGCCGAGGAAGCCGGCTCTACCCGCTGACCATGCATCGCAGCAAGCCAGCCGTGCCCATTGGCGGAAAATACCGGCTGATCGACATTCCCATCAGCAACTGCTTGAACAGCGGTTTAAACCAGATTTACGTCCTCACGCAATTCCTGAGCGTGAGCCTCCATCGACACATCAACAATTCTTACCAGTTCGATGTGTTCGGCGGCGGGTTCGTGGAAATCCTGGCCGCGCAGCAAACGATGGATTCCACCCATTGGTATGAAGGCACCGCCGATGCTGTCCGCCGTAATCTCATCACGCTGCGGCAAGCCCAGACCCGCGACACGCTGATCCTTTCGGGGGATCAGTTGTATCGCATGGAATTGAATCAATTCGTCAAAACGCACCGGGACAGCCAGGCGGACATCAGCATCGCCGTCATTCCCGTGTCGCGCGGCGATGCCGGCTCCTTTGGGATCATGCGGCTCGATGACGGCGGCCGCGTGGTGGACTTTCTTGAAAAACCGCAGAAGGATTCTGATCTGGACCGCGTCCGAACGCCCGCCGAGTGGATCGACGCACGCGGCATCCCCAGCAAGGGCCGCCAATACCTGGCCAGCATGGGCATCTATTTGTTTAAGACGGATCTCCTCCTCCACTTATTGGAGACCACGAACCACGCGGACTTCGGCCGCCACATTTTTCCCATGAGTTATCCCAAGTACCACGTTCAGGCTCATCTTTACGATGGCTATTGGGAAGACGTCGGCACGATTGCGTCGTATTACCGGGCCAGCCTGGAACTGGCGAGCGAGAAGCCTCCGTTTGAATTTCATTCCCAAGACGGCCCGATTTACACTCGGCGCCGCTTTCTCCCGGCCGCGCGCGTCATGGGGGCGATGGTCGAACGCGCCTTGATCAGCGACGGCTGTCTCGTGCAATCCGGCGCCTCGCTCCGCAATTGCATCCTCGGCGTGCGCAGCCAGGTCGGACGCAATGTCACCATCCGCGATTCGGTCATCATTGGCGCGGATCGTTTCGAGTCCATGGAGGAAAAGCGGAGTAACCGGGAAGAGAATCGGCCCGATCTTGGCATTGGCGAGAACTCGGTCGTCGAACGGGCCATTCTCGACAAGGATTGCCGGATCGGCAAAAATTGCCAAATCTACAACCGCCGCGGATTACAAGAGCATGACGACGAATTGTTCTATATCCGCGATGGCATCGTTGTCATTCCCAAGGGCATTGCGATCCCCGATGGCATGATCATTTAACCAGACTTCCTCTGCATGAAGGACTTCCCATGAGATCGTTGATCACGGCCATGGTCGGACTGTTGGCGGCGGTGCTGTTCCCGGCCGTGCTGGCAGCCGATGATTTCGAGCGCTATACGCTTCCTTTTCTGAGCCAGGCTGGCGAGACTGAACACACGGTGGAACTAAAGAAATTGACTATGGAGGAAGTGACGCGCTGGAAGCCGATCTTCAAGGATCAGCAGGGAGCATTCTTGATCGTTAAAAGCAACCAGGGACATTGGGGCAAACTGCTCGTCCAATTCGCCCGGCAACGACATGAGGATACGTCCGTTCCCATTGCCTTGTTGGAGCGATGCATCAGCTATAAACCCGGCCAAGAGAGGTTGATTTTGGCCCAGGCCGCCTCGGTGCGGTTGTTCGATGGCTTCCATTTCAGCCTGGATTCCTGCCAGGTCGTTCCGGCTGAACTCAAAGGGGATCTCAAATACGTGGCCGACGAGCAGGATGGCTACCTTGAGCCGGTGGGCAAGGCCAAGATGTTTCTGGTGACCAAGCCCATGCCGGGCACGGAAGCGAAAAAAGCGGATCGTCCCTCCATCGGGGACGCCTTTGAGGCCCGCTTCATCAACGGCACCTATCAACTCCACGACGATGGCCGGCGCATCGCCAAGTTGCATCTGAAAGTGGACGAAGAAGGCGGGTTAACGGGCGATTATATTTCCGAGGCTACTGGCCAGCGTTATGAAGTTGTCGGCAAGGTGCTTGAACCAAAGCATCATTTGCAGTTTGAAGTGAAATTTCCGCAATCGGTTCAACAGTTCAAAGGTTGGATTTTCACGCGCGACGCCGCCTCGATCTGTGGCGTGACGACAGTGCAGGGGCGTGAATTCGGCTTCTATGCCAACCGCGTCGATGAATAATTCCTCCATGGCCTTGCGTTGTTCGGAAGAGGCCATGGTCATGGTTGAAGATGACGTCGTGAATGCATTCCCCCATCTGTCCCATTCCCTTCCGTAGACAAGCTGGCGCAATCATTCATCTGGAAAGCGTTGCTTTACGTTCTTGGAGTTTGGTATCGATCTGCTATGCTAGGCTAGGTAAATCGCATCGACTTTTCTGTCCCTTTGGATCGAGGAGCCTATGGCCGATCTTCGCCCTCGCACCTTTGTGGTCACCCCCAATCTTCCGCAGCGGTTGAAGGATCTGCGAAGTATCGCCTACAACCTTTGGTGGAGTTGGCACCACGAAGCCATTGCTCTCTTTCGCCGAGTGGATGAGGAGAAATTCGAGGCTTTCGATCACAGTCCCATCAAGTTGCTGGGAGCCGTGGATCAAGATCGCTTGGAACAATTGGCCTCGGATGAGGGTTTTCTAGCGCATCTTTACCGCGTTGGGGCCGCGCTCGCCCACTACATGTCCGCGCCCACCTGGTTTGCGAATACCTTCAAGGACTCCCAACTCCGCGTGGCCTACTTCTCCATGGAGTTCGGCATTCATGAAAGCATCCCGATCTATTCGGGGGGGTTGGGGCTGCTGGCGGGGGATCATCTGAAATCCGCCAGCGACTTGGGCTTGCCCCTGGTGGGCGTTAGTTTGATGTACCGTCAGGGGTATTTCAGACAGTATTTGAACCTCGACGGTTGGCAGCAGGAACTCTATCCAGAGAACGATTTCTATAACCTGCCTCTCATCTCCGAGCATGATCGACAAGGGGTGCCGCTGATGGTCAGCGTGCCTTTTCCAGGCAGGGAAATCATGGCTCGGGTTTGGCGGATTCAAGTGGGCCGGGTCCCGCTTCTGTTGCTCGACACGAACGTGCCGCAAAATAGCAAGGAAGACCGCGAAATCACCTGGCAACTCTACGGCGGCGATCAAGAAAACCGCATCAAACAAGAAATCATCCTCGGCATCGGCGGCTACCGGGCGCTGCGCGCCCTCAACCTGGTTCCCTCGGTGTGCCACATGAATGAAGGGCATTCCGCCTTCCTGGCCCTGGAGCGGATTCGGTACATGGTGGAAGAAGTGGGCTTTTCCTTTGCCGAAGCCATGGAGGCCGTCACGGCAAGCAACGTCTTTACCACTCACACTCCGGTCCCCGCTGGGAATGACGCCTTTCCCCCCAGCTTGTTTGAGAAATACCTCGGCTACTATGCCGCCTTATTGAAGATCGATCGATCGCAATTGCTGGCCCTGGGCCGGCAAAACCCCCAAGACGACGCGGAATACTTCGGCATGACCGTTCTGGCGCTCAAGCTCTCCAACGTCAGCAACGGCGTCAGTCAGCTCCATGGGGTCGTTTCGCGCAAGATGTGGCGGGGATTATGGCCCGATCTTCCGGTGGCCGACGTGCCGGTGGGAGCGGTTAGCAACGGCGTTCACCTGGCGGGTTGGATGTCTTCGGAAATAACGCAACTCATGGAGCGCTATCTCGGGGCGGCCTTCGCCGAGAAGCCAACCGATCCCCGGGTGTGGCGCAAAGTCGACAACTTGCCCGATGCCGAACTATGGCGCAGCCATCAACGGGCCAAGGAGCACTTGATAGTTTTCGCCAGGCAGCGGCTCCGCGAGCAACTAAAGCGGCGAGGCGCCTCCAAGGGCGAGATTGACGACTCGGATGAAGTCCTGAACCCCGAGATTTTGACCATCGGCTTCGCCCGCCGCTCAGCTACCTACAAGCGGGGCACCTTGATTTTCAAGGACATGGAACGCTTGACGCGAATGATCAACCACAAGGACCACCCCTTTCAGATCATCTTCGCCGGCAAGGCCCACCCCCACGACAAGGGGGGCAAGGAAATTCTGCAGCGCATGGCTCAGATTGCCAAGATGCCGGAGTTTCGCCGCCGCATTGTGTTCATCGAGGATTACGACATCAATGTCGGCCGCATGCTCGTCCATGGCGTGGACGTTTGGCTGAATAATCCCCGCCGCCCTCTTGAAGCCTCGGGCACCAGCGGCATGAAAGTCGTGGCCAACGGCGGACTGCACCTGAGCGTGCTTGATGGCTGGTGGGCCGAGGGATACGCCGGCAATAACGGCTTCGCTATCGGCGCGGGCGAGGAGTACGCCGATCTCAACTACCAAGATGAAGTCGAAAGCAGGGCGTTGTATGAAACCCTGGAGAAGAGCATCCTGCCCCTCTTCTACGAACGCAGCGAGGACAACGTCCCCCGCAAATGGATGCAGATCGTCAAGCAGTCGATGAAATCCCTATGCCCCATCTTCAACACCAATCGCATGGTGGAAGAATACATGCGTTTGAGCTATGAGCCTTCCTATCGCCGGGTGCAGGCCCTCCTGGCCAACGGCGGCGAACCGCTCCGCCAATTCGTGCAATGGAAGGCCCGCGAGTTCAAGGCGTGGAGCCATCTCCGCGTCGAGGCCACCGAAACCTCGAGCACCGACCGGTTGATGGTGGGGGATCGGTTGATCGTCAAGAGCCGCATCCAATTGGCCGGCCTGACGCCCGAAGACGTGGAGGTGCAAATCTATCACGGAGTCGTGGATGCCATGGACACCATTCAGCAGCCGGCGATCACGCAGATGTCGCCGCAAATGAAGCTCGACCACGGAGCCTATCTTTATTCCGGCGAGTTTGTCTGTTCCAAAACCGGTCAATACGGTTTCATTGTGCGCGTGCTGCCCAAGCATCCACTGTTGAATTCCCCGTATGCCACGGGGTTGGTCCGTTGCGGCTAACCGGGATCGACCGCTTCTTGACGTCGTGCGGAAGGGCCAATCCCGCTGGAATTTGGCTTATTGCTGCGCTAGCGCCTGCCTCTTACAATAGATTTTTCCGATCCTTGGATCGGACTGGAATTACAGCCAGGAGAAAACCGTGTCGGCACCCGCGACCAGTGACACTCTCAATAAATTGTTGGAACAATTCAGTCATAGCCGGCAGCAAATGGTGGACCAATTGCGGCGTGTGATTGTCGGGCAAACGGAAGTCATCGAGCAAATGTTTGCCGCCATTTTTACGAAGGGTCACTGCCTGCTCGTTGGCGTGCCGGGATTGGCGAAAACCTTGATGGTCAGTTCGATCAGCCAAATCCTTGACATCAGTTTTAAGCGCATTCAATTCACGCCAGACCTCATGCCCTCGGACATCACCGGGACCAACGTGCTCGATGACAGCGAACATGGCCGCCGCGAATTCCGCTTCGTGCATGGGCCGATCTTCGCCAACATCATCCTGGCTGATGAAATTAACCGCACGCCGCCCAAAACTCAAGCGGCCCTGCTCCAGGCGATGCAGGAGCGTCAAGTGACCGTCGGCCAAACGACCTACAATTTGCCCGAACCCTTTTTCGTCATCGCCACGCAGAACCCGATCGAGCAAGAAGGCACTTACCCCTTGCCCGAAGCCCAACTCGACCGCTTCATGTTCAATATCAAGGTGGACTATCCATCTATCGACGAGGAAAAACGCATTCTCTCCACGACCACCAAGGACGAAGCCCCGGAGTTGACGAAAGTCCTCAGCGGCAAGGCGATCATGACCCTGCAGCATCTCGTCCGCAAAGTCCCCGTGGGAGATTACGTCGTCGATTACGTGGCCCGGCTCGTCCGCGCGACGAGGCCCAAAAGCGCCGAGGCGCCATCGTTCGTCAATCAACTCATCGACTGGGGAGCGGGCCCCAGGGCGGGACAATTTCTCATCATGGGCGCCAAGGCCTTTGCCGCCATGGATGGCCGTTTCAGCGTCGCCATCGAGGACGTCAAGCGCGTTGCCGTTCCCGTTCTGCGGCATCGCATCAGTTGCAACTTCCAAGCCCAGGCTGAAGGGAAAACTCCGGACGATATCATTCTCGACCTGCTCAAGCACGTCAAGGAACCCGAGGTGCCAAAGTACAAGAAGTAGTCTTGACTTGGAATCCTATCATCCGGCTGTTCAAAGAATGTCATTTACTTCGCCTGAGCCAGGTGCACTAGCCAGCGCCGCTTGACGCTTTTCCTTTCCCCTCTCCAGACCCTCCGATTATCATCAAGCCGTCAACTGTTTCTCACCGGCATCGGTGCGGCCATGACCCATGACCCCTCCCTCGGCAAAACCCAAGATTTCACTGGCAGCCTCCCCCTGAGGCGGAGTCAACCAGGGACTCCTCTCCCCCGAACGCCGAGACGCCCATTCAAGGCGAAACGGTGCAGGGGAATGATACGCAGCACAACAGCGGCGATTGGCATCGGCTCTTTGACTCCGCGCCTGGAAGCGACATGGCCATGTCATTTCCTGACATTCCTTCTGAGGCAGGTCAAACTAGGGGCCGACCATCCCCTGACCCTGCAAAGCATGAACAACCTGGCGGATAGCTGTCGAGAAGCTGGGCAGTTGGACCGGGCCGTGCCGCTGCATGAGTAGACATTGCGGATACGACGAGCCAAATTGGGGGCCGATCTCCCGACACGCTGGTCAGTCTGAACAATCTAGCCACGATCTACCACATCGTCGGTCATTTGCAGGCTTGCTTGCGCAGGTTTCGTTGGACTTGCTTCATTGCGATCAGAACTTCGCTGCCGAGGAGTTGCTCCGCGAAAGCCTGGCCATTCGGGAGAAGCAAGAGCCTGACGTCTGGACCACATTCAACACCATGTCCATGCTCGGCGGGGCACTCTTGGGAGCAGCCCGCAAGGCCGGCGACGGGTCTGAGAAGGCCAATCTTCTCGCTGATGCAGAACCGCTTCTGCTGAAAGGCTACGAAGGAATCATGGCCAGACTGGTCGTTGATGGCCAGAACGCGGAGTTGTTCAAGGTCCAAAAACAACGGTTGGCCGAAGCCAGCGACCGTTTGATTGAACTTCACACCATCTTGGATAAGCCCGAAGAGGTCAATAAGTGGCAAGCGGAGCGGGAGAAATGGAAATGAGTCTGATCGGTATCAGTCAGTGCCCCCAGTGCTTCGTGAGCGTCCAAACGCGCGCTTGTTGGCTACTCTTCGAGTGCATCCTCTGCGATCGTCTTGAGCCGAAGGATGACCGTGATGCCAATGGCCGCCAAGCCGATCAGTCCTGATTGGGCCATCCAAGAGAGATCGGTCAGCCAGAGCGTTACCCCCACAACGGTCGCCACCATGACGATGGCCATGATTTTGACCCGTCTGCGAACGCCTCGATGTTGTTGCCAATCGCGTAGATAGGGACCAAAGAAGGGCGAGTGGAGCAGCCAATGGTGCAATCGAGTCGAAGAACGAGCGAAGCAAAAGAGGGCGAGCAGCAGAAATGGCGTGGTGGGCAGGATGGGAAGGATGGCACCGATGACGCCCAAACCCAGAAAGAAGAGGCCTCCCAGCATGAAGACCATCCTGGCCAGTCCATGTTGCAGTCGAGGCTCGTCCATCGATTAGTAACCCATTTCCGGCCCGCGGCCAAGGGTAATCGGAGCTTTTTCACCACAGCCGGAGCCAAGTCTTAGTCCCAACGACAGGGCGATGACGAGCCAGTCCATTTCTTGTGAGCACATTTTCGTTTTATTTCCCGAGGCTGTATAAAAGTTTGGCATGACAATTCGAGCAGGACGCAAAGATTTGCTCATGGTATCCAGAGGCCTTTGACCTGGAAAGAGAATCGACAGGAGAACACGGCGATTTAGATCGAGACTGGTATTTGATTTGCAAGTTTAATGTTGTTTGCCGTTTAAAGGTCGAGTTGATCCCAGTCCCCTTGTCTTCGTGAGCGGACAGGGGAGAATGTCAACAGGGAGCATCGACCAGGACAAGTAGGAAGGAGCCCTTCCATGAAAAAGGCTCTATGGATCGCGGGACTAGGATTCTTGCTGTTTCAATCACCCTTGTTGGCTCAGCCTGGAGCTGGCCATCTTGACCCGGTCTTTCGCTCACGACCAGGAGGGAGCACGGGCAGGGCGTTCGGTTCTTATGGCGTTCCCTATGTCGGCATGCCTGTCTACGATCCACTTCAAGGCAGATTTGGGTATGCATCCTATCCCGTTTTCTGGTGGTTGGATCCCTTTTACCAATCCGGCTATTACACGTGGCTGACGGGTTATCCTCCACCCATCACGGCGGGCAATTTGTTTCCAACCATGCCCTATATGATGCCCATCGTGCCGAATCAACCCATCTACGTCAACCCACCAGCCCAGGTCAAGAACATTGAGAAACCGCCCGCCATCAAAAATGACAAGGCCGATGGAGCCAATGAACCCCGGGCCCGGGATGAGTTCGACAAAAAGGAAAGCATGGCCCGTGAGATTCGTCTCGGCAACGCCGCTTTTGCATCAGGGGCTTTTAGTCAAGCCCTGAGGCATTACGAGCAAGCCAGCAAGGAGAATCCTCTCGATGGCCAGCCTTGGTTTTATCAGGGGCAGGCGTTGTTTGCCTTGGGACAATACCCCAAGGCGGTGACAGCGATCCAGCGCGGCCTGAAATGGCACCCTCAATGGCCCGCTGCCGCATTTCAACCTCGGGCGTTATACGGCGAGAAGGGCAAGCAATTTCAGCAGCATCTCGGGCAATTGGCCGCGGCGATCGAGAAAAGCCCCAACGACGATGGCTTGCTATTTCTTTTGGGCTATCAACTTTGGTTTGATGGCGAGAAAGAGAAAGCCCAAATGGTCTTTCGCCGAGCGGCCAGTTTCACAGCGGACCCCTCTGCCATGTCGGGATTCTTGATGCCGAAGGAAGAAAAATGATCAGGCCTTGATCGAATCTCGAGTGAGCAGATCGTCGATGAGCCAACGGATCGAGCGAGGGGAACAGCCCCTTGGCTCGATCCTTTTTTATTGTAAATGCATAAAACAAAAGGATACCGCACAGCGACTCTCCGTGCATGGGAGCATGGTGGTCGAACTGATGCTGCGAGGGTAAAGGAATCATGAGAATTTTACTATGCAACGACGATGGCATTTTCGCTCCTGGGCTGCGAGCGTTGCTGCCGGAGTTGAAGAAATTGGGAGAAGTCATGGTGGTGGCGCCAGCGACGGAGCAGAGTGCCGTGGGGCATTCGATCACGCTGTTAACGCCGCTGCTCGTTCAAGACGTTTACGATGAGCATAATGAAAGGATTGGATGGGCGGTGGAGGGCAGACCCGCGGATTGCGTCAAACTCGCCATGACGGAGTTGTTGCATGAGCCGCCTGATTTGCTGGTGAGCGGCATGAATTCCGGTTCCAACGCTGGCATCAATGTGCTCTATTCGGGCACCGTGGCGGCGGCCATCGAAGGCGCTTTTTTTGACGTGCCCAGCATCGCCGTGTCGTTGGAATACCAGCGGCCGATGAAATTGAACTATCCTCTGGCGGCCTCCTTGGCCCGTCGAGTGATCGAGCAGATCATTATGCATCGACTGGAGCCTGGCATGTTGATCAACGTCAACATCCCCAGCTTGGACCAGGGATTGCCCAAAGGAATTCGCGTGGTTCCCCATGGAACGCGACGGTACGAAGAAAGCTACGATCGCCGCAAGGATCCGCGAGGAAGAACCTACTTTTGGATTACGACGAAAATCGAATGTCCCCCAGGTTCTGGCGAGGCCGATGTGACGGCCCTAACGGAACGGTTTATCACCGTCACGCCGTTGCAATTTGATTTAACCAGTTATCGCGACATGGAACGCATGCACGATTGGCAATGGGACATCAATGCCATCCGCGGCGAAGGATTGAACGCTATTAAAAGCTGATGGAGGTGATTTGATGCCTGCTGCGGATACTCGATATCGATTTACGTTTGGCCCATGGAATTTATCGACAGGGGCGGACCCGTTTGGACCTCCGGTCAGGCCCGATCTTTCTTTGGCGCAAAAATTGCGATTCTACAAGCAGCTAGGCTACGATGGCGTTCAGTTGCACGACGATGACGTTATCGACGCGGCGGCGGACCGTCCGACGATGGAAAAAGCTGTCCGTGATTTGAAGAAAATTCTCAGCGATGAGGGGTTGTTTGTCGAGTTTGTGGCGCCACGGCTTTGGGAAGCGCCACAAACCATGGATGGGGCATTTACCTCCAACCGTGTGCAAGATCGACAGTATGCCATAGATCGTTCGAAACGCAGCATGGACATCGGGAGGGCATTAGGAACGAATCTGCAGGTGCTCTGGCTTGCGCGAGAAGGGACGTATATCCGCGAGGCCAAGGACCCCATGGCCGTTCATGATCGGTTGTTGGAAGCCTTGGATGCCATGCTGGAATACGACCCACAAGTCAAACTGTTGGGTGAAATGAAGCCTAATGAGCCAATGGACTTGGCATACTGGCCGACTCCGGGCCATTTTTTGGCCATGATCAACAAGACCAAGGCGCCTGAACGGGTTGGGGTATTGATCGAATCCGCGCACGCCATCTTGGCAGGACTCGATCCCTCTGATGAAATGGCTTATGCATTGTGGCATAGGAAGCTATGGAGCGTTCATTTAAACGATCAGAACGGCTTGAAGTTCGATCAAGATAAGTCTTTTGCTAGCGTTGACTTACGCCGAGCATTCAACACCGTCTGGGTCTTAGATCGCGGTGGTTACGGTTCAAACGGCGAATGTATTGGCATGGATGTGAAGCCAATGAGGACGACTACGGTTGAGGATCAAGCTAAGCATCTGGCGAATAGTCGTGAACTATTTCTTCGTATTTTGGCTGTCGTCAGAAAGGTGGACAACGAGATGGTAGAAGAGTTGCGATTGCGAAGGAATTATGAAGATTTGGAAATGTATATTCTCAGCCTGCTGCTTGGACGTTAGTCTAAACTCGGAGGGTTGTCTTAACGTTGAGGTCGCATCATGAGTCCGTTGCAGATCCTATCGGGAAAAAGCATCAGGAAGCTGGAGGAATGGTCTGAATTTGCACCTCATGGACGAGACGACGAATGGCAAGCGGGATGCAGCACATACGAGCTGGCCAAACGCTGGCTGCGAGCCAGTTGGAAGTATCCGAACGGCCTGCCCCCGGAAATCGAGGAAGTCCTGAACCTGCAGCCAGCGACCCGCAACTTGGTAGCCATGCGCGCCTATGCGGAATTGGTAACCGAAGTGGACGAAAGTGGCGGCCGCACCCGGCAACACGACTTGGTTGTCTTGGGCGAGGCTGGAGGCAAACGCATCCTGCTCGATATTGAGGGCATCGGCGATGAACGATTTAACAAGTCCATCGCCAAGAAGCTCAAGAAAAAGAAGGACGACCCGGAATCCACCTTCCCGCAACGGGTCAACCGCCTGGCCAAAGCCATCTTTGGATTGGAAGCGGAATCGGTGAGCGAGCTTCGTTTTAAGCTGCTGTTCAACGTGGCCGCCACGCTGGTGCGGGCGCGCATGGAAAATGCCCAGGTGGCGGTCTTTATGGTGCATGAATTCCGCAGGCCCGACAGCAAGAAGAAAACCTTGGAAGCGAATGCTCAGGATCTGGAGGAGTTTGTGAAGCTCCTTCAAGAACGCAATCGCATGGCGGGGACGAAGGGTGAGTTACAGGCTGACCGTGGTCTCGTGGGGCCATTCTCTATCAAGGGAACCCCGGGCAAGGATCAAAACCCCATCCCCAACAACATTCCCTTATTCATTGGCAAATCGACGTGTGAATTGAAATAGGTTCGATTTCGAGCCGTCATTCTCTCCATGACCCGTACAACGGTCCCTCGGTGAACGCCAAGGGATCGTTTGGCTTTTCTGGGCGAGATTCTCGATGGATGCAAGGGCTAGGGTGAAGCGTTTGGATAGGGCATGAGGATCGGGTCATGAGGAATCTGATCCAGCACTTCCATTTCACCAGCGATCACGCGATCCGCCAAGGCACTGACGGATTTGAAGTAATGATCGCTAGGCCGTTCGCCGGTTAGTTTGCGATGCAAATCCTGACCGATGACATCCGCCGCGGCGATGGTGAAGGCGTCGCCGCGCTGGCGAGCATAAAGCGCGGTGACGAGCATCACAACCGCGTCCTGCACCCGCTGTGACAGTTCAGCCATGCGGCATTGCCGATCCGCTAGTTTTAATTGATGTTTGGCCATGGCAGCGCTGAGATCTAGGGCGAGTTGTTTCAGTTGATTGGATGCGAAACTCACTTTGTCCAGCAAGGAAGCCGGCATGCCCGGAAGACGCGGTCGATTTCGTTTGGACACGGCTTTCGTCCATCGCCAACCAAGATAAGCCGATATTTCCCGCCGCAGTTTCCAAAGATGCAGGGGATGGGCGGGTCGAAAAGTCCGCATCTGGTGTTTCTGCATGGCCAAGCCGATCGGTTCGAAGTAGCGCTTTCCATGCTCCTTGACCAACGACTTGAACAGAGCCAATCCCAGCATTTCACCTTCGCCCTCATAAATGCAAGGCGCGAGGTAATCATGGACATGGTCTCCGAAAAGATGTCCATGCAAAAAAGCTCGCCCGCCATGGGTTTTCATGAAAAGCTCAATGGCGGCTTCCTTGAGGGCTTCGCTCCCGAAGATTTTGGCGATGATGCACTCCATTTCGCCGCGATATCCCTGATCGAGCAAGGATGAACACCAGGCGACCAGAGCGTCGGCCGCGGTGATCAAACCTGCCAATCGGGCGATGCGCCGCTTGACCAATTCCCGCGTCTGTATGGCCTGGCCATAGGTATGTCGATAGCCCGCCCAGGGCAGCATGTTCTTGAGCAGCACTTGCATCGTCCCGGATGCCGTGGCACATAACGCCACACGGCCCAGATTCAATCCATGATAGGCGATGGTCAAACCATCCCCATGACTTGGCGTGAGCAGATGGCTGAGGGGCACGCGCAAGCCCTTGAAGCGAAGACCGACGTTATGTCCGCGACGCAAGGCATGAAGTCCGTAGTGAACCCATTGAACCTGTTCGGTTTCTTGATCAGGGAGGTCGACAATGACGACGGCGGGTCGGCTCTCGTACGTCACGACCAAGCCGATGGTGCGTCCTGGGAGAGCGTTTGTAATGAACAATTTTTCGCCATCAATGACTAAAAAGTCGCCATCACGCACCGCTTGCGTGCGCAGTGCGGTCAAATCCGTGCCTGCTGGGGGTTCGGTCAACGCGAAGGCGGACAAGCGTTCTCCGCTGGCCAGGCGGGGAAGCCATTGTTGTTTTTGTTCGCGCGTCCCGAAGGTCCGCAGCGGGTCGACGGCGCCAATGCAGCCATGCACCGAAGCCAACCCCGCCACCATGGCGTCGATCCGCGCCATCTCGGTCAAAAAAGTGGCGAAGCGGCGGAAGGTCAAGCCGGAGCCGCCATACTCTGGATCGATCAGTAACCCCCAATAGCCCTCCTGGGCTAAATCCTGAAGAACAGGGAAAGCAATTTTACCTTGAGCATCGAACAGGGTTCGGTTCTCACGATGCCGGGAAACCAAGGTCAAGCAGTGGTTCAGTCGAGTTTCTGTGGCCGGGGCGATGGGAGATGGTGTTGGACTGATAAACAAGTCAATGGGGAGTTGGTTCTCCCAAATGGCTCGATGAACGGGGCTTTGGGCCGTTTGAAAGCGTTGAGCAAACAGTTGGTCGACCTGCTCATCTGCCCGATCCATGGCTCCCAAGCGTGCGGATTCCTCGGCTGACTTGCCGCTCATTCGCAGTGCCTTTTCGGCGAAGGAGGGATCGCTGCCTTGAGCGGGGGAAGTTTTGCTAGTCGACTCCTCCATGACGAAATCCTCAGTTAATAATGGGATCGACTCGGATGTTGTTCACTGTATCATGAGGCAAGCTAGAACGCCAAGTTGCAATAGGAACGATGGCCATTGACGAAACGATACAGCGCACGAAAATCGGCAAGATGTCCCGTTGTCATGACGAACAGGCTTGTCTAAAATGAGGTCTTGATCAAACCGGGAGAGGTGGCTGAGCGGTCGAAAGCGCCGGTTTGCTAAATCGGTGAGGTGGTTATACCGCCTCCGCGGGTTCGAATCCCGCCCTCTCCGCTTCAATTTTTGGCTGCGATCGTTCATTCTCCTTCCTTGCTGCACGCGTTCTCATCTAAAATTGATTGACCCAGCTTGGACCAGCCCCTATTGCCGTTAAACCTTACACATAAAGTGGATAGTGCCGAATGTGCAATCCATTTTACTTTGGCATAAATCATGCTTGGTTCTTATAATGCCAGCCATAGGACGCAAACCGTGTGTGGTTTCAGAGATGCATTGTTCCGATGGAAGTTAGTCCCGTTCAACCCTTAAAGGAGACAAAATGAAGCGAAACTTAGCGTGCCTTGCCACGCTATGGGTGGTTGCCATGGTCAGTCATTCGGTACTGGCACAAGACATGGAATCGCTCCTGAATCGCGTGCCCAGCAAGGCCAACGCCGTTGCTTATGTCGATATCGCGGGCTTGCTGCGATCCAACATGGGACAGGAAGAAAAGTGGAAAGAAAAACTTGAATTGGACTACATCAGCGGGATCATTCCTTGTCCCCCTGAAACCAAATCGGCCATCAAGGCGGGGCAGATTGAACTAGGCAACCAGACGAGCAACTGGGAAGTCGGCATTTTCAATGTTGGCAAAGCGTTGAACTTCTTTGAATTGGCTCGTGCCGAACGCGGCTACGAAGGCACCATTGGCGGCGGCGTGCCTTGCGTTCAATTGACCTCGCGGAATGCCTATTTCATTCAGTTCAATCGTGAAACCCTCGGTGTGGCCATCCCTGCCCAAACGAAGGAAGTATCGAATTGGGTGAAGAAGGCGAAAGAGGCGACGTCGCCGAGCATCAGTCCCGTTTTGAAGAAAGCACTGGAAGCCGCTTCAAGCCAGGGACAAGTGGCCATGGCCGTCGATCTTGAAGATGCCGTGGATCAAGCCACGATCAAGAACAATGTTCGCCACTTGAAAAGCTTGCAAGGCAAGGACGTCAACTTCGACAACTTCGCCAAGTTTTTGACGAGTATCAAGACGGCCAGCGTGAGCGTGAAGGTCGAACAGTCCGCCAATGCCCAAGTCTTGATTACGTTCGCCGATTCGCCACAGTCCTTTGCCGAGATCATCCCTGACGTGGCCAAGGAAGTCCTTGGCAACATGGGTTTTCCCTTGGATCAGATGGGTGAATGGCAATTCAGCGTCAGCAGTGATTCGATCTCCATTCGCGGCAAGTTGAATCCTTTCGGCTTGATGGCCATCTTCTCCATCTTGCATCCGCCCGTGGTTCCGCCCTCGGCGATTGCCGCGGAGTCCGTTGGTAATCCCAATGAACCGAATGCGGCCTCGACCAAGCGTTATTTTCTGGCCATTGACAAGACGCTCTCCGACATGAGCAACATGGTCAAGAAAGCCAGCGACTACAACGCGGCCGCCGCGTTGTATGAAAATTATGCCAAACGCTTGGAGCGGATGCCGCGGTCCAACGTGGACCCCGAACTGCAAAACAGCACGGCGCGCATTTGCTTGATGTTGCGCAGCGTGGCTTCCAATTTGCGGGGCGCTCGTGTCGACTACGACGTGCTCGAAGCCAACAAGCGCCAAACCTATTGGATCGATCCAGGCGGCGCGTGGGGTGGCGTTGCGGCAGGTCCAGGCGCGATTGGCTGGGGATGGGGCGGTGGTGCCGCTGCTGCCGCTTATCAGCCGCCTTCATTCTGGGTGAATAGCAATTACCACGAGATGCAAGTGGAGCAATCCAAGGTCGTGGCCGAAAGCGTCAAGGTCCGGGATCAAATCTTGGCGGACGTTCAAAAGGAAACGATTGACATCCGTCAAAAGATGTCCCAGAAATACAGCATCAGTTTCTAACCTGTCCGTTAGGAAGAAAACAACAGCCCTCCGCGGAGCGATCCACGGAGGGCTTTGTCGTTGATGAGGATGCAGACGAAATTACTGTGAACCACCGCTTCGAGCTGCGGGGGGATCGGTCTTGAAACTGATCTTGGTGATGCCGGCGTAAGTTCCGGCGTCCATGACCTTGACCACCGTTTCCCAGTCCACGTCCTTGGCATCGATCACCATTTGATTGACTCGGCGCTCCTTCACGGTATCGCGGAGACGATTGCGAATCTCGGCGGGACTTACTTCTTGCTTATCCACTCGAATGACGGGCTTGCCCTGATTCACGCGCACTTCCACGATGATCATCAATTTTTCAATGTCCTGGGGGGCCATTGTGACGTTGCGATCCTGGGTGCGGCTTTCCGGCATTTCCAGGACTTTTTCCATCACCGCCATTGTCGTGGCCAAGATGAAGAAGACCAGAAGCACCAAGCACACGTCGATCAGCGGATTCATGTCGATGTGTTGATCGTGCGGATCGCTGAAGGCGTCCCCGGCATTGTCGGCTTCCAGGGCTTCAATTAATTCCTCGAATTGCGGGTGTTCCTCGATGGGAATCCAGCGTGTATCGCCTGGACCCATGACTTCGTCCACGGACTCCCATTGACCATCGAGAATCCCCTCAGCGATTTGCTGCGCCGTGAGATTGCTGACCGCTTGATTCGAGCCGGTGTGTCTGATTTTCCAACTCATGGCGTGCCTCCCTCGGGACTGCCACCTTCCGATTGCTGCTTCACATGCGCCTGAACTTTCACCTTTTTGTCCTTGAGTTTGGCGACGAGATTTTGCACGACGGAGTAGGGCAATTTGCCTTCCGCGCGGACGATGACGGACACGGTGTAGGGCGGTGTATTGAGCACGGCGTCGTCCACGGAACTGAGGATATCTTCCAGCTTGAGCTCCTGCCCCGCTTTGACGTTGTCGCCCCAATAGTATTGCACCGTGTTGGGATTAAGCGGGTCGCGGCGCAGATTGATCTTCAAGGCTTGCTTGCTCGCGGCGATGTTCGCCGCAGAGGCCTTGGGACTATCGATGGGGGACGCCGTCAAAAGGTCTTGGGCCGTCATCATGAAGAAGACCAACAAGACCATGCTGATGTCGATTAGCGGGATCATGTCGGGGTCTTCTTCTTCATGCTCGACGTGTTTTTTGAGGGTGACGTCCATTTCGATCGGCTCGAGCGCGTCAGCTTCGTCCTCGGCTCGGGGCGTGCTTTCGGGTTGGGCCAGATAGGGCTTCAATAACTCGTGATCTTGGATAAAGATCCAATTGGCATCTTGGGCCGTTTTCACGCAGTCCTTGCTGGTGAGTCTGCCATCCTGAATCCAATCGCATACGACGGAGTAAGGGACGCCGCGATAGACTCGGTTTTGTTGCACCAGCCAGACGTTGAAAAAGCTCGTGTCGCTTGTCGTGGCCATGGAGATTGATGACTCTCGTGAAGAGGTAAGGTTGCCGCAAATGGAACTCCGCTGAAACAGGCCAATCCCATGAGTGACACATGGGATTGGCGGCGACGTGACATCATGATGCGCTGCGCGGCCTTATCGGGCAACGGGATTGGCCACGCCGGAACGCACTTGACCGGGTTGAGGTTGGGGCGGCGTGAGTTGGCCGGCCTTGGCGGCCTGAACCAACATCATCAGTTTCTGCCCGGCGCTTTTCATCTTGATTTCAAACTTATGAATCCACGCTTTGTCCAAGGTGTGCATGAACACGAGTGGAATGGCCGTGAGCAACCCGAGCATGGTGGCGAAGAGGGCCAAGCCGATCTGGGCGCTGGCCTGAGCCTGGCCGCCTTCACCGGCTTTGCCTAGCTCGGAGAAGGTGCCAATCATGGAGATAATCGTGAAGAGCAAGCCCACCATGGTGGCAATCTTGGCAATGGCCAAGATGCTGGGCAGCAAGAAGTTCAAGTCCGGGAGAATTTCCATCTCCACGGCATGGGCCATGCCACGCCGCATGGCAGCCAGGCCGTTGCGGGCGTTTTCCAGGCCGGCTACATACAGTTTGCTGGGAATGACCTCGGACTTCGGAGCGGCTTTGCAGAACTTCAATGCGCCATCAATTCCTTCACGGGCCAGGACTTCTTGGAACCGCGGCAGAAAGACATTCATGTCGGTCTTGGCATTATGATTGAGAAGCAAGCGCCAAACCACAAGGACGGCTGCACTGAGCGTCATCACGAACAGCACGACCGCGAAGAACGTATCGTGCTTGATAAAATGCATGAACGCACTGTCATCACTCTGCGCTTGAGCAAGAAACATCAGCATAACGGGTTCCTTGGAGAAAAACACTAACGGACGGGAAACTGTCCTTCAATTCCAGTTAAACGATTTATGGAGAGAGTTGCAAGCGTCTAGCTGAAAATTATTGGAATTCGTTGCCGCTTGCCTTACGAAGTCGGTCTATTCGAATTGAAACCGTCCCACAAAGACTCCAAGTCGAGGATGAGCCGATTGGTTTTGAAAAGCTGTTGAATCGCTAACTTGTGACATTTCATCTTGATCTGGCCGATATGCAAAGCTCCAAAACATTTGACTAAGCCGCGCTGCTGATCTGCATCCATGACGGAGAGGCCGGCCAACCCCGGAGGAGGGACGGCATTGAGATCGACGGCGAAGCGGAGCCCATCGATTTGTTGCCAGCTTTCATCGGAGATAATCGCTTGCCCGGTGGGGCCAGCCGAAATGAGAAGTTCACTCCCTTGGAGCAAATCCACGACAGGTTGATTGGTCTCCAGCACCAACGGCTGCAATCGTGCAACCACATCACCCACACAGCGCTCAACGGCCTGTTGCAATCGACGCGGTTGAGGATCAATCAACGCGACCCTGGCGCCTTGGAGAAGCAATAACTGAGCCACGCGCATGCCCACGGGACCAGCCCCTAGGACCGCGGCGCGAGCTTGGCTGAGCGTGAACTGCTTGCTGAGGCAATGGACCGCTGCCACGGCCGTTGTGTTGGCCCCATTGGCATCCAACATGATGGAAACTTGCAAGCCATAATTTGGAATCATGAGGCGGCAAGCTTCCGCCAAAAGCTGCTCTCCCAGGGACACGTCTTTGCCGCCAATGAAAATGGCCGTCGATGCCAAATCCTTTGGGCCGCGCGTGAAAATGGCGCCGTGGATTAAATCGCGAACATGCTCGACTTGGACGCCACCATAGCTGATCACCTCTTCCGCTCCCGCATCCAAAGCAACGATGCGATCAAAGAGACTTGGAAAAGGGTCGCTATCGATCTGAATCAGAATTTTACGTTTTTCAGCCATGGCTTGGAAAGTCGTTCACCAACCAGGATCAGGTCCAAGAAGTCCAAAGAGAACATGTGCGATGCAGGAATGTTGAACCACAAATGAAAAGAGAGTGGGACCCAAGGGCTTCAAAGGATTCCCACTCGTGGATGATCGTCAATCATTATTTGTAGAAGGGATGAACTTCCGTATCCTTCTTGGTCAGAATGTCATCGATCTTGGGGTCCATGTTCACGGCACGCTGCAAGGAGAGCTTCGTGGCCTCATAGTTGTATTTATAAATCTTGTCGTGATCCTTGGCGGCGGGATGGATAAAGACGCCGCAAACACAAACCAACTCATCCGCCGTGCCTCTGGGGAGAACGCCTTCCGCCACGGCATCGGTGATGGCTTTGGCCACGGCTTTCTGAGCCGGTCCGAACATTTGCACGGCCTGGTCCATGCCCTTAATGGTCACTTTGGTGATCATGACCGTGGCGGGTTTGCAAATGAGGTTGGGCGATAAAACGGCAAGCAAATTCGTGTGACCCGCCGATTGATTGGCCAAGGCATTGGCAAAGGCATAACCCACGGGACCATCCTTGGAACCCAACAGCAAGTCAATGTGGGCGACTTCATTGCCTTCACCCACCAGGGCTTCACCGATATACATCGACATGGGGCATTCTCCTTGCGAAATGGATGCAAACGTGTCAGCATGTTTTGGACTGTTGAAGATATACGGGGCAAACCTGGCAAACGCAACCAGAAAGTGGACATGTCGGAAACGATTATTCTTGTTGGCGCCAGCGTTCGTGCCGCGGCCAGGTCGGCTCAGAAGGCCGGTTTGTCGACTTGGTGCTGTGATCGCTTTGCCGATGCGGACTTGACGGCGATGGCCGAGGTTCGCCTCTTGAAGGATGGGGAATACCCGTCGCAATTGCCTGCCATCCTGCGCCGCGAGGCACCGGCAGGCGCGGTCGTTTTTACGGGAGGAATGGAAAATCATCCGCTTATCATTGAAGCCATCAGCCTAGACCGAGAAATCTTGGGCAATCCCGCGAACGTTCTGCAACAAGTCCGCAATCCCTATAAGGTCGCGAACGCATTGTCATCATTCGGTCTATCCGTCCCGATGGTCCATCCTGAAGGCAAGGCTCTGCCGGCGGATCGAGTCTGGTTAGTAAAGCCAATGCTTGGTTGCGGCGGGCGCGGCATCATCCCCTGGAATGAGCAAACAATTTCAGTAAGTGCTGCAGAACCAAGCTACTGCCAAGAATACATCGAAGGGGTGCCTCATGCCGGACTCTTTTTAAGTGATGGGCACAGGGTCATTTGTTTGGGAGTATGTCTGCAATTGGTCGGTTTACCTTGGCTGAACGCTTCACAATTTGCCTATTGCGGCTCTATTGGCCCCATTCCCTTCGAGCCGGAAATCATCGATCAATACCGCTTGATCGGTCAAGCTTTGGTGGAAAGCTTCGGTCTGAGGGGACTGTTCGGAGTGGATACGATTCATCAGTCGAACCGAGTGTGGATGATTGAAGTCAATCCACGCTATACGGCCTCCATGGAAGTCCTGGAGCGTGTGGATGACCGTTCATGGTTGAAAGAGCACATAGCCGTTTGCCGGGGACGGAGAATCTCCTTGGATGACATCTCCTTGAGATCATCACGACGGACCATGGGAGGCAAGGTCATTCTGTTTAACGACGCTGCTACTTGGCCGTTTCTTGGCGATGTTGTAGGGACGATGCCGAATGAGAAGAGGGTGTTGCAATTGGCCGACATTCCTCAACCAGGCAGCCTGATGCAGCCCCATCAACCCATCTGTTCTCTTCTCTGGCAGCAAGAGATCATTGGATCGGTGGAACTTGCCATCGATGACATCATGAAACGACTTCGAAGGGGTTCAAGGGACTTGTATCAGCAGTGGTGCAAGTTGCCAAAGAAAGCCTCTTGGTCGAAGGAATGTCTATGCAATTAAATCGTCGAGCTTTGCATGTGGTTGAACAGTTGGAGACTCGGGCCATCGAGCTTCGAGTTGAAGTTGTTCGGTCGCGCAAGGGGGCCCGGTTGATTGACGTTGGGGCGCGAACGAGAGGCGGTCTTCGAGCCGGGCAATTATTGAGCCGCATCTGCATGGCGGACCTGGCCGAGGTCCGCTTTCAAGAGGGCGAATGGGGGCCTGAAGTGCTGGTGGCCACGGATGATCCAGCCGCGGCTTGCCTGGCCTCGCAATATGCTGGTTGGCGGTTGCATGCCGAGTCGTTTTTTGGCATGGGCTCAGGCCCCATGCGCGCGGCGTCGGGCCAGGAGGACCTCTTCGAACGGATTGGGTTTCGCGAAAAGGCGGAGCACGTGGTGGGAGTGATCGAAACGCGTCAAAAGCCGACGGATGACATCATTGACCGGATCGCGGAGGCCTGCCACGTTGGCCCCGAGGAATTGACTTTGCTGTTTGCTCCAACCGCTAGCCTGGCCGGCGCCATTCAGATTGTGGCACGCTCCTTGGAAACGGCCATGCATAAACTCTTCGTGCTTGGCTTCGACTGCCTGCAGGTGGCGGCGGGCATGGGCATGGCGCCACTGCCTCCTGTGGGCGGAAATGATCTGGCCATGATTGGCAAGACCAACGACGCCATCCTTTATGGCTCCCGAGTGACCCTTTGGCTCCAAACGACTGATGAGACCATCGCGAAAATAGGACCACTCCTACCTTCCAAATCCTCGCCCGAACATGGACGACCCTTTGCGGAACTTTTTGCCAAGGTCAACCATGATTTTTATGCGATCGATCCGATGCTCTTCAGTCCTGCGCAAATCACCTTGGTCAATCTCGAAAGCGGCAAAGCGCACACCTTTGGGCAGTTGGAACCCCAAATAGTGCGCCATTCCTTTTGGTCGACGTGATCCATGCGTCTTGGCCTTGTGATCGGTAAACCAGGATGGCACGTGCATGAGGTTGAACGCGCCGCGCGCGAACAGGGACATGTCGTGGAACGGGTGGCACTTCAATCCGTTGCGATGGGCCTGCCCATTCATCGGGTCGAGGTCGCGGATTCGGATCTCCTCTTGATCCTTGGCATCCCGGCGGGCAGCCTCGAACAAATCACGATGCGGATGGATTGGCTCAAGCAGCTACACGCCCTTGGCGTCCCTGTGGTCAATCAGCCTAATGCCATCGAAGCATGTGTCGATAAGTGGGAGACCAGTTGGCGTCTCCGTCGTGCCGGCATCCCCACGCCGGAGACATGGGTTTGTCAAACCGTGGACCACGGCATGGCAAGTTTCGACCGCTTCGAAGGGGACATCGTGATCAAACCCCTCTTCGGCTCTCAGGGGCAAGGGATCGTTCGGCTGCAAGATCGCCAGGCAGTGGAGCAGGAACTGGCGGTCCGTGTGAGCCGGGGCGAAGTGATTTACATTCAGCCCTATGTGTTCAATCCTGGTTATGACGTTCGTTTGCTGGTATTGGATGGCCAAATTGTGGGGGCCATGAAGCGCCGGGCCGTGAGTGACTGGAGAACCAATATCGCTCAGGGGGCCCGGGCAGAACGGCATGCCCCGTCGGTCAAGGAGATGGAATTAGCTTTGGCTGCAGCCCGGGCGGTGGGAACTGATTTGGCGGGAGTTGACCTCCTGCCGACTCACGATGGCCATTGGCAAGTCCTGGAAGTCAATGGCGTTCCCGGTTGGCAGGCGTTGAGTCGGGTCGTGGACGTGGATATTCCCAAGCAAATCGTCGATGCGCTTGTGAAAAGAATATCTTGATGTGGACGCGACTGTTGAACAATTTCAATTGATCTGTTGCGAGCGATCTGCACGTGTGAAACGGCAATGTGTCGTACCGTTTTTTAGTGGGGATGATGGTCGAGTTCATGCAACAGAGGCAGAACCTAATTAATGCTGGCATCGTCTTTGCTGAACCCATTGAGAAGCCACTCGGATGGCTTCAAGCAAGCTGGATGGATCGGCGCGAAACTGCGACGCGATGTCAAACGCAGTGCCGTGGGCTACGCTGGTTCGTAGGATGGGCAGCCCCAAGGTGACGTTCACCAAATTCATACCCGCCCATAATTTCATGGGGATATGACCTTGATCATGATACATGGCCACGATCCCCTGAAATTCACCGCGTGTGGCACGGCTAAACAGAGTGTCGCTGGGCCAGGGGCCTGTGACGTGAATCCCTTTAGCTTGCATCTCTTGCACGGCAGGCAGGATCAATCGTGCTTCTTCATCGCCCATCAGACCGCCGTCGCTCGCATGAGGATTCATTGCGCAAACGCCAAGGCGAGGGGTATGCCCCGCAAATTCGCAGAGCCAATCGTGCGTCAGTTGGATTTTTTCAGCGATGCCCGTCGTGGTGATTTTGGCGACGGCTTCTCGCAAGGCAATGTGCAAAGTCACATGACTGACCGCCAAGCCGCGACCGTAGAGCATCATAGCATAGGGACCTGCCCCCGTCTTCGCGGCCAGGATTTCCGTATGGCCGGGATAGGGAACGTGGGCCAGGTGCAGGGACTGTTTGTGAATGGGGGCCGTGACAACGGCATCCGCCGAGCCTTGCAGCAAAAGGTCCATGGCCCGGTTGAGAAAATCGAAACTGGCCCGTCCTGCTCGGGCATCTACCTGCCCAAGGGGCACATCCGCTAAATGCACGTCGGTGGCAGGAATGCAAAACAGGGTTTCAGGCGAGGTCGGTTGATCGAACTGGTTCGGAGTTATCGGCAGGACTTGCATATTCCATGCAAGGTGTCGAACCAGGGTTTGTAACCGAGCAACGTCGCCAACGACGATTGGGCAACATTGAAAGTGCACTTCAGGTCGAGCCCAAGCTTTTAAGACGATTTCAGGACCAACCCCCGCTACGTCTCCCAACGTGATCAAGATTATGGGGCGGGCAGGATCGTGCAACTTTCTCTCCTTGGGAGCCGACTTTGCAAGCTTTAGCTGTTATAATTGCCATGGAAGGGCAGAGACATTGTATCGAAGGTTGTTTTCATTCAAGTTGGCCGGTATAGTCAAAGGGAAGGCGCGAGATTTCTCGGAGATCGATCGATGCGACGGTATGCCGCCTGTTGGATCACTTCCTTAATGTGCTGCCTGCCTTGGGTGGCGTGGAGCCAAGCGCCGCCAAACGCACCCGAAAAACCTGATGAAGTGCAAACGGCTAACGGCTTGATCAGCCTTCTGGGCCATGAACGGTTCTCGGAACGGCTGAAGGCCATGGCCGGCCTGGAACGGCTGGGGCACGTGGTGCTTCCCCGTTTGCAGGAATGGCTGGACAAGCCTCTCGACCCCGAAGTTCGCCGCCGGCTCGAAGACATCATTACCAAACTGGAATCCGAAGGCGCGCTGAAGCCGACCCGCCTCACGCTCCAGATCAAGGAACAAAAGATCAGGGAAATCCTTGAAACGCTCAGCAAACAGTCGGGATACAAAATTGAACTGTGGCCGCAGAACAACAACGACGAGCGGGAGAAGCGCCTCTACAGTTTCGACTTCAACGACGTCACCTTCTGGGAAGCAGTTCAGAAAATATGCGAGCATGCGGGCTTAACCTACCAAGAAGGTTGGTATGGCAATGAAGTGACGACGATTCGGCTCATGCTGGGGGAAAGCTTCCCGGGATATTATTCGCTGGATGGTCCTTTCCGCATCGTGGTGCGAGGCTTCAATTATTCGCGCAATCTGGACCTTAGCGGCAATCAAGGCCAGGGGCGCGGACCGATTTTCGCCGAGGGTAGGTCTGAAAACCTTAACATGAATTTGACCGTTTCGGTTGAGCCGAAGATGCCTCTTTACAGTGCGGGCATGCCAAACATCACCGAAGCCATCGATGATCAAGGCCAGGACCTCAAGCCAACCACCGTGATGAGCAATATGGCTTCGCGTCAGCAATATTACTATGGCTATCGCGGCTACATGCAAAACGTCAATGTCACCCTCAATCCTTCGGCCCAAGGCCGTCGACTCAAATCCCTCAAGGGCACCGTGCCTGTCACTGTGATTGCCCTGCAAAGGCCCAAGATCGTCGTGAATAACTTATCGGAGATTAAGAATCAAACGTTCAAGGCGGGGACGACGACCCTGATCATCGAAGAAGTGATCAAGAACGGCGATCAGGTGACCATCAAGCTCAACCTTTCTGAAACGGCCAACCGCGGCGGCAATAACGCCAACGTGGATTATTCCTGGGTCAACACCGTGATGCAGCGCATTGAAGTCCAAGATGACAAAGGCAATAAGCTGCAGAGCATTAGCACGAATTGGGGCATGAACAACAATAATGTGCAAGGAACGTTCACTTATCGGCCCTTAACCGCCGGGAATAACAACAATAACAAATCAACCGTAAGCCGGTTGATTTACTATGATTGGATCACCATGTCTCACAACGTCCCCTTCGTCTTTCAGGATTTGCCGCTACCTTAGCCGTGGGAGATGACTCCCTCAACCGCGTTTACAGCTACAGCCTTTGCCAATCGAAAAAGGCGGAACTATTGGTTACAGTTCCGCCTTCTATGGGTTCAAGTCGATGATGGGACGGCAGTCAACGCCCCTTGGTCCCTGGCTTGGCGGTGCCGTTCAACTCGCGTATTAGTTCCTGTTCAGCTTCAAGCCAATCCTGGCTTGCCGAGCCATTGGGCTGGCCTTTTTTAAGCCATAGCGCATAAGCACGCATCTGGATTTGCTCGAAACTTGGTTTTTTCAACTGGTCAGTCGCCGCGGATCGGCTGGACGGTGCCGTGCCAGGGCTTTGGTTCGTCGATGGAGTTACATTGGGGCTGGATCGCGGCATGGACATGCAGGTACCTCCTTGCGAACATGAACTTCTCGTGACGAACCCCCTCGGCTGTCACGATCCATTCCAGAGCCTGCATTATAAAGGTCTATTTCACGGACACAAGCAATCCTGCTCGAAGTTTTGAAATAAATCAGCAGCCCGCATTCCGAGGAGAACCGCTGATCATGAGTCTGGATGAAGAGGTAGTTGACCAAAAACGCGCAAGAGGATTTCAAGCAAGAGAGGTCGCAGACATTTTTCAGCGGGTGGTTGGCCTTCGTGGCGCAGGGTGTTCATTTCGGCGCATATTTTGGTATAGGCTTGCTGCAACCGCCAAACGGTGACTTTCGATTGTTTGGCCACGTCTTCGAAATCATCCAAGATTTGGATCATAGGTCGATCCATGCGGGCAAGAAAACTATCACACAGCCGGCGCAGCCATTCCTCCATGCCATATTGCGGATCGGACCACTCGACGCCGCCCGCTTCCTTGACCAGGGCCACCCGCGACAACACGGAGCGAATCGATTTGGCCAGGCCATCCCGAGTCAGTTCCTTCTTGCTGAGATAATCGTCCGCGCCGACTTCAAGCAGTTCCGAGGCAATTTCCGAGGTCGCCACGCCGGAGAGGGCCACGATGGGAACCAAAGGGTCGATCTGGCGCAGCCGCCGCAGGCAATTCAAGCCATCACCTTGAGTCAGATGATAATCCAGCAGCACGAATTGGATGCCGTTGTTTTGAAAGGACTCGATGGCCGATTCCTCGTTGTCCGCATGGTAGACGTCGAAGTTCATTTCCTTGATGTTGGACAGGTAATGACTGATCAGTCTGCGATGGGCCAAGTTATCTTCCACGTGCAGCAATTTAACGGGTGTAGGGGCCATAAGCGTTCTCTTCCGTTCATGCGTGAAACAAATCACTTAAGCACGCCAGCCAAGGGCGCGCATTAAGCCGTTGATCATTCCAGGCCCCAGGGGGGCGCCATACTCTGAATTCTGCGGGAACAAGGTGGAAGCTAATTGGTCGATATCCGACAACACCCGCGACCTGGGCGATTCGACGCGCAACGGCCGACCATGGTTGATGGCATTGCTCACCGACTCATAGTCGTTGGCGATCGTGAGCAAGTCGGGAAATTGCAGCAATTCCTTGAGTCGATGCGCGCCGAATCCTTTAATGTGTGGATCATATCGATTGAGCAGCAAGTGGGGCCGCTTGTTGGCCAGGTTGCCATAGATCATCTGCAAGGACCTGATCGACGGCACTTTTTGTTCCGCCACCAGGACGATTTGGTCTGCGGCCGCGAGTGTTTCGAAGTAAAGATGATCATAGGTGCAAGGCACGTCGAGGACGACGATCTCAGCGAGCTGCTTGAGATAGTCCGTCAGCATGAACACGTCCGTCATCGAAACGCTCAAGGGGCTGACGACTTCGTAGGGACCCGTCAGGACGGAAAAATAAGGATTGAGCGGCGTCAGCGCCGCTTGCACCTGATACACATCCAGCTTCTTGATGTCGCGGAGCAGGTCATGGACCGTGACTTTGGGTTCGACATCCAGGTAAACGGGCAGCTTGCCGACTTGGAAGGACAATTCGGTCAGGTTCGTTCGCTTGCGGCGCAGGTGCCCGAATTCATGTGCTAAATTAATGGCGATGGTGGTCGCCCCGCAACCCCCCGTGACCCCGGCGATGGCAATGATCTTCCCCCCCGTTTTGCCATACCCATTTTGCAGCGCAATGCAGTTCAGCGCGGAGCGGAAATCTTCCTGCTGAATGGGGGTGAGCACGACTTGCGAAGCGCCTGCCCGCATAGCGGAGATGGGCAGCATCGGCTGATTGTCATTGGCAAAAATAGCAATCATGGGGTGGCCCACGAACGCGCCGCTGAGGCGTCGCAACTGAGCCAGGTCAGGGGGAAGACTCAAGAACACAATGAAGAGATATTGCTCTTCCTTGGAAGGGTCCGCATTTCCTGATGCAGTAGGAGGAGAAGTCGCTGCAGGGTCGTTCGAAAGGCCTGTCGCTGGAGAGGCAGAGAGTTTTCTGACCTTTAATCCTTCGATCGCGGCTTCCACATTGGCAAAACCCACTTCCACCACGGCATCTTGAGCCGCTAATTCGGGTTTTAAAATATTGACCAGCGGTTCACTACAGCCGACGAGAATCACTTTAAAGGGATACATGGCGTCGACCTTGAAGTGGATACACGAACCCTCGGCCTGACAGCATTTCAACCAAGGCGCGGCAAGGGTTCACTCGCGTCATAAGCAAAGTATACCGAATGGTCGTCGAGATTGGGAAAGCAAATTACGTTTAGCCGGCATCATTCAGTAAAAAATGGACGAATCCATATTTAAGGTTTGGTCACGTTTTAATACTGATCGAATAGTGATGCTGCAAGGCTTTGAACATTCAACCACGGCCGCACCGGCAAACTCGTTGGTCGAACCATCATCCATCAAAAATGTGATGCGGCATGATGGCCGAGAACGAGACGCATGGCGGTTTATTGTGGCTGTTCCTCTGGGATGCCAAACTCGCGGTAAAGTTCCGAGACCGTGTTGACGTCTCGAATCAAGGCGGCGATCAGTTTCGGGAAGGGGAGTTCGCCCAGGGCGACGGCGCGTTCCAGCAAATAGGGGATCGGACTATGCGGTTCGATGGCCCTCAGGGCGGTGGCCAGCCGGCCTAATTGCCGGTAGATTTCGGTTCTTGAATTAGGTGCTCGTCCGCCGCCGCTGCTGCCGGTTTCCCCCTCGCCACTCCCTTCGGCGGCGGCTCCCTCGTCTTTGCCGACTCCTTCTTCAACGCCCTTGCGCTGAACGATGAAATCCATGAGGTTTTTCACTTCAGTCAAGGCTTGCCTTAAACTGGTCAGGCCAGGAGCGTACTGTCCCAGCTTTTGTCCCAACACGTCGAATAGCAGGGACAGTTCCTGAATCGCTTCCGTGAGGTCGGCGTGGATCGTTCGGCAACGTTCTGGAGGAGCAACGCTCAATGCTTTCTCAAAGTTTTCCTTCAGCTCGCCGGCTTTTTCATAATTCGGATCGGATGATTTTTTCCAATCATTCCAACCGTATCCAGTTTCACCCAACCAAAGCAAAGGCACGTTGCGGATCGTGTTGGGGAATCTGGCGCCTCGGTCCGGATCATCGAGCCAATTGAAAGGTCCCGCTCTCAACTCGAGATCCTCATCGGTTTCAATGACGGGAATGATGCGATCCCAGGCTTCTTCTAAAAGTCGGCGCATGAATTGCAAACCGTCGCGCAAACCCGCAAAGCCATGCTGTTTGGTCAAGGCTTCCGTTAATCGGGCAGCCACCAATAGATCCTTCGAGGTGTTTTCCAGGGCTTCGCTGGCCAGGAGAATGATCTTGTTCCAATCGGCGAATTTGGGATTGTCCGGCCGCATCGGATCATCCGGAGCAAAATCATCCGGATTGATCTCTTTTCGAGCTTCCTCAAGTTTTTCCTTGATGGCGAAAGGCAATGGCGCGCCAGCGGGGGAATCCCCGGGGATGGGGGCCAGCAAGGTATCAAAGGCAAGGATGGCGGGCGTGCTCATGGGCGTTGCTGTCTCCATGGGTGGGACCCAAAGTCCCTTTGTTGCAATCGATGCAGACTCGATCGCTTTGCTATTATGACACGGGTATGTCGTGTTATGAAGGAAAAAGAGCCAAACTCAGCCGTCAAAACAAGCCCAACCGGAGGAATCTTCCATCCGGTTGGGCCGTAGAGCCTGGTTTGGGTTCAGGTTCGATTGAGGTTACTTCTTTTCGGGTCCATTCAGGAACTGGAAGAGCTTCTTCTGGACATGGGATCGTTCGGGCTGCACCGGGGCGTAAATCACGCCGTGGCTGCCTGGCTGCTGCACGGTCACCATGGTTTGTTGCACGGGAGCGCCGTTGGCTGGAATCGGCGTGAGTCGGGTGCCATCCTCGAACACGATGATCGCCGAGGTGCCATGATCGGATGGTGTGCTGAGAACAGATTCCGATTGCCCCTTGTTCACGGAGCCGCGCAGGATCCCGAGCAAGCTCTTTTCGGGGCGAGCCGTTTTCGTTGGCGACATGGAGACATAGCCTGTCGCCGTCGAACTGCTCGACAGGGCGGATTTGGCCTGTTTGACCACTTCATCCATGGATTTGTTGGCCAGATTTTTCTCGTACAAGGCGGGGTCCACGGGCTGCGTGACGCCGTTGGGGCCTTCTCCGGTGCGCGGACCTTCGCGAGGCGTTTCTCCCTTTTTGACCGGTTCCCGATAGCAAGCGACGCAGCGCTCCAGCGCGAAGGCGGCAGCTTCCCTGACGCGTTCGCATTTTTCAACCGGTTGGCCATCTTCGTCGCTGCCCGACGCGCAAATCCTCAGCTTATCGATGACTTCGCGATTGCAGCAGCAGCCGGTTCCCAAAGCGACGGCCGCGGCCAAGCGGACACATTCGCTGGGATCCTTCCGCAAAGAAGCCAGCAAGGCGTCGCGGGCTTCAGGATAACGTTCACAGTCCACGGTGGCGAGGTACTTGATGGCGGCCACCTTGGCTTTGACCTGGGCTTCGTCGGCCTTGATCTTGGCAGCTACGTCCTCGGCGCCGCCGGCCTTGGCGGGGTCATTCGCCAAGTCCTGCAATTGCTTGTCCGTGGGAACCGTGGGGCACAGGGGTGGAATCATGCCGCCCGAAAAAGCACCCACGGGCCCGGTCAACATGTTATTGAGGAGCTGACCGATGGGCGTACGGCACAGATATTCCTTGCACCGTGCCTTGTTTTCCATCGTACAGCCGAGAAATTGCCATAACGTCATTCCACCCGTGGCGGGTGTGGCTGCCACAGGGGCTACGGGAACAGTCCCGACAGGTCCTGGCGTCGTTCCAGGAATCTGACCCGAGACATAACCCGTCAGGGTTGCAGTGATGAGCACGGCACAAGGCCAAGTTTTCCAAATATACATGTGCCCCCTCCTGGCGCACCTGGATGGCGACCGATTTTTTCCGGCCTGCCTGAAAACCCTAAGTTGACTTGTAAACCAAGTTCTCCCCACATACCCCATCGGCTAAGCAATGGGGGGAACCTTAGAAATTGGAGCGAAGGAAGCAGGTTCCGGGGTTTTTCTAGGAAAGCGTAAGGCACGGAATTCAGCGAAACATCAAGGTTTACCGATTTTATGGCCTGGTTTGGCGTTCGTTCATTTCATGAAATCTAAAAGCGTCCGCACGGCCTCGGCGGCAAAGGCGGGGTCGTTGATGTGAACCTCCATTTCAATGAGCCGCACATGAGGTGCTTTCCACAATCGGATGCTGTCGAACAGAGCCTGGTCTGCTTCTGGCCACCAAAAGGGTTTTCCTTCCGCGTCAATGGCTGACACTCCCTTGAGGGGAAGAAGAATGGCCACCGGTCCTTTCGAGGCGCTGGCCTTGTGAGCGATTTCTTTGCCCAGTTGATCATTCTCTTCGGGCGTGGTGCGCATCAGCGTGACCGTGGGATTATGTTGGTAAAACCGGCGCTCTTTGAATTGCGATGGAACGGAGTCAGGCGTTCCGAAGTTGACCATGTCCAGGGCGCCGACGGATATGACTTGCGGAATGCCCCGGAGGCTGGCCGCGGTCAGCCGATCTGGACCTGCCGAGAGGATGCCGCCGACCAATTCATCCGCTAATTCGGTCGTGGTGAAATCGAGGACGCCTTGGACCAGCCCATCCTGGATGAGACCTTCCATGGTTTGCCCGCCCGACCCCGTGGCGTGAAACACGAGCATCTCAAAACCTTTTGCTTCCATCAATTCACGAGCTTTTTCCACGCAGGGGGTGGTGACGCCAAACATCGTGGCCGTGATGACCGGCTTGTCTTGAGCAGCGCCCATGGTCTTGCTCGCTTGCATGGACTTGACCATGCCGATCATGGCTTGAGCGGCATTGGTAAGAATGGGCCTGCTGATCCGATTGATGCCGCTGATGTCTACGACGGAATAAATCATCATGATGTCGCGGACGCCGACGTAGGGCTTGACTTGGCCGCTTGCGAGAGTGCTCACCATGATCTTGGGGACGCCGATGGGCAAGGCGCGCATCGCGGCGGTGCCGATCGTGGTGCCGGCGGAGCCGCCCAGGCTGAGCACGCCATCGACTTTCCCCTCGGCATGCCATTGACGAATCAGCTTGGCCGCACCCAGCGCCGCCAGGGTGATCGCATCGCCGCGGTCCCCCTTTTTTTGCACGGCTTCCAACGTGATACCCGCGGCCTTAAACACGTCCTCGCGCGGCACATCCGGCGGGAATGCCGGTGGCCGTGTCACCCCTGCGTCAACGACACAAGTGGCCAAGCCTTCTTCACGGATTTGGTCACGAACGAATTGTAACTCTTGACCTTTGGTGTCCAAGGTGCCGATCAAGACCACCGCCATGATGTACGTTCCCTTGTGAGTGACAATGAGTCTCGGAGTTCATGATCTAGCGTCTCGCTCCATCAACGCCGTGCCCATAATTGTAACGCTTACGACAAGCAATGAAAGAGAACGCTGCAGCGAAACCACCTTGAACGCCTTCAAGTTAGCTGGCTCTGTCGGCATCAGGTCGAGCGCCGCCAATAGACGCCTGTCCAATCGATGGCATGGATGGGGTCCTGAATTCCATGTTCTCGGCGGTAATCGTCCGTGGCCTGGCGGCAGGCTGGGATGGCTCCATAGTCGTCGATGATGCAGAAGCCGTTGATCGACAGCTTCGGGTAAAGGTGTCGTAAAATATCCATCGTGGATTCATACATATCCCCATCGGCGCGCAAGACGGCCAGCCGCTCCATCGGCGCATTGGGCAGCGTGTCGCGAAACCAGCCTGGCAAAAAAGCCACCCGGTCATCCAGCCATCCGTAGCGTTCAAAGTTGGCTTGCACCTCATCCAGGCTAACGGCAAGTTGCGTGTAGCGATGATGCACGTCGCCCTTATCCGCGGGATATTGCCGTGCATTGGGCGGCGGCAGACCCTGAAAGGAATCGGCCAGCCAGACCTTGCGCTGCCGCGATGGATCAAGCTCCAGCATCGCCCGCATGAAAATGCCTGCACCGCCGCGCCAGACGCCGCATTCGATGAGATCGCCGGGGATGTTCTCCTTAATGACCTCCTCAATGCAGTTTTGCAATTGATTCAAACGCTTAAGTCCAATCATCGTCTCAGCATGCGCGGGCCAATCCCGTCCCTCCGATCGACGCTGGGCATCATAGGCCACGCGGCGAACGACCTCCAAGCCAAAAGGCCGGAGCAAGCCTTGCATCCCCCGTGCGGCCAATCCTGCTAACTGGCCACGCCAACCTTCGCGCGCCGGGCTTATGGATCGAAACGCCTCGCCGTGCAGCGATCCGGTCAGGCATCGCTTAAGCAATTCAAAGTAGCGTTCAGAAAAATCGGCTGCCATCGTGTCGCTCGCGGCGAATGCATAGGATGTAGATGGATGCCCTGACGGACTCAAGCATGGTCAGTGTGATATGGCTCCATGACGCTCGAAGCAAGACTGAAAGCCAAAGCGATGGAATTGGGCTTTGCCCTGGCGGGGATCACCCACGCTCAGCCACCGAGCAGCTTGGATCATTTTCGATCCTGGTTGGCCAGGGGCATGGCGGGTGAAATGCGCTACTTGGACAAGGGGGCCGAGGCACGCGCCGATTTACAGCGCATCCTGCCCGGCGTGCAATCGATCCTCATGCTTGCTATGAACTATCACCACCCTACTACAGCGGAGCAGAAAGTTGACGCAAAACCCACCGGCCGCATCGCCCGCTATGCCCAAAGCGTCGATTATCATCACGTTTTATGGGGCAAACTCGATCAGTTGCTGGCTTGGCTGCAAAGGGAAGTCCCCGCATGTCAAGGACGCGGCATTGTTGACACAGCTCCCGTTTTGGAGAGGGATTTGGCCCATCGGGCCGGGCTGGGTTGGTTCGGCAAAAACACTATGCTGATCCACCCCCAACTGGGAAGTTTCTTCTTCCTCGCTGCTTTGCTGGTCGATCTGCGTTTGGAACCGGACCCGCCTTTCGCCACGGAACATTGCGGAAGCTGCACCGCTTGCCTGGACGCATGCCCCACCCAGGCGTTCCCCGAACCTGGCGTGCTAGATGCGCGGCGCTGCATCAGTTATCTCACCATCGAATTGCGCGGACCCATCCCAACTGAACTGCGCACCCCCATGGGCGATTGGCTCTTTGGCTGCGATGTATGCCAGGAGGTTTGTCCATGGAATCACAAATCGATCCATGGCAGAGACCCCGACTTGGCCCCGCTGGACGAACTGCAAACTCCCGACCTCGAAGCTTGGCTGACCATGCCCCCGGAAGCTTTGCGTACTCGATTGCGCTCCACGCCGCTGCTCCGGCCAAAACGGGCAGGGCTGCTGCGCAACCTCTGCATCGTGCTGGGCAATCGCGGGGATCGCCGAGCGGTGCCGCTATTGGAAACAGCACTCCAAGACCCGGAACCGCTGGTTCGAGGAGCGGCAGCATGGGCATTGGGCAAATTTTCCACGCCGACATGCTCGGCCATCTTGGAGCGAGCGCTGGCAAGCGAGCGCGATGCCACTGTCTTGCAGGAGATCGCGATGGCCATGGCTCCGAAGACCGCTTGAGCAATGGAAGGTGAAACATCACTATCCCGATGCCGCACTGCCGTGAATTGATCAAACAGTCCATCTGAAATGCCATTTGCCGTAATCCGCTACATCGCATAGTCATGCGTCGAAGATGACCCCATCGTAGTGATCGTTTCACGGGAGGGGGGTGCGTGAAACCAAGCACTTAAGTGTGTTTTCTACATCGCCGCGAATTCCCGAGCGCGATGAATCGACAAGCCCCGAGTGCGATGAATTGACGAGCCCTGAGCGCGACAACATTTTGCATCACTTGACGTAAGTAGTTGCGTGGGTGAGGCGTTTGAGCGCCGTGAGAATGAGTTTGGCCTGCACCCAGCGGTGCACGCGCCGGTGGGTCCGAACCCACGGCGGCATCCCGGTCAAGCCGCTGCTCCAATTCGTCAAATGGGCGAACGCCCGTTCAATGCACTCCCGTTCTTGAAGCAGGTGCTGCCCAAACTGGGGAAAGGGATTCTCCAACAACGCCATGGCGCGGAGCCGACCGGCACTTTGGCGGTGGTGCCCCAAGCCCCGGCCCGGCCCGCAGCGGCGGGACGTCACCAGTTGCAAGTTTCCCCGCGCCCGACACAACTCATGCAGCGTGTTGGAGTCATAATTGCCATCGGCCACCACGTACCCCTGGATCGGCGCTTCCTTCAACAGGCGCGTGGCCATGAACCGCTCGTCCTTGTTCATCGGCGCGATCCGCCAAGCGACGATGCCGCCAGCGCCGCTCAGCAAAGCATGCAGCTTGTAGCCCTTGGCATAGCCGCCGGCCGCGCGGCCGTAGCGGGCCTGGCGATCCTTGGTGCAGCCGCCGACCGGCAGCGGTTTGCCATCGATGATCCAGAACAGGCCCGGCGCTGGCGGCGCGATCACCCGCTGTTCGAGGGCCGCCAGCAAGGCCATGACCGAAGGCGAACGCAAACGCCGCGACAACGTGGAGGGCGAAGGCAACGGCTGGCGACGGCGATGGATGGGCCAGTGCGCACGCACGCAGGCCCAGCGCGCGGGCCGATCATGCAGGACGGCCCAGAAGTGGACCAGGACCACATCGACGTCGCTGAAGGTGAAGCGCGCCCGGGTCGGAGTCTTGACCAGCGTTCGCAGAACGGCGACAATCGCTTTCCATAGTTGGTGCTCCATGATTCCTCTCCTAATGGTGAAGCATTAGGCCCAAGGACTATCATGAGCACCAACTCCTTTTGGCGCAAGTACTTATCGCCGATCGTGCAAAATGTTGGCGAGCGAGGGGTGGACTGGGCTGCTGACTCGGGGCGCTGACGCCCGTCCGCTCTCGCAACCTCTTCTGGGTGCCAAATCGGCAGGATGGCAGATGTCATCTGATCCAGGTCATGCGTCATAAGTTTATGTAAAATAATGGTTTACGTCATATAGTCTATCATTAGACATGCCCAGGCACACGAATTGCATATACCTGCAACCGCTCTGAGATTCCCACTCATTCTGTCAGTTTATGTTAGTCGTTGGAGAACGCAGCCATGAATTTGAAGCCCATCGGTGACCGCATTGTCGTGCAGCGCCAGGAAGCAGGCGAAAAGACCAAAGGTGGCATCATCCTCCCCGATAACGCCAAGGAAAAGCCGCAGATCGGCAAAATCCTGGCCGTGGGCGAGGGTAAATGGACCAAGGATGGCAAACGCCAGCCGATGCAAGTCAAGAAGGGCGATTCCGTCCTCTTCACGTCCTACGCAGGAGATGAATTCAAGCTGGATGGCGAAAAAGTCCTGCTCATGCGCGAGGACGATGTTTTGGCCGTTATTGAAGACTAATTCCTAGCCGCCGTTCCTGATCGGATCATCGGGAGGCGGCCTGGTTCATTTAAAAGACCCGTATTGCAACACAACGTCGGAACTTCATGGAGATCGTTTCATGTCAGCCAAGCAGATTGCCTTTGATCAAGAAGCCCGAGAAGCCCTGCGCCGGGGGGTGTCGAAACTGGCGCGCGCGGTGAAGGTGACCTTGGGGCCGAAGGGCCGCAACGTCATCCTGCAAAAGAGCTTTGGCTCGCCGACCGTCACCAAGGACGGCGTCACCGTGGCCAAGGAGATCGAACTCGAGGACAAATATGAAAATATGGGCGCTCGCATGGTCCGCGAAGTGGCGGCGAAGACGAGCGACGTGGCCGGCGACGGCACCACGACCGCCACGGTCCTGGCCGAGGCCATCTTCAATGAGGGTCTGAAGGCGGTGGTCAGCGGCGTCAACCCGATGATGATGAAGCGCGGCATCGAAAAGGCCGTCGAGGACGTCGTGGCCAAGCTCAAGAGCATGTCCATCAAGCTCAAGGACAAGAAGGACATGGAAAACGTCGCCACCGTGGCCTCGAACCATGACACGGAGATCGGCGGCAAGATCGCCGAGGCCATGGACAAGGTCGGCAAGGACGGCGTCATCACCGTTGAGGAAGGCAAGACGCTCGAAACGGCCCTCGATTTCGTCGAAGGCATGCAATTTGACCGCGGCTATGCCTCGCCCTACTTCGTCACCGATCCGCAGCGGATGGAGTGCGTCCTCGAGGATTGCTACATCCTGATCCACGAGAAGAAGATCAGCAGCGTCAAGGACATGGTGCCGCTGCTGGAAAAGGTGGCCCAAACGGGCAAGCCCCTCCTGATCATCGCCGAGGAAGTGGAAGGTGAAGCCCTGGCCACGCTGGTGGTCAACAAGCTGCGCGGCATCTTCAAGTGCGCCGCGGTCAAGGCGCCGGGCTATGGCGACCGCCGCAAGGCCATGCTCGAGGACATCGCCATTCTGACCGGGGGCCGGGCCTTGTTCGAGGACCTGGGCGTGCAGCTCGAAAGCGTGACCATCAAGGACCTGGGCCAGGCCAAGCGCGTGGTCATCGACAAGGATAATACGACCGTCATCGAAGGGGCCGGCAAGAAGGACGCCATCAGCGGCCGCATCGATCAAATCCGCAAGGAGCTGGAGCGGAGCACCAGCGACTATGACAAGGAAAAGCTGTCGGAGCGGATCGCCAAGCTCTCCGGCGGCGTGGCCAAGATCATGGTCGGCGCGGCGACGGAAAGCGAAATGAAGGAAAAGAAGGCTCGCGTGGAAGACGCCATGCACGCGACGCGGGCCGCCGTGGAAGAAGGCATCCTCCCAGGGGGCGGCGTCGCCCTGTTGCGGGCCTGCTCGGCGCTCAAGACGCCCAAGCTGACCAACGACGAAGAGATCGGCTACAACATCGTCCTGCGGGCCTGCCAAGCGCCGATGAAGCAGATCAGCGAAAACGCCGGCCAGGATGGTCCGGTCATCACCGCCAAGGTGCTCGAAAACAACAACAACAACTTTGGCTACGATGCTCGATCGGACCGCTTCGTGGACATGGTCAAGGAAGGCATCATCGATCCGACCAAGGTTGTCCGCAGCGCCTTGCAGAATGCTTCCAGCGTGGCAACGCTGCTCCTGACCAGCGACGCCCTGGTGGCGGAGCTGCCGAAGGACGAGAAGAAGGGCGGCGCTCCCGGCGGCATGGATGACATGTATTAATCGGCAATCCGCGACAGAGATCAACGACGGAGTGTAACGACAACGGCGGGGGCGAACCCCGCCGTTTTTTTCCGCACTTCACTCACACGCCTTTCGACCACTGTTTCGTGCCACAAAAAGGCCAACCCCCGGCTCGTCGCCGGGGGTTGGTTCATGGGTCAATGGCAAGGTTATTCCGACAGTTGTTGCAGTTTATTCTGTCGACGGCGGTAGACCCAATAGCCCATGCCCGCGCAGCCGACGAGCAGGCACGTGGTCGGTTCGGGAATGGCTTGGGCCGTGACCATAAAGTTGTCAAAAAAGGCATTGTTCGTGGGGGCGGGAGAGATCAGGTCGATGGCGGAAGCTTGAATACCGAGTTCGACCAGTCGATTCGTGGTGCCGACCGAATTGCGGAAGGCAACATTGCTGAGCACAGGCACGCCATCCGCCGTTACGCCGAATCGCTGGGTGGAGAAATTAAAAAGCGCTTGAAACTCTATCCAGCGGTTGAAGGGATCGGTCAGGACGCCGCTTTGCACGGAGCTGCCGCCCGTGGTGATGGCGCGGACGCGTCCATCGTTACTGTAAAGAACTGAGGTGATCATTTGCTGGGTGCCGCTGGCCGTCAAGCCTTCCAAGAAAATGCCGGCAAAGGGCATCTGGCCAACCTGATTGAACACCCCATCCAGCATTTGCCGCCAGCGAACGATCAGGAAGGGGTGGCCATTCGCGACAGGGTTGTAGGGCAGAATGCCCTGGGAGCTAGGATCGTGATACCAAAAAGTTTGGTAACTAAATAAGAAATCATTGGCTAGATTCGGCCCAACGACCTGGAGGGCTTGCGCGCCTTGGAAAACAACGCTGTTTTGAATGACGGCGGCGGGTGTTGACCCGTCGTTCAGGTCCGTGGTCAGCCAGCCTTGCTGGGGCGCGCCGCCGACGAGCGGTCCCGGGCTGTAAAACGGCGCTTCAAAGCCATTGGAATTAAAGATCGTGACCTGCGACTGGGCGGGACTGGGCATTGGGCAAATCAGGAAACAGGCTGCTGCGATGGGCAGCGTGTATTGGCTTATCCCCGTTACAGATGTCAGTCTTAACCCCATGGTGATCTCCTGTAGAACGTCAAAAAAAGAAGACAATGCCGTCTTGGCGCCCCCAGGCACGCTTCAAGCACAACATGGGAAGTATGATCGATCCTTGAACACAATATCCCCTGACTGGGAGTTTAGGTCAAATTTCACATGAAAGCAAAAAGAATCAGTGCGACTCTGCAGCCTCTCATTTATTTTTCATTCCACGAGATGTGAACCTGCCAGCCCACGAGATGATAAAAGCTCTTGATCACCTGCTCGGCCTGCTTGCGGGCCTGGCTCATGTGATCTTCGGACTTGGCGACGTTTTCGACGAGCAGTTGCGCCTGCTCCATGGCGCTGTCGCGAATCAAACGGGGGTCCTCGCGGAAATAGGAAGGCTTCCAGGTGAGCGTTTGCACGTCCCAGGTTTTGGTTTTGGCATGGTCGACGCGGGCCATGATGACGCGGGGTTGGGGCAATTTGATGCGGGCGCTGCGAAGCTGGTCGTCCTTGTCCACGATCTCGGCGCGGGCCAGGTCGAGCCCGATCAAGGCATCGCCCTTGACCAGCCAACTGCCTTGGTAATCGTTGGATCTGGAGATGAGGACGTCGGCGATGTGCACCTTGACCGTGACCAGGTCGCCCAGCATTTCGAGATTGGTCACGGTGGGGCCGAGCGACGTCACCTGGACGCGGCCTGATCCGAAATAGTGCTGCAACAAGAAGAAACTGGCGATCAGGGCGACGCCGGCCAGAGTGGCGGTGATGACGCGAAACAGATAACTCATCGTCGGTCCTGCTTGGACGAGGATGTGGGATCAGCCTTGGGCTTCGTCGGCACGGTGTGCTGCTCCACTTTGCCATCGGGTGTGCGCACCGTCTTACCCTGGTATTCGCTCTCTTGACCTTGCCATTGGATCAACGTTCCCGCGGGCTGGACGCTCGGCTGGCGGGGTGGCACTTCATAGAGGACATACCACAGCCCCGCGCCGCCCAGGCTCAAGGCCAGCAAACCGGACAGCCATTTACGCATGACAACCCCTTTGCAACGGATGCGTGGACGCCGCGATGGCGGTATTCTACCTCATCATCGCGCCAGGCGGTAAAAGAAAACACAGGGGGGATGCCCCTGTGCATTCGATGGACGAAGCAGCACTATCTAAACGATTTATTGATCGCCCTTGCGAACGCGCACGGGGTAGGGGGGCCGTTTGACCTTCGGCGGCGGATTCTGCTGCAACTCCTCCATGACAATCTCGATGGCTTTTTCCAGTTGCGGATCGCGGCCGGCGATGACGTCGGCGGGCCACTGCTCGACCTCCACGTCGGGCGGAACGCCGACGTTCTCGACGATGAAGCCGTCTTCGGTCCAGATGGCGATATTCGGCGCGGTAACCATGCCGCCGTCCATGAGCACGGGGAAGCCGAGGATGCCGACGAGGCCGCCCCAGGTCCGTTTGCCGACGAGCTTGCCGAGCTTGTTCTGGCGGAACATCCACGGCAGCAGATCGCCGCCCGAACCGGCCGTTTCGTCGATGATCATAACCTTGGGGCCGAAGATGGCCGCTCCGGGGCTGACCTGGTCTTCGCCGTAGCGCGTCGCCCAGTAGCAGGTGAACGGTCGACGCAAATGGTCGATATAGTAATCGGCGATTTGGCCGCCGCCGTTGAAGCGTTCATCCACGATGACCGCTTCCTTGCCCACTTGCGGGTAGAAGTAGCGTTTGAAGTAGGCGTGGCCCGCGCCGGCCGTGTTGGGGACATAAACGTAAGCCACCCGGCCATTGGTGGCGCGATCGACTTTCTTGAGATTGCCCTCCAGCCAATCGCGGTGGCGGAGGTTGCTCTCGTCGGCGATCGGTTCCACGGCGACCGTGCGGCTGTTCTTGCCGTCGGGCGTGGGGCCGACGGTGATCTCAATCGCCTTGCCGGCCGTGTTTTCGAACAGGCTGTAAAGATTGGTCGGGGCCTTGAGCTCCTTGCCTTGCACGGCCAGGAGGTAGTCGCCGACGTTAACGTTCACTCCAGGGGCCGTGAGCGGCGCGCGCAATTCGGGATTCCAATTAAGCCCGCCGAAGATTTTCTTGAAGCGGTAGCGTCCCTCGTGGAGCTCATAATCCGCGCCGAGCAGTCCGCCCGGAACGCTGGTCGGCTGCGTCATGCGCGGCCCCGGCATGGTGTAGCTATGCCCCACGGCCAGCTCGCTGAGCATCCATTGGAACAGCCGGTCCAGATCGCCCCGGTTGGCCAGGTGGGGTAGGAACTGGGCATACTTCTTGCGCACGGCTGGCCAATCCGCACCATGCATGTTCGGTGCATAGAAATAATCGCGGTTGATGCGCCACGCTTCGTGGAACATCTGCTCCCATTCCGCGCGCGGGTCGCACAGCACTTCGATGGTTTCGGTTCGGAGCTTTCCCTTGCCGCCCGCTCCGGGGGGCATCCCGGGGGGCATGGGGGTCGTTGGCGTGATGAACCAGGATTCACCCTGTAGATACAACATTTTCTTGCCGTCAGGGGTGACATCGAAGCTCCGCACGCCGCTTGCCAGGGTCTCGCTCTTGCGCGTTGCCAGGTCGAATTTCCACAAGATCACGCCGGCGGCCATGGGGTTAGGCGCAGGCTGGCTGGGCAGTTCGGCGTAGAAAATGGTTCCGGCGGCGCCGGCCGACAGACCGATGTATTGGCCCGCGGGCACCGGCAGCGTCAAGATGCGCTGCTCCAAACCCTCGATATCGATCTTCAAGGGTTCGTCCTTTTTCGGAGCTTTTTTATCTGGCGCGGCCGCCTCAGGCTTGGTCGCCTGCACCTGGGCCGGTTGACCTGGATCGGTCGTTTTCGGCTTGGTGGCCGACGGTTGGGTCGCCGCTGGCTTGGTCGTGGAAGGTTGCGCCTTCTCTTCCTTGGGAGAGGTGGCCTGCGGCTTGGTCGGCGCGGGCGGGGTCGATGACGGCGGTTGTTCCTTGCCCTTTTCGGCCTTGGCAGCGTCTTCCTTTTCCTGTTTCTTTTCCTTGTCTTCCTCTTTCACCGGCGCGCCCGAAGCATCCGATGTGCCTTCCTTCTTCGTCTCTTGCTTGTCTTCGGGGCTTGGCTTCTTCTCATCCTTCGGCGCTTCTTCCTTGGGTTCCTCCTTGGGTTTTTCCTCGTCGCTCTCCTTGGCCAAGGGGGAGGGCAGGTCCTTGCGCAGCACGGCGATGTAGAGATTGGACTGCGAACGCATGTCCGCGTTGGACTGGGCAAACCATTGTTTGACGGGGCCGGCGTCCACGGAGCCAATCATGTAGAGATACTTGCCGCTGGCGTCGAACACCGGTTGACTGACTTCGCTCAGGCCGTCGGTGATGCGATAGGATTTATCTTCGGCCAGGGAATAAAGATACACGCTTTGGATCAAGGCCCTGGAATTCAGGGTGTAGGCCAGCCAATGGGAGTCGTGCGACCAGGCCGTGTGCATGGTGTTGATCGCGGAGGGGCCATACTGCCGATCGCTGGCGAACTTCTTCACCTTGCCCGTGGCCAGGTCGATCCAAAAATAGCCCAGGGAGTTGTCGCGGAAAGCGATCTTCTTGCTGTCGGGCGACCAGACGGGTCGTTCATAGAAACCCGCTCCCCCCTGAATCTTGTAAATCTTGGCGGGGTTTTTGCCGGCCTGATCCCGGACGTGCAGGGCATATTCGCCGCCTTGATCGGCAAAATAGGCGATAGATTGACCGTTGGGCGACCAGACCGGCGAGCGTTCATGCACGCCGGGGGTTTGCGTCAGGTTGCGCACATCTCCCTTTTCCGCGGGCACCGTCACAATCTCGCCCCGAAATTCAAACACCGCCCTGGCCCCGGAAGGTGAAATCGACGCATTGCGGATGTACTGCGGCCCCTTGATGTAGCGCGGACGCACTTCTAAAAGGTCGGCGGCGATGCCGATGGTCAAGGGCTTCAGCTCGGATCGTTCCGTGTCGTATAGGTGCAGATAGCCCGCTTGTTCGAGCACAATCTTGTTGTCGCCGTGGCCGCAGGAGGCGATCGGAAAGTCCTTGAAATCGGTCAGCTTTTTGATGCCCTGGCTTTTGACGTCGAATGCATACAGATTGAATTCGCCGTCGCGGTCGGATCGGAAATAAATGCTATCCCCGATCCACATGGGGTCGGCGTCATTGCAGCCTTCGGCGGGTTGCGGGATTTGCTCCACGGCATGGTTGTCGAAGCGATAGATCCAAATGCGGCTGATCGTGCCGCCGCGGTAGTTTTTCCATTGGTTGAACGGCTCATTCAAGGGACAATAGGCCAGCCGCTGGCCGTCGGGAGCATAACTGGCCTTGAAGGCATTGGGCAGGGCCAAGGCGGTTTCATGGCCCCCTTCGAGGGGAACCGTGTAAAGCTGCATGTAGCGATTGTTGAAGCTGCTGCGCGGCGAGTTGAAGAGAACGGCTTTGCCATCGGGCGTGAAGCCGCGGACGATGTCAGGTCCTGGATGAAACGTCAGCCGGCGCGGCGTGCCGCCCTGCGCGGGGATCAGATAAACGTCGAGGTTGCCGTCGTAGTTGGCCGAGAAGGCGATCCATTGGCCGTCGGGAGAGAATTTGGGGCTGCCCTTGACGCCCGGTCCCGCCGTCAAGCGGCGCGGATTGGCCCCATTGAGATCGCAGAGCCAAAGGTCATCGGCATAAATAAAAGCGATGTGGCTTTTGGAAACCGTGGGCTGGGTCAACATGCGGGTGTTGTGCGGGTCGACGGCGGTCGTCCCCGCCGAAGGTTCACCAGCCAGCCAAACAAACAGCAGTCCAAAACAAAGGCAAAAATGGCGCATGAGATCCTCGATCGCAGGGGAAGAAAGAGCGGTAAAGCTATGCGAGTGCATTTCATTTTAAAGCAGACGCTTCTGCCTGCCAACGAAATTGACACGGGTATGGCATTGAATTGGTCCCGCTGGAGCCGCATGGTTAGAGCCTTAGCGGAGCCTGGTCAAAAGGGCAGCTAATGCTTCTCTGCTTGCCCTGGAAGCTTAAAATAGCCATCGCACAAAGTTCAAGCAGGGTCGATCGTGAAAGGCACTACGCATGACAGACACCGCGAGGCCAACTCGATGAAAACCGCCGTTTATTCATTCCATGCCTATGAACAACCCTATTTGGACGCCGCCAACGCGGGGCCCAAGCATGAACTGCTCTATTTGGATTTGCAGCTCAATGGACAAACGGCGAGCCTGGCCCAAGGCTGCCCCGCGGTGTCGATCTTCATCAATGATGATGCCTCGGCGAAGATCCTGAAGAAATTACAAGAGGGGGGCACCAAGCTGCTGGCCCTGCGCTCCGCGGGCTTCAACCACGTGGACGTTTTCGCCGCGGAGCAGCTCGGCATGACGGTGCTGCGGGTTCCCGCCTATTCGCCGTATGCGGTCGCGGAGCATGCCGTGGCCTTGATGTTGGCCCTCAATCGCAAACTGCACCGCGCCTATCAGCGGGTGCGCGAACAGAACTTTTCCCTGAATGGCTTGATGGGTTTTGACATGCACGGCAAAACCGTGGGCGTGGTCGGCACGGGCAAGATCGGCGCGGTCGTGTGCCGGATTTTACACGGCTTTGGCTGCCGATTGCTCGCATTTGATCCCATGCCTAACCCGGAGGTCGCGGCCTTGGGTGCGGTGTACGTTTCGCTGAATGAGCTGCTCGAGCAGTCCGACGTCGTGACGCTGCAATGCCCATTGACCCCCGACACGAAGCATTTGATCAATGCCGCGGCCTTGGCCCGCATGAAACCCAAGGCCATGCTCATCAACACCAGCCGCGGCGGCATCGTCGATACCCGGGCCTTGATCGAAACGCTCAAGGCGGGCAAGCTCGGCGCCGTGGGCTTGGACGTGTATGAGGAGGAGGCCGACCTGTTCTTCCAGGACCTATCCGATCAAGTGATTCAGGATGATGTCTTTGCGCGATTGCTGACGTTTCCCAACGTCTTGGTCACGGCCCATCAAGGGTTTTTCACTCAGGAAGCCGTGGAAGCCATTCAGCGCACGACGATCGAGAACATCACGGCCTTTGAGCGCGGCGAACCGCGGCCGCAGCATCAAGTGTCCAGCGGTTTAATGGCGCCGAAGAAATAAGGTCCCCAATCGCATACCCCGCTCATTCGCTGATTGAGGCAAGACTTCCAGGTTTTGATCGAAGCGGTCCATCCTTCGTCCCTCATGGCCGCTGCCAGCGCTGCAAGATGCGCTGCGCCGCTTCTTCCGCGGTTGCCGAGGGTTCGAGGTCCATCCTTTCCAATTCTTCCAGGTGGCGAAACCAGGTGACCTGCCGCTTGGCCAGTTGCCGGGTGCGGGTTTTCGTTTGTTCGATGGCCTCGGCGAGGGAGCATTGGCCATCGAGATGCGCCAACAGTTCCGCGTAACCGGCGGCGCGGGCGGCTTCCTTGCTCATGGGCGGCTGCGCGGCGCGCAGCCGTTTGACCTCCTCGACCCAGCCCGATTCGATCATGTGGTCGATCCGCCGATGAATCCGCTCATGCAGGGCGGCGCGGGGCAGATGCAGCCAGATGGGGGGGAGGACGCGCGGTTGCGGCGCATCAAACTGGGTTTGCCAGGCGCTCATGGGCTGGCCCGTGAGTTCATACACTTCCAAGGCTCTGATGAGGCGTCGTCGGTCATTGGGCTTGATCTTGCCCTCCGCCGCGGCGTCCACGGCTCGGAGCCGCTGCCGCAACTCAGCTTCAGTGAGCATCTCCATTTGCCTGCGGAAGGCAGCATCCGCGCCGGGACCTTCGAAGATGCCGCGGAGCAAACCTTTGAGATACAGCGGCGTCCCGCCGACAAAGAGGATGCGTTTGCCGCGTTCCCGAATGTGCTGGGCCGCGGCGGCGGCTTGCTGCAGCCACCAGGCCAAGGTCGCGGCTTCATGTGGGTCGAGACAGTCCACCAGATGATGCGGCACCAAGGCTCGATCCGCGGCCGACGGCTTGGCCGTGCCGATATCCATGCCGCGATACAGGGCCATCGAGTCCATGCTGATGATCTCGGCCCCCAGAGCCTGGGCCAAGATGATCCCCGCGGCCGACTTGCCGCAGGCCGTGGGACCCGTCAGAATCAGAGCATCGCGAAACGCATCGGGTGACATGAAGATTTTGGTTCGTCGTTTGACTTGGATGGGGGCCCATGGGTTACTATAGAAGGTGTTCGTTCCTGTTGTCGGCCTGATCATGTGAGAATCAAAGATGCCTGCTTCTTTCGAGGAACAAGCACGCATTGAAACCGATCCGCGCTTTCCCAGCGGACCCTGGTCGGGTTTTTATTTACAACCCCCGATCCCAGGCCGCTTTTTGATGGAAATGTTGCTGGTCTTCAAGGACGGCCATCTGACCGGTTCGGGCCGGGACATCATCGGCACCTTTCTGTTCAAGGGAACCTACGATCTGGCCTCAGGCGCTTGCCGCTGGGTGAAAAGCTACCTTGGCAAACACGACGTCTTTTATGAGGGGCAAAATCACGAGGGCTTCATCCATGGTGCATGGACCATCGGCGATGCTTACCATGCCATGCACGGCGGCTTTGTCATTTGGCCGGAAGGCATGGCGGATCCCACGCAGGGCGCCCTCAAGGAGGCCTTGAGTTTGCCTGGCGTGATCATCACGGAAGAAGTGGAGCAAGAAGCGTTGGTTCCTTCGGAAATGGGGGCGGATGATTGACCTTGTCCCAAGAGCGAAAGCGGTCCGCATCTTTGGGGGTGTGAAGAGGCGGTTTTTAGGATAGGATGGAGTGATCAAGGGATTGTCACGCATAGGTTGGAGATCATCATGAACACGAAATGGTTAGCGATGCTGGGAATCTTGGGGCTGATCCTGGGCGGCGTTTGGCTGGCCCATGCCCAAGAGGCGACCGACCAGGAAAAAAAGACCCAACTCAAGAATCAACTCATGAAGCGTAAACTGGAGAGCGCGCAAAAAGTGCTGGAAGGCGCCGCCATGCTGCATTTCGCCACCGTGGAACGCTTTGCCGGGGATTTGATCCAGGTCAGCAACACGGCGGAATGGCAGGTGGTGCCCACGCCGGAATACAAGCGGCATAGCGAGGAATTTCGGCGCAATTGCGACGAGCTCAGAAAGGCGGCCAAGAATAAAAACGGCGACGGAGTGGCCATCGCCTATGTGAAAATGAGCATGAATTGCTTCGATTGCCACAAGTACATTCGTGAAGTCAAAATCACTCTGGATGACCAGGGCGACCGCCCGCATAAGGGACTGTTCGCGAGATTGCAGCGCTACCAGGAACCTTAAGCCGATCAGCGACGCTTGCGTTTTCTTTTGACCCGGCGGTTGGGCGCCGGGTTTTCTTTGCGCGGCGCCGGGTAATCCTTGAGCTGGATGCCAAGCTGATGCAGATAATGGGCTTCCAAGCCGCGCATCTTGGCCCGCTCTGCTTGGTCGTGGTCGTCGTAGCCGCACAAATGAAGCAAGCCATGGATGAGGTACAGGGCGACTTCATGTTCGGCGGCATGCCCCAGTTCTTGGGCCGCTGCCAGCGCGGTCTCCGTGCTGATGACGATTTCCCCCTCCAGCGGCCTGGCGCCGGGGCGGCTCAGAGGAAAGGAAATGACGTCGGTGGGTTCGTCATGCTGCAGGAATTGGCGATTGATGCGATGGATCGTCGCATCGTTCACCAAAGCCAAACTGATCCGTGCCTCCTTGACGCCTTCCCCCTCGAGAACGGTTCTGCCCACCTTCCTGAGTCCAGTCAAAGCAAGGTTCAACAGCTCTTGCTGATTGGCAATGGCCAGGGAAATTCGAGACCGCGTTTCAGCCATGATTAGAAATTTCCATCAGGTACGAAGAAAACGTTAAAGAATTATGCAACCCCAAAAATTTTATAGTATGCTGTGTCAGATCACGATGGTGGATTCAGCGGGTAAAGGAAGATTCGTCCATGACAGGACGTCTCGAAAAACAAGTACAGCCCGTGCCAAACCACGTAAGAGTGGAGCACCCGATCAGCCATTTTCAAGGATGGTTGCTGCCGCCGCGAGTACGACAAGCCTTTGGGGACCCGCGCTTTCGCTTGGAAGGGACGTTGCTGGCTCTCCACTTGGCTCAGGATGGTCAAGCCTGGTCGGTGGAAGAGCCTGGGATTTTACGCCACTGGCTGCTTGAACCCGGCCGCGAGTTGAGCCGCGTCGGACTGAGCGATTTCGAGATCTTGTGGACATTCAGTCCAAAGCAGAATTACCTGGCCTCCGCGGGCAACGAAGTTTCCATATGGGACTATAACCGCGGCGAACTGATCACCAGCTTTCGTCTGGGCAGTTGGGTCAACGCCATGACGTTCTCGCCCGATGGACGATGGCTGGCCACGGGGCACGATGATGGCGAGGTGCGGTTGTGGGACGTCGTCCGCAATGAATGCACGCGCTCCTGGCAAGCCAACGACGTGGCCGTGTCCGCGCTGCGCTTCAGCCCGGATGGACAGCAATTGGCCGCGGCCGATGAGCAATGTTCCATTCACCTTTGGCAAGTCCTGCATGGCATGAACATCGGCCATTTGGAAGGGCATACGGATCGCATCAGCGATCTCGCCTGGCATCCGGATGGCCGCCATCTAGCGTCGTCGGGATGGGATACCTCCGCCCGCCTTTGGGACACGGCCACGGGGAAGTGTTTGTACCTGCTCAATGGCCACTCGCAACAAGTTCAAAGCGTGCAGTTTTCACCGACCGGCCGCCGCTTGGCAACGGTCGATAGCCGCCACACAATTTGGCTGTGGGATCCTTTCGTGGGTAAAGTCATTCATCGCTTGCGTGGACACCGCGGGGAAGTCACCTGCATGGCCTTCACTCCCACCGGCCGCGAATTGTTGACGGGCGGAGAGGATGGACGCCTCATGCTGTGGGACGTGGAGCGGGGTAAGCCACTCAATCAGGCCTCGGAAAGTTTGTTCAACACGGTCCGCTTGAGCGTCCATCCGGGCGGCGATCAACTCGTGGGTGTTGCCGGCGGCCGCGACGTGCACATTTGGAGCCATCTGCAAGGCGAGGTCGAACATCGGGCCATGCCCTCGGACAGCGAAGCGACGGCCATCCTCCATGATGCGGATGGCGCTCACTTCTTCACGGGCCATGCGTCAGGGTTGATTCAAGTTTGGGACAGCCGCTCTTTGACCCCCGTCAGGCAGCTCTCGGCCCATCGCTTCGGCATCACCGCTTTATCCTTCGATCCTCATCGCCATCGGCTGGCCTCGGCAGGAGGTGGCGATGGTTACGTCTATGTGTGGAATCCCGAGCAAGCGGACCCATTGTTGCTGATCCCTGAAGCGGCTCAAGGGGGCACCGTCGAGGATGTCGCATTCGTGCCCGGCAAGCCTTGGCTGGTGGCGGCGGGAGTGGATTGGCTCTGTTCGGGCGCCTCGGATGGCACGATTCAGATGTGGGATTATGAGCGTCCTGCCCGGCTGCTCCAAGCCGCACATGGGGCCATTCACTTGGCCATTCATCCGCAAGGCCAGCAATTGGCCGCGGCGCTTTTGACCGATTCCATTGGCTTGTTTGACGTCTTCAGCATGGAGATGATCCAAGAATTGGAAGGACATCAAGGACGCATCACAGCGCTGGCTTACAGCCCGGATGGCCGGTGGTTGATCAGCGGCGGCGAAGATGGTCTGCTACGGGTGTGGAATCTTGAGTCCGGCCGCCTGCAAACCTTTTTGGAATTAGATGTGCCCATCCGCGATGTGGTTTGGCCATCCCATGGTCATTTCCTTTATACGGCCAACGCCAATACGACCTTTTATCTGGTTGACCTATCCGACGCCATTTGAACCGCTTCTCTGCCTTTCCCGGGAATCACTTGACAGTTTGACCCTCCAATGGCATAGAGCCTCCTCTTCATCTGGACTTTCATCGCTTTGATGAAGCCAGGTTTGCTTCCATGCCGATTGGAATGGAGGGAGAACCGACTCCCTTCCCATGAAACCGCTTTGGACCATGGTTGATCCATCAGGAGAGTTTGACATGCGCTGGATCGCGGCCATTTCTCTCATCTGTGTTGGCATGAGCGGTTGTGCGACGCACACGGAAACGGGGGCGGCAGCCGGCGGCCTCCTCGGCGCCGCCACCGGCGCTCTCATTGGTTCCCAAGGAGGGGATGCCGCCGCGGGCGCCCTCATCGGCGGGGGCGTTGGCGCCCTCACGGGCGGGTTGATCGGCGCCAGCGCGGATGAACAAGAGCGCCGCGAAGCGGCCCGTTTTGCCGCAGCCAATGCTCCCGGCCCCATGACGGTTCAAGACATCATTGCCATGACCCAAAGCCAGGTCAAAGATGAAACCATCATCACCCAAATCTACACCACGCGCTCGGTCTTCCAACTGACGCCTCAAGACGTGATCAATCTCAAACATCTAGGCGTGAGCGAGCGCGTCATCCAAGTCATGCTCGAATCGAGCCGCCGGCCCATGTACCCCGCGCGCACCATGGTGATCCATGAACCCGCCCCCGTGGTCTACGTGGAGCGCTGCCCGCCGCCGCCGGTGCATTTCGGCTTTGGCTATTCCATGATGCGCGTGCGCCGCTGATCTGGCCGATCAATGTGAGTAGAAACCGCAAACACGCCACACGCTTTCGTGGGCGTGTTTTTTTGATTGTGGCGCATGCCGATCGCTCATGCAGGGTCGGTCCATTGATCGAGCAGGAGATGGAACCGGTCGATGGCGCGCTGCCGCTGTGGGAGGATCGTTGGATCTAAACCATGGAAAGTCGGCGCGGCCAACTGGTCGAGCCAATAGGCGATGCTGGACCAGCGGCCCGTCCAATCGAGGAGGTCGATCAAATCCCGAGTTTCAGGCGGCAGGCGGCGCTTGGATTGATATGCCTCCACCGCCACGGTCCACAGGGCTTTTTGATGGGGAATCCAGGAGCCGAGCAGCCGCGCCAAATCCACCGCCGCGTGATCGACGCGGCAATTACCGAAATCCACCAGGCCCGTGAGATGATGGCCAGTGAACAGCAAGTGTTCCGACCACAGGTCTCCATGAACGACTTGCAGCGCCAGCGGCCGCTGGCTCCAGGAGTTGACCGCTTGAAGGAAACGGTCCCGCCAACGGCGCAGGATGCGGCACGCCGCCGGGATGCGCGGCGACGCCGATAATCCTTGACAACGCGCCTCGGTCGTTCGCAGCCATTCCTCATCGAAGCTCATGGCACGCTGCCGGCGGTGCAGGAGTGAGGGGAGAGGACCGGCCTGGCCCTTTTCGGATGCCCATGCCGTGTGCAGTTCCGCAAGGCGCAGCATGGCTTGCGTCAGGTGATCCGTGGTCAGAGAGTGGGAGGGCACGGCTGCGCCAGGGAGCCAGGTCGTGACTTCCCAGCCGCGGTTTTCGTGCCAATAAACGGATTGCCCCTTGGACGTTATCCAAAGCTGGGGGATAAATGGGAGTTGATGCCGGTGAGCCGTGAGGATTTGTTGATGAATCCATTTTAATTGATCGCTGCCCATGCTCGGCGGCCAAGCGCGCAACACCCATTCTTGATCCAAGGCCGTGAACCGCCACAACTCGGCCTCGCTAAATCCAGAGCGATTTTTATAGAAAGCGAGGGGGGACGTCGGCACGTTAGACATCAAGGCGTGAAGCACATTGTCCGCGTTTTGCAGGCGAATCATGAGAGTCGATCACTCGGTCGCATGGCGTCTTGCCACCCTGGACCAAAAATTATCCCGAATTCTCGGAGCTTCTTACGAATTATCCGATTCACTCGTTTTTTTTCTTGCAAAAAGTGCAGGAAACCGCAAAGTTATTGGTTGGGATGACTCGTTGGTCGACCCAGTCCATTGCGGTCGACGGTTTGGCATTTTATCGCAAGGCATGCACATGCCTGTCGTGACCACGTTCGAAAAATTTGTTGAAATCACCCGCAAAAGCAATCTCGTCGAAGATGCTCGGTTTACCGCTTTCTATGAGAATTACTTGGCCGCGGGAGGGGACCCTAGTCCCGCTCCCTTCGCCACGAAATTGGTCCGGGAAGGATTGCTCTCCACGTTTCAAGCCAAACAACTGCTCCAAGGCCGCTGGCGCCGCTTCATCATCAACAACAAATACAAAGTGTTGGAAATGCTGGGCCAAGGCGGCATGGGCGCCGTCTATCTGTGCGAGCACATGATGATGCGCCGCCTGGTGGCCCTCAAGGTGCTCCCGGAGGACAAACTTTCCTTGCCGGGCTCCCTGGAGCGCTTTCAGCGCGAAGCCCGGGCCGTGGCCACGCTGGACCATCCGAATATCGTGCATGCCTACGATATGGACCGGGATGAAAACGGCATGCACTTCATGGTGATGGAATACGTGGATGGGGTCAGCCTCGAAATCCTCATCACCAAATACTACAAGAACATCGGCATCGACCCGACCCGGGCCGCTCACTACATCGCTCAAGCGGCGATGGGGCTGCAACATGCCTTTGAGTGCGGCTGGCTCCATCGCGACATCAAACCCGCGAATTTGCTCCTCGATCGCCAAGGCGTGCTCAAGCTTCTGGACCTGGGGCTCTCCCGCCTCTTCGTCGGCGACGAGGAGGAATTGACCCGCAAGTACGACGGCAACACCGTCCTGGGCACGGCGGACTACATCGCTCCCGAACAAGCCTTAAATGTCAGCGGCGTCGATATTCGCGCCGACATTTACGGGCTGGGGGCGACCTTTTACTTCCTTCTCGCGGGCCGGCCGCCTTTCGACAAGGGCACGATCACGCAAAAATTGATGTATCACCAAACGAAAGAGCCGGACGCCCTCACTCAGCTTCGCCCTGAAATTCCAGTGGAAATGGAGCAAGTCGTCAAGACGATGCTGGCCAAGAATCCCGACCACCGCTATCCCGCACCCGCGTTGGTCGTGGAAGCCTTGGCCCCATGGACGCAAGTGCCCATCCCGCCGCCCGCTGACAAAGAAATGCCGCCACTATGCCCCTTGATCCGCGATCTATTGCCCTATTCCGTCACTTCCTCGAATCGCTCCTCGGGAAGTTGGTCGATCAAACAACTGCTAGCGATGACGACGCCGCCGCTAATGAAGGCGCCGCTCTCCTCGCCATCCTCTTCCGCCATCATGATGGCGCCCCCCTCGCCGCAAGGCTCGCAGCGCTACGTCGAAACGGTCGTGGATAATGCCTCCGATCTCGCCAACACGCCAAAGCATTTGCCGCGCTATCAAGGGGAGCACGATGACGATGACGGCTATGATTTAGAGCGCAAAGCGAAGAGAAAACAGCGGCAAATCCTGATGATCGCTGCGGGTTCCATCAGCGGCTTGGCCATCATCATCTCCATCACCGTGTTCCTTTTTTGGTGGGCTCAAGGAGACGATCGCGGCGAACAGCGCCGCACTTCAGATCGTCCCATCACGGGTTCGTCCACCCGCACGAGTCCGCAGAGCACGGCTCCATGGTCTTCCGAAGCGGGTTGGGATAAGCTCAAGTGGATCAAACCCTCCGAGGCGCGGGACCATCGCAACGAGGAGGTGGTCGTGGACATGATCGTTGCCGACGTCGTGGCAGAGGGCGAGTTCAAATTGCTTCAGAGCGAAGCTCCGCCGCTGACCGCCAATTTGTTATCGATCTCGCTGCGTGATGGGACCGATCGGGAATTGATCGACCGATTGCATGGGTCTCAGCTTGCCGACGCCGTGGGGCGGGGCATTCAAGTCCGCGGCGTCGTGGATTTCAAGGATGACCGCTTTCCGTTCATCCGCGTCACGAAAATCGATCAAGTAAGAATGCTGCCCTCCATCACGGTGCAGGAGGCGCCGCAGTTCATCGGCAAGGACGTGGTCGTCGATTTCATCGTCCGATCGACCGGCGAAGCCAGCACGCGTTTCTTTATCAACAGCCATGCCCACCATCGGGACGAGGGCAATTTCGCCGTGGTCGTGCCAGCCATGTGGTTTGATAAAGTCTTAAAGCGCAATCGCATTGAAGACCGTACCGAATTCGTCCTGCGCAGCATTCGCGTTCGCGGCAAAATCTCCACCTTCGAAAACAAGCCGCAAATCGAACTCACCCACGCTGATGACTTGCATCTGATGCGCTAACCCGCCGCACCAGTTCCTGGTTCAACTTCACGCCAGCCGCCATGCCGTGTCAATCATTCGGCACAATTTGGGTTGCGTTCGGGATCCATGGCTCGGATGACGGCCAGCAGCACTTGCTCCCTGACCTCATTTAAGGGAGCGTGGACAATCGCACCTGCGGCCGCGGCATGGCCGCCGCCTCCGAATTGCTCGGCCAGGCGGCCCACGTTGAGTTTTTTCTTGGACCGGAAACTGACTTTCGTGCCGCCCGCTGGCTGTTCGATGAAAAGCAAGCCGATCTCCACGCCCTGCAGGCTCAAGGTCCAGTTGACCATGTCCTCGCTGTCGGGCGGCATGGCGCCGGTCTGGGCGTAATCGCTGGCCTGGATGAAGGTATGGGCGATCAAGCCGTTGGCGGCTAGGGTTGTGCGTTCGAGGATCAAGCCCGTGAGCTTGTGCCGCCCCAAGGAATTGTTCTCGAAGAGTTCGCGGTACAGGACCTCGGGCCGGGCGCCTGCCTCGACGAGCTGCGCCGCCAAGGCAAAGGAGCGATGGCTTGTGTTGTTGTGCCGAAACCAGCCGGTATCCATGGCCAGGGCCGTGAACAGGCATTCCGCCATCCGCGGCGTCACGGCTTGGCCAAGCGCCTGGATGGCTTCGAAAGTCAGGCGGCCCGTCGCTTCCGCGGTGATGTCCACCAAGCGCGTGGCGTTGAGATCGTCCTGCGTCAGGTGATGATCGATCACGAGTTTGGGCACGTCCATGGATTTCATGAAGTCGGCAAACTTGCCCAGTTGATTCCACGTCCCCGTATCCATGACGATGATGCCGTCCGCGTCGCGCAGCTCATCGCCGGGAGGGGTGAAAACCGTGATTTCCTGTTCGGGATCGAGAAAGCGATACCGGGCGGGGAAGCTCGTCGGGATGACGACGCGGACCTTGATCCCCTTCGAGCGCAAGGCTTCCGCCAGGGCCAGTTGGGAGCCGATGCCGTCGCCATCCGGCCGCATATGCGTTACGAGTATCACGTTGCGAACCTTCTGCAGCCACGGAGGGAGAAGTTGCCAATCGATTGCCATTTTTTCGCATTCCTTGTAGGCCGGGGAAAATGGTAAGTTATTATATCGAACACGGGAGAGATGCTTTATGTCAGCCAGTCGGATGCGGGCCATTGGTGACTGTTTCGTCGCGGAAACGGCCGTGATCACCGGCGACGTGAAGCTGCTGACCGGGGCCAATATCTGGTTCGGCTGCGTGCTCCGCGGCGACGTGGCGCGCTTGACCGTGGGGAAAAACGTCAATCTGCAGGATGGCTGCATTGTGCACGCGGATCATGACGCGCCGCAGGTCATCGAGGAGGGCGTCGTGGCCGGCCATCTGGCCTTGCTGCACGGCGTCCGCATCGGTCGCGGCACTTTGTGCGGCATCGGCTGCCGACTCTTGGGAGGATCGGTCGTGGGCGAGGAATGCATCATCGCGGCCGGGGCCATCGTGACCGAACGCACCCGCATTCCGCCCCGCAGCCTGGTCATGGGCATCCCCGGCAAAGTGGTTCGACCGGTGACCGAGGAAGAAGTGCGCAGGACGCAATCCATCAACCAACGCTATCTTGAACTTGCCCGTCAATACGCGGCTGGCGCCTTTCCGCCGCCATGGATGGGGCAGTAACCCTTCATGATGAAACACGTGGACGCCATGGAGAAGTCCAACGATCGCCGCTTATCGCTGTCGCAACGGATTGCCCGTCTGGTGCGGGAACGGGGCTGGACGCAAAAAGCGTTTGCCGAGGCCGCCCATCTCAACCGCTTAACAGCGCGCAACATCATGACCCAGCCTTCGGTCCGCCTGCGGGGGGACACCTTGAGGGCCTGTGCCACGGCTTTGGGCTTTACCGTTGAGGAATTGGTCGAGGCGCCGCTGCCCGAGTTGCTGCGGCGCTTGCGCGGCCCCAAAGCCCCCGTGCCCCGGGATGAAATTCTGGCTCAGCAGCCCGAATTGCTCGCCTGGATGGAGGCGAATCCCGATCGCGCCGCTCAACTGGGGCCTACCGACGTCGATGAACTGCTCTCCTTGCAGGGCACGGGCGGCCCGCTGACCCATGAGGGTGTCTGTTATTTCATTGATCGCTTGGAACGGAAACGGCTCCTCCTGACGCAAGTCGAAATGATCGCCGGCACCGATTACTTGCCCCTCCTTGAACAGATGGTCAGCTTGATCATGGATCGGATCGATGTGCAGCGTTCGCCAGGCCGGGCGCGATCCGCCGCGGCGAATGGCCCTCTGTCCTCGGGCTAGTGGCCGCGGGAGCGGTCGATCTTACTTGGCCCAGTCGGTGAAGACCCAAAAGGAACGCGTCACCAGGACGTTCTTGTCCTGATGCGTCACGCTGTAATATCCCTCCCAGCAGGCGAGAAATTCAATCAGCTCGCGCGCCTCGCGGCAAACTTGATCCGACCATCCCAGGGAATCCTTGATGCCCATGCCATCGGCCTGCAGGAGGAAATCGTACCAGGGGAGCGTTTTCCGGATCAACTCGCCCGTGCGGACGTAAGTGACGCTGGCCAGCGGGCGGTCACTCCATTCGGACAGCGTGTCCTTGGGCCATTGCAAGGGAGTGGGGCGCAAAAGCCTTTCCGCGTGCTTCGGTGATAGCGCCAGCACGCCGACCTGTTTTGACAAACCGCCGGTCGGCGCCATCTGTTCGTCCAAGCCCCACGACTTGGGCAGCGCAAAGTGAAAGTAGGTGTGGCCGCCTTGTTCTTTCACTTCGGGGGAAGGTATTTCGAATGGCGGTAAGTTAGGCCACCAGGTTTGTAAGTGGGCCATGGTTTCGTTGAAGATCAACCGATATTCCTCGCAGGCTTGGCGGCAATGGGCCGGATTCTTCACCGCCAGGATGGCGCCGAATTCCAACATGGGCAGCGCATCGGGGCTTTTGGGCAAGACCCTATGCCACTGTTGGCTTTGCCATTGGGCGTCCAAGACCCATCCGGTTTGTCCATCATCCATGGACGCGATGAACAGTCGATTGGCGCGATCGAACCGTGCCGCGAGGGGTTTGACCCAGCGCATGACGTCCTGATAGGCGTTCTTGAATTCATCGGGCCATATGGGAAGGAGGAGGGTTTCCATGTGCCGATGAGCGATGGGGACCCATTTGGACGCCAATTCGTAGACTTCCGCATGGTGCTTGGCGCGCCCCACGTGGGCGGCGCAGGGCTGCCCCCCCAGATGCGACAACAAGGAAAGCGGCTTGGAGCCATCGACGAGGGGATAACGACTGTAGTCCCATTCACGGGTTTCATAGCCGTTCGGCGCGAGCATGCTGCAACTGACCAAGGCGCCAAATTCCGTCTCGTAGGTCAGCCATTCATCGATCAAGGCTTCGAGGTCGGCCTTGATCCGCTCGGCGATTTTCTCATCGACGTTGAAGTCTTCCAGAATCTCATCCATCTCATCGAGCCACTCCTGCATGGTTTGCGAGGTCGTGGTGCCGCGGAGATCGGAGCACAGGTAGGAAATCCCGCAAATGGCCCGATCGGCCAGACCGGCCAGGGGGGCCAATTCTTTCCTCTCCAGCAAACGCGGCCCCTTGGACAAATCCGCGATGAATTCGGTGGATTCGCTCAAGCTCACGATGAAATACTGCTCCTTCAAACCGATGCAAACGACGCCCTTGAGGGCGCGGAGATGGTCGCGCAGATCTTCAAACTCCCCCTCTTCGTCCTCGAATTCTTTCCAGGGAAACAGCTCCCAGGGAACCATCTTGCCGTCCCACTGGAGCGTGAGGTATTCGACCCCGCCCAGCTTTTGCAAGCGCACGCGATCCTTCCATATGGGCAGGGCCTGCAATTGGATGAGCCACTCCATCTTGAGCTTGGTCCGCATGGTCTCGGCCAGCCGCTGATCGGGAACCTTGAAGCCGACCATGACGTCCGGCACGACCAGGTCATCCCAATGTTCGTTCAGCGTGTAGAGCATTTGACGGACTTGGTCCAGGGCTAGATTGCCGCGATCGACGACGAAGGTATGCTCGAAGCGCGCGGCAGTGATCGCAGCGTTGAGGTGGCCGAGCAGGGAGAAAAGTTGGCTGACGTCCTCGCCCGCGTACAAAAACACTTCTTGCTGGAGCAAGGGGCGGATCATCTTCCACTGTTCCTGAAAGGCATGCTGTTCGAACCAATTTTGTAGGGGCATGCCGTCCGGTCCCAGCGGCACGGCCTTGATTTGCGCCCATGCGTCCTGCACGAAGGAGAGCTGGGTGAACTTCTTCCAAGCCTGGCTGGATTGCAACCGCTGCCATTGTTCGCCCAGGCGCAGATAGGACTGGAACAATGCGGCGTTCTCGGGAAGCATCTTGAGGGCAGGAGAAACCTTTTCCAATGCGGCGGCGGCCGAGGGCGGCGGCTGGGAGCCTGTGGGGAGCAACCAACACCAGGCGCAGATGATGCTTGCAAGGCCAGCCATTATCCATCCCCGCATGGTTGCCCCCTTTGTGTTAAAGTGACTATGTTGAACCAAGACATTTTAGCCTGCTCTTCTCTTTCTGGAAGGGGAATCGTTTCCCCCTTAGCCAGGCCGCAGGGAGGATCATCCATGGCCCATCTGTCCGACGATCAACCGGCCTTCATTCCCTATCGCCCAACGCGGCTTCCCATCGAGGAGATGCAGCAACGAGCCCTGGACTTTCATGATCATTTGCAAGCACGCCGCAGCGTGCGGCATTTTTCGAATGAACCGGTGCCCCGGGAGTTGATCGCCTGGGCCATCCAAACCGCTTCCTCGGCACCATCGGGCGCCCATCGCCAACCGTGGCACTTCGTGGCCATCAGCGATCCGAGCCTGAAGAAACGAATTCGTGAAGCCGCGGAGGAGGAAGAAAGGCAATCGTATGAAGGAGGACGCATGCCCGAATCCTGGAAGGAAGCGCTGCGCCCGCTCGGCACGGATTGGCACAAGCCCTTTTTGGAAATCGTCCCTTGGATTGTCGTGGTTTTTGAGGAGTTATGGAGCCCGGGCGAGGCGGAAGGCGTTCGCAAGAACTATTACACCAAGGAAAGCGTGGGCATTGCCTGCGGCTTTTTCATCGCCGCGCTGCACATGATGGGGCTGGCGACGCTCACCCATACTCCCAGCCCGATGGGGTTTTTGAACAAGCTGCTTAAGCGGCCAGCCAATGAACGGCCCTACATCCTGTTCCCCATTGGGTATCCCGCGGCTGACTGCGAAGTGCCCAACTTGCGGCGCAAGTCCTTGGAGGAAGTGTCCACGTGGTTTCCCTGAGGTCGGCACGGCCTGGGCGGCAGGCCGATTAGCCGATCAATACCGTGGGGAAGCCCATGACGATCACGCCGCCATGCGCGGTGGAGTCGCCCAAGCGGGCCGCGGGCATCCCGCCGATGAGCACCGTGGCACTCCCCATGGCGATCACGTCAGGAGGGCCGACGCACGTGGCCATGTCGCTGACCCGAGCCGCGGGCATCCCGCCGATGAGCACCGTGGGGCAGCAGGCCGGGAGAATCGGTCCGCCCACGTGCGGGACGACCCCTGTCACCATGGGGCAGACGTGTGGATCACCTAAACGAGCGGCTGGCATTCCCATGATGCTTCCCCTGCGATGGGTTATTTTTTCCAAACATTCTTGCCTGAAGCGACGTCCAACCCGATCTGTTGGAAGTGCTTCAACTTTTCATCGGCTTTCTCAGGCTGCGTTTGCACGGTGCATAGTTTGATGGCCGATGCGACCATGAGCGGCGTCAAGTGCTCGGGCGGTTTGACTTCCTCGGTCACGGTTGGCGGAGCGACGCTGCCGCCGCTCACGAAGACGGCGTAAGCCGTCATGCCAGCGGGGGTCTCCAGCTTGGCCGCCTCAGCCGCGGATTGCGTGGCGCGGCGGGCTTCCTCGGTGGTTTCCAGCACCCATTTCTCTGTGGCTTGCAGGGCTTTCTTCACCGGGTCGGCCGGGGCGGAGCCATGGGCCTCCTTGGCGCATTGCAGGCCCCACCAGATGGCTTCTCGTTTCGGCAGGGCATGGCAGAGAAACGTGACAGCGTCATGCAGCATGTGTTTGCTCGCAAGCTGTTCGATGAATTGAGCGGGCGTCTGGGATGGCTGCAACAACTTCATCGCTTCCTCGCTCAGGGGCGGGGGCTTGCCAAAGAGTTGGCTGACCTCTTGCGCTTGCTTGAAGGTGATTTTCGATAAGGTCGTCATGTCGCGCTCGATCCATCAGGATAAGAAGCTGCCATTAATTGATCATGACCACGCCGCCCTTGATGGTCGTTTGGGCCGACCCGTTCACCTCGCACATGATGCCCTTCATGGTGACGCCGGATTGTTCGATTTTGATGCTGTTCCCGCCCACTTTGAGTTCAATGCTCTGCGCGGCGGAAATCTCAATTTTCCCCGCTTTGGCTTCGATGGTCAGGTTGCCTTGCTTCAGGGTAAGCGTGTCATTCCCTTGATCCAGAGTGGTTTCACGATTCCCTTTTTTAAGCGTGATGGTTTCATTCCCTTTCTCGATGGTCTTGGTGCGATCACCTTCCTTGATGATCAGCGTTTGATTTTTCCAAATCGTCTCGGTTTGGCTGCCATCCGGATTGGCACCCTTGCCATCACCCACGACAATTTCTTGATTATTCCAGATTTTGACCGTTTGGTCGCCTTTATTGGATTCCGTCTTCCCCGCGCCGATCGTTACGGTCTGATTGTTCCAAATGGTTTCCGTTTGGCTGCCATCCTTGCATTTCTTATCGCCGACGTTGATTTTTTGATTGTTGTAGATGGCCACCGTTTGGCTGCCGTCTTCATGCGTCTTGATGCCTTCCTTGACGCCAAAGCCCACCTTGAGATCATCATTGTGCTCGACGACGCGGAAGAAGTCCTTTTGTGCGTGGAAATAGACGTGTTCCGCGTCTTTCTTGTCTTCGAACCGCAATTCGTTGAAGTCCGTCGGCGTGCCCTTGAGCGAACTGCGGCTCTTGACGCCGGACTGCGTCTTGTTGTCCGGCAAGGGATAGGGGGGCATCATGTCGGCGTTGTAGACGCTGCCGACGATGATCGGTTGATCGGGATCCCCTTCGAGAAAATCGACGATGACTTCCTGGCCGATGCGGGGGATGTGGATCATGCCCCAATTTTTCCCCGCCCAGGGGGTGCCGACCCGCAGCCAGCAGGAGCTGTCGGCGTTATTTTTGCCTTCGCGATCCCAATGGAATTGGACCTTCACCCGGCTGTATTTGTCGACGAAGATTTCCTCGCCCGCGGGGCCGACCACGACGGCCGTCTGCGAACCTTGGACCACCGGCTTCACGGCCTTGCGCGGCGGCCGGAAGGGCAGGGCTTCGGGTTGGCATTTGAAAAGATTGTTGTAATCCATGCCGCCCCAATCGCCGGAGTGATAGTTGCTCGAGACGCGGCATTCGTGTTTCACGGCCGTGATCACATAGCTCCCGGCGGCCATGAGTCCCGTGGAGGCGTGATCATCGGGAGTGGGCTTGAAGGTAAACTTGTGGCCTGAGATGACGTGGCGATAGCTGCTTTTGGCTTCGGCGTACAGCGTAGGCGAGGCCAATTCCTGCATGCGGATGCCCGTTGTGCGGACATTGTCTTCGAAGATTTTTTGAATCTCGGCGGGTTGTTCGCCGCCGCCCTTGTCGATGCCGTCAAAGCGTTGGGCATAGGCGCCAGGGAAGTCATAGGCTTCCAGATTGCCGTTCATGGAGAGCTTCAGTTTATGATTGACTTCCCCCAAACTGGCGGAGTCGATGATGGGTTTGGTAGCTTCTAAATGCCTGTGCGGCAGTTCAAAGCAATGGTCCCAGAGGGTCACTTTGCCGGTCATCAATTCCTGGGTTTTCTTCCAGCCGAAGATGCGCGACTGATCCCCGCCCACGCCGACGTGGCTGGAGTGAATCAAGGTGGACCCTTCGGCGAGAGCAGGATGGCCTTGCGGGGTATTGGCCAGGACCATTTGATGGCCGCTCTCGGTGTGCTTGAAGAAATAATAAATGCCCTCTTCTTCCATCAGCCGGCTAAGGAAGTGAAAGTCGGATTCACGGTATTGCACGCAAAAATCGCGGGGATGGAAGGTCCCCTGCACATTCAAGCTGTGATCGATTCCCGAGAGGACTTTCTTAAGGATATCGGGGACCGAGAGATGTTGAAAAATGCGGCTTTGGGATTGCAGCGTCAAGAGCCACAATTTCGGCACCATTTCCAGCCTGTACGAGGTGAATTTCGTGCCAATGTCGGCCCGGCTGAATTTGGAGCAGATGCCGTTGAAAAAGCGTTTCTTGTTCTCGGGCAAATTGAGCCGAATCGTGATGCTTTGTCCCAGAATTTTATCGAACGGGGCATCCGTGCCTTTCTCGGCCACAACCTCGATATCGTAGCGGAAGAGCTCGGAAATCGCTTCCGTGCCGGAGAAGCCGACGATTAAAAGCTTATCGGTTCCCAGGGGGGTGATGAGCTCCATTTGCCGATTGGCTTGCGTAAGTGCCATGTTGACTTTCCTTGCACGACGTACTTGGATCGCATGAAATAGCAGGGGGCGATGACACGGAAGCCCGGCCAGCATTGTGGCACACGTTTTCGCGTGCCGCAAGCGACCAGTTCATCCCATTCATAAAATGTCCCAGCAGCGAGAAAATGAAACAGATTTTCAACAAATTCGTTGAGCCAGGGTTGCAGAGATGCGAACATCGCGTGGAGAGGTGATTTACAAAGGGGGATGAAGCATGAGCGAGAACGTCGCGGCGCGATTGGCCAGTCAGAAATGCGTTCCCTGCGAGGGGGGCGTGAAACCGCTGCGTCCCGAGCAAGTGGCCGAATTGCTCCAAGCCTTGCCGCAGTGGCGGCTTGCGGAGCACGGCAAAGCGATTGAGCGTCGATGGCAAGCCAAGGATTTCATGGCGGCCATCGGCTTCTTTCAGCACATCGCGGCCATCGCCGAGGAGCAGGATCATCATCCCGACCTGCACCTCACCGGCTATCGCCAGGTGCGCATTGAAATCATGACTCATGCCTTGAACGGCCTGTCGGAGAATGACTTTATCCTGGCGGCCAAGATCGACCAGGTTCCCATTGAATTGAAGAAATAAGCCACGTCCATTGCGGATGCAGCGGCGGCTCGTCTCATAGGGTCATGAATGGTTGGGTGGGCCGGCTGAAGTTGCAGCGGCATGGCTCAGCCAGGATTCCCATCCTTGCGCGACTTGTTTGCGGAGCCAGCGCACCTTGCCAAGAACAACGAAGTTTGGCCAGAGAAAATGGCCGATTTGGACCATTTGTATGACCTGAACGCGCATCTCTGGTTCATCGCTGCTCAAGAAAAAATGGTAAATCAACAGGCTTCCTCCAACCAATGCTGCCAGGGCCAACATTTGCACGACCCATCCCGCCAGCAGCCAGGCCCGGGGAGGAGTTGTGTACAGCAGGTAGGCGATCGAGGTGCGTTGCGGCGTTGGTTCTTGCAAGGAATGATAGCTTAATTGGGGCGTGCGCTGGAGCAGTGGATGGCCCGGAGCCGCATCGGACCGCGCCAGCGTCAGTTCGTGGTCGCTCTGATGTTGGATGATCAGCAAGGGGTAAAAAGGATTCTTATCGGGATCGTTGACGGCCCGCTTGAGCCTGGTTGCGATTTCCCTTGGCGATCCTGGGAGTTCGATGGCGCCTTGCAGCCGATCACACGATGCCAGAGCCGCTTCTTCGAAAAAGGCCGTGGTCATGGCTTCCGGGATGGGGTCGGCCCGCCGCCGCGATTGCACAAGCCAAGTTAACCCAATCAACCAAATGATGGACTCGACGGCCAGGAAAGACATCATGACCATAGAGGCAGCTTCGACACTCATTCCGTAATCCTGAATATAACCCTGTTTATCTGGCCGTCGAACCGCGAATCGACACGATGAATTCCTTGGTCGTTCCGCCTGGATTGCTGAGAATGACAGCGTACTCGGAACCGGCAGGGACCTTTCCTCTCAGCTCGCCCTTCTTTTGCACTTTGCTGATGGCGACGTAACTCCCAGCGGCCGGCGTTCGGCCGTTTTGCAGCAGTTCAACGACGGCCTTGGGCGAACCGACGACCAGATAAGCTTCCAAATCGCCATTGCCTTCCAAAGTCACGTCCACCTGTTGATCCGTCTTGGGCGCATCGACGACCAGTTCCTTCACGCTGCCCGCTTCGATGGTCACTTTCTGATCACTGAAGATCATGGTCGTTTTTTGGCAGCTTGAAAGCAGCAAAACCATCAGAACGCACGGGAGAACTCTGCACGACATGACAACTCCTGAACATCAAAGGGGAGGGAAAATGCATCCTTGCCATCAGGCATAGGCTTGTTGCGTCGGCGTGATGATCAATTCGGGAACGTTCACGCCGCTGCGCAGCGAAGCCACGAACAGCACGGCTTGCGCCACGTCCTCTGGTTGGAGGATTTGCTTTCTTTTCTCGGCGGTGACCGGCTCCGGGCGCTGGTCAAGGATCGGCGTGTCGACTTCGCCTGGAATGATCGCCGTGCAGCGAATGCCATGGTCCTTCTCTTCCAAGCCCACGCACAGGCTGAGGGCCTGCATGCCGAACTTCGAAGCGGAGTAAGCGGCGCCGCCGAGCTTGGAGGCGCGCTTGCCCGCCACGGAGGTGATGTTGATGATCAGCCCCTCGCGCTGCTGGCTCATGACCGGCAGAACGGCGTGAATGAAATAAAAGGCGCTGTGTAAATTCGCGGCGATCACTTGGTCCCATTGGTCGGGGGACAGGGAGCGCGCGGAGCGCTCCTTCGTGTTGAGCCCGGCGTTGTTGACCAGGATATCGATTCTTCCTCCGAGTTGCTGCAACGCCCATGGGACGGTCTCGGCGACTTGGTTCGCCTTGGTCCCGTCGCACAGGCGATAATGAAAAGGCGCGCTGCCGCGGGCTGCTTCCTTGACCGATCGCAGCTTGTCTTCGTTGCGGCCGGTGATGAGCACGTGGGCGCCCGCCTGGTGCAAGGCCAAGGCCGAAGCGCGGCCAATGCCGCTGCCGCCGCCGGTGAGGATCACCTTTTTTTGCGCCAAGGATTCAAGGTTCATGGTTTCTGCCTGATCTAATTAACGATGATCCCCATGTTGGTAACGTGAACGGCACAAAGAGGCCGAGCCGCTGCGGTTTTCGTGCACGAGTGCACATCATCAGCGTAAGGCGGCGGGCCATGGACGTCAAACCATCTGCTGATCGACCCTGAAAAAAAGTTCTCTAAGTGGGCTTGAAAGTGCATTTTCGCCAGCCTATACTCGCACGTCTCTGTGTCGTTAGGCTTGACCTCAGGGACGAGCGCGGCCTTTAACGATGAAAGACTTGTCCGCCGCGCCGACTACTTTCCAAGGAGGGAAACTCATGGCGAAGCACCCTGCGTCGAAACCAACCCGCCCGATGATCGGCCTCAACATGGACTATCTTCCCGCGGGGAAGAATGGTTCGGCCCAACTGCGCGTTCATGCGGGTTACGCCGATGCCATCTATCAAGCAGGGGGTATGCCGATCATCATCTCGCCTGCCCTCAAGGATCGTGATTTGGAAGACATCATGTCGCGATTGGATGGTTTTTTGTTGACCAGCGGTCCGCTCGACATGGATCCACGGCGCCTGGGTATGAACCCGCATCCCGCGGTGCAGCCGATGCCGGCGCGCCGCGAGGAGTTTGATCGCGCCTTGTGCAAGATTATTCTGGATCGGCAGATGCCCGTCTTGGCCGTCTCCTTGGGCATGTTGGAGCTGAATGTCGTGGCGGGCGGGTCGATCTTCCTGCATTTGCCCAGCGATAGCCCCAAGACCTTTCCGCACAAGGATCTCACCGGCGGCGTGCATCGCCATTTGGTCTTGCTCGAGCCGGGCACGCGCCTCGATGCGATTTACGGCGGCACGGAAGTGCGCGTGAATAGCTACCATCAACAAGCGGTCAATCAATTGGCCCCCGGATTCAAGATTGCCGCCAAGGCCAGCGATGGCGTGATTGAAGCCTTTGAATCCGTGGAGCGCGATTGGTACTGCATTGGCGTGCAATGGCATCCGCATTCCGAGACGGCTTCGGCGCTCGACATGCAATTGTTCGAATCCTTCGTTCAAGCCTGCACCCGCAAGGAAATGGCCTTGCAGTTGGCGGCTTGATTTGGCTGGTTGAACCCCTCGCCCTCATGCAGCAACCGGTTCGTCCGCGAGGCCGACATGATCAAACGGCTGGTCATGGGACTGTCTTGCGGGGCATGCTTGGATGGCGTTCAAGCAGCCCTGGTGGAGGTCTTTGACCAGGGGCGCGAGCTGCGCGTCATGGTTCGGCGAACCCACGCGGAAGCGTTCGGACAAGAGGTCCGTCAATTGCTGCATCGCGTGGCTCAGCCGCGCTCGGCGGACACGTTTCAAGCGGCCGTGGCTCATCGCGTGATTGGCGAAGCCGCGGCGCACACGGCCAGGCAGATGGCAGATCGGGCCGGGGTCAGTTTGGGGCGCGTCTTGTGCGCGGGCTTGCTCGGACTGGCGGCCTGCCATGAAAGCGATGGGGCCGTGCCCACGCATCTTTCGCTGGGCGCCCCCGCCATCGTGGCCGAACGCACTGGGCTTTCCACGATTCATGATTTTGTCTGGCGGGACCTGGCCGCTCATGGCCATGGAGCGCCGCTCGCGGCGCTGGTCGACGCCTTGCTGTTTCAAGTCCCCGATGAGTCCAGGCTCATTCTGCATCTAAGCGGGCTCACCCAAGTGAGCCTTCTCAGCGCCGCAAGCGACCCGGCCAACGTCCGCTCCCTCGAGTGCGGCCCCGGGATGGCTTTGTTGGAAGCGTTGATGCATCACCTCGGCCGCCATCAAGACCGCATGGACGCCATCGGGCATTGGGCCGTTCAAGGCAAGCAAATTCCAGAGCTTTTGGAGCGCTGGCAACAGCACCCCATGCTCCATAAGAAGCTGCCCATGAGCCTGCATCGGCAACATTTCAGCGATGAACTGGCCAAGCAAACCGTCGCTCAAGCGCAACAGAAATCATGGAAAGGCGAAGACGTTTTGTGCACGGCTCACCATTGGCTGGCATGGTCCTTGCGGCATGGCCTGGGCCGGCTTGGCGTCCACAAGGGGCCGCCAGTGCATCGGGTCATCCTGACGGGGCGGGGGACTCGCAATGGCTTCTTGCTCAGGCTCATCGAAGAACAGTTCCCAGGCATTCCCTTGGACCGCAGCGAGCAGCATGGCGTTCCCGGGGAGAGTCACCAGGCCGTGACGGCCGCCGTGCTGGCTTGTCTGTTTCTCGATGGCGAGGCAGCCAATGTGCCGAGCGTGACCGGCGCCAGCGGGCCGCGTCTGTTGGGCAGCCTCACGCCGGGCAACCGATCCAATTGGGGAAAATGTTTGGCCTGGTTGACAGGGCAGTTCGACCTGTGGGACATGGACCAAGAGGATGATTAGTGGATCGCCCCATGAACGGGACATGCCGTCTATCGCTTGACCTTCTCTAGCGATCTTGTCCTTGCGTTCGAATTTCGATTTTACGCGGTTTCGACTTTTCGACTCTAGGTAGAAAGAGGGTCAACACCCCATTCTTGAAATCGGCTTCAATTTTTTCCGTATTCACTTCATCACTTAGGATAAAGGAGCGATAAAAGTCGCCTGGCTGAATTTCTGCATGGAGGGCGCGGCAATCGTCTGGAAGAGGCCATTGGACCTTGCCATAAATCTGCAAGACATTGTTTTGCACTTGGATTTGCAATTGATCAGCCGCCACGCCGGGTAAATCCGCTTCGAGCACCAGCCCCTCGGCGGTTTCATGGATATCCAGCGCCGGTGAATAGACGAAAGGCGCCGCGTCTCCCTTGACGGGGCCCAATGTTTCGGGTGAAACCGATTCGCTCATGAGGCGCCATTCCTTTCATCGAATGCGGGGCCTTCGGCCGTGATCGTGGTCGGGCCGGCGTGTGTTTGTCGGACCTTGATCGGCAGGACATGGGGTTGAGGCTCGGGCTGCTTGGGCAGGCGAATGAGCAGTATCCCATTCTCCAGGGAAGCGGAGATGTGGGCGACGTCGGCGCGCGGCGGCAGCGGAATCGATCTCTGCCACCGTCCCATCCAACGCTCTTGCCGGCGATAGGCTTCATCCGCTATATGATCCGGCCGCCGGCGGTCACCCTTGATCATTAAATGATTGCCAGCGATCTGCAATTCAATCTGATTCGCATCGACGCCAGGCAGCGGCATGAGGAAAAAATAGTCCTGAGCTGTTTCGTAAAGGTTGCTTTGCAGGAAGGGCTGATCGGTTTGAAATAACTGGCGACCGACCAAATTCATGGTCATGTTGAACAGTTGATTCATCTGCTGTTCAAGATTGGACAGGGGATGAGAGTCCGGCCGCCACATCCAAAAGTTCATGATCTACCCCCAACAGTGGTTATCCATCCAATAAAGCAAATCATGCACCAGTTGAATGGATATTCGATTGCTTAATGTAAGTGCATATGGTATAAGATGTTATGGTAATATAATGTGATGAGGCTGAAGATTTATCTACCGTTTATGGTGCCAAAATGGCAATGGGTTCATAGTAGAAGTCGGAGCACTACTTCGATTTTGGCGCATGTTGGTTTGGAGTTTCAGGAGTCCATGCATGCCTTTGGAACAAACCCCGCAGCCGCTCACGGCCGTTTACCCGGGAGCGTTCGATCCGATCCATCTTGGGCACTTGGACATTATTCGCAGGTGTAGCCTCATTTTCCCCCGATTGGTTATTGGCGTGGGCTTGAATCCGGACAAACAGCATAGTTTCTCGATCGAGGAACGACAACAGATGGTGTCGGAGGTGGCTCGCCCCTTCAACAACGTCGAAGTGCGAACGTTCACGGGGTTGGCGGTGCATTTCGTGCGTGAAGTGGGAGCGCGGGTCATGATCCGTGGCTTGCGGACCGTGAGCGACATGGAATATGAATTCAGCATGTCGCTCACGAATCAAACGTTGGATCCCGCCATTCACACGGTGTTTTTGTTGCCAAGAGTGGATTTCACTCACCTGAGCAGCACGCTGATCAGGCAAATCGCGGCCCTGGGCGGCGATCTCTCCCGCTTTCTCCCCGAAACCATCATTCCCACGGTTTTGTCGAAATTCCAAGCCAGCGCAGCGCAGGTCGAATGAGCCTTGCCTGCGAGTGAGATTAATCCCATTTGACGGCGGCGTGCTTTCCAGCATCGTCAACGACCTATATTGATAACGATAGTGGTCGTGGCCGCGACTCCGTGTGCATCCGCTGAAAGGAAGGTTCATGATCGACTTTGCCAAGGCAGGGGGATTGGTCCCTGCCATTGCCCAAGACGCCCAAACGGGAACGGTCTTGATGATGGCATGGATGAATCAGGAAGCGTTTGACGAAACGTGCCGAACTGGTCGGGCCGTCTATTTCAGCCGCAGTCGCAACAAGCTTTGGCGCAAGGGTGAAGAAAGCGGCCACGTCCAAAAAGTGTTGGAAATTTGGGTCGATTGCGACGCGGACACCCTCCTTCTCAAGGTGGATCAAGTCGGGCAGGCCGCTTGCCATGAGGGATATCCCTCTTGTTTCTTCCGGCGACTGGAAAATGAACAATGGCACGTCGTGGGGGAGCGTCTGTTCGACCCCAAGACGGTATACAAAAAATAGCTGATCCGGTTGCGTCGCTTCGATGAGTTGGGGTTTAAATTCCCTGCGGACATTGAATCGCTGAGAAATGAGGAGCGGAATGAGTTCGCCATTTTTGAAGTTGGGATTGCCGGCGGGGAGCTTGCAGGAAGCCACGGGAGAGTTGTTTCGCCGGGCGGGATATAAAATCACGTTTCACAATCGCAGCTACTATCCCACCATGGACGATCCCGAAATCCAGTGCACCCTGCTGCGGGCCCAAGAGATGGCTCGTTACGTGCAGGATGGCATATTGGATTGCGGCCTGACCGGGTACGACTGGGTGATCGAAAACGACGCCCAGGTCGTTGAACTGGCGGAATTGGTGTTCAGCAAAGTGAGCCGGCGGCCGGTGCGCTGGGTCCTGGCGGTGCCGAACGATTCCGACATTCATGAAATCAAGGATTTGCAGGGCAAGCGCATCGCCACCGAGCTCGTGAACACGACTCGCCGCTGGCTGTCCAATCATGGCGTGGAAGCGCAAGTGGAGTTCAGTTGGGGGGCCACGGAGGTGAAGCCCCCGCGCTTGGCCGACGCCATTGTCGACGTGACCGAAACGGGCAGCTCCCTGCGGGCCAATAACCTGCGGATCGTGGCGGAACTGCTGACGAGCACCACGCGCTTCATCGCCAATCCGCGGTCGGCGATGGACCCCTGGAAGCAGCGGAAAATGGAAGACCTGGTGCTGATGCTGCAAGGCGCCATGGCCGCTGAGGGCAAAGTGGGCTTGATGATGAACGTTCGCCGCAAGGACCTTCAGCACGTGCTGCAATTGTTGCCCGCGCTGATGAAACCCACCATCGCGTCCCTTTCCGATCCCGATTGGGTCGATGTGAACACGATCATCGATGAAAACGTCGTGCGCGTCATCATGCCGAAATTGAAGGCGGCAGGGGCCAGCGGCATCGTCGAATACCCCTTGAATAAAATCATCGATTAAGCTTCGATAGGTTGCCTCAATCCACCCAGTGCAGAATTTCCATCCATCGATGGGGTTTATCCAGGTGAATGGGGCCTAGCGTGTGCGGCCGCTCCGCCCATAGGGCCAAGCCTAGCCCATAGGCTTGCTCTTCGTGAATGACTTTGCCCGACACGAGCAGCCACATCGTCTTTTTGGAGGACGTGGGCGGGAACAAGGTGTGCCGTTGCACGGCGGCTGAAAATCCCTGGCTGCTCAATTGCATGGGCCAAACGCGCGCCTTGGCTTGATCGCGCAAGGCGGCCTCGGCCAGATGCGGATGGGCGGCGTGCAGCAAGGTTGAGGCGTCCTGTGCCGAGAGCGGCTGCGTTTCCCTGCCCAGCGGCGCGATCACCACCAGGCGGATGCGCATGGGGATGCCGTGCACTTTGAGCCGAGGGTCGCTGGGGGATAAGGGGGGAGGCGCCGGATATTGGCCTACTTCCTCCGTCAGCGCGAGTTCCGCGATGGGGGAGGCGCGTCCCACCCAGCGGCGCAACCAAACCAGGAGGAGCCAACCCGCTGCGAGCGCCCCCAACAACAGCCCCGCCAAGGCCAGGGGTTGCTGCTGCCACACCTCTTGAAGATATTGCAGGGCCTGCTGCATCCTTGTGACTCTTCAATGAGACTTTGGTGCCATGGAATGGTATATTAATCTTAACCTACTTCCGAGGAGTTCACCATGCGCTATGCGTTCGTTGCCTTTTTCTTGTTGGCAGGCTTGGCTTTGGCGTCCGCAAATGACTGGATTCAAGAAGAAGCCCGCTACCTCAAGAATATCAAGCAAGTCACGCATCATTTTCTTCGCGCCGGCGAATCCTATTTCTCCCCGGACATGAAGCACATCATTTTCCAGGCGGAAGAGCAGGGCGAAAATCCCTTCTATCAGATGTACGTCATGCATTTGGAATCGGGGCGTTTTTGGCGCGTCAGTCCGGGAAGCGGCCGGACCACGTGCGGCTATTTTCACCCCAACGGACAAAAAATCATCTTTGCCAGCGGGCACACCAATCCCCAATATTTGCAAGAAGCGAATGAAGAACGCGGCAAGCGCGAAGAGGAGAAGCAATCGGGCAAGCGCCGCCGCTATCAATGGGATTTTGACCCGCACATCAAAATCTATGAATCCGATCTGCACGGCGGAGAACTCAAGCTCTTGACCGACGCTCCCGGCTACAACGCCGAAGGGGCCTATAGCCCCGATGGCAAACAGATCGTCTTTTGCTCCAACCGCGATGGGAACCTTGAACTCTACATCATGGACAGCGATGGCCGGAATGTGCGCAAGTTAACCAACGCTCCCGGATGCTACAACGGCGGCCCCTTCTTCTCCCCGGATGGCAAACGGGTGATCTTTCGAGCGGACCGCGACAAGAAAGATTGGCTGCAAATTTATGTCATCAACGCGGATGGCACCAACGAACGCCAGTTGACCAAGACCGAGGGCGTGAACTGGGGCCCGTACTGGCATCCCGATGGGAAGCACATTATTTATTCCGCCGCCGATCACGCCCATCCCATGAAGCGACCCAATTATGATTTGTACATGATGCACGTGGACTCAGGGAAACAATGGCGGATCACGTACGCCCCCGGAGCGGATGTGCTGCCGGTCTTCAGTCCCGACGGCAAGCAATTGCTGTGGACCTCCACGCGCGACGGCCGCATGCCGGGATCGCAAATCTTCTTGGCGGATTTCATCATGCCCAAGGAATGAGCCAAGACCGAATGAATTCGTGAAGCAACAAAGAGCGGGAGGACATGCCTTCCGCTCTTTTTCCTTAAGTTCGCTGGCCTAATCCGCAGACGGCTTGAAAAAGGCATCATCGCGGCCTGAAGCCGGTTGATTCCATTCCGATCGGACGTGGTTCAGCCCGTAGGCGCACAGTTCGAATTCATCGCTCAACCGCTTGAGAACGGGGGCTTCATCCTTGCAGGCTTCGTCCTCATAAGAACTGGCGATGAGATAGGAACGTTTCCCTTGAGCACAATAGTCGATGAAGAAGTCGTGGTTGAAACGCGCTTGCATGCGTTTGAGCTGTTCCGGGAATAAGCCCGTCCAGAACAGGGCGAAGTCGCCGATGTGCCGGTATATTTCCCGGCGAGTGCGGCCTTCGGGTGGATAGCCTTCCGCGGCCATAATCATGGCGGCCAACTCTTCCAACCGCTTGCCCTTGAGGTCGCGCAGAGGATAAATCTGATCGATATGAACAAAGCGGCATAACAGCTCCGAGAGGTAATCAATCAAGGCGGGATCGCCGATCCCCAAGGTGGCGATGAAGGTCTGTTCGGTCAGACCCGCAAAATAGTGCCGCAGCATGCTTCGAGGATACATGTGGGCCATGGCGACATCGTCCTCTCTCTAATGGGCCATTGGATGTTCCCATGGGGGGGATGAAAATTTGACTCTGTTCCCTTGTACGACGAAAAATCCGTTTGGCTTTAACGAAAATCCCTTCTTTCGTCCAGTTCAATTATTCGTTGGCTTTTGGGCTGGGTCAAATGAGGAAAATGCGCAAAAAAAATCGCCCGTGAACAGGATGCGTTCACGGGCGGATCGGTTGCCATGGTCAGGCAGCCTGCCCCTTGATTAGGGGCACCGGGTTGGGCCTATTTCTTATCGTCGCGTTTTTCTTCTTCCTTGGGCTTCTGACGCTCGGATTTTTCCTTGATCGTGTTGAACCATTGTTCGAAACGTTCGAAGCGCGTGCGGCGAATGTCGTCTTCACGGTCGCGCTGCAGCGTGCGGGCGATCATGCGGCCATTGGGTTCCACGATCAGCAGTTCCGCGGGGATGTCCTCCTCCCAAGTTCCGCGGCCATCCAGTTTGCGATGCCTGGATTTATGGCCGCCTTCGAAATCGGCGAGGAGAAGCCGCGTCAGCAAGTTCGGCGTCCGCGTTTTAATGATCGAATCGATGCCCAGTTTGCTGGCGTCGCCGCCTTCCGCGAGATAGGACATCCAGACGATCAAGGGTGTTTCGCCGTCTTTCGCCGTGGGCACGCGGCCAATGTATTCACCGCGGGACGCCAGAATATATTCCACCCACCAGTCCCCGACGCGCTCCAGGTCTTCTTGAGCCGTCACGTCCGGCTCGACAAAGCCGAGCCATTTGTGCAATTGAATGGGGACGCGTTCCGTATCGAAATCTGGCGTATTGGGTCGTGGACGTCGGCGTTCGCTGGTGAAGACGTATTCATCCTTGGGGAAAGTAACCCGGCACGTCGGGCTCCAGGGGCCGGCAAGCTCGCGGATGGTCGCGAATTCAGGCACGGCCACCATGTCCGACCCGAAATTCGGGTTATCCATGACAACCTTGATGCGATACTCAAAGGTCCGTCCACCGACCTTTTCCGCCTCCAACGTTAGATCCAGGAAGCGAATAAGGCAATAATCCGGCACGTAAGTGAGCTTGGTCAAATCCACCTTGCTGGAATCGCTCCCCTTGCCGCTAGATTTGCCCGTGTCGCCGGACAGGCCAGCCGTGCCAGAACCGCCGCTGCTGCTTTGTTGCGAACCCGAGCCGGAAGTGCCAGAATCGGTGCCAAAGCCGTCGTCGGTTCGGTCTGCGAATTTATGCTTTTTCGGCGGCGGGATGGGCGTGTTGTCCTTGCGGATTTTTTCCACCAACTCCGCCAACTCCTTGATGTCCTTCGACAGGTTGGGGTAGTCGCTGCGAAGGGGCTTGGGAATGCGCTGCACTAAGCGATCCGACAAGTTCAGTAGGCTGCGGAGGATGCTGTCGGACTCCACGTATTCCTCCACGGCGTATTTGACCATCTGACCCAAGAGCTTCTTGTCCACGTTAATCCAACCTGCCGCGGCGACTTCTTCGTTCTTGACGGGATTGGCCGGGACTTGGGACAACGGCACGGCGATCAGTGTCGCGGGGTTCTTGGGATCAGGCACCAAGACCAAATCTTCGCTGGCGAAGGTGCCGTCCTTCAGGCGGGTTCCCTGAGGGATAATTTCCCGCCGCTGTATCTCCAGACCCTTGTAATAGGATTCGATCTGGCTCTTATCCATCTTCAAGGCGCGGGCCAACTCATCCAACTGCTTGCCATAGGGGTAGATGCCCATGACCAAGGCCGCTCGCGTGGGCATGATGTTGATGGCCACCAACTCGTCGCCCAACTCATCGAGATTGATTCGCCGCCGTTTGTACATGGCGTCCTTGGATCCTGAGTCTTGCGCTTGCGCGGGCGGTTTGTCGGACCCTTTGGGCGCACGCGGCACGCCCATGCCCGCGCCTGGCGATGGCGTGCCGCCGCCTCCTGAACGCAACTGTTCATTCTTTCCGCGATCGCCTTTGAGGTTCAAGCCCTCCTTCATCGGCTCCAAAACGATCACCTTGTCGCCTTGGATGTCGTAAATTTTGTAGGCCATGATCACGGGAGCCGCCTTGAGGGCAACGGCGGAGAAGACTTCCGGATTGGAGCGGAAGTTGTCCTGGCCGGGCGGCACGTATTGGAAGGGGAAAAGCGTGGCCAGCGTGCCGAAGGGAACGGGCTTTTTCATACTCTCCGACAACTTGGCAATTTCCTCCACGCTCTTGACTTCCTTGGGCTCCAATTGCCCCCGGTCCACGGGGAAATTGATGAGCGCTTGCCGCGAACGATCGCGCTGCTCGCGAACTTCCGTTGAAGAGAGCGACTTCTCCGGCCCAAGAAAGCTGTAAATGAGCAGCATCAGCACTAGGAATCCCACGATCCCCACGCCGATGCGATCCCCATAATTCAATAAAAATTGCTTGTAGTCGAAGTTCATTGCCATTTTTTTCTTGGCCATCGGAATCTCCTCCGGAATCGACCGACCTGAACCTGGAAAGGTATACGCCTGGGCGGCCGTACCGAAGCGCGGCCGTGTGATGAATCGACGGCGAGTCTAACCTCTATCGGCCGCCGCCTCGCCGCGCTTGTTCGATGCGCTCGTAGGCGTCGGGGCTTTCATACAATGTCACCATGCCATAGATTTGCAGCACGACCACCGCGCTGTCGTCCTCGACCCCAATCATCTGGGCGGGGGCTTTCTTGTCGCTGCCGCTGCCCGATCCCGCGGAAGAGAACATGCCGCTGCCCGCTCCGGTGGGAGGCGAGGGGACGTTCATTTGCGAGCCGCCTCCTTGCGTCGTGGAGGGCGCGCCGCTGCCGCCGGTGGTTCCCGTGGTGCCGGTGCCGCCGCTGGGTTGGCCCGGACTGATCGGCTTGCCCAGGCTGGCCGTCCGATTCCAAACCGCCTGCGTGACTTGGAAACGCAAACGCGAATTGGACAACCCCGTGAGGACTTCGTTGACAGCCGAGGCATCGGTCACCAACACCAAGCACACGGGCAGGCGGCGCACTTCATGGGAAACTTCCAGATAGCGCTTCATCATGACTTCGTGATTTGCCGACAGCGCTGGAGGCTCCGAGGCAGCTGCGCCCGCGGCGGGGGCCTTGGGATCCTTGTTGCTGAATTTGTAGGCGACCAGCGGCGTCACCTTGGTGCGATCCGAATGTTCATGAGCCGTCAGGCCAATTTCCATGACGTCCATGCGCTTGATGGGCGTGTTGCGCCAATCCATGGTTTGGCGAACGTTCATGATCTTCCGCATGGCGTAGGATTCGCGAAATTCCTGGGTGAAGGTTTTTTTATCCCCGGCATCAAGGGCATCGACGGAGAAACGGATGCTCTTCTCGGGATTCTTCATGGCGGTCCCCCGGGTGGGGGTGCCATCGGACCATTCGATGTTGAAATTGGGGACGGGCGTCCGCCGCGGGCCGCGATTATACAACGTGCAATTGACCGTTGTGATCGAACTATTGGGTTGGCCGAGAAAACGCACGTCCATGACCCAATTTTGGTTGTAAACGCACAGTTGGTCCAGACAGGGTTCCTCCGCTTTGCGCACCACCCGAGAGATGCGGATCGACCCCGGCTCCACTTCGCGGGGCCGCAAGGCGCGCTCGCTCAATTGGGTCGTCGCGCCCCCGGAGGCTTGTGTTGGCGGCAATTCACCGGCATCGTCCAATTCCACGGGGTTGGCTTTTTCTTGTTTCGTCTCGCCATCAATGAAATAGACGAGCAAGGCGGCCTTCGGGATGGTGTATTTGGTGGAATGATTGATGCTTTTGCCTTCCAGCTTGACCTTGTTGCCGTCCACGACCAATTGCAGGTCCAATTCCCATCCTTGCCAACTGGGCACCGTGGGCGGGATCGGCACGCTCGGCATGCGGCGCGGCGTCGGCTCATTCTTGATCTCAGCCGCGGGGGGCAGAGTCCAGGTCCAAACGTGGTTATAGAAAGTGAGTTCATCCAGCGTGGATTTCGCGGGCGCGGGGGTTGAGCCGGATTTGTTGTTGGCGGATGCTGGATTCTTTTGGTTCGCGGGCTTGGTGATCACTTGCCATTCGCGGCTGAAGGTTCCCGCGTGATCGATGACCTGAGCCAGGCTGCGGAGCATCTCGCGCCGGATGGCCAGTTCCTCTTGCAAGGTCCAGGCTTCCTCGGAGAGCACGGTGCGATCGGGCTTGAACTGGAAGGGCTTCAATAAATCCGCGTTGGCCTTGGAGCGATGATTGCCCGAGCCGCCCAGGACCCGGACGGCGCCTTTGCCCGTGGTTTCATCGTACCATTCGATGAGATTGAGCACGGTGTTGAATTGCAGGAGGTAATCGTTGCGATAGTCAATGGGAACGATCTGCAGAGGCTCGCCAAAGTCGAGCAACCGCAGGCTTTGTCCGGGCTTGTCGGCTTCCCACAGCTGGGCCGTTTTGGCGGGCCAAGTGATGATGGGATCGCGGATTTCGATCAGTTCGCCCAACGGTTTCATGCCTGGCGTCGAAGGAGTGGCGTTGTTGGCGGGCGGCCGGCGAAGCACGGAATTCTGCTGATCGTAGCCTTCGAGCCACAGTTCATTTTTCTGGTCGAGCGAGACGATTTTCTTTTCCTGAATGGCCTTGATCCAGCCGTCGTTGCGCTTCGCGGGATCATTCTGAACCCCGAGCAGTTGCCCATGCACGGCTTGCGCATCCTTCTGGAAAGTCTCCGTTTCATCGCGCACATACAGCACGCAAATCCACCCGATCAGGACCGCGATGCCGATGCAGGGCAAAAGCAACCAGAAGCGGTGCTTGATCAGGAATTCCTTGTCCACTTTGACTTTGGCGGCCATATCTTGCTGAACCTCTTTTAAGGTTGGAGTGGATGTTTTGCCTTGTCGTGTTTGAAGATCGCATCGGTCTTCTGCGAATGCCCGGGATGCCTGGGCCATTATTTCGGAGCGACCGGCGCCGTGGATTGCGGCTCCGTCGGCAACGGTTCAACCCAGTAGAGCACAATGACGAATTCCGTCCGTTTCTTGGCATCTTCTTGAATGGCCTTGGCCCCGGCGGCCAGGTTATCCCCCACCACGCTGCCAATGGGCGACAAGCCCGACCATTCGGAATTGCGCGGCGAACTGAGCTTAAAACTCCCTTGAGACTGCGTGGAACTGCTGTCACCGGAAGAGGTGGCTCCTGGATCGAGCATCATGGCGCCCGCGCCGCCTCCACCGCCTGAACCGCCGCTCGCGGCCCCCGCGCCGCCGCTTTCTTTGGATGAACTTTTCAAAAGTTCATTGAGAAAGATGTTGGAGGAGGAAATCTTGGTGAACGCGGGGTTGGGGTTTTGCGTGACGTCCACCGTTTCGAAGAGCAGAATGGCGACATGACTCGTGTCCATTTTGACCGGGGTCGCATACGGCGAGTTGACCGGCCAGAAAACCGACTTCTTCTTTTTTAAGTTTTCCAGGAAGGTTTCCCGCACGAAATGGTGGGCATCCTGATGATAGGTGAAGCCGCGAATCTCAATGGCCCAACCCGGCTGCTTGGGCGCTTCTTTCCAGTCGGGGTCCTTGTTCGGATCCACGGTTTCCGAGATTGTGGACCGCTGCTTCACTTGCGTGAAAAAGTTTGTGGCCATGCTCGTGTCGCAATAGCGGGCCCAGATGGCCTGGATGTTGATTTGAACCAGCACGCTGGCGTTGATTTCGTCGTTGCGAATGCCGGCCCGATCGCGCTCTTCCTTAATCGTCCAGGCGCGCTGGGCGCGGTCGTTCTGGCCGAAATATTTTTCGTAAGGCACGACGTTGTTGTCGAGGCGATGCGTGGGCAAATTGGTGCCGTTGGGCTGCGGCAGGCACTCGTTGATGAGCCGGTTGAAGAGGCCCCAATTGACGCGTTCCTCGCTGCCGCGCAGGATCAGCGTGGCCGCTTGCCGCGCCTTGATGAGTTCTTGCTGCTCTTGTTGGTAAGCCGCCTTTTTCCGGTTGGATTCCTCCATGACCGTCTTGGCGCTGTCCGCTTCCTTTTTAGTCTCGCTGGCCTTGCTCCATTGAGCGCCGCTGCCGATGGCGAAAACGCCGATGCCAAAGAGCAGAGCGGCGGCCGCCGATAAGGCCCAAGGTTTCTTGGACCGAATCAGCCGCTCCATGCGAATGTCTTGCGGGAGCAGGTTGGTTGAGATGCGCGTGACGTCCATGCCTTGCAGCGCCAGGCCATAAGCCACGGCAAAGCTCAGCACATTATCCGCATAAACGGGGGATTGCCGAACTTCGTCGCCGACCAGTCGATTGAATTCGTTGATTTTCTCGACCTCGATGCCCATGCTCTGGCTGACGAACTTTTGCAGGCCTGGCAGCCGAAAGGCATTGCCCAACCCCAGCATGCGCTTGATTTGTGCGTTGCGATGGGAATTGGTGAAGAAGCTCAAGGAGCGCTGCAGTTCGCCTACGAAATCAGCGAACACGGGCTTCATGCTGGCGAAAATCTTTTTCGGATCTTCCGCCTTGGTGGCGTTGCGCTTGAGGTGCTCCGCCTTGGCAAACGTCAGCTTCATTTCCTTGGTGAGGGCGCGGGTGAAGTGGTTGCCGCCGATGGGGATGGCCCGCTGCCAAATGATGCGTTCGCCGTCGGTGACCACCAAATTGGTGTTGTCCACGCCCATGTCCATGGCCACGATGCACTCATGATCGCCGCCGCCGCCGCCCGTCTTTTCCTTGTTGAGCAGATCGTAGGCGACGAAATTGCACAGACTCAAGGGCGCCATTTGCACGAGATGGACCTCGACCTTGACATCCTTCAGGGCTTGCAAGGCGCGGTAGATCATGTCCTTCTTGATGGCGAAGAGGCCAATTTCATTCTCAACGAAGCCCTCGCCGCCGCCCTGCGTCCCAATGATTTGCCAATCCCAAACCACGTCGTCGAGCGAAAACGGAATCTGCTGCTTGGCTTCGAACTTGACGATATCGGGAATTTTCTTGGCTTCGACCGGCGGCAGCTTCACGAAACGAGCCAGGCCGGTTTGACCGGCCACGCTGATGGCGATCTGATCGCCGCGGATGTTGTTGCGGGAGAGGAATTGTTCCAGGGCCTCGCGGATCAAGGCGTCAGGTTCCGCGTCGGGTTGGCTTAAAATCTTCGGATATTCAATGAAATCGAAGGCCGTGGCCGTGATCACGTCGTTGATTTTTTCCAAGCGTAGCGCCTTGAGCGCGCATTGACCAATGTCAATACCCCACACGCCGGGTTGTTTCGTGGCCATGCGGATCACTCCTTTGGGAGAACTTGCGAAGGCAATGGATGGAACCGGTCAAGCCGATCTCGTTCGGTGGCAAACCGATCCCCGTGATGGTGATGTGTCTCGATCTTCACGCAAACCATCTTGGTCCGATTGGAAAGGTCAATGACTCAATGAAATCATTAATCAAGAATATCACAGTTCGGGAAAGGCCGTCAATAAGGCAATGCAGCAACATCCCCATTTTTCGGAAAAAAAGCGATTCCCGACCCCTGGCCGGCCTTGATTCGACGGTTGGTATTTAATCCGCGGACGGCGTTTCAACGGTCACCGCCATGAGGATTGGAGCCGTGCGATCAGGTCCCTTGACGAATTCCAATTGCCGCAGCGGTTCGCTGCGTTTCGGGTTGATCTGAATGTGCCGAATTTGTTGGCCGCGAAGGGAAAAGGCGAAGGAAGATTGCGGCACGTCGACCCGGCGGATGTAGTCCGCGAAATGCTCGCCATTGAGCAGGGCATGTTCTTCCTTTTCCCCGTCCTGATAGTGCAAGCGCACCAGCAAGGAAGTGGTGCCCTTGGGCGTGGCGGGGTAGCCCCAACCGCTGACGCCGCTGAGCAAATGGAGCGTTTTGACGGGCGTCTGGCAATCGAGGGTGATCTGCTTGGGCATTTGCGGCGGAAATTGCCCCTGCGGTCCATGGAACAGGACGACGTTGAGACTACCCTCCGGCCGCGGATCGATCAGGTGGAAGGGGACGCCGTTGTGCACCTTGGTGCTCCAATCCCGGAAGATCAAGCGTTCGACCTCGGCTTGCTCGCTGTAAAACATGCCGCGCGTGCTGTTCATCGTGGCCACTTTCTCCAAGGAAAGTGGAATAAAGCGGCTCCGCTGGCTCAGGAAGGCGAGCAAGTCGACCATTTCGGTCTCATTGATTTGTTGTTCGAATCCCTCGGGCATCAGCGACTTGGAAGAGGCGGTGAGTTGATCGATCTCTTCGCGGAGCAGCGCGTGGGATTTGCCCTCGGCGTCGATCAGCGTGATGGCGGTGCGGGTTTCGGACGCCAATAGCCCTGTCAGCAGCCGGCCCTTTTCCGTCACCACGGTGTATTGCCGGTAATTGCCTTCCACGCTGCGATTCGGATCAAGGATTTCCGTCAATAACTGTTCTTTGCCGAGCGCCGCCATGCCCGTGAGATCGGGGCCGACTTTGTTGCCTTCTTTGCCATGGGTGTGACACTTGGCACAGTGATTCATGAAGACCAGCTTACCCTTGACTGGATCGCCATTCTTCTTGATCAGGGGCATGAATTGCTCAACGATCTTTTGCCGGTCAGGATTGGGGACGCCGCCGCGACTGGAAAACATGGGTTTGGCCCGCTCGGCGACCTTCGGATCGGGATGATGAAGCAGCGTCTGTATCTGATCGGGAGCCAAATCGTTCCAGGGAAGCTCGCGTTTTTCGACGGCCGTGAGCAACTCATGGATGCGTTCGCTGCGCTGCAGGAGCAACTGCATGGCCTCGCGTTTGGCCTGGGGAGTCCAACTCTTGCTTTCACGAATCAGCAGGCTGGCGAGGCGAGGGGATCGAGAGGCTCCCAGAGCCTGCATCAGCCCCGTGGTCAAGGCGGGAGGTTGGCGCGGACCCATGTGCTCCATGATCGCCTGGAGCACGGCCTCATCCTCGGGCTTCAAATCCACGAGTTGCTTAGCCATGGAGACTCTTTGTTCCGCGGGCAACTTTTCATCCTGCAGGGACTTGAGGAAGGTTTCCACAATCGCGTTGATTTGTTTGGTCAGGGATTGGCTGCCCCAGCGCGCGGCCACCTTGACCAGGTTGGATTGTCCCGCGGGGGGAAGGCGATGAAAGAGCTCAATGAGTCGATTTTCCTGGTCGCTTTCCAGGGACAAACTGTGTTGTTCGGGCCAACCCTTGGCGAAGCCTTGAAGGATGGCCTCGGCGCCAACGGGTGGCGCCGCGCAGAGGGAGGGGAGCAGGGCGGCTGCTTGATGCCGATCTTCGGATCGTGCAACATGTTCCGCCACGATCCGCAGCACTTCGAGTAGTTCCGTGGGAAAGCGTTTCGTTTGGCAAATCGCGGCAAGAAAACCATCATGCTGGCGGGCCGCGGCGCAGATGGCGGCTTCCCGAAGCCAGCGATCCGACAGCGTGTCCGGCAATTGAGCCACCTCGACCAAAGCCCGGGCCGCCTCCGCATCAGACGGCATCTCCGCCAGAGCCAATAAGCTGGCCAGCCGCACCTGAGCATCCCCATCCTTCAAACATTTCTGATTCAGCAGGGCATGCAGACCCTCGAGATTCCGGGGCAAAACCATGACGGCATTCCGCCGCACGCCCGCTGAAGGATGCTTTAATGCCTGCACGACGGTTTGCACCACCATGGGGTGAGATTCCGTCATCAGCCCCAGCCCATGCAAGGTCCACAAGGCGTGAATCGCACCTGGATTGAGGCCGATGGCGTCGACCTTGGGATCTTGAATCAGGGCTATGAGGGAAGGTACCACGTCGGCCTGTTGCCGCTCGACAAGCATCCTTTGGGCATGCAGCCGCCAAAAGAGGTTGTCATTCGTCAGCGTTTGCACCAGGGTCTCGGCGGAGGCGTTCTTCAAATTGATCTTGGCCGCGGCCGGTTTATTCTTAGCCACCAGGCGATAGATGCGGCCATGCTTTTTATCGCGCAGGTCGGTGACGTAGGCGTTCCCCTTGCCGGTTTCGAAGCCGCGGGGAGTGGGGTTATGTTGCACAATGTAGTTGTACCAATCGATCACCCAAACGTTGCCGTCCGGGCCGACCTCGGCCATGGTGGGCGCGGTCCACTCATCCTGGCTCGCCAAAAGGTTCCAGGCGTTTCGCGATCGGAAATCGGCCCCGAAAGGTTGCAGAGTGAAGGTGGCCACGAGATGTCCCGTCGGCTCGGCCACGAAGGCGGTTCGATTCCAATAGTAGGGGGGATACTGGCGGGCCGTGTAGAGCGCATGGCCGGCCGCGGCGGTAAAGCGGCCATGGTAATCCACCTGGCGGATTTGATCGGTGATCGGGTGCATCGCCACGTCGCCGGAGATGCTGCCAAGCACTTTTGACGTCCAGCCATGGACGGCCTCGTAATAGCGATTCGGGATCGCCAGATGTACGCTAGGGTTGCCGTTGGCCGTCGAGCCGAAGATCAAGCCTTCCTCGCTGATGCCCACGCCCCAGGAGTTGTTGCTCGTGCTGGCCAGGAACTCCAGGTGTTGCCCATCCGGCGTGAAGCGATAGAACCCCTGGCTGAAGGCATGGCGTTGGGAACCCACTTGACCGCGAAAGCCGGAGTAGCCAACGATGCCCCACAGCCAATTGTCCAGTCCATAGCGCAGGTTGCTGGGGCCGGCGTGGGTATCGCCGGTGTGCCAGCCGCTGAACAAGACGGTGCGTTCATCGGCCACGTCGTCGCCGTTCGTGTCCTTGAGAAGCAAGGTGTGCGGGGCCTGATGCACGATGACGCCGCCGCGAGCAAACAGCAAGCTCGTGGGGATGCTCAGCCGATCCGCGAACACGGTCAACTTGTCGGCCTGGCCATCGCCGGTCGTATCCTCGCAGATGATGATGCGATCATGGCCCTGGTCCTCAGGCTGCAAGTCGTTGGGATAATCCACGGAGACGGCCACCCAGAGCCGTCCTTGCTCATCCCAATTCATTGCAACAGGCTTGCCGCCCAAGGAGGGTTCCGCGACAAAGAGATGCAATTCGAGATCGACCGGGTGGACCATGTGCTTTTGCGACTCGGCCGGGTCAAGCGGCAAGGGCATCTGCCGCTGGGTGTCCGTGCGTGAACCGCCGCCGCGCGGTGGATAGAAGGGCACGTTCGCGGGGACGTATTGAAACGGTTTGGCCTCCTTGGACAGCTCCGTCATGACCGGACGGTCGACGTAGGGCGGCACCTTGGCTGGATCGTCACCGAGAGCCCACCGAAGGCCGCGTTCGAGCAAATGTTGAAATCCCGGATGACCCCAAGTACGCGCATCATGGCCCCAGGCGGTGTAAAAGACGCGTCCTTTCCCCTGGGTTCGGACCCAGGTCCAAGGTTCCTTAACGCCGTTTTCTTCGCGCACTTCCAGGACGATGCGGTTGGCCGCATGATGCTTGTGGTGGATGTAAGTCTCATCCCAGCTTTCAAACCCTTGAAAATCCTTCATAATCGGGTGGCCTGGTTCGGTGATCAACGTGCGGACCGTGCCGGTGCCATGGCGCAGAAATTGGGCGCCCACCAATTCGATATACCGGGGCGAGTTGAGGAAGCAGTAGGAAGCGCAATGCAGGGGAATCAGGCCCTTGCCCTGCTCGACAAAGTCCAGCAAGGCCTTCTCCTGTTCGGGAGAAATGGCGGTATGGTTGGCGTAGATGATCAGTCCATCGAATTGAGCAAGAAGTTGCGGACGGAGTGATTCCAGTTGATCGGTGTAGGTCAGGTCAAAACCCCGCGCCCGGAGGATTGGCTCGATCTGCCGAAAGCGTTCCATGGGGCGATGATGGCCGTTGTCGCCCAGGAAGAGGATCGGCCTCAAGGTCGCCGGTGGTTCGTGGCCAAGACCAGTCAGGACCGACATGAACAGCAGGCTGACCCAAACGGCAAAGGTTCGACCTGGCATGTTGTGATTTCCTCAAGGTACTAGCAAGGGGATTCTCATCGCTGAGGGAGGAAAAGGCGCTTAGCCTTGATGAGTTCAGAATACGGAATGGCCTTAACCTCGATCAACTGTTTTGTTCACGGACATTGAATTCCAATTTCCACTGCTGATCCCCCTCGCGACTCACGAGCCAGATTTCCAAAGTGCCGATCGGGGTCACCTTGCTGCGCAGCCGCACGGGAACGGTGGCGTTGGCACTGCTGGATGATCCGGGCAAGGTCATGGTCAATGGGCTAAGTTCCGTCAGTTCTTCCTCCCAATTTTCGATCACGGTCCCCACGGGATCATTTCTCCTATGGCTCGAACCCAGAAAGCGAAATTGCACGGGTTCGCCCACGATCAAGCCAAACTCATGATCGGGCAAGTCGGCTTCCGTGTCCTCCTCCATGCCAAAGGGAGCAACGCATACCGCGCGAATCGGGGCCGCCATGCCCGGCACGGCGGGCAGCGACGTTTCCACGCCGATGTAGTAGGACTGGGCCGTTCCACCTCGAATGCGAATCCCCCGGCCATGTTGAACCAGACCGTAATAGGCAGCCCCTCGGGCGACGGCGAGGTCGAGGTCGCAACCCTCGAGCCATTTGACCGGCCCGCCCCCCGCCGCCTCGGACCATTGGGTCAGGACCTGCAGCAAGCGTTCGCGCAGGAGTTTCGCCTTGAACACGCCGCCGTTGCAAAGCAGGCAATTGGGCAGCGTGCGAATCGGCGCGCTCGCCTTGGTGAAATGCTCCCTAAGGATGGGTTCATGGCGGCGCAGGAAGTTGGCCAAGTGTTTCGTGATGACTGGATCCGCGGCATAGGGCAGCCCCAATTCCTGCAAGCCCGTCATTTGGGTCCTGCGGACTTCCGCGCTGAGATCGCAAACGGGAAAGAACCCGTCCACCAGGATTTTTTCCATGTCCTCGCGGGTCAGTTCGGTGCGGAGACTGCCGGCGACCACGCTGCGGCCCCGGCCCAACACCGTCACCGGCACCGATTTCAACTTGGGCTCGCTCAGCAATTGCTCCTTGGCGGCGCGGCACGCATGGCTCAGCGCCTGCATTTGCATCAAATCCAGCTTGGCGCCTTGCAGCTTTTGCAGGGCGACGTGAGCCAGGGCCAGGTCCATGTTGTCGCCGCCGAGCAGAATATGATCGCCTACGGCCAGGCGATGCAGTTCCAACCGTCCCCTGTGATCAGTGACGGCGATGAGCGTGAAGTCGGTCGTGCCGCCGCCGATGTCGCAGACGAGAATCACATCCCCCACTTTGACCAGGTCGCGCCAATCGTGGTGATGGGCATCCAGCCAGGCATAAAAGGCGGCTTGCGGTTCCTCTAACAGCGTGACGTGGGGGAGGCCCGCGGCCTGGGCCGCGTCGACGGTTAGCGTTCGCGCCACGGCATCGAAGGAAGCGGGCACGGTCAGGATGATCTCTTGCCGTTCGAGTTGATGTTCCGGTGGAAGCTGGGCATGGGCATGGTTCCATGCCTCGCGCAAATGCTGTAAATACATGGCCGAGGCGTCGACCGGCGAGAGCTTGCGGGCTTTCTCGTCAGCTTTCCAAGGCAGAATATTGGCCCGGCGATCCACGCCGGGATGGCAAAGCCAGGACTTGGCCGAGGCCACGACCCGGCTGGGCGTCAAGCTGCATTGCGTTCGCGCCAAGGCGCCCGCGGCCACTCGGCTGGCCGCATTCCATGGGAGTTGCAGGCTGCCTTCGGGAACCTCGCCGGCCGAGGGCAGATAAAGAAAGGAGGGCAGGAGCGGTTGGGATTCGACCCGCGATGGTTGAACCACCTGCGGGATGGCGAAGGTATGAATCGGCACCGCGTCCTTGCTGTCTACCTGATCACTCGTGGCATAGGCCAAGGCGGTATTCGTGGTGCCCAGGTCGATTCCAATGATATAGGGCGAAATGGCCATGGCGGTGCCGACCTCCGTGTAACGTGAATAAAGAAAGGCGAACGGCTTGTTCCTAATGTTGTATACGCCAAAGGCGAACCCAGGCTAGCGGGATGGGGGTGCCCCCGTTTAAGACCATCACTTGCTTCTGCCAGGCATTTTACCGCATGCGCCATACGGAAGGTTCAGGAATATGGCGCTTGTCGCGCAGCGCGGCCGTTGCTTGCCGCCAGCGCTCGGCGTCGACCGGGTAGCCGGCCGTGGGTTCCAAGCCGGGGAGCAAGCCGCACCAATAATCGTTGAATTGCCGCATCAGGAATTCCCGGAGATATTTGCTGATCATGGACGCCAGGGCCACGGGGAAACTAAGCTGGTCAGCCTCAACGACAAACTGCACGCTCATTTCCGGACCAATGCGATAGCGGCTGATCCGCGCCGTCTCTTGCTGCCGGGTCACAAACGCATTCGGGAAAAGATGCTGCAGAAAGGCATGATAATGCTGTCGGCCCCCCAAGCGATCGATCGTCATCTCCACCGGGCCAGGCCAATGATGATCATCTAGCAACCTTTCGATGGCGGCCAGGGGCAGCGAAGCCTTTGAATCCCATTTCCGGATTAAGTCATTGCAATGTCGAGGAAACAGGACCACGCTTTTCCATGAAAGCAGCCGGTATCCGGCCTGGTTCGAGACTTGCTCTAATCTTTGCCAGGAAGGACTTGGTTCCTGTTCGGGATATAATGGCCAAGGCTGATCAAGGTTGAGCCATGGTGCGTCGTGTTCCAGGAGAGGTTCATGCAACACACAGGGATTCCAAAGGTCCGCCACAGTGGCTGGTTGAGCCAACAACCGAAAAAAAGGGCACAGATGCCTTTCCAGAACGGCTAGTCCTTGGCGGGCTGAGTAAACCTTTTTTGAGTCATCGACGATGACCCGATCATCCTTGAGGCCATGGCTGCGCCGTACGATCGGAGCCAAACGCTGCCAACCATCGGCGGGGCCGTCGCCGGCGGTCGCTTCGAAGACGACCATGGACATAACGAATGGACCCAGGTTGGGGCCATAACCGGCTTCATCTATACCAACTTCAAATCGCATAATTCACTGGACGAGTTGGGCCATGGGAATGAAAACAAACCGAACGGCCTGGCGATCGCTTATGGCGATTCTGAAAAGCGCCGTCGTGCTCCTTTATCTGCGGCTTACGGGAGGTCCACGCATGATGACCGACAACATCTTCAAGAAAATCATCGACCGGCAAATCCCGGCCAAGATCATCCATGAGGATGATCAGTGTCTGGCGTTTCATGATATCCATCCCCAAGCGCCGACGCACGTGCTGATCATTCCGAAGAAGGTCATTCGCACGCACGCGGACATCGCCGCCGAGGATCAAATGTTGTTAGGCCATCTGCATCTCGTGGCTCAAACACTAGCTATGCAACTTGGTTTGACGGCCGGTTACCGCTTGGTTCTGAATTGCCAAGAACAGGCGGGGCAAACCGTGCCCCATCTGCATTTGCACTTGTTGGGCGGGCGGCCTATGGGCTGGCCCCCGGGATAAGCGCTGCGGACGACCCTCATTCCACTGGCGGCAAAATATCCGGTTCGATCTGATACGCATCGGCCATGCGGTTCATCGTGTTATACAGCCCCACGACGGCGAGCACTTCCCCCAGCCCCTCGTTGTCCAGCCCCAACTTTTTCACCGCTGCCGTGTGCGAGTTGATGCAATATTCGCAGCCGTTGGTCACGGATACGGCCAGGGCGATGATCTCCTTGGTGAGCATGTCCAGTTTGCCGGGGCGCATGATGGCCTTGAGCCGCGTCCAGCACAATTCGAGATGTTCGGGATACGTGGCGAGGGCGCGCCAGACGTTGGGGATGCGGTCGATGTTTTTGGTTTCCTTGATGTCCTTGAAAACGGCTTGCACGCGCGGATCGGGGCAGTTCTCATCGACCAATTTGACGGTGGCGGGCATCGGCATTCCTCCTGGGATGGGTCATTGAGCTATTTTCAGCATTTCGGCGTCGAGCGGGGGCGGCGTGGCCAGCGGATCGCACCAGGTGCTGGAGATGTAGCGGCGCAGCGTCAATTCCAGGTGATCCGCCACTTGGGGGTATTGGTCCGCCACATTGTTGACTTCAAAGCGATCGTCCGGCTTGATGAACAGTTGTCTGCTGCGCCCCGTGTCTTCCGGACAGATCGGCAAGAGAAAATGCCATTGGTGGGTACGGATCATCCATTCGGTTTGATTTCCCTGGCGCCGGCGGCTGCAGAGGTAGTCGCGGGCTTGGGCCGTTTGGCCGCGAATCAAGGACATCAGGCTAAATCCATGGGCGGAGGATGTGTTCCAATTCAATTGATGCCATTCCGCCAGCGTCACGGGCAAGTCGGCGGATTGGGTCAGATGATGGACTCGGCGGCCCGCTTCCGCGTTGTCCGGCAAGTGCACGATCAGCGGCAAATGTACCAACTCTTCATGCAGCCACGGGGTGACATCGCCCACGGCGCCGTGCTCGCCAAGAGGCAAACCCACGTCGCTGGTGATGATCAAGTGGACTTGTTCGTAGAGTTGCAGTTCTTTTAGAAGTTGCACGAACTGACCGATCAGGTCGTCCACGTAGGACAGAACGCCGCCATAGGCTTGCTGCCAGCCCTTAAGGCTCGCCTGGATCGTCGCCGCGGCTTCATCGCGGATCAAGCCAGAACGCCATTGAAACAACGGCTCCGCGGCTTCAAGGCTTGCCGTGTCGTCCTGAGTTTCATCCGCGGCCGCGGTTGAAGCCGCGCTTTCCGCATCATCGCCTGCATCAATATTATCCTCATCACCTTCGTCTGCTGAGTCGGCTTCAGCTTCCTGGGAGGCAGGGGCGGCTGGTTCATCATCCTCGGCGGCGGCTTTTTGCCAATCCATGTATTCCGCCGGGTCCCATGGTGGATTGAGGGCATCCACTTCCACCCATAGGCACCAGTTGTCATGAACCGTTCCAAAATGCTCCAGCCAATCGATGGCTAATTGCAGCGTGCCATCCACCATCGTCGGCTGATTCATGGCGGGCAGTTGCCGTTTACGAAGCCACTGCGTGGTTTCCCAGCCTTGCGCAAACGCCGTCGATCGCGTCGGACTGCGTTCGCCGCCGATCAAGACGGAATGGACTTGCGCTTCCCAAAGCCGGTCAGCCAAGCCCATGGGGGCTCTCAAGCCGCCCGGATGGGTATAACAGCCGGAGTTCCAGACGCGGCGTGCGCCGCGCACATCGGGCAGATCGGCGAAATGCTGATCGAAGACCACGCTATCGCCGGCCAAGCGATCCAGATGCGGGGTCATGGCGGTATCGGAACCGTACAGCCCCATGGCGTCCAGACGTGCCCGGTTGAGGATCATGACAATCGTTCGCATGGATCCAGCTCACCCTCGAATGCCGTTGCATCTCCATAGGGAACACGGTCAAGACGCTGAGGTTCATCGATAGGCGATGGCTGCGGGCGCTTCGAACCGCTAGCGTGCCGGTTTGACGCTCCCCTGACCGACCCTAGAATAGGAGCGAAACCATCTTGGATACTCCCAAGCCTTCATCAAACCACGATGCGACGTCCTGCATGAATAACGTTATAGGACCAGACGCCCCGGAGAGCAGTATGAGTGATCCAAGCTTGAACCGCCATCGCAAAGCTTCCCGGGTGAAAAATCACGCCGTCGACTTGAAAAAGATCGAAGCGGCAGTCCGCGAAATTCTGACGGCCGTGGGCGAAAATCCCGACCGCGAGGGGCTGCTCGAAACGCCGGCCCGGGTGGCACGCATGTACGCCGAGCTGTTCTCGGGGCTGCATCAAGACCCCGCCAACCATCTCCGCAAGTGTTTCACGCAAAAATACGATGAAATGGTCCTCGTCAAGGACATCGATTTTGAAAGCATGTGCGAGCATCACTTATTGCCCTTTCAAGGCAAGGCCCATATCGCCTATTTGCCCTCGGGAAAAATCGTGGGGCTGAGCAAATTGGCGCGGGTCGTGGAAGTCGTGGCGCATCGCCCCCAAGTGCAGGAGCGCATGACTGAGGAGATCGCGGATTTGATCATGGAGCAACTGGAGCCCAAGGGAGTGGCCGTGGTGCTGGAAGCCTCGCACTCCTGCATGACGATCCGCGGCATCCACAAGCCGAACAGTTTATGCACCACGAGCGCCATGCGCGGCGTCTTTAAGGAAAAGCTGTCCACCCGAGCCGAGTTGATGGCGCTGATCTACGGTCGTTCGTTTAGTTAATCGCAAACGGATCCCGCCGTCGCCAGGCAGGGTCATGGTTGAGGGACATGGTCGAGACATTCACGCTGCGCTTGGCATTGGGGTTGTTGGGCTCGCTGTACCTGATTCGTCGGCAAGGCATCGAGGCCCGATTTTTTCAGATTCATCACCTGATTGCCCTGGGGCTGATGGCGGCCGCCGGGGCGTTCGCCTGGAATACGGACCAGGTCTGGTTCTTTCTGCCCTGGGGGCTGGCCCTGTGCTTAACCATGGCCGGAACCTGGGCCTGGTCGATCGAGGAGTTGGCCAAAGCCCGCTGGCCAATGTGGTTCCTGGCGGTGCTGTCCTTGCTCGCGGCCTTGATGATGTGCGCGGCGGTGCAAGCCAGCCCGCGTCCCTGGTGGATGGCCCTGGTCCTCGAATCGACGTCGGCGGCCGCTTTGGGCTTGGCCATCACGGCCATGCTGCTGGGGCATTGGTATCTCAATAGCCCCACAATGTCGATCGATCCCCTCGTCCAACTATTGCGGGCCTTCTTCTTCGCCTTGGCAGCGCGGGGCTTGGTGTTCATTTGGCTTTGGGGCGACGCGACGCACTTTGCATACAATACCGATCGACTCGGATGGCTTTGGCTCAGCTTGCGCATCGGTGCGGGCTTGCTGGGGGCCGCTGTCTTAAGTTACATGGCTTGGGAAACCGCCAAGATTCGCTCCACGCAATCTGCCACGGGCATCCTTTACGTGTTGGACATTTTCGTCATCCTGGGCGAAATCGTGGACCTCATGCTCATGGAACATCTGCTGATGGGGAGGGGATCGTGATCCGAGTCATGTGCCCAGCCTGCGATCATTATGGACCGCCGCATCGCCCCACCCTCGATGCGAGCCGCTGCGCATCTTGCGGGTTCGAACTGCTGCCCACGCTGGAACCCGGCGATCTGGACCGCCCCCAACTCACGCGCTGCCGCTTTTGCGGCCATGACGAGATGTACATCCAAAAGGACTTTCCCCATTGGCTGGGTTTGTCGATCTTGTTGGGAGCGGTGCTGGCATCTTTCGTGACCTACAGTTATCATCTCATTGCCTGGACGTGGGCGATCCTGCTCGGCTCCGCCGCCATCGATGGGCTGCTCTACTATTTCGTGGGCAATGTGACCCTGTGCTATCGATGTTTATCGCAACATCGCGGGTATCCCCCCAACCCAGAGCACCAACCCTTCGAGCTGGGGACGTTTGAAAAATATCGCCAGGAGCGGCTGCGGCGCCGACAACAAATTTTAGCGGAAGAGACTCATTCGCGGTGACGGCCACAGCCACTAGCCTCGAGAGCGACCTGCGCGGATTGGTTCGAGGCGAACTCCTCCTCGACGAGGTGCAGCGTTCGCTCTACAGCACGGACGCGAGCCTCTTCGAAATTATGCCGCTCGGCGTCTTCTTCCCGAAGGATGAAGAAGACGTTCAAGTGATCGTCCGCTACGCGGCGGAACATCGGCTCAGTCTGCACGCCCGCGGGGCGGGGACCGGGCTGGCGGGCGAATCGCTGGGCCAGGGACTGGTCATCGACTTCACGCGCCATTTCCGCCACATCCATCCCTTGGAAAACGACACGATTCGCGTTCAACCCGGGGTCATCTGCGCGCAATTGAACCGAACCTTGGCCGAGCATGGACGGCGCTTCGCTCCCGATCCGGCCAGTGAAGCCACGTGCACGATCGGCGGCATGGTGGCGAACAATGCTTCCGGGGCTCGTTCCATGCGCTGGGGGTATACCCGAGACCACGTGCGGCGCTTGCGGGTCGTCGGGGCGGACAGCACCTGTAACATCTGGGGCATTGTCCCGCTACCGGAAACGACGGTCGAACGCGAGTTAACCCTTGAACCCAGGCTCTTTCGTCTTTTGGGTTTGCTGGAACAGCATCGCGATTTAATCAACTTGTGCCGACCGCAAACCACCTTCAATCGCTGTGGTTACCTGTTGCACGACGTGTTGACTCCCGCCGGCCTGGAAATGGCACGTTTATTCGTAGGCACGGAGGGGACCCTGGGCCTCATGACCGAAGCCACGCTTCGCACGGTGCCTCTTCCCGCCGAACGCTGCGTCGCGGCCTTGGGTTTTGCCAGCCTGGAAACGGCAGCCCGCTGCGTGCCCCTGTGCCTGCCCAGCGAACCTGCGGCCTGTGAATTGCTTGACCGCCGAACCCTGGTCCTGGCAACGGAAAAAGATGCACGCTATGAACGCATCATCACGCCAGGCGTGCAAGCCCTGATCCTGGTCGAATACGAATCGGATGCCTGGGGGCAAGCGCGGCGTCTGGCTGAGAAGCTGATGCATCAAATGCGACCCTTAGGAGCTCACGGCTTGACTTCGGTCCACGCGGCCGCCAGCGAAGAGGAATCGGAATGGCTGTGGCAACTCCGTTCCATGACCTTGACGACGCTCTACAGTATGCGCGGCTCGGAATGCCCATTGCCCTTTTTTGAGGATATCGCCGTTCCGCCTGAGCATTTAACGGACTTCCTGCATCGGCTGCAAACGATGCTCCAGCGGCGCCAGGTCACGGCCAGCCTGCACCTGCATGCGGGTGCGGGACAGGTCCATGTCAGGCCTTTCCTGAACCCGCGCCTCAAGCAAAACATCAACCTGCTCCGCGATCTGGCGGATGAAATCTACGAGACGGTCTTGTCCATGGGGGGAACGATCAGCACCCAGCACGCCGTGGGTCTGGCTCGCCGCCCCTGGATTGAGCAGCAGTACGGCCGCCTCTATCCGGTCATGAAGGAAATCAAGCAACTGTTCGATCCAATGGGCCTGTTTAACCCCGGAAAAATCCTGGCCGATGGCCACGGCGATCCGCTCGAGCACGTGCGTCGCTGGGCCGCGCCGCAGGAGCCCGTCAAAGTGGAGCTGCAACTCATTTGGCCGTCAGCCGCGATGGATGAGCAAGCCAACCGCTGCAACGGTTGTGGCGATTGCCGAGCCACGCTCGACCAGGGCCGCATGTGCCCGATCTATCGGGCCGAGCCAATGGAAGCCGCGTCCCCTCGGGCCAAGGCCAATATGCTGCGCCGCTTGCTTTCGGAAACGAACGGCTTGCCGATCGGGGCGGATCAAGTTCGCGCCGTGGCGGACCTTTGCGTGAATTGCAAGATGTGCCAGGTGGAATGTCCCTCCCACGTGGGCATTCCCAAGTTGATGCTCGAGGCCAAGGCGCAGCACGTGGCGGAGAACGGCCTTTCCTGGGAAGAGTGGGCGCTGGCCCGCACGGAGTCGCTGGCCTCCTTGGGCAGCACCTTTTCCTGGTTCACGAACTTCATGCTCAAGAGCCGTTCCTTTCGCTACTTGCTCTGGAAGCTCTTCGGCATCTCCCGGCGCCGAAAATTGCCGGTCTTCGCCTCGCAAAGTTTTATTCAAAGGGCCGCACGCCGCGGCTGGACCAAGCCTCTTCACCATAAACAGGGCCTCAAGGTGGCCTATTTCGTGGATCTTTACGCCAATTACAACGATCCCGAGATCGCCGAGGCCACCGTGGCCGTCCTGCATCATCATGGCATCGAAGTGTACGTGCCGCGCGAACAAATCGGCTGCGGCATCGCGCCCTTGGCTCATGGGGACATTGAATCGGCCCGGCGCATGGCCCAGCGCAATCTCAACCATTTAGCCGACCTGGCACGCATGGGGTATACCATTCTCTGCTCCGAACCGACGGCCGCGCTGATGCTCAAGCAGGATTATCACGATCTCATCGATGACCCCGACGTCGGCCGGGTCGCTGAGTCCACGACGGAGTTGACCGCTTTCCTGGGTCGATTGAAGGGCGAGGGTAAACTGCGCCCACCCGTGCAGTCGATTCCTTGTCGCGTCGGACATCACGTCCCTTGCCACATGAAAGTTTTAGTGCCTGAAATCGCGGCTCCATCCTTGCTACAATGGATACCAGGGATGGAAGTCGTGACGATGGACCTGAGCTGTTCCGGCATGGCGGGGACGTTTGGTTTCAAGGATAGCTTCTTTGATCTCTCCCTGGCCGCGGGCAAGCCCATGCTGGATCGGCTGCGGCGCGAGGACATCCATTTTGGCTCGACCGAATGCAGTTCGTGCCGCATGCAAATGGAACATGCTTCAGGCAAAGCCACGCTGCATCCGATTCAGTACCTGGCCTTGGCCTACGGATTGATGCCAGGCTTAAGCGAGCGGCTTAAGCCGGCGGCCTCTGCCTGATGACCACCACCTGGAGGTGCCAACCTGTGCCCATTCGCGTTCTTTTCTTCGCCGGGGCGGCGCAACTCGCCGGTCAAGCCGAGGTCGAGTGGGATTGGTCCCGGAATTTGACCGTCATGGACCTCCGCCAGCGGATCGCGGGCCAATGGCCGACCATGGAACGCCTGTTGCCTGCTTGTCGATTGGCCGTGAATGAAGCCTATGCCGGCGACAACGATCCCGTGCCCGAAGCGGCCGTCGTGGCGGTGATCCCGCCCGTGAGTGGAGGCTAAAATGATTCGATTGCAAGAGCAGCCAATCGATGCCCATGCCTTGACGGACCAGGTGATCCGCAAGGAGTGCGGCGCCGTCGTCCTCTTCCTCGGCACGGTGCGGGAACAGACCCATGGCAAAATCACTCAGGCCTTGACCTATGAAGCATATCGTTCCATGGCCGAATCGGAGCTGGCCAAGATTGAAGCGGACGTCCGGTCCCGCTGGCCCGTGGGCGACGTGGCCATCGTGCATCGCTTAGGGCGGCTGGAGTTGACGGAGATCAGCGTCGCCATCGCCGTCAGCACGCCGCATCGACACCAAGCCTTCGCCGCGGCGCAGTTCGCCATGGAGCGCGTCAAGGAAATGGTGCCGATTTGGAAATTGGACCATGCACCGGATGGCATGGCGGAGTGGGTTCACGCCGCTGCCTCCAAGGGAGGGGAATAAACGCGTGTCGATTTCACAACCCGCCATCCCCTTGCCGCGCTCCGATGCCGCCTTGATCGACTCCTTCGGCAGAGTGCACAATAATCTGCGCATCAGCGTGACGGATCGGTGCAACTTTCGCTGCACGTATTGCATGCCCGAAGATGTGCAATTTCTTCCTCGGCAGCAATTGTTAACCTATGAACAGATCACCCATTTCGTTCGCTTGGCCTCGACCTTGGGGATCAACAAGGTGCGATTGACCGGCGGCGAACCTCTCTTGCGCCGCGACGTGACCCGCCTGGTGGCCATGCTGGCAAACGTCCCCGATGTTCATGATCTCGGCTTAACCACGAATGGCTTGCTGCTGGCGCCGATGGCCAAGGAACTTTTCGACGCGGGGTTGCGGCGCATCAATGTCAGCCTCGACACCCTCCATCCCAAGGTCTTTCAACAGTTGACGCGCCGCGAGGGATTGGAGCACGTTCTGGAAGGCATCGATGCCGCCCAGGCCGCGGGCTTCGCTCCCGTCAAGCTCAACGCCGTCAGCATGCGCGGCGTCACCGATCAAGAAGCCGTGCCGTTGGCGATCTATGCCCGCGAGCGCGGCTTGGAGCTTCGGTTCATCGAATATATGCCTATCGGAGCGGAACCGTGGGAGCGGTCCAAAGTCTATTTTGCTCATGAAATCATCGAGCAACTGGAACGAAACATTGCGCCATTAGTCCCCGCGGCCGATTACGATCCGCGGCATCCTGCCATGGATTTTCAATATGCCGATGGGAAGGGGAAGGTGGGATTCATCGCCTCCATCTCCAGGCCATTCTGCCAGCATTGCAATCGCATCCGACTCACCGCCGAGGGGAAGTTGCGCAATTGCCTGTTTGCCCTCAAGGAAGTGGATGTCAAACCGTTGCTGGTGCAACCGGGGCAAGAAGAGCAAATTCTCGAGGCCATCCGAACGTGCGTTCGGGAGAAGTGGGAAGGACACGAAATCAACACCGCCCGCTTCATCAAGCCGCAGCGTACCATGCATGCCATTGGCGGTTGACCGCCATCGAAAAAGCAACTCCCGGCGCTGCACCGGGAGTTTGACGTAGGCCGCGATTATTGCTGGTTGCTGATCGCATAAAGGTTGTCGTAGCCGCGGAGCAGGATCATGCCGCGCACAATGACCGGCGAAGCGGAGATCTGATCGCTCAATTTATTGACGGCGATCGCTTCAAATTTTCGTCCCGCCTTGACGACCGTGACTGTGCCATCGCGGGCCGTGCAAAAAATCTTGCCATCCGCGTAAACGGGGGATGCCCGGTAGCGAGCGGGGTGCAAGCGCTCACGGTAAAGCTCTTCACCCGTTTGCGCATCGTGACACGCCAAGACGCCATTTTCCCGACACAGATAAACCAGTCCCTCGTACATCAAGGGGGAAGGCACGTCGGGCGTGCCCCTTGGCAGCCGCCAGCGTTCATGGGGGCTTCCTGGACCGATCGCTCCTTGGGCGTCGGGCTTGAGTCCGACCACTTGTCCATTCTTGGCCGTGGGGACGATGATCAAGTCCGGCGTGGCGAGGGGAGATGCGACGAAGCGAAGCGTGTTGTTGTACCGATCCTTGGGATTGAGTTGGCCAAGCCGCCAAAGCTCTTTACCGTCCTCCAAAGCATGCCCCGTGGTATAGTCATTGCCATGCACGATCAAAAACGCCTTGTCTTGATTCTGCCAAATGACGGGGGAAGCATACGAATGTTCGCATTCATCCCTGCCATCGCTAGGGCGTTGAACCTTCCAAACTTCCTGGCCATTCCTTTTGTCGATGGCCACGACCCATGCGCCGCCTGAATGAATGAGCTGCAGGTACAAGCGATCCCCGTGCAACGCGGGGGTCATATGCATGCCGAACTGGATGCGAAATCGGCCGTATTGCTTTTGGACGTCGACGTGCCAAATCCGTTTGCCGGTGAAATCATAGCAGCATAAATCGCCCGTCCCCATGAACACATAGACATGTTCGCCGTCGGTGCTGGGCGAGGGCGAGGAGGCATTGCCTTCATCCGAGCGCACCTTGCGCCCTTCCCCCGTGGCCACTTTTTCCTTCCATTTCAGTTGGCCATCGAGCGACAGGCACAGCAACATCAAGTCTTTGCCCTCTTCGCTGGTGAGAAAGATCTGGTCGTTCCAAACGCACGGCGTGGACCCCGCCATGCCCGGGAGCTTGAACTTCCAAAGGATGTTCTTGGTTTCACTCCAAGCCTCGGGAACTCCCGTGGCTTGACTGATGCCGAGGTTGTGCGGCCCCCGCCAAGAGGGCCAATTCTCGGCGCCCAGCGTCAGCGTGGACAAACAGAAGACCAAAGTCAATTTCCATGTCAATCGGCGCACGGCGAAGACCTCATGTGAAATAGGCGGGCCAGGCAGGCGTGATTACACTTCCACCAGTGTACCGCTTTTTGCAGGGGATTTATGAAAAATGTATGGGAAAGCGGGCGAGGAACACATGGTTCCACATCAAAGGATGCGTCGAAATTGCCGATCCAATTCCTGCTTGCTGAAAAAGAGCGACGTGGGCCGGCCGTGAGGACAATGATGGGTGTCACTCACCAGGTGGCGGAATTGAAGCAAGCTCAACATTTCATCCTGCGATAGCGGGTCGCCCGCCTTGATCGCGGCATGGCAAGCCATCAGGGCCAAGAGATCGTTCTGCAATTGCTCGCGCGTCGGCGGCTTGGCTGACTGCAGCAAGTGATCTACGACGCGGCGCAGCAACTCGGCCGGAGATCGGCGGTGCAACGGTGCGGGATAAGCCGTCACCAGAATCGTGCCGTGGCCGAAATCTTGCAGGCCAAAACCGATCTCGGCCAGGGCTTCTGCATGCTCCAAAATCAAGGATGCCTCGGCAGGAGGCAAGTCGACGGGTTCGGGAATGAGCAATCGCTGCGATTCGACCTGCCCCGTTCGCACTCGCTCCTTGAGTTGTTCGAACAGAATGCGTTCGTGCAGGGCGTGTTGATCAATGACCAACATCCCCTCTGCCGTTTCCAAGACCAAATAGGCATGGTGCAGTTGGATGACTTTTGGCGGGACATCGCTGCAGGCCGAATCGGTGGCGGGTCCGATGGATCGGTCATGATCGGGCACGCTGGGTTCATTGATGCCTAATGTGCCTTGCTCAGAAACGGGCGGGGCAGTGTCTGCTTCCAAAGGCGCGATCATGAATTCCTGGCCCATGTCCGCTGCCGGCGTGGGTGGTTCGATGGGTCGTGTTGGGGGCGGCGTAAAGGGTAAGATGGCAGCATCACGGCCTTGAGGGGGCATTAATGCCCATGAACCCGCCATCGGCGCGGGACTGGCCCCAGGCCGAATGAATGCGGAGGATGCTGCTGTTTGCATGGGCACCTTGAGTTCTGGAATCAGATTACCGCGCTGCAACTGTTGCCGCAGGGTTGACCGCACCAGGTGATGCAAGGATTGGCTATCGCGAAAGCGAACCTCCGCCTTGGTGGGATGCACGTTGACGTCCACCTGATCGGGGGGCAGGTCGAGGAAGAGAAACACCACCGCATAGCGCCCGACCATGAGCAAGCCATGATAGGCTTCTTGAATGGCATGACCGAGGGTGCGGTCGCGGATCCACCGGCCGTTGACGAACAGATATTGCATGCGGGCATGGCCGCGTTCGACGCGCGGGTCGGCCATGAAGCCGCGCAGCCGGACGGGGCCATGGGTCTGGTCGATGGGGAGGAGGAAATCGCTCACTTCCTTGCCGAAGCATAGACGAATGCGGTCCGCCAGGGACGAGGAAGCAGGTATCTCAAATACGTCCCGGTCGTTGTGCGTCAGTTTGACGCCAATCCGGGGCACGCCCAAGGCCAGCCGCGTGGCCGCTTCCGTGATGTGGCCCATTTCCGTGGCTTGCGTCTTCAAGAAATGGCGCCGTGCCGGGGTATTGTAAAAAAGGTTGCGCACTTCGATCCGCGTTCCCGTTGGGCCGTTCCAAGCCTCAACCTTGGATAACACGCCTCCCTGGCATTCGATGCGGGCTCCCCTGGGAGCCTCGGCGCTCCGCGACTCCAGCGTCACCTGGGACACGCTGCCGATCGAAGCCAGGGCCTCGCCGCGAAATCCCATGGTGCGGATGGAAAAGAGGTCGTCGGGGTCCCTGAGTTTGCTGGTGGCATGACTGGCGAACGCGAGCGGCAGATCCTCAGCTTCGAAACCACAGCCATTGTCCACCACGCGGATCAGTTCACGGCCGCCTTGCGCGACGTCGATGTGGATTTGCGTCGCGCCGGCGTCGACGGCATTATCGAGCAATTCCTTGACGACGCTGCTCGGCCGTTCGATCACTTCGCCGGCCGCGATCTTGTTGACGACGTCGGGGGGTAGGATATGAATGCGCGGCATGGCTCAAGATACCGGCGTCGAGCGTTTTTTGGTGATCAACTGATAATCCTTGATCTTGCGATAGAGCGTGCGTTCGCCGATTTTCAGCATCTTGGCCGCCTCTTCGCGATTGCCGTTGGCCAGTTCGAGGGCTTTTTGAATGTAATAGGCCTCCACCACTTCCAGGGGCTGGCCGATGAGGCTCTGTTGCCCCATGACTTCGCCGTCGCCCGGGGGAATTTTGCGCAGCGGCGTGGCGTCGGGGAGATCGTCGATGCCCAGCTCGCCATCCCGGTCGAGAGCCACCATGCTTTCGACGACGCCCTTCAATTCACGGACATTCCCCGGCCAGTCATAGGTGTTGAACGCCCGGCGAATCTCGGCGGCGATCGAGGTGACGTTGCGGCCGTACCGTTGGCTGAATTCCTTCATGAAATGGAAAGCCAGCAGGATGATGTCTTCCCGGCGATCCCGCAGCGGCGGCAAGGCGATGGTGACGACCTTCAGGCGGAAGTACAGGTCCTGGCGAAATGTGCCCTTGGCCACGGCATCCTCCAGGTCGCGGTGCGTGGCCGAGAGCACGCGCACATTGACCTTGATCGGTTCATTGCCGCCGATGCGATAGACCTGGCCATCCTCCAAGACCCGCAGCAGTTTGGATTGGAGAGTCAGCGGCATGTCGCCCAGCTCATCGAGGAACAGGGTGCCGCCGTTGGCGTATTCGAACTTGCCTTTGCGGAGGCGATCCGCGCCAGTGAAAGCGCCGGCTTCATGGCCGAAGAGTTCGCTCTCCAGCAGGTTTTCATTGAGGGCGGTGCAATTGAGCGGCACAAAAGGCTTGTTGCGCCGCGGACTGTTGACGTGGATGGCCTTGGCGACCAATTCCTTGCCCGTGCCCGTTTCCCCTTGAATCAGGATGCGGGCATCCGTCGGCGCGATCTGTTTGAGGCGGTCGAGAACGCCGTGCATTTGCGGGCTGTTGCCGACCAAACCTTCGAAGCCGAATTTTTCATCGATCTGTTTTTGCAATTCGCGGTTGGTCTGGGCCAAGCGATGTTTCTCAGCGGCCTTTTCGACCACGATGCGCAGCTCGCCGATGTCGACGGGTTTGACCAGATAGTTGGCGGCGCCGCTTTGCAAGGCCGTGACCGCGGATTTGATGTCGCCATGGCCGGTGACGAGCACGACCTCGGCGTGGGGCAGTTCTACTTTGGCCTTGCGCAAGATGGCCAAGCCATCAACGCCTTCCATCTTCAAGTCTGAAATGATGACGCCGAAATCCTCGTTCTCGATGCGGCGGAGGCCCTCTTGCCCGCTGGTGGCGACGACGCATTCATAGCCGATCTTGGCCAGGCTTTCCGCCACGGCCTGGGCATGATGTTCCTGGTCGTCGATCACCAAGACGCGAATCTGGTCGTTCATGAAACCCCGCCTCGTCGTCCATCATCGATATGGGCATCATGATCATCGTAGCAGTTGGCGGGAGTCAAGCAAAGGGACAGGGCATCCGTCCAACTAGGGATTGGCGATGATGGCGTCGCCGCTGAGGGAGGCTGTGGGCGGACCGGCCATTTCATCTTCCTCTTCCATGCCCACGTGATACATCGGGGCTAAGTCCGAGCCATCCGAGGCGAGCCGTTCTTGCCGGGCTTCCTCGATCCGCGATCGGCAAAAGAGAAAGGCGTGTGCCACCTTGGGGTCGAATTGCTGCCCCGCGCGGTCGTGAATTTCCTGAAAGGCGACTTCGACGGGCATGCCGGGCCGGTAGGGACGATTGGAGGTCATCGCGTCAAACGCATCGGCCACGGCCACGATCCGAGCGAGATAGGGGATTTGCTCGCCGGCGAGTCGATCAGGATATCCCTGACCATCCCAGGATTCATGATGGTGGCGCACGATCGGGATGATTCGCTGCATGTCGGGGATGCTCTCCAGGATCGTGGCTCCCTTGACCGTATGGGCTTTCATCTGCTCGAATTCCTCGGACGTGAGCTTGCCGGGCTTGCGCAGAATATGGTCATCGATGCCGATCTTGCCGATGTCGTGCAGGGGGGTGCCGATCTGCACGTGATGCATGTCGTCGGCGGAAAGCCGCAGTTGTTCGGCCACGATCAGGGAATAATCGGTGACCCGCTGAGTATGACCGCCGGTGTAGCGGTCGCGCATTTCCACGGCCTGGGCCAGGGCGGTCACCGTTTGCAAGAAAAAGTCCCGTTGTTTTTCGACCAATTGGGCCGATTCGATGGCCGCCGAAACGCTGGCGGCGAGGGCGTCGGCCAGGCGCAAATCATCCTTGGTGAAGGGCTGTTGCAAGGGGCCGCGATCGAGGTGCAAGATGCCCAGTTTCTTGCGGGGCGAACGCAACACGGCACAGATGATTGAGGACATGGTGCCGTCGGCGATGCTGTTGGCGATCATCAGGTCCGGCGTGGCGGTGACGTCGCGGCACAAGACCGATTCGGCCCGTTCGAAGCAGCGGAGTGCCAGGCTGCGGCTGAAACAGACGCGGCTCGTCGTTTCCCGGGTGCCCGTGGAGACTTGCCGCAGTTGCAACTGTTCCAATTTTTCATCGTGGAGCACAATAGCGCCCCGCTGGGCGTCCATGGCCAGCACGGCGTCGTCCAGGATGGACCGCAGCAAATTGTCGATAGAGCCGATGTGGCAGAGATGATGCCCGGCGCGGAGCAGCGTCAGCAGGCGGTCGCCGGCCCGGGGCGTTTTGTGCATGTCAATGGAGGCGGCCGACTCGATCGCCCGCTCCCAGGAAAACGACGTGGTCGCTTGCACTTCCAAATTGCCGGTGGGTGTTTCATTGAGCTGCGGCTGCGGTTCCTCGAGCATCTGCACGATCAGGACGATATTGCCGCATTGAATGACGTCCCGCTGCCGCAGCTTGCGATCCACGCGGCCCACGCGAACGCCGTTCAAGAAGGTGCCGTTCGTGCTGCCGACGTCGCGGACGACCCAGCCTTGCTCTGTGGCCGCCACCTCGGCGTGCCGGCGGCTGATGCTCGGATCATTGAGCAATATCTCGCAGCTTTCGATCCGGCCGATGTGCAAAATGCAGTCGGATTCCCACATTTTGCCTTCAAATTGAGGACTGACGCCTTTCAGTCGAATTCGCCATTGCGACACGCTGACCTCACGAGCACGAGCCAACTGACGATAGAGGGGATACGTTCTTGGAGGTTTCCTTGCCTCTTTTCCAATCCTTGAGTCCATTTCACTATAGCCATGGCATTTTGACCATGCAAGCAAACAAAAAGAACTCGCAAGCTCAGCGGGGCTTGAGAGTTCATTGGGCTCCTATGACCGCAATCCGTGGCGATCAAGGATGGCACTATCCTTGTTGGCAGGCAAGGATAACGAAGGTAATGACGTCGTGGGGGGTTAATAATTAAGCTGAAACTGAATGCGGAGGACTTGGCCGACAAACTGCTCATAGGAGGCCTCGCTCACGGCCGCGCTGCTGCTGATGGCCGTGGTGTTGGTGCGATCGGTTACCAGGTAGGAAACCACCAATTCCATCTCCTTGCGGATTTGCCATTCCAGGCCCATTTCCCATTCATCGATGTGGCTATAAGGGGCATTGCGTTCGCTCCGATAACCGCCCACAAAGTAGGACCAACGGACAAAGGGAAAGAAAATGCCATGCTGGCAGGTATCGATTTTGACATTGGCCAAGAGGTAGCCGCCATGGAGGGAGCGTTCGATCACTTCGGTTTGGTCTTCATTCAAGCCAGGACCGCGTCCCACGGTCCATTCCGCTTGGAAACCGATGGGTTGCGGATAAAGAATGAAGGAGCCGCCGATGCGATCTTCGCGAATGCCTGCTCGGTCGCCGCGTTCGAACGTTCCCGCCGGGGTGAAGTCGCGCGTCCCCTCGCCGAGAGGCCGGATCGGGGAGCCGAAAACGACATATTTCCCGGTGAAAGCTTGCACGCCCGCTTCGACGATTTGCCCATTCTCGAACTGATAGGGCAGGGTGAGGCGGCTGACGACGTGGACGTTCTCGTTCTGTTCCTGCAAGGCGCCGCCTTGGCCGTTGTACAGGCCGAAACCAAAGACGCCATAGTTGCCCGAGCCTTTCAAGTTCTCATCCATGACGTACTTGAAGATGCGCTGCGCCTCCTGAGGGGTCCAATAGTAGAACACGCCCAGATCGCGCTCGTTCTTCGTGGCACTGTTGAAGGCGTCATTTCGATCCAAGGTCAAACGGTTTTGGCTGGATTGCAAATTTTCCCAGCCGTAAGGCACCTTCGACAAACCTACCCGAAAGCGATGCTCTTTCGTCGTGTCGATGAAAACATCGCCATACAAATCGCGCAATTGCGCAAAGAAAGTTGCATCCCGGCTGCCAGAGGGCGTCGAAGCAAAGTCGGGTTGAAAGTACAGATAAAGGTGGTCGGAGATGTCGCCGAACAGGATCAAGCGCGCCCGGCGGATGAGAAAATTCTGATTGACGCCGATGGACCGATCACCCACGTGCTGAGGCTCCGCAAGATCCTTGTCGTGCACGATCGTGGGGTTGAGGCGAAACTGGGTGTAGCCACGAAGGTTCATTTTCTCGAACCACTTTTTCTCCTTGGGCTTATCATCCGCTGCTTTGGGCTTGTCTTGTTGAAACATCTCGGCCAGCAAGCCCGTTGTGGCTTCCGGGTCGGAAACCGGAACAAACGTTGACACCGAGGGTGATTCGTTTCCCGTAGGTTGAATAGAGGGCATCGGCGGCAGCGTTGGCGGTGGTGGTTCTGGCTGAATGGGGCTGTTTGGTGGTAGCGGCGGAAGGGGTTGTGGAGTCGGTTCTTGCCCATGGATGGCCTGGAGAGCCCAGGTCAGGGACATCAAAGTTAATAACAGAGTCATGAGGCGATGCATGACCCAGCCCCCTATTAAATATGTAAGTCGTTTGTCTCGTTACAAACCTAACTATCGATTTTGTTTGCGACATGAATTATTAAGATTTGATGGATTCGTTAAAGGTAAACAGCATTCGTCTCTTCACAATTACCTTGCTTTTCAAAAGCGATAACTTAGACAAGATCAAGCCACGGGGAGAGTCGATTCGACAGGTTGATAGACCCTTACTGGGACAAATATTGTTGGGCAAACTGTTGGACCACCTCGGCTAATTTGCGGGCCACTTCAGATCGCTGATCTGCCGATCTGAAATCCGCTCCCATTTCCAATTGAATGGCATCGATGCCGTAGCCCGTGTGGCTGCCATAGGTCTGGACGATGTGCCCGCCGGTGAAGCCGGACGTTTCCCTGCCATTGCCATCGGGGGCGATTTTCCACCCTTGGGCCTTGAGCAATCCGAAAAAGCTATTAGGACCGACGTGGGCTGGTTCGCCAAAGCGGTCGCGCAGCAATTGCACGGTCTTGCCATTGTTCGTGCCGCGAAAAATGGTGTCGCGGGCAGTTCCTTGTCCATGAAGGTCGAGCAACAGCCCGCGGCCAAAGCGTTTCTGAACCTCCAGGCAATATTTCGCCAGCGTGCCATGATAATGCTCATAGATTGGCCTGGCGGATGCGCTCTCCAAGGCCACGTCGATGGGGCGATTGGCATCGATGTATTTCCGATGAAACCGGGCGACGACCAAGTAGGGTTTCTTGCCCATGCGTTTGGCAATGGCCTGGGCTAGCTCTTGGGTCAATTCCTCCGTGCCGACGTCGCGACCCGTGAAAAAGCCTGATGGCCCCTTGGTTAGGCCTTCCCCGCGGCGTTCAGGTACGTTCGGGATCGGTTCCTTGCCGCCATGAGGGGCGGAGAGAATGATCGGCAGCTCGCCCTCCTGCACGGCCACCAAGCTTGATTTCAGATCAAGGGTTGGTTCCTGAGCAGGAGCCAAGATGCAGCACAGGCCCGTCAACAGACACGCGAATACCATGGACCATCGATCAAGCATGGCAGGAGGCTCCGATTAAGGGCTGACTGGATTATCTGGCTGGCGTGGGAGAAGCAGATTCGGGTCGAGTTTGCTTTTCTTGATGGGACGCGGCAAGCGAATGGAGAGGTCATCGGCCTTAACGTCCTCTTGCTTGGTGATACCGCCATCATCCACGCCGTTGGGGCCAATGCTATAAACGAGACATCCCTCCTCCACGTGGCGATAGAACAAGCTTTTGCCGCTAAAGTGATCGTTGGGCAATGTGGTGAGGTACTTCGGCGTCAGTTCTTCAAGCTCCTTGGGGTAGCGGCCCGTTTCCCTTTGAAACAAAGCCAAGGCCATAGCCACGTGCAGCAGGCTTTCGAGTTGCACGTTCCGATCCTCTGCAGTTTGCAGCAAAATAAAGTTGGGATTCAATTGACAACGGATGAGGTTGCCCATGGTTCGAACGCGGTTTTCTCCGCTCATGACATTATAAAAAAACGCAGAAGCCCCATCCTGGCCCAGAGAGACGCGGAGTTGCTTGATCTCTACATCGAGTTGCGCCAATTTTTTGTTGCGATCTTCGCGCTTCTCCTCGCGCATGGCTTCCACAATGCGGTCAAACCATTGGTTGATATCCTTGAGAGCGGGGTCCCATTTCAGTCCGCCTAAATAAAGGTCATACAATTTTCGATTCTTTTGCGACGCATCGACACTGCCTCTCGATAAAAATTCCAGTTGGCCGAGCCCATCACGGGCCGTGATCAGCGTATTGTCCAACATCATCAAGCGCTCAGTTAAATCAATTTTCTCGTGGAGCTTGGCGAACGGCGGCAATGGGTTTAACTCATCTCGAAAGTGTGCGATCTCCTTTGCCGTGACTCGGGGATCGCTTAGCCAAGCCGTCGCCGCTTCGACGGCATGGCTGTGAATGTTAAAAGCCATGAGTGAACTGATCAGACAAGGGTCTTGGGTGACTAAGCGGCTTAATCGAAAGACGGCGAGTAAATCGTGTCGCGCTTCGGCGATGCGCCCTTCACCAAGATGCTGCATGGCGCGGGCGAGTAGTAAACAGCAAATCTCCCTCGTTGGTTGCAGCGTGGGGAGCAAGCATGAGGACATGCCGCTCGTCCCTGTGCCACGCGATTTAACCATTGGCTGATAGTATCGATCACGCAAGGCGGCTTGATGTGCCCATGCCAGAGGTTTGGCATTCACCTTGATCCACTCGGCGGCCACAGGAGCAGCAGCCTGCTCGGTCCAAGGATGAGTCATGACTTGATCGAGAAGAACGCGATGTTGAGCGCTTAGGAAAAGACGAGGATGACTTTGCTTGAATAAGGAAACAAAAGTGACAACATATTCCCCTTCGACAGGCGGGCGTGCAATGCCGAGCCGCTGGAAAAAATCATCACTCAAAAGTGCAGATTCGGGAGCGGGACCGAAGGCTTGCATCAGGATGGCCAACGCATTATTTTCCGGAGTGATCCCCTCGCGACTCAGGGCATCCAAGGCTTCGACATAGTCGATGTAGCCCTCTTGGTCGACGGGGCCGAGGCAATAGGTGGTTTCTCGGCTGATCGTGAAAATCGGTTTGCCAGGCTCAGCGATGAAGAAATGGTAAATGGAACCGCCGCCGGCGAGTAAAAGCAAAGGCAGGAGGAGTAGCCGCCATTTGCGTTTTTTCACGGTTGCTCATTTCCAAAGCAAAAAACGTTGATCGCGATTTGCACCGCACATCCAGACGTCATCGACCAGTGGTCCCGCGGGCTCACTCGAAGCTATCACATTCGACCTCTTCGGGCAATGAAGACTCAAACGCGTTCATTGGTTGGGTCACATTGACCTAAGTCGCTGGAGGAAAATCTACCCGCGAGCATCAATCTTCAGCCAGCGTTGGCCAACACTTCTACAATGACTTGTAAATCACCTCCCATCCACCACGAGGGCATCGACCATGCAGCAGCGCATAGCCTACCAGGGTATCACCTTCGATGACGTCCTGCTTGAGCCGGGCTATGCGGAAGTCTTACCCAGGGATGTGGACGTGCGTACGCAGGTCACCCGCAACATTCACCTGCACATCCCTATCTTGTCCTCCCCCATGGACACGGTGACGGAAAGCGAACTGGCCATTGGCCTGGCCCAAGAAGGCGGCATCGGGATCATTCACAAGAACCTGTCCATCGATGAGCAAACCGGCGAGGTGGATAAGGTGAAACGCTCGGAGAACGGCATCATCACCGATCCTGTGACCTTGCCTCCCGAGGCCTCGGTGGGCATGGCGCGGATGATCATGGAGCAGCATCAGATCAGCGGCGTGCCCATCGTTCGCGAGCACCGGCTCGTCGGCATTCTGACGCGGCGCGACCTGCGGTTTCTCACTGACCACGACCAGCGAATCGCCGAGGTGATGACCAAGGACAACCTGGTGACCGCGGCGGAAAATACCACCTTGGAGGAAGCAGGACGGATTTTAACGAAAAATAAAGTCGAGAAATTGCTTTTAGTGGACGAAAAATATCAACTGAAAGGCCTTATTACGATCAAAGACATTGACAAGATGGCGAACTTCCCCAATGCGTGCAAGGATAAACGGGGCAGACTGCGTGTGGGGGCGGCGGTTGGGGTGCATGACTATGAGCGGGCCGAATCGTTGATTCGGGCGGAAGTGGATGTCTTGGTCGTGGATTCCGCCCATGGGCATTCGGCCAACGTCGTGGCCACGGTCGCGGAAATCCGCAAACGTTTCGACATCGACGTCATCGCCGGCAACGTGGCGACGGCGGAAGGGGCCTTGGCCCTGGCCAAGGCGGGGGCGGACGCCGTGAAGGTGGGCATCGGCCCCGGTTCGATTTGCACGACGCGGGTGATTTCCGGCGTCGGCGTGCCGCAACTGACGGCCATTGACAACGTGGCGAAAGCCTTGGCGGGCATGAATATCCCGATTATCGCCGATGGCGGAGTGCGTTATTCCGGCGACATCACCAAGGCACTGGCGGCGGGGGCTCATTCGGTCATGATCGGCGGGCTGTTCGCGGGCGTCACGGAAAGTCCGGGCGACATGATCCTCTACAAAGGCCGAACATTCAAGGCTTATCGCGGCATGGGATCGATGGGCGCCATGATGTCGGGCAGCAGCGACCGCTACAACCAAGCGGCGCCCAAGGGCGAAAAGAAAGTCGGGACGGGCAAGCTGGTTCCTGAAGGAGTGGAAGGCAGAGTGCCGTTTAAGGGTCCGTTGTCCCCTTATGTGTATCAACTTGTCGGCGGGCTGCGTGCGGGGATGGGATATTGTGGTGCTCGGAGTATCGAGGAATTACGCACCAAGACGCGCTTCATCATGGTGAGCGCGTCCAGCGTGCAGGAGAGCCATCCGCATGACATTTTCATTACGCAGGAATCGCCCAACTACAGCTCGAGCCGAGAGCCGCGCAGCCTGGACCATGACTGATTGGCGTGCCTGGCTGCTGGCCATGGGCTGCTCATGGGGAGCCATGGGCGCGGCTTCGGCACAAGCCCCGAATCAGAACGTTCCCAACAAGCCTTCGCCGCCACCCGTGGGCATCAATCCCAACGATCCCTTGGCGCCGATTCGTTTTCAACCGGGCCAAAGCTTTCCGCCGGGGATGGACCCCTCGACGCGGGGTTTCCAGGTGCAGTTGGATATCCCCAGCATGGACCGGGTCTTTCGCGTGGAAAGCGACGCTTCCTTGATCGAACGCATTCGTCAGGAGTTTCGCCAACGGGATGAGCGCGCCGAATTTCCGAAGACCGCGGAGATCAAGGAACCCGTGAAGCGCGCCTTGATGCGCGACCAGCCGCCGCAAGTGTGCCGCCAAGAGGCTTACTACGTCGCTTATCAGCCGCTCTATTTCGAGGAAAAGAACAGCGAGCGTTATGGCTGGGAATTGGGCGTGTTGCAGCCGTTTATCTCCACCCTCTATTTCTACAAAGACGTCGCCTTATTGCCCTATCACGCCACGGTCAACCCGCCTTGGCAATGCGAGACCAACTCCGGCTATTTCTGGCCGGGGCAGCCGGTGCCGTATTATTTGTACATTCCGCCCTTCAGTTGGACGGCGACGGCGGCGCAAGTGGGCACGATCGTGGGCGGGGCTGCGATCTTTCCCTAATCTGCCTGGCCTGAATACAGCATCAAGAAAAGGAGTCGCTCGCTCGGCGGCTCCTTTTTCGTGGACCATTCCGGGTGGCGATCCGCCAGCTTCAATTCCGCATTGGATCAATGAATTGGACCAAGGCCATGGGGCCGAAGCAGAGGACGGGCAACCAGGCCGCCAGGGCCGCATCCAAGTATTCGCGCTGGGCCAGGTTAGCGGTCACGATGTCCAGGCCATGGAACAGAGCGAATAGGCCCAGAATGGTGCCCATTTTGACCACCATGTTGCGCTCGGGACAACCCACGATGAGGGGAATGGACAGCATCACCAGCAAGAATTGCAAGATGGGTTTCGTCATCCGCACGTGAACCAAGGCGATCATCTCGGGGCGGTGCGGACTTTGATCTTCTTCCTCGAGCACCCACAGCAGCGTCCACGTCGACTGATACAGATGCCAATTGGGCCGGCGCGTCAGGCGATCATAGCTCAACTCGGTGAAGAGAAAGTAGCGGCCGGGTTCGAGCCAATGCAGATAAGGATATTGGCCGTCGATTCGTTCAGGCACGCAGCCATTCAGCCACCATCCGCCTGGCTCCTTGTCAGTGGGGGGGCGGTAAAAAATTTCGTTGCAACTGAGATGCTCCATGAAGCTATTGCCAATGGGGGGGAGCGTGATGCGGGCGAATTGGATCATTTTTTGCTGGGGAAAAGCGACGCGCCCCTCGATATGGACCAAATTCGCATCGTAGCTGCCGCGGACGAGCAGCGGCCGCTTGCCCAGGGGATCCTCGGCGTCGCGCAGGAGATAGGGAGCGCATTCGGGAATGACCCATTCTCGATTCAATAGTCCCAGGCCGATGAACCCCAGCGTGGCCAACCAGATGGGCAAGCAGATGCGCTTCATGCGCACCCCCGCCGCGAGCAAGGGGAGCAACTCGTTTTGTCTTTCAAACCATCCCAAGGTGAACGTGGCGGCCAAGAGCAGGATGAGGCCGTTCATCATGTCGAAAAACACGGGCAAGCGATACATGTAGTAATTGCCCATGTTGATGAAGAATTGCATCAGGGTCGCACGCTTGGCGTTCCGTTTATGCGCGACTTGATGGAGGCGGTCAACGGGCGAGACATTCGCGCCTTTCGGAGCGGCCAGCTCGGCTTCCGTCGGCTCCTCCAAGGAACGCTTCAGAGCGGGGTTGACGTTGAACTCATCGAGCTTGGTGAAAACGTCCAGGACCACATAGAGAAACAGTAAACTGAATAGGCTGCCCAGGTAGGCCAGCAGGAACTGCTTCAGGATATAGCGGTCGATCAAGGTCATGGGCCAATTCCATATCCAGTTGCCGATAGTGACAACGCTTGCTCTTTGCTGCTGATTCTGCGGAAGACCCTAGCGCCTGGAGATGCGCCAGAGGAAGAACAACCCCATCAGCCCCAGGATCGCGTTGCCGATCCACATGCCATAGTCGGGGTCCAAGCGGCCGCTTTTGCCCAAGTGGATGGCGAACATCAAGAGCGGATAGTTGATGACCACGATCGGGAGAAAGCAGGTGACGAAGTTGCTCAAGTAGTCGCGCCGCTGGAACCAGATCGCCACCGGACAGCCGATCAGCGTGAAGATCAAACAACCCAGGCATAAAGCAGGCCGCATCGCTTTTTCGACCCGCAGTTCACCTAATTCCTTGACCAGGGCATCGACGCTGAATTGCAAGGCGATCAAGGCTGGGATCGGCTCCGAGGCCGTGGGCGCGGGTGGGTTGCGTTTCATTTCCTCGAGTTGAGCGCGTTTTTCCGTTAGGGATTGCTCGACTTCCACGATGCGGCTTTGGATTTCGGGGATGGAGCGTTCGCGGGCGCGGACGTTGCGGTTTTCATTCGGCTTCGGCATGGGCAGTTGCCAGCGCTCGCGCAGCGAGGTGTAGTTTTGATTGGTCTTGTGATAACTCACTTGCACGTTGTACATCTCAACTGTGATTTCCTGATTTTTCATGTCGAAATACAGCTCCGCCTCGGCCGCGTGAGCCACCGCTTCGACCTTGCCCATGTCGTCCAGCTTCTTGAAGATGGCTTGAATCAATGTGCGCCCCTGAACGTCCTGGACGAACATGGTGTAATTCACTTTGGGTTCCTGGAAGCAATGCTGGTGCCGCAGCCTGGCGTAAATCAAGGTTTCGAATTCCGTGAACACCGATTCGCGCAGGCGATTGTGCGCGTGGGGTATGAACTCCCAATAGAGGCTGAAGACGATCACGCTGAGCAGCGTGCCCAGGGCGAAGGCAGGCATGATCACGATGCGGATGGGCACGCCCGCCGCCTTGATGGCTGTGATTTCGTTGTCATGGGCCATGCGCCCGTACACGACCGAGACGGCGAACAGCATTGTCGCCGGCACCGTAAACGGCAGTGTGCCTGGCAGGAGCAGGGGAATCAGCTCAACGATGTTCTCGGGACCAAGGCCCTGACGCGACGCTTCCTGGACCACCCCTGCGAGCACAAAAATGCTCGTCAAGGCAATCAAGGAGAGTGAGAAGACTTTGAGCAGATCCCAAAAGATGGAACGTTGAAGTAAACCGAACACCCGTCCCTACTTCCTTGTAGAAGGTCACGCTTCCCTGCACCTGGCGTGAGTTTATACCGGCTCTCGGCTTGGGGTCAAGGCAGCCCGCGAGGCGATGCATTGGCAGCGACCAGATGATTCAAGCGAGCGCGGAAAGCAAGGCAAATTGGCGTCTTTGGGTGGGAGACTTGGTTCACGGAGGGTGAGATTGTCAGAATCAACATGCTGTTTAGACTTGATGGAGACGTTACTGATCTTGATCCCATTCATGCCCCTGACTACCATCCTGCCCCATGAGTTCTCGGCAAGAATACATCGGCCAGCGAACCACGTCGCGGTGGTTTTCCATACTGGCTTGCGGGTGGCTTGGCCTCCTATGGGGAGGGCATGGCCTCCTTTGTTTGCACCTCTTTGGCTCGGCCCCATGGTCGAACCTGACATCTGACGAGCCGATCGTGGCCGGTCGCCATCCTTTGAATTTGTATCACGGCATCGTCGGCGCGAGCACCTTGTTCATGCAAAAAAGCACGCTCGTCCATGACCCTGCATTTCAAGCAGGCTACACGAAGAACCCCTGGCTGGATCAAGAGAGCAAGCCCATGGAATGGGTGATGGCGTTGGCGGGCAGGGAGCGAGCGCCGCAGGCTTATAAAATCACCGTCCTACTATTGTGGTGGTTGTTGCCTGGTGCGAGCTTCTTGGCGGCGCTGTTATTGGGTCAAGGTTGGTCGCTAAGACTCTGGTCCTTCGCACTGACGCTGATCCTGTTTTGGAGTGACTTCGGTCAAGAACAGCTGTGGCAAGGCGACGTGGCCACCCTCGGCGCGGCGGGAGGGATGGTCGTTTGGAATGCCGCCTTAACCCGACTGTTTACCCAGCCCTGTTGGCTGACTTGGTTGTTTTGGGTGCTCATACAAGCGGCCCTGTTTCACCTTCAACCGCTCGTCCTTGTGCTGCTCCTGCCCACGCTATTGATTTTCTACTTGCGCATCGGTTGGCGTCGAACCTGGGGTTGGCACTGCGCCCTGGGGGCAGGTCTGTTTCTTTCCGTGTTATTGAATTATCCTTGGTTCAGGGATGCGGTCCGATCGGCTTGGATGCTGAGCGACAAGCCGCTGGAGATGGGGCAGCCCGCGGCCATCGTCTTGATGGATTGGCCCATCCGCATCCTCTCGCTGGGATGGTTGAATTTGGGGTTGCTGCTGCTGTTGCTGGCGGGGGGCAATGTTGGCATGGCCATGATGCGCCGCCGATTGCCGTCCGGGTCGACGCGGTCGCTGTTGGCGTTATGGTTGATTCTCCTGGTCCTTTCATGGTTGGGACCGCTGTGGCCGACGCTCGAACGGCTGGAACCGGCGCGCTGGTTCTTTGCCGCGCTGTTTCTCAGCGTGTTGCCCTGCGCTTGGATGTTGCGCGGAGTTCCGGGGCTGGCCTGGCGGTGGGGTCGGCGATTCCCCGTCGCCGGGATCATGCTCTCGACCTTTTTCGCAGTGGGGGCGGGTGTCTATGCCTGGTCGATGTGGGCTCAAGGGAGTCGATGGACCGTCGACATCCCTGCGCTTCCCTTGGGATGGCCCAAAGAGGCGTCGTCATGGCTGGAGACGATACGTTCGCACACGGACGGCACATCACGCATCCTTTGGGAGGAAGATGAAACCCTTGAGCCATGGACGCCCTTGTTGGGTTTGACGAAGGACCGCTATTGGATGGGAGGGTTGTATCCGCGCGTCGTCGTTGAACATTTGCAGCTTAAACTGGCGGAAGGCCAGCTTGCGGGAAAGCCCTTGTCCGATTGGACTTTGCCCGAATGGGAACAATGGATCACGCGCTACAATATTGGCGCGATCGTCGTCCGATCCCCCATCACGCTGAGCATCATTCGCTCCATGGCGCGGATTCGAGCGGAAAAGCCTCTCCCGCCAGGGCGAACTTTGTTGTTATTGGATCGTCAGCCCAGCTATTTCCTCAAAGGGAGCGGACGGGTGATCGTGGCGGACGCGCAAAAATTGACGCTAGCCGATCTGGAACCTGAAGACAGCGAGATCATCCTCAGCTTCCATTATTTGGCTGATCCGCGATCGACCAATGCTCGCGTCCGCGTCGAACGATGTTGGCTCTCAGGTGATAACCTCCCATTGATCCGGTTGCGGATGGTCGGCCCCATGACCCGGTTGACCCTGTATTGGCAGGAATAGGCTCATCAAGACCGCTCTCATGGCTGCCAGCTCCGCTTGACTTGGCGAACACCTTCGCCTATAGCCCTACCGATGAAACAGAATCCCCCCCTTGAAGGACCAGGGCTGCCACGGCCTGGGTCGGAGGTCTGACGATGTCTAAACGATGGAGTGTGTGGAGCACAAGCACGTTGCTGGTAAGCAGTCTTTTCCTGACCGGCTGCCAATCCAGTTGTCCCAGTTGCACGAGTCGGCAAACCCCCTTGCTCGGAACGCAAGCGGTAACGCCTTCGCCGCGCTCCTATGCCGTGAGTCCGAGTCAGTCCTCGGCAAACGGCGCGATGACGAACATGCCGCAAACGTCGGGTGTGCCATCGACGGATGGGACGATGACGCGGTCGACCTTGCCTCCCAACGTGAGTTCGAGCCATTCGATGCCGACGGCACCTCAAGCGGTCGTCCCGACTTCCGGTTCAATGCCCACGACTGGCATGCCGCCCTTGCCCGTTCCCGAATTACCGTCGCCGCCGACGCCGCCTGGGTCAATGTCTCCCTCGGTTCCAGCCACCATGCCAAGCGTTCCCTCAGCTCCCGTGGAATCAGGTAGCATGATCCCGCCGCAACCTTCTTTTTCAGCGCCGCAGCCCTGAATCAGGCGCGCGAATCGGTGAAAAGCATTCGAATTTCTAGGGGGGACTCGCCTTGACCGCGTCCCCCTTTTTTAGGCCTTGTTGGATAAAAAAGCGAGTCGACAAGGAGGGGCCTGTTTTCTCGCAACATGCAATGAAATCAGCACTTAGGGTTACGATGATGGGTTGGTTTCCGATCGGTACATTTGGTCATGGAATGAAGGCAAGCGGCGGTGGAATTTGGCACATTTTCTCAGAATTTGCCGTTTTTTGCAAACCGCTCGCTTAGAATAGATTAGGTACATTCTTTACACATTCCCCACCTTATGCTCCGAGTCGGCCCACTCGGGCGGGTCTTATCGAAGTGAGCATGGCAATGAAATCCTCCAAGAATGCGGAGTTGGCCAAAATGACCCTGCCAAAGAAACTGAGTTTAGACGTGAAACGGGCCATTTTCCGTGACCTGGTTCTGGCTCAAGATCAACAGCAAAGCGTCCGTCAATCAAGACAGGCCGTGATTACGGAGTATGGCATTTCCGAATCGGATTTGTTGCAAATTGAGGAAGAAGGAATCGAAAAAGGTTGGCCTCCCCTCTAACCGGCGGCGGCGAGGGCGCTGGCTAAACCACGACCCTGACCCGATCTTGCGGGCCAGGGTTTTTTAATGGGGATGATGATAAAGGGCCTTGTCCGCGCCGAAGATCTGACTCACCATGGTGACCGACAATACATCTTGCGGCTGCCCCTCGCACTGGATTTTTCCCTCTTTCAAACACAGCACGTGGTGGGCCCGCTGGCTGATCACCGACAAATCGTGCGAGACCAGCAGCACGGTCACGCCCGTTTCGCGATTGATCTCATCGATCAAGTCGTAGAATTCGCCTTGATGTTGAAAGTCGATCCCTGCCGCTGGTTCGTCCAGCAATAACAACTCCGGTGCCGGCTCCATCGCTAGCGCCAGCAGCACGCGCTGCAATTCCCCCCCGGACAAACTGCCCACGTTGTAGTGCATGAGCCGTTCGGATTTGACTCGTTTCAGCATCCGCTCGATGCGCTGTCGGATCAAAGTTGAAATCCCTAGAAACAACGGTCGCTGTGAGAGTGCCAGGCTCATCAATTCGATCACGGTGATGGGAAGCTGAGCATCGAACTGCAGCCGTTGCGGCACATAGCCGATCAGTTGCGGATACTTTTGATCGTGGCGATGACCGCAGAAGTACTCGATGTTGCCGGAATAGGGAATTTCCTTGAGCAAGACGCGCAACAGCGTGGTCTTGCCGGCGCCGTTCAAGCCGATCAGGGCGGTGATTTTTTGCCGGGGGATGCTCGTGGTGAGTTGACGAAGGATCGAAACGTTGCCCAGCGTGACCGAGACGTTGTTGATTTTGAGCAGGGGAGGGGCATCCATCGACCGCATCTCTTTCAGCCTGTTACCACGTTGGACCGCATAATCATCATACGAATCATGAGGGCATCGGTTCTGGAACGGCCATAACTTTATTGAATTGGGAGGGTTGCTTGCAGTAATGATGGCCAATCCTCATCGGTGATTTTCCGGAACCACTCACGATCAGAAAAATGGGTGGCGTCAAGGCTCTCAGGACTTGACAATGCTATCATCCAAACTTGGTTGATTGGCAACAGCAAGGGATGAGCAGATGATTCGATTTGGCTTAACATTACAGCTTAGTCTCTGCTTGGCGAGCGGACTATTGTCCGCAGAACCGCCGCGGAAACCCAATATCATCTTCATCTTGGCGGATGATCTGGGATATGGCGACGTCGGTTGTTATGGGCAAAAAATCATTCGCACTCCTCATGTCGATCATTTGGCCAGGGATGGGATGCGCTTGACGAATCATTATTCAGGAAGCAACGTCTGTGCTCCATCCCGCTGTGTGTTGATGACGGGGCTTCATCCGGGGCATGCCTTCATTCGAGACAATCGGCAAGCCAGGGGTTACGAGGAGGGGCAAATGCCCGTTCCCGATGGAACCCTTAAATTACCGCTCATACTCAAGTCCCTAGGCTATGCCGTTGGCGGATTTGGCAAGTGGGGACTGGGTCCGGTTGGAAGTTCGGGCGATCCGTTCAAGCAAGGGTTCGATCGATGGTTTGGCTACAACTGCCAAGCCGTAGCCCACAATTACTATCCCACCCATCTCTGGGACAACGATCGCAAGTCACCCCTTAACAATCCGCCTTTTCCAGCCCATCAAAAGCTGCCGCCGGAAGCAGACCCCAACGACCCCGCCAGTTACACACGATATCTGGGCAAGGATTATGCCCCCGATCTGATCATCGAACAGGCGTTGAGCTATATTCGCACTAACAAGGATCGTCCTTTCTTCCTTTACTTTGCCTCGACCGTGCCTCATCTGGCCTTGCAGGTTCCCGCCGATTCCCTGAAGGAGTATCTGGGCCAATTTGAGGACGCGCCATACCGCGGAGATCGCGCCTACTTGCCACATCGCTATCCACGTGCCGCCTATGCCGCCATGATCACACGGCTGGATCGCGACGTCGGACGCTTGTTGTCTCTGATCAAGGAATGCGGGCTGGAAAGGGAAACGATCGTCATTTTTTCAAGCGATAATGGTCCGCTCTATGATCGCCTCGGAGGGACGGATACGGAGTTCTTCAATAGCGCGTCGGGGATGCGCGGACGCAAGGGTTCCTTTTATGAGGGAGGGATTCGGGTTCCTTGCATCATCCGCTGGCCGGGCAAGATCGCTCCATTAACCACCCACGACCGTGTCACGGGATTTGAGGATTGGCTGCCCACATTACTGGAGTTGATCGATGCCAAGTCCGCGATCCCGGAAGGATTGGACGGCATCAGCTTTGCTCCCGCGCTCCTGGGACAACCGCAATCCCCACGATCCTTCCTGTATCGTGAGTCGCCCGGTTATGGCGGGCAACAAAGCATTCGCGTTGGGCCATGGAAAGCCATTCGCCGCAACCTGAACCCGGGCCCCCGGGCGCGGGAGCAGCAGCCGGGAGAGCTTGAACTCTACCACCTCGAGCGCGATCCGAGCGAAACCAAGGACGTGGCCAAGGAAAACCCGGAAGTGGCTGACCGTTTGCGGCGCTTGATGGCAGAGCAGCACGTCAAGTCGGAACCCTTTTCGATGAAAGGGCTGGATGTGCCCGGACAGTGAGCGATCGGCGAACACTTGACCCGCGACCAGTGAGGAACGCTGGGCCTGATCACGGCCCCAATTTTCTCAGGGTTTCCTGCAAGGTTTGTCTGCGAATCCTCCACGTGGGCCGTTCTGAGCCCGTCGCCTTTTCTTCGGCAAGACTGGCCCAATGAATCGCTTCTTCAAGCATTTCCTTGGCCTCTTGCTTAGGCTTGTTTCTGTGAGCGCTTTCGAGGGAATTGCAGAGGAGCCGAATCGCAAGCATGGCCACGGGGCTGTCAGGATTCACTTTCAGCATTTGCCGCAGCTCAGTCATGCAATGCTCATTGGCCTGTCTTCGAAGGTTAGCATCAAGCGATGTCAAGCTCGCGCGGCGAAAATGAATATCGGCGCACGCCCAATGAGCCATGGCCAAGGGGATGATCTCCCGGGTCAACTTTTGGACGGCCAAAGCGTCAGCAAGGCTGTGCGGGTTGGGTAAATTTAAATCAGCGGGGGCGGCATTGGCGCGCAAGAGACTGCGGACCAACAGAAAGGCCGCGTGATCCGAAGTGTAATCCTTGGCATCCTTGGGGAGCAGTTCATCGAGCAGGGCGAGCATCTCTTGGGTCATATTTTGACCAACCAACAGTCCCCGCACTCGGATCAAATGAGCAATGGGATCATCGAGCGCTTGAAAAGAAAGCTTCAAGTGCCGCAGCGCTTCGGCCTGGTTCTTTTTGGACAAACGCCATCGTGCTGTCCAAAAGTGCGCTTCGGTGAAGTGTTCATCCAGGTTCAAGGCTTCTTTCAGCGACTGCTCGGCCTCCGCGGCATTGGATGCTTCGCCCTCGTCATCAAGCATCCACTTCACCAGGCACCGGCCGATGTTGGCGTGGGCGTCGGGAAGACTGGAGCGAATTTCCTTTTGCGTGCGGAAGGCACGCAGAGCTTCGTTGTACTTTTCCGGGATATTGATGCGCAGCGGCTTCCAGGCCAAGGCTTCGTAAGCGTTGCCCAAGGCTTGCCAGGCGAGATCGAAATCCCGTGAAAACTCCGTGGCTCGGCGCGCATCAACCACCGCTTTGTCGAAGGCTTCACGCCGCTTGCTGATATCCTCGATCTCGTAATATCCCAGGAGGAGATGAGCGGCGCTGCGATTGGTCAGATAAATCGCCAGGTTTTCATCGCCAGCGCCGGATTCGGCCTTGCTGACAGCCTGGTCATAAGCTTCTATCGCTTCCAACAAATCTTGAAGGGGGTAAGCCGGCTGTCTTTGTTCGAGTAAAGCAGCCTGGAAGCCAAGCCATTTCAACTGGTCATTGAACCGATGGTAGAGGCTGTATCCTTTCAGATTATATCCGCCAGCATAATCAGGGTCGGCCTTGATGGCCTGAGCCGCATCTTCGAGCAGCGCCTTCTGCAGTTCTTGAAAACCTATGCCAGGCACGCGAATTAAGGCGTTGCCATGACCCGTATAAAATTCGGCCAGGGTGCGATCCGAACGGTGTGGGGCGTAGAAACGAATCGCTTCTTGGAACGCCTGAGCCGATTGACGCATGATGTCCTTGCCAAACAAGCTCGACTCATAGGGATTGTCCAACATCATGCGCCCCTTGGCGGCGTGGAGCAGGGCAATCTTCAGGTCCAAGTTGGCCTCTTGGCCGGGCTTCAGGTCCTTGGCTGCCGCGAGAGCAGGTACGAGCACTTGCTGGTAAAGCTCGTTCATCTTCTTACGCTCTTTACCAATCCGAATCAGATCATGAGCTTGAGCGTACAAGCGGATGGATTCGGTAGCTGAAGGGGCGGTCTTGGCCCGCTCCAGGAGTTCATCCAAGGTCGGTTCCTTGGGCGGTACTTTGATCACGGGGTCCTTGGAGGCGACTTCCGGTTTCGTCGGGTCGGTAATCGTGGGTTTCGTCGCTGGCGGCATCGTGGCCTGGGCTACGCGCGTTGGATCGGGCTGTGTAGGCGTTGCGGAGGTGGGCGTCGCCTTGGTCTCGGACATGGCGGGCTGGGAGCTCGCGCTCTTGGAGACCGTTGGATCGGGCTTGCGCTCCACCTTCGTTGGCTGAGTTAAGAGAGGCGGCGGATCAGGTCGCGTGGGGTCCGCTGCTTTTGTGTCTGCTGGATCGATGGGCTTGGTGTTTTGCGCAACCAGATCCTTGCTCGAGTCGCGTTGGATGTCGCGATTGAGGAAAATCACCCATCCGAGAACGGCGATGAGGGAGATGAGCAGCAGCGTAATCGTCATGATCATCGAGGCAGCTACTTTGTTGCGTCCCACCCACCGCGATAGCCGATCGAGAGCGGTGGAGCCTCGAGCGAGGATGGGTTCCCCGGCCAGGAATCGGGCCAGATCATCAGCCAGTTCCTTCGCGGTGAGATAACGTTGCTGCGGGTCCTTTTCCAGGCACTTGAGGCAAATCACTTCCAAGGGCCGAGGAATGTTCTTTTGAAGGCGGCTCGGGGGAGCCGGGTCTTGGAGGCGAACTTGTTCGAGAGTTTCGAGGGTGGTGGCGCCCTTGAAGGGAGGCTGGCCGACCAGCATTTCGTAAAGAATCGATCCCAGAGAGTAAATGTCGGTGCAAGGTCCGATCAGGCGAATTTTGCCTTCGGCTTGTTCCGGGGCCATGTAGCAGGGCGTGCCCATGATGTCGCCCGTACGGGTCCAACCGCTCGATTCGTCCATGCGTTTGGCCAGGCCAAAATCGCTGATTTTCGGCACGCCGTCGCGGGTGAGCAGGATGTTGGCGGGCTTGATGTCGCGATGGACGATGCCCTGGGCATGGGCGGCTTGCAAAGCGCGAGCCAGTTGCTCGAGCATGGTGGCGGACTGGATGGGGGACAGGTGATGCTCTTTATGAAGCAGATCGGCCAGGCTGCCGCCGTCGACGTATTCGAGTGCGAGATAGGGGTTATCCTCGAACTCCCCGACGTCATAGACTGCGACAATGTTTTCATGATGAAGTCGCGCCACGGCCTGAGCTTCCGCTCGGAAGCGGTCGATTTGTTCATCGCTAGCATGGATGCTGGAAATGATCATCTTCAGAGCGACGAGGCGCTTGAGTCCGGTTTGCCGCGCTTTGTAAACAACACCCATGCCGCCTCGACCCAACTCCTCGATGATTTCATAACCCATGGCGCTGGCGGATTCGACGAAGTGGAGCGCTGTGTGGGAGCCGGTCTTGGAGAGCTTGCCGGCGCGAATCTGCGAGGAAGGGGACTTGGGGCCATCGCCGGGGTTGCGGCGCGTGTTGGGAGTTACTGATGGATCCGTGTCTTGGCTGGCGCGGGCCGCTTGTTCCTTGGCGAGGAATTCACGGATGGCCCTCTCATGTTCGGGAAACCGTAGCTTCATTTCCTCGACCGTTGGATTTTGTCCGCGGTCGAACCGGTACTTGATTTCACCGGCAAGGAGAATGAGCACGGCCTCGGGATCGCTGCGCAACTTGGGGTTTTGCTGAATGTAGGTTTCCACCAGGACGGTGAGGCCGGCCGCCCAATGGCGCATTTGCTGTTGCCGCAGATCATCGAGCCAAATTTGCCGCTCCGCCTGGGCACGCTCTTCTGCGGAGATGGGCATGTCGCCGAGCATGGACCCGAAGATGTCGGGCTGCTTCGGCTTCTTCCCTCTGGGTGGATTCAGGGGAGACTGTGGATCATGATCCGGCATGGCGCACCCTACCTCCAGGGCTGCTCAAGTTCCGTCTTACTTTCGGCACCACGGGCAGAGCGGTACGGCACATTCACAATACACGAGCACTTGACCGCTGGCAACAAAATGTAGGGATTCGAGTCGAGTGAATTTTCCCGTCATGAAAGCGTTGTGAGAGTCCGCGGGTTGTCCACGCCGGTTGCGACGCGCTCCATCCGCCCCCTCGCTCAAGCGTTCTTATATGCCATTTTCCCTTGGACGAGATGACAGGCTTACGACTCATCAAGAACCTTGGCCATGGAAGGCCGGAACGATTCCGCATCCAATTGTCGTCCAGTGATCAGCCGAAGGTAGAGTTGGGCGTATTGCAGCAGAATTTCATGAGGAGAAACCACGGGGCATCCCCGCATCACCGCTTCATGGTGAAACCCCGTGAGGTTAGGGAAGGAGCGCAGATCGACGACCGTCGTGGTCGATTTTAAAATATTGGGATGGACGTCTTTCTCGCGCAAGTGAAGGTTCTTCTCTTCCATGCCTTCCGTGTCTGCTTCCCCGCAAAGCAGCAGCAGGTCATGGGCCGTTGAGTAGATCGCTTCAAATGGGACAAAACGACACTTATTGTCTTCAGCGATGGCATGGGCCACGTCGCGATTCATGCTGGCGACAATGGGCACGCCTTCGCGTTTGCGCACGGCCCAGGCCAACATGCGCGCCGTTTGATCGGAGCCGACAATGAGCGTCAGCCGACCCTTCAGGGGTTTGTCGCTGGGCTTCTTTCTGGCGATGAAGGCTTCGATGGCGCCCATCGCGGCGCGACTATATAGATAGTAAGCTTGCCACAGTTTCTCCTCGTTCAGACCCAAGTAGTCGGTCTGGCGATATTTTTCCGCCATGGGGTCCGCCTGTCCGGCGATCTCGTAAAGCTGTCGCTGAAAGGGCGGTGCGACGACGACCCCTTGCACTTTGACCGCTTCCAGAATTTTGCGAAAGGTGTTGAGATAACCCACGTTGAGAGGCAGACAACGCAAGGCTACGCCGGTTTTGGCCAAGCCGTCGTTGAGCATGGCCGTCAGGGCGATCATGTCGGGTGTGAAGCCCGTGACGCCGATGAAGCGCATGCCCTTGCCGATGGCGTCAAGGTGATAGATGTCTCGTAGTTCTCGGACGGAGGGCTGTCCCGGATAGGCTTCCAAGCCTTTTTCCAATGCGGCATACACCCAAGGCGCACCGAAACGCTGTCCCAAGACGGTGAGCATTAGACCGGGTTTGCCGATGCCGACGACGACCGTCGGGACGGTGGCTTTGGCGACGATTTGCACCAAGGGCCAGGCTTCCTCGGGCGTTTCCGCCCGGGTCATGAGCTTGACCACGTCGGGCTGCTTTTCACAAGCCCGGGCGTAAATCTCATCGATCTCGTTCGGGGTTTCGTTGAGGTTGGTGTAGGTGATTACGCGTTTGGAGCCGGGGAAAGGGCGGATTTGGTCGGCAACGTCTAATTCGATTTCGACATAGTCCGCCTGATCGATGATCCCTTGCCGGAGAAGCGTGAGGCGTTCATGCTCGGACCCGGTCCAATCGCCGCCGTCTTGGACTCGGCGGCAACTCAAGATGACCGGTTTGGTCTTGCGTTTGAGAAACTCCTTGAGATCAACCGCTTTTTCAAAGCGGTCCAGACGTATTTCCATCAGATCGCATTGCGGGGCGGCATTGAGCATGTCCACCAATGCGAACCGTCGCGATTCTTGCACAATGGAAATGCAGATCATGGTCGACATCCAGAACGGTCGTGGCTCGTCGAATGACTGGCGGTGGCATCTTCGTAACAGGCGGCCCGTCAAGGCACAGCTTGGCGAGCCGATGAACCGGCGCTTACGGAATTAGCCTGTTTTCACCGGGCCGTGGTCATCGCAATGATCGCCATGCGGATGATGCAAGTGTCCCTGGACGATGTAATCCACGTGATTCCCATGCGGCACGGCTTCATGGCCGCATTGGGGGCCGTGCTGATGGGACGCATCATGTTCGCCGCATTGATGTTGCGGTGTGCATTGATCGGGATTCGTGGCATTCACGTCCAATCGATGTTCCTCGACCTGATTTCCATTTGGATGGTGCATATGGCCATCATGTAAATAGTCCGTGTGTTCATTGTGTTGAATCGGCGTATGGCCGCATTGCGGGCCGTGTTCATGGTCGTGATTGGCATGGGATGGGGTCATGTGATCGTGACTCCTCGTACAAAGTATAAACGGAACGCACCAGAAAGGTCGTCGGACCTGATGCCAAGGGTTCAGAATACCCTCATTTGATCAACAGGACCGATGTAGAGTCATTTAACCCCGAAATAGGGATGAACGCAAGCAAGACCCGTTCGTGGTCGAGGGATTTTATGCCCGCCAATTCGTCATTGGCGCAACGTCGCTTCCATGGCCTTTCGCCAAACAGGGGGAATGGTTCGCTTGGTGGCGAGGAGGATTTCGAGTATGGCTCGACGATCCGGTGGCGAGAGATGGGCAAACTCCGGGGAACGATCTTGGCCTGACAGGATCTCATTCATGCGGCGATAGACATAATCCAACATCGGCTCAGGCAGGGCGTCAAAGGCTTCCGAATAGATCAAGTAACTGCATGGATATTTGAACAGCCGCCTTTGTAGATCCAAATCCCTGAGCGAACGTCCAAGATCATCACGCGGACCGGCGGCGGGAAAATGGCGGGCGAACGCGGACGTCCCCTGGATCGGCTCGCCCAATGGCGTTTCTTTCACGAAAAAGAGATATTTTACCAAGGGTTCACCCGCGGCACGCAGGCGGCTGTTCGTGCTTTCGAATTCATGATGGGCTGGCAATTTTAACTCGCGTCGCAGTTCGCTGGCTTCATGCAAGGCGCGCCTGGTTTGCAAGTTGGCACGGGTAAGGCGATTGTGCATTTCCGTTTGATGTTCGAAGACCATCAAGGCCACCACGTCGCTCTGCGGCGTCAGGTGTTGACGCACGTCGAAGAATTCATCCAACTTGGCGCGATGACTGCTGGGTTTTAGATCGGACGCATCGACGCGGCGTTTATCTTCGACGATCAGATTCCCCATGTGCCATTGCTGGCCGCTGGTGCCGGTGACGTACCAACCGCCCCAGCGTTGCTTCCAGGGGCTGGACTGATCGGTACGAAACGTGGCGGTGGACAGGATCGGATGACCCTGCGAATCGGGATAGACGGATCGGACCAAGTGGCCAGGATACCCTTGCAAGGCGGAAGAACCATGACAGATCAAGCAAGAATCCCATTGCCTGCGGAAGACCGGTTTGGGCTGGTCTTGTTGATCCAAGGTGTAAAACACCGTGCCGAGCATCGGATCGACGGCGGAAAACTCCATGACGTCCCCTTGATGGCAATAGCCGACGTAGACCTCATCGTTGAAGTAAAGAGCCCGTGGTGTTTTGGGGCCGATGCGATGGCGCTGCAGGCTGGTTTTGGAGAAGACCAACATTTGCGAGGAGGGATCGACTCCCAAGGCTTTGAGCACCGAGGGCAAGTAACCGCGCTGCGGATCATAGGACAACGTTAAGGTGCCAGCATTGATGCGCTCTTGGAGCCGGCTGATAAGATTGCGCGGCGTCGATTCGGAATAGCGAATCGGTTCTGCTTCGAGATCATCGCCTTGCAGCGAGCCAAGCGAGGCCGCTAAGATAAGGAGGCATGCTCCAAGCTGGATCGCCCGGAGCGATCGGGGAGCCAAGCCGTTGGGATGGATTGAAGTCATGAGGAAATCCTTGAACATGCTAGTAATACCCTGAAATCGAGTCGACTTGATCGGCGCGAGACCTCATTCACTGTTCATGCCATGAGTCAGAAAGCATCCTATGAGCCATCAGCCAAATTGGGACGCATCGACGACGGAAGAGACGATTCACCTTTCCGATGAAGCGCTGCTTGACGAACGGTGTGCATTTTTGCAGTTGACCTCGGAGGACGTCGAACGTGTCCGAGCACTGAAGCCGATCTTCGAAGCGGTCAACCGGGCTTTTGTCGACCAGTTTTACGCCCACTTGCTGCAATTTTCCGCCACGGCGTTTTTCTTGCGTGATGAACGTTTGGTGGAGCGTTTGAAAGCAGCCCAATTGCAGTATTTTGTGAGTCTCTTTGATGCGCGGATGGATGGCTCGCGGGTGGCCGAGCGGCGCCGCATTGGCGACCGCCATGCTGCCGCGGGCATTGAGCCTGCCTGGTTCTTGGGGGCATTCAATCAATATATCCAACTGGCCTTTCAACAAGTTCGCGACGTTCCCCCCGAGGCTCGGGGCAGCTTCGAAGCGGGGTTGGCCTCGCTGATGAAGCACATTCTGCTGGACATCGGCTTGACCTTGGATTCGTATTATGCACGCTCCACGATGGACCTGCGACAAGCGCTGGCGCTGTACACGCAGTCCAATACGGAACTGCGCGAGTTCGCCCGCATGGCTTCCCATGATCTCAAAACGCCCCTGGCGACGATCTCGGGTTTCTGCGAGGAGTTTATCGATGAGTTTGGCCAAACGGTGCCTGTCGAAGCCCGCCAATTGATCGAGGCCGCCCTGAACCGCACGCGCCACATGAAGGGCATGATCGATGAATTGCTGTCGATGAGCGAAGCCGCGGCGCAACCAAGTCAGCGGCAACGAGTCAAATTGCGCACCTTGGTCGATGAAGTCCTGGAGCGCATCCGCCTGGATTTCGACACGGAGCCGATTCAGTTTGAAATTCAAGAAACCATGCCCGATCTGCTTACCCACCCGGCTCGTCTGCGTGAAGTGCTGTATCACCTCATCTCGAATGCCGTGAAATTCATGGATAAAAGCCCTGGTCGAATCTGGGTCTCGGCCCATGGCGAGGGGCAGCAGGTGCAGTTGGCCGTTGGGGACAACGGCCCGGGGATCAGCGACGCCGACCAGCAGCGCATTTTCGCGCCTTTCCGACGACTCAAACAGCACGAACATTTGCCGGGCCACGGGTTGGGACTTTACATGGTGCGGCAAATCGTCGAGGAGCAAGGGGGGCGCATTTGGTGCACGTCGCGACTGCAGGAGGGAACCGCCTTTCATATCATTTTGCCTCAATGATTGGACCACTCCGTGTTTTTCAGACCATGTTTCTCCAACAAGCGATAGAGCTTGCGCCGGCTGATGCCCAGATCAGCGGCAGCATGCACCTTGTTCCCATGGTGTTGTTTCAAGACACGGACAAGGATCTGCCTTTCATTCTCCTCGAATCGATTGGCCGGCGACGAAACGGGGGGCGTCGAACCGTCCAGATCGGCGAGGGATTGGGCGTTGGCCACGTGGTCGGGTAGATCCATCAACTCGATGCGCTGCCCCTCGGCGAGAATCTTGGCTCGAGCGATGACGTTGCTGAGTTCCCGGACGTTGCCAGGCCAGGCATAGCGCGTGAGCGCATCCATCGCTTGCGGCGACACCGCGGCGGGGCCATCCGGGCTGAGCTTAAGGAAATGTTCGACAAGCAAGGGAATGTCTTCGCGTCGTTCTCGTAGAGGAGGCACGACAATGGGCACGACGTTCAGCCGATAATAGAGGTCATCGCGAAAACGTTTTTCCTCGACGGCCTTGGCCAGATCGCGATTCGTGGCCGCGATGATGCGAACGTCGGTTTTAATCTCCTTGACCGCTCCCACGCGGCGAATGCGGCCATCTTCAAGAACGCGGAGCAGTTTGGCTTGCAAGGTGGGAGAAAGCTCTCCGACCTCATCAATAAACAACGTACCGGCATTGGCCACTTCAAATAATCCGGGCTTGGCGGACTGGGCGGAGGTGAAGGCGCCCTTTTCATGGCCAAACAATTCGCTTTCCAGCAAGCTGTCCTGCAGCGCGGCACAATTAACGGTGACCAGGGGTTGTTCCGAACGCGGGCTGCTTTGATGGATGGCGCGCGCGACCAACTCCTTGCCCGTGCCGCTCTCGCCCAGGATTAGCACGGCATTGGCAGTCGGTGCAACGCGTTGAATCATGTGCATGACTTGCCGCAGGCCGGAGGAATGGCCTATCAACTGAACCGCGGGTGTTTGCTTGCGCAGGACCGCTTTCAGATTGCGGTTTTCCCTGGCCAGGCGAGCTTTCTCCGCCGCTCGTTGAACGTGCATTTCCAACTCGGCCAGTTCGCAGGGCTTGGTCAAATAATCGTAGGCGCCCAGCTTCATCGCTCGAACCGCCGTCTCCAGTGTGGCCTGGCCCGTCAGCATGATCACTTGCGTCTCTGGGGCTAATTTTTTGATTTGGGCCAAGGCCGTGACGCCATCCATCTCGGGCATGGAGATGTCGAGAACGATGACGTCGAAGGATTGTCGTTCGATCCAGCTCAAAGCTTCGAGAGGCGATCCCGAATGGTTCACCTCATGGCCGCGGCGCAGAAACCGCCGCGCCACGATGCCGCGAAAGTCATCATCATCGTCGATGAGAAGGAGGTTCAGCGGCGGCGAGCCTGAAACGGGAAGCGCTTCCCTCGGTCCAGCCGGTTCAACGGCTGGCGTCGAAGCGATTTCCGTTTCTGGCTTGGGACTGACCATGACCGTGCTTTCCGGTTGAAGGAAAAAGTGCCATCCCCTCCCGCCATCACGCTCGGGAGGGGACGCGGCGGCGAGTCATCTGCTCCTTTCCTATACTTTATCAGATCAGGCACGATCGATGAACCTGTGATCATGGCGGGATGCGGAGACCAACGCCGACCGGGTTTACTTGACTTTAATCACGCCCAGGTCGGTCACGCCATTGGGGGTGACATCGATCATTTGTCCATTCTTGTCGGGAAAGTAACCTGCGACCTCATGCCAGAAGACCAATTGACGTTTGCCGGCTGGAGCGAGCTTGATTTCAAAGCGCCCTTCCGCGTCGGTGATGGCGAAATAAGGATGCTTGAAGACCCAAACGTACCCTTTCATCCAGGGATGCGCGCCGCAGCTAATAGTGACGGGGCCAGGTTCGTAGTTCAGATTGAAGGCGTAGGAACCCCCCGCCGGCGTCGTGACGTTGGCCGTGTTGCTCAACCCCGACAAAATGACGTTGTGCGGGATTGGGGCGGGATTCTTGGCGAGCAGCTTTTGTCCTTCTCTTAAGGCCAGGACATGAGGTGAGAACATACAAAGAGGTTGATCCAGCAAGGCGGGTTCGCTGGGGACGGCCTTGAGAGTGTCATGAACCGGCAAGGGTTGACCCCGCGCTGGCTTGAGAAAAACGGCCGCCCACTTAACCCCCTTGGTTTTGGCGTCGACCGTCCAGGCTTCACTCATGAGCGGCCCCTTGGCGAGGCAGTGATCCGTGTCCTTGTCGACCTTGAGTTGTTCCGGGGTGGGAGGAGTGCCATCATACACAATTTGGCCCTTGATCGTGCCCCAGCCATCCGCCATGGGCATGGTTGCTTGCAGCGGCATCAGACTCACGGCAAGGATGACTCCCGTCACTCCCAAGACATGTCCCATCCGTCTTATTGCGGTTCGTAACATGATCGGCCCCTCACTTTCAATGTTGCTGAATGAAACCATCTCAAGCCATACACCTTTGTTCTGCTGAAATGAATATTGCAGTTTCCATGCCAATCCTTGACCAGGTCACAATGTGACCTCTTACGAATCCATCAGACCGATTTGTTTTGGCGACATCCGATCCATTGGTTAGCCCAACCGATGAGTCAAAGCCCACGTCCAGTGTGCGGAACCCGCACAGGAACTGTGCGGTTTGGACCGATGGGTCGAAGTGGCGCAGGGCAGAACAAAGAAAACGAATTCCTTTTCCAGATGATTGCGAGCGACGGCATTGTTGAGAATTGGCATCCTCTTTGCAATGGTTGAATCCGTTATTTTGAACTCGCATCGGCCCCGTGGAGAAATGCCATGACACAACCCATCAAGACTGGACTAGTCATCCTGGGGATCGGGATTGGATGCGCCTGTGGCATGATGGCCTGGACGAAGGCCGGTGCGTCCGTGGAAGTGATCGTTCATCCATCGTCGGCGGCCTCGGCCACGCAACCAGACACTCCTTCTCCCCTGTTGGAAATGGGGAAAGCCCTTTTCACTCGCCATTGTGCGGCGTGTCACGGAGATGCTGGAGATGGATTGGGAATTGCGGCGCAGTTTCTTTACCCCAAGCCGCGCAACTTCCAGGAAGGCAAATACCGCGTCATCTCCACGGTCAATCGCATCCCAACCGATGACGACTTGATGCAGGTGATCCGGCGCGGCATGCCCGGCTCGGCGATGACGGCGTTTGGCCACTTGTCAGAACCGGAGCTGAACTCGCTAGTGCAGTATGTGCGCTGGCTTTCTCGAGCAGGCATCGAAAAACGGTTGAGGAAAGCGTATGAGGACTCTGGCGATGATGTGGATGAGGAACATATCAAAAAGGAAGCCCTGCGGCAAACGACGCCGGGGGACCTCTTGACGCTTCCTGGCCAATTGCCCTCGGAGGATCAGGCGAGCGTGATGAGGGGCAGGGATCTGTACATGACCCATTGTGCGACTTGTCATGGAGAAACAGGGCGGGGCGAAGGCGGCAAAGATCAGAGGGATGACGATGGCACGCCCACCCGTCCCCGCGATTTTACACAGGGCATCTTTAAAGGCGGGCGGGACGTGGCCTCCCTGTTTCGTCGCACTTACATCGGCATGCCCGGCACGCCCATGCCCGGCAGCCCGCATATGAAGCCGGCGGAAATCGCCGACATGGTGCATTTCATCCGCTCCCTGGCGCCGGAAGAGACCCAAGCCAAGGTCGAATTCAAGCGGCAGCAATTGGCGGCCCGCCGCGTGGACCGCTTGGAAGGTGCCGATTGGAATAGCGTTGGGTCGACTTTCATTGTCACGGCTCCCCTCTGGTGGCGGGAATGGAAAAACCCCGAACTTCAGGTGCAAGCGCTGCATGACGGCCAGCAGTTGGCCATCCGCTTGACGTGGAAGGATGATTCGAAAAACGACGTGATTCTGCGGCCCGAGGACTATGAGGACCAGGCTTCCGTTCAAATCTTCGATGGCAAGCAAGAACCGTTCATTGGCATGGGGGCACACGGTTTTGGCGTGGTCGACATCTGGCTGTGGAAAGCCAGCCAGGCCGTGGATCAAACCAAGGCGAAGCACATCCTCGATGATTATCCATTTGACCTGCCGCTTTATTTCGAGTTGTTGAAGCGCTTGCCCAAGTCGGATCGTCCGCCGCCTAATTTTTATACAGCCAGGGCTGCGAACAACCAAAACAGCGCCTCCGAGGCTGGACAAAGCGCGAGCCATCTGATGGCGTCGGGTCTGGGCAGCACCACGTTCCGCCCCCGAGGTTCTCAGTGGGTCAAGGCTGAAGCTCAATATCAGACGGGGCAATGGTCGGTCACGTTTGTGCGTCCCTTGGCCCTGAAACCAAATGAAGGCGTGAGCTTAAACTCGGGTAAGAAGTGCTTCATTGCCTTCTCGATCTGGGATGGAGCGGCCCGGGATCGCAATGGTCAAAAGCAAATCTCCATTTGGCATGAATTGACGGTGGAGTAGTCGGACGCCTCGATGTTACTCTCCGGGAGGAGCACGTTATGAATCGCCGCGACTTCCTAACGGCCAGTTTGACCTTGACCTCGCAATCGTTGATGCTGCCTAAGTTGTATGGCTTGCAGCCAGTGAACGTGGCCAATCCGCTCGGAGTCTATCCGAATCGGGGCTGGGAGGAAACCTACCGCGATCAATACCGTTATGATCGTTCCTTCTCATGGGTCTGCGCGCCGAACGACACGCACAATTGCCGCATGATCGCCTACGTTCGCAATGGCATCGTGCTCCGTTCCGAGCAGCAATATGAAAGCGGGAAGATCAAGGATCTTTACGGCCACTGCGACACGGAACATTGGAATCCGCGCGGCTGTGCGAAGGGTTTCTCGCAGCAGCGGCGGTTGTATGGGCCGTACCGCTTGCGATGGCCCCTGATCCGCAAGGGATGGAAGGAATGGGCGGACGCCGGTTTCCCTTCGCTTTCCGATGATCCATCGTTGCGCGACAAGTACCGCTTCAACAGCCGGGGCACGGACACGTTTGTTCGCGTCTCCTGGGAGGACATGTATCGGTATCATGCGAAAGCGGCCGTGGCCATCGCCAAGACGTATAGCGGCCCGGAGGGTGTGCGCCGCTTCAAGGCGGATGGTTATGAACCGGAGATGATCGACGAGTGCCATGGCGCGGGCACCAGGACGTTCAAGCTGCGCGGCGGCATGGGACTGCTGGGCGTCATTGGCAAGTATGGCATGTATCGTTGGGCCAACATGCTCGCCCTGCTTGATCAAAACGTGCGCAAGGTCGATCCCAAGGACGCTCAAGGCGGGCGGCTTTGGTCAAATTACACCTGGCATGGCGATCAGGCCCCGGGCCATCCCTTTGTCCATGGCCTGCAAACGTCCGATTGCGATTTCAACGACATGCGCCATGCCAAGCTGCATATTCAATGCGGCAAGAACCTGGTCGAGAACAAGATGCCCGACAACCATTGGTTCAACGAACTGATGGAGCGCGGCGGCAAGATCGTGGTCATCACGCCTGAATACGGACCTCCCGCCACCAAGGCCAACTATTGGATTCAGGTGCGTCCCGGTTGCACGGACACGGCTTTGTTCTTGGGCGTTACCAAACACATGATCGACCAGGGTTGGTACAAGGCCGACTTCGTCAAAGCCTATACCGATTTCCCGCTGCTCATCCGCACCGACACCCTCAAGCGGCTGCGCGCTAGCGACGTGATTCAAGGTTACCAACCCGGCCTGGAGAAAACCGGACCCTCTTACGCCTACCAACATCTCACCGACGAGCAATACGCCAAGATCGGCGATTTCATGATCTATGACGAGAAGCAAAAGGCTTTGCGCCCCTTGACTCGGGATCAGATGGGTGAACGTTTGGCGCAGGCTGGCATTGATCCGGCTTTGTCCTATCGGGGCAAGATCAAATTGGTGGATGGCAGTGAAGTTGAAGTCATGACCTTGTGGGACGCCTATCAGATCAATCTGAAGGACTACGATCTCGAGACGGTTTCGCAGATCACCGGCTCTCGGCAAGACTTGATCGCGCAACTGGCGCGCGATATTTGGGAGACCACTGAGCGGGGGCACGCCGTGGCCATCCACGTGGGCGAGGGGATCAACCATTGGTTCCACGCCACGCTGGCCAATCGCGCTCAGTACCTTCCCCTCATGCTGACCGGTCAGTTGGGCCGGCCGGGCGCGGGCTGTTTCACCTGGGCGGGGAATTACAAAGCAGCCCTGTTCCAAGGTTCGGGCGACTTGCCGGGCTTTCTGGGCTGGATCGCGGAAGACCCCTTCCATCCCAATCTCGATCCGAAGGCCGATGGCAAGGCAGTCAAGGTCAAGAAATATTCCAAGGACGAGGAGCCAGCCTATTGGAATCATGGCGAGCGGCCCCTGGTCGTGAACACGCCGAAGTATGGCCGCAAGTGCTTCACCGGCCAGACCCACATGCCCACGCCGACGAAGTTCCTGTGGTTCACCAACGTCAATCTGTTCAACAACGCCAAGCATGCCTATGACATGTTCTTCGTGGTCAATCCGAAGATCGATTGCATCATCGCGCAGGATTGCGAGATGACCAGTTCCTGCGAGTACGCCGATCTGGTCTACCCCGTCAATACTTGGATGGAGTTTCAGAACCTGGAGATCACCGCCTCCTGTTCCAATCCCTTCCTGAACATATGGAAAGGGGGAATTCCTCCCGTCCATGATACGCGGGATGATTCCTTGATCTTGGCCGAGGCCGCCGAGGCGCTGACCAAGGAAACGGGCGACCGGCGCTTTGCGGACTACTGGCATTTCCTGGTGAAAGACCGCCAGGATGGAGCGAAAGTCTATATCCAGCGGTTGCTCGATGCCTCGACGACGACGCGCGGCTATACCGTGGACGATATCATGGCCGGCAAGTACGGCGAATCTGGCGTGGCCCTTATGCTCTTCCGCACCTATCCGCGCATTCCGTTCTATGAGAACTTGCACGACGGGGTGCCGTTCTGGACCGATACGGGGCGGCTGAACAGTTATTGTGATATTCCCGAAGCGATCCTGCATGGCGAAAACTTCATCGTCCATCGCGAGGGGCCGGAAGCAACGCCTTATTTGCCTAACGTTATCGTGAGCACGAACCCGCTGATCCGCCCCGATGACTTCGGCATCCCCCGCGACGCGATGCATTGGGACGAGAGGACCATTCGCAACGTCAAACTGCCCTGGCAGGAAGTGAAGCAGACCAAGAATCCCTTGTGGGAAGCGGGATATCGCTATTTCCTGTTGACGCCGAAGAGCCGGCACCGCGTTCACTCTTCGTGGTCGACGGTCGATTGGCACATCATCTGGGATTCGAACCATGGCGATCCCTTCCGGACCGACAAGCGTCTGCCCGGTTATGGCGATCACCAGATGCACGTGAATCCGGATGACGCCAAGGACTTGGGGTTGAAGAACGGGGATTATGCCTATGTGGACTCCAATCCCGCGGACCGGCCCTTCCGGGGTTGGCAGCAGGATCCGGCGCGGGCCAAGGTGGCCCGGTTGATGCTGCGGGTGATTTATAATCCGAGTTATCCGCGCGGCGTCGTGATGATCAAGCATGCCCCCTTCATCGCCACGGAAAAAACGGTGCATGCCCATGAAAACAGCCCCGACGGTCGAGCGCGGTCGGCGGACACGGGCTACCAGGCCAACTTGCGCTACGGCGCCCAGCAATCGTGCACCCGCAATTGGCTCATGCCTATGCACCAGACCGACACGTTGTTTCACAAGGCCAAGGTGAAAATGGCCTTTATGTTCGGCGGCGAGGCCGACAATCACGCCATCAACACCGTCCCCAAGGAAACGCTGGTTCGCATCGTCAAGGCCGAGGATGGCGGCTTGGGCGGCAAAGGTTCGTGGGAAGTCGCGGAAACGCCCTTCACGCCGGGCAATGACGCTCCCTTGAATCTGCAGTATCTCAGCGGCGGCTTCATCAAAATCCGTGGTTAATCTTTAAGGCGGCAGGCCATGCAAGCTTCCTCTGAATCATGGGTCCCCAAGGTGCATCCCCTCGAGCGTGAAATGTTCCCCGAGGACCCCATGGAATTGATGGCCAACGCGGCCATGGGCGATCCGGGGTACATGCTGCAATGCATGGTCGAAGAGTACCTTTGGATGGGCTGGCCCCCCGAGCAGCTTTTTGGACTGTTCGAGGACCCTCAATATCCGATGCTTCAGGATTTGCTGCAGCGTTTCGGTTCCGAACAAGTCCGTCGGGCCATAGACGAATTGGATCGCCAGATGGGGGGCATCCGCGTCACGGCGATCGTGGATGAAACGCCCGACCCGGACCTGATCGAGGAAGACGACGACATGGGTTTGATACAACTTTCGCTGCGGCGGCGGGAAATCTTGGGTGAACCTCTCTCGTGAAAGGAACTTGCCATGGCAATGGTCTATAACTGGCAACTTGGCCGGCCGATGAGCTACCCCTACGAGGAGAAGCATCCGCAATGGCAATTCGCCTTTGTGTTCAACATCAATCGTTGTATTGCCTGTCAGACGTGCACGATGGCGTGCAAAAGCACGTGGACGTTTGCCAAAGGGCAAGAATCGATGTGGTGGAACAACGTCGAAACGAAGCCCTTCGGCGGCTACCCGAGAAACTGGGACGCCAAGCTGTTGTCGATGCTGGAAGGGGTTAATCCGGGCCAGCAATCGTGGGATGCCGCCGCCAAGAACGGCCGGGAAAAACCCTATGGGGAATTCACCGGCATGACCATCTTCGACGCGGCTAAAAAATACGTCGGACCGGAAGGTCCGCAGGCGGTTCTGGGTTATCAGCCCACGGAAGCGGAATGGCGGACGCCCAATTTGCATGAGGATGCCGCTCAGGGAATGAAGTATCAGCCCGGCGCCTTCGATCAAACGTCGCAATTGCCCGAACACCGAGTCTGGTTCTTTTACTTGGCTCGCATTTGTAATCATTGCACCTATCCCGGCTGTTTGGGAGCCTGCCCCCGCCAAGCCATCTACAAGCGGCCCGAGGACGGCATCGTTCTCATCGACCAGGAGCGGTGCCGCGGTTACCGCAAATGCGTCGAGGGCTGTCCCTACAAAAAGGTGATGTTCCGGCCGAACACCCGCACCAGTGAAAAGTGCGTCGGTTGCTATCCCCGCATCGAAGGCAAGGATCCCGAACTCAGTCCCAATGGCGAACCGGTCGAAACCCGCTGCATGTCCGTGTGCGTCGGCAAGATTCGCATGCAGGGACTGGTCAAGATCGGCGACGATGGGAAATGGGCCAATGATCCCGAAAACCCGCTCTGCTATCTCATCCGCGAACGGCAGGTGGCGTTGCCGCTCTATCCGCAATTCGGCACGGAGCCCAACGGCTTCTACATCCCGCCCCGTTGGGTCCCGCGGGGATATCTGCAGCAAATGTTCGGTCCCGGCGTCGACCGGGCGATCGAACAGTATTGCTGCCCGGACCGGGAACTGCTGGCGGTCTTGCAGCTCTTCCGAGCACAGCGGCAAATTCTGTTCAAATTCAAGATCGAAAAGGGCCCCAAGGTGGCGGAAGTACCGATCAAGATGCCGAATGGGCAAATCAAGGTGCAGCATCTTTATAACGACACCGTCATGGGCTTCAACAAATTCGGCAAGGAAGTCGTGCGCGTGACGATCGATGAACCCATCCACAAACGCCCGTTCGCCAAGCATGCGAACTCGATCTAGGAGGCGGATCATGGTTGCGAACATCTCTCTGCCATTGGCTCGCGAGGGCATCTACCGATTCCTGGCATCGGCCTTGACGGATCCGCGTCATCCCTCGCGCATCGATTTCTTCAACCCCGAATCGCTGTATTACCTTCAAGCCGCCGCGGAACTGCTCCGCTTGGAATCGGCGGCGTTCACCGATCAATTGGGGTTCGGTGAAATCGGCCCCGAACGGCTCAACTTCCGCACGCTATGGACGTTGTTTCACGATCTTTCCTTCGAAGAATGGCGGACCGAATACGAACGCGTCTTTGGGTTGATGAGTTGCCGGGAATGTCCGCCTTTTGAGACCGAGTTTCAGCCGAATAACGAACCGTTCTTTCGGACGCAGCAGTTAGCCGACATCGCGGGGTTTTACCATGCCTTTGGCGTGCAGGCTCCCGCGAACGCCTCGGAACGGCCGGACCATTTGACTCTCGAACTGGAATTCATGGCCTTGCTGCTTATGAAAGAGCGTTTGGCCAGCGCAGATGATCTGGGGCGGTCGCGGGGTTGGCTGTGCGCGGAAGCGGCCAAGTCCTTTTTTGAAGCCCATCTGGCATGGTGGGTGCCCTCTTTCGCCAAAGGTTTGCGATTTAAAGCGGGAGAAGGGTATTATGCCGAATTGGCCCAAGTCTTGGCCTCGTTCGTCACCTTCGAACGCAGATGGTTCGGCTTGGAAGCACCCCAAGCTCCCATGCAGCCCACGCCCGATTTGGAAGCCGACGCGGGCTTGGACTGCGCAGGGTGCGCGGAGCAGCGTCGTGCGTGATTGCGAACGGCAACCCTCAAGGCATCTTGGCGATGCCCCGGCCATGAAGGAGAAGAGACATGCAAGCGACTCAGATTCTGATGCAGGAACACCGCGTCATTGAGCAGGTCCTGGATTGCCTGGAAGCCTTGGTGCACAGGACGCAAACCGCCGGCCGGCTGGAAGCGGATCGCGCCGACCAAATCGTGGATTTTCTGAAAGCCTTCGCGGACCGATGCCACCATGGCAAGGAGGAGGATCATCTCTTCCCTTGGCTGGAGCAGCGCGGCTTCTCCCGCCAAATGGGGCCGACGGGTGTGATGCTCCGCGAACACACGCTGGGTCGTCACTATATCCAACAAATGAGCGGGGCCATTCCCGGAGCGGGGCAGGGCATCGACAGCGACGTTCAATCCTTTTGCCATCATGCCAAAGCCTATGTCCAACTGCTGCGCGAACATATCCACAAGGAAGATCATTGCCTGTTCGCCATGGCGGATCAGGTGGCCACGGCGGAGGATGATCAGCAATTGCTCGAGGCCTATGCGCGCGTGGAGGCAGACGACATTGGGACCGGCGTGCATGAAAAATACCTGGCCTTGGCCGAGGAGTTGGCCCAGCATTTCCAAGTGCGGGATCGGGTGAGCGAAATCGCCAAGACCGGGGCATGCGGGTGTGGACATTCCCATGGAGGGGTTGTAAGCTAGGGACCAACACGGATCGTCCACGATCGCAAGGAGTCCCATCATGTCCGAACCCGCTGGCCCTCCTCCCACGTATTTCGCCTTTATCGAGCGTTATCCGCAATTGGGCGAGGCATGGGACAAAATTCACGAGGCCGAACGGCAAGGCCCGCTGGACGAGCATGCGATTCGCCTGGTTAAACTCGCCATCGCCATCGGTTCCATGAAGGAGGGGGCCGTGCATGCCGGCATTCGCAAAGCCTTGGCGGCGGGCGTGCCTCCTGCCGCCATCGAGCAACTGGTGGCCCTCTCAGCCAGCACGATCGGCTTGCCCTCGGCTGTGGCCATCTTTTCTTGGATGCGCGACCACGGACTCCTTCAAACCAAATAACAGGGACGATATCCCTGCTACGATATTGCAATCAACATCACAGCCTTTGCAGATGACCATCATCGATTTTGATGGACTTTTGCCCCTGGGCATGAATCAGCTGTCGATCAGGTGATCAAACGATCTAGCATCAAAGTTACCTGCCATTCTTGAGCTAGAGACGGCTCTTCGTCTTCGTAAGTTTGCTTTTGACTCTGCACTTCAAGCGTGGTGAACTAGGGGCGATTCAACAAGATATCTTTGCCCTGATTCATTCATGAAGCTGTTCATCAATTATCGACGAAAAGATACCGACGATCTGGCGGGTCGTCTCTATGATCGGTTAGTCGTGGAATTCGGCAGTGAGAATCTGTTCAAAGACTTGGATTCCATTCGACCAGGCCAAAAATGGAAACGGGTCCTTGAGCAGTCCGTATCGAAGAGTGACATTGTATTAGCGCTGATCGGCAAACAGTGGACGAGTTGCGTCGATCAGAAGTCGGGTCAGCCGCGCATCATGAATGACGATGATTGGGTGCGCTACGAGTTGGAAGCAGCCAATCGCAACAAACGCTTGGTGATGTCCATCATCGTGAAAAACGCGCCTTTTCCTCGCCTCGATCAAATCCCAGCGTCATTGCATTGGCTATTGGACATCCATGTCACCGAAGTCAGAGGAGACCCCTATTTCAAGGAAGACGTCAATCGGTTGATCCTAGAAATCAAAAGAATACGGGATCGACTCGAAGAACGGCTGCGCTTGGAGGAAAAGGCCCGACAGGAAGAAAAAGTCTGACAAGATGAGTTAGCCCGTTTGGCTCATCCTGGCATGCCTGTTCAAGGCGACGCAAGCAGTTCTGTGGTTTGCCCAGGGTGCAAGCGGTTCAATCCGCGAGATGCTCAATTCTGCGACTCCTGCGGCGCGGCCTTGTGGCAGAACTGCCCGCAATGTTCCTTCCTCATCGCGGCGGGAGTGCGCTTTTGTTCCAAGTGCGGAACGGACATTCCCAAAGCGCGCGTTAAGTCGATCCACCATTACCACGAAAAGAAGCTGAAAGCCGTTGTCGCATTGATGGCTCAAGGTGCCTACAAGCAAGCGGCACTATTGCTTGAATCGCTGCGCCATGCGTTTCCTGCGGATGCGCAGATTGCGGAATTAGAGCAAAAATGCAAAGTCGTCATGGAGCGCGCGAATCTCCTCCTGGGCGACGACGTGCGTGAATTGCTGGCGCAAAGAAAACTGATCTCCTTGGAGCGCGAGATCGCATGGCTCGAAGCCCAGCGGATACAAGTGGCCAAGCTAATGCCGATCAGCAAGGCCGTGCGGCAGAAAATTGCCGCCGCCAATGCGTTGTATGCCCGGGCCAAAGCCGAGTTTTCAGCCGGCCATTTGAAGAATGCGAACCGCTTTGCCCGCAGCGTGCTGGTGGCCGTGGCCGATCACGAAGGCGCCTTGGAGCTGGTTCGCTCGACGGGCGATGTGACGGAACGGGTCGCTCAATTAGAAGAAATCGTTCGGCGGCGGAATTGGGTGAAAGCCGATCATGTCTTGAAGGACATCGATGAATCCTTCTTGGCCGATCCGCGGATGGCCAAAATCCGCGCTCGTGTTCAGGAGGAAATCGGTAAAATTTACTCCTTTGTATGGATCTTGCGCATCATCATCCTGATCGTAATCTTGTCAGGACTGATCGTTGCGCTGTATTACCCACCATTCGCCGAAGCGCGGTCGCGTCAAGGGTTGCTGCAGTTTATTGGTGTACCGATCATTATTTGGGGATGTGGCTCGATCATTTTGCTCGGCATCGTGTTGCTGTCGATGTCCAATAAAGGGCAAGTCTTAAGGTGTCATGTCCACTCTGTGAAACTGGGGCGGCGTCGCAAGGATGAATTAGTACAACTTTTACCCGATGAAATTGGCGTTGGGGGAAGTGCCGCAGGTCAGGCTGCCGTGATCGACGTCTCGTCCGTGCGCATCGTGCCTTTGCCAGAACTGACGAAAGCGCAGCAGTTGGACATCATCAAGTTGGAAGAACTAGATGATGCATCAGGCGGCGCGTCGAGAGAAGCGGTCCACGCTAAAGTCGATTCAAAAGATGACGACCTCTCTCCTGTGATTTTGCAAGAACTAACCAACTCGGAGGCGAGTCGAATCGACGACTTGTTTTCCACGAACCCCATGGCGCATCAGCAGCGCGTTGAAAACACCGCCATGGCGATCGAATGGCAGTTGTTCATCGTCGTCATCGTCCTGCTCCAAGGAACCCTTTACCCTTGGTTGGGAACGGCCATTCAATCGGAAAACCATAGTCGGACGCTTTTAACGATTTTGATGCCCCTTGGTTTATTGGCTGCGGCTCTCATGGTCGGCGGCAAGGAACGGATTCATGCGTATTGGCTGCCAATGATTCTTTCGGGTTTGGCGGTTCTTTGCACGGGTATCGACTTCGATGATGTCAAAGAGCCTAAATGGGCTTGGCTTTCATATGGTTGGTTTTATGTCGCTACTGGAACTTTCTCGGCCGCCCTGTTCAAGCTGCCGATTTGGCGTGGTCTGGTCGGTTTACTTCCTGGATTTGCAAGTACCGTACTCTTTTATTTTTGGCTTGAATACTTGAACGATCACATCATGGCTCTGGACGTGAATCTTAGTTTTAACATGGTCGATACGTTTTGAAGCGTCTTCCACTCTTGTCTCCTATGGGGTATGTTGGTCCTGTTCGTGGCAACCACGCAAGGAACCTTCATTAAACGCATTGTCAAACGCCGCCTCTTCTTGATGGGTGGATTGGCCCTGGCAGTGGTATTGGTCATAGCAGGGCTGCAAGCATGGATCGTGTTGTTATCGACCTATTTGTTCAAGGCGGAATGGCTTTGGATCACGAAGTGGGTCGTGTTCTTGCTGACCGCTCTGACGGTGCCCTCATTACTCCTCTGGCGCCGTGAGATCAGACTGATCTGGGCGTTGCTCAGTCTTGGACTGATGGGCATTTTCATGCTCCTCAATTGGCTGAACTTGGTCACAATGGTTTTAATGACCATTTGGCTGCATGCGTGTGTTACCCTCCTTATCCCCAACGTCAGGACTGTGGATTGGACCCGGCATGGCAGTGAAATCCTGGTTCGGTTGAAGACGCGTTTCCTCGCCCGCTTTCCACTGCATCTGCAAAAACAGTTTGGCCGCTATTCTACCTAACTCCAAAAAAATCGAGAGAGAATACACTATCATGGCTGAAATGGAGTCTTCGATCCAATTGTGGAAAGGGATTGAATGAAAGGCTGTTTGGTCATTTGTGGCATAGCATTCCTTGGCTTAATCAGCGAGGACAAGCAGGGGCCAGGCAAGGGCAAGTACAACGATGTGTTGGCTGTGGGAGATGCAGCGCCGGCCTGGGCCGACCTTGAGGGCGTCGATGGCCGCAAGCATTCCCTGTCGGACTTGAAGGACAAGGCCATCATCGTCCTGGTTTTTACCTGTAATAGCTGCCCTTGTGCCGTGGACTATGAAGATCGGCTGCTGGCCTTCTGCCGAGAGTATGCTGGGCCGGGGAGTCAAGTTGGCGTGGTGGCCATTTGCGTCAACAACATCGAATCCGATCAACTGCCTGCCATGAAAGCCAAGGCCAAGGAGAAAGGCTTTCCATTTCCCTATCTGCACGACCCGAGCCAACAGATCGCCAAGTCTTATGGAGCGAACTACACTCCTGAGTTTTTCGTCCTGGACGCGGAGCGCAAGGTCGCTTACTTGGGAGCGATGGATGACCGCGACCCGCCCGCCCAGCCTGGAAAGATGTATTTGGAGGATGCGGTGCAAGCCCTCTTATCGGGCAAGAAGCCAACCGTTATGGAAACCAATCCCCGGGGCTGCAAAATCCGCTACACGACCAAGCGCAAACCGCGCGATTGACAACCCTTGACATGAACATTTCTTAACGTCCATCCGATGATTTCCCGCGTCGGGTGCGATGAAATCGCTGTTTTTCCGCAGTTCCCCAAGTAGAATGGAGGATGACTGCTCATGCCCCTAAACGATGCCGTGCCCTGCGACCCCCGCCTTGGATGCACTTAATGGAGTTGCCCATGTTCGTAATGCGCATTGCCGCGCTATCGCTTCTCGGAGCCTTCGTTGGGCTGGTTTTGATCACCGGTCCAGTCGCTGCCCAAGGCACGGCCAGCGACTATCAACGCGCTCAGCAACTGGGAGGCCGATTCGCCAACACGGTATTTCGCAGCCAGGTCGATCCCCAATGGCTGCCGGGGGGAACGAAGTTTTGGTATCGCGTCACCATCGCCCAGGGGAAGTCCGAATACGTCCTGGTCGATGCCGCCTCGGGTAAAAAAGAAACCTTTACGAGCCAAGATAAGCTGATCGAATCCTTGAAGCCCGAAGAGCGTCCCAAGGAGAGCGAGGCCAACCAAAGCGATGCCGTGCCTCGGCGGAGCCGGCGCACCGGTGATGAAACCTACCTTCGCTTTCGCAATCGGTCAGAAGGCGTGATGCGTCTCTTTTGGTTTGACACCAATGGTCAAAGGCAAGCTTATGGCACGATCGAACCGAACAAGGATCATGAACAACACACCTTTGCTGGGCACGTTTGGCTGATCGAAAACGAGCAAGGCCAGGAAATGGGCTTGATCGAAGCCCGGGAGGGAGGGCGGACCGTGGTGCTGGACGGCAAGCCGCTCCCGACCGCGCGATCGGGCCGCTCGCCAGCCTCCGGAGCCACTGGGCAAGGTCCGCGCAGCGCAGGCTCCCGATCACGGAGTCCCAACGGTCAATGGGAGGCCTTCATCAAGGAAGCTAACGTGTGGCTGCGCCACGTCGAAAGCAAGGAAGAATCGCCCCTCAGCACGACCGGGTCGGCCGAGGACCCCTTTCAGCCACAGTATTATTGGTCGCCTGACAGCCAGTATCTGGTCGTTATGCAAACCAAGCCGCCCCAGGAACGCAAAGTCCATATTGTGGAATCTTCACCTCGACAGCAGCTCCAACCACAACTCATCACGATGGACTATTTGAAGCCCGGCGACCGCATCTCCCATCCTCGCCCCCGGCTCTTCTCCGTGGCCAGTAAGAAAATGATTCCCGTGGCGGAGGAGCTGTTCTCAAATCCCTGGGCGATCGACCAAATTCGCTGGGAAGCAGACAGTTCGCGGTTCACATTCCGTTACAATCAGCGCGGCCACCAGGTGCTGCGCTTGCTTGCCGTGTCCACTGAGGGAAAGGTCGACGACTTGATCGAAGAATCAAGCAAAACCTTCGTCGACTATGCCCACAAAAGCTTCCTGCAATGGCTGACGGCAGACCGGGAAATCTTGTGGATGTCGGAGCGCGATGGTTGGAACCATTTGTATATCTTCGATGCCGACACGGGCAAGTTGAAAAGGCAGCTCACGCAAGGTCCTTGGGTGGTGCGCCGGGTGGAGCGCGTCGACGCCGATGCCAAACAAGTTTGGTTCTGGGCCATGGGCGTGCGGCCCGAGCAGGATCCCTATCACATGCATCTGTGCCGGGTCAACCTGGATGGCACCGGCATGATCACCCTTACGGAAGGGGATGGCACGCATCAGGTCCGCTTTTCCCCGGACCAGAAGTATTTTCTGGACACCTGGTCGCGGGTCGATCAACCGCCCGTCGTCGAACTGCGGCGTTCCGATTCAGGGAAGTTGATCTGTCCATTGGAGGAAGCCGACGCCAAGCGGCTCATCGAAGCGGGTTGGCAAATGCCCGAGCGTTTCGTCGCCAAGGGTCGCGACGGCCAGACCGACATTTACGGCATCATCATCAAGCCCACCCAATTCGATCCCAAGAAAAAATATCCCGTCATTGAGGAAATCTATGCCGGTCCGCAAGGGGCCTTTGTCCCCAAGTCCTGGAACGTTCATTTGCGGAAAGTGCAATTGGCGGAGTTGGGCTTCGTCGTCGTGCAGATCGATGGCATGGGCACAAACTGGCGTTCCAAGGCGTTTCACGACGTGTGCTGGAAGAACCTTGCCGACGCCGGCTTCCCGGATCGCATCGCCTGGATGAAGGAAGCCGCCAAGACGCGGCCGTGGATGGACCTGAATCGGGTCGGTATCTTTGGCGGCAGCGCGGGCGGCCAGAACGCCCTGGCCGGTTTATTGCAGCATGGCGATTTCTACAAGGTCGGCGTAGCTGACTGCGGTTGCCACGACAACCGGATGGATAAAATTTGGTGGAACGAACTATGGATGAGTTGGCCTGTGGATGACAGCTATGAGCGCAACTCCAACGTGACCATGGCGTCGCAACTGAAGGGCAAGCTGCTCTTGGTCGTTGGCGAATTGGACCGCAACGTCGACCCCGCTTCCACGATGCAAGTCGCCAACGCGCTCATCAAAGCCGACAAGGATTTTGATTTGCTCGTCATGCCTGGAGTCGGCCATGGCGCCACCGGCCATCCCTACGCCCAGCGAAGAATGAAGGATTTCTTCGTCCGCCATTTGCTCGACGTGGAGCCGCGCCGATCCGACCCAAAAAGGTAATCGGGGAGGGGTAGGGGGTATGGATCAGGGATTCGCCTAGACAGAACGGGCTGGCATGGTTATGACTTCCTGTCCTCGTTGAGTAAAGTGCCCCAGTAAACACTTGGCACCAAAGACGGATGACCAGGAATTCCTGACCGCAGGTTTACGGATAAAAGGATATATCCGCTGGTTGATCCAGGAATAAGATGGAGATGACATGAACACGTCCACGCCATCCTATCGCCATTGGGTTTGGCTCGTCGCGGGGCTGGTTTTTGTCATCGACCAGGTCAGTAAGTATGCCGTCTTTGCCTGGCTGGACCTGGGGCAGCACTTTTCAATCATTCCCAATTGGTTTCATTTCACCCACAACCAACTCAATCAAGGCGCTGTGTTTGGCTTCGGCAAGGATTATGGCCTGATTTCGAACTATGCCTTCGCCGCCTTCAGCGCCTTGGCGGTTCTGTTCATTATCTACTGGAGCGGGCTTGAGCACGTCCGCCGTGATCGACTGCTCTTGTTTACGCTGGGCATGATCAGCGGCGGTGCTCTGGGCAATCTTTACGATCGGCTCGTCTTCAAAGGCGTCCGGGACTTCCTCTGGTTCCACCACGAGTCGGAGCGTCTGGGCAGGCTTGATTATGCCGTCTTCAATTGGGCGGATGTTTGCCTAGTCGTCGGCGCCTGCCTGTTGCTGCTGCACTCCTACCTTGCCAAAGCGCCTGAACCCGCGCCCGAAGCGGCGTGAGGGATTGTTGGCGCAACATTCCCCAGCCGCCTTGAAGTGGCAAGTCACTGATGGATTTCAAAAGGTTCGGCTTCAGTAGCAAAGATTCGTGAGCTAGTAGCACAAGTGCCCCTAAGCTTCCGTTAGCTTAAACACATTGTCCTTGGGATGACGCGGAATGATGATCTTGACGAAGTGGGTGCTGTTGCGCTTCATCCACCGTTGATCCTCCGCGGCGCGATGAATGATCAGGCGGCCAGCCGGCCCCTTTTTGCGATCGCTAAAGAAGTCGATGTTATCCCCAGGCGACGTGGCCGCGATGCTCATGGATACCACTTTCTCTTTATCTTTCGGGATTACCTTGGGATAGAAGGTGTTCATTAAGTCCGTTCGGTCCACGTAAAAGCAGCGGCGCGGCCCATTGACGTGCACGTTCTCCAGAACTTCCGTTTGAAAATAAATGGCATCCAGATCCAATCGCCAATCCTCAGGCCCGTAAAACTCTAAAAAGAAGTCAGGCACTTCCGCACCATGATCATCGACGACGTGCACGATCATTTGCATGTATTGATGATAATTTTCAGGTTTTCGGCTCGTTTCATTCCATGGCAGCAGCGCAGGTTTGGGGAAGACAGCATGGAGTTGCGCCTCATTATCGGCTAATTCGACTGTCGTTTCGCTGAGCACCTGCCATTCTTTTTGAATGGTGCGGTATTCGGCCATGTTTGCGCAACGCAAAGCTTGTAACAAAAGTTGGCTCAAACGTGCCTGGTTGGCGTTCGTTGAAGCGACGTCGCTATCCTCCGGCGTGATGATCGAGCCGTGGGTGCGGTCGGGCAAGACGGCCAAGGGGAAGATCATTTCACCATGCCGCAATTGCGATGGCGTGCAGTCTTGAATCACACGACGAAGATGTGCTTTATGTGTTGAGGCCTCCAAACCGTCTTTCGCGGCGGGCAAAATCACGTAGGGCTTCGTGATAAGTCGCCTGGTCGAATTCAGGCCAACATCGCGGAGTAACCCACAGCTCAGCATAGGAGATTTGCCACAACAAAAAGTTGCTGACGCGCATCTCGCCCGCCGTTCGGATTAACAGGTCGGGATCGGGCATGCCATGGGTGTACAGGTGCTGGCTGAACAGGTCTTCGTCGAGCTTTTCAGGTTGTATTTGGCCCGCATGAGCTTCGCGCATCAATTTTTGCGCCGCATCCACAATCTCGGTCCTGCCTCCATAATTGATCGCCAGACATAATCGCAGTCCCGTGTTCGATGCGCTTAAGGCCACGTTGCGATCAAGCTCCTGCAAAACATGAGGGGGGAGGCCTTCGCGGCGGCCGATGCTGCCAAAGCGAATATTCTGCTCCATGATTTCCGCACGCTCCTCAATCAGATACTGTTGGAGAAGAAGCATGAGAAAATCTAATTCGGATTGGGGACGCTTCCAATTGTCGATGCTTAAACAGTAGAGCGTGAGTTGCTCCAGGCCGAGCCGGCCACTTTCCTCGACGACGGCGCGAACGCTGCGCACGCCTTGTCGATGCCCTTCCACGCGCGGCAATCCCTGCTGCGCCGCCCAGCGGCCGTTGCCATCCATGATGATGGCCACGTGGCGCGGAAGTGCCGCACGGCGCAATTCAAGTGCTGCGAGTTGCTCATCGCTGTAGGGTTGCTGTAAGGGCACGAGATTCTCGAGTCCGCACGAACCACAGGTTGCTTTTACCGCTGGTAATTCTCCATGGCCTTGCTATTGTAACGGATGCGAGTCGAATTTCTTCCCCTCCCGGTGATGAGCAGGAAAATCAAGCATGAATCCCCTGGCCAGTCAAGATCCCGCCATTTGGAATGCCATCCAGGCTGAAGTACAACGCCAGGAAGCAGGCCTCGAAATGATTGCGTCCGAAAATTACACGAGCACGGCCGTCATGATGGCCCAAGGCAGCGTGCTCACGAATAAATACGCCGAAGGTTATCCCGGCCGTCGCTATTACGGCGGCTGCCAAAACGTGGACGTGGTCGAACAGCTAGCGATCGATCGCGCCAAGCAACTTTTTGGCGCCCAGCATGCCAACGTCCAGCCCCATTCCGGCGCTCAGGCCAACATGGCGGTCTACCTGGCGGCTCTCGATCCGGGTGATCTGATTCTGTCCTTGGATTTAGCCCATGGCGGTCATCTCACGCATGGCATGAAGCTGAATTTCTCCGGCAAATATTTCAAGATTATTCACTACGGCGTCGATCGCGACACCGAACGCATCAACATGGGACAGGTCGCTCAACTGGCCAGGGAGTTTCGGCCCAAGATGATCCTGACCGGCGCGAGCGCCTATCCACGACTATTCGATTTTGCAGCCTTTGCCGAGATAGCCAAGGAAGTCAAAGCGTTGTTGATGGTCGACATGGCTCACATCGCCGGGTTGGTGGCGGCCAAGCTGCACCCCGATCCGGTCTGCCTGGCTGACTTCGTCACCACCACGACGCACAAAACCTTGCGTGGTCCGCGCGGCGGCATGATCCTGTGCACCTCCGAGTGGGAAAAGAAAATCAATTCCGCGGTCTTTCCCGGCGTGCAAGGCGGGCCCTTAATGCACGTCATTGCCGGTAAGGCGGTATCCTTCCTGGAAGCTTTGCAGCCCGCCTTCAAGACGTTCATGCAACAGACCGTCGAAAACGCCCGCTGCATGGCTCAAGAGTTGCAAAGCCATGGTTTTCGCATCGTCTCCGGCGGCACGGATAATCATTTGCTGCTGGTGGATGTGACGTCGAAGAACATCAGCGGCAAAATCGCTGAAAAAGCCCTCGATCAAGCAGGCATCACCGTCAACAAAAATCTCATCCCCTTCGATCAACGTCCGCCGCTGGATCCTTCGGGCATTCGCATCGGCACCCCGGCGCTGACGACGCGGGGAATGCAAGCAACGCAAATGAAGCAAATCGCCCAGTGGATTAACGAAGTGCTCATGCAGCCCCAAGACGCCGCCGTTCTGGCGCGCATCAAATCGCAAGTGCATGAATGGAGCAAGGATTTCCCCGTGCCCAAGCCGCCCTACTAACATTTCGACTTTGCAGACCCAACCCGTTCAACTGGGAGTATTGACTCATGACGACGCGCATCGGGTTCCGCTTGGCCTTCATGGCATGGAGCCTGGCCATGCTGCCGCTGCTTGGCTTGGCCCATGATTCCCCCCTCCAGCAACCGTTGACGGCAGTGCCGTTTTCCGCCGTCAACATCGAGGATGCATTCTGGTCGCCGCGCATCAATGTGAACCGCGAGGTGACCCTCGAGGCCAATCTCCATCAATGCGAGATCACGCACCGCATTCGCAACTTCGCCGTCGCCGCGGGACTGGAACCAGGAAAGCATGAAGGGGCGCGCTACAATGATTCCGACGTCTACAAAGTGCTCGAAGGCGCTGCCTATAGTCTGAAACAATGGCGGGATCCCAAACTCGAGGAGCGCATCGATCGCATCATTGATCTCATCGCCGCCGCTCAGCAACCCGATGGCTACATCAACACCTATTTCACCTTGGTTAAGCCAAATGACCGATGGAAGGATCTTGCTCACGGCCACGAAATGTATTGCGGCGGCCATTTGATCGAAGCCGCTATTGCCTACCATCAAGCCACGGGAAAAAGGAAGCTGCTCGACGTCGCCATCCGTTTTGCCGATCACATTGACAGAGTGTTTGGCCCTGGAAAGAGGCCGGAACCATGCGGTCATCAGGAGATTGAGTTAGCCTTGGTCAAGCTCCACCACGCCACCGGAGAAAAACGGTATCTGCATCTTGCCAAGTTCTTTCTCGACACGCGCGGCGACGCTTCCACGGGCCGCAAATTGTTTGGCGAATATGCGCAGGATCACATGCCGGTCCGCCAGATGCGCGAAGTCGTCGGCCACGCCGTTCGGGCGATGTACATGTATTGTGCCATGGCGGACGTGGCCGGCGCGGTGCAAGATGCGGAATTGATGCATGCCATCAAGGCCATCTGGCATGACGTCGTCGATCGCAAAATGTATCTCACGGGGGGGATTGGGCCGTCCGCCAGCAATGAAGGGTTCACGGTGCCTTTCGATCTGCCCAACGACACGGCCTATGCGGAAACCTGCGCCGCCATCGGCATGGCTTTGTGGAATCACCGCATGTTCCTCATGACCGGGGAAGGCCGCTACGTCGACATCCTGGAGCGTGAAGTTTACAACGGCATGCTCAGCGGCGTCTCCCTCAGCGGCGATCGGTTTTTTTACGTCAATCCCCTGGCGAGCAAGGGAGCGCACCATCGCGTGCCCTGGTTCGATTGCTCTTGTTGTCCGACGAACATCGTCCGCTACCTGCCCGGCATGGGCGAACGGGTCTATGCCGTGAAAGGCAATGCCATTTGGACATTGCTTTACATGGGCAATGAGGCCGCCCTGATGCTGCCCTCCGGCACGGTGAAAATCAAACAAACGACGCGCTATCCCTGGGATGGCGACATCACGATCACGCTCCATCCTGAAAAAGACGCCATGCCGTTTGATCTTTATCTGCGTCTTCCCGGATGGTTAACCTTGCCCGCCACGATTTCTGGCCCTGACGGCATGACCCGCAGCCAAGTCGAAAAGGGGTATGTTCGACTCCACCATGCCTGGAAACCAGGAGACCAGGTTCGACTCCACTTGCCCATGCCCATTGTGAGGGTCCATGCCGATCCGCGCGTGAAAGCCAACGAGGAGCGGGTCGCCTTGATGCGTGGTCCCATGGTCTACTGTTTGGAAGGCGCTGACCATCCATCGGGCAAAGTCAGAAACATCCTTCTCCCGCGCGAAATGCCGCTCTTGGCCAGCTTCGATGCGGAGATGCTGCAAGGCGTCGTGAAAATCACTGGGCAAACCCTGGCCGTGACGACGTCGAACACTGGATCACATCAGATTCAACCGGTGCCATTGACGGCGATCCCTTATGCCTATTGGGATAATCGAACCCCAGGAGAAATGGTGGTTTGGCTTCCCGAGAAGGCGGCTTTGGCGGAAGCCTCGTCTGATACGGGCACCATGTCCCGAGGCGTGCTCTTCCAAGCTTCGCATTGCTATCAGGGAGACACCCTCGCGGGCCTGAATGAAACCAACGCCCCAGCCCATTCCAATGACCACGACATGACGCGCATGACGTGGTGGGATCGGCGCGGCAGCAAGGAATGGTTGAGCTGGAAGTTGCCTGAAGAACAGGAAGTGAGTCAAGTCCGCGTTTATTGGTTTGATGATACCGGGCGTGGTCAATGCCGGCTGCCCGCTCGGTGGAGCCTATCCTACAAAGAGGGCGATGCCTGGAAGCCCGTGACCTTGGCGCCCGACAGCCAATTCGAGATCGCTCGGGATCGTTATTGCGTCGTGCGTTTTGTCGCCGTCAAAGCCAGGGAGTTTCGGCTGGATGTTGAATTGCAAACAGGCTTCTCTGGCGGCGTTCTGCGCTGTCATGTGGAAAAAGCACCCTGACGCCGCGCGTGGGAATCTCGCCATGCATGACCAAAAGAAAGGTGCCCCATCGCTCGCTATGAGCCATGGGGCAATGTGTGTCAGCCATTTTAGTAGTTTGATTAACGGCCGGTTCTAAATCCGCCTACGAAGAGGCCGCCGCCAAAGCTGCCGAAGGGCGCCAGCGGCGGGTTCAGCATTTCACTCAGCGTGATCGCATCAAAGAAGCGAACGCGGGAAGGAACCCCCAAGCCTTGGCTGGCAGGAGCGGTGATCAGGTCCAGTCGGCCATCCCCATTCACATCTCCCGCCGCGACCCGCACGCCACCAATATAATTCGGGGCGTAGGGTGTGAATTGGGACAAGGGAGTATTGGATGTGCCAAAGATGCGTATCTGATTGACCATTGCTCCACCCGACCCCAGGATGATCTCCGCCCGACCATCGCCATTGATGTCACCGGCTGAGATAAACGCTCCCCCCTTGTAGTTCGCGTCGAATCCATAAAACTGCCGTACTAAAACCGGATTCCCTTGCACGATGACACGCGTGACGTCCCATACCCGAACGAGCGAGGAGCCTCCCGTTCCGGGGGTTGTGATGATGTCTGGCCGACCATCGCCGTTGACATCGCCCACAGCCACGCGCACACCGCCAGTAAACGTGGTATCGTAGGCGTTGAAGAAACCGACATTGCCCAGGAAAGGCAAGCCCGTTTTGCCGTTAATGGAGCGGATGCTCGGCGTGGCGCCGGCGTCGGCGCTGGCAATGATGTCCGGGGTGCCGTCCAGATTGATGTCGCCCACCGCGATGAACACGCCGCCGGTGAAGGTGGTCGAGAAGACGTGGAACCCTCCTAAATTGCCCAGGAACGGCAAGCCCGTCACCCCGTCAAAAACGCGGACCAGGGGCGAACGGCCTGGACCGGGCGAAGTGATGATGTCCATCACCCCATCTCCGTTCAGATCCGCCGTGGCCACGCGCACGCCGCCTTGGAAATTCGCTTCGTATGCCAGGAAGCTGAATTTCTCCACTCCCGACTGGCCATCGTAGACTTTCACGCGCGGCTCCCACCCAGCATCGGGAGCGACCACCACGATTTGACCCGGCCCACCCATGACGGGTTGAACGTTGATGCGGACCGTGGCTGTCTGACTTGCCAGGAAGCCATTATGAACCTGGTATGTAAAAGTATCTTGACCGGTGAAGCCAAGGTTGGCCGTGTAGCTAAACGAGCCATCAGGGTTGAACACCATTAACCCGTGGGCAGGTCCTGTGACCAATTGTGCGGTCAGCGGCAGTCCTTGCGGGTCGGAATCATTGCCCATCACTCCAGGAGCCGAGACGATAAGGTTCTGACCCGTCACGACGGAGTAGTCATCGTCTTGTGCGATTGGCGGCAGGATGACGGGGGTCACCAGAATGGACACCGTGGTCAAACCGCTTTGATGCACGCCATTGAAGGCGCGGTAGGTAAAGGTGTCTGTCCCCGTGAAGTTTATGTTGGGGGTGTAGATGAAGCTGCCATTGTCATTGAGAGTGAGCGTGCCGCTGGCCACATTCGTCACCAAGATGGCAGTGAGAGGCAAGGCTTGCGGGTCCCAATCGTTTTGCAGAATCCCTGGCGGTCCGACGATAAGCTGTTGATTCTGCTCCATGGTGTAACTATCCGGGTTGGCCACCGGCGGGTTGATGGCTCCTTCGATGGTGATCGTCACCGTTGCCACGTTGCTGTAAAACTCTCCATCCCATACTCGATAGGTAAAACTATCCAAGCCAACGTATCCAGGATTCGGCGTGTAGACAAAAGCGCCATCCTGTCCAAGCCCAAGCAGACCATGGCTCGTGCCGGTGACCAGATAGGCTCTGATGAGGTCGCCATCGGGATCCAAATCATTGCCCATCACGCCCGGCGCGGGGATCGAGAGGGGTTGATCCCGAAGGGTGGTGTAGAAGGGATCATCCACCGCGATAGGCGGTCGATTGGGTTGTTCTTGCACATGGATAAAGACCGTCGCGATATTACTCAACCGACCGTCAGCCGCGGCCCGGTATTGGAAGGAATCCGTGCCCACGAAATTCACCACGGGAAGATAGGTGAATGAACCGTCCGAATTCAAAGCGACTTCGCCATAAAGCGGCGTGCTCACCAAGATCGCCGTCATAGGCGAACCATCGAAATTCAAGTCGTTTTGCAGGACGCCCTTGGGAGGAACGGTGAGCAGCGTGGAGCGGATGGCGTTAAAATGGTCATCACCCGCTATAGGCGTGGAACCGACGTGCAAACGCACCGTTGCCGTGTTGCTCACAAAGTAGGGATCACTCACCCGATAAGTGAACGTATCCACGCCGTAGAAGAAGTTGTTGGGTGTATAGGTGAAAGTGCCATTGGCATGAAATACGAGAGTTCCATTCAAGGGATTCGCGACTAGTTCCGCCACTAGCGGATCGCCGTCCAAGTCTTGATCGTTCAGCAACACGCTGAAGTTAGAACTGTAGGGCTGGTTCCAGGTCAAACCAAAATAATCATCATTCACGGCTACCGGCGCATGGTTGACTTGCAGCGTCACCGTAGCCACGTTGCTGAAGTCATTGCCGTCGAAGGCCCGATATTGGAAGAAATCCATGCCTGAAAAGGTGGCATTGGGGGTGTAGGTAAAAGAGCCATTAGGGTTCAAGGTCAAGGTGCCGTTGCTGGGACCGCTGAACCACACGGCCGTTAATGGGTCGCCATCGATGTCCGAGTCGTTGTTGAGCACGCCGGGCGCGCCTAGGTTGAACGGCATGCCGCCTTGCACGAAGTAAAAGTTATTCTGCGCCACGGGAGCATCGTTCACGGGATTGACGATGATCGACACGGTGGCTGCGTTGGAGAAAGAAAACCCATCAAAGGCACGATAAGTAAAGGAATCCGGGCCAAAATAATTGGCGTTGGGCGTGTACGTGAAGGAGCCATCCGCATTAACGACCGCTATGCCGTTAGCGGCTTGGGCCAAGAGATGCGCGGTCAATGGATCACCTTCAATGTCCGAATCATTGGCCAGCAATCCCAGCGCCGCGGAAACATTGAGAACCTGATCCTCATTCACGACGTAGGGGCCGTCGTTTTGGGCAACCGGCGCCTCATTCAAATTGACCAGCATCTTATGAACGTTGAGGCGGCGACTGCCATTCACGAAGCCGTTCAGCGCGGGAATCACATCGGAATAAGTCAGCATGTGGTTGATCATTTCCGCCGCGGTCCACGTCGGCCGTAAATCGCGGAGCAAAGACAAAGCGCCCGCCACCATGGGGGCCGCCATGGAAGTGCCAGATTGTAAACCATAATTGCTGCCCATGAGGGTGCTCAGGATGTTCACACCAGGAGCCGCGATTTGCACCGTGTTCGGGCCGTAGCTGGAAAAGCTGGCCTTGGTGTCGGAACTGGTTGAGGCAGCCACGCGCACAATGTTGGGCAAATTGTAGGAGGCAGGGTAGACGGGATTGTTGTCGATGTTGCTGTTTGCATTTCCTGCCGCCACGACAAAGACGTGGTTGGCCATTGTACCGGCATTTTGAATCGCATCGCGCTGGGCGTTGGAGAAGCCGCCCGTGGAGTAGCTATTATTGGAGATGGTGATGCCCATCATCGCGCAATAATTGATGGCGGCGATGGACCCGGCCAAGGACGGACCTTGCCCCGCACCCGCGCCAATCTTGAGAATCGCCAATTTCACGTTTTGACTGACGCCAGTAACGCCGATGCCATTGTTGCCCACGGCTCCAGCAATGCCAGCCACGTGCGTCCCGTGGCCGAAAATATCATTGGGATCGGAATCGTTGTCGCCGAAATCATAACCATTGACGTCGTCAATGAAGCCATTGCCATCGTCGTCGATGCCGTTGCCGGGAATTTCACCCGGATTCACCCATAAATTAGCGATGATATCAGGGTGATTGAGTTGTGTGCCGCTGTCAATGATGCCGACGACGGTCTGCCCTGTACCTCGGTTGATATCCCACGCCAACACGGCATCGATATCAGCACCTGCTGTTCCCGTTACCCCGCCCACGGTTTGCCCGGTATTATGCAAACCCCACTGCTGATTGAAACTGGGGTCGTTGGGCGTGAACGACCAACTGCCGATAGTGTTAGCTTCCGCATAAACCACAAACGGATTGGCGTCATAGGCCGCAATGGCTGTTTGCAAACTAACCCCAGGGTCCAAATGGACGAGTCGCAGTTCGGGGATCAAAAATGGGGCGAGTTGCTTGCCAATTTGGGTGCCTGGCTGAATTTGCCAACCTTCAAAGCCAGGTTGAACATGTTGAAAGCGAACAATGATCGTCCCAGCATCGGCCGTGAAGCCATTGTAGTTGGTGTATTGGCTTGGAGTGACTCGATCTTCAAGGGCCTCCACTTGAGGGTGGACGTGTAATCGCCGCGCAAGATCTAATCGCCTCGACTTTTTCACCGCATTCCAACTCCGGTTGACTGCGTTCATGGAGAGAGCCTCTTGGTTCAATGAAGTCAGCTCATGCCCCACACGGGGAAATGAATAAATTTAAATATAATGATTCAGTCGTCAACTGAAAGTTAAATGTCAAGTTTCTTGGTTTCGACCATGTCGGACGACAGGCAGGATGGCTTCATTGCAAATAACCGCATAAGTAATAATATAAATTATAGATAATTATCATAATAATTTATGCAGACTTTAACTTGGGAAGTCAAGATAAACTTATCCGCCTGGTTAAGGGTTTCGGAAGCAGCCAAATGAGAGGCCCGAACCGGCCTCGCAAAGCTACATTCCGCACGTTAGGCTTTATCCGACCATGAATGACCACCAAATCGATGAAATCGCCGATTTTCTCTCTAGTTCTCCCAATCGGTGTAAGTGATTCTAAAGACGTGGGATAGCCCGTGATTTTCAGCTTTTGACTTCAGAGCCACGTTGACACACTGCTCGCGGAACAGTAGACTTGCCCAGCCAATTGAGGAAATGCTATTCGTAAATGCAATTCCGAGAGAGACTTACAACGCAAAGTCCGCGCGACCGCCAGAGTTCATACATTTTGTGTAAAAGGACCTCGCATGAGCTTGCCCACCACGCGATGGCACACGGAAGTCGAACGAGAGCTGCGTCCCACCGAAGGATTTTATTCCTCTTGGGTGTCCATGGAGCGCCCCCAACCGGTGTTGACCTTTCTGCCGACTGGCTATGAGCCAGGCTATGCCTATCCCTTGATGGTTTTCTTCCATCATCAAGGCGGCAGCGAGCGGCAGATTCTTAAATTGGCCCCCCGAGTGAGCCGGCGGAATTACATTTGCCTTGGCCTTCGAGGTCCTCACAAGACGCTCAAACCTGATGGGGCATGGGGCTATAGCTGGGAGGGCGAGGACGCTGATGGAAATATGGAAGAGTATGTTTTCGGTGCGATCGAAGATGCCTGTCTGCACTACAACATCCATCCCGATCGCATTTTTCTAGCCGGTTTTTGCGAAGGCGCCGAAGCCGCGTATCGGCTTGCCTTTCGTTACAGCGAACGCTTTGCGGGCGTGGCAGGGTTCAACGGCCAGTTCCCCAGATGCGGGCCTCTCCTGCGATTGCCCATGGCGCGGCGGGTGAGTGTCTTGATGGGGCATGGCATTGCCAATGCCTTGATCCCGCTGTGCACGGCCAAGCAAGATTATCGTTTACTATACACGGCGGGGTTGGATGTGCACTTAAAAACCTATGTCACCACACATCGCCTCCACGCCGACATGATGCGCGACCTGAATCGCTGGGCCATGCAAATCATTACCGATCCAGCGCGATAGCAAGTCAATGATTGGAAGTTGATCTGGTGCCTGAGCTGGCCCGTGGAGTGCACTCCGCGGGCCAGCTTCTTTTAGTGTCGAAAATGTCGCATTTGGGTGAAGATCATGCTCGCGTTGGCTTCGTTGCAAGCCGCGATGACGTCAGCGTCACGGACGGAACCGCCGGGCTGCGCCACCGTGCGAACTCCCGCTTGAAGCGCTAATTCCACCCCATCTCGGAAAGGAAAGAAGGCGTCGGAGGCCAGGACTGATCCTCGCGCCCGGTCGCCTGCTTTCCTGAGGGCGATCTCCACCGCATCCACCCGGCTCATCTGCCCCGCCCCCACGCCAACCACTTGTAAATCCTTAACGATCACGATGGCGTTGCTTTTGACGTGTTTGACCACCTTCCAGGCAAAACTGAGATCACGCCATTGCTCAGCTGACGGTTGCGTTTCGGTTACGACCAATACCTTGGACCAATCCACCTGGGCGGAATCAAGCGTTTGCAACAAGAGACCGCCATCGATCCTGCGGAAATCCATGCGCTCAGGACCGCGCGTCAATGAACCGACTTTGACCAAGCGGACGTTGTTTTTCCATTTTGGCTTGGTGGTGAGGATGATGAACGCCTCAGGCGTGAATTCAGGTGCGACTATTGCCTCAACAAAGTGGTTAGGCTCCGCAATCTGTTCTGCCGTTTCTTTGTCTAAGGGACGATTGAACCCCAATACCCCGCCAAATGCACTCAGAGGATCGCCGGCGTTCGCCTTGAGATACGCCTCCGCTAAACGATCACTGACGGCTGCGCCGCACGGATTATTGTGCTTAATCACCACGGTGGCAGGATCGCTAAACTCCCTCACGAGATTCAGCGCGCTATCCAGATCCAGCAGGTTGTTAAAGGACAGTTCCTTGCCGTGTAACACTTCGCCATGAGCGACACAGTCATATCGCTGTCCAGGTGTGACATAGAAAGCCGCCTTCTGATGCGGATTTTCGCCATAACGCAAGGCAAAGCGTTTTTCGAAGGCCAAAGACAACCTTTCGGGGAAAGGGTCCGGCTCTTGAGAGGAGGCAGCGAAATAGTTGGCGATCGCCTGGTCGTAAGCTGCGATGAGAGCGAACGCTGCCGTCGCCCAGCGCCGTCGAGATGCCGCGGAAACCTGTCCACCGGAAGCGCGCATTTCCTCAAGAAACCCAGCGTATTGGTCTGGGCTGGTCAGAATGGCTACGCCCGCCCAGTTTTTCGCCGCCGCCCGGACCAGGGTGGGGCCGCCGATGTCGATCTGTTCGATGATTTCTTCTTCCGTTTTTCCCCCCTCGGCAACGGTCCGTTCGAAGGGATAGAGATTGCAAACCACCAGATCGATGGGTTGGATCTCATGCCGGGCCAAGGTTTGCATATGATCGGGCCGGTCGCGCCGAGCGAGGATCGCTCCATGGATGTGTGGATGGAGCGTTTTCACACGACCATCGAGCATTTCTGGAAATTGGGTGAGTTCACTCACTTCGCGGACTTGGATGCCGGCCTGCAACAGCCCTTGACGCGTTCCGCCTGTCGACCACATTTCGATGTGCAGACCCTGCAGGGCTTGCGCTAATTCCATGAGGTGGCGTTTATCGCTCACGCTGATTAACGCCCTACGAATCAGAAGGTCGCTCATGTTTAGATACCTTGAAAACGACAGCAATAAGATGGCGAATCGGCTACATCCTGCATGGCTGTTTTATGAACAATGACCTTCCGTGTGATGCTTTGTTTTATGCATGCCATAGGACGTTCATGGGCCCATCTATCAATGGTCCATGAAGGGGCCAGTCAGATGTCCAAATGCATCAGATTTGTCGAAAAGACAGCGGGGTGCGATGGGGCGTCCGGCTGAAGCCTTTGTGCTGTCAACTCATGACTTCTTGCTAGAGGCAAACTTTTCAGCCAGGCTTAGGTTCCAAATGGAGAGGATTGGAGAGCCTCATGTGAAGCAGAGGAAAGGGCTTTCCCTGCTCATCCAATTCAGATCGTCCTTTGACCACAAACCCACATGACTCATAAAATGCACAGGCAGCATGGTTTTGCTCATTGACGTCCACCGTCAGTTCATCACTGATTGATTGGGCATATTGAATCAACTTCCTGCCAATTCCTCGGCGATGATATGCAGGATCGAGAAACATCGACTCGATCTTGTTTCCTGACAAGCCCATGAAACCCAAGATTTTCGAGGAATCATCACAGACGACCCAAAAAGCGGTCTTTTCCGCTGAGAGATATTCGCGAACGTGCGGCAACATGGCTTGAATATCTGCTTCCGAAATGAATGAGTGGGTTGCTCGCACTGTTTGCAACCAGATTTCCAAGAGGATATCGCTTTCCTTCAGCACGGCTTTTCGAATGAACATAGCTCTTCTCGGTATCCACAAGGACAAGGGCTCCGGCGCGATCCAAAGGGTGCTTTTACGTCTGGACGAATCACCCCAATCAGTATCTTCGAAATGCCATAGCGGAATGAATGACAAATACTAGTGATGCTCGCAATGCCGTACACGTCATTCTTGCTGTAATTTGACAGCCAGCCAGGCGCGGCCATAGGCCCACCAGGTGTCGGCAGTTCGTTCCGACACGCCCAAAACTAGCGCACATTGGGAGAGCTTCAGACCGCCGAAGTACCGCAGTTGCACTAATTCAGCTTGTTGCGGATGCTCGATCGCAAGCGCGGCTAGCGCCTGGTCCAAAGACTCGACATCATTCTCAGGTGGCAAAACCGCAAGGTGCCCCGATTCAAGCTGGATGCGGTTTCCGCCGCCGCGCTTGGCGGCCTTGCGGGCGCGGGCGTGATCGACGAGGATGCGCCGCATGGCCTGGGCGGCGGCTTTCAAGTAGTCGGCTTTGGACTCGAATGACCGCTCGCCGCCGAGCTTCAAGAACGCTTCGTGGACGAGAGCGGTGGCATCCAGCGTGTGCCCCGGCTTCTCCTGCGCCAGTTTCGCCGCCGCGAGTTGCCGCAGTTCGTCGTAGACCAGTGGCAAGAGTTCGGCGGGGATCACTTCGTCTCCGGCAGCAAATATTTCTCCTGTTCGGCCTGCCACTTCTTCACTTCGTTGGGCTTATTGGTTTCGGTGCACAGCTGGATCAGGCGGGTTTCCTGCAGTGAAACTGGCGGACGACCGTCGACCATTTGCGGGCTCATCATTTGCAATAACGGACACAGTAACATAGGATTCACTTTTTCTCTGCCTTCTTCTCCAACTCCGCGATCAGCTTCTTGAAGTCCACCCGCTCGCGGAGTGGGTCGAGGTTTTTCTCCCTCTTGAGGTACGCGACACTATTGTAGCCCCCGGCGACGGCTTGCCGGAGCGTGGCCATGGCCAGGTCGGCCTGTTTTTTCGGGTCGTAGGCCGTGGCGATCATCCGCGATTGCAGAATGGCCGCGTTGACAATGAGCATGATCACCTTCGGATGATCCGCCGGGAGTTGGGCCTTGTACCCATCACGCGTCTTTTCATGGAGGGCAATCGCTTCGGCGGGCTGGCCGGCCTTGCCGTAGGCGTCCAGCAGCGGTTGGCCGACCCAGCGGAGGGTAGGAATCTTCTTCGACGAGCGGTACGCCTCCTCGAGCAGAGGGATCGCCTCCGCCACCCGCCCGGCATCCTTGTAGTTCACCCCCAGGTTGGCCACGACCGTTTGCGTTTGAGGGTGCAGTCACCCGACTTTATTATCTTGAAGCGTCAGCAACTCTTCGAATAGTGGCACGGAATCGTTGAGCCTCTCCAGTGACCAGTAGTATCTCGCCAAATCGTTCATGCTAGCGAGAGTGTACGGGTGGTCGGGGCCGTTCTTGACCTTCATCAGCTTGAGCGTTTCCTCGAACAGCGGCAGGGCCTTGTCTCGCTGGCCGACCTCATCGTAGAGTATCGCCAGGTTGCGCATTTTGATGAGGGTGCCCGGGTGATCGGGGCCGAGCTTGGCCTTCAAGAGTTTGAACGTCTCTTCGTGGAGCGGCAGGGCCTTGTCTAGGTTCCCGGAGTCCCGGTAGCCCTCCGCCAGGTTGCCCATGCTGTTGAGGGTGTCGAGGTGATCGGGGCCGAGCTCGGCCTTCCGCGTGTCCCACGCCTTCTCGAAGACCTCGATGGCCAGCTTAGCCTCCCCCAGTCCCAATAGCGACAAGCCCAGAGTGTTCTGCATGGTGGCCACTTCCAGCGGGTCGCCGATGGCCGAGCCGTCCAGTTCCTTCACCGCCTTTTTCAGATTCTCCCGCAGCACGTCCTGCAGCGGCCGACCGCTCTCGGCGATCTTCTTCGGGTCCAGCCCGGCGAACACCGAGCCGAGCAGTTCGTTGCCCTTCCTGGCGAAGGCGAGGTTCTTCTTCGCCTGTTCGTTGGCAACCTTTTCCGCCGCGGCAGCCGCAAGGGCGTTCGCCTTTTCGGCCTCGGCTTCCTGCTTGGCCTTCCGCTCCTCCTCGGCAGCAGTCAGGGCGAGTTGTTCGGCACGGGTGGCCCTGATCGCCTGCCAGGTGCTGACAGCGATGCCAGCCAGCAATACCAGAAGTATCAGCGATGCCGCCACTACCTTGCCCTTATTCCGCACAAATAACTTCCGCAGCCGATACGTCGCCGACGGCGGGCTCGCCTCCACCGGCTCATCGCACAAGTAACGCTGAATATCCCGGGCCACTCCATTGGCCGTCTCATAGCGCCGCGTGCGGTCTTTCTCCAGGCACTTCATCGTGATCCAGTCCAGGTCGCCGCGCATGACCTTCGACAACTTGACCGGCTCCGTATGCCGCTGCGCCGCGACGGATGCGATCGATTCCGATGTGCTCAACCGCGTGCTCGGCTTCGGCGGCTCCTCTTCGCAGATCAGCCGGCGAATTTCATCATACGCCGCTTTGGCGAGGCGCTTCCGATCCAGCGGCGTCGTCCCCGTGAGCAATTCGTAGAGCAGCACGCCGAGCGAATAGATGTCCGAACGGGTGTCGATGTCCATCCCGCTCATTTCCGCTTGTTCGGGACTCATGTAGAGCGGCGTGCCGATCATCTGGGCGAAGTTCGTGTAAATGCTGCGATCCGTGAGTTGCTGATGGATGGCTTTGGCGACGCCGAAGTCGATCACCTTGGCCACCGGCTTGCCATCGTGCGAGGTCACTAAGACGTTCGAGGGTTTGATGTCGCGGTGAATGATCCCCTTCTGGTGGGCGTGTTGAATCGCCTGGCAGACGGTGACGAACAGTTCGAGCCGCTCCTTGGGCGCGAGTTGATTCTTGTCGCAGTAGTCGGTGATGGGGATGCCGCGGACGAGCTCCATGACGAAGTAGGGTCGGCCCGATTCGGTGGCTCCCGCATCCAGCACCTTGGCGATATTGGGATGGTCCATCAGCGCCAAGGCTTGCCGCTCCGCTTCGAAGCGCGCGATGACCAGCCGCGTGTCCATGCCCGGCTTGATGACCTTCAGGGCAACTTTGCGCTTCACCGGCTCCTGCTGCTCGGCGACGAAAACCAGGCCGAAACCGCCCTCGCCGATCTGCTCCAAGAGTTTGTACGGCCCGATCTTGGAACCAGGCTTCTCGGCAATGGGGACGTAATCGACGGTGCCGGCCGGCGCCGGTTGGTCAAGCAGCGGATTCGATTTTCGATGTGCTTCGAGCAGTTGCTCAATGCGCTCACGCAGATCGGGGCGACCGGCGCATTCCCGATCGAGCAGGGCGGCACGTTCAATTGGATCGGCAATTTCTATAGCGGCGGCAAACTAGTCGAGTTCGTTCATTGGCGTTTTCCTCCGACCATTCAGCGTAATCTAACGCCGAAAGGCGCAGCCGGGCCAAGGAAAACGCGCTTTTTTGTGGATTTTGATTCCGAAGCTGGCAAAGCGGTGGCAATGGACTAAATGGAAGGTGAAATAGTCGAATTTCTCTGTCGGCAAAAGTCGAGGAATCGGCAAGATTCAGCACTGTAAAAAGTATTAGATATGTTGCTAAACATGAGTCGGGGCGACAGGACGGCTATTGAACTTTTCCTGGCCGGGGTGCGGGGCTGGCAAGCCGGGTTACGGCGGAAGCCTGAAAACGGCAAGCACCGACTATGCAGTTAACTCCAATCTGCGATCGCTTCTCCGCTTTCCGAAAAATCTTCGCCTTTACATTGACATCTCTCTATATAGACGATAATCTATTTACATGAACCGACTGGATCAAGCCTTTGCTGCTCTTGCCGATCCCACCCGACGCGGAATCGTCGTGCGTCTGGCCCGAGGTGAGGCATCGGTTTCCGACTTGGTGGGCCACTTCTCGCTGACACAGCCCACGATCTCCTCGCACCTAAAGGTGCTGGAATCTGCGGGGCTGATTTCCCGTCGCAAAGTGGCGCAGTCGCGGCCTTGCAAGCTGGTGCCGGAGCGACTGAAGTCGGTCACCGACTGGCTGGAACAAGTGCAAGAGATCTGGGAAGGCAACTACAAGCGGCTCGACGCACTACTGAATGAGTTGAAACAAGCCGAGAAAAAGGAGCGAAAGAAATGAAACCCGCGGAAGCAAGTCTGCCATCAGATACCGAAGTGATGGTGAAGCGCAGCTTCGATGCACCCGCCCGACTGGTGTGGCGGGCCTACATGGAACCGGACCTGATGCGGCGTTGGTGCTCGGGCTACCCCGGTTGGTCGATGCCGGTCTGCGAGATGGATATGCGCGTCGGCGGAAAGTATCGATGGCGCTGGCGCAGCGACGAGAACGGCCAGGAGTTCGGATTCACCGGAGAGGTTTTGGAGGTCACTCCGCACGCGAAAATCGTGCACACGCAAATCTACGATGCGGGAGACCTGGGCGGAGCCGATTCATCAGGCGCGGTCATCCCCGATTCCATGGGGAGCGAGCCAGCAATCGTCACCGTCACGTTCCAGGAGACCAACGGCATCACCAACGTGACGACCATGATCCGATTCGCCTCGAAGGCGGATCGCGACGCGGCGCTCGCTACTGGCATGACCGACGGGATGGAATTCAGCTATCAACAGCTCGACGGAGTGCTGGGAGAAATGTGATCGCTGTCGGCGATCATGTCATAGTGCAGCGTAACCCAGTGGGTCAGCGGCTTGTTGCCGCGAACTGGCAACGGGATTTGAACTCTGCAACATCCTACGCAGAAAGCGGTTATCGGTTTAGGCTGCAAAGTTGGAATGAACTCAGCCAGATGGTAGAACCAGCGCATCCGGATTTGATAGTACGGAAGTTATTGGCACCATAGCACAAAGGGCTTGTCGCCAAACCGGGCGCCAAGCCCTCGGCATCAAGTCGGGGTGACTGGATTTGAACCAGCGACCTCTTGGTCCCGAACCAAGCGCTCTAATCCAAGCTGAGCTACACCCCGCTTACATGCTTTCAATATAGCCGGTCCAGCATGGTGGTCAACGGCAACTCGCCGCTCCTGGACCGGTCTTACTCTTCGTCTTCATCCTTCATCTTGCCCGCCTTGGCGATGATCTGCTGCTGGACGTTGCCCGGCACCTGGTCGTAGTGGCTGAATTCCATGGTATAGAACCCTTGCCCCTGGGTGACGCTGTCCAAGGTGGCTTTGTAACGCGTCACCTCGGCCAATGGGACCTTGGCCTTGATGACTTGCAAGTCGCCGGGCAAGCTGTCCTGATTTTCAATGCGGCCTCGGCGAGTATTCAGATCGCCCAAGATCGTGCCTGTATATTTAGACGGGATGGTCACTTCGAGGTTCACGATGGGTTCGAGGATGGCGGGCTTGGCGTTGTTGATGGCGTTTTTGAAGGCCACGCGGGCCGCCGTCTTGAAGGCCACTTCCTTGCTGTCCACGGGGTGATCCTTACCAAAGTGAACCTCGACGGCGATGTCCTGCATCCGATAGCCGGCCACGGCGCCGTTTTCCATCACCTCCAAGCAGCCTTTGTAGATCGCGGGAATGAACTGATTCGGGATGGTGCCGCCCACGATCGTGTCGATAAACGCGAAGTTGAACTCTGGTTCATAACGGCAGTAATCCTCGCGCAGCGTTTGGAAATGCTGCTTGTTCATGAACTGAGCCTTGCACTCTTCGATGGATTTGATTTCGCGGGACAGCGGATAGACGCGCAGATGCACTTCGCCAAATTGGCCGGCCCCGCCCGTTTGCTTTTTATGCCGATGTTGCCCTTCGCCGTTGGCCATGATCGTTTCACGATAAGGAATCTTAGGTTCCTTGGTGATGATCTCAAGTTCGAAGCGGCGCTTCAAACGTTGCTGAATGATGTCCAAATGCAATTGGCTCATGCCATTGATGACTAGTTCTTTGGTTTGGGCTTCTCGGACGACCTTGAAGGTCGGATCCTCCTCGGCCATCTTGGATAAGCTGCCGGAAATCTTTTGCTCATCACCGCGCGCTTTGGGCTCGACCGCCAAGCCAAACATGGGCAGGGGGAAGCGAGCCTTGGGAAGTTGGCTGCAGCCTTCGGCTCCCACCGTGTCGCCAATGTGCAAATCCTCGACCTTGGCCACGGCAAACAGATCGCCCGCTACGGCCTCGGGGATGGGCTTATTGGTTTTCCCCTGCACGAGCAGAAAGCCGCTAGTGCGGGAGGATTTCTGCCTGGTCACGTTGTGCAAGGGGGCGTCGCCAGCTAGTTTGCCAGAATAGAGCCGGATGAAGCTCATCGTGCCGACGAATTTATCATTGAGCACCTTGAAGACCTGACCCAGAGGCTTGGCGGCGACGCTCACCTCCACGGGCTTGTCATCGACGGTTTTGCGCGCCAAACCATTGACGGGCGAAGGAGCATATTCGGCTATGCCGGCCATCCATTCGGCGATGCCAATATCCTTCCTGGCCGAAGTGAAGAAAATCGGCGTTAAATGGCCCTGAACAATGGCCTTGGGAATGGCCTTGAGCAAGTCGGCGTCGGCGATGCTGCCTTGATTCAGATATTGTTCCATCAAGCCATCATCGGATTCGGCCACGGCTTCCATGATCTGATTCTTGGCCATTTCCAAGTCGCCCCAAGCATCGGCTGGCAAGTCGCCTTGATGCGTTAAAACGTTGACCACGCCCTTAAATGCCGGTCCAACGCCAACGGGCAAATTGAATGGAACACATCCCGATCCAAATGACTTTTGAATGCTGTCGATCAATTCATCGAGGTTGATGTTCTCGCCATCCATCTTGTTGAGGACCATAAAACGAGCGAGACCCAATTGACTGGCTTCCTTGAACATGCGGCGGGTGTTGACCTCGATGCCATGGCTGGCATTGACGACCACGATCGCTGATTCCACGGCGTTCAGCGCGCACAACGATTGGCCGATGAAATCGGGGTAACCCGGCGTGTCGAGCAAATGGACTTGTTTGCCTTGATCGACATAGTGCAGGAGGACGCAATCGAGGGAATGATGCCGCTTCTTGGCTTCGTCGTCGTAATCGCTCACGCTGGTGCCATCGTCCACGCTGCCCTTGCGGTCAACCGCTTTGGCTTTGAAGAGGATCGCGTCCGCCAAGGTCGTCTTGCCGGAAGCGGCATGTCCCACGATTGCCAGGTTGCGAATATCTTCGGGTTGATGAGCCATGAGGTCCTCGAATGAAAGGTACGGTGCGTCGAGCGCTAAGGGACACACCTCGATTGAATGGATAGGGATGCGTCCGCGCTCGCTTCGACGCACCGGGAAACAATGGTGGCCAAGGCATCCTCGAGTTGTAAGGTTCCTTCGTATAAGGCACGCCCTACGATGCACCCCGCCAGGGGAAGCTGCCCAAGCCGCACCACATCGTTGAGCGTCGTAATGCCGCCCGAGGCGTAGATCGGCAGGCTGGTCTTCTGGATCAAGGTTTCCAAGGCCGACCAATTAGGCCCGGCCAACATGCCATCCTTGCTCACATCGGTGAACACGAGTCCCGCCAAGGGGAAAGGTTCAACTTGCTTAACGAAGGCCATAGGGTCCGCAAGATGCACTTCCAGCCAACCATGCGTGGCCACCTGGCCATCCTTGACGTCCAAACCCAACATGATTTGTTGTGGAAACAATTCCGCCATGCTTTGCAGCCAGGTGGGCTCCTTCACTGCGCGCGTGCCGACGATGGCTCGCTGGACTCCAATCTTGAAAGCCGTTTCGATATGCTCCTGGGTGCGCAGTCCCCCTCCCCATTGACAAGGAACAGCGACGGCGCGGCAAATGGCTGCGATGGCGCTTGTGTTGACCGGATGACCTGCCTTGGCTCCGTCCAGATCGACCAGGTGCAGAGCCTGCGCCCCGCGGCGAACCCACTCCTTGGCCACTTGAATGGGGTCTTCAGAGTAAGTCGTTTCCTGTTGAAAATCGCCTTGTCGCAGCCGAACGCATCGGCCATCGCGCAGGTCTATGGCTGGAAGCAAGATCACGTTTGTGGTTCCATTTCCGACCAAGTCTGGAGATGATTACTTTAACACAGCGTGTTGAATCTGTGAAGAATGGAAAGGCCAAGCTGTTGGCTTTTTTCTGGGTGGAATTGGGTGCCGAAAATGCGACCGTTGGCAAAGCCGGCGGCAAACGTTACCCCAGCATGCTCGGTCTCAAGGGCGATCTGATAGGAAATGGTTGGCTCGACATAGTAGCCATGCACAAAATAAAACCATGCCTCATTAGGCACCTCCTTAAATATCGTCCCCGAGGTGAATCGGCCTCGGGTCGTGTTCCAGCCCATGTGAGGAACTTTATCAGGAGTGTCGGTTCGAAATGGAACGACTCGGCCTGGAAACAGATCGAGGCCTTGGTGTTCACCATCTTCATATGAGGTAGTAAATAGAAGTTGATAGCCGAGACAGATGCCCAAAAAGGGACGATCCGCTCGAACATGCTCTTTGATGACGCGATCGAGACGAAGTTGTCTCAAGGAAGCGATGGCATCGGCAAAGGCTCCAACGCCAGGCAGGACCAGCATCTTGGCTTGGGCGATGAAGCTGGGATCATTGCTGATGTGTGCTTGGGCCCCCACTTTTTCAAAAGCTTTTTGCACGCTCCGCAGATTGCCCATGCCGTAATCGACAATGACCAAGCGCATGATTAGGTTGCCATTCGAATAAAGCGAAAGATGCGAATGCCAAAGGCCATCAAGAGGGCCAAAATCGCGCCGACGCTACCCATCATCAACAAGAACAAGCCGTCAAAGAAGATCTTTTGCGATACCGTATGCATAGGCAAGGGGGACCAGAGTAGGAGCGCGGTCGCCAGGGTTAAAAAGGGACCAAAGGGTAATTCCCTGCCGCGGTTTAGGACGAAAATGCACAAGGCATAACTCATGGCAATGAAGACGCCCAGGATAAACACCAAGAGCACAGCTTGCCAGCCTAAAAACGCTCCAATCATCATCATTAAATCCGCGTCGCCTATCCCCATGGCTTCCTTGCCAAAACCCCAAGAAAAGATCCAGCGAATGGCGCGTACCAGGCCAGTACCGACGAGGGCTCCGATGACGGAAGTCATCAGGCCCAGTTGCCAGGAATGCATGGGAAACCATTCCGACGTAGGCATCCAATAGGGCCAAGGCTGCCAAGCCAAAGGAAGAATAAAAATTTGTTCCGGAGTCGCGAACTGGCCGCCAAACATTGCGCCAAGGGGCGGCGTCCACGCCAGGGGCCAAGGATATGGCGCCAGAACGCCCAAAGCCAAACCCAAGATGGTCCCAGGGATGGTGACGCTTAAGGGAATCTCGCGATGATCCATGTCCGTGAAGGTGACCACGATCAGGAAACAGCAAAAGAGAAACGCATAGACCGACATCAAAAGCAGAGACGGATCGCTCACTCCCCTATAAGCATTCTGCGCCCCGAGTGCATCGATGATCTGGTCATTCAACCCCAAGTAATAGATAAACAGACCCGCGAAAACAAGACCCGTGAAGCATTCGATCCAGAAATACCGCGAAGAAAATTTGGCCCCACAATACCGGCATTGCCCCTTGAGCAGGTAATAGCTCAAAAGGGGAATGTTGTCGTACCAGCGTAATGAAGTCAGGCAGTTCATGCATCGCGAACTGGGCCAAAAAATGCTCTTTTCCAGAGGCAAGCGATAAATGCATACGTTGAGGAGGCTGCCCACGATGGCCCCCAGGATAAACACCGCGGGAGCGAGCAGCCAAGGCGTTTGCAAGGGACGATGCATGAAGTTGGTTATATCGAACATGGAATCCATGATGGTCGATGTTTCTCGATGAGGTTCACAAGGGTAGCGGGGTCGTTATTGGTGGTGTCTAGCATAAGATCGGCGCAGGCATCATACAATGGCAGCCTGGATTGAATCTGCGATTGCAATTCATCTCGGCCGGGCTGGTCGGAGAGGGGGGGGCGCGTGTCGTGGCTCAGTTCATCACGATGGATGCGCTCCCATAATGTGTCGATGGAGGCGTGAAGCCAAATCACCCAACCCCCTTGACGCATGATGCTGCGATTCGAATCCCTGAGGATCATGCCTCCTCCAGTGGCCATGACGGACGATGGCCCGCAGATCAAGCGCTCCAGACACGCGCTTTCTAAATCGCGGAAAGCTTCTTCGCCTTGGGTTTCTATGATCGCTCGAATCGATTGACCTGTCTGCTTCATGATTTCAACATCCGTGTCATGCCAAGGCCTATGCCAGCGATCCGCCAGCAGCGGCGCCAAGGTGGATTTACCGCTCCCCCGAAGCCCAATGAGAAAAACATGCTTAGACGGGTTCGGGTTCATGTTCCGCCACGGTCAACGGCGACAAGGCACGACGCAACGCTGACGTCATGTCCTGGACGGGAGGTTCGCAATTGGTGAAGAGTTGAAATTGCCTGGCCGCTTGATGAATGAACATGGAAACGCCCGTGATCGTCCGGCACCCGCGCTCCCTGGCCTGACGGATCAGCAGTGTCGTCTCGGGATGATAGACCACGTCCATGACGACGATGCCCGGCTTGAATACGCTCGGATGCAAGGGACTTTCGTCCACGTTCGGATGCATACCCACCGGGGTACAGTTAATGAAAATCTCGGCGACCACGGCGTTGCGCGCCGTCCAGTCGCAATAGCGGCAGCCGATCTCTTCCGCAAGATGCTGTGCTTTGTTGTCCGTGCGGTTGGAGATGTAGAGCAGCGCCCCCCGGCGGTGCAAAGCGTAGGCCAGCGTTCGGGCCGTGCCGCCCGCTCCGAGAATCAAGATGGTTCTGCCCGCGAGATTGCCCGCGCCCACCATGCCCGCCATGCCTTCTTGCAGAGCTTGGATGGCGGCCTCGCTGTCCGTATTGTAAGCCGTGAAACTTTTTTCGACGTTGGGGATCAAGGTATTGGCTGATTTGCATGCCTGCACGAGACCTTCCCGGTCCGAAGCCATCTCGACCACTGTTTCCTTATGGGGAATCGTCACACTGTAGCCGTGAATGGGCAAGCGCTTCATGCCATCCAAGGTGGATTCCAAGTCAGGCCGGGGGACGCGAATCGGCACATAAACCGCGTTCATGCCGAGTTTGCGGAACGCCACGTTGTGCACAAGGGGACTCAGACTCTGCGCGACGGGGTCGCCGATCACCGCAAACACTTGAGTGGCTGAATTGATTTGATCATAATGGTAGACATGTTTCATTTCATCGTATGATAAGATGCCCGGCGCAATGCCGCGCTCCTTATTGAAAGCGGCATAGGAAAACGGCGCCCCGAACTTTCCGGCCAGGATGCGGCTTGGCACTCCCATATCGCCCAGGCAAAAAGCTACCGTCGGCACCTTGGTCTTTTGACTCAATTCCATCACGCGCAGGTTGTCCAGGGGATGCTCGGCCCGGACGGCAATTTTAACGACGTCCGGATCCTGATTGATCATCTTGACAAAGATGCGCTCCAAATCGGTCGGCATTTCCTTGAGGTTGTGATAACTGATGATGCGTTTGGTCTTGCCAAAGCGGCGAATCTGATCGGCGACGTCCGTTTCGAGGTCGATCCATTCAAACTGCCCGCTGGCGATGATCTGCCTCATGAGCATGAGCCGCTGTTCTTCCTTGCCCGCAAACCGGCCGCCGTCCTGCTGGCGGCGCAGCGTGGCCACAAAAGGGCAGGGCTTGTATTCAAGGATGCGGTGAAAGTCGAGCGCGCGCGGGATGAAGTCGAGCCGCAGCTCGATCATCTGGGCGCCTTGCTTGGCGGCCTCATGGATTTCCGCCAGCAACATTTTGTGGCGCGTTCGACCAATGCTCACGCAAATCATGGATAAGACAACCCGCGAATCGGTTTAAGAACGAACGGCTTGCAACGCCGGGATCTTGGCTGCGTCCTTGAGGAAAATCTCGATTCCTTGTTCCGTCATGGGATGCTGATACAGCATGGACAACACCTCAAAGGGCATCGTGCAGATATCGGCGCCCGCCAAGGCCGCTTGCAGCACGGTCAAAGGGCTGCGAATGCTCGCTGCCAGGATCAAGGTGTCGAACTGGTAGTTTTCATAAATTTGCTTGATGCGCTCGACGACTTCAAAGCCGTTCTCGCCCACGCGGTTCATGCGGTCGACAAAGGGGCTGATGATGTAGGCTCCCACTTTGGCGGCCAATAAAGCTTGGAGAGGTTGAAAGCAAAGGGTGACGTTGCAGCGTATCCCCTCTTCCGCCAGGAGACGGACGGCCTTGAGCCCTTCGCGCATGACGGGGACTTTCACGACGACATTTTCATGAATCGAAGCCAATTCGCGACCCTGGGAAAGGATGCCCTCTGCTTCCAAACTCGTCGTTTCGGCGCTGATCGGCCCGTCCACGAGTTTGCAGATTTCTTCAATCACTTGATGATGGGGGCGTCCTGACTTTGCGACCAAGGTTGGATTGGTGGTCACGCCGTCGAGAATGCCCCAATCCACGGCTTGTTTGATCTCGTCCACGTTGGCGGTGTCGAGGAACAGTTTCATGCACCTTCTCCTCATGCGGCGCGAAGTTCCATCCGTACGTCACTCTTCACCTCAATGTATCGCCGCGCGGCGGCGTTCGCAAGGCGTCCGTGGGAGGGAAATAAAAAGACGAACGATCTTGACCAGGTCAAAAGCGCTCGTCTTGAGGGCCGAGTTCAAAAGCGAACCGATTAATCGACGTTCAAATTCATCAAGAACTTTTCAAACTCCTGGCGTTTGGTATTTTCCTCGGCCCGAAGTGACTTGATCTGTTCTTGGAGCCGTTCGATGTCGGTTTCTTGTTTATCGAACTTTTCCAAATAGCGCCGATAGGCCGCCGACGTGTTGGGCACTTCGCGCATGTTGGCCCGCAAGCGGGACTGATCCTCGCGAATGGCGTTGAGCTGTTGTTCCATTTCCATTCGTTGACGCTGCGTGGCCGCCATGGCGGATCGCAGTTCGATGGCTCGCGTAACGGCTTCCCTGACCTTGGGCGTCATCGCGGATTGGCTCAGATAAAAGCGAATCGTTTGGTCGTCCTGCAGATCCGTGATCGCAATGAAGTTTCTTCGTTCTTGCTCCTCGGTGACTTCCAACTTGGCGGTTTGACCTGCTTCCACTGTTTGCTCAAAGCGATAGACTTCACGGCTGCGCTCAGAGGCCTTGTTCGGCGAAACCAGGTTCCAATCGGCGCGGAAGGGGTGTTCGATGACCAGCTTGCGCGTTTTGTCGTCGCGGTTCTTGATGTTGTAAGCGTGGGTCATGCGCGCCTTGCTCGTGACTTGCATCACTCCCTTCACGATCTTGATGGCGCTGATTTGGTCGGGGACACCCGTGTAAACGGGTTCGACTTCTGTCGAAAGATCAATGGCATAGCTGAGCAAGCGCTCCTCGTTGGGGACCAAATCCATGATCCGCGCATCCCCGGAATAACTATTTCCCTCAAACACGGTGATCGGCCCTTGCATCAAATGCAAACCGCTGGTGTTCTTCAACCGCAAGCCAAGGAGCGGATATTTGGCGTGCACGCTTTGGTTGTAGATGCTGATTTTCGATCCTTCGATGTTCTGGTTGATGATCGGCAACATGGCCGATTTTTGGCGGGCAATGGTGACCGGTTGGCTGATGGCGTATTGGAAAAAGTCGCCCATTTCCGTAGCCGTGGCGGCCGACATGACTCCTTGACCCAGTTCGATGGTTGACGTGGGTTTATCTTGATCCAGCAGTTCCTTGCCGCGCATGCGGCCGAGGTGCTCGGCCATTCCAGCCGCATCGGCTTCCATCGGCGCGGACGGTGGCGTTGCAAACCCGCCCACAGCGTTTCCTGACGCTGGTGGCCGGCCGGCGCGGCGGGCATCGGTGGTGCGTGTAGGTGTTGCTTTGTCCTTGGCGTCCATGGCGCTGCTGTAGGTAGGGGGGCGGAGGGAAGCAAACAACTCCGGTTCGACCAAGGGTCGGCCGACATAGAGAGGTTGATACAGATCCATGCGGAAGGAGATGGGACGGCCCGAAACCAGCGTGACCTTCACGTCATTCCAATCATCATCCGTCGGGTTCTCGACCAGTGCCCAGCCTTGGAGAAAGGGTTTGCCGTTCTTGTCGATGACCAGGCGGTAGCTCGTTTTCCAGATAGGATGCTCCACGACATAGCTCACGACCACGGGTCGTTTGCCGTTGCCTTGAAAATTAAGGGACACGCTTTTCTTGCGGGTGTCATGGGATTGGGCCAAGGTTTCCAAAGCCCGCTTTAATTCCTGATCCATGGCCGGATTGAGAAAGCGGATGTTGTCGATCTGGTTGAGAGGGAGGCTTTGGATGCCATTGGAGGTGAAGAGGTTGACATACTCCACTTCGACTGTTTCCTTCTCTTTTTCCTGGGCAGGCACTTTCTTCTTTTCAATCCCGATGATCGTGCCGGAAAAGGTGCCAGGCTTGCCTGAGCTGGGGGGCAGAATCACTTCAATTTTTTCACCCCGAGCTTGTTTGAGTAGGTCGCCCAGACTTGGATGGTTGGTTAAATCGATGGCAAAGCTCTTCAGCGTCTTTTCGATGGGATCGGAGCTGTCATAATTGACGGCGCTGACTTGACCGCCGCCTAAATCCTGCAAAACCATGCTCTTCAGTAAATCGTTGATGTTGGAGGTGGGAAAAGATAAATCCACCTTCTGCGTGCCATCCACTTCTCCTTCACGCTGGAAAAAGCCTACACCGCTCGTGAAGAGAACCACTCGGCTGATCGGCAGTTGATTCGAGGTTTTTTTGGCGTCCGTGGTTGGTGGCTGAGCCAAAACGGAAATGGGATCCCATTGGGAACTGAGGGCCAAAAGGCCCGCGGAGGTTAGAGCTGCCATTAAAAAACGCCAAGGTTTCATCGTTGAGCACTCCCCAAGAAAAAGTCATCACCAACCCCATCCACTGAGGTTCTTAGATTTTCTCCCATCCTGCAAGACGAAACAAGCACCGATTCGGTTTGCCACTCGGCTGAAAAACATCAACTTCCTGTCAGTTTAGCCTGGGCGGCTCGACGAAAACGTCCGCTCCCGGCCGTTAACCAAAGCGTGGTTGGTTGGTGTTGTTGATGAAGCCGATCCACGACGCTCGCTGGCAATTTAATATTGATTTGCGGTCCGGTCGCTAATTCTTGATAGTCGCCTAAGGCTGCGGGGGGCAAGGTGAGCGCTCGGCGAACGCTTTCCCATGCTCCTACCCAGGCATTGCGGTCAGGTTGCGGTATCAGTTGGATTATTTTTTCAGCCGCTGGCTCACTCAATGGCTTCTGCAAGAAGGGGCTTTGCTCGCCGAGCGTCCAATCCTGAGGATTGAGACTAAAGAGTTGAAATTGGTCAGGCGTGGTCAAGCAAAGCACCGCCAACCATTGCATTTGATGAATCACCAGGGAGTCCAATTGCTGAAGATTGGGAAGAGCTAATTGCTTGATGTGGGGTGGGAATTTCAGAGCCGTTTTTTGTTCTAACGGGAGTTGGATCAGTTCTTCGAGGTAAGCCATGGAGATGGTCTTGCTGAGGGTCCATTGCTGCATGGCCACCCCTACCTGGGGAGGAATGTTGATGTACAGAGGATGATTGGCACCACTCCATTCAAAGAAATGAAAAAGGTGCCGCTTGTAAAATGTGCTCGCGCTCACTCCTGGATTTGCCCGAATGATTTGCTCCGCTGCAAAGCGGCGGTCCGCGTTTAGGTCTGTGATCAAACCGGTTCGTGCCAAGCTGGACAAAATAGCTTCCAGCCAAGGCTTGGGCAGGCTCATCCTCTTTTGGAGTTCATTGAAAGTTAATTCGGATCGGCTCAGACATTGAAGCACGGCATTGCTAAGCGGTCCCGTGATGTTGGGGGCTTCCCAAAGACACTTCAATTCCACGACATGAATGGGAATCCAGCCCACGCCCACACTGAGGTAGGGTTTGCCTGGCACGGCTTCCCACAACGTCGCCAAATCTTGGTGAGAAGGGAATCCTAGTGCGGAATCAGTCATGCCAATGCACCCTCGGGCATGACTATCCAATGAGGTTCGCCGACTTGGGATTGAATCAATTTGAGGAGATGCGTGGTGGCTTCGCTGATGGCATGGCCAGGTTGCGGATCATTGGCGAGACCGCGCCCGCTGGCGCAAGCTAAAGCCGCGGCGAGATCACCCACCCATAAAAGGTAGTTCCGCGCTGCCAGCAAGGCCGTCACGCAAGTGCGATAACGGACTTCATCGTTCATGCCGTCTTGATGCGTGTACGGCCAAAGGCTAACGAAGACCGCATCAGCATGCCGGCCTTGGGCTTGTTGGGCCGACAAGAACTCAATGGAGAAGGACTCTTCCGCTTGATAGGTTTGCTGGTGCCACAATTCTTGAAGCAACCGTTGTTGGGTTGACTCACTGGTGATTACTAACACCGAAAGCGGAGGATCACAAGGTTTGTCCGCTTTTTGCAGCCATTGTTCCAAGGCCGCCACGAGGGACTGGGCCTCTTCTTTTTGATGATCAAACCGGCTTTGAACCGGTGCATCTTTTATGAGCATTTGATGAGGCCGACTTGGATTTCCCTGGCGTGAGGCTTTTAAGCGCGTGGGAGAAATCCGCAGCCACTCATGCACGCCGCGCTCTTTTAAATCCCTTATCAACGGCTTATGCAGAATCGCTGACTGGACCAGGTGATTCAATTCACTCTTGATTCCCCATCGTTGGTCGAGAGTTCCCACTCGACCGACTTCTGTCCATGACAATTTATGTTGAACCCAATCCAAGATGCGTTCGCGATTCCATGGGTCGTTGAATACGATTTTGCGGGTTCGCCATTCCACAATGTCAGGTTGATCGGGGACAGGAACCGCGACTAAATTCTCCACCAATCCCGGTTCAAGTTCCACATCGATCGCGGGAGATAGTTCAACCATCTCTGGAAACGTTAGAGCAACGCCATCTGAATGAAATTGCCAATTCAATGACCTTGATTGACAGTCCAAAGTGGACTCTTCCAAATGCTCGGTTAAGAGTTTCTTGGCTGTGGCCAAAGCAAAATCCGCTTTCGGAAAGACCACGGACGCCAAATGAGGCACATCGCCGTCGGCATGAATGATGCCTAGTTCCACGGCGGGTTGATCAGCCAAGGTTTCCCAATGCACAGGTTGGTCTATGCAGGATGCGGGGTCGATTAGTTGACATATGAGCTGCGTGCTCGTTTCATACCACCGGGCTGACCCCGCGGCGGGAGGTTGATACCAAGCGTTGATCAGTCCATGAAAGGCAGAGACTGTATGGCCAGGCCACCATGACGCTTGCCCGATCAACACGCATTGGTTTGCCCATGAGCAAGCGGCCAGCAATTCCTGGCGAGGCCATTGCTCTGCTTCTAACAAAATCAAGCGGTCTACCCCCTGTGGCATGGCCGTGGTCCATTCATCTCGATTCAACTGATTGGCTGCGGACCCCGCGGCGCCGATGAGCTGGGCAGCACTCAATAACTCCGCCTGGAGCGCAAACTGTTGGGTTGGCAAAACATCTTGCTTAACTTGCTTGATTTCGATCTGAATCGCTTCAAGAGCACGATAAAGCCAATCCCGGAGTTGATGCAAACCTAACTCGGAGAAGGGTAGCAATGGCCATTCGGTGGATAAAGAGGCGCATAGCTCTGACCATTGTCGTAAATCTTCTTCCCTAGCTTCACGCAGGGCCGAGATTTTCGTTTCCAACGCCTCGATGCGCAGGCTCAAATCCATTTGCAGGATTTGAACCTTAGCAGCTTGATGGCGATGGTGTTCGATGGCGATTTGTTGTTCCGCTTCGTCGATGGCTTGTTGTTTCTTGATTAACTCTTGGGCTGCTTCCTCGCAGCGCGTTCGAAATTCGGCGAGCCGCTCCTCGGCTCGGCCTTGCCAGGCCACGCGCCACCATCGCCAACTCAGCCAGTGGGGCTGTTTGCGGAGGTCCACCACGTTTTCTTGCTGCGACACTTGTTGACGCCAGCGGCCACAGGCGGCTTCTTGATCCAAAAAGTTCATTTTGGCGGTATTCACGGCTTGTTGAAGTTCGGCCAGGATCGCTTCGTGTCGAGAGGTTTCCGCTTCCACTTGTTTGGTGGATTCAGGCAGCAAGTGCTGGATTGAATCGATCTGCCATTCATGCCGATGAACGCCGGATAGTTCCTGTTTCTCCTTTTGCAGTGATTCAAGCTCCATCTGCATTTGTTCATTGCGTCTCAATCGATCTTGCCATCGGGGCCATTCGTGCAAACAGTGTTGGCAATGATCTAGTCGCTCGTACAGGGCTGTTAAACGCGGATGCGACTTCAGACTTGTGTCGAGCAAGGCGTCCGTCATGGAGGCCAAGGAATAGGGCATGGCCTCTGGGTTTGACGGGTTTGGACCCATGACGATGCAGGCGACTTCCATCGCTCCCCTGATGCGCTGCACCAGCGACTCTAGAATATCTTGATGCCATGTTAAGAGTAAAACTCGCTCGCCTCTCCTCAAGCATTGAGCGATGATCTCAAGAGCAATTCTTCTTTTCCCCGTTGCTGGCAAGCCTTGAATTAAAAACACATCCTGATTGTCGACGGCATTTTGAACCATGCAGCGCTGCACTTCACTCAGGTCTGCGTCGTGAAAGGTAAGTGTCGTCGTTGACTTCTTTTGATTGATTCCATGGGGCAAGGAAGATGGATTCCAGGCATCATCAAACACAGATAATAGATGCTTGGGAAAATGAAGGTAGGATGCTGGGAAAGAGGTTGCTTTCAATTGGCAAGTGGAAACCCATTCACCACGTTCCAGGCATTGCAGCCATTGCGCACGTTCTGTTTTCGATGCCGCATAAAACAACGAAGCTCCCAGCGCATGTCCAAGCGACATCATCGACGAAGGCAAATCCGTCGAAGTTGCTTGGCCGGTGGACGGTTGGGTCAGAAAATCACTCAAGATAGGTTCTTCTTGGGGAACCAGGGCCAACATTCACGTGCAACCTTTAGCCAGCGGGAACCATTTCATTGCGTCAACCTGTTCATGATGTCCAACAATGGCATCGTGCTTGTCCATTTTTCCCAAAGGAGGACGAGAATTCCAATGGTTTTAGTCCCTAAAGTCGTTCACGAGAGTACCATGGCTAGTCGAGTTGCCTTAGAGGTGGGATGTTTTCCGCTCACGGTTGAACTTTACAACCCTTTAACAATTCCATTCCATGATGCCGAATTCTTGCGTGGGTACAACCCCAAACTCATTGAAATTCGCGGTTCTTACCCTTTTTAGTTCGTGACCCTCTTGACAATTCATTCGGTCCATTTCCTCTAGAAGGCGCGAAAGGATACCATCCTTTAGGTTCCTAACTATTACTCGATGTCCTGAAAGCAATCCTCCCAGTGGGAAGGGGTTTCCAGATGGAGTGCAACTTTCAGCCTTGCCGAATCTATTCGACATACGGATTCGGAAAATCCGTCGTGCTGCCTTTATGGAGGAGGGTGTGCGATGTTAGGTTGGCTGAGGAATACAAAACGGCGCTCCCCGAAAGCACCATCCGTGCGACCCTGGCTCGAGGTCCTGGAAGACCGCGAACTCCTCAGTGCCAACGTCATTAGCGGTTATGCCTTCCACGATCTGAACAATAATGGCTTGCGCGATCCCGGCGAGGCGCCCATCGCCAACAGTCGCATTTTGCTCTATAGTTTTGCTGGCGCGATGATCACCAGCACATATACGGATCAGAATGGCTATTACGAATTTCTGAACGACCCGCGCATTGCACCTTCTCAACAATCGCAAACCCAACTGATTCAGTTTGCCACTGGACCAACCAATGTCACTTTGACTCGCAGCTTCAATGCCTTCAATCCGGCCTTGGGGCAGTTGATCGAAGTCGAAATTCTGTTGACCGGACGCATCACTAGTCAGATCCGCTCGGAAAATTTGGATCCCGCAAGCGCTCTCATCACGGGGAACGTCTCCGGGAATATCCACCTGACAGCCCCGAGAGCAACAACCAGCTTGACCGCCACCGCGGATGCGCAGTCTTTCAATGCCGCCGCCTACGATGGCCTGACGGATTATGCCGGAACCAGCGGTATCACCTTCGCGACCCGGACGGCGACGGGCAGCACCACGCTGCGCATCACCAACGCCGCCGATCTGGCCCATTATTTGGGGACGGGCACACTCTCGCTGGACCTCCTTTTGCAAGCCACCTCCAATTCCGCGGGCGGGGGCAATCTGCTGACGCAAGTCTCCAGCTCCGGCAGCGCCGACATCACCATCACTTACAAATACGTTGGCACCAACGCGCTGCAGTCTGGCACCTATCGCATTATTCAGGAAGCGACCCCGCCGGGCTTCCAACGGGGTTATCTCTCGCGCAACAACGTGGTCATCCCTGGAAGCATTGGCTTCAATCAGATCGTGGTGGCGGTCAATAATTCCGTGGCCCCGAATAATAACTTCGCGGCCATCAAGAGCTCCAGCCTCAGCGGCTACGTCTACTTGGACATCGACAATAATGGCGTCCGCTCACCCGATGAAGTGGGCATTGGCGGGGCCACGCTGCAGATTTATGGCAAAAACGACTTGAATCAAATCGTCTCGATGTTCGCCAAGTCGAATGCTGACGGCTTCTATCAGTTCGCCAATCTGCGACCTGGCGTTTACATCGTGGGGCAAATCGCTTCTCCTCCCGGCTTGCTGCATGGCGCCATCAATCCTGTTGGCTCCTTGGGTGGCGTGGCCGCTTTCTACCGCTTCAATTCAATTACCGTCACCTCGGACAATCAAGGCGTCAATTACAACTTTGGCTGGTTGAAGCCCGCCTCCTTGTCCGGCTTCATTTATGCCGACCTGAACCAGAATGCCTCCTTTGATACGGGGGATCGCGGCGTCGTCGGCCTGTATGTGCTTCTCACTGGCACGGACGATCGCGGTCATGCGGTCTGGCGTTTGACGCGTTCGGATGTTTATGGCGCGTATCGCTTTGATGGACTGCGACCCGGTCAGTACGAGATCACGCAATGGCAAGTCCCTTCGGGATGGTCCCGATCGGCCATTAACGTGGGCAGCCTGGGAGGCATCCAGGCCACGGCGATGTCGCAACAAGTGATGCTCAACGTCGGTGATTTCGGTCGAGATTACAATTTCGGCTTCTTGGCTCTCAACCTGGACTTCGGCAAGGCTCTGCTGCTCGGCTCGGTTTGGCGTCAATACTACTTGTAACAACGGCTTTTGACTTCATGGATCGCCATTCCCCCTAAGGGTTATCAAGATGCACAAACTCCGCTTCGGTTTGCTTGGACTTCTTGGATCGACAACGTTGATGACGGCCTGGGCGGATGAATCTCCGTGGCGCGTAGCCCAGCCTCAAACATCCAAATCGCCCCCCGTGGTCGCTCATTATCGCGCGGCCTCAGAGGAGGAGCATACACAACCGGTTCAATGGATTGTCCCTCCTGAGACCAATCGTGAACCTCTCGTGAAACTGGGCAAACCCATCCCCAAGTTGGGACGGCCCGTTCCGCTCAAGACGCAGGCTCCCAAGTCTTTGACGATGCCGGAATCGTCCATCATCGAAGCGGCGGGCTGGGATGCCCATAAACCGCTGCCTCGGCCAACAGAGGACCCTCCGAAGGAGCAAAAGGTTCCCACCGAAGTTCCCCAGGAGACCAAGAAGGAGCCGGAGTCGAGCGAACTCCTGCACATGCCCAAGGGAGCGCCGCCAGCGCACTCGCCTATCTTGAGCGAAGTGCCGCCATCGGGGGCCTTTGTCTATTCTCATGGCGGGGCCTTTCCCCAGGCCGAGGGGTATGCTCCCGTGCTGCCCGAAGGCACGGTCTTTCATCCAGAGGGCGATCCCGCTTTCGATAATCCCTTCGGCATGGGCATCGCTCATAGTCCGCATGGCCCCCCAGGCCGCGTCCGGATGAACTTCGAATTCCTGTATTGGACCATCAAGGGCGATGTGGCGCCGCCTTTGGTCACCAGCAGCCCGCAGTTCGCCGCTGGCATTCTGGGGCCGGATACGACGATCCTCTATGGCAATGACTTAGGTTTCGGCGGCGTGCCTGGAGGCCGCGTCACCTTGGGGTATTGGTTCAGCCCCACGGAACAGTTTGGCATGGAAGGCAGCTTCTTCATGCTCCGTCAGCGGACCAAGAATTTCACCGCTGGCTCCAATGGCGATCCGCTCTATGCTCGCCCCTTCATCAACGGGTTGAATTATCAGGAAGATTCGGAACTAGTCGCCGCCCTTAACCCCTTCACCGGAACCAGCGGCCTGTCAGGCTCCGTGCACGTGCAAAACGTGGCGCGGCTGTTGGGGGCCGACCTCAACTTCCGCGGCAATCTCCTGTCTTGCATCACCAAACGCTGCAATAGTTGGCATCTGGATGGCATCGCCGGGTTCCGCTTCATGCGTTTGGATGAATCGCTGACCGTGACCGAGGATTTGCAAGTGCAGGACTTGCCGCCTGAATTGGCGAACCGCGGCGTGCCACCCGGAACGCGCATTTTCCTGCAGGACCGCTTCGCCACGGTCAACAACTTCTATGGCGGTCAAATCGGCTTGCTGACTGAACTGCGCATCCGGCGCTGGTTCGTCAACATGTCGGCTAAGATCGCCCTCGGTGCGACGCAGCAGCGGGCCGAACTCACTGGCTTGACCACCTTCGCTATCCCCGGCGCGGGTGCCCAGTCCTACCCCAGTGGCTTGCTGGTGCAGAATACCAACAGCGGGCAATACACGCGCACCGTCTTCAGCGTGATTCCCCAATTCGGCGTCAATCTGGGTTACCAATTGACCGATCACTGCCGCGTCTACGTTGGCTACGACCTCATGGTCTGGACTAACGTGGCTCGGCCGGGCCGACAGATCGACCGCGTCGTGAATCCCAGCCAACTGCCCACGGTCAACGGCCCGGGGCAGCTCGTCGGTGCGCCGCGACCCGCCTTCTCCTTCCAGGACAGCACCTTCTGGGCCCAAGGCCTGGTCGCTGGCATGGAATGGCGCTTCTAAACACCAGGTCTGATCGGGTTACTGCCCAACGAATGCACAGTTTGAATCAACTCAAGAGCACAGGACGCCAATCCTGTGCTCTTGGTTTTTGAACTGTCCGCATAGGCATTCTGACCCTCAAGCCAACCCACCATTGGTTTGCCATGGCCGTGAAACGACCAAAACGTTCTCAGTGACATCCGTTTTCCGTAACCATTTACACTTCAACACCATGCGTTGACGATCACCCCATCGAAGTGATCGTTTCACGGGAGGGGGTGGGTGCGTGAAACGCTCAAACATTTCCCTTCGCAGCAAGCACATCAGTTTGCTTTCTACACTGCCACAAGCTCAAGCGCCACCGCGTGAAATCTGCATTACAAGCCCCAAGCGCCAGCGCGGGGCGCAGCACGCCTCGAATACCCCCGCACACCGAGTTGCATAAGCGCTCAAAGCAGCGAGCGGGGTTGCGCCAGCGCCCCGAGAATCCTCCGCACGACCGCCGAGCATCCCTTCTGGGTGCACGGAAAAGGCTGGACGGCAGCCAAGGATTTGCAGCCTGGCGATCGCTTGCGGACGCTCGATGAGAGCGAACTGCTCGTCGAAAAGGTCTTCGACACCGGCGAATGGCAGACCGTTTACAACGCTCGGATCGCCGACTATCATACGTACTTCGTCCGCGGCCCAGGCTCAACGGCCTTCCTCTGGGCACATAATGATTGCCACCCTATTGTTTCCAAATATAAGAACATGAAGCGAGGCTGGTCACAGAATTGGACGATCAAATCGCAAGAAATCTTGAAAAAGGCCAAGATTGGGAAGAACTCCAAACTGAACAAAGTGGATATTTCGCCTCACTGGGGGCCACATACTGAATTGTATCATAAGAGGATATATCAGAGATTAAAACGCGTATCGAATGGCAAAAGTGGAGACGATCTCCATAATGCAGTTGCAAAAGAGCTTGAACGAATCGCTTCCAAGTTACGGATGGACCCTAATCTCTTAACCGGTGTGGGTTTATTGTAGCCCATCTCAATGAGTGATAAGACGTTGGCGTCAAGTTGTAGGCCTGAAGTATAGGTGATTAATGCGTTTCTGGCACCTTGATATCGACTTTAATTCGGATGGTAGTTCACCTTGGGATGCTCTATGGCATGATGGTGATGATAGCGATTTCGATGCTCTGTTCGGACAAATGAAATTATCTGCATTTTGGCACCCACCTCATCTGCGATTAGAACGCAGAATAAGGCAACCTGATGTTTACGGCTTCAACCTTTTTTTTGTCGTAACAAACAAAGTAATGAAACTATTTTCTGATATCAAATCCGATGATATTGAATTCCTTCCAATACGAACGTCTCCCGCTAGGAGACTCTTTATAATGCATCCGCTCTCTCGTGTTGATTTGGACTATAATGCAAGTTGCGGAGTGCATATGCCGCGCGACAACATAGTCGAGGTCGACAAATGGGTTTTTCCGCAGCGCGTTTTGAACACTAAGCTGCACGTTTTTCAAGTATACCAGGCACCCGGGTCAGCTGCTCGCGATGCTGGTTTTCCACTTGATCAAGTATTCGTCTCTGAGATGATTAAGCAAAAGTTTGATTCCAATCAAGTTAGAGGGATCAAGTTCCTTCCCGTTTCAGAGTAATTCGACGAAACCAAAAAATGAACTCGTTCCACTAGTCATGTTTTGCCGCCGGCGACCCATCAGGTGAGTTGCGCCTGCGGCGAGTGCTGAAGGTTTTCAAACGCTTCGGCCGGGTGCTGCATCTTCACGTTCAGGGCCAGGTGATTGGCACGGGAGGACAGACAAAGATAAAGATTGTCGTTCGCCCCGGAATGAACGAAATAATCACAGCGTATCCAGTTCCTTAACTAGAGAGAGCTTCAATGCAGTGTCCTCGTTGCGATGGTCAGGGTGAGATCAAGTTGGTCAGGGTGCAGGCTAACGGAGCCATATTACAAGTTTGCGACGAATGCGACGCAACATGGCCTTACGGCGAGATGCCTAACATCGAAACCTTTCAGGATTTCGGCACTTTCATGAAGGCACATGGACTTCAAGGGTTGTGGAGTGAAATAACGGTAATCACAGACCACCCGGAGAAGTGAGTGCACTGTTTCCGACACAGGCGATTCTTACCGCAGCCCCATGCGTGCGTGAGCGTGGCCCAACGTCACGTTCATAAAGCAACAGGGGCATAGTCATCATGCACGGCCCGGCGACCACTCTGCCTGCCAAGTGAATCGCCCAGAATTGTTTGATTCTTAACTTTGCAACAGCCATCGCCTTGGCGACGGCAGCGACCGCGCCACCCCGCAACACTCCGGCGGCGGTAATACCCATCAACTTCCACCGGGAGCGATCGTCAGCAACAACGGCGGCTCCATTGCCGTGCCGTTGCCTGAAACGAATCCCCCTTAAAGGGATCCCTATCTCGTAGCCACCATTGAACAATTGAATCGAT